>CAVUMZ010000016.1:0-34431 GCA_963742705.1 uncultured Solirubrobacterales bacterium | reverse complement strand
GCGACTCGGGCGGATCGCGCCGGCCGAGCTCGCCCGGGCCGGAGCGCTGCTGCCGCTCGACGACTGGCTGGTGGCCGCGGCCCGTAACCACTGACCGGTCTCAGGGTCGCGGTCGACGCGAAAGGCCCGGCGGCGGGCTTTGCGAGACTGTCAAGCAGTGACTGACGACGACAGGCGGGGCCCGGCCCGCGGCCGCAGCGCACGGACCGCGCGCCTGGGAAAGGTCGCCGCCGGCGGGGCCGTGCGCTGGGCCGGCGACCGGCTCGAGCGCGGCGGCACCACGGAGGACCGCGGCCGCCGCCGGGGCGAGCGCATGGTCGCCACCGTCGACGCCCTCGTCGACCAGCTGGCGGTGATGCGGGGCGCGGCGATGAAGGCCGGCCAGGTGCTGTCGACGGTCGAGTTCCCCGGCCTCGACGCCGACCAGGCCGCCCACCTCCAGCGACGCCTCGCCTCCCTGCGCGACGACGTCCCGCCGGTCTCCTGGCGCCAGATGCGCAAGGTGCTCGAGGCCGAGTGGGGCGACCCGCCCGACCGGGTCCTCACCAGCATCGACACGACGCCGGCCGCCGCCGCGAGCATCGGGCAGGTCTACCGCGGGCGCACGCGCGAGGGCACCGAGGTCGCGATCAAGGTGCAGTACCCGGGGATCGCCGAGGCGGTCGAGTCCGACATGCGCAACCTGCGCCTGCTCTCGCCGATGCTGCGCAAGCTGATCCCCGGCGTCGAGGTCAAGGCGCTGCTCGGCGAGCTCGGCGAGCGGATCGCCGAGGAGTGCGACTACGAGCTCGAGGCGAGCAACCACCGCCGGCTGGCCCGGTACTGGCGCGGCCATCCGTTCGTGCTCGTGCCGGCCGTCGACGGCACCCTCAGCACCCGCCGGGTGCTCGTCGCCGACTGGGTCGACGGGATGCCCTTCGACGAGGTGGCGGCCGAGCCCGACGCCGTCCGCGACCGCTACGCCGAGATCCTCTACCGCTTCTTCTACGGGACGATCGCGGGGCTCGGCCTCGTGCTCGGCGACCCGCACCCTGGCAACTACCTGCTCTGCCCGGACGGCCGGGTCGCCTTCTTCGACTTCGGCATGCTACGGCGGCTCCCGGCCGACTATCTGCGTCGCGAGGGCGTCGTCGCCCGGGCGATCCGCGACGACGACCCGGATCTGATCGTCGACGCGCTCGCCGGCCTCGGCTACCTGCCGGGCGCGGCGGCCGACTGGGACGGGCGGCTGATGGTCGACTACATGCGCGAGGTCTCCTGGTGGCTGGATACGACCGATCGCCTCGAGCCGAAGGATCTCTGGCGGAGCGCGGCGCCGCTGCGCGGCGAGGAGCGCGACGAGCACATCAGCCAGCTCAAGCGGATGACCTTCCCCCCGGAGGCGCTCCTGCTGCGCCGGATGGAAGGCCTGCTCTTCCAGAGTGCGACGACGATCAGGGCCCGGGCGCCGTGGGGACCGCTGATGCGCGAGCTCGTCGAGGGCGATGCGCCGTCCGGCGAGCTCGGTGCCGCGCATGCCCGGTGGCTGGCCGGCGAGCCCGAGCCGCGGCCCGCCGCCGGCGCCTGATCAGCGAGCCGTGCCGGGCCGCACGGCCGGATCGGGCCGCAGGGCGGCGCCGAGCAGCTCGGTCAGCGCCCGCCGGTGCCGGGCGAGCGCCGCATCACCGAGCGGATCCTCGTCGATCAGCTGGGCCCGCAACGCCGCATCCGAGAAGTACGTGAAGACGGCGCCGTAGCAGATCTGCATCAACTCGAGGGGGTCGTGGCGGCGCAGCCGGCCGGCGGTCATCTCGCGCTCGAGGAAGGCGACGGCTCGGTCGAGGAACGGCCGCAGCGCCCCGGCGATCGCGACGCCCGAGCGCATCCCGCCGTCCATCGCCTCGCGGCGGAGGATGCGAGCGAAGTCGTGATGGGTGGCGAAGAAGGCGAACGCGGCGTCGATCAGCGAGGCGACCTGCTCGAACCCGGCCAGCGCGCCGAACGTGGCCGCCTCGGTCTCGCGCGCCCAGTCGATCACGGCCGACTCGATCACCGCCTGGTAGAGCTCGGCCTTCGAGGTGAAGTGGTAGAGCAGGGTCGGGTGGCTGAGACCGGCCTCGCGGGCGATGTCGGCCAGGCGCGCGCCGTCGAAGCCGCGCTCGGCGAACTCGCGGCGGGCGGTGAGGAGGATCCGAGCCCGCGACGGCGACTCGACCTGCGGCAGGGATGCGCTCACCCCCTGATGATAAGCGCCCGGGCCGGTCTACTGACAAGTCAGTAGAGCGGTATCGTCTGGGGCCGCACGTGACCGAAGCGCTTCCCCAGAAGATCGGAGAACGGCTGGCCGGAGCCACGCTGCTCCTGACCGGGGCATCGGGCTTCGTCGCCAAGGCGGTGCTCGCGCTCGGTCTGCCGGCGCTGCGGGAGATCGGCGAGATCCGCCTGCTGCTGCGGGCCGCCGACGACGAGCAGGCGATGGCGCGCCTCCAGCATCAGATCCTGACGTCGAGCGCCTTCGCCGATCTCGACCCGCAGGTCGGGCAGACGGCGATCGACGACGGCCGCCTGCGCGCGTTCGCCTGCGACCTGCTCGCCCCGCAGCTCGGCCTGGCCGCGCCCGACGCGACGCTCGGCGGCGTCGACGTGGCGATCCACTGCGCGGCGTCGGTCAGCTTCCAGCAGCCGCTCGACGAGATGCTCGAGCTCAACGTGATCGGCACGGCCCACCTCGCCACGGCGCTGCTCGCGGCCAGCCCCGCCGTCCGGATGGTCCACGTCTCGACGGCCTATGCGGCCGGCACGCGCAGCGGCCTCGTGCTCGAGCGACCGTCGGGCCAGGGACCGGGCGAGCCCGAGCTCGACGCCGACGCCGAGCTGGCGGCGGCGCGGTCGTGGCGCTCCGGGCTCGAGGCCGACTCGCGACTGCCCGAGCACCAGCACCGCTTCGTGCGCGACGCGCGCCAGGAGATCGGCCCGGCCGGGGCGCCGGCGATCGGTGCGCGCGCCGAGCAGGCACGCCGCGCCTGGGTCTTCGGCCAGCTCGTCGAGCGCAGCCGCGAGCGGGCGCGGGCGCTCGGCTGGACCGACGCCTACGGCCTTTCGAAGGCGCTCGGCGAGCGGGCGCTGGTCGGGCTGGGGCTGTCGAGCCTGACGATCATCCGCCCGTCGATCGTCGAGTCGGCCCTGCGGGCGCCGTACCCGGGCTGGATCGAGGGTCTGAAGGTGGCCGACCCGGTGATCCTGGCCTACGCGAGCGGGATGATCAGCCGCTTCCCGGGCAACCCGTCGGCCCGCATCGACGTCGTTCCGGTCGACCTCGTGGCCAACGCCTGCCTGGCGGCCGCCGCCCATCCGCCGGACGCGAGCCCGCGGGTGATCAACATCGCCAGCGGCACGCGCAACCCGCTGACCATCGGCGACATGTCGGCCCAGGTCACCGAGTACTTCCGCGAGCGGCCGCTGCCCGACGAGGATGGCCTGCCGATCGACGTGCCGGAGTGGCGCTTCTCCTCGAGCGCGAGCGCCCTGCGGGCGATCGACCGGGGCGAGCGGAGCATCCGCACGGCGCGCCGCCTGCTCGACCGGGTCGCCGTCCCGCGGATCGACGACGTCGAGCGGCGCCTGCACAAGGAGCAGCGCAAGCTCGAGCGCCTACGCCTGCTGGCCGACATCTACGGGCCGTACGTCGAGCTCGACTGCATGTTCGACGACCGGCACGCACGCGAGCTGCTGGCGGCGCTGCACCCAGACGACCGCGTGGCCTTCGACTTCGACACGGCGGCGATCGACTGGCCCGTCTACATGGGCGACATCCACCTGCCGGCGCTGCGCGCGCTCGTCCCCGCGCCGAGGAGCCCGGCGAATCGCGACGCGCGCCCCGGCCGGGCGATCGCCGAGGGGCCGCCGGCGCTGGCGATCTTCGACGTCGAGGGCGTCGTGCTCGACGCGACCGTGGCGCACTTCTACGCGTGGCTGCGCGGACGCGGGATGCCGGCGCTCGACCGCGTCGTCTGGCTCGCCGGGCTGGCTACGCGCGTGCCCGGCTACCGCCTGGCCGACCGGCGCTCGCGCGCCGATTTCAACCGCAGCTTCTACCAGCAGTACCGCGGCCTTCCGGCCGGCGAGCTGCGCGAGCAGGCACAGGCGGCGCTGAGCGACTTCATCCTCCCGCGGGTGCGCCACGATGCCGTGCGGCGGATCCGCGCCCACCGGGCGCGGGGCGACCGCGTCGTGCTCATCACCGGGGCGCTCGACTTCCTCGTCGAGCCGCTGCGCCATCTCGCCGACGAGCTGATCGCCGCGCGGCTGACCGAGCGGCGGGGGGCGTTCACCGGCGAGCTGGCCGAGCCGCCGCTGAGCGCCGACGGCCGGGCGTCGCTCGCCGCGCGCCTGGCCGCCGAGCACGCCTTCGAGTTGGCCGACTGCCACGCCTACGGCGACAGCATCTCCGACCTGCCGCTGCTCGAGCTGGTCGGCCATCCGCACGCAATCAACCCGGACTTCCGGCTCGCGCGCGAGGCCCGCCGTCGCCGCTGGCCGGTGCTCGACTGGGAAGTGGAGCCCGGCGCGGCCAACCGCCCGGCGTCCCGACTCGAGGCGCGCGTCTAGTGGTCCGTCGCGCAATTACCTCGGCGTCTGGCGGCGTCTGGACGCGCCTGGCGCCACCCGGCGTCCGCCAACGTGCCACCAGCACGCCCGCGGACACCGTGCGACGCCAGATCGCGCCCAGCCACTCGCCAGCCACTCGCGCTAATTGCGAGCCGGACCTCTGATGGTCGCACTCGAGTACCGCCCGACCCCGGCGGCCTATGCCGCCGCACGCGTGTCGCGGCGGGCCGGCCTCCAGAGCCTGCACCTGACCGAGCTGCGGCCGCCGGCGCGGCGCGGGCCCGACTGGGTCGTCGTGCACCCGCGCCTGTCGGGCATCTGCGGCTCGGACCACGCGCTGCTCGACGGGCACGCGTCGCTCTACCTGTCGTCGCTGACCTCGACGCCCTTCGTCCCCGGCCACGAGGTCGTCGGCATCGCGCGCGGCGGCGAGCTCGACGGCTGCCGCGTCGTCGTCGAGCCGGCGCTCGGGTGCGAGGCGCGCGGCGTCAGCCCGGCCTGCGTCGAGTGCGAATCGGGGCGCCACGCCCTCTGCCGGGAGGTCACGACCGGGGCGGTTTCGGCCGGGCTCCAGATCGGCTTCTGCCGGGAGACCGGCGGCGGCTGGAGCGAGGCGCTGGTCGCCCACTCCTCGCAGCTGCACCTCGTGCCCGACGACGTCCGCGACGAGGACGCCGTGCTGACCGAGCCGCTCGCCTGCGCGCTGCACGCGGTGGCGCGCGCCGACCTCGAGTCCGGGGCGACGGTGGCCGTGATCGGCGCCGGAGCGATCGGGCTGCTGACGGTCGCCGCGCTGCGCGAGCGCCACCCCGACGCGACGATCGTGGCGGTGGCCAAGCACCGCGGCCAGGAGCTCGAGGCGCGGCGGATGGGCGCCGACGACGTCTACGCGCCGGGCGAGCTCCATCTCCGCGGCGCGCGCCTGACCGGCGCCCGGCGGCTGGTCGGGCACGGCGGGCGCGAGCTCCTGCTCGGCGGCTTCGACGCCGTGCTCGACTGCGTCGCGAGCGGGGCGACGCTCGAGGCGGCCGTGACGGCCGTGCGCCCGCGGGGGCTCGTCGTGCTCGTCGGCATGCCCGGCCAGATCGGCCTCGACCTGTCGCTCGCCTGGCAGCAGGAGGTCGACATCCGCGGGACGTACGCCTACGCCGACGAGTTCCCGGCGGCGCTCGAGCTCGCCGGCCGCCTCGGTCTCGGGCGCCTGGTCGCCCAGGGCTGGCCGCTGGAGCGGTATCGCGACGCGTTGGAGCAGTCGCTGCGGGCGACGCGCTCAGGCCTTGTCAAGACGGTCTTCGAGCTGGAGGGTGCCGCATGAGCGTGGTCGGTCGTCGTCTTCCGAAGTCGGCGCCGATGGTTGAGCGTCAGCGCCCGGCGCGGCCCGTGGCCGGCGCCGAGCGCGAGGCGTGCGTCAGCTACATCCACGAGAAGTCGCCGCCGACGTTGTTCCACGCCGGTGAGACGTTCCGGTTGGAGCGGCTGCCGATCGGCTCGCGCGTGATCTATCCGCCGCCGCCGCTGAAGGGCCTCGCCGACCCGCAGTCGGCGATCGCCGCGGCGCTCGACCATCCTCTGGGGATGGACCCGCTCGACGCGCTCCTGCGGCCGGGAATGCGGCTGACGATCGCCTTCGACGACATCTCGCTGCCGCTGCCGCCGATGCGCACACCCGACGTGCGCCAACTGGTGATCGAGCAGGTGCTCGAGCGGGCCTACCGGGCCGGCGTCGACGACATCCACCTGATCGCCGCGCTCGCCGTCCACCGGCGAATGACGCCGGCCGAGCTGCGCCGGGCCGTCGGTCCGAGCGTGTTCGACGCCTTCCACCCCGACAGGCTCTACAACCACGACGCCGAGGACCCGCTGGGGATCGTCTCCCTCGGCGAGACCGAGCACGGCGAGGCGGTCGAGCTCAACCGGCGGGCGGCCCAATCGGATCTGCTCGTGTACGTGAACATCAACATGGTCACGATGGACGGCGGCCACAAGTCGGTCGCGGTCGGCCTCGGCACCTACAAGACGCTGCGGGCCCACCACAATGTCCACACGCTGCGCCATTCGCGCTCGTTCATGGATCCCGACAAGAGCGCGCTCCACCACTCGGCGACGCGCCAGGGCGAGATCGTCGAGGCGGCGGTGCCGATCTTCCGGATCGAGACGACGCTCAACAACGACATGTACGCAGGCCCGCTGTCGTTCCTCGGCCGGCCCGAGCAGCGCTGGACGGCGCGCGAGCAGGCGACCTTCGCCGGCGCCAAGCGGGCGCTCGACCGGATGCCGGCGAAGGCCCGGCGGTCGCTCTACACGCGCAACGTCGCCCCGTACGCTCTGACCGGCGTGACCGCCGGGGCGGTCGACGAGGTCCACGCCGTGACGCTCGGGCGCTGCGCCGACCAGCAGGCGGTGGCGGTCGACGGCCAGTCGGACGTCGTCACCGCCGGGTTGCCGGACGTCTGCCCCTACAACGTCAACTCGATCATGAACCCGGTGCTCGTGATGTGCCTGGGGCTCGGGTACTTCTTCAACCTCTACAAGGGCAAGCCGCTGGCGCGCGAGGGCGGCGTGATGATCTTCACCCACCCGGTCACGCGGGAATTCCATCCGGTGCACCACCCGTCCTACATCGATTTCTACGAGGAGGTTCTCGCCGAGACGACCGACCCGGCGGAGATCGAGCGCCGCTTCGAGCGCTCGTACGCCGAGGACGAGTGGTACCGCCACCTCTACCGGACGTCGTACGCCTACCACGGCGTACATCCGTTCTACATGTGGTACTGGGGCGCCCACGCGCTCCAGCATCTCGGCTGTGTGATCTTCGTCGGCGGCGACCCCGACGCCTGCCGCCGCATGGGCTTCCGCCGGGCGGACACGCTGCGGGATGCGCTCGAGATGGCCGAGCAGGTAGTCGGGCGGGACTTCTCGCTGACCCACTTCCACTGCCCGCCGCTGTTCTACGCCGAGGTCGGATGAGGTTCTCGGACGGCGGCCGGGCGCTTGAGCGCCTCGCCGGCGGCGCGGCCTCCGGCGGCGGCGGCACGCGCTCGCCGGCCCGCTGGCGCACCGTGCGTGCCGGCGGCGGTACCTGGCCGACGGGGGCCGAGGTCGGCGATCAGGAATGGCTGCGCGAGCCGGCGGCGGCGGTCGCCCGTGAGGCGCTTCAGCAGACGCTGCTGTTCCCGGTCGCGCGCCTGATTGCCCGGCCGCGCGTGATTGGCGCGGACGACCTGATGCACTGCCCGCAGCCGGCGGTGATCGCGCCCAACCACGCGAGCGACATCGACACGCCGCTGATCCTCGCGGCGCTCCCACGGAGCTGGCGAACGCGGACGGTCGTCGGCGCGGCGTCGGATCGCTTCTACCGCCGGCGGAGGTTTGCGGTCGCCTCGGGGCTGTGGATCAACACGTTCCCGTTCGACCGCGGCGGCGACCTGCGCGGTCTCGCTGACGCGGCGGAGCTGCTGCGCGCCGGCCAGAACGTCCTGCTCTACCCGCAGGCCACCCGCTCCGCCGGCCAGGTAGAGGGCTTCCGGGCGGGCGTCGCGCGGCTGTGCCTGGCCACCGGCGCCCCGCTCCTGCCCGTCCACGTCGCCGGCACGGCGATGATCATGCCGAAGGGCCGGGGGCTGACCCAGCGCGGCCGCGCCACGGTCAGCTTCGGCCGGCCGATCTTCCCCGAGCCGGACGAGGACAGCGACGAGCTGATCGCCCGCGCGCGGGCCGCGATCGCCGAGCTCGCCGGCCGCCGGCGGTCCACGTCCGGCGGCGGCCGCTGAAGGTCGAGGACTTCACCTGCGCGACCTGCCCTCCGCCGACCGGCGACGTGGCCGTCCTGGCTTGACTTCCGCAGCGCGGCGAGCGAGGCTCCGCGCGATGCGAGCGACGCTTCTGAGCGGTCTGGCGGCGATCCTGCTGCTCAGCTCTTGCTCGGCGAGCGCGTGCGTCGGCAGCGGCTGCGACAAGGGCAAGATCGACACGGCGAAGGCGCAGCGGACGATCCGGACGCTGGTCGCGGCACAGACCGGGGCGATGGTGGCGTCGGTCGCCTGCCCGGGCAACGTCGCCGAGAAGCAGGGTGCCAGCTTCACCTGCACGGCCACCGGCGCCGACGGGACGACGGCACCGGTGCTCGTGACCCAGACCGACGGCAAGGGCAACGTCCACATCAGCGCGCCGACGCTGCTGCACACCGGCACGGCCGCGCAGGAGATCGCCGCGCACCTGACCGCCCAGCTCAAGTCCAAGGTGGCGGTCCGCTGCCCCGACCTGGTCGACGTTCACACGGGTACGACGCTGACCTGCCGGGCGACCGACCTCGCGGGTGCCGTCCGGAGCGTGGCGGTCACCGTGACCGATGCGCAGGGCGGCATCCGCTACCGCCTGGAGTAGGCCTCAGGGCGCTCGGAGGAACCTCAGGCCCAGCCTCAGCCGAGCAGCCCCATCCGCTGCGCCCGCTGCACGGCCTCGGCCCGGTTGCGGACCTTGAGCTTGCGGTAGAGCGCGCTGGTGTGCTCCTTGATCGTGTGCGGCGAGAGGTGGAGCGCCTGGGCGATCTCCCGGTTGGTCGAGCCGGCGGCGATCAGCTCGAGCACCTCGCGCTCGCGGGCCGACAGCGGCGTCGCGTTGCCGTCGGTCGCCGGCGGGAAGACGTCCATGCCGAGCCCGACCATCTGCACGGCGCGGGCGATCTCGTTCGCCGGCCAGTCCTTGGGGATGAACCCGAGCGCGCCGGCGGTGCGAGCGGACGTCGGCGAGATCCGCCCGGCGCCGGAGATCAGGAGGACCTGGGTGATCGGCGAGCGCTCGCGCAGCTGCTCGCAGATCTCCGGTCCGGACTCGGCGCCGATGAACAGGTCGATCAACGCGACGTGCGGGTCGTAGCGGGCGGCGAGCGCGTACGCCTCCTCGCTGTTGCGCGCGCTGAGGCAGCGCTCGACCCAGGTCTGGTTGCCGAGCATCAGCCGAAAGCCCCAGTGGACGACGTCGTGGTCGTCGATCACGAGGATCCGCAGCTTGCGTCCGTCGAGCGCCAGCTTCTGATCGAGCTGCTCGGTCGCCTCGACGTCGCTGGGCGGTGCGACCGGATCGGTGGTGCTCATGGCGCGTCCTGCCGGCGACCGTCGGTGGGGCTCATTGGCCGCCGTCCTGCGGCACGACGAGCCGGACCTGCCAGTTGTCGGTGCCGCGCTTGCCGAACTCGATGATGCCGCCGGCCGACAGCGCCTCGAAGCCGGCGAGCCGCAGACCCATCCCGGCCGGGGTGCTCGCCTTCGCGCCGACGCCGTCGTTGGTCACCTCGAGTACGAAGGCCTCGGCGTCGCTGGCCGTGCGGACGCCGATCCGCGTCGGCTTCGCGTGCTTCTGGGCGTTGCGGACCGCCTCGGCCAGGACCGACTGGGCGAGCGGCTCGAGCGCCGGCGGCACGTCGATCCCCCCGTCGAGCGCGATGCCGACGTCGGGGTGGGTGAGGGCCAGCCGCTCGATCTCCTCGGCCAGCGTCGTCCGCGTCTCGGCCGCGCTGCGCCCGAGCGGCCGCTGCAGCGCGGTGCGCAGGTCGGCCAGCGCGACCTGGACCTCCTCGGCGCAGCGCTGGCGCGACTCCTCGTCAAGGGCATGGCCGGCCGAGAGGGCGAGCGACACGCCGAAGAGCCGCTGGATCACGCGCTCGTGGATCTCGCGGGCGAGGTTGAGGCGCTGCTCGAGCTGGACGGCGTTCTCCTGCTGGAGCGTCGCAACACGCGCCATCGACGCGAGCGCGGCGACCTTGCCGAGCGTCCAGAGCACCTCACTCTCGGCGTCGTCCATGGGCTGGGCGGTGCCGCCGCGGTCGGCCAGGATCACACCGACCCAGTAGCCGCGCGCCGACATCGGCGAGCACACGACGGTGGTCGTGCCGAGCAGCCGGACGTACTCGACCGGGAGCTCGCGCTCGAGGTCGTCGGTGCACTCGATCACGCGGTCGACCTCGAGCGCCCGGCGGGCGAGTGGGGCCGACTCCACGGTGAAGAAGTCCTTGGCGAAGACCGACAGGTCGATGCCGTAGCTGCCGGCGGCGCGCACGCGCCGGCGGGCGGCGTCGTAGCGGAAGATCACCGCTCGGGAGAGCGAGGTCACCTCGCACACGACCTCGCACAGCAGGCCGTAGAAGTCGTCGGCGTTCGGATCGAGCTCGCCCTTGGCCAGGACCTCCGCGACGCGCTCGATCACCGCCACCTGGGGGTGGGAGAGCGGACGGTTCTCGTACTCGCCGGACATTCGTTTTGAGCCCCTTCGGATCGGTGACCGCCGATTATCGCGCGGTCGCGCCCACTCAGTGGTACCCCCTCCGATCGGGGGGTTTCACGCTGCTTGGGCTAACCAAACGAGAGCGTTGCGCGTAAGCCTCTATGAACATGAATCCGATTCCACCCCAGAGCGCCTTCCTCTTCCCCGGTCAGGGCAGCTCCGTCGCCGACGCCGAGCCGCTCGTCGCCGAGTTCTGCGGCGAGCTCGCCGACCACTGCCGCGGCGTGCTGGGCGACGATCTCTTCGCCCGCGCCGGCGAGAGCACGCGCTTCGCCCAACCCGCGATCTTCCTCGCCAGCCTCGCCGGCTGGCGCTCGCTCGAGGATCCGCGACCGCTGGCGTTCGCCGGGCACTCGCTCGGCGAGCTCTCGGCCCTGGCGGCCGCCGGCGTGCTCGACGACCACGACGCACTCGAGCTCGTGATGCTCCGTGGCGAGCTGATGGCCCAGGCTGCCGACCGGGCCCGCGACGGCGGCATGCTCGCGGTGCTCAAGGCGACCGTCGAGCAGGCACAGCAGCTCGCCGACACGCACGGCGTCACGCTTGCCAACGACAACGCCCCGGACCAGGTCGTCCTCTCGGGCCGGGCGAGCCTGCTGGCGCAGGCGGCCCTCGCCGCCCGCGAGATGCGGGTGCGGGCGATCGTGCTCGACGTCGCGGGTGCCTTCCATTCGCCCGACATGGCGTCGGCCTGCCCGCAGTTCCGGCGCGCGCTCGGCCGCGCGAGCATCCGCGAGACGAGCGCGGTCGTGATCAGCGGTGTCACCGCGCGTCCATTCGAGGACGTCCGCGGTCAGCTGGCCGCGGCGTTAACGCGACCCGTTCGCTGGCGCGAGGCGATGTCCGCGCTGCACGCCGCCGGGGCCGAGGCGTTCGTCGACGTCGGCCCCGACCAGGTCCTGGCCAAGCTCGTGCCCCGCAACCTGCCCGACATCAAGGGCATCACGATCGCAGAGCTCCATGGCGTCCCCGCCTGAGGTCGCCGTCGCCGCCCCGGCGCCGGCCACCCCGGCTCCGCGCCTGCGCCACGCCGGCATCGTCGGCCTGGGCACGGCGCTGCCGCCGCGCGTTGTCGACAACGCCGAGGTCGGGGCCGTGATCGGCGTCGATGACGCCTGGATCTTTCGCCGGACCGGCATCCGCGAGCGGCGGTACGCCGCGCCGGAGACCAAGCTCGTCGAGCTGGCGACGGCGGCCGGACGCGCAGCGATCGACGACTCGCCGGTGAGCGCCGCGGAGATCGACCTGATCGTCGTGGCGACGCTGTCGCATGAGCTGTCGACGCCGAACGCCGCACCGCTGATCGCCTACGCGCTCGGCGCGACGCGAGCCGGCGGCTTTGACCTCGGCTGCGCCTGCACCGGCTTCGTCGCCGGGCTGGCGACGGCGAGCGCGTGGATCGAGTGCGGACGGGCGAACACGGCGCTGATCATCGGCGCGGAGCTGATGTCGCGCTACACCGACCCCTCGGACCGCCGCACGGCGGCGCTGTTCGGCGACGGCGCCGGAGCCGTCGTGATCACCGAGGGCGGGGTCGGGGCGATCGGGCCGATCGTGCTCGGCGCCGACGGCTCGTGCGGCGAGATGATCACGAGCAACCCGGAGACAGGCGCGATCATCATGGACGGCCACGAGACGTTCAAGCAGGCGGTCGGCCGGCTCGCGACATCCTCGACGCAGGCGTGCGCGGCTGCGGGCGTGACGCTCGAGGACATCGACCTGTTCGTCTACCACCAGGCCAACGGCCGCATCACCACGGCGCTCGGCGAGCGCCTCGGGCTCGACCCGGCGAAGGTCGTCGACTGCATCGGCGGGCTCGGCAACACGTCAGCCGCAAGCATCCCCCTGGCGCTTGGATACGCCCGCGCCGAGGGCCGGCTGCCGGCCGGCAGCCGCGTGCTGCTGGCCGCCGTCGGCGCCGGCTTCACCTGGGGCGCCGTCGTCGTCGAGTGGGGCGCGGGAGCGTGAGCACGACACGACCGATTGACGGCTGCGCGCTCGTGACGGGCGGGGCCCGCGGGATCGGCGCCGCGACGGCGCTGGCGCTGGCCGCCGACGGCTGGCCCGTCGTCGTCAACTACCGCAGCGACGAGTCCGCGGCGCAGCGCACCGTCGCAGCGATCGAGACCGCGGGCGGGCGGGCAGTGTCCGTCGCTGGCGACGTGGCGCAGGGGCCGTCCGAGCTGCTGGCCGACGCCGAGCGAGCGCTCGGTCCGGTGCTCGCGCTCGTTAACAACGCGGGCGTGCGTGCCGACAACCTCGCCCTGTCGATCTCCGACGAGGACTGGGACACCGTCATCCAGACGAACCTGACGGCCGCCTTCCGTCTCACCCGCGGCGCGCTGCGAACGATGATCCGGGCGCGCTTCGGCCGCGTGATCAGCATCGCGTCGATTGTCGGGCTGCGGGCCAACGCCGGCCAGGCCAACTACGCCGCATCGAAGGCCGGGTTGATCGCGATGAGCAACACCGTGGCCGTCGAGGTCGCTCGCCGCGGCGTGACGGTCAACACCGTCGCCCCCGGGTTCATCGCGACCGAGATGACGGTCGACGTTTCCGAGGACGTGATCAAGTCGGTGCCCGCCCGCCGGGCGGGAAGTCCCGAGGAGGTCGCCGCCTGCGTGCGCTTCCTGGCCTCGGATGCCGCCAGCTACGTGACCGCCAGCACCGTCTACGTCGACGGAGGGTTGGCGGCATGACCAATCAACAGAAGGAGTCGCCCGTGTCAGAGACAGTCACCGCCGAGCAGGTCGAGCAGGTCGTGCGCGAGTCGCTCGAGAGCTTCGGTGCCGACCCCGACGAGATCAACCGCGAGGCGTCCTTGACCGCGCTCGACATCGACTCGCTCGACCTGGCCGAGTTGTCGCAGATCGTCGAGGAGAAGTTCGCCGTGAATCTCACCAGCAACGACGTCAAGGCAATCGTCACCGTCGGCGACGCCGTCGATCTGATCGTCGAGCGTGCATAGTGACCCACCTGCGAGCCCGACTTCCGGGGGCTGGGCGATGACGGACGTCGTCATCACCGGGATGGGCGCCGTGACGCCGCTGGGCGTCGGGGCACGCGCGCTGCACGAGCGCTGGACGGCCGGCGTCTGCGGTGTGCGCGACGGCGAGGCGCCGTGCGCCGAGTTTGAGCCGACCGACTTCCTCTCGCGCAAGGAGGCGCGGCGCGCCGACCGCTGCACGCAGTTGGCGATCGCCGCGTGTGAGGAGGCGCTCCGCGACGCCGGCTGGGACGGCGGGCTTCCTTACGACCCGCGCCGGATCGGCTGCATCATCGGCACGGGGATCGGGGGCATCGGCACGCTCGAGCACAACCACACGCTGCTCGAGCGCGACGGCGCGAAGGCGGTGTCGCCGCTGGCGGTGCCGCTGATGATGAGCAACGCCCCGGCCGCGGCGCTGAGCATGCGCCACGACCTGCGCGGCCACGTCTACGGCATCGTCTCGGCCTGCGCGGCCGGTGCCCACGCGATCGGCTCGGCGGTCCGGGCGATCCAGGCGGGCGACGCGATCGCCGTCGTGACCGGCGGCGCCGAGGCGGCGCTGACGCCGCTGTCGAAGGCCGCCTTCGCGGCACTCGACGCGACGTCGACGAGCGGCGTGTCGCGGCCGTTCGACATCCGCCGCGACGGCTTCGTGATGGGCGAGGGCGCCGGCGTGCTGGTACTCGAGGACGGCGACGCGGCGCGCTCCCGCGGGGCGCGGATCCTCGGCACGGTCCGCGGCTACGGCGCGACGTCGGACGCCTTCCACATCACCGCCCCGCACGAGCGCGGAGAGGGCGCGCTGGCGGCGATCGAGGCCGCCCTGCGCGACGCCGGGCTCGGCGTCGGCGAGATCGACTACGTCAACGCCCACGGCACGTCGACGCCACTCAACGACCGGGCCGAGACGCTCGCGATCAAGTCCGCCTTCGGCGACTACGCCGCCGGCCTTCCCGTGTCGTCGACGAAGTCGGCGATCGGCCATCTGCTCGGCGCGGCCGGCGCCGTCGAGGCCGTCGCGACGCTCTTGGCGCTGCGCGACCGGATCGCCCCGCCGACACTCGGCTGGGAGGAGCGCGACCCTGACCTCGACCTCGACTACGTGCCCGGGGCGGCCCGGCCGTTCGAGGTGCCGGACGGGCGTAACGCGACGGCGATCTCGAACTCGTTCGGCTTCGGTGGGCACAACGTCGTCCTATGTCTGGAGGCAGCATGAGCCTGAAGCTCGCCCCGCGTCCCGATGAGCGCCTCACCGCGCTCGAGCGCCTTGAGGTCCTCTGCGACCCGGGCTCGATCAGCCTGATCCGCACCGACGTGCGCTCCCGGCGCATGGGCGAGAAGGCGCGTGCCGGCGACGGGGTGCTCGGCGGCAGCGGCCGGGTCGACGGCCGGCCGATCTTCTGCTTCGCGCAGGACGCGTCGTTCGTCGGCGGCTCGCTCGGCCAGGCCCACGCCGACACCGTCGTCCAGGTGCTCCAGCGGGCCGGGCGGGCGGAGGTTCCCGTGATCGGCTTCATCGAGTCGGGCGGGGCGCGCATGCAGGAGGGCCTCGCCGCGCTCGGCGGCTACGGACGGATCTTCCGCGAGCACGTCGCCCTGTCGGGCCGCGTGCCGCAGATCTCGGTCATCTGCGGGCCGTCCGCCGGCGGCGGCTCCTACGCGCCGGCGCTCACCGACTTCGTGATCATGACGGCCGAGGCAAGCATGTTCCTCACCGGTCCGGGCGTGGTCAAGCAGGTGATGGGCGAGGACGTCACCGGCGCCGAGCTCGGGGGGCCGAAGGTTCACGAGCGCAACGGCGTCTGCCACCTCGTGGCGCCGACCGAGGTCGATGCCGCGCTGCTGGCGCGCGACCTGCTGGACCATCTCCCGCAGTCGAGCGCCGAGCCGCCGCAGCGGTGGCCGGCCGTCGCGGCGCCGACCTTCCCGCCCGACGCCTGCGTGCCGAGCGAGGACCGCCGCGTCTACGACATGCGCGAGGTCGCCCGGGCGCTCGTCGACGGCGGGCGGCTACTCGAGATCTCGCCGAAGTACGCGCGCAACATCGTCTGCGCGTTCGCGCGCCTCGACGGGCGCTCGGTCGGGATCATCGCCAACCAGCCGCGCTATCTCGGCGGCGTGCTCGACAGTCACGCGGCGATGAAGGCGGCGCGCTTCGTGCGCTCGTGCAACCTCTTCGGGCTGCCGATGGTCGTGCTCGTCGACACGCCCGGGTTCCTCCCGGGTACGCGCCAGGAGCAGGGTGGTGTGATCCGCCACGGGGCCAAGCTGGTGCATGCCTTCGCCGAGTCGGCGGTTCCGCGCGTCACCGTGATCGTGCGCAAGTCGTTCGGCGGGGCGTTCATCGCGATGAACTCCAAGGACCTCGGGGCCGACTTCGTCTTCGCCTGGCCGAGCGCCCAGCTCGGCGTGATGGGCTCCAAGCAGGCCATCGAGATCATCCATCGGCGCGAGATCGCGGGCGCCGACGACCCGGCACGGGCGCGCGACGCCTTGGCGGCGGCGTACTCGGCCGAGCATCTGGCCGCCGGGACCGGCGCCGCCGATGGCTTCATCGACGAAGTCATCCCGCCGTCGGACACGCGGCGGCGGATCATCTCGGCGTTCGACAGCCTCGAGAACGTGGGACGACACCGGCGGCGCCAGCACGGCGGCAACATCCCTCTGTGAGCTGGACCGAACCGCTCGAGGCGCCGGAGGCGTCGTCGATAAGTCACGCCCTCACGCAGGGTGGCGCCGTCGCCGGGAAGCTTGGGGATACGATCCGCGCAAAGGGCGCGGTCGATGCCCTGCGTCCGATCGGTGAGGAGGCCGGGTTCGTGCAGTGGCGTTCGTCGGTCAGCGGGTCCTCGGCGTGATGCTCGCGGGCAAGCGACTTCTCATCACCGGCGTGATCACCCGCGGGTCGATCGCCTTTGAGGTCGCGCGGCGGGCGCAGCTCGCCGGCGCCGAGATCGTCCTGACCGGATTCGGGCGCGCCCGGCGGATGACCGAGCGGGCGGCCAAGGGTCTCGAGACGCCGGTCGACGTGCTCGAGCTCGACGTCAACCAGCCGGAGGACCTCGCGGCCGTCGCGGCGGCGCTCGGCGAGCGCTGGGACGGGCTCGACGGCGTGCTCCACGCGATCGCCTACGCGCCGGAGGACGCGCTCGGCGGCGCCTTCCTTTCGACGCCGCCGGAGAGCGCGATCACGGCGTTCACGACCAGCGCCTACTCGCTCAAGGCGCTCACGGTCGCCCTCCTGCCGCTGCTCGAGCGGGGGAGTGAGGGCGCTGGTGTCGTAGGCCTCGACTTCGACGCCGCCGTCGCCTGGCCGGTCTACGACTGGATGGGTGTGGCCAAGGCCGCGCTCGAGAGCGTTTCGCGCTATCTGGCGCGCGACCTCGGGCCGCTCGGCGTGCGCGTCAACCTGATCTCGGCCGGTCCGCTCGAGACGCTCGCCGCCGGCGGTATCCCCGGCTTCGAGGACCTGGCCCGCTTCTGGCGCGACCAGGCGCCACTCGGCTGGGACGTCAAGGACCCGGGACCGGTGGCCGACGCCGCCTGCTTCCTCCTCTCCCCGCTGGCGCGTGGCGTCACGGGCGAGATCATCCACGTCGACGGTGGGTATCACGCGATGGGCGCGCCGCTGCGATGAGCGTCCTCGTAACCGGCGCGACCGGCTTTCTCGGCATGGAGGTGCTCGTGCGGCTGCTCGAGCAGCCCGACACCCAGATCGTCGCGCTCGTGCGCGCGCGCGACCGGGCGGCGGCGGCGCAGCGCATCGAGGCCGTCCTCGCCCAGCTCTACGACACGCCCCCGGCCGGCGCCGCCGAGCGGGTCCTCGCCCTGCCGGGCGACGTCAGCCTGCCGGCACTCGGCCTGAGCGCGGCGGACCGGCGGACGCTGATTGACGCGACCGACGCGATCGTCCACTGCGCGGCGTCAATCTCGTTCGAGCTGCCGCTCGACGAGGCACGGACGATAAACACCGAGGGCACGCGCATGCTGCTCGCGCTGGCCAGCGAGATTCCCGATCTGCGGCGCTTCGTCCATGTCTCGACGGCGTACGTCGGCGGTCGGCACCGCGGCACCTTCGGCGAGAGCGACCTCGACGTCGGCCAGGAGTTCCGCAACAGCTACGAGCAGTCCAAGTTCGAGGCGGAGCTGGCGGTGATGGCCAGTGACCTGCCGCTCGTGGTCGCACGCCCGAGCATCGTCGTCGGTGACCGCTACAGCGGCTGGACACCGGCGTTCAACGTCATCTACATGCCGTTGCAGGCATTCGCGCGTGGTCTGCTGGACGAGGTCCCGGCGAACCCGGATGGCGTCGTCGACGTCGTGCCGGTCGACTACGTCGCCGATGCTCTCGTGCATCTACTG
This sequence comes from uncultured Solirubrobacterales bacterium, assembly GCA_963742705.1. Taxonomy (GTDB): domain Bacteria; phylum Actinomycetota; class Thermoleophilia; order Solirubrobacterales; family Solirubrobacteraceae; genus Palsa-513. Next base: position 16,214 of record CAVUMZ010000016.1, on the reverse strand, counting down.
GATCATCCCGAGCTGACGGGTGCCGTCAACCTGGTCGCCGGGCGCCAAGCCGTGACCAACGCGCGGCTGATCGACCTCGCCTGCCGGGCGCTCGGACGCCCGGCCCCGCGGATCAACAACGACGCGGCGATGATCGAGGCGGCGTCGGCCTACCTGCCGTACTTCGACGTCGCGACGCGCTTCGACGACCGGCGGGCGCGCGAGGCCCTCGAGCCGGCGGGCATCACCACCGACGACCTCGACACCTACTTCCCGGCGATCATCGGCTACGCCCAGCGGGTGCGCTGGGGCAAGACGCCGCTGACCCGGCAGGGCGCGCAGCTCACCCGCGCCGCCTGACCCGTCTCAGGCCAGCTTCTTCCCGGGGTTCATCAGACCGCGCGGATCGCACGCCGCCTTGACGCGCTCGTGCAGCGCCAGCGCCGCCGGTGACCAGACGCGGCCGAGCTGGCCCCGCTTGACGGAGCCGATCCCGTGCTCACCGGAGATGGACCCCCCGAGCCGGGCGGCGAGCGCGAAGACCTCGTCGACGGCGACCGCGGCCCGGGCGACCGCGGCCGGGGCGAGCAGGAACGTGGCGTGCAGGTTGCCGTCGCCGGCGTGACCCCAGCTACAGGCCTCGAGCCCGTGTCGGGCGCCGATCTCGAGTGTCGCCTCGACGGCTTCGGCGAGGCGCTCGAGCGGGACGACGATGTCCTCGCTGAGCTTCGCGCCACGGACGGCGCGCACCGCCGGCCCGACGCCGCTACGCCAGCGCCAGAGCGCGGCGATCTCCTGCGGCTCCGTCGGCGCGTGGAGCGCGCGCGCGCCGGTGCCGAGGACGTCGAGCAGCTGGCCGCGGATCCGGGCGGCGTCCGTGAGGCTGCCGTCGGCCTCGGCGATCACCAGGAACGCCGGCTCGGTCCCGCAGCCGGGCGGCAGCCCGGCGAGCCGGGTCGCCTCGGCGTCGAGGAACTCCAGCGCCGCGGCCTCGACGCGGCCGGCGAAGGCAGCGGCGACGGCGGCGCATCCGGCGCGGGCGGTCGGATAAAGCGCGAGCACGGGCAGGGCCGCCTGGGGGGCGGGAATCAGACGCAGCCACGCCGCAGTGATCACGCCGAGTGTGCCCTCGGACCCGATCATCAGGCTCTTGAGGTCGTAGCCGGCGGCGTCCTTGCGAAACGGTCCGCCGAAGCGGACGAGCTCGCCGGGCGGCAGGACCACCTCGAGCCCGGTCACCCAGGCGCCGGTGACCCCGTACTTGAAGGCGTGGGGACCGCCGGCGTTAGTGGCGATGTTGCCGCCGATCTGCGACTGCTCGGCCGCGCCCGGGTCGGGCGGGAAGTAGAGGCCGGCGGCGCGGACGCGGCGGCGCAGATCCGCGGTGCCGACGCCGGCCTCGGCGCAGGCACGCCAGAGGTCGGGCTCGAAGCTCCGCACGCGGGTCAGGCGCTCGAGCGCGAGGACCACTCCGCCGTCGCTGGGCACGGCGCCGCCGGCGAGTCCGCTGCCGCCGCCGCGGGGGACGATCGCCAGGTCCCGCGCGTAGCACCAGGCGACGACACGGGCGACCTCGTCGGCGTCCGCCGGCAGCACGACGGCGTCGAGGCGGGCACCGCCGCCGGGCCCTTCGCTGGCATCGCGGGCGTAGGCGGCCGCCGGCGGCGGGAGCACGTGCTCACCGCCGACGATCCCGGCGAGCCCGGCGAGGAGGGTCTGTTGCGATCCGGTGACGGTCAGGCAGCCAGTCAAGCAGACGCCCGCGGGCGAGCGCGGATCGTCTAATGTGCACCTACCGATCCGGGGGTGGACTTGCGGCGGGCACGGACGAGACGTTGGCGGGGGTGGCTGATCGGGGTCGTCGTCATGACGATCCCAGCAGCGGTGCTCGCGCCGTCGGTGGGCGCAGTCCAGGACGGCGTGCATCTGGGTGGGGTGTCGACCGATCCGCGTGTGCTCTCGGCGATCACCCAGCTGCATCCGGGGTGGGTCAACGTCTTCATGGGCTGGAACGGGATCGAGACGTCGAAGGGCGTCTACAACCAGGCCCTGATCGATGCCTACATGCAGGAGTTCGGGGCGCTGCCGCCGGGCACCAAGATCAACGTCAACGTCGCCGGCACCCCGGCGTGGGCCGCCGGCGGGAGCACCGACACGCGTGAGCCGCCGACCAACACACAGGACTACGCCGACTTCATGCGCTACATCAGCGGGCGCTTCGCCGGGATCGTGACGTCGTGGGAGATCTGGAACGAGGAGGACTCGACCGGCTGGTGGGTGGGTGACGAGGCGACCTACGTCCAGCTGCTGCGGCAGGCCTACCCGGCCGTCAAGGCCGGCGCCCCGGGGACGCTGGTGGTCTTCGGGGGCACCGTGGGCAACGACTACGACTACCTCAACCAGGCGTATACCGACGGCGCTGGCGGTTCTTTCGACGCGGTCGGGTTGCACACCGACACCGGCTGCCTGACGAACTCACCGTACTTCTACCAGCGCGATCCGAACTCGCGGATCGATCGCTTCTCGTTCCTTGGCTACCGCGAGGTGCATGCGACGATGGCCGCGCACGGCGACGGGGGCAAGCCGATCTACCTGACCGAGCTCGGCTGGTCGACGACGACCGGAGCGTGTGCGACGGCGAACAAGCCGGGCGGGGTGAGCCAGGCGCAGCAGGCGTCCTTCCTCAGCCAGGCCTACCACTGCCTCGCGTCCGACCCGTACGTCGCCGTCGGCATCTGGTTCGAGCTGGTCGACAACGGGACCGCGGAGACATCGCTCAACCGCTACGGCCTGCTCGACTCGAACTTCGCGCCGCGGGCGGCCTTCGACGCGTTCGCGAACTTCTCCGTTAACGGCGACCAGCTGACCGGGAGCTGCGGCAACTTCACGGCGCCGGTGATCAAGGTCACCTCCCCCGTCGAGAACGCGTCGGCGCCGGGGGCGCTGCAGATCGACGTCTCGGCGAGCGCGCCGGCCGGCGTGCGGCGGATCAGCCTCTTCTACGACGGGACGCACCTGATTCGCAACTTCACCAACGCCGCGGCGCCGGCAACGCTGAGCGGGTCGCTGAGCTGGCAGGGCGCGAAGAAGTTGAGCGCCGGCCCGCACACGCTGGTGGTCACAGCGATCGACCCGCAGGGCAACTCGAGCAGCACGACCCTTCACTTCACGCACGGAGCCGCGGTCACGACGACGCCGGTGTTCGGCAAGGCCGTCGGGGCAGCCGTCGTCAGTGGCAAGGTGTTCGTGCTCCTCCCGGGCCAGGGCCACATCTTGGCCGTCGGGGCGAAGGGCGTCGGCTTCGTCGCGCTGACGCAGCCCCGGACGCTCCCGGTCGGGACGATCGTCGACGCGAGCCAGGGCGTAATGCGGCTCAAGTCGGCGACCAGCACGCGCGGCGGCACCCAGACCGGGGACTTCGGGTCGGGGGTCTTCAAGATCCTTCAGAACCGCAAGCAGAAGGGGCTGACTCAGCTTCAGCTGGTGCTCAGCTCGGCGACGATCAAGGGCTGCACCCAGGCGCGGGCGGCGGCGGCGAAGAAGCTTCCGAGCAAGGTGCTCAACCTCTTGAAGTCGACGGCGAAGGGGCGCTTCCAGACGCGCGGCCGCTACAGCTCGGCGACCGTGCGCGGGACGACCTGGACGACGACTGAGCGCTGCGACGGGACACTGACCCGGGTCACGCGGGGAGTCGTGCTGGTGACCGACGCCCGTCGCCATAAGCAGATCCTGCTGCGGGCCGGCAAGAGCTACCTGGCGAAGGCGCCGTAGACCGGCGACGCGGCGCCGGGACTGGAGCTGGCAGCTCCAGATCGCAACGTGCACAATGGACGGATGGCCGACCGTCTGATCTACGTGTCCCGTCTGGTCCGCCTGCCGCTGGTCGGCGCCGACGGCGCGCAGATCGGCCAGCTCGTCGATGTCGTGCTCGCCGGGGGCGGCGGGGGCGCGCCGCCACGGGTCAACGGCTTCGTCGTCCGCGTCCAGCGGCGGCGGGTGTTCGTCGGCGCCGGGCGCATCGCCGAGATCGAGCCGGAGGGCGTACGCCTGCGGCGGGGGACGATCAACCTGCGCCAATTCGAGCTGCGCGGGGGCGAGCAGCTCGTCGTCGGCGAGCTGTTCGGTCGGCGTCTACGGGGCCGGCGGATCGTCGACGCCGCGATCACGCCGGCGCCCGAGCCGCACGCGTGGGAGCTCGCGACGCTGGCGCTCGGCCCGCCCGGCCTGGCCGGTCGCCGGCGCGCGCCGGAGGTGATCGACTGGAGCGAGGCGGCGGAGGTCCTGCGCGACGAGCGTGCAGGGGCCCGCGAGGCCGCGGCGATCGGTCAGCTGCACCCGGTCGAGATGGCCGAGGCGATCCGCAAGCTGCCGCTCTCGCGCCGGCGGGTGCTGGCCGACGCGCTCGAGGACGAGCGACTTGCCGACCTGCTCGAGGAGCTGTCCGAGGACGAGCAGGTGCGGATCGTCGAGGGCCTCGACCTCGAGCGGGCGGCGCGGGTGCTCGACGAGATGGAGGCCGACGACGCGGCCGACCTGCTGGCGGAGTTCTCGGCCGAGCGGCGGGGCGAGCTGCTGGCGGCGATGGACCCGGGCGAGGCGGCGCCGGTGCGGCGGCTGCTGCACTTCGGACCGGCCACGGCGGGCGGGCTGATGACTCCGGAGCCGATCGTGCTCGAGCCGCAGGCGACGGTGGCACAGGCGTTGGCGCGCATCCGCGACCCGGACCTGCGCGCGCCGCTCGCCGCCCAAGTGTTCGTCTGTCTGGCTCCGACCGAGACGCCGACCGGGCGCTTCCTCGGCGTCGCCCACTTCCAGCGGCTGCTGCGCGAGGCGCCGTCCAAGGCCATCGGGCGCTGCATCGACACGGAGCCGGAGCCGGTCAGTCCCGATACCAGCGATCAGCTCGTGGCCGCGCGCCTGGCGGCCTACGACGTCGTGGCGCTGCCGGTCGTCGACGAGGCAGGGCGGCTGCTCGGGGCGGTGACGATCGACGACGTGCTCGACCGGGTCCTCCCGGCCGGCTGGCGGGTCGCGCCCGCACGGGGCTGAGCCGGATGCCGCGTCGCGACGACCTCAGCAAGCCGCGCGGGCCGGGCGCGGGCCCTTCGCATGACCCCGACCGGTTCGGACGCTGGGCCGAGGCCATGGCGCGATACCTGGGCACCGGGCGCTATCTGGCGATCCAGACGGGGCTCGTGGTCATCTGGATCACGCTCAACATCGCGGCGGCGAGCCTGCGCTGGGACGCCTACCCGTTCATCCTGCTGAACCTGGCGTTCTCGACGCAGGCGGCGTATGCGGCGCCGATGATCCTGCTGGCGCAGAACCGGCAGGCCGAGCGCGACCGGGTGGAGATCGAGCGCGACCGCGATACCAACGCCCGGCAACTGGCCGAGGCCGAGTTCTTGGCGCGGGAGATCGCGGCGCTGCGAATCGCGATCGAGCGCAAGTCCGACCGCGAGGACCTGGCTGACGCGGTGCGTGAGATCACCCACGCCGTCGAGCGCCTCCACGATCCGCTGGCGACGCCGGACGACAGCGACGATCACGGCGAATGACCGCGACCGTGTCCTTTCGGGCGAGGACCGCTCGTCTTACCTGATGAAGGCCGGCCCGGGGGTCGGCGTCCCGCGAACCGAGAGGTCCACCCATGCGCTACATGTTCCTGCTCTTCAGCGACGAGAACCGCTTCAGCGGACCCGACGACCCGGGTATCCAGGAGGAGGGGGCCGGCTACGGGGCGTTCACCGGAGCCGCGAAGGAGAGCGGGGCATTCCACTCGGGCGAGGCGCTCCAGTCGACGGCGACGGCGACCGTCGTGCGCGCCGACGGAGGGGGCGTGCCGATCAGCACCGACGGGCCGTTCGCCGAGACCAAGGAGCAGCTCGTCGGTTTCTACGTGCTCGAATGCGCGAACCTTGACGAGGCGATCGACTGGGCGGCGAAGATCCCGGCCGCGCGTGCCGGCGCCGTCGAGATCCGACCGGTCCGCGAGCTCAGCTGACGAGCGCCGTGGACGCGACCGCGCGCGCCGTCGAGGCGACATTCCGCGAGGAGTACGGTCGCGTCCTCGCCGCGCTGGCGTCGTGGGCGCGTGACCTCGATCTGGCGGAGGAGGCGGTCGCCGAGGCGTTCGCCGTCGCGCTCGAGGCGTGGCCCCGGGTGGGCATCCCCGCCCACCCGGCGGCGTGGATCGTCACGACGGCCAGGCGACGGGCGATCGACCGCCTGCGGCGGCAGCGCACGTTCGAACGCAAGCGGCTGGAGCTCGACCCCGATCCGATGGACGCACGCTGGCAGCCGGGCGAGTTACCGTCGGACGAGGTACCCGACGAGCGCCTCGGCCTGATCTTCGCCTGTGCCCATCCGGCGCTGGCCCGCGAGGCGCAGCTCGCGCTGACGCTGCGGATGCTCGGTGGGCTGAGCGTGCCCGAGATCGCCCGGGCGTTCCTGACGCCGGAGGCGACGATCGCCAAGCGGATCACGCGGGCGAAGGCGAAGATCCGGCACGCCGGGATCCCGTTCGAGGTGCCGTCGGCGGCGCGCCTGCCCGACCGCGTCCACGCGGTGCTCCTCGTCATCTACCTGATCTTCAACGAGGGCTATTCGGCGAGCGCCGGCGAAGACCTGATCCGGGCCGAGCTCTGCGCCGAGGCCATCCGCCTCGGGACGCTGCTCTGCGCCCTGATGCCGGATGAGCCGGAGGCGCTCGGGCTGACAGCGTTGATGCTGCTCCAGGACTCGCGGCGGGGCGCCCGCCTGGCCGGTGATGGGAGCGTCGTGCTGCTCCCGGATCAGGACCGCGAGCTCTGGGACGCGGGGGAGATCGCGCGCGGACGGGCACTGCTCGAGCGGGCGCTGCGGCGCCGCGCACCCGGGCCCTACCAGCTGCAGGCCGCGATCGCGGCGCTGCACGCCGAGGCGTCGGCCGAGTCCGAGACCGATTGGCCGCAGATCGCCGCCCTCTACGGCGAGCTGCGGCGGATCCACCCGACGCCGGTCGTCGGGCTCAACCGAGCGGTGGCGATCGCGATGGCCGACGGACCGCAGGCCGGGCTGCGGGAGATCGAGGCGGACGGCCTGGGGGTGGTGCTCGACGGGTACCTGCCCTTCCATGCCGCCCAAGCCGAGTTGCTGCGGCGGGCCGAGCGTCCGGCGGAGGCGCTGGTCGCGTACACGCGGGCTCGCGGGCTCGCCGCGACCGCCGCCGAGCGGCGCTACCTAGACGCGCGCCTGGTCGAGCTTGGCGAGCTAACGAGCTGACGGACCCGTGTCGCTCACGCAGGCACGCGCGACCACGGCTAGGGCAGGATCAGGTGGCTGTCGCCGAACTCGTGCCAGAGATAGCCGTGCTCGAGGGCGGCCCGGTAGCAGCGGTCGAGCAGGTTCGCGCCGGCGGCAGCCTCGAGCAGATCGAGGTGCGAGGCCTCAGGCTCATGCCAGCCGCTGATCAGACCGTCGACCGCCCGGAGACCGCGCCCCGGGGTGACGACGAGATCGGTCCAGCCCGCGCTGGCGGCGACTGTGCCGTCAGGATCGGCGACCGTCTCGAGCGCGCGGACGACCGTCGTCCCGACAGCGACGACGCGCCGGCCGGCGGCCCGGGTCGCGTTCACGAGCGTGGCGGTCGCCTCCGGCACCCGGTACCACTCCGGGTAGGGCGGCTCGTGACGCTCGGGTGAGGAGACGCCGGCGTGCAGCAGCAGGGGAGCGAACGCTACGCCGGCGGCGACCAGCCGGGTCACCAGCGCGGGCGTGAACGGGCGGGCGGCGCTCGGCATCTCGGCGCTTCCGGGCGTCGTGGCGAACGCCGTCTGGTATGCCGCGAGCGGCCAGTCGCCGGCGACGTACCCGTAGCGGATCGGCTGGCCGTGGCGGTGGAGGTGCTCGATCACGGGGCCGGCGGTCTCAACGCGGGCGAGCCAGAGTCGTCGGCTGCGGGCGTAGGGCGCGACGAGCTCGACCGTCCCACCGCCGGCCAGCCGCAAGGACTCCAGCTGACGGCCGCGCGCTGGCTGGGCGCCGTCGCCGCTGCGCAGCTCGACGATCCACCAGCCGTCGCCGGCCAGCACCGGAGCGCGCGTGGCGAGATGCATCATCAGCCGGGGGCCCCCGGCCCGGTCAACGGCGATCGCCGCCGGGAGCGTGGCCGACGTGTTGACGACGAGCAGGTCGCCTGGCTCCAGCAGCCGCGGCAACTCGTGGAAGCGGGCGTGCTCGATCGCTCCGTCATGGCGGCTGGCGGCGAGCAGCCGCACGCCGTCGCGCTCGGGCGGCGGCCGGAGCGCCTCGAGCCGGGGCGGCAGGCTGAAGGCAAGTGCGGTCACGCCGTCGCCAGCTCACTCGCTCGGTAGCGCCCGCTCGGCAGCGAGCCGTCTATCAGCGCGCGCAGCCCCGGCACGCTCTGCTCCGGCGACGGCCGGTCGGAGATGTCCTCGCCGGGGAATGCCTCCTGGTGCATCTGGGTGCGCATGTCGCCGGGGTCGACGCTGTAGACGCGCAGGCGCGGATGCTCGGCCGCGAGCACCGCGCCCAGCTGGTCGAGCGCGGCCTTGGACGACCCGTACCCGCCCCAGCCGGCATAGGGCTCGACGGCCGCGTCCGAAGTGATCTGCACTATCGCCGCTCTGGCGGCCATTCGGGGCAGCGCGAGCTGGGCGAGGGCGAGCGGGGCGAAGACGTTGACGCGGTAGACGCGCTCGAGCTCCGCCAACGGGTAGTCCGCGAGCGCCGGCTGCGGACTCGGGCCCAGGAGGCTGGCGTTGTTGACGAGGAGGTCGATCGTCGCGCCGGCGGCAGCCACGAGGTCACGCCGGTGTTCGGGGCTGGAGACGTCACCCGCGACGGCGACGACATCGCCGCCGATCTCCGCGGCGGCGAGCTCGAGCGCGCCGGCCCCGCGGGCGTCGACCACGAGGTGCCAGCCGTCGGCCGCGAGCGACCGCGCGAGCGTGAGGCCGAGGCCGCGCGAGGCGCCGGTGACGATTGCCGTGGGCATGGATCCAGCCTAGGCTCGGCGGGCGCCGCCGGCAATCGGCAATTGGTCCTAGGACCTCGGTCGTCGGAGCCCGGCGCGGGCGGCCAACACCGCGGCCTGCGTGCGGTCGTTGACGCCGAGCTTGGCCAGGATATGGCCGACATGGGTCTTGACGGTCTTCTCCGAGACGCCGAGCGCCCGCGCGATCACCTTGTTGGAGGCGCCCTCGCCGATCAGCTCGAGCACCTGCCGCTCGCGCGGCGTCAGCTGGTCGGCCGGGCCGGCGGTCGGAGGCGGCGTCGGGGGCTGGGCGATTGCGTCCATGAGGCGGGCGGCGACGTCCGGGTCGAGCAGCGCGCCGCCGGCATGGGCTGTCCGCACGGCGCGGGCGAGCTCCTGTGGCTGGACGTTCTTGAGCAGGTAGCCGGCCGCGCCGGCGCGGATCGCAGCGAGCAGACGGCTGTCGTCGGCGTTGCTCGTAAGCACGACGATGCGGGCGGTGGGCACCATGTCGCGCAGCCGCTGCATCGCCCAGACGCCGTCCTGTCCGGGCATCGTCAGGTCCATCAGAATCACGTCGGGCCGCAGCCGTTGTGCCTCGCGCACGCCCTCTTCGCTGTCGCCGGCCTCGCCGACCACTTCGATCCCATCCTGTAGCTCGAGGAACATCCGCAGCCCCTCGCGGACGACCGCGTGGTCGTCGACGACCAGGACGCGAATCGGCTCCTCAGCCAAGCTCGACCGCCACCGTGGCGCCCGACCCCGGCGTGGAGCGGATCTCCAGGCGGCCGCCGATGCGACGGGCGCGTTCGTGCATCGAGGTCAGCCCGAGGTGGCGGGCACGGAGCTCGGGCGCGGTCGGGTCGAAGCCGACGCCGTCGTCGGTGACCTCGAGCGCGAGACGGCCGTCGGTCGTGCCGAGGCGGACGGTGATCCGCCCGGCGGCAGCGTGGCGCAGGGCGTTCTGGAGCGCCTCCTGGGCGATCCGCAGCAGCTCGAGATCCCGGCGCTCGTCGCCCGCGCTGAGGCCGTCGTCGAGCTTGAGCTCGACGACGACGGGATGGAGCCCGCCGACGAGCTCGACGTGCTTGCGCAGGGCGGCGCACAGGCCGTCGCGAGCGAGATCCGGCGGGCGTAGCTCGAGGATCAGCGAGCGGAGCTCGTCCTGCGCCTCGCGGGCGAGCGCCTGTGTCCGCTCGACCTGATCGCGGGCTTCGCGGGGCCGGTCACGGTCGAGCAGCGTGATCGCCGACTCGGCGGCGAGGACGAGGCCGAAGAGCTTCTGGCTGACGACGTCATGGAGCTCGAGGGCGAGCCGGTTGCGCTCGGCGAGGATCGTCAACTCGCGGCTGCGCTCGTAGAGGCGGGCATTCGTGATCGCGATCGCCGCGTGCGCACCGAGCAGCTCGATCAGCTCCTGATCGGCCCGGCTGAACGCGGGAGCGGCCTCCTTCTCGGTCAGGTAGAAGGCGCCGATCACGCCGTCGGTGGAGACGATCGGGACGCCGAGGAACGAGCGCATGTCGGGGTGGGCCTTGGGCCACCAGCCGTGGAAGCTCCGGTGGGTGTGGAGGTCGTCGGTGCGCAACGGCGTCTGCGTCTCGAGCATCGCGCCGAGCAGCCCGTGGGTTCGGGGGAGCGGGCCCATCGCGGCGATCAGGTCGTCGCTCATGCCCGCGACGAGGAACCGGGCGAAGCCGCCCGAGCCGTCCGGGATCCCGAGCGCCGCGTACCGGGCGCCGGCGAGCTCGCGGGCGCGGTCGACGAGCCGCTGGAGGACCTCGTCGACCGACAGCTCTGAGGCGACCGCGAGCACCGCGTCGCTGACGGCGCGGAGCGCTGGATTGAGCCCGTCGCCGGGCGTGTCGATCTGATTACTCTGGCCCGACATCGGCGCGCCTGCCTGTCGACTCCGCGGATGACCCTGCGACTGACGGTAGCGGCCGACGACGCGATCTTCTATTTCCGGGTGAGGAGTCCGACGGGCGCAGCGCAGAGGCGATCGCCCCGCCGCAGACGGCGTAGCACCAAGCCGGCGTGCCGGCGATGTGGCGTCCTGCGTGACCGTGGCGAGCCCGATGACTCGGTCGGGCGGACGCCGAAGCTGGGGCACAGCGTCGGGCCGCGGCGTTCGACCTCAGGAATGCGGCGCTGGCGAGTCAGCCGGCGGCGGCGGGGAGCTCGAACCAGACGGTCGTGTCGGCGACCCCCCAGCTACAGGCGAGGTGCTCGAGCAGGAACAGCCCGTAGCCACCGCGTTCCCCGGCCGGGCGGGGTTGCGCCGGCGGAGCGAACCCGCTGCCGGAGTCGGTCACACAGAGCCGCAGCTGCTGGGCGCGGATCTGGGCCTCGAGGCGGATCACCGGCCGCGTGTTGGCGGCGTGGCGGACGGCGTTGGTCACGAGCTCGGACGTCAGCAGCGTGACGGTGTGGAGCTGCTCGGGGTCGATCTCGAGCTGCTCGACCGCCCGGCGGGCGAGGTGCGGAGCGAGCGGGGTCGCCGGGAGATCGATCGCCACGGCGGTAGGGCTGCGGGTCTGGGTCGGTGTCGTCATCGCCTCGGTCGAGGGCTACCCAGGCGGACGCGCGGGAAACGCGGTGGCCCGCAAAAACTCGGCCCGGCGGTAGGTTTGCACGCCGCCACATGGCCACCACCCCATCGAATTCTGCCGGCCGCCTGCTCGCGATCAGCGACCTGCATGTCGGCCATCCGGAGAATCGCCGCCTCGTGGAGGAGCTGCGGCCGGCGTCCGAGCGGTCCTGGCTGATCGTCGCCGGTGACGTCGGGGCGCGCGTGGCCGACATCGCCTGGGCGCTGCGGCTGCTCCGCGACCGGTTCGAGCAGGTGATCTGGGTGCCGGGCAATCACGAGCTGTGGACGCCGGCGGGGGATCCGGTCGATCTTCGCGGGGAGCACCGCTACGAGCACCTCGTGGGCCTATGCCGGGAGCTCGGCGTGATCACGCCGGAGGATGACTATCCGATCTGGGATGGTGCCGGCGGGCCGGCTGTCGTGGTCCCGCTGTTCGTCCTCTATGACTACACCTTCCGGCCGGCGGGAGCCGACTCGCAGGAGGCGGGGCTGCGGCTGGCCTACGAGGCCGGGGTCGTCTGCAATGACGAGCGCCTCCTGCATCCGGATCCCTACGCCAGCCGGGAGGCCTGGTGCGACGCGCGCATCCGCGCGAGTGAGCACCGACTCGAACAGCTTGCCGGTGATCACGCGACCGTGCTCGTCAACCACTTCCCGCTCGTGCGGGAGCCGACGCGGATCCTGCGCCACCCGGAGTTCGCCCAGTGGTGCGGGACCGAGCGCACGGTCGACTGGCACCGGCGCTATCGGGCGACAGCGGTCGTGTATGGACATCTGCACATCCCGCGGACGATCTGGTGCGACGGGGTGCCGTTTCGCGAGGTCTCGGTCGGCTATCCGCGCGAGTGGAGGTCGCGGCCGGTCGAGGCGACGCGGCCGCGGGAGGTTTTTCCCGACACGGCCGCGCGCTGACCGGCGCGAGTCAGCCGGCGGCCAGCCGGAACACCGCGAAGCCGTCGGCCGGCGGCTGCGGCCGTATCTCGGAGAGCTCGGGATCCAGCACGTACTCGACCATCCCGGGCCAATCCCCGGCCGGGGGGCGGCCGCCGGGAACGCGGGCGACGACAGACCAGACGAGCGATCCGAGGCGGCCGTCGTCGTCGGGGACCTGGGCCAGCCAGAGCCGCTCGCTAATCTCGGGCGCGGCGAAGCGCCTGTCGTGCTCGCGGCCGGCGAGCGGGCCGTCGAGAAAGCAGGCTCGCCAGCTCACACCGGCCGCCTGACCGCGGCGGGCGTGGCAGCCCGTAACCTGGGTGCTCCCTCACGAACCTGGAGCCCAGCATGAGCGACCTCGCACGCCGACCGAACAGCCGCCCGTCTCGCCGGGTGCGCCGGCAGCGCGCCTACTCGCTCGTCCTGGCGACGGGTGGACTCGGCGCGATCGCCGTGGTCGGCCTGCTGCTCGCCGTAGTTGGCGTGATCGGCTTCGGGATTCCGGTTCTCGCCGGCGTGGCGGCCATCGCCTGCGGCGTGGTCCTCCGGCGCCTGCTTGCGCCCTGATGCGGGCGCCGGGCCGGGTCCGCCGCGGGCTCGCGGGTCAATCGAAGACGTGGCCGTGGACATACCGCTCGTCGGCGCCGGCGGCCTCGGTCAGGGTGGCGACGTTCTCGCGCGTGAAGAAGCCCTCGTAGTTGTGGCAGCGCTCGATGTACTCGGTGATCAGCAGCGAGTAGGGCGAGCTCTTTGAGAAGATCTGCTTGAGGTTCGGCTCGTCCTTGCACTCGCCGACCACGTGGGCGAGGAACGGGGTGCCCATCTCGGCGAGCTGACGGACGACGTAGTCGACGTTCTTCTCGTCGACGATGTGGCCGTCCTCGACGGCGTAGGCGATGTGATGCATGCGGCGGCCGAAGTTGCGGACGAACTCCTCGGTCGGCATCGGCAGATTGTCGAATGAGTTGGCGAAGGCCGGGGTGTTGTTGGCGGTGAAGACCTTGGCCGGTGACTTCTTGTCGTCGTCGACGCCGGGGTGGCGGGTGACGTTGGTCGAGGAGTTCATCTCGTGGATGTTGTACGCGCCCCAGTAGTAGTAGGGAACCATCGTCAGGTGCTCGAGGATCGCGCCCTCGCGGTCGCCGGCGAGGATGCGGGTGGCCATGTGGTCGATGCCCAGGACGAGGCTGGTGACGCCATGCTCCTCCTGGAGCGCGGCGGCACGGTCGAGCTTCTCCTGCTCGGCGCCGGTCAGGACGAGCATCTGTCCGAGCGCGAGGGCCTCGAGATCGTCGACGTCGATGTCGACGTAGCCGACGCGGTTGTAGGTGTAGTCGGAGAGGAAGGTGAAGGTGAGGTGCTCGCCGACGTAGAAGTCGCTGACCGTGTCGCCGTCGTAGACGAAGCGGATGTTCTGCGGCTCGAGCGTGACGCGGATGTCCTCGACCGACCCGGTCGCGTAGATCTCGCCGATGTAGCGGGCGTTGGGCTTGCGCTTGGCCAGGGGGTACAGCAGGTTCCAGCGGGTGACCCAGTCCTCGAAGGCGGGGTTGAGCGGCTCGAGCACGAGCAGGCGGGGATCTCGGGCCGCGATCGCAGGAGGAACACCTTGTGGGTCTCCGTCAGCCGGGCGTCCGTTAGGCGATAGGGGCCCATCGCGTGCAGCTCGGCCATGTAGTTGATCGCGTCGCCGTGCTCGACCTGGATCGCGACGGCCTTCATGTCGCCGACCAGGTCGTTGATCCCGGATGCCGCGCGACGGTCGTAGATCTTCTCGAGGTACTCCCAGAAGAAGTCGGAGTTCTCCTTATCCCCCATCGGCGTGTAGCTCTTCAGATCCATCGAATCCCAACCCCCTGGCTCGAAATGCGCGCCGCCGTCTATGCGGTCCGTCGCCTTGGCGCCATCCTCCCATGTCGGACCGGCCGCATCCAGGGCCCAGGGCGGCGATCCTTGGGTCGCGGTTGCCGTAGTCTGCGGGCATCGTGAAGGAGCCTGTGCGGCAGTCGGTCGGCTGCGCAGTCCGGAGCCCGGGCGCCGCGCATGCCGCGCTCCGGATGCGCGGCCGGGTCAGCGTCGGCGTCAGGCGGCCGTCGGCAGGATCCGTGCGGGCGACCGCCAGGGTGGATCGCGTGGCGGCCGGGGCGGTGGTCGTCGGAGCCGGGCCGGGCGGGGCGATGAGCGCGCGGTCACCGATGGCACTGGGCAGCCGCCGCCTGGTTGCGCCGCTGGCGCTGCTGGTCGGCCTCCTCGCCCTCTGGCTGATCTGGCGGCCGCCGAGCCCGGATCTTGCGGCCCAGGTGTATCGCCTGCGGCTGTTCTCGGCCGACGGCTTCTCGCTCTGGGACAACAGCTGGTACGGCGGACACTACGTGCCCGACTACAGCCTGATCCTGCCGGCGCTCGCCTACGAGATCGGCCTGCGGGCGACCGGCGTGGCCGCGGCGACCCTGTCGACGCTGATCTTCTGGCGCCTCGCGGCACGGCACGAGGGCTTCGCGGCGCCGGGGGCGACAGCCGTGTTCGCGCTGGGCGCCGTCGGCGATCTGTTCATCGGATGGATCGCCTTCGCCCTCGGCGTGACGTTCGGGATGGGGAGCGTGCTGGCGATCGTGCGCGGCCGGCGGCTGTGGTCAGGAGCATGCTCGCTCGGGTGCGCGGCGACGAGCCCGGTTGCGGCGGCCTTCCCGATCTTCGTCGCCTGCGCCGACCTGACCTGCAACCGCGTCTGGCGGCGCGCGGTCGTCGTCGCCGGGCCGGCGCTCGCCCTGACCCTGGCGATGCTGGCGCTTTTTCCCGAAGGGGGCTACGAGCCGTTCGGGCTGTTGTCGCTCGTTGCGGCGGCGGTGCGCTGGGCCGGCCCTGATCGTGCTGCTCCCGGCGCGCGAGCGCCTGCTGCGGCGAGGGACGGGGCTCTACCTGATCGCACTCGGGCTGTCCTTCGTCGTGCGCACGCCGATGGGCAGCAACGCGGTCCGGCTGGGCGTCCTGCTGGCGCCGGCGATCCTCGTCGGCGCGGTCCGGTTGGAGGATGTCGAGGAGCGCCTGACAGCACCTCGGCGGCTGGTGGGCGGCTTTGCCCTGGCGCAGACGCGGGGCCGGGCGGGCATCGCGTCTGCGGCGGGCGCCGGCCTCGTGGGTGCTGGCACTGGTGACGACCGCGCTGATCCTGTGGCAGATCAACGGACCGCTCAGCCAGTCCGTCCAAGCGTCGCTCGACCCGGCGAGCCAGTACTCGTTCTACGTCCCGGTGATCAGGTTCCTCGACAGCCAGGCCGACGGAACGCCGATGCGGATCGAGGTGCCGTTCACGCGGTCGCACTGGGAGGCTTCCTTCCTCGGCAGCCGCTTTGCCCTGGCGCGCGGGTGGGAGCGCCAGCTGGACACGCGCTATGACGGGCTCTTCTACGGGCCGCAACTGACGGCGGCGGTTACCACGCGTGGCTGTCGGACACGGCTGTGCGCTTCGTCGCGCTGCCCGAGGCGGCGCCGGATTTCTCGAGCGTGCAGGAGGGAGCGCTGATCCGGGCCGGGCTGCCGTACCTGCGAGAGGTGTTCCGGAGCACCAACTGGCGTGTCTACCAGGTCGTGGGCGCCCAGCCGCTGGCGAGCGGCCCGGGGAGCCTGATGGCGATGGACGCGGACGGCTTCACGTTGAACGCCGTGCGGCCGGGCAACTTCGTCGTGCGGGTGCGCTACACGCCGGGCTGGCACGTGTCATCCGGGGGCGGG
>CAVUMZ010000015.1:0-24519 GCA_963742705.1 uncultured Solirubrobacterales bacterium | reverse complement strand
CGCGCGCAGCCCCGGCACGCTCTGCTCCGGCGGCGGCCGGTCGGAGATGTCCTCGCCGGGGAATGCCTCCTGGTGCATCTGGGTGCGCATGTCGCCGGGGTCGACGCTGTAGACGCGCAGGCGCGGATGCTCGGCCGCGAGCACCGCGCCCAGCTGGTCGAGCGCGGCCTTGGACGACCCGTACCCGCCCCAGCCGGCATAGGGCTCGACGGCCGCATCCGAAGTGATCTGCACGATCGCCGCTCCGGCGGCCATTCGGGGCAGCGCGAGCTGGGCGAGGGCGAGCGGGGCGAAGACGTTGACGCGGTAGACGCGCTCGAGCTCCGCCAACGGGTAGTCCGCGAGCGCCGGCTGCGGACTCGGGCCGAGGAGGCTGGCGTTGTTGACGAGGAGGTCGATCGTCGCGCCGGCGGCAGCCACTAGGTCCCGCCGGTGTTCGGGGCTGGAGACGTCACCCGCGACGGCGACGACATCGCCGCCGATCTCCGCGGCGGCGAGCTCGAGCGCGCCGGTCCCGCGGGCGTCGACCACGAGGTGCCAGCCGTCGGCCGCGAGCGACCGCGCGAGCGTGAGGCCAAGGCCGCGGGAGGCGCCGGTCACGATTGCCGTGGGCATGGATCCAGCCTAGGCTCGGCGGGCGCCGCCGGCAATCGGCAATTGGTCCTAGGACCTCGGTCGTAGGAGCCCGGCGCGAGCGGCAAACAGCGCGGCCTGCGTGCGGTCGTTGACGCCGAGCTTGGCCAGGATGTGGCCGACGTGGGTCTTGACCGTCTTCTCCGAGACGCCGAGCGCCCGCGCGATCACCTTGTTGGAGCCGCCGTCGCCGATCAGCTCGAGCACCTGCCGCTCGCGCGGCGTCAGCTGGTCGGCCGGGCCGGCGGTCGGGGGCGGCGTCGGGGCTTGGGCGATCGCGTCCACGAGGCGCGCGGCGACGTCCGGGTCGAGCAGCGCGCCGCCGGCGTGCGCGGCCCGGACGGCGCGGGCGAGCTCCTGTGGCTGGACGTTCTTGAGCAGGTAGCCGGCCGCGCCGGCGCGGATCGCGGCGAGCAGACGGCTGTCGTCGGCGTTGCTCGTGAGCACGACGATGCGGGCGGCGGGCACCATGTCGCGCAGCCGCTGCATCGCCCAGACGCCGCCCTGTCCGGGCATCGTCAGGTCCATCAGGATCACGTCGGGCCGCAGCCGTTGTGCCTCGCGCACACCCTCTTCGCCGTCGCCGGCCTCGCCGACCACTTCGATCCCATCCTGTAGCTCGAGGAACGTCCGCAGCCCCTCGCGGACGACCGCGTGGTCGTCGACGACCAGGACGAGAATCGTCTCCTCAGCCAAGCTCGACCGCCACCGTGGCGCCCGACCCCGGCGTGGAGCGGATCTCCAGGCGGCCGCCGATGCGGCGGGCGCGTTCGTGCATCGAGGTCAGCCCGAGGTGCCGGGCACGGAGCTCAGGCGCGGTCGGGTCGAAGCCGACGCCGTCGTCGGTGACCTCGAGCGCGAGACGGCCGTCGGTCGTGCCGAGGCGGACGGTGATCCGCCCGGCGGCAGCGTGGCGCAGGGCGTTCTGGAGCGCCTCCTGGGCGATCCGCAGCAGCTCGAGATCCCGGCGCCCGTCGCCCGCGCTGAGGTCGTCGTCGAGCTCGAGCTCGACGACGACGGGATGGAGCCCGCTGACGAGCTCGACGTGCTTGCGCAGGGCGGCGCACAGGCCGTCGCGAGCGAGATCCGGCGGGCGAAGCTCGAGGATCAGCGAGCGGAGCTCGTCCTGCGCCTCGCGGGCGAGCGCCTGTGCCCGCTCGACCTGATCGCGGGCTTCGCGGGGCCGGTCACGATCGAGCAGCGTGATCGCCGACTCGGCGGCGAGGACGAGGCCGAACAGCTTCTGGCTGACGACGTCATGGAGCTCGAGGGCGAGCCGGTTGCGCTCGGCGAGGATCGTCAGCTCGCGGCTGCGCTCGTACAGGCGGGCATTCGTGATCGCGATCGCGGCGTGCGCACCGAGCAGCTCGATCAGCTCCTGATCGGCCGGGCTGAACGTGCGGGCGGTCTCCTTCTCGGTCAGGTAGAAGGCGCCGATCACGCCGTCGGTGGAGACGATCGGGACGCCGAGGAACGAGCGCATGTCGGGGTGGGCGTTGGGCCACCAGCCGTGGAAGCTCGGGTGGGTGTGGAGGTCGTCGGTGCGCAACGGCGTCTGCGTCTCGAGCATCGCCCCGAGCAGCCCGTGGGTTCGGGGGAGCGGACCCATCGCCGCGATCAGGTCGTCGCTCATGCCCGCGACGAGGAACCGGGCGAAGCCGCCCGAGCCGTCCGGGATCCCGAGCGCCGCGTAGCGGGCGCCGGCGAGCTCACGGGCGCGGTCGACGAGCCGCTGGAGAACCTCGTCGACCGACAGCTCTGAGGCGACCGCGAGCACCGCGTCGCTGACGGCACGGAGCGCTGGATTGAGCCCGTCGCCGGGTGTGTCGATCTGATGACTCTGGCCCGACATCGGCTCGCCTGCCTGTCAACTCCGCGGATGACCCTGGCGACTGACGGTAGCGGCCGACGACGCGATCTTCTATTCCGGTGAGGAGTCCTTCGGGCGCGACGCAGCGGCGATCACCCCGCCGCAGACGGGCCAGGACCAAGCCGGCGTGCCGGCGATGTGGCGTCCTGCGTGTCCGTGGCGAGCGCCGATGACTGGGTCGGGCGGACGCCGAAGCTCGGGTACACCGTCGGGCCGCGGCGTTCGACCTCAGGAATGCGGCGCTGGCGGGTCAGCCGGCGGCGGCGGGGAGCTCGAACCAGACGGTCGTGTCGGCGACCCCCCAGCTACAGGCGAGCTGCTCGAGCAGGAACAGCCCGTAGCCACCGCGTTCCCCGGCCGGGCGGGGTTGCGCCGGCGGAGCGAACCCGGTGCCCGAGTCGGTCACACAGAGCCGCAGCCGTTGGGCGCGGATCTGGGCCTCGAGGCGGATCACCGGCCGCGTGTTGGCGGCGTGGCGGACGGCGTTGGTCACGAGCTCGGACGTCAGCAGCGTGACGGTGTGCAGCTGCTCGGGGTCGATCTCGAGCTGCTCGACCGCCCGGCGGGCGAGGTGCGGAGCGAGCGGGGTCGCCGGGAGATCGATCGCCACGGCGGTAGGGCTGCGGGTCTGGGTCGGTGTCGTCATCGCCTCGGTCGAGGGCTACCCAGGCGGACGCGCGGGAAACGCGGTGCGCCGCAAAAACTCGGCCCGGCGGTAGGTTTGCACGCCGCCATATGGCCACCACCCCATCGAATTCTGCCGGCCGCCTGCTCGCGATCAGCGACCTGCATGTCGGCCATCCGGAGAATCGCCGCCTCGTGGAGGAGCTGCGGCCGGCGTCCGAGCGGTCCTGGCTGATCGTCGCCGGTGACGTCGGGGCGCGCGTGGCCGACATCGCCTGGGCGCTGCGGCTGCTCCGCGACCGGTTCGAGCAGGTGATCTGGGTGCCGGGCAATCACGAGCTGTGGACGCCGGCAGGGGATCCGGTCGATCTTCGCGGGGAGCAGCGCTACGAGCACCTCGTGGGCCTCTGCCGGGAGCTCGGCGTGATCACGCCGGAGGATGACTATCCGATCTGGGATGGTGCCGGCGGGCCGGCTGTCGTGGTCCCGCTGTTCGTCCTCTACGACTACACCTTCCGGCCGGCGGGAGCCGACTCGCAGGAGGCGGCGCTGCGGCTGGCCTACGAGGCCGGGGTCGTCTGCAACGACGAGCGTCTCCTGCATCCGGATCCGTACGCCAGCCGGGAGGCGTGGTGCGACGCGCGCATCCGCGCGAGTCAGCACCGACTGGAGCGGCTTGCCGGTGATCACCCGACCGTGCTCGTCAACCACTTCCCGCTCGTGCGGGAGCCGACGCGGATCCTGCGCCACCCGGAGTTCGCCCAGTGGTGCGGGACCGAGCGCACGGTCGACTGGCACCGGCGCTATCGGGCGGCAGCGGTCGTGTACGGACATCTGCACATCCCGCGGACGATCTGGTGCGACGGGGTGCCGTTTCGCGAGGTGTCGGTCGGCTATCCGCGCGAGTGGAGGTCGCGGCCGGTCGAGGCGACGCGGCCGCGGGAGGTCTTCCCCGACCCGGCCGTGCGCTGACCAGCGCGGGTCAGCCGGCGGCCAGCCGGAACACCGCGAAGCCGTCGGCCGGCGGCTGCGGCCGTGTTTCGGAGAGCTCGGGATCCAGCACGTACTCGACCATCCCGGGCCAATCCCCGGCCGGGGGGCGGCCACCGGGAACGCGGCCGACGACAGACCAGACGAGCGATCCGAGGCGGCCGTCGTCGTCGGGGACCTGGGCCAGCCAGAGCCGCTCGCTGATCTCGGGCGCGGCGAAGCGCCGGTCGTGCTCGCGGCCGGCGAGCGGGCCGTCGAGAAAGCAGGCTCGCCAGCTCACACCGGCCGCCTGACCGCGGCGGCCGTGGCAGCCCGTAACCTGGGTGCTCCCTCACGAACCTGGAGCCCAGCATGAGCGACCTCGCACGCCGACCGAACAGCCGCCCGTCTCGCCGGGTGCGCCGGCAGCGCGCCTACTCGCTCGTCCTGGCGACGGGTGGACTCGGCGCGATCGCCGTGGTCGGCCTGCTGCTCGCCGTGGTTGGCGTGATCGGCTTCGGGATTCCGGTTCTCGCCGGCGTGGCGGCCATCGCCTGCGGCGTGGTCCTCCGGCGCCTGCTTGCGCCCTGATGCGGGCGCCGGGCCGGGTCCGTCGCGGGCGGGCGGGTCAGTCGAAGACGTGTCCGTGGACATACCGCTCGTCGGCGCCGGCGGCCTCGGTCAGGGTGGCGACGTTCTCGCGCGTGAAGAAGCCCTCGTAGTTGTGGCAGCGCTCGATGTACTCGGTGATCAGCAGCGAGTAGGGCGAGCTCTTGGAGAAGATCTGCTTGAGGTTCGGCTCGTCCTTGCATTCGCCGACCACGTGGGCGAGGAACGGGGTGCCCATTTCGGCCAGCTGGCGGACGACGTAGTCGACGTTCTTCTCGTCGACGATGTGACCGTCCTCGACGGCGTAGGCGATGTGATGCATGCGGCGGCCGAAGTTGCGGACGAACTCCTCGGTCGGCATCGGCAGATTGTCGAACGAGTTGGCGAAGGCCGGGGTGTTGTTGGCGGTGAAGACCTTGGCCGGAGACTTCTTGTCGTCGTCGACGCCGGGGTGGCGGGTGACGTTGGTCGAGGAGTTCATCTCGTGGATGTTGTACGCGCCCCAGTAGTAGTAGGGAACCATCGTCAGGTGCTCGAGGATCGCGCCCTCGCGGTCGCCGGCGAGGATGCGGGTGGCCATGTGGTCGATGCCCAGGACGAGGCTGGTGACGCCATGCTCCTCCTGGAGCGCGGCGGCACGGTCGAGCTTCTCCTGCTCGGCGCCGGTCAGGACGAGCATCTGTCCGAGCGCGAGGGCCTCGAGATCGTCGACGTCGATGTCGACGTAGCCGACGCGGTTGTAGGTGTAGTCGGAGAGGAAGGTGAAGGTGAGGTGCTCGCCGACGTAGAAGTCGCTGACCGTGTCGCCGTCGTAGACGAAGCGGATGTTCTGCGGCTCGAGCGTGACGCGGATGTCCTCGACCGACCCGGTCGCGTAGATCTCGCCGATGTAGCGGGCGTTGGGCTTGCGCTTGGCCAGGGGGTACAGCAGGTTCCAGCGGGTGACCCAGTCCTCGAAGGCGGGGTTGAGCGGCTCGAGCACGAGCAGGCGGGGATACTCGGGCCGCGATCGCAGGAGGAACACCTTGTGGGTCTCCGTCAGCCGGGCGTCCGTTAGGCGATACGGGCCCATCGCGTGCAGCTCGGCCATGTAGTTGATCGCGTCGCCGTGCTCGACCTGGATCGCGACGGCCTTCATGTCGCCGACCAGGTCGTTGATCCCGGATGCCGCGCGACGGTCGTAGATCTTCTCGAGGTACTCCCAGAAGAAGTCGGAGTTCTCCTTATCCCCCATCGGCTTGTAGCTCTTCAGGTCCATCGAATCCCAACCCCCTGGCTCGAAATGCGCGCCGCCGTCTATGCGGTCCGTCGCCTTGGCGCCATCCTCCCATGTCGGACCGGCCGCATCCAGGGCCCAGGGCGGCGATCCTTGGGTCGCGGTTGCCGTAGTCTGCGGGCATCGTGAAGGAGCCTGTGCGGCAGTCGGTCGGCTGCGCAGTCCGGAGCCCGGGCGCCGCGCATGCCGCGCTCCGGATGCGCGGCCGGGTCAGCGTCGGCGTCAAGCGGCCGTCGGCAGGATCCGTGCGGGCGACCGCCAGGGTGGATCGCGTGGCGGCCGGGGCGGTGGTCGTCGTCGGAGCCGGGCCGGCGGGGCGATGAGCGCGCGGTCACCGATCGCACTGGGCAGCCGCCGCCTGGCTGCGCCGCTGGCGCTGCTGGCCGGCCTCCTCGCCCTCTGGCTGATCTGGCGGCCGCCGAGCCCGGATCTTGCGGCCCAGGTGTATCGCCTGCGGCTGTTCTCGGCCGACGGCTTCTCGCTCTGGGACAACAGCTGGTACGGCGGACACTACGTGCCCGACTACAGCCTGATCCTGCCGGCGCTCGCCTACGAGATCGGCCTGCGGGCGACCGGCGTGGCCGCGGCGACCCTGTCGACGCTGATCTTCTGGCGCCTCGCGGCACGGCACGAGGGCTTCGCGGCGCCGGGGGCGACAGCCGTGTTCGCGCTGGGCGCCGTCGGCGATCTCTTCATCGGACGGATCGCCTTCGCGCTCGGCGTGACGTTCGGGATGGGGAGCGTGCTGGCAATCGTGCGCGGCCGGCGGGTGTGGTCGGGGGCATGCTCGCTCGCGTGCGCGGCCACGAGCCCGGTGGCAGCGGCCTTCCTGATCCTCGTGGCCTGCGCCGACCTGACCTGCAACCGCGTCTGGCGGCGCGCGGTCGTCGTCGCCGGGCCGGCGCTCGCTCTGACCCTGGCGATGCTGGCGCTTTTTCCCGAAGGGGGCTACGAGCCGTTCGGGCTGTTGTCGCTCGTTGCGGCGGCCGGCGCCGGGGCGGCCCTGATCGTGCTGCTCCCGGCGCGCGAGCGCCTGCTGCGGCGAGGGACGGGGCTCTACCTGATCGCACTCGGGCTGTCCTTCGTCGTGCGCACGCCGATGGGCAGCAACGCGGTCCGGCTGGGCGTCCTGCTCGCGCCGGCGATCCTCGTCGGCGCGGTCCGGTTGGAGGATGTCGAGGAGCGCCTACAGCACCTCGGCGGCTGGTGGGCGGCTTTGCCCTGGCGCAGACGCGGGGCCGGGCGGGCATCGCGTCTGCGGCGGGCGCCGGCCTCGTGGGTGCTGGCACTGGTGACGACCGCGCTGATCCTGTGGCAGATCAACGGACCGCTCAGCCAGTCCGTCCAAGCGTCGCTCGACCCGGCGAGCCAGTACTCGTTCTACGTCCCGGTGATCAGGTTCCTCGACAGCCAGGCCGACGGAACGCCGATGCGGATCGAGGTGCCGTTCACGCGGTCGCACTGGGAGGCTTCCTTCCTCGGCAGCCGCTTTGCCCTGGCGCGCGGGTGGGAGCGCCAGCTGGACACGCGCTATGACGGGCTCTTCTACGGGCCGCAACTGACGGCGGCGGCGTACCACGCGTGGCTGTCGGACACGGCTGTGCGCTTCGTCGCGCTGCCCGAGGCGGCGCCGGATTTCTCGAGCGTGCAGGAGGGAGCGCTGATCCGGGCCGGGCTGCCGTACCTGCGAGAGGTGTTCCGGAGCACCAACTGGCGTGTCTACCAGGTCGTGGGCGCCCAGCCGCTGGCGAGCGGCCCGGGGAGCCTGATGGCGATGGACGCGGACGGCTTCACGTTGAACGCCGTGCGGCCGGGCAACTTCGTCGTGCGGGTGCGCTACACGCCGGGCTGGCACGTGTCATCCGGGGGCGGGACGGTGACAGCGGGGCCGGACGGCTGGACACAGGTCACCGCGGCACGCCCGGGGCAGATCGCCGTCGACATCGCCTTTGGGCTGACGCTCTGACGCGACGGGTCGGACGCAGGTAGACGCGACGGGGATGCCGGCGCCGGCGACCCGTGCGGGGCTGTGGACGTCCGACCGTCTGGCCGGCGCATCCATCGCCCACGTGGTTCGGGTCGGCCACGTGCTCGGCACGCCACGGGGCGCCCGACCCACGCCGTGAGCCCGCGGCGTCGCCGACCGGCCGGCGCGTCGGCGTCGACGGACGGGGCCGGCGAGATCCGGCCGCGGACGCGGTCGCGGCCAACGCGAAAAGCCCCGCTGCGCAGGGCCCTCCGCAGTGCGCCCGAGAGGACTCGAACCTCCACGAACCATCGGTTCACAAGGCCCTCAACCTTGCGCGTCTACCAATTCCGCCACAGGCGCCAGCGAGCGCCGAGTATAGGCATTTGATTCCGTCCCCGCCGGACGCTAGGCTGGTCGAACACATGTTCGTCAGGGCCCCAGGTACAGGAGTGACGAGGAGATAAGCGCGATGGACTTGACCAAGCGCCAGCAGGAGATCTTCGATTTCATCAAGCGCTATTCGGCGCGCTACGGATATCCGCCGACGGTCCGCGATATCGGCAAGGCCGTCGGGCTGGCATCGTCATCGACGGTCCACCAGCATCTGGCGAACCTCGAGAAGATCGGCCTATTACGCCGGGATCCGTCGAAGCCGCGGGCGATCGAGCTGCTCGACCGGGCCGTGCAGGAGGTGCGCAACATCGTGATGCCGTCGGACGGGCTGCCGCTGGTCGGCACCGTCGCCGCGGGTCAGCCGGTGCTGGCGGAGGAGAACATCGAGGAGTACGTCAGCGTGCCCGAGCAGGCGGGCGGCGCGCGCGGGGAGTATCTGCTGAGAATCCGCGGGGACTCGATGAAGAATGCCGGGATCCTCGAAGGTGATCTCGTGGTGGTACGACCGCAGGAGACGGCCGAGGACGGCGAGATCATCGTTGCGCTGGTCGGCGAGGAGGCGACGGTGAAGCGCTACTTCCGCGAGCAGGATCATGTGCGCCTCCAGCCGGAAAACGAGACCATGGATCCGATCCGCAGCCGCGAGGTCCGTGTGCTGGGCCGGGTCGTAGGCCTGATGCGGACGATGGGCTAGCGGTCGGCCTCGCCGACGGCGCGTTGCAGCAAGGAGCGCTGAGCTGCGGCGGGTGTCCCTCGGCTTGCGCACCGTGATCTACCCGGCGCCGGGATCTCGAGCGGGGGCGATCGGCGCCGCCGGTGCGCCGCCGGCGGCGGCGCGCTACCGTCATGGGGCAGGCTGAGCAGCCGCGGAGGCTGTGCCTTCGAGGAAAGTCCGGACATCAAAGGGCAGGGTGGTCGCTAACGGCGACCCGGGGAAACCCGCGGGAAAGTGCCACAGAAACAAACCGCCTAAGCGCGCGGCTTGGCCGCGCGCCGGTAAGGGTGAAATGGTGCGGTAAGAGCGCACCGGCGTCGTGGTGACGCGACGGCCGGGCAAACCCCACCCGATGCAAGGCCAAGCGGGACCGCTTGCAGGCTGCCCGCCAAGGTCCAGGTCGGCCGCGTAGATGGATGGCTGCTCAAGACAGGATCCGGCTTACAGGTCTGCTAAGGGAAGGCCCCGCCCCCCGGCGGGGCCTTCCTATTGACCGGTGCGGACGACCGGCAGCGTGCGGGTGAGCCAGGCTGCGGCGACGGCGAATGCCTGGCCGCGCGGGTCGATGTGGGCGCGGTGGGTGCCGGCGTCGCCGGGAAGCTCGACGAGGTCGACCATCCCGCCGGCCGCGCGGGCGGCGGCGGCGTAGGCGCGACTGCGCTCGACCGCGACGGTGGCGTCGTCGGTGCCGTGGACGAGCAGAACCGGGAGATCGAGCGGGACGAGGGCGATCGGGTCGCCGATGGCGTAACGGTCGGGCACGTCGTGCGGCCCACCGCCCATCAGGGCGTCGATCGACCCGGTCGGGGAGCGAGCGTGAGCACCGGCGAGATCCACGACGCCGGCAGCAGAGATCGCGGCGACGAAGCGGATCGCGGGCTCCGCACCGGGCGCGCCGGCGGCAAGCTTTTCCCGGCCGGCCGCCCACAGGGCGAGGTGGCCGCCGGCGGAATGGCCGAGCACGCCGACGCGGGCGAGATCGAGCGGGGCGTCGAGAACGGCGAGATGATCGGCGGCAGCGCCGACGTCCTCGAAGGTGGCGGGCCATCCGCCGCCGCGGCCCAGACGCCGGTACTCGATATTCCAGACGGCCCAGCCGCGCCGGGCGAGCGCCGCGGCGACGCCGCGCATGACGAGCTTGCCGTAGGTGGAGCCCCAAGAGCCGCCGTGGATCGCCACGACGACCGGATGGGGACCCGCCGTAGGGGGAAGATGCAGTTCCGCCGTCTGCGACGCGTGCGTCCCGTAGCGCACCTGCCGGGGCCCGGCGATGAAGTCGAGGATCAGCCGGGGGCCCAACACGCCGGTCCGAGCGTACCGGCCGGCCGACCGCTGCCGCGTTTGGTTCGGGCGTCCCGGGGTATGATCGAATCAATGATCAGACGAGCAGGCTCGCCCGGACACGGGCAATCACGTCGTATCCGTTTCGCCATGGGCGTCGCGGCAGCATGCGTCTTGGCGTCGGGGGCGACGAGTGCGACCGCTCAGACACAGTCGACGTCGACCACGCAGACGACGTCGCAGACCCAGACCATCCACGTCACGGCGTCGCCGAACCCGCAGGCGACCGTACCGGTGACGATCACGGTTTCCGGGCAGGTCGGGCTGTCGAGCACGATCGCGATCTTCGCCCAGCCGGGGCCGACCGGTTGCGCGGCCCAGGCCGCTGACGAGCCGGCGCACGGCGGCACGCTGGTCGACCGCCGAAGCGTGTCCGGCATGTTCTCGTATGCGGCGACGTTCACGCCGGCGACGCCGGGTACGTACGACATCTGCACATACGTCGACGGATCCGTGCCCGGCCAAGTCGAGCATCAGAGCCAGTCGTTCGCGATCTCGGTGGCACCCGCGCCGTCGCCGCCGGCGACGCAGCCGCAGCCGGCGGTGGCCCCGGCCGTGCGACCCGGAGCGGCGTGCGTCGTCCCAAGCCTCAAGCGACATACGCTGCGCGGGGCTGTTCACTTCCTGGCGATCGCCAACTGCAAGCTCGGGCGCGTGTACCGGCCGAGTGCAGCGAGCCTCCGCACCGCGCGCCGCAAGGCCGGCGGCAGGACGCCGACCGAGGTCGTCGTTTCGCAGACTCCGGTCGCGGGCAGCGTCCGTGTGGGCGGCTACACGGTCGCCGTGCGACTGGGCTTCGGCCCGGCGCCCCGGGTCAGCAAAACCCACCCGACGCCTTAGCGTTAGCAATCGGCGGCCTCGCGCGGTCGGCGCAACTTCGGCCCGGGTCGTCGTGTTCGAACTGACGATCCCGGTCAACCCCGACGAGCTCGCCAGTCGCGCTGCTAGGCTTGCGCGACTTTACGGCCAGCGGCGCCTGGGGAACCCCTGCCGTACGCGCTCTGTCGCAGCGAGCGCGCCGTCCGTCCTTCGAGGAGAGAATGCTGATGTCCCGTGAATCCGCTCGCCGTCTCGCCCCGGGCACGGTCGCCGCAGTGGCGGCGCTGGTGTTCGCCGCGACGCCGTTTGCCGACGCGGCCGGGGGCGCAGCGAAGACGAAGCCGACGCCGGTGGCGCACGCACGTTACGCCGACAACTCGGCGCGGGTCAACGGCTACAGGGCGACCCTGAAACCGACCGCCCACACGCTCCTGCCGCTGGACGCCAGCGGCCACTTCCCGAGCTCGGTGCTGCCGCGCGGGACGACCGCCAGCGGCACGACGGGTCCGCGCGGCCCGGCTGGCGCGACCGGCCCACCGGGACCGGCCGGACCGAGCGGGCTCGACGCGCCCGGTGTCGTGACGATCGTCTTCCAAGCCGACGGCACGTCGGCCTCACCGGCGGCGCCCGGCACCCCGGCCGAGGCGCTGTGTCCCGATGGGACGAAGGTCCTCGGCGGTGGCTTCAACGATCTGACGCGGACGGTGCCGAGCCTCGCGGGCGCGCTTCAGCCAGGGTCGGTGGACGAGGTCGAGGAGAACGATCCATTTGCCAAGGCGGACGGGACGAGCGGCTGGCGCGTGCGGATCACGAACGTACCCCCGCCGGTGCGGGTGGACAGCACTGGCGCCGTGGTCGCCAATACACTTCCAGCCGGGCGCGCCTACTTTCAGTCATACGCAATCTGCGGTTGACAACCGGCGTCACAGACCAGAATCCAAGAGACGGAGGCAGTAGTCGATGAACGACATGAGACGCAAGCTCGGCGGAGGCGTAGCGCTCGCCGCGGCACTGGGACTAGGCCTTGCGCCGGCAGCAGCAGTGGCCGCGAAGACGACGGCCCACAGCGCCGCGGCGCGTTTCGTGCACCCGCGCAAGGGCGCCGGCTACGTCGGCGTCAGTACGCAGAAGTCGGGGAACCTGGCGTTGCCGGTCGACCTGCGCGCTTCGGCCAACGGCCTCGTGATGAACCGGTTCGACATCCAGTGGGCGGCGACTTGCCAGAGCATGACCGGTCGCGGGTCGTACGGCGGCCTGTCGATCACGTTGAACAAGAAGATCACAGCGCCGGGCGATTTCACCGACAACGGCTCGTTCACACGGACGTTCAGTGACGGGTCGAAGGGCCTCTTCACGATCAAGCTGTTCGGTCAGTTCACGTCGCCGACACGGGCCGCGGGAACGTTCCGCGTCACCGTCGGCATCACCGATACGACTGGCGCGACGACGGACACCTGCGACAGTGGTGTCGTCAGGTGGACGGCAACCGACTAACCGTCAGCACCGGCCAGATGCTCTCGAGGAGCCCCGTCCGCGGGGCTCCTCGCAGTTAAAGCCGACGGGATCGGACAGGTCAAGCCGGCTGGTGTCGCACGTCGTCACCGCTTCGGGCCGCGCGCCGCGGGCCGACCCGCGCTCGCGCACGGCCGCCTCGGCGCCGGCTCGGGGTAGCCTCTGCCGAGCCGGGCGCTGCGGCCGGGGGCATCGAAGCAGCGCCCGCGGTGGAGCGCGAAAGGCGCGTGTGACGCCCGGAGGAACGCCGCTCGGCGGCGGGGGCACCGCGGCCGCAATCCCGGGGTCGTAAAGGCGAGACGCTCGGCCGGCGGGGTGTGGTGAGAGGAGACGCTCGGCCGGCGGGAGGCGACGGCGGCCGGGACGATAGGCCGGAAGGAGAGGCGCTGGCCCACCCACGGGCGCGTTGCGACCGCCGCCGGCTCCAGACGCCTCGGACGGGCACCGGCGTCGCGGCCGGTGCCCGTCGGGTGAGGTTGCGTCGTGACTACTGGTTGGTGACGCCGAGCCCGACCTTACGGGCAAAGCGCCAGGTACCGGCTGCGCAGGCGAGGAACAGCCCGCCGATGAGCATCAGCTTCCACACGTCGAAGCCGGTGAACGCCAGCTTCGTGGTGGAGGTCGTCAGTGCTGCCGGGGCACCGGGGGCGCCAGCCGAGCCGGGGGCACCGGCCGGACCGGCGGGACCGGGCGCGCCGGGTGCGCCCGGCTCACCGGGTGCGCCGGGTACTCCCGGGGTGGTCGTCGCCGGCGTCGTGCTTGCCGGCGTCGTCGCCGCCGGCGTGCTGGTGGTTGCGGTCGACGGCGTGGTCGCCGCCGTCCCGCTCGGGCACGAAGCGGCATTGGGCTGCGCGATGCTCTGCGAGCCCTGGGTTGCGCCCTGACCCGCCCCGTTCTGCGAGATGCACTGGCCCGGCTGCGTGACCGTCTGCGAGCCGCTGCCCTGCGCGACGCTTTGCGTCGGCTGCGTGACCGTCTGAGCGGCACCGGCCTGGGCGACGCTCTGGCCGTTCGGCTGCGTCAGCTTCTGGCCTGCACCCGACTGAACGATGGACTGCCCCGTGTTGGGGTTGACCACGTCAGCCTGGCTGATGGCCGGAAGGGCTGCGAGTGCCAGCAATGCCACGCTGACAGGCAACCCGCGTACGTATCGATTCAACATGTTCACCCGCCCTGGATTTGATGGTTGGACTGATTGATCAACGCCAACTGGTCGGCGGACTGGTCGAGCGTGCCGAATATGAGATAGGTGCCCGACAAGGATTGATCGATCGATTGGTCGACATTGGCGTGCTGCACGTTCGCTTGCGAAACATCTCCGATGATGATCGTGCCGGAGACCGTCTGATCGTTGGTTTCGTCGATCGTCGCGGTCTGACTGAACGACTGATCGAGGTTCCCGAGCACGACGTAGACGCCGGCCGTTGACGCGTGGGCGTTGTTCTGCGCGAGATTGCCGCCGACCAGACCCACCGAGGCGTCTGAGAGGGCGTTCGAGCAGACCCCGCACGCATCTAGAGCCGCGAAGCTCTTGGCCAGGCCGGCACTCGCCGGCCTCGTCCCGCCGAAGATGACGAACGTGCCTGTGAGGCTTTGATTGATTCCTTGGTTGATGTCCGCCGTCTGCTGGTTTGACTGAGCCACTTGCCCCACTACGGTGCTTCCGTCGACCACCTGATCGTTGCCCTGCACCGTTACGGCCGTCTGATTGGCCCGCTGGTGCAGCCCACCGCCGAACACCAAGAAGGTCCCGGACTCCGTCTGGTCGAGCGTCTGCTGCGTGGTGCCCTGCTGCCCGTTCGCCTGATCGACCCCGCCGGCGACGCTGCCGCCGTTCGGATCGATCTGCTGGGCGTTGGACTGCACAGTCGCCTGCGTCTGGCCGGCTTGCTGACCGGAACCGCCGAGCACGATCGTCCCCGAGCTCTGATCCTGGGTGATCGTGCCGTCGGAACCACTCGCGCCGACCAGCCCCGGATCGGGCTGGTCGGCGAAAGCGAGTGCCCCGCGGCCGAGCGCCTCACTCGCCACCCCCAGCGTGAACACGCTGAGGGCGACGAGCGCTGCGCGCGAGCAGCGGAACATAGTCATGCGTACCTAGGTCAGTCCGATCAGCCGCCGAGGATGACCTCGTTGTCCAGGATGTTGAACGAGCCCTGGGTCAGGGTGCCGAGCGAGTCGCCGCCGATGACGAGCGTGCCGCCGCCACCCGCCGAGCCGTTCTCGCCGCTCTGGCTCGAGTTCGTGCCCTGCTGGTTGACCTGCGACGCGCCGCCGATGAGGATGGTGTCTCCGGGGCCGCCGCCGATGAACTGGCCGTTGAGCCCGACATTGACGCTCGTCTGGGTCAGGGTCGGCTTCGAGTTGCCGAGGATGGCGGTCGTGGTGCCGCCGCCGTCGCCGTTGACTGCGACCTGCTGGCTGTTGACAGCCTGCTGGCTCGACTGGCAGAAGCACTGGCCCGCGGCGGGCGCGATCAGCGTCGTGTCGCCGCCGCCGCCGCCGATCTCCTGATCGTTGGCCAGGACGTTGACCGAGGTCTGCGTCGCCGTCGGCTCCGAGTCGCCGAGGATGTACGTGCCACCGCCGCCGCTGCCGTTCTCGCCGGACTGGCTGCTGTTGACGCCCTGGCTGTTGGACTGGCCGGTGCTGCCGATGACCGTGGTGTCAGCCGAGGCGGCCGTGACGCCGAAGGCGAGAACGGCGACGCTGGCCGACGCGGTGATGAGCTTCAGATTCATGAGGTGTTTCCTTTCTCCCAGGCGGACGCCTGGTAGTGCTGAGATCGTAAGAAAACTGCTTGCGCTTGCCCCATCTGCGCGGATGCGCTCGCGAGGCGGCGTAGTGTAGTTGGCAGTCTTTCCCTGGCCTCAGCCAGGACGATCCAGTGCCGATGAGAGCAGAGCTGACTCTCCCTTGAGCACAGGCAGCTCCCAAGCCCGGCGCCGCCAGGACATCGCCGCGAGCAACATCATCGCGGCGAGCATCGTGTCCAGACCGAGCAGCGGCATGCTCCCGCCGGTGGAAGAGAAGGGCGCGTCGCCGAACTGCACCGGCATTCCCGGGGCGCCGGGGCTGGCACCGAACGGCGAGACCGAGACGGCGGCCAGACCCGACGGGCCGACGAGCGGCGCCATCGCACCGGTCGGCTTCGCGTCGATGTGCCGTGGCCGTCCGGCGGCGCTGCCGACGTAGACGTCGACGATCGGCACCGCGACGGCGACGATCGGCGCGGCGATCGGCCGCTGGGCGATCAGGTGCAAAAACGTCTGCGGCGCGCCAGTGGCGAGCCGATGTCCGGCGCGGCGAGCGGCGGCCGTCCCCGAGGAGGCGACGATCGGGCCCCCGGAAGCCAGTTGGGTGACGGTCGCGCGAGGCGCGTGCGCGGGGGGTCGCGGGCTGCTGGAGATGATCGGCGCTTCGAGCGCCGGGCGCGGGGTCGCAGCAACGTGAGCTGGCCGTGAGATCGGAGCGTCGGCCGCGCCGGGGGCGAGCACGGGCGAGTCGGGCCGGATGTCGTTGCCGGAGGTCTGGGGAGACGTCGGCGCAGCGGCGGGTGGTGTGCTCGCGGCAGCGGTGATCGGCGAGACCGCGACGGACGTGTCAGCGGGGGTGGCAGAGTCGTCGGCCGGGGCTGCGACGGCGCCGGTGGCGGTCGGGTCGGTCGCGCTGGCGATCGTCGCGGTCCCTTGATCTCCGGTCGCGCTCGGAGACTGGACGGCGCCGGTCGAGCCGTCGACGGGTGCGGCGACGGCGGGCGTCGCCGTCAGGGCGACGACCAGCAGCGCGAGCAGGGTGACGACCTGGCAGGCGCGCGCCTGCCGGAGGGCTCTTGGCTTGGACGGAGTCACGAGGAGGTTGCGCGGAGGTTTGGGTGCTGAATTTGCGGCTGCATCGTGCTTGCTCGGACCCGGCAGCGCAGCCCGGGAGGTTAACAGATGTTCTGGTCGGAACGGCCCGGCTGTCCCTGCCGACGCAATCCCGAAGCGTCATCCTCTCCGATCGCGCCGGCCGGTGTCAAACCGCGACCGATTTTGTTCTTCGAATCGCAAGCAATTATTCCTGCGAGGCCACCGTCGGGCGCGGACGATATGGTTGCCCGGTGCCCCGGAGCCCGATTGCAGTCATCCTCCTCGTTGCCGTGCTCCTCGCCGGTTGCGGGGGCTCGAGCGGATCCTCCGGATCGAAGACCACCGGCGCGTCATCGACACCGGCCACGACCGACCGGTCGACCTACATCGCGCAGGCGGACGCCCTCTGCAAGAGCGCGAACGCGAGGCAGCAGGCGCTGCGCAAGCGGGCGAAGGGTCTGACCGTGGTGAAGCTCGTGCCGATCCTCAAGCAGCAGGCGGGGATCGCCGCCAGCCTGTCGACGGACCTGGGCAAGCTCACGCCGCCGGTCGGCGACGCGGCGACGGTCGGGCGCTTCGTCAAGGCGGTCGACCAGCTGGCCGTCTACTCGAAGGCGGTGGCGAACTCGATCGCCGCCAACCACGCCTACGCGGCGAAGGCGCTGGCGGGCAAGCTCAGCCTCGCCCGCCAGCAGGAGACGCTGCTGGGCCAGGGCTACGGATACAAGACCTGCGCGAGCGGCAAGTCGTACTGACGGTCGTCTGAGCGGCGGCAGTCCGCCCTCGGCCGGAGTGCGGTACACCGGTCGAAGCGCCCCGGTCGACGTCCCGTGCGGTTACGCTCGCCGCAGCCCCGGCGCGGCGTCCGAGCCGACACGTCTCGCACCCCCTCGCTGGACCGCCGGGCCACGGCCGGGTTGCTCACCGGCCGGCCTGTTTCCCGTGCGCGCGCGAGAGTCTAGGCGCTCCTGCGGCGACCGGTCGCCGTCGGTCCGGCGCTCGCCCGGCCGGCAGCCGGGCGCCCGCCGGCGAAAGGTGAGCGGCGCCAACCTCAGGCTAAAGTCAAGGGTTAGGATCGAGGCGGGCGTCAGGCCGGTGCCCGACCCGATGGGTCAGCCGGACGGGACGCCGATGATCGGCGTCGGGCCGGTCGGGGCGCCCTGCACACGCGTCTGATGTTGGACGGGCGGGGGCGCGGCGGTCGCCGGTGCGTTCGACGGGCCCGTGGCTGTCGGCGTGTGCACGGGACTCGGCGCGGGCGTGCGCACCGGGGCGTGGACGACCGGCGCCGGCGTCCGCGGCGTGGGGGCGGCGGCCGGCGACGGCGAGCGGACCACCGCTGCGGGCGTCGGCGACGTCACCGGCGGTCGCGCCGCGGCCACAGGCCGGGACGTCGCCGCCGAGCGCGCCGGGTTCGCCGGGCGGGGCGGTGCTCGGCGGACCGCAAGCGGCGGGCCGGCGGCCGCGTCGCCGAAGACGATCGCGCCGGGGTCGACCTGGCTCGGTGGCGGGCCGGGCCCGACAACATCCGGCCCGAGGTCGCCGATCACAGCCGCGGCCGCCAGCGCGGTCGGAATCGACGGCGCCACGGCGACCGCACCGACGCGCGCCAGCGCCGGACCGGCCGGGGCCGTGGCGGTCAGACGAGCGAAGACGACGATCCGCTGGGCGGCGCTGTAGAGCGGGTTGCACGCCGTCAGGACGATCTGGTCGTACGGGGCTCGGGCCAGCACGCTGACGTCGTTGGGTTTGACGATCCGGTGGCCGAGGACCCGGTAGCTGAACAAGCCGTACGGCATCTCGAGCGTGATGCGGTCGCCCCGCGCCAGCTCGTTGATGCGCCGGAAAGGCGCCAGATAGGTCGTCCGGTGTCCGGCGATGCCGACCGTGCCCGGCAGACCCGGAAGCGAAGTGCCGGCGTAGACGCCGGGACCCTTCTTCAGCGACGCCTCGTCGGTGCCGGCGACGACGACGTAGTCGGCGCCGATCCGAGGGATCCGGATCCGGCCGACCGGCTGACCGGCGCGCGCCGTCCGCTGGAGCTCGCGCGCGAAGTAGGCCATGCGGGCGTTGTCGCTCGGCAGCGTCGCGAGCGCCCGCTCCTCGGCCGGGGTGGCGCGGGCCGACTCGAGCCGCTTGAGGTCCTTGGACAGGCGCGCCTGCTCGAAGTGCGCCAGCAGTCCGGATATCGGCTCCTGCCAGACCAGCGTCAGCACGCCGTCGGTGAGCGCGAGGACGCCGGCCACGCCGAGCACGATCGTCAGGATCCGCAGCGATCGCGCCAGCCGCCGCTTGCGGAGGCCCTGAGCCGATCCGGCGCCCGGGGGCGGCCCACCGCCGCCCGCGTCGGGTGCTGCGTCGGCCCGCTCTGTGGGCGGTGGCGCCAGCTTCACCGGTCCAAAACTACCACCGGGTGACCCCGGACTTCGCCGCACCCGCCGGGCCCCGGCCGGCGGCGCGTCGCAAGCGCCCATCGTCGAGTCGAACTCGCGCGGCGCCCGACCTCGTCGATGGGCGCTCAGAGCAGCCCTCGGAACGCGGCCAAAAGCGCAGATCTCAAGCTCCACCTGAGACTCAGCCTCAAGGTCCGAGGTTATGGCGGACGTCGAGCTCTAAGCGGAGGGGGAGGGATTCGAACCCTCGTCGGACCTTTAAGACCCGAAACGGTTTTCGAGACCGCCGCATTCAACCGCTCTGCCACCCCTCCGGAGAACGCACAGGCAGGCTAGATCATCTTGACGGCCGGGACTATCGCCGGGAGCTGAAGAACGCTCGAAGCAGGTCGCCGCAGTCGGCGGCGAGCAGTCCTCCGTCCACCTCCGGCCGGTGGTTGAAAGCCGGCTGGTTGAGGATGTCGACGACGCTGCCGGCCGCGCCGGCCTTCGGGTCGGGCGTGCCGTAGACGATCCGCGGCACGCGGGCGAGCACGATCGCCCCGGCGCACATCGAGCACGGCTCGAGGGTGACGTAGACCACGCAGCCAAGCAGGCGCCAGCTCCCGAGCACCCTGGCCGCTTCGCGTAGGGCGAGCATCTCGGCGTGGGCGGTCGGATCCTGGCGGTGCTCGCGCTCGTTGCACCCGGCGCCGATGACCTCGCCGTCGCGGACGACGACCGCACCGACGGGAACGTCGTCGTGCTCGAGCGCGCGCGTAGCCTCACGCAGCGCGAGGCGCATGAAGTGCTCATCGAGGGGGAAGAAGCGATCGCTCATCGGCGACGTGTGGCAACCGGCCCGCGGGACGCCACGGGCATGCATCATTATGGGGTGTTGAGACGTCGCCGCCGGCCGCGCCGCGAGTCGTCGACACCGACCATATGGCGCCAGCCCCTCTCGACGACATCAGCTTGCCGCGGCTTCTCCAAGGCTTGATCGTCGCTGCGCTCGTCTGGCTGCTGCTGCCGGCCGGCCGCGCCGCCGCCGCGAGCTTTGACCCGCACGTCGTCGTCGTCGGCTTCGCGAGCCAGAGCACCCCGGTCGCCCGGGCCGCGGCGATCGACGCCGCCGGCCGGCTGACCGCGGGCTCGGCGATGACCGGGTCGACCGGCATCGTCCGGCTCGGTCACCAGGAATCAGTCGCCGCCGCCATGGCGCGCCTGCGCCGGCGGCCCGGCGTCCTCTGGGCGGTCCCCGACTACGTTGCCCACATCGCGCAGGCGCCGGCCACGCCGGCCGCGCTGATCCCGAATGACCCGGGCCGCGCCGGCGTGCCCGGCGGCTGGGCGCAGTTGCAGTGGAACTTCGCGGGTCCGTTCGGCGTCAACGCCCCGGCCGCTTGGGCCAACCTCGACGCCGTCGGTCGTCCGGGCGGACAGGGCGTGATCATCGCCGTGCTCGACACCGGCATCGCCTATGCCAACCACGGCCGCTTCGTCCGCTCGCCCGACTTCACGGCCCACCAGTTCGTCCGGGGCTATGACTTCATCGACGGCACCTCGCATCCCGACGATCGCAACGGCCACGGCACCCACATCGCCGGGACCATCGCCGAGAAGACCGACAACGGCATCGGCCTGACCGGGCTCGCCTACGGGGCGCGGATCATGCCGGTGCGCGTGCTCGACGCCCACGGCGACGGTGACGCCTCGGCGATCGCTGCGGGTGTCATCTTCGCCGTCCGGCACCACGCCCAGATCATCAACATGAGCTTCGAGTTCAGCAGCGACGTCACCGCTGCGTCGATTCCCGAGCTGACGGCTGCGATCGCCTATGCCCACGCTCGCGGTGTTCTCGTCGTTGGCGCCGCCGGCAACGAGGGCGCGCCCGAGCTCGCCTATCCGGCCCGCGCCCGCTATGTCATCGGCGTCGGCGCGACCACCGAACACGGCTGCCTCGCCGACTTCTCCAATGACGGCCGGATGCTCGCCCTCGTGGCGCCAGGCGGCGGCGCGGATGCCGCGACGATTCCCGACGACCCGGATTGCCATCCGCAGGGCCCGGCGGGGCGCAACATCTTCCAGGAGACGTTTCTCGGCAGCTCGACCCGCGTGTTCGGCTTTCCCCCAGGGTACGAGGGCACGTCGATGGCCGCGCCGCACGTCTCGGCGACCGCCGCGCTGGTCATCGCCAGCGGCGTGCTCGGGCCGAAGCCGTCGCCGGACGCGATCCTCGCCCGCCTGCGAGCGACCGCCCGACCGCTCGGACTCCCGGACGACGCCGACCACTACGGAGCCGGCCTGGTAGACGCGGCCGCGGCGACGGCGCCCGGCGGCCCCGGAGCGGTTGTGCCGGCGACCCCGCCTGCGGCCGGCTAGACCGATCAGGTCGTGCGGATGATCATGACCGAGCACGGCGCATAGTGCGAGACCTTGTTCGGCACAGATCCGAGCAGGAATCGCTTGGCCCCGGTCAGCCCCTTGTTGCCGATGATCACCAGATCGGCACCGCGCTCCTCCGCCACATCGAGGATCGCGTCGGCCGCGTCGCCCTGTCTGGCGTAGACGGCCACCGCGACCCCCGCCCGCCGGGCCACCGCCGCCGCCTCCTCGAGCGTGGCCTCGACCTCCCCGAGCTGATGGACCGCCCACTCAGCGCCGGCCGCCGCCTGCCCGGTCGGGCCGTCGCGGGGGCCGAGTCCTGAGACCGGCTCGTAGGCCGAGACGAGGTGAACGGTGGCGTCGAGCCGACCGGCCAGCTCGACGGCCTGCGTCACCGCCTCGCGTGCCGTCTCGGATCCGTCGGTGCCAACCACGATCGAGCTGAACATGCGTCTCCCTTGCCGGGCGGGCGATCCGTCGCGCGGACCCGGCCATCATATCCGGGCATCGCCGCGTCGTCGCCGTCGCGACCGTGTGAGCCGATGATCGACCTCCACTGCCACATCCTCCCGGGCATCGACGACGGCCCGGACACGATCGACGACACGATCGCCCTGGCCCGGGCGGCCGTCGCGGCCGGGACGCGGACGATCGTCGCCACCTCCCACGTCAGCCCGAACTACCCGAATACGGCGGCCACGATCGCCACCGGCGTCGCCGAGGTGAACGCCCGCCTGGGCGCCGAAGGGATCCCGCTCGAGGTCGTCGCCGGCGGTGAGGTCGCCACCACGATCATCGACGCCCTCGCCCCCGCCGAGATCGGCGCGCTGCGCCTCGGCGGCGGTCCGTGGCTGCTCGTCGAGAGCCCGTTCACCACGGTCGTCCACACCCTGCCGATCCTGCTCGGGCTGCTCCGGGACGCCGGACATCAGATCGTGCTCGCCCACCCCGAGCGCTGCCCCGGCTTCCACCGCCGGCCCGACGTCCTCGCCGCGCTGATCGCCGACCTCGGCGTCATGACGTCAGTGACCGCCGGGGCGCTGGTCGGCCGCTTCGGCCGCGACGTCGAGCGTTTCGCGCTCGAGATGGCCCGCCTCGGCCAGATCCACAACGTCGCATCCGACGCCCACGACTGCCACCGCCGCCCGCCACCGATCGCCGAGCCGCTCGAACGCTGCGGACTCGGGCCTCACATCGAGCTGCTGACCGAGGTGGTGCCGCGGTCGATCCTCGACGGCAGCGACATGCCCGAACACCCGGGCGGCCTGCTCCCGCCCCGGCACCGGCGCCGCCGCGGCTGGCCGCTCAGGTACAAGCCGAGCTGACACCGCTCAGCTGAGCTTGACCACGGCGATGATCATGCCGATGACGACGAGGACCACGACCAGCGTCTGCAGCCACACCCAGTTCATCGACATACCGGGATCCTAAGACCACAGGACGTTTACCTGAATCCCGACAGGATTTATGGCCTTTGCGTTACGATTAGGGCTACACCGACCTGAGGGAGACCGATGAGCACCACCGATGAGCTGCTTGCCAGGGCCGACGACTACAGCGCCAGCTTCGACAAGGGCGATCTGCCGATGCCTCCCGGCCGCAAGGTCGCGATCGTCGCGTGCATGGACGCCCGCTTGAACCCGTATGGCCTGCTCGGCCTCAGCGAAGGCGACGCGCACGTGATCCGCAACGCCGGGGGCGTCGTCACCGAGGACGCGATCCGCTCGCTGGCGATCTCCCAGCGGCTGCTCGGGACGGAGGAGGTCATCCTGATCCACCACACCGACTGCGGCATGCTGACCTTCAAGGACGATGACTTCAAGGCCTCGGTCGAGGCCGACACCGGGATCAGGCCGTCCTGGGCGGCCGAGGCGTTCCCCGATCTCGACGGTGACGTCCGCCAGTCGGTCGCCCGTGTCAAGGCGAGCCCGTTCATCCCGCACAAGAACGTACGCGGCTTCGTCTACGAGGTCGAGACCGGAAAGCTCCGCGAGGTCAGCTAGCGCTTGGCGCACGCCCGGCTCCCGGCGGGCCGACCCGCGAGCATCACCGCGACCGGGTCGGGCGCTCGCGCCGCCGGGTTGCGCGCCCGTCGCACCCACGCGCAACTGCTTGCCGCACCGGCCGTCACGGCCGTCGACGTAGTCGACCGTCTACTCGCGGTCCAGGCCCAGGACCCGCGGGCAGCCGGGCTCGCGCTTCGCGCCCGCGCCGCCGGACTCGTCGCCGGGGATGTCGACCGCGCGATCGTCCACGACCGCGCGCTCGTCTGCGCCTGGCTCTGCCGCGGCACCCTGCACCTGGTCGGCCGCGACGCGTACGCCTGGCTGCTCGGACTCTGCGCTCCCCCACGGTTCGCCGCCAGCCGGCGGCGGCTGGCCCAGGAGGGCGTCTCTCCCCGTCAGGCCGACCGGGCCTGCGAGCTGATTGCCGGCGCGCTCGCGGACGCCGGCCCGCTCGGTCGCGACACCCTGACCGACCTGCTCGCGGCGGACGGGCTTCCGACGGCCGGCCAGGCGGCTATCCATCTCCTGATGCTGAGCGCGCTGCGCGGCATCACCGTCGTCTGCCCGCGTATCGGCGGCGGAGCCGGGACGACGTTCGCCCTGACCGACGACTGGCTCGGCGGAGGGCCGACGCCGCTCGAGCCAGCACAGCGCGACGCCGCCCTGGCCGAGCTGGCCCGTCGCTATCTCGCCGGCCATGCCCCGGCCACCCCGGCCGACCTCGCGCGCTGGGCCGGGCTGCCGCTGCGCGACGCACGTCGCGGCCTCGCGGGCGCTCACGAGCTCGTCGAGGTCGACGGCGGCCTCGTCGGTCTGCCGGCTACGGGTGTCGGCCGACGTGGCCTGCGCCTGCCGGCACGGCTGCTGCCGGCGTTCGATCCTTACCTGCTCGGATGGAAGGACCGCGGCTTTGCCGTCGTCCCGGCCGTCCAGCGCCGCGTCCATCCGGGCGGTGGGATCCTCCGTGCCGTGGCGACGAGCGACGGCGCCGCCGCCGGCACGTGGACGGCCGAGCGCCGGGCCGGTCGGATCTCCGTGACCGTCGAGCTCTTCGCCGCCGCCGGCGACGGCCTCGCCGACGAGCTCATAGCCGAGGCTCGCGACTCGCCCGGTACGAGGAAGTCGAGCTTGGTCGCGTCGAGATCGTCAACGGCCTGAGCTGACTGGGCGTCGCC
>CAVUMZ010000014.1:0-102530 GCA_963742705.1 uncultured Solirubrobacterales bacterium | reverse complement strand
CCGTCAGTGGGCTGCTCGTCGGACACTTAAGTTCTGATCTCCAGGGGTTGCGGCTTCTGGGCGACGTGGGGATGCTCGGGACCGGCGTAGATCTTGAGCTTGGTCAGCTGCTTGCGTGCCAGCCGGTTGCGCGGCATCATGCCCTTCACGGCGAGGCGGATGATCTCCTCGGGCCGCCGTTCGAGCATCTGCTCGAACGTGCGCGTTCGCAGGCCGCCCGGGTAGCCGGAATGACGGTGGTAGAGCTTGTCGGCCCGCTTGTTGCCGGTGACGGCGACCTTCTCGGCGTTGACCACGACGACGAAGTCGCCGGTGTCGATGTGCGGCGTGTAGACGGGCTTGCGCTTGCCGCGCAGCGTGTCGGCGATCTGCGTCGAGAGACGGCCGAGGGTGAGGCCGTTGGCATCGACGACATACCAGTTGCGCTCGCGGTCGCTTGGTTTGGCTACG
Organism: uncultured Solirubrobacterales bacterium; assembly: GCA_963742705.1. Taxonomy (GTDB): domain Bacteria; phylum Actinomycetota; class Thermoleophilia; order Solirubrobacterales; family Solirubrobacteraceae; genus Palsa-513. The sequence continues at coordinate 102,080 of CAVUMZ010000014.1, read as the reverse complement.
TAGGTCTTCATGGCACCAAAAAGGCCACGCGATGACCGCGCGGCACCCCGCGGATGATAGGGGACTCGTCGTCCCGGTGCACCGCGGGGCGGCGGACGTCTAATCTGGGCGGATGGCATACACGAGCGTCGAGGGACGGCAGAACCTGCTCGACGAGGTTGCGCAGGCGGCCGACGAGCTGGGGTTGGCCCTGGCGTGCCTGGGCGAAGCATACGAACTGCTCGACGAGGCCAGCGCCGACCGTCTGGAGGCGGAGCTGTTTCGCACCGTCGCGCTCGCCTACGGCCGGCTCAAGCGCACGCACGGCGACTTCGCCGCCCGCCACGGGGCGCCGACGCGGGAGTTCACCGCCCAGCCGGCCGGAGCCGCGTCGCAGGGGGCCAAGGCGTTCATCGAGCGGGCGGTCGAGGCGGCCGGCGAGAGCGCTCAGTTGATCGCCGAGCTTCAGGACTCGCTGCTGCCGATCGAGGTCGGCGACGCGGCCCTGCGCCGCGAGCTGTCCGACGTGCGCCATCTGCTCGACAGCCTGCCGGGCCGGGCCCGCGAGCTGCTGCGGACGCTGGGCCGGTAGCGGCAGCTCACTCCCACTCGATCGTCCCGGGCGGCTTGCTCGTGATGTCGAGCACGACCCGGTTGACGGCTGAGAGCTCGTTGATCATGCGCGAGGCGATCTGCTCGAGCAGATCGTAGGGCAGGCGCGCCCAGTCGGCGGTCATCGCGTCATCGCTGGTGACGGCGCGGATCACGATCACGCTGCCGTAGGTGCGCTCGTCGCCCTGGACGCCGACGGTGCGAATGTCGGGCAGGACGCAGAAGCTCTGCCAGAGGTCGCGGTACAGACCCGCCCGGCGGATCTCGTCCTGGAGGATGTAGTCGGCGCTGCGCAGGAGGTCGAGCCGCTCCTTCGTCGCCTCGCCGCCGACGATCCTGATCGCCAGCCCGGGACCAGGGAACGGCTGGCGCCAGACCAGCCGCTCGGGCAGGCCGAGCTCGGCGCCGACGGCGCGGACCTCGTCCTTGAACAGCGCTCGAAGCGGCTCGACGAGCTCGAACTTGAGGTCGTCGGGCAGGCCGCCGACGTTGTGGTGGGACTTGATCGTCGCCGAGCCGGTCCCGCCGCCCGACTCGATCACGTCGGAGTAGAGCGTGCCCTGGACGAGGAAGCGGGCCGGCAGGCGGGCGGAGATCTTCTCGGCCTCCTCCTCGAAGACGCGGATGAACTCCCGGCCGATCAGCTTGCGCTTCGTCTCGGGGTCGCTGACCCCGGCCAGCTTGCGCAGGAACCGCTCCTCGGCGTCGACGGCGACGAGCGGCACCTTGAAGTGATCACGGAACGCCGCGATCACCTGCTCCCCCTCCCCCTTGCGCATCAGGCCGTGGTCGACGAAGACGCAGGTCAGCTGGTCTCCCACCGCCCGGTGGACGAGGAGCGCGGCGACCGACGAGTCGACGCCGCCGGAGAGACCGCAGATCACGGCCGCGTCGCCGACCTGCGCGCGGATCCGAGCGATCTGATCCTCGACGATCGAGGCAGCCGACCAGTTGCAGGGACAGCCGCAGACCTCGGTCAGGAACGTGGTCAGGATCTCCTGACCGTAGGGCGTGTGGACGACCTCGGGATGGAACTGGATGCCGTAGATGCCGCGCTCGGCGTCCTCGACCGCGGCCACCGGCGACGCGGTCGACGACGCCAGCGCCGTGAAGCCCGGCGGTGCTGCGAACACCGAGTCACGATGCGACATCCAGCACGTCTGCTCGGCCGGCAGCCCGGCCAGCAGCCGACCCGGCTCGAGCACGCGCAGGTCCGAGCGCCCGAACTCGCCGATCTCGGCCAGCTCCACCCGTCCGCCGAGCTCGTGGACGAGGAGCTGCATGCCGTAACAGATGCCGAGCACCGGGATCCCGAGCTCGAGCAGCTCGCGGTCGAGCGCCGGCGCGCCAGCCGCGTAGACCGACGCCGGACCACCGGAGAGGATCAGACCGCGCGGAGCGCGGCGGGCCACCTCGGCGGCACCGACGTGGTGCGGCAGGAGCTCTGAGAAGACCCCGCACTCACGCACCCGGCGGGCAATCAGCTGCGAGTACTGCCCGCCATAGTCGAGCACGATGATCTCCGCCTCGGCGAGCGCGCCCCGAGCCAGCGGTGCGGCCGGGTCGAGCTCTGCCACCGCCGGCAGCGGTCGCGCCGCGTCGGGCGGCTCGAGCGGCGGGGGCGGCTTCGCCTCCGCGTCGCTGGTGTCCCGGACCGGGGCTATCGCGGAGGTCCGGCGGGAGTCACCGGCGGCGACTTGGGTTCGCGACCGCTAGTCATTGACGAGCACTGCCGCCTTCCCGTTCGAGCCCATCCCGACGCCCTGCTCGCGCTGGAGCTGCTTGCCCTCGGTCTGGAGCGCGGGCGCGACCATCAGCTCGGCGCGATTGAACTCGGCGATGTCCTTGTAGCCGCAGGTCGCCATCGACGTCCGCAGGCCGCCCATCAGGTTCAGCGAGCCGTCGTTCTCGCGCGCCGGGCCGACGAGGATCTCCTCGATCGTCGCGTTCTGCGTCGTCGCCACCCGCGTCCCGCGCGGAAGCGTCGGATGGAACGTCGCCATGCCCCAGTGAAAGCCCCGACCGGGCGCCTCGTAGGCCCGCGCCAGCGGCGAGCCGATCATCACCGCGTCGGCGCCGCACGCGATCGCCTTGGCCACGTCGCCGCCGTTGCGCATGCCGCCGTCGGCGATCACCTGGACGTAGTCGCCCGTCTCGAGCATGTGCGTCGAGCGGGCCGCCGCGACATCGGCGATCGCCGTCGCCTGCGGCACGCCGATGCCGAGCACCCCGCGCGTCGTGCACGCCGCGCCCGGGCCGACGCCGACCAGCACGCCAGCCGCGCCCGTGCGCATCAGGTGCAGCCCGGTGTGGTACGAGGCGCACCCGCCGACGACAACGGGCACATCGAGCTGGGGGATGAACTCCTTCAGATTGAGCGGCTCGGTGTTCGCCGACACGTGCTCCCCAGAGACGACCGTCCCCTGGATCACCAGCACATCGAGTCCGGCTTCGAGCGCGAGCTCGTAGTAGCGGCTGACGCGCTGGGGGGTCAGCGCGGCGGCGCAGACGACGCCCTCGGCCTTGATCTCCCGGATCCGCTGCGCGATCAACTCCTCCTTGACCGGCTCCCGATAGATCTCCTGCATCTCCCGTGTCGCCAGGTCCTTCGGCAGGGAGGCGATCCGCTCGAGCTGCTCCTCGGCGTCCTCGTAGCGCGTGAATATGCCCTCGAGGTTGATCACCGCCAGACCACCCAGCCGACCCACGATGCCCGCCGTCTGGGGCGAGACGACGCCGTCCATCGCGCTCGCCAGCAGCGGCAGCTCGAAGCGGTAGTCGCCGAGCTTCCAGGCGATGTCGACGTCGTCGGGGTCGCGCGTGCGCCGCGACGGCACGATCGCGATGTCATCGAGCCCGTAGGCGCGCCGGGCCTTCTTTCCGCGGCCGATCTCTACTTCCATTCTTCAAATCCTAGGTCTCGCGGCGGACGGATCGGGGCACACGCCGAGGCAACGGATCGGGGCGGCAACCACCGCTTCGAGCATAGCAACGGCCCCCGAACGAACCGGACCTCGGCGGGCTCCCAGGCCGCTCACGCCGTGGAAATCGTCGCGTCCGCCGGCGCCCGAGCGACCCGGGCCTCAGCCGACGCCGGCCGGGAGCTCCATCTGCGTGACCGTGACCTCGCCGACGAGGCGGTCGACCTCGCGGGCGTCGACGAGCCCGGCGCCGAGGCGCCGCGTCGACTCGGCGCCGCAGGCGACACCGAAGCGCAGGCACTCCTCGGGGGGGCTCCCGCGGTAGCGCGCGGCGACATAGCCGGCGAGGAAGGCGTCGCCCGACCCGACCGCCGCGACCGGCTCGCGCTGCTCGATCGTGACCCGCAGCAGGCGCGGGGCGCCGTCGACGAGGAGCTGGGCGAAGCAGCCGTCGGCCGTCGTCATGATCGCCTGGCGCGCGCCGAGCGTCACCATCTCGCGCACGGCGGCCAGGCGGTCCTCGTCGTCGTTGAACTCGTGGCCGACCAACTCCTCGGACTCGATCACGTTCGGCGAGACGACGTCGGGCTCGGCGCGCACCGCCAGGCGCAGTGGGTCGCCGTCGGTGTCGACGATCGTCGTCACGCCGAGCTTGTGCAGCTCCCGCGTCATCGTCGCGTAGAACTCGGGCGGGATGTTGCGCGGCAGCGAGCCGGCGAAGACGACGATCGCGGCGCCGCGCGCCAGGTACAGCAGCTTCTCGGAGAAGAGCGCGACCTCGCTCGCGCTGACCGCCGGACCCTGCTCGTTGATCTCCGTCTGATCGCCGGTCGTCGGGTCGATCACGGCCGTGTTCGTCCGCGACTCCTCCGCAATCCTCAGGAAGTCGTTGAGGATCGACTCGCCGGTCAGCTGCTCGATGATCTGCGTGCCGGTCGGGCCGCCCTGCAGCCCGGTGGCGATCACCGGCTGACCGAGCGTCTTCAGCGTGCGCGCGACGTTGACACCCTTGCCGCCGGCGAGCGTCCGCCGCTCGACCGACCGATGACGGCGAGCCAGGCGGAAGTTCGGGACCGACAGCGACTTGTCGATCGCGGCGTTCAGCGTGACGGTGATGATCACCGCTCACCCCGGCGCTTGAGCATGACTTGCAGGGTACACACAACCAGCAGCAGCAACCCGCCGATGACACCACTGGCCAGCAGGACGTGCCGACCCGTGGGCGGCACCGGCGGCGCCGCGAGCGGGCTGCGGCTGACGAGGGCGACGCGCGCGACGACCTGACCGTCGAGCTTGACCGCGAGCGTGCCGAGCTGCGTGCCCTTCGCGAGTGGTCCTCGGGCGAGCCCGGCCATGCTGGTCGAGTACACGCTCAGCTTCGAGCCCCGCCGTACGACGAGCCGCAGCGGGTGCTGGGCGACGAGTGCAAGCCGCTCGTCCGGCCGGCCCGCCACCGGCAGGCGAGCGTAGACGCGATCGGGATGGACGACCTCCGCGCCGTGGTACAGCGCGAGGCCGTAGCGCAGCATGGCGAGCGTATCGGCGTCGCGCGTCGCCTCGTCGGGGTCGCCGAGCTCGACGCTGATCACCGTCGCGCCGTCCCGCCTCCCCGCGGCCACGAGACAGTACCCGGCACCGCGCGTGTGACCGGTCTTGACCCCGACGACGAATCCGTAGCGGCCGACGAGGACGTTGCGGTTGACGACCGTCTGCCCGTCCGACAACCGCGCCCGGCTCTGGGCGACGACCCCCGCGAAGAAGCGGTTCTTCAGCAGCGTCGCCGTCAGGCTCGCCAGATCGGTCGCCGTCGAGTAGTTGCCCGGCGTGTCGAGGCCGACCTCGGTCGCGAAGTGCGTGCTTTTGAGATGAAGGCTGACCGCCGCCGCGTTCATCCAGCGCACGAAGCGCGACTCCGACCCGGCCAGGTCGACGGCGAGCGTCTCGGCGGCGTCGGCCCCGCTCGGCAGCAGCATCGCCGCGAGCAGGTCGCCGACACTCAGGCGCTGGCCGGCGTGGAGCCCGGCGACCGTCTCGTCGTCGGTCGGCGTGAACGGCCGCACCTTCAGCACGCGGCTGAGCGACGCCCGCGTCAGCGCCACGTAGGCGGTCATCAGCTTCGTCTCGCTCGCGACCGGCACGCGTACGTCGGCCCGCCGACCGAAGATCGTCGTGCCGAGATCGCTCTCGACGAGGATCGCCGCGTGCGCGCGCAGGGACGGCAGCGGCGGATCCGGCGTGGCAGCCCGGGCGGACCCGGCGAGGGCCAGGAAGGCGCCCACAGCCAGCACCGTGCGCGAGAACCCGCCGAGCATCACCGCGAAGATACCGCGCCCCGCCGGGTCCGGAGCTGGCCGACGCGACGCCGCGCGGGCGCGCTGCGCCCGTCGACACCGGCACTGGCCGGCCCGCGGATGTCCGGACACCGGACGCCCGGCTGGGTCGGGGGCGCCACCGGCCGCTACAGCGCCCAGGCGAGCTCGCGCAGCCGGTGCGCCGCCCGTCGCGCGCTGTCGGCCGGGTCCCCGCCCCCGCCCTCGTGGGCGCTCGCGATCGAGCGCGAAGCGCTGACCAGGCCCGCCGCGCGACCTGGTCCGAACGCCGGCGCCAGGTCCTCGACGCGGCCGCCCTGGGCACCGACTCCGGGCAGCAGGAACACCGCCCGCGGCATCAGCTCCCGCGCCCGGGCCAGATGCCACGGCTCCGTGGCGCCGAGGACCGCGCCGACATCCGACAGGCCGCTGGCCCCCGGCTCCCCGAGCTCGGCGACGATACGCGCCAGCCGCTCCCACAGCGGCCCGCCGGCAGCCAGCTCCAGGTCCTGGACGTCGGCCGCGCCCGGGTTGGACGTCCGCACCAGCACGAAGATCCCGGCTCCGCTCGCCACGAGCGGCGCGAGCGCGTCGATCCCGAGCAGCGGGTTGGCCGTCAACGCGTCCGCGCCGAGCTCGCCGACCAGCGCCCGAGCGTAGACCGCCGCCGTCACCGGCACGTCGCCCCGCTTGCCGTCGGCGATGACCAGCAGACCCGCCGCCCGGGCGTGCTCGACCACCCCACGCAGCGCCGGCCAGCCACCGGCGCCGAGTCGCTCGAAGCAGGCCAGCTGCGGCTTCACCGCGACGCAGGCCTCCCCGGCCGCGTCGATCACCGCCCGACAGTGGGCCAGCACCCGCTCGCCCGCGTCCCGGCCGGCCGCCTGCGGCCAGAGGCGGTCCGGGTCCGGGTCGAGGCCCAGCACGATCTGCGACTCGCGCGTCGCCACGCGTGCGGCGAGCTCAACGCCCCAGGCAGCCACTAGTGACGGACGGCCCGCTTGAGGCCGGACCCGGGGGTGAAGCGCGGCACGCTGGTGGCCTGGACCCAGATCGGCGCGCCCGTTCGCGGGTGGACGCCGCGGCGGGCGCCGCGCGTGCCGACGTGGAACTTGCCGAAGCCCGGCAGGCTGACCTCGCCGCCGACGGCCAGCGACTCCTCGATCACGGCGAGCGTCGACTCGAGCGCCCGCTCGGCCTCATGCGGTGAGAGGCGGCTGCGCGCGGCGACCAGCGTGATCAGCTCGGCCTTGGTCACCTGCCGAAGCTAACACCGATCGCGGACGCAACGCTCGCCAAATCGAAGGCCGCGAGCCGGCTCCCCGCGTCGGGCACGCGGGCGGCGACCGCATATCCGCCGACCGCCACCGCCAACAGCGATCCGTCCTGCGACCGCTCGGCGCCACACGCCAGCAGCTCGCGCCCGACCGCCGCCGCCGGACCCTCGACACCGGCCAGCAGGCTGCCTCCCGGTCCGATCACGGCGACCTCGCCGGCCTCCGGCTGTAGCTCGCGCAGGTAGGCCAGCGCGTGCTCCGGCTGAAGGGGTGGGGTCGGCATCGCGGTGAGGCGCGAGAATACGCCGATGCCGTTCACCCGAGCCGCCTGGCTCTTCACCGTCGTCGTCTCGCTCGTCACCTCGTTGCTGTGCCTGTTGTCGGATTACAACGGGTACGCCGCCGTGTTTCTCGCCGTCGGCGTTTCCGCGGCGATCAACCTGCTCTAGCCAGCCACTCGAGCAGCGCCCGGGCCGCCCGGCCGCGATGGCTGATCGCGTGCTTGCCCGCGTCCGTGAGCTCGGCCATGGTCAGCCCCGGCGGCCCGTCGTCGGGCAGGAACGCCGGGTCGTAGCCGAAGCCGCCGGCGCCCCGCGGCCGGGCCGCGAGGCGACCGCTGCAGCGCCCCTCGAAGACGTGCTCGTCACCGCTCGCCGGGTCGACGTGCGCGATCGCACAGACGTACTCGAGCCCGCTACCTGCCGGGACCTCGGCCAGGAGCTTGGCGAGGTTCTCCTCGTCGGTGGCGTGCTCCCCGGCGTACCGGCGTGAGTACACCCCCGGTCGGCCGCCCAGCGCCCGCGCCTCGATGCCAGAGTCGTCGGCGATCGCCGGCCGGCCCGTCGCCCGCGCCGCCGCCCACGCCTTGCCGAGTGCGTTCGCGGCGAACGTCTCCCCCACCTCCGGTCCGAGGTCGACGCCCGGCGGCAGCCGTTCGACCTCGTGGGGACCGAGCAGCGCCGCGAACTCGCGCAGCTTGTGCTCGCTTCCGGTCGCCAGCAGCAGCTTCACCGGCCGCTGAGCGCCGCTTCCTGGAGCTCACGCAGCTGGCCGATGCCGAGCTCGGCGAGCGCCAGCAGATCGTCGAGATGCGTGCGTGACAGGGGCGTTCCCTCGGCCGTCGCCTGGACCTCGATCAGGCCGCCCTCCCCGGTCATCACGACGTTGGCGTCGACCTCGGCGGACGAGTCCTCGCCGTAGTCGAGGTCGAGCAGCGCCCTCCCGCCGACCATCCCGCACGAGACCGCAGCGACCGACCCCGTCAGCGGCGAGCGCTCGAGCTCGCCGGCCGCCTCGAGCTTGCGGCAGCCGAGGCCGAGCGCGACGAACGCACCGGTGATCGACGCGCACCGCGTGCCGCCGTCGGCTTGGAGCACGTCGCAGTCGAGATACACGGTCCGCTCGCCCAGCGCCGTGAAGTCGACCACGCCGCGCAGCGACCGCCCGATCAGCCGCTGGATCTCGACCGTCCGCCCGTCGAGGCGCCCCCGCGTCGCGTCTCGCTGCTTGCGCTGGCCCGTCGAGGCCGGGAGCATCCCGTACTCCGCCGTGACCCAGCCGCGGCCCTTGCCGGCGAGCCAGCGCGGCACCCCCTGCTCGATCGATGCCGTGCAGATCACCTTCGTCGCCCCGACCGAGATCAGCGCCGATCCGGTCGCCGGGGCGACGAAGTCGACCTCGATCGTCGTCGGCCGCATCTCGTCGGCTGCCCGTGCGTAGCTGCGCTCGTTCGCGTTCATGGCCCGGCATGATCCCAGAGCGATGCGCGCCCTCGTCGTCTCCAACATGCGCCCCGCCCCGACCAATCCCGGTCGCGGCATCTACGTGCGCGAACAGGTCGCGGCGCTGCGGCGGATTTCCGGTCTCGACGTCGACCTCTTCCAGTTCCCGCCCGGGCCGGCGGCCTACCCCGCGGCCGTGCGCGAGCTCCGCCGGCGCAGCGGGGCCTACGACCTCGTCCACGCCCACTTCGGCCTGACGGCATGGCCGACGCTGGCGGTCCGCGACGTCCCACACGTCGTCACGCTCCACGGCAACGACCTCTACCACCCGCGGACCCGCCGTCTCACCCTCGCCGTCGCCCGCCGGATGGATCTCGTCGCGACGGCCTCCGCCGCACTCGCCCGCGATCTGCCGGCCGGGCCCTGGCGACGGGCGATCCTCCCCTGCGGGGTCGAGCTCGATCGGTTCAATCCGATCCCGCGCGAACACGCCCGCATGGCCCTCGGCCTCGACCCCGACCGGCCCTGCCTCCTGTTCCCCTTCGACCCTGGCCGCCAGGTCAAGCGCTTCGACCGGGCCCAGGCGGTCGCCGGCGACACCCAGCTGATCACGCTCGGCGCGACCGAACCCGCCCACGTCGCCCTGGCGATCAACGCCGCCAACGCCGTGATCGTTCCGTCGGACTTCGAGGGCTTCGGGCTGGCCGTGCTCGAGGCGCTCGCCTGCGGCGTGCCCGTGCTCGCGACGCCGGTCGGCGCGCATCCGCTCGCACTCGGTGGTCTCGACGGCACACTATGCGCCGAGTTCGATCTCGCCCGCTGGCGCGCGGCCCTGGCCCCGCACCTCGCCGCGGCCGACCCCCGCGTGCTCGGCCGGCCCCGGGCCGAGCTGTTCTCCGCCGACCGCATGGCCGCGCGCGTCGCCGTTGCCTGGCACCAACTCGTCGACGACCGCCGATCCACCCGGACGCCGCGGGTGTTCAGCATGTCGTGAGGCCCGGTTAGCATGATGTCGATGGGACGCTTCGCGAAGCTCCGCGGCCCGGCGATCGGCTGGCCTGTCGTCGCCCCGCCCCCGGTCACCGGTGACGAGCCTCCGACGGTGGCGCATCCGCCGAAGCCCGCTCCGCCTTCCGTCCGGCACCCCGGCCCCGCGGTCGCGCCCGCGGCCCCCACGCGCGCGCCCGCGGCCTCCCCCAGCCCCACGCGCGCGCCCGCGGCGGCCTCCCCCAACCCCACCCGCGCGCCCGCGGCCTCCCCCAGCCCCACGCGCGCGCCCGCGGCGGTCTCCCCCAACCCCACCCGCCCGCCCGCGGCCTCCCCCAGCCCGACGCGCGAGCCCGGGCTCGCCGCCGTTCCCGCCGCCACGGCCGTCCCGGGCCCCGATGGCAGGCCGCCGACGAGCTTCCGCGACCGCGCCCGCGCCCACCGCCGCCTGCGCTACCTGCGCCAGACGCGAGAGCTTGCCTTCCGCGACCTCGGCGGCTTCGTCTTCGACGCCCACCGCTTCGAGCGACCGGGCACCGAGATCATCGCCGCCAAGCTCAAGGGGCTCGACGCGATCGACCGGGAGCTCCGGGCGCTCGAGCTGGCGCTCGGCGCCCGCCAGGAGCTGATGCTCCTGCGCGAGCCGGGCGTCACCGTCTGCCCGCGCTGCGGAGTGATCCACGACAGCGGCGCCAACTTCTGCCCGGGCTGCGGCACTCCGGCCCACGGGCCCGACGACGGCGCAGGCATCGCACCGCACTTCCTCGGACGGCGTCCGGACGCGCCGCCGCGGCGCCCTTAGCCCGTGGCCGTCGCGCCACCGCCGGTGGGCTCGTGCCCAGTGTGCTCGGCACCGCTCGCCGCCGACCAGGGTTGGTGCCTCGACTGCGGCGGCGCGGCGCGCACGCGGATCGTCCCGACCCCCCCGCGCTGGCGTCTGGTCGCGGCGATCCTCGTGCTCGCCGCGCTGCTTGCGCTCGCGGCGATCGCCGTGGCGGTCGCCCGCCTCGCGGCCTAGGTGTAGGGCCGAGTCGCGGGCTGGGAGCTCCGCGGGCGTGCGGTGGGCGCGAGCCGCCCCTGGCGGTGCGGGGCCGCGGCCGGGCCGGGCGCTGGGGGCGCACCGGCGGGCGCCGACTCGAACAGCATGAGCACGACGGTGGCATCCGCGCCGGGGCTACCGTCCAGGCGAGCGGCGCTCTCGCGCGCGATCTCCGCGATCCGCGCTTCCAGCTTGCCGAGCTCCAGAGCCAGGGTCTGCCAGCCCTCCTGGTCGACCATGATCGGGTTGCGTGTCAGGTGGGCATCGGTTATGTCGAAGCCTCCGGTGTCGGCCGCAGCGTTGACGTGCCGCGTGACCTTCTCGAGCGCCGCGCCGATCATCGCCCGCTTGACGATCGGCGGGACATCGCCCCAGCCGGCGTCGGTGATCCGAGGCAACATGATCAGCGTGTAGTAGTGCTCGATCGCCCCGCGCCGCGGAATCCGCTTGACCAGCTTGAGGAAGCCGAGGTCGACCAGCCTGTGGACGTGGTAGCTCACCGATCCGAGCGACACACCAAGCTCCCCGGCCAGTTGATTCGGGCTGGCCACGCGATCCTCGAGCGCACCGAGGATCTGCACCCGGATGGGATGTGCCAGCGCCTTTACGACGCGGGGGTCGGCGATGTCCGTGTACGCCTTCATCAAACCCCTACGAGCATCGTCTCGAGCTGTTTGCGCACACGGTGGAGCCGCACTTTGGCCGTCCCCTCGGGGATGTTGAGCCGCCGGGCGATCTCCGGCTGCGTGTAGTCGCGAGAATAACGTAGCGCGATCAGCAGCTGTTCGTCGATGTCGAGGCGGGCAACCGCTCGGTGGACGTCGATCCGGTCGATCACGCGATCGGCCTCCTCGCCGGCGAATCCGTCGCCCAGCTCGCCGAGCTCCTGCTCGACCCGGCTCGGCCGGCGCTCGAGGCGCCGGAAGGCCTCGTGTCGCGTGATCTGCAGGCACCACGGGAGCGGCGCCTGCGGCGAATTGCACGACCGCCGACGGCTCCAAGCCCGCATCATCGCCTCCTGGACGACGTCGTCGGCCTCCGCCGAGTTGCGCATGAGGCGACGAGCCTCGACCGCGCACCGCCGGCGGATGGCCTCCCAGTCCCACGCGCGCATTTCATCCAAGCAGTTCCGTCCGCAGCCGCGACCGAAAAAATTGTCCTGACCATTGAAACGGTTTTCGTCGCCCGTGGGTCTTCCCTTGCATGAGTCATCAACAGACCACGGATCCCGCCCTAGACGCCTACGCACCCTTCGCCGCCTACTACGACCGCTTCACCGCGGGCGGCGACTACGACCGCTGGTTGGCGCAGATCGAGCAGCGAGCCCTGTCCTGCGGCCTCGCGGGCCGCAGACTCCTCGACATCGGCTGCGGCACGGGCAAGAGCTTCGCCCCCCTGCTCGAACGCGGGTACGCCGTCAGCGGCTGCGACCTTTCACTTGAAATGCTTACACAGGCGTTACATAAGTTTGCTCATCAAGTGGAGCAGCTCTTCGTCGCCGACATGCGGAATCTCCCGGCACTCGGCGTCTTCGATCTCGTGACATGCATCGACGACGCCGTCAACTACCTCCTGTCCGAGGACGACTTGGTCGACGCCTTCCGCAGCGTCGCCCGAGTCCTTTCTCCCAGCGGCATCTACGCGTTCGACGTGAACTCCCTGCACACATACCGGACCGCGTTCGCCGAGACCTACGTCAACGAGGACGACGGCGGTCTCTTCTGCTGGCGGGGCGAGGCGACCGCGCCGGTCGAGCCCGGCGATGTGGCCAGCGCGACGATCGAGGCGTTCCTCGAAACAGACGGCGGCCTCTGGGAGCGCGTCTCGAGCCGCCATGTCCAACGTCACCATCCGGCGACGACGATCCACGACGCCCTGGAGGCCGCCGGCCTCGAATGTGTCGGCGTCGCCGGCCAACGGCCGGGCGGCCAGCTCTACGACTACGTCGACGAGGCCGAGCACATCAAGGTCGTCTACTTCGCCCGGCTGCGCGGCGCCCGGAAGGGGGGTGAACCACTCATGGAGGTCATCAAGCCGTGAACTCGAGCGCGCTCCCGGGGCGGCGGCGGTGCCCCGGGCAGACGCGCGCGGGCTGGCCCGGCCGCAACCGCCCGGTCCGGCCCTTCATCAGCGCCGCGACAGGTCCGGGTCCCGCCCACCCGGACGGACCCGAGTCGGGCCACGCGAGTCACATCTAACTCACAGGTGTGTTGACCACTCAGGAAACCTTGTGTAATTGCCCGCGGCGCAGGTGTTTTTTCGCTTGCACACTCATAGTTGGTGGGCCACAATGGTGATCATTCTGTTCACGCAAGGAGGCCCGATGCCGGACATGCAGGCAATTCAGCAGCAGGTGCAAGAGCGGTTGGCTGAACTCGGGGAGTTGATCGATCAGCTCAGTCGCGAGGCCGATCAGCTGAGGAAGATCGCCGGGCTGCTGGAAGACACACGGGGTAGCGCCGCCGCCACGACGGTCAAGCCGCAGCGCTCGCCCCGGCGCGCGCCGGCACGGCGAGGCAGCCGAGCCACGGCCTCCGCCGCCAAGCCGGCGGCCCGCACGCGCGGCCCGCGCGCCGGCAACCGCGGGCAGCAGGCACTGGAGCTGATCGCGGCGAAGCCCGGGCTCACCGCCGCCGAGCTCGCCGAATCGATGGGCATGAAGCGCAACTACCTCTACCGCGTGCTGCCGGCGCTGCAGAAGGACGGCAAGATCGCCAAGGAGGGCACCGGCTATCACCCGGTGGGCGCCGGCGCAGCCGCCGACGCCTGAACGACTTGGGGCGGCCAGGGAGGGGGGCCACGACGGAGCGCGGGTTCCCTGGTCGCCACAAGACCGGCGGCGGGTCACGCCGGGCCTGCGCGGGCTCGCCGGCTCGGGCTGCGTCACGCCGTCGGGTCCTCCCGTCAGGTCGGGCCAGCATATGTCAGCCGTCGAGCCCGAGACGCTCACGAGCGGCACTGGCCACCGGGTGCAGCGCCGGCACCGGCTCGGGCCGTGGCGGATCGGGCTCCCCGAGCACGGCCATCGTCGCGGCGAGCGACCGCGCCAGCGCCCCGAGGGCATAGCCGCCCTCGAGCACGACGCCGACCGGCGCCCCGAGCTCCTCGCATACGCCGCGCATCGTCGCGGTCATCGCGGCGTAGCCCGCCTCGGTCACCCGGCAGTCGGCCAGTGGATCGTCGGCGTGGGCATCGTAGCCGGCTGAGATCAGCACCAGCTGTGGGCGGTAGCGACGCGTGACGGGAGCGACGACGTGCTCGACGAGCGAGCAGAAGACCGCGTCGCCCGATCCGGCCCCGACCGGGAGGTTGACGGTGTACCCGGTGCCGGCGCCGCTGCCGCGATCCGACGCCCGGCCCGTCCCCGGGTAGAGCGGCGACTGGTGGATCGATGCGTAGAGCACGGCATCGGTGTCGTGGAAGAGATCGTTCGTCCCGTTCCCGTGATGGACGTCCCAGTCGAGGACCAGCACTCGCTCGAGACCACGCCGCGCGAGGGCATGGCGCGCCGCCAGCGCGACGTTGTTGAACAGGCAGAACCCCATCGCCCGCGCCCGCGTCGCATGGTGCCCGGGCGGGCGGTGGGCCGAGACGCCGGTCCGGGCGCTCCCGTCGAGCAGAGCGTCAACCAGCGCGACCGCCCCGCCGGCGGAATGCAGCGCCGCCGCCCACGAGCCGGAGCTGACGACCGTATCCAGATCCAGCGAGCCACCGCCGGCCGCAGCGCGCCGTTCGACGGCGGCGACCAGGGCCGGGGAATGCACGAGCTCGAGCAGCTCCCGGTCGACCGCCGGCGATTCGCGGCGCTCGAAGCCGAGCCAGTCCCGCGCGGCCAGCTCGCGTTCGATCGCCGTGATCCGGTCCGCACGCTCGGGATGCGGACCGGTGTCGTGGAGCAGCGACGACGGGTGGCTGAGATAGACGGCCGATCCCATGCCGGTACCGTACGCCGGCATGGCAGACCGCGCCGGCCCCGCCGCGGGGGCGACCCGCATCGAGGCCGATCTCGCCGTGGTCGGCGCCGGTGCCGCCGGTCTGTACGTCGCGCTCTGCGCCGCCCACGCCGGCGCCCGCGTGGCGCTCGTGTCGGCCACCTCGCTGGCCCACACGGCCAGCTACTGGGCCCAGGGCGGTCTCGCCGCGGCGCTGTCGGCCGACGACAGCCCGGCGCTGCACCTCGCCGACACCGAGCGGGCCGGGCGCGACCTCGTGCGCTCGTCGGCGGCTCGCGTCGTCTGTGACGAGGCTCCGGCCCAGGTACGCGAGCTCGAGCAGCTCGGCGTGCGCTTCGACGCCGACCGCCTCGGCCGGCTCGCCCTCGGGCTCGAGGGCGGCCACTCGCTGCGTCGCGTCGTCCACGCCGGAGGGAGCGCGACCGGGCGGCGGGTGATGCGGCAGCTCTCGGCGCTGGTGGCCGAGGAGCCGGCGATCGAGATCATCGAGAACGTCCGCGCGAGCGCGCTGATCGTCCGCGACGGTCGGTGTGTCGGCGTCGCCTGCGAGGAGGGCCACGTGATCGCCGCACCGGCGCTGGTGATCTGCACGGGCGGCGCCGCCGCGCTCTGGGCGCGGACGACGAACCCGCCGGGCGCGCTCGGCATCGGGCTGATGCTGGCCCACCGCGCCGGGGCCGTGCTCGCAGATCTCGAGTTCGTCCAATTTCACCCGACCGCCGTCATCGGCGTTGCCGGGCGCGAGGGCTTCTGCGTCACCGAGGCCGTCCGCGGCGAGGGCGCACGCCTGCTCGACGCCAGCGGCGAGCGCTTCGTGGACGAGCTGGCGCCGCGCGACGAGGTCGCCCGGGCGATCCATCGCAGCCTCGCCGCGAGCGGGGCGACGGCCGTCTCGCTCGACATGCGCGAGATCGACCCGGCACTCTTCCCCAACGTCGTCGGCACCCTGATCGAGGCCGGCCTCGATCCGAGCCGCCAGCCGATTCCGGTCGCCCCGGCCGCCCATTACATGATGGGCGGGATCGTCACCGACCTCCACGGCCGGGCGAGCCTGCCCGGGCTCTACGCCGTCGGCGAGGCGGCGTGCACCGGACTCCACGGGGCCAACCGCCTGGCGTCGAACTCGCTCAGCGAGTGCTTCGTGTTCGGCGCGCGGGCCGCCCGCGCCGCGCTCGCCGAGCCGGCCCTGGCGCGACCGGCGGAGATCGCCGCCGGCGACCTGCCGACCGAGATCCCGCCCGTCAGCCCGGCGACGCGGGCGGCGCTCTGGGAGCACGCCGGCCTCGCCCGCCGGCGGGCAGGGCTCGAGCTCCTCGCCGCCGACCCACATCCGCTCGCCCGGCTCGTCGCGGCGTGCGCGCTCGCCCGGTCCGAGACGCGCGGGTCCCATGTTCGCCTCGAGCATCCTGCGCCCGACCCGGCCTACGATCGCCACCACACGACCGTCGCCCCGACCGGGGAGACCAGCCTCGAGCGCTGGGATTGAGCCGTCGGCATCGCCGCCTCTGCGTCAACTGCGCAACCTTGGGCTTAAGCGGCTGTTAACACTCTGCACGACCCCAGCTTCATCCCCGGTGTGCATACTCGCGGCGGGAGTTGGAGCGGCTGGCGGGGTCTGTCTCGAACGTTGTGGGCGAGAGAAACGGACTTCATTTGATGTATCAGTTCAGCCGAGCCATTTATCGCGAACTTGCGCCGCTCGTCGAGCCGCGGCAACCCGGCGACCTGAGCGCCCATCAACGGGTGCTCAGAGCCTGCGAAGCAGCCGTCGACCGACTGGCCAACGACCGCCATTACTTCGCCAGGCCTGCCCGTACCCTGTTCAACGACATCCGCTGCCAATTCCCGGTCAGCGCGCAGCCTCACGTCTACCGCGTGGTCGATCATTACCTCCATCTGGCGGACGGCTTTCTCGCACAGTTGCCGCGCAACGGCTGCGACGCGAACGGCAAGCCGCTTCAGTGCCGGGCGATGACGCGCAAGGGCTCCGCCTGTCAGCGGATGCCCCTGCCGCACAACGGCTACTGCCCGTCGCATCAGCACCTGGCCGAGACCGAGGACGCCGAGGCGGAGCTCGCCGCCGCCTGAGCGCGCGCGAGCGGGTGGGCGGGCGACCCGGGGCACCCGCGCCCGCGGTCGCCCCGTCGCGGGCGGGCGGCGCTAGGCTGCCCGTCGTGAGCGGCCTGCGCAGAACCCCGGGTGCGGTGCGGCCGCGGAGAGCCCGATGACCGCCGGACCGCCGCCGCCGGCCGACGAGCGGCCACGGATCGGCTTCATCGGTCTCGGCATCATGGGCAGCCGGATGGCGGCCAACATCGCACGGTCCGGCTTCCCCCTCGTCGTCTGGAATCGCACGCGCGAGACAGCCGAGCGCTTCGCCGCCGAGATGGGCGACGCGGTCGGGGTCGCCGCCTCGCCGGCCGCGCTGGCGGCCGACTGCGAGATCGTGGTCACGATGGTCGTCGACGGCGACCAGGTCGAGTCGGTGCTGCTCGGGGCCGACGGGGTCGCCGAAGCGGCGGCGCCGGGCCTCGTCTGCGTCGACTGCTCGACGATCGGCCCGGACGCGACCGTGGCGATCGGCGAGCGGCTGGCCGCACGCGGGATCCGGCTCCTGGATGCCCCGGTCACCGGCTCGGCGCCCCGCGCCGCCGACGCGACGCTGACGATCATGGCGGGCGGAACGGCGGCCGATTTCGAGCGCGTCCGGCCACTGCTCGAGTCGATCGGGCGGCTCGTGCTGCACGTCGGCCCGCTCGGACACGGACAGACGATCAAGCTGATCAACAACTCCGTCGCCGCGGCGAACGCGCTGACGGTGGCCGAGGCGCTCGTCGTCGGCAGCGCCGCCGGCGTCGACCTCGACGCGCTGGTCGCCGTGATGGAGGCCGGATCGGGCGCGTCGACGATGCTCAGCCTCAAGCACGCGCCGATGCGCGCGCACGACTTCGCCCCGCTGTTCAAGCTCGAGCACATGCTCAAGGACGTCCGGCTCTGCCTCGCCGCCGCCGACCCGGTCCCGTTCGACGCGGCACGGGCGGCCGAGGCGGCGCTCGAGCGGGCGGCGGCCCTCGGGCACGGCGAGGAGGACTTCGCGGCGATGCTGCGCTCAGTCGAGGAACGGGCCGGCCGGACCGTCGACTGATCCGAACCGCGATTGGCGGCGCAGAAACCGGGAAGACTGTAGTGAGCACCCGGAGCTGCCGATACCTCAGCAGCAGCCATCCCGACACGGAGATCCTCGATGCCCGTCAGTGAACAGATGATCACCCGCGGTGCCCACTACACGGCCCTGCTCGCCGTCATGGATTCTCGTGGGGCGACCAAGCTGCGCCCCGACGAGCGCGCGCTGCTGCTCGAGGCGGCCGACGAGCTGCTCTTCGACGAGGCCGGAGCCCCGGACGCGCTCGACCGCGCGCTCACGCTGATCGCCGGCCTCGAGCAGAGCGATCGCTGGACCGCGGCCGGCGCCGCCGAGCTGCGCACGCAGATCCGCGGCTGCGCCGCCGCCGAAGCGCGCCTGCGCTAACTCGACACCACCCCCGCCGCGGGATCGATCTTTCTGCGGGTAAACACCCGGCGGCTAGCCGATTTTCACAAGATCACGGCGCGCTGGAGAATGGAATTTGCAGGGAAACTTGGCTTTTTGCCGACTTTTTCGTATCCTTGACCGAGTCCTGCTGGGCCGGGCAGCATCGGTCCCGTGGGATTGCTCGTCGTTTGCAGCCTCCGCTTCTGCCCCCTGCGTCCCTGGGTTTTCTATGCCAATTGCCTTCAAAGAATGGGCGGTCACCGTCCGCGCCCTCGCCGAGGGCGAGCAGCTCATCACCCTGCGCAAGGGCGGCGTTCGCGAGCCGGGAAAGCACTTCCGCGTCGAGCATCAGCGCTTCTTCCTGTACCCGACGTTCGATCATCAGCGCTGCGACCTCGTGCGCGAGTCGCATCAGCCCGAGCTCCGGCGCGCCCTCGAGGAGGGCGTCTGGGCCGACGGCGAGCCGAGCGTCCACCAGCTCCACCACGGTCCGACCGTCCAGCCACCTGACCGCGTTCGGATCCGGGCCTGGGCCGAGATCGCCGCCCAGTACACGATCACCGACGCCCGCACCGTCGACGCGCTGTCGCCGTTCTACGTCTGGACCCCGGACTACGCCGAGAAGCGCCTCGAGTGGAAGCGCCGCCACCCACTCCACGTCCTCCTGCTGCGGACCTACCGCATCCCGCGGCCGGTCACGGTGAAGGTGAAGGACGAGTACGGCGGGTGCCGGTCGTTCCTCGAGCTCCAGCGCGATCTCCCGTTTGAGGGCACGCCCGTGCTCTCCGACGAGGAGTTCGGTCGGGCCGCCGAGGAGATCGAGGCGATCGCCACCGGCCGCGTGCCGGCGCTCGCCTGACGCCCCGCCCCCACCGCCGGTCCGCAAGCCCCGCCCCACCACGTCGCCCGACGGCGTCGCCCGGACGCCTGCCGCGCCGACGCCCTGGCCGTCCGCGTGCTCGGCGTGCAGCCCGACGCGCCCCCGACCGGCGACCGCCACCCGGGCCTCGTGCGGTCGGCGCGTTGCAGCCATGTGCCGGCCGCCGGCCACGCGGGACACTGATCGACGTGCCCTGGGTCGAGACGAGCTCGCCGAACTTCAGCGCGCGTCACGAGCACGCCGATCTCGACGACGCCGTGGCGGTGCTCGAGCTGATCGAGGGCACACGCGAGCGGCTGGGGACGATCTTCACGCGGGTGCCCGACGAAGTCGCCGTGGTGCTCCACTCGTCGCAGCTCGAGCTCTACGTCGCCCAGCCGTACCTCCCGCTGATGCGCCTGGCGACGGCGCCGGCCGGCCGCCGGTATCTGGCGGGATGGTGCTCGCGCAGCGAGGTCCACGTGCTCGCCCCGCGCCTGCTCGAACGCCGGGCGTCGGCCGTGCCGGGATCACGGGAGATGGCACTGCTGGGTCCGGCAACGCTCTACACACAGCTCGTGCTGGCGGCCAACAACCGCACCCTGCCGCCGCCGCTGCGACCGGCCGGCCTCGGGCGGTACCTGCGCTGGGCGTGGCTGGCCGCGGGCGCGGCCCAGTACTTCTCGGGCCAGACCGCGTTCGTGCGCCCGGCGATCGCCCGCCGGCTGCGCGAGGGTCGTGAGCCGGCGTTCCCGCCGAGCGTCCGCGACGCCGCCCTGCTCGGCGGGTCGGTGTTCGACCTGCTGGCGCAGGAGCACGGCGTCGGCGCGGCGGTCAGGCTCGCCTACACCCCGATCCACGGCCAGCCGCGGGACGCGCTGACCGGAGCCTTCGGCCAGGCGGCGGTGCACGTCGAGGGCTCGTGGCGGGCCCACCTCTCGCGCCTGGCCGAGCAGCGCTGACCCGCCGCCCGGGAGGACTCGGGTCCCTGCCGAGCAGCCCTGAGCCGCCGTCGGCGGGCGGGACGGGCCGACTGGCGCGGGTCAGCGCCAGCCGTAGATGGAGATGTAGCCGCCGAAGAAGACGACCGCCACGATCAGCAGCAGCGCCGCCATCACCCGCACCCGGGCGGCCCGGGCGCGTGGCGCCGCGACCGGCATGTAGCCGCCGGGCGTGCCGACGCCCAGCACCTCGCGCGCCGTCACGGCCCCAGAGGCCGCGACGAGCACGTCGCGTGGCCCGCCGCCGGCATCGAGCAGGCCGGGCAGGCCGACGCCGCGCCGCAGCAGGCTCGGTACGCCCTCCTCGAGCAGCATGCCCTGGATGAACTCGGCTTCGGGCAGGTTGCGGGCGGCGGCCACGCGAACGAGCTCGCCCTCGGTGTACTGCGGCTTGATCTTGCGGGCGCGGGTCTGGCGCTCGCTCAGCTGCGCCGGTCGCAGCGGACCCCCGGGATGGACGAGCGGCATGCCGCAGGTCCGGCAGAAGCGCTCGTCGGCCGGATGCGCGGCGGCGCAACTGGGGCAGGCGAGCGGGGCGGCGGCGGCCATCAGACCACCGAGAGCTCCACTTCCTCGACCTGCTCGTCGACGATGCGGAAGGCGCGAACATCCGGCTCGGGCCCGTGGACGCCGACGATCACGTAGAGGGCGTCCGGATAGGTCGCGAGGTTGATGTCAGTCTGCGACGGCAGCGGCGGGCTGCGGGTGTGGGAGTGATAGATCGCCCCGAGGTCCCAGTCGGCATCCTCGATCGCGTTGAAGATCTGGAGCATCTCCTTCGGGTCGAGCACGTAGCGGAGCGGGCTGTGGGCGGTGTTGGTGGCCCGGAACACCCGCGTGGCGATGCCGTCGGCGGCGGCGATCATCCCGCAGCATTCGTTGGGCGCCTCGGCCTCGGCGTGGGCCACGATGTCGTCGAGCATGTCGCGCGGGATCTGCATCGATCGTCGAGGCTATCAGCGGACGTTTCCGGTTTCCAAGGCCGCCGGGATCGGGTCGCGGCCGGCCGCCTGGCGCACGAGCGCGAGGTGCTGGGCGTCGCTGCACATGACCGCGCCGACGAGCTCGATCAGCTTCGCGTCGGTCAGCACCTGGAGGTCGGAGCCAAAGCCGAGCAGCTCGGCCCGCTCGAGCTCGTCGAGGACCGCGAGCGCCGAGGGGCGGTCGACCGCGTCGCGGATCCGCGGCAGCGCCACCTCGACCGCGGCGAGCGTCGGGACCGGCGGGGGCAGGGCGCCGATGTACTCGGCGAGGGGCAGCAGGGCAGCGGCGTGGCGGGACTCGTGGTCGGCCAGCTGCCGTAACAGCGCCCGGAGCGACCCGCCGAGCGCAGGGCGCCGGGCCAGCGCGGCGTAGGCGACCGAGAGCGACCGCTCGAGCTGGACGGCCGCGAGGATGACCGCGGCATCGGCGCTGCCCTGGGCGAGCGCCGGCGGCGGCTCGAGCCCGGCGAACAGGGACCCGGCCGCGGCGAGCGCCCCACCGACGACGAGCTCGCGCCGGCGCAGACCCGTCACGCGTTCCCGCCCCGGACGATCGCCTCGGCCAGCGCCGGGAGGCCACGGGCCTGGGCCACCAGGACGGCGTGCTCGGCGTCGCTGGCGACGACGGCGGCGACGGTTCCCCGGGCTTTGAGGTCGGTCAGCTTGGGCAGCGCGTCGAGGCAGGCGGCGATCGATTCGTCCTCGACCTGCGCCGCCAGCCGGAGGGCCTGGGCGGGAGTGTGCGCGCTGAAGAAGTAGTCCGGCTGGGCCGGCGTCGGGACGCCGCCGAGGCGGTCGATCGCTCCGGTCAGGGCGTAGGCGTGGGCCGCCTCCTGGACGCGCAGGCGCCGGGCGAGCGCCGCGTGCGCGCCGTTCAGCAGGCGCGCGGCATGGGCGTAGGCGGCAGCGGCGCGGTTCTCGACGGCGAGCAGGGCATCGAGCACGTCGGCGTCGGCCCCGTTGACCTCCGGGGTCGTCGGCGTCGCCGTCGACGCCGACCCGCAGCCGCTGAGCGCCCCGGCGACGGCGGTGGCAGCGGCGCCGGCCGCGAGCAGGACGCGGCGGCGCGACAGCGGCTCGCCGGCGGGAGAGACCACTACGTGCAAGCGACAGCGCCGCGGGAGGACCCGCGGTTCACCACCAGAGCGTGCTCTCGAGGTTCTCGATCTCGTCGAGCGGGAGCGTGTAGAGGCCGCTCGAGAGGTACTTCCAGCCGTCGTCGGCGACGACGAAGACGACGTTGCCCTCGTCGAGCTCGCCGGCGATCCGGACCGCGACCCGGGCGATGGCACCGGAGGAGACACCGGCGAAGATGCCCTCCTCCTCGAGCAGCTTGCGCGTCCAGACGATCGCGTCGCTGTTGGTGACGAAGATCTTGCGGTCGAGCAGCGAGAGGTCGATGATCGGCGGGATGAAGCCGTCGTCGAGTGAGCGCAGACCCTGCACCGGCTCGCCCTGCATCGGCTCGGCCGCGACGATCTTGCACGCGTCGCCGAGCTCCTCCTTCAGGCGCCGGCCGTTGCCCATCAGCGTGCCGCCGGTGCCCAGGCCGGCGACGAAGGCCGAGACCTCGTCGAGCTCCTCGAGGATCTCGAGTGCCGTGCCGTTGTAGTGGGCCAGCGGGTTGGCCTCGTTCCCGTACTGATAGGGCATGTGGTAGTTGGGGTTCTCGGCCGCCATTTCCAGCGCCATCTCGACCGCCCCGTTCGAGCCCTGGTCACCGGGCGAGTAGACGATCTCGGCGCCGTACATCTTCAGCAGCTGCGTACGCTCGGGTGTCACGTTGTCGGGCATCACGACCTTCAGCGGATAGCCCTTGCGCCGGCAGATCATCGCCAGCGAGATCCCGGTGTTCCCGGACGTCGGCTCGAGGATCGTCTGGCCCGGGCCGATCGCGCCCTTCTCCTCGGCGTCCTCGATCAGGGCTCGGGCGACCCGATCCTTGACCGACCCGGTCGGGTTCATCGACTCGAGCTTGGCCCAGACGCGGACACCCGGCTTCGGCGAAAGCCGCTTGAGCTCGATCAGCGGCGTGTGGCCGATGGCCTGCACGATGTCGCCGTAGCGACCCCCGCAAGGCTTGTTCTCAAGGAACGGCGGGCCCATGTGCACGAATATAGCGTTCGGCGTGTGCCGGCCGGATCACTGCACCGGCAGATCCGCCTCGGTCCGCGGACGTTCGCGCGTCCCGGCCGGAACACCGCACCGGCAGATCCGCGGTCGATCCCCCGCCGACGCTCGGCTCGCCGAGCGACGCGTCGCTACGGATACGGCGTTCCCGAGGTGTTCGTGCTCGTGGTCGACGTGCTCGTGCCCGTCGTCGCCGGCGTGCCGTTGGCCTGCTCGCCGCAGTAGGCGTCGACGGCCGGGCCGGCGTTGGCGAACTTGGCGTCGGAGGTGAAGACGGCGGGGTCGTTGGCGGCGATCGCCGCCTTGGCGTCGCCGGCGAGCACGTTGGCCTGGGTCTTGATGGCGGCCGGGGCGTCCCGGGCGAAGGCGTCGAGCGTCGATGCGTTGGCCTTCAGGGCCGTGAGCGCCTCGGCCGGGGTCGTCGCTGCGGCCGTCGCCTTGTCGAGCGCGGCGTTGTCGGTGCAGAACGCCGTCTTGTCACCGGCACTCGCGGCGGTCGACGTCGAGGCCGGGGTCGAGGACGCAGTCGAGCTCGAGGAGGAGCTCGAGCTCCCTCCACAGCCAACCACCAGGCCGCAGAGCGCCGCCGTCGCGAGCGCCGGCAAGGTTGAAAGGCTCCTCCTGACCGTCATCTGCTGCCCCCCACCGAATTGGGTTCGGCGGTCAGGCGACCGCCGACTGCTCTAGCCGCCGGCCATGGCCGGCAGGATCACGAGCACGTCGCCGTTGCCGACGGCGGTGTCGAGCCCGTCCAGCACGCGGACGTCTTCGTCGTTGAGATACACGTTGACGTAGCGGTTGAGCTGACCCTCGGCCGAGAAGAGCTGGGTCTGCGTCGCCGGGTGGGCCTCGGCCAGGCCGCGCAACACGTCCCCGACGTTGTCTCCGTCCGCATTGACCTCCTTGACGCCGCCGACCGACCCGCGCAGCACCGGTGGGATCTTGATCGTCGCCATCGCCAGGCGAACCCTATCCGGCCGCGGCGCAGAACGCCTCGTAGTCGGGGAAGACGCCCATCTCCTCGTCGGTGATCTCCTCGGGCGGCCGCGAGCAGACGGGGCACTCGGGGTCACGGCGGACCTTGAGCTCGGTGAACGTGGCGCTCAGGGCTTCGTAGAGGAGCAGGCGGCCGATCAGCGGCTCGCCGGCCCCGATGATCAGCTTGACCACCTCGGTCGCCTGGAGCAGGCCCATCACACCCGGCAGCACGCCGAGCACGCCGTTGGCGCCGCACGACGGGGCGAGCTCGGCCGGCGGCGGAACCGGGTAGAGGCAGCGGTAGCAGGGGCCGTCGTAGGGCTTGAAGACCGACAGCTGGCCGTCGAAACCGAGGATCGACGCCGAGACCACCGGGATCCCCAACCGCACGGTCGCGTCGTTGAGCAGATAGCGGGTCGGGAAGTTGTCGGCCCCGTCGACGACGATGTCGTAGCCGTCGATGATCTCCATGATGTTCGACGAATCCAACCGCGTCACGTACTTGACGACGTCGACGTCGGGGTTCAGCGCCTTGATCGTCTCCTCCGCGGAGTCGACCTTCGGGACGCCGATCCGGTCGGTCGTGTGAATCACCTGGCGTTGGAGGTTCGACAGGTCGACGACGTCGTCGTCGACGATCCCCATCGTGCCGACCCCGGCCGCGGCGAGGTACAGCGCGGCGGGCGAGCCGAGGCCGCCGGCCCCGAGCAGCAGCACCCGGGCGTCGAGCAGCTTGCGCTGGCCCTCCTCGCCGACCTCGGGCACGAGCAGGTGGCGGGAGTAGCGCTCGCGCTGCAACGCGGTCATCGACCGGGGGATCTCGACCTTGTAGCCGCGGTCCTTCCACAGCGTGATGCCGCCGGTCATCGACTCGACGTGCTCGTAGCCGAGCTCCTCCTGCAAAGTCCGCGCCGCAAGCGCCGACCGGGTGCCCCCGGCGCAGTAGACGATCACCCGCTGGGAGCGGTCGGGCACCGTGCCCTCGATGCGGGTCTCGAGGAAGCCGCGCGGGACGTGGCGGGCCCCCGGCAGGTGGCCGGTCGCGAACTCCTCGGTTTCCCGCACGTCGATCAGGGCGACGCCGTCGCCCAGCAGCGGCTCGACGTCGCTCGGGTCGATCTCGGTGATCTCGTTCTTGACCTTGCGGATGAATTCAGCGCCGGACGGGCTCATCGCAAAACTCCTGAAATCTTGTCTGGATTCATAACTATAAAAAGTATAGCGAGCGTTGCCGTGCGTCCGGCCGTCAGGCAGGGGCACGGGGCCCGCGTCCTTCCCTCGGCATTCATGGTCGCATGCGGCGCCCCCGCAAGCCAAGCCCACCCGTAGCCCGTCGCGCTCGCGACCACTAGCCTTCCCGTCCCGATGGCGGCCCGCCTCCCCCCCAGGGTCCGACTGGCGCTGAGCATCTGCGTCGGCGCCGTCGTCGGGGTGCTCGCGGTCGTGATCGTCACCGGGGGACGCGGCGACACCAACGCCCTCCAGCTGACCGGCGGCTTTGCCGGGGCGCGGCTGCCGCCGACGATCCCCCCGGCCGATTTCGCCCTGCGCGACCAGGACGGCCGTACCGTTCGCCTGCGCGACTACGCCGGGAGGGTCGTGATCCTCACCTTCCTCTATTCCACCTGCCAGGACACCTGCCCGCTGATCGCACAGCAGATTCGAGGGGCGCTCGATCAGCTCGGGGGCAGCGGCGTGCCGGCCGTGGCGGTCAGCGTCGACCCCACCGACGACACGCCGCTGAACGCGCAGCGATTCCTGTTCAAGCAGTCCGTTGCGGGCCGGATGAGCTTCCTGCTCGGCACGCGCAGCCAGCTCCAGCCGATCTGGCGGGCGTTCGGGATCCAGCCGCAGAGCGCCGGCGCGAGCACCCGCTCGGACCACTCGGTCGACACCGTGCTGCTCGACCGCGCCGGGCGTCCGACGGTCGGCTTCCAGGCCGACGAGCTGACGCCCGAGGCGCTCGCCCACGACGTCCGCCGGCTCGAGGCGCAGCCGCCGCCGGCCCATCCGCCGGCCCGCGTCCAACTCTGACGGCGACGAACCGAACTGATACCCTACCGGCCAGGTAGGTATTCCAGGCGATGATGTTCTCAACCAAGGCCGAGTACGGCGTGCGCGTGATGGTGGAGCTGGCCCGCAGGGGCGGCGACCAGCCGGTGCCGCTGGCCGAGATCGCCGACCACGAAGGGCTGCCGCTGGCCTATCTCGAGCACCTGGTGGCCCGCCTGCGCAAAGCCGATCTGATCGAGAGCAGGCGCGGGGCGCGGGGCGGCTACCTCCTGGCCCGGGAGCCCGACCAGATCACGATGGCCGAGGTCGTCGAGGCGCTCGAAGGGACGATCGCCCCGATCGAATGCATCTCGAGCACGCCGGGCGGCGGCGTCGTCTGTTCGCGCGAGACTGATCCGGAGCATGTGTGCACGACGAAGATCCTCTGGACCCGAGTGCGCTTCGCGATCGTCCGGACGCTCGCCGACACGACGCTGGCAGATTTGATTCCCGCAAACCGCAAGAAGCCCGTCGCCGCCTAGGCGACCCGGGCACTGGAGCGAAATGGCTGAACTGGAGATCCGCAACCTGCACGTGCGCATCGAGGAGCGCGAGATCCTGCGCGGTGTCGACCTGACCGTCCGCAAGGGCGAGATCCACGCGCTCATGGGCCCGAACGGGTCGGGCAAGTCGACGCTGGCGAACACGATCATGGGCCACCCGAGCTACGAGGTGACCGAGGGCCAGATCATCTTCAACGGCGAGGACATCACCGAGGCGCCGCCGCACGAGCGCGCCCGGTCGGGTCTGTTCCTCGCCTTCCAGTACCCGGTCGCGGTCCCGGGCGTGTCGGTCGCCAACTTCCTGCGGATGGCGATCAACGCCAAGCGGGAGGAGCCGATCAAGGTCAAGGAGTTCGGCAAGCTGCTGGGCCACGCGGTCCAGCTGCTCGACGTCGACCGGGCGTTCACGTCGCGCCACCTCAACGACGGGTTCTCCGGCGGGGAGAAGAAGCGGGCGGAGATCCTCCAGATGGCGATGCTCGAGCCGGAGATCGCGGTGCTCGACGAGACCGACTCCGGGCTCGACATCGACGCCCTGCGGACGGTCGCCGAGGGCGTCGTCAAGCTCCACCGCGAGCAGAGCCTCGGCGCCCTGATCATCACCCACTACCAGCGCATCCTCGACTACATCACGCCGCAGTTCGTGCACATCCTCATGGACGGGCAGATCGTCATGGCCGGGGGCCCCGAGCTGGTGGCGCGCCTCGAGCGCGAGGGCTACGACCCGATCCGCGAGGAGGTCAGCGCCCGTGCCTAGCGCCCCCGTCGCCCGCAAGCCCGGGTCCGCCCGCGAGGCGGTGCTCTACCGGGCGCTGTCCGGACGCGGCTCGACCGGCACGCTGGCCGAGCTGCGCGCCCAGGCTCTGGCGGCCCACGAGCTGCTGGAGCTGCCGACCTGGCGGCGATCCGGGTTCTGGCGCACGAGCCTCGACGAGCTCGATCTGGCTGTCCTGGAAAATCGTTCCTATCCGGTCGACGCCGACCTGCCGGCGGTGCTGGGCGACGGCCCTCGTGCCGGCGTGCTCGTGCAGCGGGGCGGCTCGACCACCCACGTCTGGGTCGATCCCGAGCTGGCGGCTCAGGGCGTCATCCTGTGTTCGCTGGAGGACGCCGCCCGCGACCACGCAGAGCTGTTCGCCCGGTACTACATGCGCCGGCTGACGCTTGACCGGGACAAGCTCGAGGCGGCGAGCGCCGCCTTCTGGACCGGGGGGGCGTTCCTCTACGTTCCGCCCGGCGTCGTCGTCGGCGCGCCGTTCCAGGTCGTCTACGAGATTCCCGAGCCGGGCACGGCGCAGTACGCGCACACCCTGGCGATCGGCGACCGGGCGAGCGATTTTCGCCTGCACGAGTACGACCTGGCGCCGGACTTCGACGGGTACCCCGACGGGCACAGGCAGGCGCTCCACGCCGGCCAGTTCGAGCTCTACCTCGAGGACGGGGCGCGCTGCCGGCTGGGGCACGTCACCGACTGGGGCTCGGGCGACGTCTGCGACGTCTCGACGGCCGTCGTCGAGGTCGGGCGCGACGCCTACTGCTTCTGGCTGCCGGCGCTGCTCGGCGGCCACCTGATCCGCCACCACGACGAGCTCGTGGTCGCCGGCACGGGCGGGGACATGGCCTTCCGGGGGATCTTCTTCGCCGAGGAGGACGAGCACCTCGACGTCTTCGCCGTCGATCTGCACGAGACCGGCCCGTCGTCGGGCGATGTCCACTGGCGGGGTGCGGCGACCGGGGCCAGCCGGGCGAGCTTCGAGGGCCTGATCAAGATCGACCCGGGCTCGCAGCAGACGCACACGTATCTGCAGGTCCACTCGATGCTGCTGTCCAAGCAGGCCAAGCTCGACGCGATCCCGTCGGTGCTCGTCTGCGCCGACGACGTCTCGGCCTCGCACGGGGGGACGGTCGGCGAGCTCGACGAGGCGCTGATCTTCTACATGCAGTCCCGGGGGTTGACCCGGCCGGACGCCGTGCGCGTGATCGTCGAGGGCTTCTTCGAGCCGTTGATCGTCCAGCTCGACGATCCGGGCCTCGAGCAGACGCTGCGCGACCGGATCGGGGCCAAGCTGGCGGCGGCGGCCGAGGACATCGAGCGCTACGCGATGGCGCGGTAGTCAGGTGGCGACGACGACCGACATCCAGCAGCTGGACGTCCGCGGGGACTTCCCGATCCTCGCCCGGGAGATCGACGGCCGGCCGATCGTCTACCTCGACTCGGGGGCGACGTCGCAGAAGCCTGAGGCGGTGTTGAAGGCGATGGACGACTACTACCGCTTCCACAACGCCAACATCCACCGGAGCGTCTACGTGCTGGCCCAGGAGGCGACCGACCTCTTCGAGGGCGCGCGCGAGCGGATCGCGGCCTTCTGCGGAGGCGAGACCCGGGCGACGATCTTCACCCGCAACGCGACCGACGCGATCAACCTCGTGGCGTATGCCTGGGGCCGGCGCAACCTCGGCTCGGACGACGCGGTGCTGATCACCGAGATGGAGCACCACTCGAACATCGTGCCGTGGCAGCTGGCCACCCAGGACACGGGCGCGTCGCTGCGCCACCTGTCGGTCGGCGACGACGGGCATCTGTCGCTCGAGGAGCTCGACGCCGAGCTGGCCCGGGGCGACGTCAAGCTCGTGGCTGTGGCGCACGTGTCGAACGTGCTCGGGACGATCAACCCGGTCGCGGAGATCGTCGCCCGGGCCCACGCTGCCGGAGCGCTCGTGCTGATCGACGGGTCGCAGGCCGTGCCGCAGATGCCGGTCGACGTCGGGGCGATCGACGCCGACTTCTACGTCTGGACCGGCCACAAGGTGCTCGGGCCGACGGGCATCGGCGTGCTCCACGGGCGGGCCTCGGTGCTCGAGGCGATGGGCCCGTTCCTCGGCGGGGGCGACATGATCGCCCACGTCGACATCGAGCGGTCGACGTACGCCGAGCTGCCGTGGAAGTTCGAGGCCGGGACGTCGATGATCGCCGAGGCCGTCGGCCTCGGGGCCGCCGTCGACTACCTGTCGGCGATCGGCATGGACCGGGTCCGGGCGCACGAGCACGGGCTGACCGAGCTGGCGCTGGCCGGCCTGCGGGGGATCGACGGCGTCCGCGTCGTCGGGCCGACCGGGGACCGGGGCGGTCTGATCTCGTTCGTGATCGACGGCATGCACCCGCACGACATCGCCGAGCTGCTCAACCGCGACAACGTCTGCATCCGGGCCGGCCACCACTGCGCCCAGCCGCTCATGCGCAGGCTCGGCCTCGGGGCGACCGCCCGGGCGAGCTTCGGCCCGTACAACAACGCCGCGGACGTCGATGCGCTGATCGCCTCGGTCGGCCGGGCCAAGGAAGTCTTCGGGGTCTAGTGCACTGATGGACGATCTGTACCGCGACTTCATCCTCGAGCACTACAAGCGTCCGAAGAACTTCGGCGAGCTCGATCCCCACGATCTGGAGGCGCACGAGCACAACCCGCTCTGCGGCGACGAGCTGGGCGTCCACATCCGCGTCAGCGACGGCCGGGTCGACGATCTGCGCTTCCACGGCAACGGGTGCGCGATCTCGCAGGCGTCGGCGTCGATCGCCTCGGAGGAGCTGATCGGCATGGAGCTCGACGCGATCGCCGTACTCGACGCCGACTGGATGCTCGACCTGCTGGGCATCCCGATTTCGGCCACGCGGCGCAAGTGCGCGTTGCTCAGCCTCAAGGCGATGCGGTCGGCGATCACGGGCGAGGGCAGCTGGCCCAAGTAGAGACGAACCGCTGACCGGGCAAATTTCGCCCGAAGCGCTGGCGATACCCGGTACAATCCCTACCACCGAGCACAGGATTACGCAGAGGAGCTTATGGCCGCCACAGACATCACGAGAATTCCGAAGCAGAGTCCGATCATCGAGACCGATAAGGGCGAGCTCGTCTCGCCGAAGGGCGTCTCGCGCGAGGTAATCCGCGAACTGTCGAAGATCAAGGGCGATCCGAGCTGGATGGCCGACCAGCGGATGAAGTCGTTCGAGATCTTTGAGCGCAAGACCGTGCCGAAGTGGGGCTGCGACCTGTCCGGCCTGAACTTCGACGATCTCGTGCTCTACTCGCCGCCGACGACGGGTCGCTTCGACTCGTGGGACGACGTGCCGAAGGACATGAAGGACACCTACGAGGCTCTGGGCATCCCCCAGGCCGAGCGCGAGCACCTCGCCGGCGTCGTCGGCGTCTGGCGTCAGGAGCCGGTCTACGAGGGCCTCAAGGAGGAGTACGCCAAGCAGGGCATCCTGTTCTGCTCGATGGACACCGCGGTCCGCGAGTACCCGGACATCGTCCGGCAGTACTTCATGACCAAGTGCGTCCCGGCCCAGGACAACAAGTTCTCGGCTCTCCACGGGGCGGTCTGGTCGGGCGGTTCGTTCGTCTACATCCCCAAGGGCGTCAAGTGCGACCTGCCGCTGCAGGCCTACTTCCGCATGGAGGGCGCCGGCGAGGGCACCTTCGAGCACACGCTGATCATCGCCGACGAAGGCGCCGAGGTGAACTACATCGAGGGCTGCACGGCCCAGACGTACAGCGTCAACTCGATGCACTCGGCCGTGGTCGAGATCTTCGTCATGGAGGGCGCCAAGGTCCGGTACACGACGGTCCAGAACTGGTCCAAGGACGTCTACAACCTCAACACCAAGCGCGCCGTCGTCCAGGCGCACGGCACCGTCGAGTGGGTCGGCGGCTCGATGGGCGCCAAGGCCGTGATGCTCTACCCGGGCTCCTTCCTGCTCGGCGAGTACGCCCGGGCCGACCACCTGAACGTCGGCGTCGCCGGCAAGGGCGTCCACAAGGACACCGGGGCCAAGGTCGTCCACATGGCGCCGAACACGACGTCGAACATCCTCGCCAAGTCGATCTCCAAGGACGGCGGGATCATGGGCTACCGGGGCCTGGTGCGGATGGGCAAGAACTCCCAGGGCTCGAAGTCGCGCGTCCAGTGCGACGGCCTGATGATGGACGGGATCTCCCGGTCGGACACGTGGCCGGACATCCAGATCCAGAACCCGCACGTGACGGTCGCCCACGAGGCGACGGTCGGCCGCATCTCCGACGAGCAGCTCTTCTACATGGGCTCGCGCGGCTTCACCGAGGACGAGGCGGCGGCGATGATCGTCAACGGCTTCATCGAGCCGGTGACCAAGGAGCTGCCGATGGAGTACGCGATCGAGCTCAACCGGCTGATCCAGCTCGAGATGGTCGGGTCGATCGGCTGAGCCCAGCCCACAGTTGACGCAGCACCCCGCGCCGCGGTCCCGCATCAGGGTCCGCGGCGCGCGTCGTTTCAGGAGCGCCGGCGGGCCGGCGGCACCGGGTCGGCGCGGCCGGCTGGTCAGCTGACGGCGCGCAGGAGCTCTTGGAGGTCGGCGACGACTGTGTGCGCCCCGGCAGCGCGGAGCTCCTCGGGCGAGGAGAACCCCCGGGCGAGCGCGACTACCCGGTAGACCCCGGATTGCCGGGCCGCCGCCACGCCGGCAGCGGTCGCCGCGGCGACGATCGTGCGACCGGCGGGGACGCCGAGCTCGTCGAGCGCGGCGAGCAGGGTCGGCAGCAGGCTCGCGCCGATCGTGAGCTCGTCGATCTGCTCGGAGATGCCGGCCAGCTCGAGCGCGGCCTCGGCGCGGGCGCCGGTGGCGAATACGCCGACGCGCTTGCTCTGACGGTGCAGATCGGCGATCCATTCGACCGAGCCCGGCAGGGCGCGGATGTCGCCGTAGCCGAGGTCGGCGGCGACGGTCTCGATCGACAGCAGGACGGCGTCGAACGCGTCGTGGTCGATCTCGGTGCGCAGGACGTCGAGGACGGTGGTGAACGGCCGCCTGCTCGCCGTGGGCTCGCTCACTGGGTCATCACCCAGATGCCGCCGCCGACGGCGGCGAGGACGACGAGGACGCCGAACACGGTGATCGCGCTGAAGCCGACGAAGGCAGCCTCGTTGCCGCTGCCGCGGGAGTCCTGGGCGCGGAGCGAGGCGGCGACGGCGATCCCGGCGACGACGAGTACGCCGAGGCCGACTACGACCGAGTTGAGGACCGCCTTGCCCAGCAGGCCCCAATCGATCAGCGTCGCGATCATGCGGTCACCGCCTCGGGGCCGAACGTCGGGTTCTCCGAGATCGTCTCGTCTGGAGCCACGGCCTTGGCCCTATTCGCGCGGAAGAGCGCGACGGCGGCGATCGCGGCGATCGCGGCCACAGCCGCCACCCCGACCAGGCCGTTGCCGAGGACGTCGACGATCCCGTAGGCCAGCCCACCGACGACGGCGGCGGCCGGCAGCGTGAACAGCCAGCCGTAGACGATGCGACGCGCGACCACCCAGTTGACCTGCGCGCCGGGCCGACCGAGGCCGGATCCGGTCACGGCGCCGGATACGACCTGCGTCGTCGACAGCGGATAGCCGGCATGCGACGAGGCGAGGATCACCGTCGCGGCGACCGCCTCGGAACCGAACCCCTGCGGCGGGCGCACCTCGACGACCTTCGTGCCGAGCGTCTGGATGATCCGCCAGCCGCCCGAGTACGTCCCGAGCGCGATCGCCGAGGCGCAGACGATCACGACCCAGGCGGGCACCGAAAAGCCGGGACCGCCCTTGATGCTGCCGTTGGCGATGAGCGCCAGCGAGATCACACCCATGGTTTTCTGGGCGTCGTTCGTGCCGTGGGCGAGCGCGACCATCGAGGAGGAGGCGACCTGCGCCCAGCGGAACTCCCGCTCCGAGCGCGCCGGGACGTAGCGGCGGATCAGGCGGTAGATGAGGAGCACGCCGATCGCGGCGATCACGCCGGCGACGACCGGCGACGCCACGGCGGGCACGAGCACCTTCGAGACGATCCCGTCGGTCTCGACCGCCCCGCTCCCGGCGGCGACGAAGGTCGCGCCGACGACGCCGCCGATCAGCGCGTGCGACGACGACGACGGCAGGCCGAACCACCAGGTCGCGAGGTTCCAGGCGATGGCGCCGATCAGCCCGCCGAAGATCACCGCCGGCGTGATCGCCCCGGCGTTGACGATGCCCCCGGCGATCGTCGCGGCGACCTTGAGCGAGATGAACGCCCCGACGAAGTTCAGCACGGCGGCGATCGCCACGGCGAGCCGGGGCTTCAGCGCGCCGGTGGCGATCGTCGTCGCCATCGCGTTGGCCGTGTCGTGGAAGCCGTTTGTGAAGTCGAAGCTCACCGCCGTCGCGACGACGAGACCCAGGATGATGTCCGCGCTCGACACGCGGAGAAACGTATCGACGGCACCGGATTGAGTGAACCGCGTACACAGGAAGTTCACAAGGATGCGATCGCAGCCGCACCGTGCTGGCCTGTCGGTCCAGGCGGGCACGCCGGCCGACCGCCAGATCCGGAGACCGACCCGCCGCCTGACCGGCCGAAGCTTGGGCAGTCGGTCGGAATGCTCAGCCGGGCGTGGCCGGCGTGCGGACCAGCAGGATCAGGATCACGATCAGCAGGGGCAGGCCGGTGAGGTGGTAGGCGAGGTCGATCGCCGGCCCGCCCTCGACGGTGGAGGTCAGGCCGACGACGAACCGAGGACGCAAAGCCGGTCGCAGCGATCGCAAGCGTCCGCCCTCGGCCGGGCGCGCGAAGCAGGGAGATCAGGCCGGCGACGAGCACCGCGCAGATCACCCCCTCGGCGATTCCGGCGTCGCTCGGCGTGTGTGACTTCGCCTGCCCGGGGATCGTCCCGGTGAGATGGAGCGTCGAGAAGACGGCCAGCGAGAACGCGACGAGGCCGATCAGGCCGGCGATCCGTGACCGGGTGGCAGCGAAGAGGAGGTCGGGCGTGCGACCGGCGATGCCGAGCGGCCCGGCTGGGGTGGTGGGGTCGTTCATCCTCAAATCTCCGTTCGGGTTGGCGGCCGGCTCTTACGGGCGGGCAGGGACAGAGCGTCTGTTCGTCGTCGGGATCTCCAACCCGGGCTGGGGCACGGCTCGACCGGCGGGCCCGGGGTTGCGGGCGGCGGTCATGCGGGACCGGGGTCGCCGAGCGGCGGCCCGGTCGCCGCGACCCGGAGTAGCCGGGCGAGCGGACGGGGGAGCCACCAGTTCCAGCGTCCGACCAGGGCGACGGCGGCCGGAACGAGGAGGGCGCGGACGACCGTCGCGTCGATGATGATCCCGGCGCCGAGTCCGGTCGCGATCATCTTCACACTCGTGTTCGGCGCCGTCGCCATCGCGACGAAGCCGAGGAAGAGGATCAGCGCGGCGCTGGTCACGACTCGACCAGTCCGGCCGATCCCCCGGATCACGGCGGTCTCGGTCGAGCCGGTCGCGTCGTACTCCTCGCGCATCCGGGCGAGGATGAAGACTTCGTAGTCGGTCGAGAGGCCGAACAGGAAGGCGAAGACGATCACCGGCAGCCACGACGGGATCGACCCGGCGGCGGGGATCCCCCAGAGCGCGCCCGACCCCCAGCCGTTCTGCCAGACGAGCGTGAGGACGCCGACGGCGGCCGTCACGCTGAGCACGTTGAGCAGGACGGCCTTCGCCGGGAGCACGACCGAGCGGAACGCGCGGGCGAGCAGCAGGAAGGTGAGCACGCCGATCAGCACGATCATCAGGGGGAAGCTCCCGTAGACGGCGTCGATGAAATCGCTGTTCTGGGCGACGATCCCGCCGACCTGGATGCCCGCAGTCAACCCGTGGGCCGCGTTGCTGACCCGGTCCACGGTCGCGCGGCTTTCGGTGCTCGCGAAGACGTCGACCAGGCGGGTCGAGCCACGCTGCCAGGCACGCCCGGCCGGAGCGACGGCGCCGTCGACACCGGCGATCCGCCCGACGTCACTCGCCAAGCGCGCGGACGCCCCGGCCGGGCTGAGGATCTCGATCGGCGAGAGGATGCCGGCGCCGATCCCGGCGCGCTCGAGGGCGACCAGGCCGAGCTCAGCATCGCCACCCTGGCTGATCGCGTCGGGGCCGCCGCCGGCCGGACCGAGCTGGATCGAGGATGCGGCGACGACGAGCCCCGCGAGCAGGGCGACGGCTATCCCGGCGGCGAGCCCGCGGCGGCGCACGACGAGGCCCGCCCACCGGTCCACGCCCGGCTGGGGCGATCCTCCTTGCGCACATGCGGCCAATCGAGGCGGCGCCCGAGCTTGGCGAGGATCACCGGCAGCAGGGTGATCGCGACGGCGACGCTGACCAGCGGGATCGCGAGGCCGCCGTAGCCGACGCTCCGCAGGAACGGCACCGGAATGACGACGAGACCGAGCAGGCCGACGGCGACCGTCGTCCCGCTGAAGACGACCGCCCGCCCGGCGCTGGCCATGGCTCGGACGATCGCGTCGTCGCCGGCATGGCCGTGGGCGCGCTCCTCCCGCCAGCGGACGACGACCAGCAGCGAGTAGTCGACGGCGACGCCGAGACCGAGCAGGGCGATCAGGAACTCGACGATCCCGGAGACCGGGGTGACGGTCGTCAGCGCCCAGACGAGGAGGAAGCTGGTCATGATCGAGATCACGGCGATCACGAGCGGGACGATCGCCAGCAGCGACGCGAACACGAAGGCGAGCACGACGAGGGCTCCGACCCCGCCGAGCAGCGCCTCGACGAGCAGGCCGACGCCGCCCTTGCGTGCGCTCGACGCCGCGAGCGCGTCGAGCCCGCTGAGGTGGACGGGGGCGCCGGCGACGGTGACGCCGCGCAGGGCGGCCGCGGCGGACTTGGCGGCCCGCGGGGCCTGGCCGTAGCCGCCGGGCTCGGGCGGCGGGTAGGCGACGAGAAAGGTGGTGCGGCCGTCTCGCGAGACGAACGCCCGGTCGCCGGTCGAGGCGTAGGAGGCAACGCGCAGGCCGGGAACCGCTCGCTCCAGGCGGAGCGTGACGCCCTCGAGCGACGCCCGCACCGCCGGCGAGTCGACCATCGCGCCGGGCGGGAGGGTCACGACGGGCACGAGCGGGGCGCCGTCACCGCCGTTGCCGAACGTCCGGGCGATCGCCACGTTCGCCTCGTAGCCCTCGCGACCGGGAACCGAGTACTGGTCGCTGAAGGCCTTCGTCGCCGAGGAGACCGACGCGAACCCGGCGACGGTGATCAGCAGCCAGAAGGCCGCGACGAGACCGCGGTGGGCCAGGACGAATCGAGTCACCCGGGCCATCGCACCGGTCGGCTGTGTTTCGGAGCTGCGGGAGCTGGCGGCCACGGCGCCCTCCGTTCGGTCGTGGGCTTTCTGACTGGCGAGGACCGTTCTGACTGCCGAGGACCGTACGGACGCGGCGGGGCGACGGAAACATCCCGCAGAGGGAACATCGCCGTCCCCCCCGGGAGGACCGAGATCCTCCCTGGGGGGGACTCGGCGGCTCGGCTCGGTCGCTACCGTCGTCTGCGAGGTGTCCTCAGTGACCGCAGCCGGGCAGACGAGCGGGTTTCGGAGGCTCGCGTGGTCGCCGCTGCGTGGACGTCGCGGCGGCGTTGGTCGCGTTCGCCCTGACGCTCGCCCTGCTCGACGTCCGGGGACCGGCCATCGGGCTTGGATCAGCTGGGTGGCGTGCTCGCGGCGATCGCCTGCTTCCCGCTGCTCGCCCACCGACGCGCGCCGCTGGCCGTGCTCGGGCTGACGACGGTGGCCAGCGCCGTCTTGAATGGGCTCGGCTACCCCCAGGGGCCGCCGTTTGGGCCGACGCTCGCGCTGCTCTTCGTCGCCGCCGACCGGCGCACGCCCGGGCGCCTCCGCCAGACGACGCTCATGGTCGTCGGCCTGCTGGCGCTCCACGTCGGCGCGACGTCGATCCCCTCCCCGGGCTTCCCGACCGTCCCGGTCCTCGCGGCGATCGTCGTCTGGGGCGGCGCGTGGCTGGTCGGCGACCAGGCCCGCCAACGGCGCCAGCGAATCGCCGATCTCGAGGAGCGGGCCGGACGGGCCGAGCGCGAGTCCAAGCGCGAGCGACGCCTCGCGGCGGCCGAGGAACGCACGCGGATCGCACGGGACCTGCACGACTCGGCGGCCCACGCGATCAACGTGATCCTCGTTCAGGCCGGCGCGGCCCGCCTCCTCCAGGACCGTGACCCCGAGCTCGTCCGCACGGCCCTCAACACGATCGAGGACGTCGCACGGGAGACGATCGGCGAGATCGACCAGCTGATCCGCGGCCTGCGCGACGACGGCGACCGCGCCGGCGCCGACCAGACGATCGAGCCGCCGATCGGGCTGGCCGGGATCGAGACCCTGGCCGAGCGTCATCGCGCAGCCGGCCTGCGTGTCGACATCCACGTCGACGGAGCCCGGCGGCCGCTCGCGCCCGGGCTCAACCAGGCCGCCTACCGGATCCTCCAGGAGTCACTGACCAACGCCGCCCGCCACGGCACCGGCGCGGCCGACGTCGAGATCGCCTACGCCAAGACCGAGCTGCGGCTCAGCGTGACGAGCCCGGTCGGGCCGGGGCGCCGGTGAACGGCATCGACGCAGGACACGGGGTGCTCGGGATGCGCGAGCGAGCGGCGCTGCTCGGCGGGACGTTGGTCGTCGGTCCGGTCGCGGGCGGCTTTCGCGTTCTCGTGCGCCTGCCGTATCCGGCGGGCGAGGGAGTCGCGCCGGCCGTGCCGAACGAGGACGGCGGGTGAGCGACCGAGCGATCCGCGTCCTCGTCGTCGACGACGACGAGCTGATGCGGGCCGGCCTGAAGGCCGTCCTCTCGAGCGACCCCGCGATCGCCGTGGTCGGCGAGGCTCGCAACGGGCGGGTCGCGGTCGAGCGCGCCGGCGCGCTGCGGCCGGATCTCGTCCTGATGGACGTGCGGATGCCGGAGGTCGACGGGATCGCCGCGACCCGCCAGATCCTCGGGGCAACGCCGACCGTCAAGGTGATGATCCTGACCACGTTCGAGCAGGACGACTACATCTTCGGCGCGCTCAGCGCCGGCGCGTCCGGCTTCCTGCTGAAACGCACCCGCCCGGAGGAGCTCCTGAGCGCGATCCACACGGTCGCGGCCGGCGATTCGCTCCTCTCGCCGTCGGTGACCCGGACCGTGATCGAGCGCATGGCCCGCCAGCCGACGCTCGACCCGCGGACCGGTGAGCGCCTGGCCGAGCTGACCCCGCGCGAGCGCGAGGTCCTCGAGCTGCTGGCCCGCGGCCTCTCGAACAGCGAGATCGCGGCGGCGCTGGTAATCGAGGACTCGACGGTCAAGACCCACGTCAAGCGAATCCTGATGAAGCTCGGCCTGCGCGACCGGGTCCAGACGGTGATCTTCGCCTACGAGAGCGGCCTCACGCGACCCGGGCCGGGGCCGCTCGGCTGACCGGCCGCTGGGCGAACGACGTGTGCCGCCGACGAACCCTGTCGCACCGGTGATCAGGACGCGCGCGGCGATGACGCAAGGGTACCGTCCGCTCCGCGTCGCGACCTTGCGCCGGACCGCGGAAGTGCATCTGCGAGACATACCTCGTCGGGTGAGTCGGGACGGGGCGACTGCACCGAGCCGTCGTGTCGAGTGACCGACCTGAAATTGTGGACACGCGGTCCTGGTAGCGCGGCCCGGCACGCTGGAAGATGTGAAGCGTGGGAATGACGCGCTACGGGGGCCGGGCGGCGGGGGGACCGGCGGTGGCCGCGGTGGCCGCGCCGTTCGGCCGGGACATCGACGCGTGCGTCGAGCAGGTCGAGCAAACACTCCGGTGGGCCCGGGCCCGCGGCGCGACCCTGATCGTCTTTCCGGAGACGACGCTGGGCGGTTACATCCACGAGGGCCGGCCTGGGGATCCGCCGCCGCCGGGCGCCGCGCCTCCGGCGCTGCCCAGGCACGCCGAGGTCTTCGCCCGCCTGGCGCGGGCGGCGGGGCCGGCGGTGATGTGCATCGGCTACACCGAAGCGGCGCCCGGAGGACCGTTCTCGAGTGCTGTCTGCCTGAGTGGCGACGGAATTCTCGGCCACCATCGGAAGGTTCACCTCCCCGCCGGCGAGCGCGACATCTTCAGGCCCGGTGAGGGATTCGCCGCCTTCGAGACTCCGGTCGGTCGTCTGGGCATGCTCATCTGCTACGACAAGGTCTTCCCTGAAGCAGCTCGAACCCTGGCGCTCGACGGGGCGGAGATCGTGGCCTGCCTGGCGGCTTGGCCCGTGTGCCGCCGGCGGCCTGCTCGCCGGATGCGCGACGACCGGCAGGTGCGCCACTTCAACCTGCTCGACCAGGCCCGCGCCGTGGAGAACCAGGTGGTCTGGGTCTCGGCCAACCACTGCGGCCGGTTCGGTCGCCTGCGCTTCCCGGGCCAGGCCAAGGTCGTCGACCCAGACGGCCGGGTTCTGGCCAGCACCGGAGGCCGGGCGGGTGTCGCCCTGGCCCGCATCGACGCCCGCGCTGCCGTGGAAGCCGCGCGCGAGGAGCTGTCCCACCTCGCCGACCGCCGTCCCGCCGCCTATGCGGCGAGCAGCACGCGCCGCGCCGCCTGACGAGCCGGTGATTTCCGTCCCGTCCGTTGGAGCGGGGAGGGACGGTGCGTGACGCTCGGTCCGTTCGACCCCCGCGCCTCATCGGCTCCCGAGCTCGCTCAAGTCAACCCCGCCGAGCAGGCGCCGCAGCCGCGGCGGGCCGTCGGCGTCGACGACGACGCACCCACCCGGCCAGTACGGCGACTCGGCGGCGACGCGCGTCATGAGGTGCGTCTCGAGCACCCAGCTGCCGCAGTTGACCAGCCGCGTCCCCGCCACCGTCGACCATTCCGTCGCGGCGTCGCCGGCGAGCGGGCCCGTCCGGTGGGTGTGGCCGAAGACGACATGCCGGGCGTCGATCCCGAGTCGCTCGACCACGGTCGCCATCGCCTCGAGCCGGCCGCGGCGGAGCGCGTCCCCGGAGAGGTCGCTGCGCAACGGTCCGAGTCCGGCGCGGTTGAGCGCCGCCACCGCCAGCGGGAAGGCGGCGCCGAGCGCCCGTGCGCGCAGCCGCGGCCGGCTCCCGGGCGCCGACAGGGCACGCCAGGCGCGCGCCGACCCTGAGCCGTTGACCGCCCCGACGCGAGCGCCCTGCGCCATCGCATGGAGCCAGGCGTAGACCGGTGCGACGAGCGCCTCGTACTCCTCAGGTCGGCACGGGCCGCCGACCGGCGACCCGGCGACCCGACCGGTCGCGCCGATCGCCAGCCGCTCGAACGTGGGCACGGTCATGTGGCAGTCGAGGTAGTGGCCGTGTGTCGCGTAGACATCCGGACGTACCCAGACGCCTGGATAGGCGAGCTCGACCGGCCCGCCGAGGATTCCCGCCAGCGCCGCCGCAGTCGGGGAGGCTTCACCCGGCCCGACGCGCTCCTCCACGCCAAGGCCGAGCTCATGCCGCTCGAGCCAGGGCGCGATCAGCGCGTGGTCGTGGTTGCCCGGGACGATGACCACGCCGCGCCGGCCGAGCACACGCCCGAGCGCCTCCAGCGCCGGCCGCGCCGCCGCGAGCGCCCGACCGACGGGCCCGCTGCGAAGCTCGACGACGTCGCCCAGCAACACGAGCCGGTCGACGCCGTCCAGAGCGGCCACCAGCGCCGCGAGCGCCGGCGGCCGGCGGAGCACATCGGCGCCGGTGTGCGTGCCGAGATGGAGGTCGGAGACGATCAGCGTGCGCACACGCTGATGCTTCAGCTCGGCCGGTCGGGGCGGATCGGCTTGGGCAGCATGAAGCGGACGTCCTCCTGCATGACCGCGAACTCGCTGATATCGGTGACGCCACGGTCGCGGAAGAACGCCACCAGCCGCTCGACGAGTTCCTCCGGGGCGCTCGCGCCCGAGCTGATGCCGACGACGCGCTTGCCCTCGAGCCAGTCCTCCTGCACCTCGCCCTCGTTGTCGATCAGATGCGACTCGGACCCGTAGTCGCGGGCCACGTCGACGAGCCGCCGGGAGTTCGACGAGTTGCGCGATCCGATCACGAGCAGGAGGTCGCAGAGCGGCGCCATCTGCTTGACCGCCGCCTGGCGATTGGTCGTCGCGTAGCAGATGTCGTCTGTACGCGGCTGGGCGATCAGCGGGAAGCGCTCGCGCAGGCGAGCGATGATCGAAGCCGTCTCGTCGACGGACAACGTCGTCTGGCTGATGAACGCGACCCGGGCCGGATCGGGCACCTCGAGGCCGTCGACGTCAGCCTCGGTCTGGACGAGCACGATGTTCTCGGGCGCCTCCCCCATCGT
Organism: uncultured Solirubrobacterales bacterium; assembly: GCA_963742705.1. GTDB lineage: Bacteria > Actinomycetota > Thermoleophilia > Solirubrobacterales > Solirubrobacteraceae > Palsa-513. The sequence goes on along the minus strand of CAVUMZ010000014.1, from coordinate 60,118 downwards.
CCCCTCGACCTCCTCGTGCCCGTCGTGGCCGATCAGCACGATCGTGTAGCCGTCGGCGGCGAACTTGCGCGCCTCGACGTGGACCTTGGTCACCAGCGGGCAGGTCGCATCGATCGTCCGCAGCCCGCGGGCGGCGGCGTTGGCGTGGACGCTCGGAGCCACGCCGTGGGCCGAGAAGACGGTGACCGCCCCGACCGGGACCTCGGTCTCCTGGTCGACGAAGATCGCCCCGCGCTCGCGCAGCTGGGCGACGACGTGCTTGTTGTGCACGATCTCCTTGCGCACGTAGACCGGCGGCCCGTGCAGCTCGAGCGCGCGCTCGACGGTCTGGACAGCCCGATCGACGCCGGCGCAGTAGCCCCGTGGGTGCCGCGAGCAGAACCTTCTCGACGGTCGTGGTGGCGGTCGACATTCCAGCCTAATTGTAGGGAGCCGCCTCGGCGCGAGATCGGGACCGGTCCGCCAGCCGCGTCGCAGCCGGCGGCCGCCGGTCGGTGGTGCGAGCGAACACGCCGCCGAGGGGCTAGGCTAGGCGTCGAAGAGGAGGATCCGGATGGCCCAGCAACACCTCGACCGTCTAAGCGCCGTCGACGCGTCCTTCCTGCATCAGGAGGGACCGACGTCGCACATGCACGTCGGCGGCCTCGCGATCTTCAGCGGCCCGCCGCCGACGATGGAGGATCTCTGCGACCAGGTCCGCGGACGGCTGCACCTCGTCCCGCGCTACCGGCAGAAGCTCGCCCACACGGCGATCGACAGCGGCCGCCCGGTATGGGTCGACGACGCCAGCTTCAACCTCGAGTACCACCTCCGCCACACGGCGCTGCCGGCGCCCGGCAACCGCGAGCAGCTGCTGCGGCTGCTGGCGCGCGTCGTCTCCCAGCAGCTCGATCGGTCCAAGCCGCTCTGGGAGATCTGGTTCATCGAGGGGCTCGACGACAACCGCTTCGCGCTGCTGTGGAAGACCCACCACTCGGTCATCGACGGGATCGCCGGCGTCGACCTGGCCACCGTGCTCTTCGACCTGACACCCGAGCCGCCGGAGATCCCGAACTCCGGTGACCCGTGGCGGCCGCACTCCGAGCCCGGAACCGCCGGCCTGCTGGCGGCGGGGCTGCGTGGGGCGGTCAACGCAGGCGCCGCCGTCACGGCGGGGGCGCTCGACGCCGCGCTGCATCCCGAGCGGGCGGTGGCGACGCTGCGCGAAGCCATCGAGGGGATCGCCGAGGTCGTCTGGATCACGCTCAACCCGGCGCCGTCGACGCCGCTGAACGTCGAGATCGGTCCGCACCGCCGCTTTGTCGGCGTCAGCTGCCGACTCGACGACTTCAAGCTGATCAAGAACGCCTTCGGCGGGACGGTCAACGACGTCGTCCTGTCGGTCGTCTCGGGCGCGCTGCGGACCTGGCTCCAGGGACGCGGCGTGCGGGCAGAGGGACTCGAGTTGCGGGCCCTGGTCCCGGTATCGGTCCGCGCCGAGCACGAGCGGGGCCAGATCGGCAACAAGATCGCCGTGATGCGCGGAGCCCTGCCGGTGTACGTCGAGGATCCGCTGACCCGGCTCGGCGTCGTCGCCGCGGCGATGCGCGGCCTCAAGGAATCGAAGCAGGCGCTCGGCGCCGAGGTGATCGCCGGCGTCCAGGACTTCGCCCCGCCGACGATCCTCGCCCAGGCCTCGCGGCTCAACTTCTCGACGCGGCTGTTCAACCTGATCGTCACCAACGTGCCCGGCCCGCAGTTCCCCCTCTACGTGCTCGGCCACAAGCTCGAGGAGGTCTTTCCGATCGCCTTCCTCCCGCGCGACCACGCGCTGGCGATCGCGATCATGTCCTACAACGGCGCCCTCAACTTCGGCCTTCTCGGCGACTTCGACGCCCTGCCGGACATCGACGTGATCGGCGACGCGATCGCCGCCGAGAGGGACGCGCTCGTCGCCCTCGCGCGCGCCCAGGTCGACGGCGCGACGACGAAGCCCAAGCCACGCACCCGGGCGCGTCGCCCGAAGGGGCAGCCGCCGGCGTGAGGGCGGCGCTCGGGCTGGCGGCGCTCGCGGCCGCCGCCCTGCCGGCGAGCGCCGGGGCCCGCTGGAGCTTCGTCGCCACGCCGACGGATCAACTCGCCGTGCCCGGCCTGTTCGCCGGGTCGGAGATCACCCCGGAGGGCGACATCTACACCGGCTTCGGCGAGCTCGACTTCGCCTTCGGCCCGAAGCTGCACGCCTACGACCAGCCACAGCGGAGCCTGGTCGACGGCGGCCGGTATCCGATCGTCGCGTCGTCGCAGCGCCAGGCCGGCGTCGACTACACGGTGACGATGCTGGCGACACCGGTCGACGGCGTCGCCGTCGACTTCGTACGCGTCCGGATCCGCAACCTCGCGGCGACCACCCAGCGTGCCGACTGGGCGGTCTCGGTGCGCCGCAGCGGCGGCGCGGGGCTCAATGCCCTCGGCGCGCCCGACTTCCGCTACCTCGCTCCGTCGGGGACGGAGAACGGCCTCTACGCCCAGCCGGGCGGGACGGCACAGCATTGGAGCGTGTCGGGTAACGCCATCGTGCGCGACGACGAGACGTTCGCGCTGCTGGCGCCCGGGCCGGGACGTGCGGTGGCGACGGCAGCGCGCTGCGTGGGGCGTACGCACGTCTGCGTGCGCGTGAGCTACGCCCGGACGCTTGCGCCCGGGCGGACGGCAACGCTCGACTTCGAGCTTCCGGCCGTACCGAGCCGAACGGCGATCCCCCGGGTCGGCTGGGCCGCGGCTCGTCGGGCCGTCCACCAGAGCTTCGATGCCGCGCTCGGTCAGGGCTTGGCGCTGCGCCTGCCCGAGCAGGCGGTGACAGACGCGTACGAGGCGAGCCTGGCGCAGATCCTCACGAGCCGCTACCGGCTGGCGTCCGGCGACTGGGTGCAGACGGTCAACGACCTCCAGTACCACGCCTTCTGGCTGCGCGACGCGGCGATCATGACGAACGCGCTCGACCTCGACGGCCTGCGCGAACCGGCGAGCGAGAACCTCGCGTACTTCGCGTCGTGGCAACAACCCGACGGCCTCTTCATCAGCCGGCCGGGGCAGTACGACGGCTTCGGCCAGGCGCTGTGGGCGCTCGGCCAGCACGCCGAGCTGACCGGCGACGCCGCCTTCGCGACGGCCGAACTGCCGGCCGTCGGCCGCGCCGTGGCGTGGCTCGACCTGCTGGGGGACGGCCTGCTCCCGGCCGGGAACCCCGGCGACAACGAGTACGTCGCAGGACGGTTGGCAGGCGACGACTTCTGGGCCGTCGCCGGGATGGACGCGGCCGTCGAGCTGGCGCGGGTTGCCGGCCGCACCGATCTGGCGGGGACGTGGGCGGCCGTCGCGGCGCGGCTGCGCACGCGCGTAGCGCAGGCCACGCGGACGGCGGCGGCCGGCAACCACGGCGCGGTTCCACCGGCGCTCGACCGGCCCGGGGGGCGCGACTGGGGCAACTGGTGGGTCGCCTACCCGGACGGGCCGCTCGCCCCGACCGACCCGGTCGTCACGGCGACGATCCGTCGGGCCCGGGCCGGTTTCCGGGAGGGGATCGCCACCTACGCCGGCATGCTCCACGACTACACCGGCTTTCGCATCTTCGAAACCGAGCTCGAGCGGGGCGAGCAGGCTTCGGTCGTCGACGGCCTCTACGCCGAGCTCGCCCACGCGACCGGCACGCTCGGCGGGTTCGAGACCGACATCCGCCCGGGCGGGAAGCGCTCGAGCGCGGCCAACCTGACACCCCACGGCACGTACTCGGGCGAGCTGGTCGCGCTGATCCGCAACATGCTCGTCCGCGACGACGACCAGGGCCGCGTGGTCCTGCTCGGGGCGGTGCCCGGCGGCTGGCTCATGCCGGGCAAGGTGACGTCGATCACGCGGGCGCCGACGGCCCATGGGCTCGTCTCCTTCACGCTGCGGGCGCGCCGCGGCGGGGCGACGCTGACCTGGTCGGCGCCGGCCGGGACGCGGCTCGCCTGGCCGGTTCCGAGCTCGATCAGCGGCCTGCGCGCGAGCTCCGGGCGGATCGCCGGAGGTGCGCTGGCCCTGGCGGGGTCAAGCGGCCGCCTCGCGGTGACGTGGCACCTGCGACCGGGCGGCCCGACCCTGGCGGGGACGATCGCGAAGCTGGAGCGGAGCTACGGCTAGAAGCCGAGCGCGAACTTGGCGTCGTCGCTCATCCGCTCGGGCGTCCACGGCGGCGTGAACACCATCGACGAGGCGACCGTGTCGACCCCGTCGAGCTCGCCGACGAACTCGTCGATCTGCTCGCTCACCTGCGGCCCGATCGGGCAGCCGGGAGACGTCAACGAGAAGGTCACGTGGACCTCGGCGCCGTCGATCTCGATGCCGTAGATCAGACCGAGCTCGACGAAGTCGAGCCCGAGCTCGGGATCGATCACGTTCGTCAGGGCTTCTTCGACCTCTTCGACTGTAACCATCCGTCCAGTCTAGCCGCAGCGTAGCCTTAGGCCAATGCCCCTCCTCCTCCTCGCGATCGTGGTCGGCCTGCCGATCCTCGAGCTCTACGTGATCATCGTCGTCGCCGAGTGGATCGGCGTGCTGTGGACGGCGGCCGCCCTCGTCGGGACCTCGCTGATCGGCGTCCGCCTGATCCGCTCGCAGGGACGCGCGGTGCTGGCCGACCTACGCGCCGCCCTGGCCGCCGGCCGGCCGCCGGCGCGCGAGGCACTCGACGGGGCACTCGTCTTCGTCGGCGGGGCGCTCTTGATCGTCCCCGGCTTCGTCACCGACGTGGTCGGGGCCCTGCTCCTGGCGCCGCCGACGCGGGCGCTGGTCCGACTCCTGGTGATCCGCCACTACGCCGGCCGTCTGCTCGCCTACCTCGGCGGCGGCAGTCGCCGGCGCGCCCGGCCCGACACGGAGGTCTACGACGTCGACGGCCAGGCGATCGACGTCGACCAGGACAGGCTTCACCGTTGACCGAGCAGGTCACCCTCGGCTTCGGCGACGAGACGCAGGCCGGGCTGATCCGCAGTGAGGCGGGCGTGCTGCTCTGCCGCGGCGGGGAGACGATCGCCGGGCCGGCGCTCCGCGTCGACGCGAACGGCGACGGCTGGCTCGTGGCCGACGAAGATGGTCTCGAGCTGGCGTTCGAGCGACTTGGCGAGCCGGCGGTGTTCGCCGACGGGACGCGCGAGTGGCTCTGTCGGACCCGCGGACACACGGCCGGCGGGGCGATCGACTGCCTCGGCCACGCGGTCGTCGCGGCGCCGCCGGCCCGCACGTGGAAGCGCTTCGGGCTCGCCCGGGCGGTCGCGGCGTGGTTCGACGACGAGCTTGCCGTCACGCTCCGGGCGCGGCGTCCGGCGCGGGCCAAGGACCACGAGGCCGAGGAGCTCGAGGGCTTCATCGTCCGTGGCGCACCCCCGGCGCCGCACCCGATCGGCGATCCGCGCCTGTCGACCGCCTACGACGGCGACGGCCGCCAGCGGCGGGCCGGCCTCGAGCTATGGGAGACCGAAGAGTCCGACTACGCCGTGCGGTTGGCCGGCAACGCGATCGGCCAGGGTACGCTCGACCTTCCCGGAGGGATGCGCCTGGAGACGGCGTTCTTCGCCTGGCGTCACGACGGCGACGCCGGGGGCGGGCGCTACGACATCATCCGGCCGACCTAGAGCGCCTGGAAGCGGTCGACCCTCCAGGTGATCGCGTCGAGGCGAGCCAACCGGGGGAAGCCCCGACGCTGGTCATAGCGGACGGTCGCGCCCTCGGACGCCGGGTCGTCAAGCACCTGGCCGATCAGGCGGAACATCTGCGGGAACGTCTGCAGCTGGCCGGCGAAGAGGCTCCCGCCATGGGGCCTGCCGCCCCGGACGGTGATCTCCTGCGGCCGGCCGGCCGCCGTGCAGTCGCACGTGATCCGCAGCCTGAACCGGTAGCTCTGGAGATGCTGGGCGCTCCAGAGCGCGCGGTTGCGCGCGAGCAGCTGCTGGCTCGTCGTGGCCGCGGAGCTCGGCGCCGCCGGCGCGGCGAACGTCCCGACGGCGACGGCCGCCGCCCCCAGCCGCAAGAGCTTCACCAGCATGCGGGCCAGCGTACCCCCGGGCACTGCCTCCGGGGCTAGCCGTGGCGCCGGTGGCGGTGTTCGGGGCAAGCGAGATCGAGCAGATCCGCGGTTCGTCTGCTCGAAGGACCGATCGAAATGGCGCATGTCGACCGCCGCCAGCGCCGTCAGCTCATGGACGATCACCTCGGGCTCGGCGGCGGCGACGACGCCGGCGACCGCCTCCGGGTCGAGCGCGTCGAGCACGGCCGGACGCCCGCCCATCGCCCGGATCGCCTCCGCTTGGACGGCGTCCGCGTCGTCCCGACCACATCGTGACCGGCGGCGACGAGGCGGGGCACGAGCTCCGTGCCGACGGCTCCAGACGCGCCCGCTACCAGGACCTTCATCGTTAGCTCCTCTCGTTGCTTTGTAACCTCAGACGAGACGGCCGACCGCCCTGTGACATTGGAGCGAGCTTGCGGTTCCTGGTGACGCGCGACATCGACGAGTTCGCCGCCCGGGCCGAGTCGTTCCTCGGGGCGCGCAGTCGAGCGCAACGTGATGGCGACGATTCTCGTCCGGGCCCGCGGCGGTCAGTTCGCGGCACCCGACCGCCTGTTCGCCGTCACCGCGGACGCCGCCGGGCCTGTCGCCGCGGCGCTGCGGATCCACCCGTGGCCGCTCCTCTGCACCGAGCTCGACCCGCCGGCGGCCGGCGCGCTGCTGGCGGCTTGGCTACCCGAGGACCCGCGACTGAGCGCCGTGAACGCCGACCGCGATACGGCCCGGGCGATCGCCGCCGCCTGGACGCGTCGGACCGGTGGCCGGGCGACGTGCCGCCTGCGGGAGGCGATGCACCTCTGCGACGAAGTGACAGGCCCGCCGCGACCCGCGCCGGGTCACCTCCGGCCCGCCGGGCCCGCCGAGCGCGACCTGCTGGTCGACTGGGAGCGGGCATTCGTCGCCGAGGCCGGCGTCGAGGGCGGCGGCAACCCGGAGGCGAACGTCGACAGTCGACTCGACCGTGGCGCCCAGCAGGTCTGGGTCGACGACGGCGAGCCCGTCGCCACGCTCGCCGTATCGCCGACGATCGAAGGCGTCGCCCGCATCGGCCCGGTCTACACCCCGCCGGAGCACCGCCGACGGGGTTACGCGAGCAGCGCCGTCGCCACGGCGGCCCGCGACATCCTCGCCGGGGACGCCGACCGGTGCATGCTCTTCACCGACCTCGCCAACCCGACGTCGAACAAGATCTACGCCGCCGTCGGCTTCCGCCGCCAGGGCGACTGGGAGGAGCACGCCCTCACGCCAGCCACGACGCCAGACGACCGTCCCGGTCAGCCGCGCGCAGCTCGTTGAAGCCGCCGAGCGGCTCGCCGTCGACGACGATCTGCGGAAAGCCGTCCCGGCCTGTGACGGCGCTGAGCTCCGCCTGGAGCTCGGGCTCGCCGCCGAGGTCGACCTCCTCGAAGTCGACACCCCGCTTCTTGAGCAGCGTCCGCGCATGCACGCAGAACGCACACGCGTCGGTCGAGAACAGGATGACCCTCGCCACCCCGCATACCTTAGTTCTCGGACCCCATCCGATCCCAGACGTAGAGCTCGATGCATTCGAGCGCCAGCTGCTCGGCGCGGGCGCGCGACAGGCGCGGGAGGACGGTTCGAAGTGCCTGCTCCTCGGCGACGCCCGCATCGAACGCCTCCTCGCCGCGGAAGCTCGCCGCGATCTTGAGCGCCTCGCGCCGGTGCTCGCCGAGCGACGGGAACACGCTGACGAGGAAGTCGGTGTTGGCGATCGGCTGCCCGATCGTGTCGAGCGACGCGTGCCAGGCGGCGAGCATCGACAGGTCCTGTTCGTCGAGCTCGGCGACCGCCTTCGCGTACTGGGCGCCCAGCTCCCGCTCGGGCAGGTCGTCGACCCAGGCGTGGAGGACCTCGCCGACCAGCTGGCGGCGAGCCTCACGGCCGATCGACTCTGCGATCACACGGATCGCATCCTGCGGTTCGATGAAGCACAGCGGCATCGAGACGCTCCCTGCAGTGCAGAAGGACGAGTTTCCAATCCGCACTGTAGGGAGCGCAGTGGACGGCATCGCGGCGGACCGGCGTCCGCCGCCGCCGATCACTTCTTGACGAGCTTGCTGAGGACCGTGAAGTAGCCGGCCCGCGGCTTGCCGTTGACGTCGACCAGGCCGGCGTCGAAGCGGGTGCTCGCGTCGCCGCCGTACCAGTTGTAGATGTACAGGCGCTTGATCCGGGAGTTCGACGCCGCCAGCTTGAACATGTAGGACAGGGCCTTGCTGGCGCGGCTCAGGCTGTACGGGAAGGCCCCGCCGAACTGAACGAGCCCGCCGGTCTCGGTCAGCCAGACCTGCCCCTTGACGGCCTTGAGCACCGCCTTCGTCCCCGTGCTCCGGTAGCGGTTGGTGTCCGAGTAGTTGTGCAGGCCCCAGATCGTCGGCAGATGGGCCTTGGCGTACTTCTGGAATGACTTGATGTAGGCGATCGTCGGCTTGATGTTCTGTCCGTCGAGGACGTCGAGGCCGACGATCGTGCAGCCCTTGCAGGCCGAGCGCATCGCCAGGTAGTACTGGGCCGACAGCTTGGCCGACGGGCTGTGGAAGGACGCGTTGCCGGGCACGACCACGTTGCCGCGGTTGGCCTCGTTCCACGGCGTGTAGTTCTTGATCTCCGGGAAGAGGCGGAAGAACTTCTTGATGTCCGCGGTGTAGGCGCTGACGCTCGGCAGGTGCGTGCCGGCCCGGCCCGGGGCGTGGTAGAAGGCGATCAGCGGCTGGATGTGCTCGGTCTCGGCCGCGCGAACCCACGTCGTGAACTGGGCGAGCTCGGTCGGGTTGGTGGCGACGTCGTACGGCGCGACGTAGCGGGTGATCTTCGTCTTCAGCGCCTGGTAGTACGGGCTGGCGAACATGTTCGGGTTGTTGTCGCCGACGCCCGTCGTGTAGGCCTGGCTGACTGCCGTCGTACAGCCGAGGCCGATCAGCGCGACGATGGACACTAGGACGGTGTTCCGCAGGCGCAAGAGCGTGATCCTTCCATTCGTTTTGGGCCGTCGCAGCGCACCACAGGGTAGCGCTCGCCTATTCGCCGGCGTCGCGGACGGACGACTGCGGCCGTTTGGCCGCCGGACTCCAAACCCTAGAACAGTCGGAGAGCCCGATTGTTGCGCGACGACGTGTCAGGCCGGAGCGCGGACACGCCCGTTGCGCTGGCCGGCCGCGAGGTAGCGGTCGACCATGCGCGCGCACTGGCGGCCCTCGTTGATCGCCCAGACGATCAGCGACTGGCCGCGGCGGGCGTCGCCGGCGACGAACACGCCGCCCTGCGAGCTGGCGTACGTCGGCGCCTTGACGTTGCCGCGCTGGTCGAGCTCGACCCCGAGCTGATCGACCAGGCCGTCGTGCTGCGGATGCAGGAAGCCCATCGCCAGAAGCACGAGATCCGCCTTGAGTTCGCGCTCGGTCCCGGCGATCGGGTGGAACGGCGGGACCGGCTCGGCCTCGGCCAGGTGAAGGGCGGCGACCCGGCCCGGCGCGCCACCGTCGGCGGAGAAGTGGGTCGTCACGACCGAGTAGGCGCGCTCGCCCCTGCCCTCGCCCTCGGCCTCCTTCATCGCGTACGACAGGCGCATCTTGTTGGGCCACAGCGGCCACGGCGTGCGGTCGTCCGGCCGGCGCGGCGGCGGCTCGGGCAGGAGCTCGAGCTGCGTGATCGAAGCCGCTCCCTCGCGCAGCGAATTGCCGACGCAGTCGGCGCCGGTGTCGCCGCCGCCGATCACGATCACGTGCTTGCCCGCCGCGGTGATCGCCGGTCGCGCCGGCGCCGGTGCCGGCGGCGGCGGGCCGAATTCGCCGGCGACCCAGCGGTTGCGGACGTAGAGGTACTCCATCGCGAAGTGGATGCCGTCGAGCTCGCGGCCGGGCACCGGCAGGTCGCGCGGAACGCGCGAGCCGATCGTCAGGACGACGGCGTCGTACTCGGCGCGCAGCTGCTCGGCGGTGATGTCGGTGCCGACGTCGACCCCGCAGCGGAGCTCGACCCCCTCGTCGACGAGCTGCTGCACGCGCCGCTGCACGACCGTCTTCTCGATCTTGAAGTCCGGGACGCCGAAGCGCACCAGCCCGCCGGCGGCCTCGTCGCGCTCGAACAGCACGACGCGGTGGCCGGCCCGGCGCAGCTGCTGGGCGGCGGCCATGCCCGCCGGCCCGGCGCCGACGACGGCGACCGATCGGCCGGTCTCGAACGGCGGCGGCGCCGGGACGACCCAGCCCTCGTCGAAGCCGCGGTCGATGATCGCGTTCTCGATCTGCTTGATCGTGACCGCGTCACCCTCGCGGATCTCGAGCACGCACGCGGCCTCGCACGGCGCCGGGCAGAGCCGACCGGTGAACTCGGGGAAGTTGTTGGTCGAGTGCAGCTGACGCAGGGCGTCGGCCCAGCGGTCGCGGTAGACGAGGTCGTTCCAGTCGGGGATCAGGTTCCCGAGCGGGCAGCCGTTGTGGCAGAAGGGCACGCCGCACTCCATGCACCGCGCCCCCTGCGCCTGGAGCTCGGCGTCGGGCCGGTCGACGAGGAACTCGCGGTAGTCGTGCGCCCGCTCGTGCGGGTCGCGTTCGAGGGCCGGCGCACGCTCGATGCGCAGGAACGCCCCCAGCTCGCCCATCAGCGCCCCCGTCCGCCGGCCGGACTCATGCCGCGGCCTCGGCCAGCAGCTTCGCCGCCTGCTCGTCGAGCACCCGGCGATAGTCGTCGGGCATCACCTTGACGAACCCCTCGAGCGACCGCTCCCAGTCCTCGAGCAGCCGCGCGGCGACCGTCGATCCGGTCCGGCGCTCGTGCTCGATCACCAGCCCCCGGAGCTCGGCCGCGTCGTCGTCGTCGATCTCTTCGAACGACACCCCGGCCATGTTGCAGCGCTTGGCGAACGTCTGGTCGCCGTCCAGGACGTAGGCGATGCCGCCGCTCATCCCGGCCGCGAAGTTGCGACCGGTCGGGCCGAGCACGACGACCCGGCCGCCGGTCATGTACTCGCAGCCGTGGTCGCCGACGCCCTCGACGACGGCCATCGCCCCGGAGTTGCGGACTGCGAAGCGTTCGCCGGCGAGGCCCCGGAAGAACGCCCGGCCGCGGGTCGCGCCGTAGAGGACGGTGTTGCCGATGATCACGTTCTCCTCGGGCACGAACGTCACGCCGGCCGGCGGGCTGACGGCGAGGATGCCCCCGGAGAGCCCTTTGCCGGTGTAGTCGTTGGCGTCGCCGTTGAGGCTGAAGCTGACCCCGGGGGCGAGCCAGCCGCCGAAGCTCTGGCCGGCCGAGCCGGTGAAGTGGACGCGGATCGAGTCCTCGTCGAGGCCGTCGGCACCGTGGCGCTTGGCGATCGCGCTCGACAGCAGGCCGCCGACGCAGCGGTTGACGTTGCGCACGTCGGCCTCGATCTCGACCCGCTCGCCCCGCTCGAGCGCACCCTTGGCCTGCTCGATCAGGCTCCAGTCGAGCGCGTCGGCGAGCACCGGCTCCTGACTGCGCACCCGCCGCAGCGGCGTCCCCGGCGGGAGCTCCAGCATCGTCAGGACCTTCGAGAGGTCGACGCCCCGGGCCTTCCAGTGGGCGACGGCCGCGTCGGACTCGATGAGGTCGACGCGCCCGACCAGGTCGTCCATCGTCCGCAGGCCGAGGCCGGCGAGGATCTGGCGGACCTCCTCGGCGACGAAGTGGAAGTAGTTGATCACGTGCTCCGGCGTCCCGGCGAAGCGCTTGCGCAGCACCGGGTCCTGGGTGGCGATGCCCACCGGGCAGGTGTTGAGGTGGCAGGCCCGCATCATGATGCAGCCGGTCGCGATCAGCGGGGCCGTCGAGAAGCCCATCTCGTCGGCGCCGAGCATCGCGGCGATCGCCACGTCGCGGCCGGTCTTGAGCTGGCCGTCGGTCTGCACCCAGATCCGCGAGCGCAGGTCGTTGCGCAGCAGCGTCTGCTGGGTCTCGGCCAGGCCGATCTCCCAGGGGATCCCGGCGGCCTGGATCGACGACAGCGGGGAGGCGCCGGTGCCGCCGTCGTGGCCGGCGATCAGAACGTGGTCGGAGTTGGCCTTGGCGACGCCGGCGGCGACCGTGCCGACACCGACCTCGGAGACGAGCTTGACGCTGATCCGGGCGGTCGGGTTCGAGCAGCGGAGATCGTAGATCAGCTGCTTGAGGTCCTCGATCGAGTAGATGTCGTGGTGCGGCGGCGGGGAGATCAGGCCGACGCCGGGCGTCGAGCTGCGGATCTTGCCGATGTACTCGTCGACCTTGTGCCCGGGGAGCTGCCCGCCCTCGCCGGGCTTGGCGCCCTGGGCCATCTTGATCTGGAGCTCGTCGGCGTTGACGAGGTAGTGGACCGTCACGCCGAACCGGCCGCTGGCGACCTGCTTGATCTTGGAGCGCCGCTGGTCGAGGAAGCGCTCGGGATCCTCGCCTCCCTCACCCGTGTTGGACTTGCCGCCGATCGCGTTCATGGCCAGGGCGAGGTTCTCGTGCGCCTCGCGCGAGAGCGAGCCGAGGCTCATCGCCCCGGTGGCGAACCGCTTGACGATCTCCGTCCACGGCTCGACCTCCTCGAGCGGGATCGGCTCCTGGTCGGTGCGGATCTTCATCAGCCCGCGCAGCGTCGCCCGGCGGGACGCGTCGTCGTCGATCATGCGGGCGTACTCGGCATAGGTCTCGGCCGCCTGCTCCCCCTCCTGGCGCACCGACCGCTGGAGCAGGGCGATCGTCTCCGGGTTCCACATGTGGTGCTCCCCGTCCCGCCGCCAGGCGTAGATCCCGCCGACCGGGAGCAGCTCGTCGCCGCGCAGCGGATAGCCGCGCGTGTGCCGGTCGAGCGTCTCCCGGGCGAGCACGTCCAGCCCGATGCCGCCGATCCGCGAAGCCGTGCCCGTGAAGTGCTGGTCGACCAGCGCCGATTCGAGCCCGACGGCCTCGAAGATCTGCGCGCCGCAGTAGGAGTGGATCGTCGAGATCCCCATCTTCGAGATTGTCTTCAGCAGTCCCTTGCCGATTGCTTGGACGATTCCGGCCTCTGCTCCGGCCACGGTCGTCGGGCACCCGTTCGAGGTCGGGACGCGACCCTCGGCGACGAGCGCTCCGACCGTCTCGAACATCAGGTACGGGTTGATCGCGCTGGCGCCGTAGCCGATCAGCGTCGCCATGTGATGGACCTCGCGGGGCTCGCCCGACTCGAGCACCAGCGCCGCGCGCAGGCGGGTGCCCTCGCGCACGAGGTGGTGGTGGACCGAGGCGACCGCCAGCAACGACGGGATCGCCACACGGTCGGGGCCGACGGCACGGTCGGAGAGGATCAGGATGTTGTCGCCGCTGGCGATCTCGTCGTGGGCCTCGGCGCAGATTCGGGCCACGGCGGCCGCCATCCCGTCGGGCCCGTCGGCCTTCGGCCAGGTGATGTCGATCGTGTGGGCCTGGAAGACGTCGCCGCCGACCTGGCGAACGGCCTCGAGCTCGTGGTTGCGGAGGATCGGCTGCTCGAGGATCAGCTTGTGGGCGTGGGACGGCGACTCGCCGAGCAGGTTGCCCTCGCCGCCGAGGCTCGTCGCCAGGCTCATCACGATCTGCTCGCGGATCGGGTCGATCGGCGGGTTGGTGACCTGGGCGAAGAGCTGCTTGAAGTAGCTGAACAGCGGCGGCGCCAGGTCTGACAGGACGGCGAGCGACGAGTCGTTGCCCATCGATCCGATCGGCTCGGCCCCGGTGGCGGCCATCGGCGCCAGCAGCACGCGCAGGTCCTCCTGGGTGTAGCCGAACGCGAGCTGAAGGGAGCGCAGCGGCTCCGTCAGCTCGAGCCCGGGGAGCTCCGGCAGATCGTCGAAGTGGACCGTGTTCTGCTCGAACCAGTCGGCGTACGGGCGGGCGGTGGCCACCGTCCGCTTGACCTCGTCGTCGGAGACGATCCGGCCCTGCTCGAGATCGACGAGGAAGAGCTTGCCGGGCTGGAGGCGCCCGAGCCGGTCGATCTGCTCGGGGCGCACGCCGAGCAGGCCGGCCTCGGAGCCGAGCACGACGTAGCCGTCCTTGGTCACGACCCACCGCCCCGGCCGCAGGCCGTTGCGGTCGAGCGTCGCACCGATCACGCGGCCGTCGGTGAACGCGACGGCGGCCGGGCCGTCCCAGGGCTCCATGAAACACGAGTGGAAGGCGTAGAAGCCGACGAGCTCGGCCGGCAGGTCGTCGCGCAGACGGTAGGCCTCGGGGATCATCATCATCGCCGCGTGGGGCAGCGACCGGCCGGCGAGGGTCAGCAGCTCGAGCACGTTGTCGAACGTCGCCGAATCCGATCCGCCGGGACGCACGAGCGGGATCACCTTCTGCAGGTCGTCGCCGAACAGCTCGCTGGCCAGCGCCGACTCCCGGGCGCGCATCCAGTTGATGTTGCCCATCAGCGTGTTGATCTCCCCGTTGTGGGCGATCATCCGGTAGGGGTGGGCGAGCTCCCAGCTCGGGAAGGTGTTGGTCGAGAACCGGGAGTGGACGAGGGCCATCGCGCTCTCGAAGCGCTCGTCGACGATGTCGCGATAGAAGTCGCAGACCTGGTAGCTGATCAGCATGCCCTTGTAGACGATCGTCCGCGACGAGCAGCTGACGAGGTAGGCGCGGTCGCCGGCAGCGAGCTCGGTCAGGCGGCGGATGACGTAGAGCTTGCGCTCGAAGGCATCCTGGTCTGACTGCTCGGGACCGTCGCCGGCGCCGACGAAGAGCTGGCGGACCTCCGGCCGGCAGGCGTTCGCGGTCTCGCCGATCTGGCTGGGGTCGACCGGGACCTCGCGCCAGCCGAGCACGTGCTGACCCTCGGCGCGGACGTTGGCCTCGAGCATCTCGATCAGCTCGCCGCGGTCAGCGGCGTCGCGCGGCAGGAAGCACATGGCGACGCCGTAACGAGCGGGCTCCGGGAGCTCGAAGTCGACGACCTCACGAAAGAAGCGGTCGGGCATCTGCACGAGCATCCCGGCGCCGTCGCCCGTCATCGGGTCGGCCCCGGCCGCCCCGCGATGCTCGAGGTTGATCAGCGCCCGCATGCCCCGGCGGATCACCTCGTGCGTCGGCTTGTTGTCGAGCCGGGCGACCAGGGCGACGCCGCAGGCGTCGTGCTCGTAGCGCGAGTCGTACAGGCCGGCAGCCGGCTGCTCTGGAATGCTGGTCATGCGAGCTCCCGATAGGCGGCGCGCCCGCGACCGCGCGGGCACCGAGGCAGAAGGCCAAGCGTATCAGCGGGAACCCGAGGCACGGGACCCGCCCGCCGGGCCCTCGGGCCCTATGTTTCGGCAGTGTTTCGTGGCCGGTGATGCGGGGCCGTCGCACCCGCACGCGACCGGTCTGCTCGCCTGACCCGTCGGCACCGGCGTCCGGCCGCGACCGGGTCGAAGGCTCAGCGTCCGGCGGCTGCCGGTTCGGCGTCCTTGGCGGCGCCCTTGCGCGGTCGCTTGGGTCCGGCGCCGGTGCGCTTCTTGACCTCTTCGAGGCTCGCCTGGAGCGCACTCATCAGGTCGGCCCCGTCCATCTTCTCCTCAGCCGCCTGGGGCTGGAGCACGATCTCCTCGCCGCTCGCCTTGCGGTCGATCAGGGCGAGCACCTGCTCGCGATACTCGTCGTGATAGCGCTCGGGCTCGAACGGCCCGCTGAGCGACTCGATCAGCTGCTTGGCGATCGCCACCTCCCGGTCGCTCGTCTCCACGTCGCCGTCGAGCTCGGCGAAGCGATCGGGCGAGACGATCTCGTCGGCGAAGACCATCGTCTCCAGCGTGAGGACGTCGGGCGTCGCCCGGATCGCCACGAGATGCTCCTTGGCCCGGAGCACGAGCCGGCCGAGCGCGACCCGCTCGGTGTCGCGCATCGCCTCGAGCAGCAGCCGGTAGGGCTTGACGCCGCGCTCGTCGGGCACCAGGTAGTAGGGATGGTCGAAGTAGATCGGGTCGATCTCGGCCAGGGCGACGAAGTCCTCGATCTCGATCGTCCGGGCCCGCTTGGGCTGGAGCGACGCGAGCTCTTCCGGCTCGATTACGACGTAGCGGTCCGGAGAGATCTCGTAGCCCTTGACGATGTCGGAGTAGGCGACCTCCTCCCCGTCGGCCGGGCAGATCCGCTTCTGCTGGATCCGGACGCCGTCGGCGGCGTGGAGCTGATGGAAGTGGACGCCCTTGGCCGAGACGGCGGCGTAGAGCTTGACCGGGACGCTGACCAGCCCGAAACTGATCGCCCCCGTCCAGATCGCGCGCGGCATGTTCCTAGTATTCCACGCCGCCGTGCCGGCTAACCGGCGTGCACGGGGCCTTGCTCGTACCTTGGGGGGCACGGGCGAAGCGTCACCGTCTCGTCCCACGAGCACAGTCGCGCCCGGCCGGGGCACGTCGCGCACAACCCGCGGTGGGGACGGGCCGCGACGTCGAAACGCCCGGCCGCCAGCGGCGCCGCCAACGCCGTGAGCTCGCGCTCGAGCCGGTCGGCGTCGGCCGCCGCGTAGCGGACCGAGACGACGTCGTCGGCCCGGCGCAGGAAGCAGTAGGCGACATCGACGCTCGTCGCCCCCCCGCGCAGCGCCGCCAGGCCGTAGACGCGCCGCTGGACGTCGTAGTCGGCGGCGACCCGGGCGTCCAGATCCGTGCCGGCGTCGACGCCGTCGCTCTTGTAGTCGACCACCAGCATCGCCCCGCCCTGCTCGCGCGCCAGCACGTCGATATAGCCGCCGAGGAGCAGCCCGCCGAGCGTCAGCCCGAAGCTCGCCTCGCGCACGACGCCGGTGGCCGCGGCCAGCCGCGCCCGCAGCGGGCTGGCGGCGAACGCGCCGACCAGCTCGACGATCTCGCCGACCTCGGCGTCGGCGAGCTCCGCCGCCCCGGCCAGCGCCCGCACGGCGGCCGCGGTGGGCGGTCGCGGCCGCCCGAAGTCGAGCCGCTCGAGCAGGGCGTGGACGATCGTCCCCCGCGCCGCCGCGCCCGAGCCCTCCCCCAGGCCGGGCGGCGGGGCAACCGGGGCGAGCCCCAGCACCCGGCGCAGGTAGTAGCCGTAGCCGCAGCGGGCGTGGTCGACAAGCGAGCTGTAGCTGACCGCCGCCGGTGGTCCGGCCGACGCCGGGCACGGCGGCACCGGGGATCCGGCCGACGCCGGGCACGGCGGCACCGGGGATCCGGCCGAGGCCGGGGAAGACGGCACCGGGGATCCGGCCGACGCCGGGGTCGGCGGCACCTCCTCCGCGTCGAACAGCGACATCTGCACGGGCTGCGGGGTGGGTCGTGATGGGGCGGCCGGGCCGATCCAGTCCTCGGCGCCGGTCAGCGTCAGGCGCAGCGGCGCCCCGCCGAGCTCGAGCTCGCAGACGCCCGGCGGGCCCTGGACGCGCGCCCGCAGGTCGGGGACAAGCGCCGGCCCCAGCCAGGCGATCGCCGCCGAGCTCGCGCTCGCCGCCGGCCACCGCGCGAAGTGAGCGGCGCCGCTGAGGATCAGGCGCTCCCGCGCCCGCGTCATCGCCACGTAGGCGATCCGCTGCTCTTCGGCCAGGGCCGCCGGATCGCGCTCGCCGCGCAGCTCGGCGTAGGCCAGCGTGTCGACGCGCGTCGAGGCCAGCGTCGGGACCCGCAGGCCGACCCGCTCGCCGTCGGTCAGGATCATCGGTCCGCCAAGCGGCGGCCCGTGCCCGAGGTCGGCGAGGCAGACGACCGGGAACTCCAGCCCCTTCGCCGCGTGGATCGTCATCAGCCGCACGGCGTCCGCGTCGCCGAGCTCGGCGTCCTGCTCGCGCGCGGCGCCGAGCCGGCCAGATGCCAGGCGGTCGGCGAACGCACGCAGGTCCCGCCCTTCGCGCGCCTCGAAGTCCCGCGCCAGCCGCAGCAGCTTGCGCAGGTTGGCGAGCCCGGCGGCCGCGCCCGGCCCGCCCAGCCCGCGCTCGCGATAGCCACTGCGCACGAGCAGCTCGGCCAGCCCCACCCCGGCCGCCGCCACCTCGCG
Source organism: uncultured Solirubrobacterales bacterium (assembly GCA_963742705.1). Classification (GTDB taxonomy): domain Bacteria; phylum Actinomycetota; class Thermoleophilia; order Solirubrobacterales; family Solirubrobacteraceae; genus Palsa-513. The sequence goes on along the minus strand of CAVUMZ010000014.1, from coordinate 42,090 downwards.
CTCGCCGGCGATGCGCGCCCGCAGCGCCGCCAGCCGCCCGCGCTCGGCCGCGCCCAGCCCGGGGAGCTCGTCGGCCTCGAGCAGCTCCCACGGCGCGCGCCCCAGCCGCCTGGCCGCCAGGCCAAGTACGGCGAGTGTGTCGGCGCCGGCTCCGCACAGGGGCGACGCCAGCACCCCGTAGAGCGCCTCGTCGTCGAGCGGGTTGGCGAGCACGCGGACATAGGCCGCCAGGTCGCACACCACCTGCCCGGCGTAGAAGCCGCCGCCGGGCGCCGGGGCGACGGGCACGCCTCGCGCCACCAGCGCCTGCTCGTAGATGCTCGCCGCCGTGGCGTAGCGCAGGAGGACGACGATCTCGCCCGGGTCGGCCTCCCCCGCAGCGACCAGCTGCTCGATCCGCGCGGCCAGGAGCGCCGCCTCGGCCCGCCGCCAGAGCGGTCCCGACCCGGGCACGCCGCCGATCGCCGTGTCCTCCCAGCCGGCCGTATCGCACAGCATCAACTCGAGCAGCGGCCCGGCCCCCGGCCCGGCGTCGCGCCCGGGCTCGAGCGCGACGAAGTCGGGCCCGAACAGCGGCGCGAAGGTCGCGTTGATCGCCCCGAGCAGGGCCGGACGCGTGCGGAAGTTGCGCGACAGGAGGCGCACGCCGTCGACATCGCCGAGCGCCCGCCGCCGGCGCCGGAAGATGTCCACGTCGGCGTGGCGGAAGCCGTAGATCGACTGGAACTCGTCGCCGACGGTGAACAGGTTGTCCCGGTCGAGCGCCCGCAGGATCGCCATCTCGCGCGGGTTGGTGTCCTGGAGCTCGTCGACCATCAGCAGGTCGAACCGCTCCGCCCACCGTGTGCGCAGCTCGCCGTCGCCCTCGAGCAGGTCGCGCGCGCTCAGCTCGAGGTCGTCGAAGTCAAGCGCCCCGCGCTGCGCCTTGCCCGCCGCGAACTCGTCGGCGAACGCCTCGAGCAGGCTCGACACCAGCGCCAGTGCCGTCAACCCGAGGCCGTCGGCCTCGGCCTCGCAGCAGCGCACGCGGGCCGCCTCGTAGGCGTCCGCCGCCGCGGTCTGGAGCGCGGCCGCGCCCCGGTGGAGCTTGCGCTCGCCCAGCGGCGCCGCCGCCCCCCGCTCGAGCTGCGCGAGCGCTGTCTCGACCCGCCGGCTCGTCCGCGCCCCGGCCAGCTCGCGGGCCAGCGTACGCCCGGCCTCCTCCAGCGCGCCCAGGGCCGGCTCCAGCGTGTGGCGCGCCGCCGCGCCGGGCAGCCGCGGCTGCGTCGCCCCCCGGCTGCGCAGCTCGTCGTGGACGCCCATGATCGTCGCCCCCAGGCGGTCGACGCCGCACGCCGCCGCCAGGTCGAGCGCGCCGTCGGACGCCAGCCACGACGCGAGCGCCCGCTCGAACGCCACGTCGCGCAGCTCGGCGGCCGTGCCCGCGTCGAGCACACCGAAGCCCGGGGCCACGCCCGCGCTGAGGGGGTGGGCCCGCAGCAGGCGCGCGCAGAAGCCGTGGATCGTCGACACGAACGCCCCTTCGGCATCCCGGGCCGCAGCTCGGTCCCCGAGCTCGCGCAGCCGCCGCCGCACCCGCTCGCGCAGCTCGGCCGCAGCCCGCTCGGTGAACGTGATCGCCAGGATCCGCGACGGCGCCACCCCGTCCTCGTGGACGGCCCGCACGAACCGCTCGACGAGGACGGTCGTCTTCCCGCTACCGGCGTTCGCAGCCAGCAACAGCGATCCCTGGCGCCGGCCGACCGCCTGCTCCTGCTCGCCGGTCAGCGCGGCCGCCGTCGCCCGGCCCGGGGTGATAGTCGTCATGGCGCGCCCACGTCGGTCGCCGGGACGCGCCGCGGGGCGATCGTCGTCATCGCCCACCCGCCCGGCAGATCGCCGGGTACCGGCAGACGCCGCCGCGCGTGCACGACGCCGGCCGCGGCTCGAGCAGGCCCGCCCGCAGCTCGCGCGCGGCCTGGAGCGCCCGGTCGAGCGCCCCGGCCAGCAGCGCGGCGAGCGCCTCCCCGTCGAGGCGGTCAGTCGAAAAGCAAGCCAGCTGCGGCTCCGCATCCGTGCGCAGCGCGCCCCGGGGCCGCAGATCCGCCCCCCGCACCGGCTGGTAGAGGCCGCCGACGATCTCCACGCCCAGCAGCTCGCGCGCTGCCAGCATGTACAGCGCCAGCGCCAGCCGGCCACGCTCCTCCCACTTCGCCTGGCCGAGCACCTCGCCGCTCTTGTAGTCGTGGACGATCGCCGTCCCCCCCGCCGCGTCGACGTCGACCCGGTCGATACGCCCGCGCAGCCGCAGCTCGCCCCCGGCCAGCGCCACCGCCGGGTGCACGGCCCCCGCCAGACCGAAAGCCAGCTCGAAGCGCTCCGGCTCGTGCTCGGCGGCCACGCCGGCGAGACCGCCCAGATAGCGCTCGAGATCGGCCTCCAGGCGGCGCCGCGCCGCACGGTCGCGCTCAGGGCTGCTCGACACCGCCCCGGCCTGCTCGGCCAAGGCCACCGCGACCCGCGCCCGCACCGTCGCCGCGTCCGCCGCCGCCAGCGGGCCGTCCGCGCAGAGCTCGGCGACGACGCGCGCGAGCACCGCATGCGCCACCGTCCCCCGCGCCAGCGGCTCGCCCTCCGGCTCGAGCGGCTCGGCCCCCAGCAGCCGCTCGACGAACCACCCGACCGGGCACCCCGTCCACGCCTCGAGCGACGACGGCGACTCGGCCCCCCGCGCGGCGAGCTCCGCCAGCACCCCACTCGCCCGGAGCTGGCCGAGCGGCGAACCGCCCGTACCCGCCCGCTGCGGCCCGTCCACCCGAGACTGCTCCGAGGCATCCCCATCCGCGAGCTGCCAGCGTGTCTGCGGGGCGGTCGAGAACGCCGCGCGGACATCGTCGAGGAAGGCCGACGCCGCCGCCGGGGCGCCGTCGTCGTCGGCCAGGTGCCAGCTCAGCCGCAACCGCTCCCGCGCCCGCGACACCGTCGCGTAGAAGAGGTAGCGCTCGGTCGCGAGATCGTCCTCGAACGCCCCCAGCCGCAGGCCCGACGCCCGGGCGATGCCGGCTCGTTCCTCGGTCGAGAAGAACGGCGGCTCCCGGCTGGCCGCCGGGAACGCGCCTTCGCGCATGTCGCACACGAACAGCGCCCGCACGCGCCGTGCCCGGAGCGCGGCGGCGTCGCACACGAGCACCCCGGCCGCAGGCGCCGGCGGCTGCGCGGCGAGCTCCCCCAGCAGCCCGATCAGCTCCGGCGGGCTCGGCCCGAGGCCCGCGTCGGCCGCCGTCAGCTCGCGCAGCTCGGCGAGCGCGTCGGCCGCCGCCGCGACCACCCGCGCCTGCGCGAGCTCCGACTCGTCCAGCACCCGCGCCCGCCGCCGCAGCGGCGCCGCCAGCAGCCGGTCGAGCTCTCCGGCCACCCGCTCCAGCAGCGCCCCCGGGCCCCGGTCCGCCGCCGCGCCCAGGCGGTCGATCGCGTCGAGCGGGAAGTGCGGCCACAGCGCCCGCGCCGACGCCGCTCGCCGGATCCCGCGCCGACGGAGCGTCGCCTCGAAGCGGTCCGCCAGCTCCGGGCGCTCGAGCAGCCCCGGCGCCCGCAGCCACGCCAGCAGGTCGTCGGAGTCGCCGTCGGTCAGCGCCGCCCGCAGCAGACCGAGCAGTGCCCGCCCGACCCCGGTGTCGGCGAACCGGACCGTGCGCGGCATCGAGACCGGGATGCCGCGCTCGCCGAAGACCTCGCCGATCAACGCCTGCCGGCCGGCGACCGACCGCATCACCACCGCAACCTCCTCGGGCCGGTACCCGGCCTCGAGCAGCTCGGCGATCTCGGCGACGACGAGCTCGAGCTCGCCGCGCTCGGTCGCGCCCTCCAGCAGGCCCACCGCCTCGCCGCACGGCAGCGTCTCCGCCGCCTCCTCGAACAGCGCCCGCTCGAGCTGGTGGAGGGTCTCGCGCGCGTGCCGGGCGTAGTGGTCGGCGGCCGGCGCGACGACGACCACCTCGTCGGCGAGCGGGCGCAGCGTCTCGAACGTCCCGGCCCGCCCCGCCAGGGCGACGCGCCCCGCCTCGTAGGGCAGCGACACCACGACATCGGCGGTCCCGGCCAGCGTCGCCACCGCGTCGAGCTGGAGCGGGTCGAAGTCGTCGAAGCCGTACACCAGCACCGGCGTGCGCCCCCACCGCTGCGGGTCGATGCGGATCGCGTCGAGCCCGGCCGTCGCGTGCTGCTCGCGGTCGAGGCGGCCGAGCCGCTCGAGCCGGCGCCGGTAGCCCGCGTAGATCGCCGCCACCTCGTCGCAGTAGGCCCGCCGACGGCCGGTGGGAGCCCACGTGCGCAGCGCCGCCGTCAGCCGCGGCGGCTCGATCCGCCGCCCGCCGAGCTCGGCCACGAGCCGGGTCGCCGCCGCCAGGAATCCGGGTGCCGCCGCGCTCGGCGCCAGCAGCTCGAGCGGCGCCCGGCCGATCGCCACGGCCACGACCCGCTGCCGCGCGACCTCGCCGAGCGGGCGCGCCGCGAGGCCGGCGCGGCCGGCGAGCTCGCGCATGAGGCCGCCGAACGACTCGACGCGGGCCCCGAGGACCACGCCCGACTCGGCCAGCTCACGCCGGTAGTGCGCCGCGTCCGCCGCGGTCGGGACGACGAGGATCGGCGCCCGGCCGATCTGCGCCCGGTAGCGGTCGAGCACGACGCGCGCCCGGGCCGAGTTGGCGGGGCCGGTGACGAGGGTGAGAGCCATACGCTTTCCATGGTTGCGCAGCCGGTGGACGGCAAACCGCCGTGCCCCGGGTCAGCCGAGGCAGACGCTCAATCCGGCTTGCGCGATCACCACATCCGCCGGCTTGGCGAGTGCCGCCGCCCGGGCGCCGAGCCGCCGCACGCGCGCCAGGTCGTTGCGACGAAGCGCCGGAACCTCCTTCAGCTGGAGCTTGACGCGCTGCGCCTCGATCGCGAATGCCGCACCCACGGCGGGCGACCAGCGCAGGACGCGGACCCTCCGCAACACGCTCGCCACCTGCCCAAGCCCGCCGCCATGTACGCCGCCGCGGCCCCGCGGCTGCCCGCCTTCGGCCTCGCCGCCGCGGCGATCCGCCGATGCGCGACCGAGCAGATCGCCAGCGCTCGCGCCCTGACCGCCGGCGCGGACGAGTCGGCGCTCGACGGGTACGGCACGTACCCGACCAGGCTGTAGAACTCCGGTGTGCCGTTCGGCCCCAGATGCGGGTCGAGCACGTAGATCGGCGCCCCCGGTGGCAGCCCCACCACCACGCCCGTTGCGTTCGACACCGCCGTCGAGCGGCCGCCGGCGTTGACGGCGACCACCTCGGCGACGATCCGCTGGCCGATGTCATCCGCGGTCAGGAAGTAGGCCTGGCCCGTGATCGGACGGACGACCTCGGCGCACCGGGTGAGGTCCGCACTGCAGCGAAACCAGTGGTACTCGTAGGTCGGATTGGTCCTCCAGTCGTCTGAGCTCCACTGCCCGTCCATCACCGTGAGCACCTCACCCTGCGTGACCGGGCCCGAGGCAAGGGTCGGCGTCGCGCTATCGACCGGGGGCAGGGGAAGGACGGGCCCGGTCGCCGGCGACTGGGCCGCGCTCGAGTCACCGCCCGGGTTGGCGGCGATGACCGCCACCGCGAACTGCAGCCCGATGTCCGCACCGGTCACCGCGAATGTGCTGTCCGTCGCGCCGACCACCCCGCCGCAGCCGAAGTCCATCTTGCCCGTGTCGCTCCTGACGTAGTTCTGGCACTCGTACCACTGGTAGTGATAGGCGGTCGGGCTGCCGCTCCACCCCCCCGGATCGGCGCTCAGCGTCGCTCCTTCCCGAGCCTCCCCGACCACTCGCGGCCCCGTCTGGCTCTCCGGCGGCGCCACCGCCGGCGTCGAGGCCGGGAGCTGGACCGGACCGGTCGGATCGGTCTGCACCCATTCGGCGCGTCCGCCCGCAGGCCAGGCATACATCATGAGCTCGACGCGCCGACCGGCGTCGGACGCCGTCAGGAGGTAGGTCGATTGTGTCGCACCCTCGACGTAGGCGCAGCTGACGCCGAAGCCGTCACAGGTCAGCCACGAATAGTCGTAGCCCTGCGGGTCGAAACTCCACGTTCCCGGGTCGGCGCTCAGCGTCTGCCCGACCTCGAGGGTGCCCACGATCGACGGCACGACGAGGTTGTCCGGAGCATCCGACGCGCTCGCCATCGCCACGCGCCCGCCCGCCCCGCCGAGCAAGAGCCAGGCCGTGGCCAGCGCCAGGCTGAGCGCGGCCCGCACGGTGCGGCGATGGTGGCGGTCAGGCGGCGGCGCCGGCCGCGTCGTCGTCGCCGCGCAGCTCCTGGCTCTCGCGCTCACGATCGACCTCCCCTGCTCGAGTCCCGGTGGCGTCAACGGCATGACGGAGAAGCCGGGCGGCGAAAAGGTCGTCATGCGGGCGGGCGGCGTCGTACGGGCGTCGCCGGCTCCACCCACGGTCAGGCCTGCCACCCATCCCATCGGCAGCGCGGGAGCAGAGCTGTAGGGCCAGGGCCCGACTGGTAGCGGCGAACCTCCGCCACACCCGGCTGCAGAGCCGGGTCGCTCAGGCGGCGCTGCGCGCGTCGGTCTCGGCCACGGCGACCGCCCCAGCCACCCCAGCCTCGGCGTCCCCCTCGACCTCCGGCGGCTTGGCCCCCTCGCGCGCCCACGGCTCGTCGAACTCGGTGCGCCACTTGCCGTCCTCGGTCTGCATCAGGGCGAGCTTCGCCCGGAACGACCGCCCGCTGCGACCCTTGAACCCGGTCACCGGCTTGGCCGTGCGGCCGGTCGCGATCAGCTCGCGCGCGACCGGCAGCGGCAGCGTCTTGCCGGCCTTGGCCTTCCAGATCACGAAGCCGCAGCCCGGATCGTCGCGGGCCCAGCACGAGTAGCCCTTGCGGTTCTCGACGATGTCGTGCCCGCAGACCGGGCACGGGCCGAGGTTGGCCCGCGGGATGCGGACGTCCTTCAGCTTGCCGTCGAGCTCCTCGATCGTCTCCCGGGCGAAGCCGGCGATGTCGGCCATGAACTTGGCCCGCTGCTCCTCGCCCCGCTCGATCCGCCCCAGCCGGTACTCCCAGCTGCCGGTCAGGTCGGGCGAGGTCAGGGCGTGCTCGCCGAGCAGACGGATCACGTTGCGCCCCTTCTCCGTCGCCACCAGCGCACGCCCGTCGCGCTCGATGTAGCCGACGTCGATCAGCCGCTCGATGATCGACGCCCGGGTCGCCGGCGTGCCGATGCCCGAGTCCTTCATCGCCTCGCGCAGCTCCTCGTCGTCGACCAGCCGGCCCGCCGTCTCCATCGCCCCGAGCAGCGACGCGTCGGTGTAGCGCCGGGGCGGCTTGGTCATCTTCGCCAGGCTCTCGACCTCGAGCGTCCGGGTCGCCTCGCCCTGCTCGAGCTTGGGCAGCACGCCGCTGTCGGGCTCGTCCTCGTCGTCGGCCTTCGGCGGCGTGGCCCCCGCGTCCGGCAGCGTCTGGTAGACGGCGCGCCAGCCCGGGACGAGCAGCACCTTGCCGCGCGTGCGGAAGACCTGCTCGGCGACGGTGGTCTCGACGCGCGTGTTCTCGAGGATCGCGTCCGGGTGGAACACGGCCAGGAAGCGCCGGGCGACGAGGTCGTAGATCCGCCGGTCGTCGTCGTTCATCTTCTCGAGCACGTGCTCACTGCGCGTGGGGATGATCGCGTGGTGGTCGGTCACCTTCGCATCGTCGACGACCCGGGCCAGGGGCAGCAGGTCGAGGCCGGTGACGTAGCTGGCCGCCTCGCGGTACTCACCGCGATGGCCGACGAGCTCGGCCGTCGGCTTGATCTCTTCCACCATGTCCGTGGTCAGGAAGCGCGAGTTGGTCCGCGGGTAGGTCAGCGCCTTGTGCTCCTCGTACAGGCGCTGGGCGGCGCCCAGCGTCCGCCGGGCGCTGAAGCCGAAGCGGGTGTTGGCCTCCCGCTGGAGCGACGTCAGGTCGTAGAGCATCGGCGGCTTCTCGGTCTGCTTGCGCTTCTCGACCTTCGTGATCTCGCCGGTCTGCCCGCGGACCGCCGCGACGATCGCCAGCGCCTGCGCCTCCGTGGCGATGCGCGGCTTGGCGCCGGCGTGGAAGCGCCCCTGGTAGGCGCGGTCCGCCGCACCGCCGGTCGGCTCGAAGCGCGCGTCGACCAACCAGTAGGGCTCGGGCTTGAAGGCCCGGATCTCCTCCTCGCGCCGGGCGACGATCGCCAGCGTCGGCGTCTGCACGCGGCCGAGCGAGACCGCTCCGTCGAACGACGATCGCAGCCGGATCGTCGCCGCTCGCGTCGAGTTCATGCCGACGATCCAGTCGGCCTCCGACCGTGACCGCGCCGCCTGCTCCAGGCTCTCGAGCTCCTGGGCCGGGCGCAGGTGGGCAAAGGCGTCGCGCATCGCGCTGCCCGTCATCGACGACAGCCACAACCGCCGCACCGGCTTGTCGGCCTTGGCCTTCTCGAACAGGTACGCGAAGATCAGCTCGCCCTCGCGCCCGGCGTCGCAGGCGTTGATGACGTCGCCGACGTCCTTGCGGTGCAGCTGCCGGTTGACGACGCTCATCTGCTTCTTGGACCGCTCGTCGCGCACGACCAGCTTGAAGTGCGGCGGCACGATCGGCAGATCGGCCATCCGCCACTTCTTGAACTTCGGGTCGTACTCCTCCGGATCGGCGAGCTGCACGAGGTGGCCGACCGCCCACGTGATCACGTGCTGCGGCCCCTCGAGGTAGCCCTCGCTCTTGGCGAACGGCCCCGTCAGGACCTTCGCCAGGTCGCGGCCGACCGACGGCTTCTCGGCGATCACCAGTGTCTTGGAGTCTTGTGGCACGAGCTGAGGCTACCTGAGGCCGCCGGCCGGGGTTCGAGGCTCGGCCCGGTTCTCCGGGGATGTCAGCCGGCGCACGATCCGGTCCCGGTCGGCCGCCCGGCCGCTGCCAGGTCCTTCGCGACGGTCGCGTTCGCCACGCCGTAGCCGCCGTGCTGGCGCTCGCCGGTCGTCGCCGCGAACACCGTCGTGACGACGCGCCCGCGCGCGTCGACCATCGGTCCGCCGGAGTTGCCGGGTCGCACGAGGCCGCGCAGCGGGGTCAGCAGACGCGACACCGGGCCGTTGCCGTAGGCGTCGTCGGTCAGCACCGTCTGCGTCCGGCCGATCCGCCCCGCCCGGGCGTCGAACGGGCCGTCCTTGGGATAGCCCAGGATCGCCGCCGCCCGGCCCTCCGGCGGGTCCACGGCCAGCGGCAGCGCCGGCCGGTCGAGTCCCGGCACCCGGAGGATCGCCAGATCGTTGGTCGGGTCGAACAGGATCGCCTGCGCCGGCATCCCCGGCGGCTGCCCGCCGGCCTGGACGACCGTGTCGCTCTCGCCGGCGACGACGTGCGCGTTCGTCACGACGACTCCCGGAGCCACGACCCAGCCCGAGCCCTCGATGCCCAGGCCGCAGGCGTTCCCGAGCACGCGCACGACGCTCGCGGCCGCCCGCTTCACCTCCGGGTCGCCCGCGATCGCCGACGGCGGCGCGGTCACGCCGGCCTGCGGACCGGCCAGCGCCGGCAGCGGATCGAAGTGCGACAGCGCCCGCAGCAGCGGCCCTGAGGGCGGCAGCAACTCGTCGAGCCGGCGCAGCACGGCCGACTGCTGGACGTCGAGCCGCAGGCTTGTGCTCACCGGCGCCTGGAGCGCGACCGCCCCGAGGATCCAGGCGATCCCGAGCGCCACGCACGCCGCCAGCCCGGCACCGAGCACGCCGTCGAGCACCCCGAGCGGCGCGAAGCGCACCGCCCGCCGCAGGCGCAGGCCGAGACCCTCCAGGCCGGACGCCAGGATCCCGCCCGCGAGCACCGCCCCGAGCAGCCCGAACGCCGGTGCGTACGTCGACAGGTTGCCGGCGGGCAGCAGCGCGCTCGCGATCCGGGTCCCCAACAGCGCGCCGCCGGCAAAGCCCGCGAGCGACAGTGCGCCGACGATGAAGCCGCGGAAGAAGCCCGAGATCGCAAACAGCGCGGTCGCTCCGACGATGATCCAGTCGAGCGAGGTCATCGGCGTCTCGATGTCAGCTGGATCGTTGCCGGACGGGCCACTTCGCGGCGAGCCTAATGCACCCGCCCGACGTGGCTCGACCGGGGCGGGCCCGGCATTCACAGCCCGCACCACCGATGCTTTACCCTGAGCGGGCGTGCAACCCATCGCCCGGGCCGTGAAACCGCCCTCGCCTTCGCGGAGCCCTCTCGGCACGTCCCGGGCAACAACGGCCGCGACAGGGCGTGCCGGCCTGTTCGCCGCCCTGCCGCTGTCCCCGGAGCGCGGGCGCCTCGTCGCGCTGGTCGGCGGCATCCTCGTCGTGCTCGTGGCGATCGTGGTGCTGCTCACGCGCGGCGGCACCCGCGGCGGCGGGCTGGCGGAGGCCTTCGTCCACGCCTGGGCGCGCGGCGATTACGCCCAGATGTACGCCGACGTCGACGACGCGACCCGACGCGCCTATCCGGTCACGGCGTTCGCCAACCGCTACCGCACCGCCCTCGCCACGTCCACGGCCACCGGCGCCGTGATCGGCCAGGCCCACACCTCCGGCGGCGCGGTCATCGTCCCTGTCACCGTCTACACGCGAATCTTCGGCCAGCTCGCCAGCAGCTTCACGCTGCGCGTGACCGGCAGCGGCGCCAAGGCCCGCATCCTCTGGCATCCGTCGCTCAGCTTTCCCGGCCTCCGCACCGGCGAGTCCCTGTCGCGGCACACGGCCCTACCCCCGCGCGCCACCCTGCTCGCCCGCGACGGCACCCCCCTCACCGCCGTCACCGCCGCCAGCGGGATCATCGGCTCGGTCGGCCCGATCCCGCCCGACCGCGCCGAGGTGCTCCGCGACGCCGGGTTCCCCGACGATGCGACCGTCGGGCTGAGCGGGCTCGAGCAGCTCTTCGACACCCGCCTCGCCGGCACCCCCGGCGGCCAGTTGCTGGCCGGGACGCGGCTGCTCGCCTCGGCCACGCCCCGTCCGACGGGCCCCCTCCGCACGACGATCTCGCCGTCGCTCCAGGCGCTGGCGGTGGCCACGCTCGGGGGCGCCGAGGGCGGCGCCGTCGTGATGCGTCCGGACACGGGCGAGATCCTCGCCGTCGCCGGGACCCCGTTCTCGGAGCTCCAGCCGCCCGGCTCGACGTTCAAGATCGTCACCCTCACCGGCGTCCTGCTCGCCGGCCTGGCCAAGCCGACCACGATGTTCCCCTACCAGACGTTCACCTACATCGACGGCTACAAGCTCCAGAACGCCAACGGCGAATCGTGCGGCGGCAGCCTGGCCAACGCCTTCGCCGTCTCGTGCAACTCCGTCTTCGCCCCGCTCGGCGTCTCGCTCGGCGGCGCCCGGCTCGTCGCCGCCGCGATGCGCTTCGGCTTCAACGCCCCGTCGCCGATCACCGGCGCCGCCGAGAGCACGCTGCCCGACGCCGACTCGATCGGCAGCGCGCTCGACGTCGGATCGTCGGCGATCGGTCAGGGCGAGGTCCAGGCCACCACGCTCCAGATGACGCTCATCGCCGCGACGATCGCCGAGGGCGGCCGCCGCCCGACCCCGACGCTCTCACTCGGCGTCCGCCACGCCAAGCCGGCGGTCCTCCCCCCGACCGTGGCCCACACCGTCGGCGGGCTGATGATCGGGGTGGTCGCCCACGGCACCGGCAAGGCCGCCCAGATCCCCGGCGTCGTCGTCGCCGGCAAGACCGGCACCGCCGAGCTCGCCACGACCGCGTCGAGCTGCACGCCCGACCCGAGCAACCCGGCCTCCTGCCCTCCGGTCGTGCCGAACGACCCCAAGAACACCGACGCCTGGTTCGTCTCCTATGCCCCGGCCCAGGCGCCCCGCGTGACCGTGGGCGTGCTCCTGGCCCACGACGGCGCCGGCGGCGACACGGCGGCCCCGGTCGCCAAGGTCCTGCTCCAGGCCGCCCTCCACGCCACGGCGTTCAGCCGCCCGACGAAGCCGGCGGGCGCGGCGACGGCAACGGGGAAGCCCGCGTCGCACTGAGGACCGAGCTAGACGTCGAGGGCGACGGTCGCGACGGTCTGCGGATCGTTCGGATCGACGATGTGGAGTACGAGCGGACGGTTGTCGAAGGCGGTGAGCGGCACCTTGAAGAGGAGCGCAAGGCCGTTGGTCGGCCCGTCGTCGGCGGCCGAGCCGCTCGCGGGCAGCTGGTCGTTGCCGGGCACGACGACGCTGTGGTAGGCGAACGGGTTCGGCCCGGTCACCGGGGTCGGCTTGTAGACCGCGCCCTGCGTGTCGGTGATGTAGAAGTCGTGCGCCGCCGCATACGGCTGGCTGTGCCGATTGACGGCCAGCATGAACACGCCGAACCAGGCCTGCGTCGGCGTCAGCGCTGCGGCCTTCGGCGTCAGGCCGATCAGGTAGGACGAGTCCTCCTGGTCGTACGGGTTCAGCTCCCGCGAGAGCTGGACCTGGTACTTGAGGTGGCCGATATCGACGTAGACGCCCTCGTTGTCGGCATTCAGGTTGTTCGTCGTGTCGCCGCCGCAGGCGGACAGGACGAGGACCGCGCAGGCGGCGATCAGGATCATGCGCAGGAGGCGGCCGGGGCTCATCGACGCGCGCAGTCTACAGGCGGTGACCCCGCCGGCCCGCCCCGCCCCTGGCCGCCACCGCGCCGCCGAACGACCGCTCAAAGCCCGCCGACCGTCGGCCGCCCGCCGCGTCCCTCGCCGGTCTCGAGGATCGAGCGAAGCCGCTTGAGGGCCTTGGCGTTCTGACGTCGCAGCCATGGCGTGCCGCCGCAGGACTCCACCAGCCGATCGGACACCGTCGCCGGCTCGGTCCTCGTGCTCAGCTCGACCTGCGTGTTGTCGCCGTCGCGCGTCGCCAGCGTGTAGACGATCTCGGTCTTGACGCGGTTGAACTTGCCGCCGCCGCCGGACTCCACGATTCGCAGCGGCGCCTGCACCTCGACGATGTTGATTCCGAGCCAGGCGAAGCGCTGGAGCGGCGCCTTGATCCGGCAGCGCGCGCCGGCGCCGACGCCGACCGGATCCGTCCGCGTCAGATGCCAGTCGACGAGGTAATGGTCGGTGAACTCCGCGTGGTTGGCGATGTCCACCAGGTAGGCGAACACCTCCTCGACGGGGCGACCGACGACGATCGAGACGCTCACTGTATCCACGGCCGCGCGCAGTCTACGCGCGCACGGAGCCCTACGCGGTGCGGGTGACGCGCACGGTCTGGCCGTATTCGCTGTGGCGCACGTTGACGCTCGAGATCGGCTGCTCGCCGCGCAGCGGACGGCACAGCTCGCAGACGAGCACGTCGGCCTCGTAGAGATGGAGCTCCTCGCCGACGAGCGGCGTCCGGCCGCAGTCGGCGCAGGTGGTGCGGTCGCCGGAGAGGATCCCGACCGTCCGTCGCAGCAGGTGCCGCTCGAACTGCTCGGGCTCGATCGTCGGCGCCCGGCGGCCGCCGAGGAGGGCCAGGCCGGCGGCCGAACCATGGATCGGGAGGTGCATGTCGGGTGTGTTCGCCGTCCGGCCGCGCCCTCCTGCCGGCCGCGGCGGGATCGCTCCCGGGGCGGACGCGGGATCGGGGCCGTGGGCCGCCGCCGGCCGCGTGCGACACCCTCCCGCTCGTGACGTCTATCATTTGAGGTGCTTGGCATGCGTCCCATGCGCGAAACGGTCGCGCGGAGGGGAGTTCCAGATGGAGCAGCTGATCACCGGAACCGTCGCCGGAACAGGTTCGTTCCGCTGCGAGCAGTGTGGCTACGTCGTCTCGATGACCGCAGCCGACCGACTCGGCGCCTGCCCAGGCTGCGGCGGCGAGGCGTTCGTGCGCGCCTCGCTCTTCACCGCGGCACCGGTCGAGACCGCCCCGTCCGGGACGGCCGAGCGCGACGCGCTCGTGGCCGAGGCGCTGGAGCGCATCGACACGGTTGGCGAGTACCTCGCCTACCGGCTCGACGGTCAGACGGGCATCGTCCCGCTCACCCGCGACGGCACGCGGATCGGCCGCAGTCTGGCGGCGAACCTCCGCTTCGACGACCCGACCGTCTCCCGCCGCCACGCCCTGATCGTCCGCGACGACGACCAGCTGCGGGTGCTCGACGACCGCAGCCTCAACGGCGTCTTCGTCAATGGCAAGCGCGTCGAGTCGAGCGTCCTCGAGCACGGAGACGAGATCGTCGTCGGACGCCATCGGCTGCACTTCCTCGTGATCGACGCGGTCGTCTCCGGCCGCCGGCCGACCACGGCCAGCGCCTGACCGTCTAGCCGCGCAGCTCGCCGAGCCGGGCCCGCGCCTCGTCCTGCCCGATCCGGCCGAGCAGCTCGTCGGCGAGCTCGACGTAGTCGGCGCCGAGGTCGGGGCGCAGCTCGAGGATCGACCGGGCCCGCTCGGCCGACTCGGCGTAGGCGATCGACTGGCGCACGACCGTGTCGAACACCTTGGCGCCGAAGCTCGCCTTCAGCGACGCGTGCGCCTCGCGTGAGTGGACGGTCCTCAGGTCGGCGATGTTGAGCACCACGCCGACCCAGGCGAGACCGGGGTTGAGGCTCTCGCGGGCGACCTCGATCACCTCGAGCGCCTGCTCGACCCCCTGGAGGGCGAAGTACTGCGCCTCGGCGGTCAGGAGTGCGTAGTCGGCGGCGACGAGGGCGTTCACGGTCAGCAGTCCGAGCGACGGCGGGCAGTCGATCAGAATCACGTCGTACTCGTCCCCGAGCTTGCCGAGCGCCCGCTTGAGCGTCAGCTCCCGCCCGATCCGGCCGCCCAGCGCCAACTCCGCCTCGGCCAGACGGAGGTTCGCCGGGATGATGTCGTCGTGGATCGCCTCCGCCGCGGTCGCTGCGCCGCCGAGCACCTCGGCGACCGTCGGCGACGCCGCCGGATCGACGTCGAAGTAGTCCGACAGGTTGCCCTGCGGATCGAGGTCGACGGCCAGCGTCCGCAGTCCGACCCGCCGCAGGATGTCGGTCAGCGTACGGACGGTCGTCGTCTTCCCGGTTCCTCCCTTCTGCGAGAGGATCGCGATCGTCTGCCCCATTGGCTGCCGGCGATGTTACTCCGGCGCCTCGCCGTCCTCAGCCACGAGCAGGCCGGCGGACTAACCTACGGTGTCCGCTTGCATCCTGACCCGTCGTCCAGCCGTCACGCGATCGGATGACCCGCACGGCCCCCAACCAGCCTGACCTCGATGTCACATCCCGCCGCGTCGGAGACGCCACGCTGGTCGTGGTGTCCGGCGAGCTCGACATCGCCACGGTGGACCGGTTCACCGCGGCGGTCGGCCGGCACCTGGGGGCGCGGCGTCCGGTGATGCTCGATCTGCGCGAGCTGTCGTTCATGGACTCCATCGGCGTGCGCGCGCTCGACACCGTGCTGCGCGACGCCGACCGGCAGGCCACGAACCTGACGATCGGCTCGACGCTCCAGCCGGGCGTCCGCCAGATCCTCGAGCTGACCGGGCTGCTGGCGGTGCTCCCGCTGGTCGAGCTCCCGGCCGCCGACGGCGTCGGCTGATGACGGTCGTCGGTCGCAACAACGTCGTCGTCCACGGCCCCCCCGACGCCCCGCCGATCGTGTTCGCGCACGGCTTCGGCTGCGACCAGAACATGTGGCGCCACGTCTGGCCGGCCTTCGCCGACGACCATCGTGTGATCCTCTTCGATCACGTCGGCGCCGGCAGCTCCGACTGGTCGGCCTACGACCGCGACCGCTACGACTCGCTGCACGGCTACGCCGACGACGTGCTTGAGATCATCGACGAGCTTGGACTGACCCGCGCCGTCTTCGTCGGCCACTCGGTCAGCGCGATGATCGGCGTGCTCGCCGCGAGCGCCCGACCCGAGGCATTCGACCGGCTCGTGCTCATCGGTCCGTCGCCGCGCTACGTCGACGACCCGCCCGGCTACGTCGGCGGCTTCAGCGCCGGCGATATCGAGGAGCTGCTCGACTCGATGGACAGCAACTACCTCGGCTGGTCGAGCGCGATGGCACCGGCGATCATCGGCAACCCCGACCGGCCGGAGCTCGGCCAGGAGCTGACCGAGAGCTTCTGCCGGGCCGATCCGGAGATCGCCAGGCATTTCGCCCGGGTCACCTTCCTGTCCGACAACCGCGCCGACCTCCAGCGCCTGCGAACCCCGTGCCTCGTGCTCCAATGCACCGACGACGCGATCGCCCCGACGGCGGTCGGCGACTACGTCCACGCCCATCTGCGTCACAGCCGGCTGGTGCGCCTCGCCGCCACCGGCCACTGCCCGAACCTCTCGGCCCCGCAGGAGACGATCGCGGCGATCAGCGCATTCCTCAACCCGTGAAGAGCGGCCTGCTCGAGGAGACCGTCGAGGAGCTCTTCGAGCACGCCCCGTGCGGTTACGTCTCCACCGACCTCGACGGGACGATCCTCAGGGTCAACGGCACATTCGAGACGTGGACCGGCCTGCGTCGGACGGACCTGATCGGCGTTCGCCGCTTCCAGGACCTGCTCTCCCCCGGCGGCCGGATCTACCACGAGACGCACCTCGCGCCGCTGCTGCGGATGCAGGGCTCGGTGCGCGAGATCGCGCTCGAGCTCGTCTGCGCCGACGGCTCGCGCCTGCCCGCGCTGATCAATTCGGCGCTGCGCCGCGACGACGCCGGGCAGCCGCAGCTGATCCGCACGACGGTGTTCGACGCGACCGAGCGCCGCCGCTACGAGCAGGAGCTGCTGCTGGCCCGGCGCCGCGAGCAGGACATCGCCCGGCGGCTCCAGCGGAGCCTGCTGACCGGGACCCTCCCCGCGGCCGAAGGGTTCGAGCTCCACGTCGCCTACCGGCCGGGCGTGGCCGAGCTCGAGGTCGGGGGCGACTGGTACGACGCCTTCTGGCTCGGCGAGCGCAAGCTCGCGCTCGTCGTCGGCGACGTCGTCGGCCGGGGACTCGACGCCGCCGCGACGATGGGCCAGCTGCGCAGCGCGGTCCGTGCCTTCGCCCTGGCCGGCCTCGGGCCCGGGTCCCTGCTCGACGCGCTCGACGGCTACGCCCGCCGCCACGCCGTCGGGCGGATGGCGACCGTCGTCTACGCCGAGCTCGATCTCGCCCACGCCAACCTCCGCTTCGCCTGCGCCGGTCACCCACCGCCGCTGATCGCCGCGCCGGGCGAGGCATCGCGACTGGCCTGGGACGGCCGCTCGACGCCGCTCGACTCCTTCCCCGCGGCGGGGGGCGCCGGCCGGACCGAGGCCGAGCTCGCGCTCGTCCCGGGCACCGCCGTCCTGCTCTACACCGACGGCCTCGTCGAGCGCCGGGCGGAGGCCGTCCACGACGGCCTCGACCGGCTGCGGGCCGAGGTCGACGCCCGCCGCGCCGAGCCGGTCACCGCCCTCTGCGGCGGGCTCGTGCGCGCCTTCCACGACACCGGACACGCCGACGACGTCTGCCTGCTCGCGCTGCGCCTCACGGCCGACCCGCCCGCCGCCTGAGCCGCGGCGTCAGCCCGTGGCGCAGGCCGTCTTCAGCGTGGCGAAGTCGGAGATGAAGAGGTTCAGCGCGGTGCCCGCCGCCGCCTTGTCGGTCGCCGCCTTGGTGGCGTTGCGCGCGATCAGGTCGTTCGCGTACGTGACGTAGACGGCGCGGATCGCGAAGGCGTCGTTCGTCAGCTTGGTCACCGCCGCCGTGCACGGCGCGCTGAACGCGCTCGCCGGGCTGCTCGCCCACAGACAGGCGACCGAAGCCGCCGCCCCGATGATCAACCCGATTCGCTTCATGGCCCACCCCTCTAGGTTCGCGGATCCGTCCCAGGCCGCCCGCGGCGGCGCCGTCCAGGACGGACCGTACCGGCAACCGGGCCGTCGGGGCAAGTCGTCTCAGAGCGGGTCGGCGCTCGCGCCGGCGGCGGCAAATCCGGCCGGCACGACGTGCGCCCATCCGGCGGCCTCGTCGGCCAACCGGCGGCCGACATCCACCGCGCGGTCGGCGGCGCACCAGAAGAGCACGCTCGGCCCGGCGCCGCTGATCGTCGCCCCGAGCGCCCCGAGCTCCTCGGCCCGCGCGAGCAGCTCGTGGCTGCGGGGGAAGAGGTGGGCCCGCGCCGGCTGGTGCAGGCGGTCGACCAGGCCGCGGGCGACGAGCCCGGCGTCGCCGGTGGCCAGGCCGAGCAGCAGGAGCGCGCCGTGGGCGGTGTTGAAGACGGCGTCGGCCAGCGGCACCGTCTGCGGGAGCGCCGCCCGCGCTGCGGCGGTGCGGACGGCCGCGTCGGGAACCAGCAGCACGGCGCGGATGTCCGCCGGCGGGTCGATCCGGTGGGCGCGCCCGTCGGCGCAGACGACGACCCCGCCGAGCAGAGCGGCCGCGACGTTGTCGGGGTGACCCTCGAGCTCGGTCGCCGCCGCCAGCAGGTCGACCTCGGCCCCCCCGCCGCCGATCCGCGTGGCGGCGACCAGCCCGGCGACGATCGCCGCGGCGCTCGACCCGAGGCCGCCGGTCAGGGGGATCTCCGATCCGATCTCGAACGCGAGCCCGTCGGCCGGGTGCAGGTGCTCGAACGCCCGGACGACGAGGTTCGACCGGTCGCGGGGTATGTCGGGGACGTCGGTGACGACGGCGAACGCGTCGGCCGGCCGCACGACGAGCGTCAGCGACAGCGACAGCGCCGCCGCGAAGGTGTCGAACCCGGGGCCGAGGTTGGCCGACGACGCCGGGGCGCGGATCCGCCAGCCGCCGGCCATCAGCCCATGACCACCCGCTCGATCGCCGCGAGCTCGGGCTCGCACGGCACGACGGCGCCGGCCTGCTCGAGCGCGGTCTGCGGATCCTTGAGGCCGTGACCGGTCAGCACGCAGGCGACCCGGCGGGCGCCGTCGGCCCCGTACTTCAACAGCCCGGCGACCGAGGCGGCCGACGCCGGCTCGCAGAAGACGCCCTCGCTGGAGGCGAGCAGCCGGTAGGCGTGGAGGATCTCGTCGTCGGTGACGGCCCGGATCGCCCCGCGCGACGCGCTCATCGCCCCCATCGCCTGCTCCCACCGCGCCGGGTTGCCGATCCGGATCGCGCTGGCCACCGTCTCCGGGTGGGCGACCGGGTGGCCGAGCACCAGAGGAGCGGCGCCGGCGGCCTGGAAGCCGAACAGCCGCGGCGCGACCCCGGCCTCGACGAAGCCGGCCCAGTACGCGGAGATGTTGCCGGCGTTGCCGACCGGGATGCAGAGCGCGTCGAGCTGGCCGTCGAGGTCCTCCAGCAGCTCGAACGCCGCCGTCTTCTGCCCCTGGAGGCGGAACTCGTTGACCGAGTTCACCAGCGCGATCGGATGGCGGGTGACAACCTCGCGCACGAGCGTCAGTGCCTCGTCGAAGTTGCCCCGCAGAGCGATCACCTGGGCCCCGTGCATCAGCGCCTGGGCAAGCTTGCCCGTGGCGATCTTCCCGTCGGGGACGATCACCGCGCAGCGCACCCCGGCCTTGGCGGCGTACGCCGCGGCGCTGGCGGCCGTGTTGCCCGTCGACGCGCAGATCACCGCCTGGGCGCCCTCGCGCACGGCCGCGGACACGGCACAGGTCATGCCGCGGTCCTTGAACGACCCGGTCGGGTTGGTGCCCTCGAGCTTCAGGTACACCTCGGCGTCGACCAGAGCCGACAGCTTCTCGGCGAGCACCAGCGGCGTGCCGCCCTCGCCCAGGGAGACGATGGGGTCGCCGGGCGCGAACGGCAGCCGGTCGCGGTAGCGCTCGATCAGGCCGTGGCTCCTCACACGAACTCCTCGTCGATCACCCGGATCGCGCGTGGGCGCGACCGGACGAACTCGAGCCCGGCGATCGCCTCGAGCGCGGCGAACAGGCGCGACTCGAGCAGCGGGTGGGTGACCATCACCAGACGGGCATTGTCGCCGAGCCCGTTCTGGACGACCGACTTGATCGACGCCCCGGCCTGGCCGAGCTCGGCCGCGACGGCCGCCAGCACGCCCGGCCGGTCGGCGACCTCGAGATGGATGTAGAAGGCCGAGACGATGTCCGCCACCAGGTCGAGGTGGTCGGTCAGGGCCGGCCGGCCGGCCGGCGTCGTGAGCGCACTGACGACGTCGCCGAGCACGGCGCTCGCCGTCTGCGGGCCGCCCGCCCCGGGTCCGGACATCGTGATCTCGGTGATCGCGTCGGACTCGACGGTGACGGCGTTGAACGGCCCGCCGACCGAGGCCAGCGGATGGGCGGCGTAGAGAAACGCCGGATGCACGCGGACGGAGATGCCGCCGTCGAGCCGCTCGGCCGTACCGATCAGCTTCAGCCCCAGGCCGAAGTCGCGGGCGTAGGCGATGTCGTCCACGGTGATCTCCTCGATCCCCTCGTAGCGGACCTGGTCGAGGTGGACCGGCGCCCCGAAGGCGAGCCGGGCGAGGATCGCCATCTTGGCGGCGGCGTCCTTGCCGCCGACGTCCTCGGACGGGTCGGCCTCGGCGTAGCCCAGCCGCTGCGCCTCGGCCAGGGCCTCGCCGTAGGTCATCCCGGCGCGGGTCATCTCGCTGAGGATGAAGTTGGTCGTCCCGTTGACGATGCCGTGGATCCGCTGGACGTCGGCCCCGGCCAGCGACTCGGCCAGCACGCGGATAACCGGGACGACACCGGCGACCGCGGCCTCGAACCCGAGGCGTACGTCGTGCTCGCGCGCGAGCGCCCAGAGCTCCTCGCCGTGCTGGGAGAGCAGCTGCTTGTTGGCAGTGACGACGTGGCGCCCGCCGCGCAGGGCGCGCGACACGTACGACCGGGCCGGGTCGATCCCGCCGATCAGCTCGACGATCAGATCCGACCGCTCGAGGATCTCGTCGAAGTCGCCGAGGCTGCGCGTGAGCACGCCGCTCAAGACCGGCCGCAGCCCGGTCAGCTGGGCGATGCGGTCGGCGCGCTCGGCCAGCAGCCGCTCGAACGCCGCGCCGACCGTGCCCCGGCCGAGCAGGCCGACGGCGAACGTGCCCGGCGCGTCAGACGTCACGGACGTGGAGGTCGTCGAGCGTCTCGCGCCGAACGACGACGCGGGCCTGGCCGTCGTGGCAGAAGACGACCGGCGGGCGGGGCACGCCGTTGTAGTTGTTGGCCATCGCGTGGCCGTAGGCCCCAGTCGCCGGGGTGACGAGGATGTCGCCCGGGCGGGGGTCGTCCAGGCGTGCCCCGCGGACGATCACGTCGCCCGACTCGCAGTGCTTGCCCGTCACATGACACACCGTCTCGCCGCCGAGGCGGTCGGCGATCTCGGCCTCGTAGTGCGACCCGTAGAGCATCGGCCGGAGGTTGTCGGACATGCCGCCGTCGACGGCGACCCAGGTCGAGACGTTGCGCTTGACGCTGATGACCGTGTAGAGCGTGACCCCGGCGTTGGCCACCAGCGACCGCCCCGGCTCGACGAGCAGTCGCCGCCCCGGTCCGAACAGCTCCCCGGCCGCGGCGACGAGCGATCCGACGAACGCCTCGATCGTCGGCGGCTCCTGGTCGGGCGAGTAGGCGACGCCGAGGCCGCCGCCGAGGTCGTAGACCTCGAACGTGCCGAGCCCGCCGAGCACTTCCATCGCCGCGCGGAACGGGGCGAGGTCGAGCAGCTGCGAGCCGATGTGCATATGCAGACCGGCGAGGTCGAGCCCCGGCACGTTGGCGATCCGCGCGATCGCCGCCCGCGCGTCGGCCGGACCGAGCCCGAACTTCGAGTCGGCCTGCCCGGTCGAGATCTTCTCGTGGGTGTCCCCGGCGACCCCGGGCGTGACCCGCACGAGCACTCGCTGGCGGGCGCCGATCCGTTCGAGCCGGTCGATGTCGTCGAAGTTGTCGATCACGATCAGCCCGACACCCGCGGCGACCGCCCGACCGAGCTCGGCGTCGGACCGGGCGTTGCCGTGGAAGACGAGCCTGGCCGGGTCCAAGCCGGCGCGCAGGGCGAGATGGAGCTCGCCGTCGGAGGCGACGTCGCACCCGAGCCCCTCCTGCGCGAACAGCGCCATCACCGCGGTGCACGGGAACGCCTTCGCCGCGAACGCCACCTGGAAGTCGTCGTGGCCGGCGGCGCGGAAGGCGTGCACGTAGGCCCGCGCCCGCGCCCGCAGGTCGTTCTCGGCGACGACGTAGGCCGGCGTGCCGAACTCGCGTGCCAGCTCGATCGTGTCGCACCCGCCGACCTCGAGCCGGCCGCGCGTGTTGACGCGGCTGCCGAGCGGGAAGACGTGGGAGAGGGACTGGACGGTGGCCATCAGCCGGCGATTATCGCGGGATCGGCCGCCGGGGCCCGGCCCGCCTCAGGGTTCGCACGGAAATTGGTGGCCCATCCGGGGAGTGGCCGGGCGCGGCTGGAGCCTCGGGAATCCTCGTTCGGGCCCTTAGCGCAGCTCCACCGCCGGCAGCCCGTCGAGGCTGGTGGCATTGCGCTCGCGCTGGTAGTCGCGCAGGGCCTCATCGCCCCCGACGCGGACCTTCTTCTCAGCCCAGGCATCCTGATGCGGCCGGTGCGCCTCGAAGCTCATCAGCGGCACGCCGTAGCCGCACGAGTCGGCCACGCGTGTCACCGAGACGTCGATCACCGCGCGCCGGGCGGCCGGCACGGCCGGCTCGGCGAAGGCGGCCTGGGCCACGATCCGGTCGAAGTCGACCGAACCTGCCGTGTGAACGACGCCGCGGCCGTGGAGGCGGAGGATCCGGGGCGGGCCGGCGAACGCGCAGAACATCACCACGATGCGCCCGTTCTCGCGCAGGTGGGCGATCGTCTCGGCGCCGCTGCCGACGACGTCGAGGTAGGCGACGCGCAGCGGGTCGAGCACCCTGAGCGTGTCGATCGGACCCTTCGGCGAGACGTTGACGTGCCCGTCGTCGGCGCGCGGGGCCGTGCCGACGAAGAACAGCGGCTGCTGCTCGATCCAGCGGCGCAGCCGCTCGTCGATCCCTTCGTACGTCCGCCCCACCCCGGAAAGGCTACTGCGACGGGACGAGGCCGAGCAGAACCTGGGCGAGGTTGTCGCCGATCGCGATCACCGCGTTGCTGGCCGTCTGGCCAAGGTTCTGTACGGTGGTCGCCAGCGGCTGGCTGACTGGGGCGACCGTGCTGGCCAGGCCGTTGGTGAGGCCGTTGACGAGACCGCCGACGTTGCCCGCCGTGACCTGGGTCGTCCCGGCGAGGGTGTTGGGCCGTGGGGTCGGGGTCGACGTGGTGTGCGTCTGCGGCGTCGGGGTCTGGGTGGTCGAGGTCTGCTGGACCGGGGCCACGGCGGCCACGGTGCGCGGCCGGCTGGTGTGCACGATGTTGGCGGCGAGCGCCGTCTGCCCCGGCTGGGCCTTGGGCGTCGCCGGGGCCGCCGGCGTCGCCGGGCGGGCCGGGCGCGCCGCCGGATGGACGACGATGGCCCGGGCGCGGCGGCTGTCGGCGGCGACCACGAGGGCGCGAGCGTTGCTGGTCGACGCGACCTGGGGCCAGCTGTGGAAGGCGACGAGGGCGGCGGTGACGAAGAAGGCGCAGGCGACCGCGGCGACGAGCGAGGCCGCCGCCCCGAGACCGGGGATCAGTGACCGGTCAGGACGCAATGCGGGACATCGTCGAGTGCATCACGTGCTCGTATCGGCAGCGCGACCCCCGGGCTTTAGCCCCAATTCCTCAATTCCCGGCCGGGGTGGTGGACGCCCCGGATTTACCTCTGGAGCAGTTTCTGGTGCGACAATGTCGCGATGAGCGGCAGGCGACCGGCATTCGGCCGTGACACTGGGTTGCAGGCGCGGATGCTGGGAACGATGTTCCTGCTCGGCCTGGTCTACGCCGTGCTGATCGCGGTCCTGTTCGCCGCGGGCGCCGGGGCGGTGACCCTGGCGATCGTCGCCGCCGGGCTCTTCCTGCTGCAGCTGTTCACCTCCGACAAGCTCGCCCTGCGTGCCGCCGGGGCACGGGAGGTGACCGCGCGGGAGGAGCCGCTGCTGCACGCGACGATCGAGCGGTTGTGCGTCCAGGCCGACCTGCCCAAGCCGCGGGTGGCGGTGGTCGACACGTCGATGCCGAACGCGTTCGCGATGGGCCGGTCGCAGAAGACGGCGACCGTCTGCGCGACAACCGGAATCCTGCGGCTGCTGGAGCCGGCGGAGCTCGAGGCGGTGATGGCGCACGAGCTGACGCACGTGATCAACCGCGACGTCGTCGTGATGACCGTGGCGGCGTTCTTCGCATCGATCGCGTCGATGATCGTCCAGTTCGGCTTCTTCTTCGGCGGTGGCGGGGACGACGACGAAGGCGACTCGTTCTTCGTCGTGATCCTCGTCTCGATCGCCGTCTACGCCGTCTCGTTCGTCCTCATGCAGGCGCTCTCGCGCTACCGGGAGTTCGCGGCCGACCGCGGAGCAGCGGTGATCACCGGGCGGCCGAGCGCCCTGGCGTCGGCCCTGGTGAAGATCGACGGGACGATGAAGCGCGTGCCCCAGCAGGACCTGCGGGCGGCGCCCCAGGAGATGGCCGCCTTCTACATCATCCCCCCGGTCGTCAAGCGCGGCGTCGGCAACCTGTTCTCGACCCACCCGCCGCTCGAGCAGCGCCTGGCGGCGCTCGGACGGCTCGAGACCCAGCTCCAGCGGGGCGGACGATGAGCCTGCGCGACGTCCTCACCGGGCGCAGCAAGGTCAAGGGCCCGGCGCCCGACCGGCTGTTCGCCCTGTCGACCGCCTACGTCACGCTCGAGGGCGAGCACGGGATCACGGCCGCCGGGGTGGCCGGGATCGTCTTCCAGCCGCTGGCGACGAGCGACTTCGAGTCGATCGTCAGGGACATGGAGGAGGTCGTCCGCGCCACCGGGGGCGAGGTCGGGGCGACCGTCTCGAGCTACGACGACGCCTTCGGCTACCGCTGGATGATCATCCGCGACCCGGAGCTCGAGGATCTCGTTGTCGCCGTCAACGCCGTGTCGACCGCGCTCGAGACCGGCGGCTACGGCGAGCGCGTGCTCTGCGCCGTGTTCGCGTTCACCGGCGCCCAGGGCCGCAAGATCTACTTCATCTACAACTACAAGCGCGGGTCCTGGTACCCGTTCGTGCCGGCCGGCGACGGCGCCCGGGCGACCGAGCGCGAGCTGCAGATCAAGGCGCAGGTCGGCCGGGAGCTGCCGATCGAGGCCGACATCGAGCGGTGGTTTCCGCTCTGGGGCATTCCCTTCTGAGGAGGCCGGACGGGACGCACGGACGCCCCGGCCGCAGCGGCCGAGGCGTCCGTGGAGCTTGGTTGGGAGCGCCGCAGACTGGTTAGAGGATCCCGCCGAGCAGTCCGCCGAGGCCGCCGGACCCGCCGCCGAAGAGGCTGCCGAGACCGGGGACCAGGCTCGTGACCTGGCCGAGCAGTCCGCCGACCGGGCCGGTGACCCCGCCGACCGGCGAGCTTCCCTGACCCGAGCCGACGACCGGCAGGCTGCCGAGAATCGACTGGACGAGGCTGGTGACGGCGTTCAGCACGGAGCCGACGATCGCCGTCGGGTCACCGCCGGTGACGCCGCTCAGCCCGGTCAGGCCGCTCAGGCCGGCGACCGAGGTCGTGCCCGAGCAGTCGAAGCCGGCCTTGAGGTTGGCGACCAGCGCGTTCAGCTGGTCCGGCAGGCCGCTCACGAGCGACGTCAGCTGGGTCGCGGCGCCGTCGGGGAGGAACGAGAGGATCGACGTGACGCGGCTGAGATCGGCCGGGATCGAGGCGAGGACGCTCGCGACGACCTGGCTCACGGCGTCGATCGCCGGGCAGGCGACCGAGCCGGGGGAGATCGCCCCGGCGAGCGAGCCGACCTGGCCCGTGCCGAGGTCAGACAGCTGGGCGACGACACCGGCGATCTGGCCCTGGAGGTCGACTGGGAGCTTGCCCAGCAGCGAGGTGACGATGCTCAGGGCCTGCTCGCGGCCTTGGGTGACCGACGCGATGAGGCTGGCGACGTCGACCTGCTGGCCGCCGGTCAGGCCGCCGACGATCGGAGTCAGGGCGGTCGCGTCGCGCGTCTCCTGGGCGGCGAGCTTCGTCAGCGCGGTCGCGGCGTGCACGCGGACGACGTTCGTGTGCGCGTGCTTGACGAGCTTGGCCGTGTCCTTCCCGGCTGCGCCGAGTTCGGCCTCGAGCGCGGCGACCGAGCTGCTGACCGAACCGCTCGTGACGCCGGCGACGACGTTGTGAAGAGCGGCGTCGGCGCCGCGGATGTGATGGCGCGCGCTGCTCAGCGAGTCGGCCTGCGCGGCAGGCACGATCGCGAGAGCGGTCGCGGTCAGGGCGCCGACGAGGGCGAGCCGCGCGAAGCGGACAGGCCCCCGGCGCCGGTGATCTGGGGCGGACTGGGACATGGGGCTTGCCTCCTGGGGCAGTTCGGACCGCGCAGTCCGGACCTGGGCGGATGACCGCGCGGCAGATGGGATGCTCATGCCGTCCCGGGACGGGTGAGCCTGAGCCGAGGGCGCGGACCGAGCGCAACCGACCGCGCGACCGCCGGCTGCGCACCGGCGGCCAAGCGGGAGCGGCTGCTTGGCCGAGCACCTGACATACCCCTCCATCGGGCAGGGGCCGCACCGGCTTTAGGCATTGATTACCGGGCTGGACGCCCCGGCTTCGATGGCCGAGCCCGCGGGCGCACAACACGTGTGCGTCGGGCGTCGCGCCTGCGCCGGATCGCGGCGCGGCGGCCCGGCTCAGTCGGGGATCAGGCCCTCGCCGGTGAACTCCTCGCGCGCCTCGTCCATCGAGATGTCAGACGGCGGGAGCATCAGGTCGGAGCCGCTCAGGTCGTCGCCGGCGAGCGCCTCGCCCTCGGTCCGCACCAGCGCGAGCAGCTCGTCATAGCAGGCGCGGAAGCGCGGCTCGTCGCCGGCTTCGACGGCGGCGACGCAGGCGTTGTCGAGCTCGTTCATCCGGTCGAGGGCGGTGTCGGGGACGCGGTACTGATCGTCGCTGAAGATGCGGACGATCATCACGCGTCGCCGGCCTGCGAGCCGAGCTGCGGCGGCGGCGGCGTTGCCGGGCCGGAACCGAGCTCGGCCTTCATCTTCGCCAGCTCGTCGTCGACCTGACTCGAGCTCGAGATCTGCTCGAGCTGACGGTCGATGTCGTCCTTGCCGGAGCCGAGGGCCGTGAGGTCGTCGAACGTCCCGGCCGCCTCGAGCTCCTCGACCGCGCTGGCCCGGGCCCGCATGTTCTCGGTCTTGTCGACCGCCCGCTGCATCGCGAGCCCGACGTCCGCCATCTGCTCGCCGACGCCGGTGGCGGCCTCGGAGATCCGCACCTGGGCCTCGGCGGCGGAGTACTGCGCCTTGATGACCTCCTTCTTGGTGCGGAAGGCCTCGATCTTCGCGCGCAGCTTGCGCTCGGAGTCGGTCAGCTTCTCCTGCTGGGCTTCGAGCTCGGCGATCGACGTGTCGAGGCCCTGGAGCTCGGCCTGGATCGTCTGCTTGCGCTCGAGGGCGACCTTGGCCAAATCCTCCTGGCCGGCGGCGATCGCCTGGCGGGCCTGGGTGTCGAGCTTGACCACCTGCTGCTGCATCGTCTTCTCCTGCATCTGCAGGCGCTTCTTCGACGTGACGATGTCGGCAATGCCCTTCTTGACGTTCTGCAGCGACTCCAGCTGCTTCTCGTAGCTGTAGTCGAGTGTCTCCGCCGGGTCCTCAGCGCGGTCGAGCAGCTTCGAGACCTTGGCCTTGACGATCGTAGACATGCGTCCGGTCAGGCCGGGCATCTGATCCTCCTGGTCGCTTGGAATGCCTAGCGTAGCCGACCGGCGGCCTGGCGCGACCGGGTGCCTATAGGCCAGGCAGGGTGCGGGCGTGGAAGCCCTTGCTCGAGCGCTCGAGCGGGCGCCAGCGGGGCCCGGAGAGGCCCGACGGATCGCCGGCCGTGCTCGTGTCGAGACGGATGCCGGCGATCGTCATGTAGGCGTGGCTCGGGTTGGTGTAGACCGTGATCCACTGGCCGGGACCCCGGACCCCCCAGCGCATGAAGTCGCTCGAGTCCATCGGCGTCGCCAACAGATCGCCGCCGTGGAGAGCGAACGACACGGTGCCCGAGCAGTCGTAGCCGACCGAGGTGAAGGACTGGTGGCCGCCGCCGTACACGTAGGCCCGGCCGACGATCTGGTTGGCCGCGAAGATCGCCGCCTGGACCGCGGGCGGAGCCCCGGCCGGCGCCGCGGCATAGCCGTTGGGGAGGATCTTGGCGACGACTCCGGGCACGACCACGGGCGGGACGGCCGGCGCGACCACGCCGTAGACCTGGCCCCCGGTGACCGCCGGCATCGTCGCCGTCGGGACCGTCGGCGCCCCGGGGGCGGCGGGCGGGACGGGCGCAGCGGGCGCGGGCGCGGGCGCGCTCACGGGCACGTAGACGGCTCCGCCCGACGAGGCCTTGCTCTTGGCCATGGCCGCCGGGGCGCCGATCAGCGCCATACACGCAGCCGTGACGACGGCAAAGCTCGCTCTGCGCAGCACCCAGCTCCCTGTTTCGTCGGCCTGCGGGGTTAGCTGACGGGCTGGCGCGGAAAGAGCCGCGCTCCTCGCGAACACCGCGAGATTCGCCCCAACTACATGGGTCCCCCGTTCTCCAGCTTCGGGCTGAAGACTCGGCGTTCGGGCGGCAACGTACCAGAATCGCAACATCTCGTGCAGGGAACATCCCTGCACGCGGACATTCGCAACATCTCGTGCAGGGAGCATCCCTGCACGCATACGCCCTACGGGTAGATCTGGACTCCGTGCTCGTCACAGATGACGATCGCGTCGACCGGGCAGTTCTGGGATGCCTCGACGATCATGTCGACGTCGGCGCCATCCGGGTCGATCACATACGCAACGTCCTCGTCGTCGAGGCCGAACACAGCCGGTGCGGTGTCCACACAATCGCCGAACCCGAAACACAGCGTCCGGTCGACGTCGATGGCGATGCGGTTGCGGGCTGAGACCTCGGTCATCGACGCGCAACCATAGTCGGCCCGGTGGCGGTGCGCGGTTTGCGCAACGTCGACCCGGCCCGGCCGCGTATTGTGCGCCCCCATGCGCCGCCCCAAGCTCCCGCGCATCCGCCGCGCCAAGTCGACGCCGAGCGAGCCCACCCAGTCCCCGCCGGAGCGCAAGCGGCGGCTCGCGGGCAGGCTGCGGCTGCGACGGCGCGCCCGGGAGCCGCGAGCCCCACGCGAGCGCCGGCCGTTGCGCGAGCGCACGCCGCTGCGCCAGATCGCCGGGCTGCCGGTGCCGGCGTCGCTGCGCACGCGCACGTCGCTGGCCCTGCTGGCGATCATCGCCGTCCTCCTGGCGATCGTGATCGTCGACAAGCTCGGCGCGGCCGGGTCGGTCTCGATCAGCGGCGCCGGGGCCGGCGGGCCGCCGCTCGTCGCCGGCTTCCCGCTGTTGGCGACCAAGAACACGACCCGGATCGCCGCATCCGACCCGCTCGCCGAGTCGGCCGCGGTCGCCCTCGCCGTCTATCCCGGCGGCGGCCAGCGGCCGAGGTCCGTGGCCCTGGCCGATGCCGGCGACTGGCGGGCGGCGCTCGTCGCCAGTGAGCTGATGGCCCCGTCGGTGCGGGCACCGCTGATCCTCACCAACGGACACGGCATGAGCTCGGCCGGGAGCGCCGCCTACTCACGGCTGCAACCGTCGCGGGTGATCCGCGTCGGCAGCACGGCGAGTCCGTCGGCCGCACACAAGGTGAACATCACCGGCGTCAACCCGGCCGCGCTGGCGGCGAACGTCGCCGCCTATGTGACGAGCGTCCGCGGGACGGCCGACAACCGCGCCATGGTCGTGAACGTGGACGACCCGAAGTTCGCGATGGCCGCGGCCGGCTGGGCGGCCAAGAGCGGCGATCCGATCCTCTTCGTCAACCGCGACTCGGTCCCGCCGGAGACCCGCGACGCGATCGGGCGCCTCCAGCAGCCGCGGATCTACGTGATCGGTCCCGGCACTGAGATCGGCCTCCCGGCGGTCCGGGCGCTGCGCAAGCTCGGCCATGTCAAGCGGATCCGCGGCGCCGACCCGGTGACGCTCGCCGCGAACTTCGCCCAGTACCAGGACGGCGACTTCGGCTGGGGTCCGATCCTGGCCGGCCGCGGCGTCGTCTTCGCGAGCACGCGGCAGCCGGTCGCCGCCCCGGCGGCCGCCGCCCTCTCGGCCAGCGGCACCTACGGCGCGCTCCTGCTGGTCGACGGCAGCGGCCCGAAGCTGCCGCCGCCGGACATCGCCTACCTGCTCAACATCCAGCCCGGCTACGCCAGCGACCCGGCGCACGGGGTCTACAATCACGCCTGGCTCGTCGGCGACGCAAGCCTCATCTCACTCGCGGCCCAGACGAACATCGACAAGCTGCTGGAGATCCTGCCGGTCAAATGAGCGAAGCCGAGACCCCAGAGCGCAGCAGTCCGGCCCACGAGGTGACGCTCGAGGACATCCGCCAGCTCAGCGGCGCGTCGACGCCGCACTTCGCCCTCCAGCTGCGCAACCGCATCCTCAAGCTGATCGCCCCGCTCCCGCCCGACCATCCGGCCCGCGCCGCCGGGCTGGCGGAGATCCGCCGCCTCGAGCAGCTCGGCTACGACGGCGAGACCCGCGGCGGCGAGGCCCAGGACGGCCAGCGGGCGATGCGCTCGCTGCGCGGCTGACTCGGAAGCCCGGCCCCGCTGGCTGGCGTTCGGACTCCGAGGCGGTCGGCGTTCTGGTGGCGAAGGCCGGCCGCCCGCGGCCAGCGCGCCGGTGGCTGACCATTCCCGGCCCGGCCGGCCCTGTAAAGATGCCGGGTGATGGCCGGGCATCGGGAGGTCATGAGCATCGTCGACGCCGACGACGGCCTGGCGGCGCTGCTCGACGCCGGCGCCCGGGAGCAGGCGCGACGCGATGCGCTGGCCCGGGTACGACGTCTGTCGCCCGGCGTCTGGGACGCCGGAGCGTCGGTTGAGCCCGAGATCCATCACCGGGGCTTCCTGGTGATCGACGGCCTGCTGTCCCGGGCGGTCGACGTCCTCGGTCGCCGATGCGTCGAGCTGATCGGTCCCGGGGACGTGCTTCGGCCGTGGAGCTGGGACGGCGAGGGGTCGCACGTTCGAGCCGAGGTTGGCTGGGCGGTGCTCGAGCCGGTCCGGCTCGCGGTGCTCGACCACGGGCTGGTCACGCGGATCGCCCCATGGCCGGAACTCGGGGTCGAGCTCTTCGCCCGGGGGACACGGCGGGCTCACCACCTGGCGGTGGCCCTGGCCATCGCCCATCATCCCCGGGTCGACGACCGGCTCCTGCTGACCCTGTGGCACGTGGCCGAGCGATGGGGGCGGGTCGGCCGGGACGGCATCCTCGTGGACCTGCCGCTCTCCCACCAGCGGCTGGCCGACCTGGTCGGCGCGCACCGGCCGTCGGTCACCTCGGCTCTGGGAGAGCTCGCGCGGTCGGGGGCGGTCAGTCGGCGGGAGTCAGGCGAATGGCTGCTGCACGGGCCGCCACCGGAGCAGCTCCGCGACACCCCGCTGGCCGCGGCGATGACCTGACGGCTGGTCGCCGACGTGCTGCGGTGCCGGTGCCGCGGTGCGCGCCCACGCCGGGGGGCCGCGTCGCGCCGACCAGCCCGCCGGTCGGCGGGCTGGTCGTTGGCGTGCGACGATCGGGGTGCGTCTCGGGTCAGAGCATCGGCCGGCGACGAAATCCACCCCGCCCGCCGACCGCGGGCCCGCCGCGTCCGCTGACGAGCGCCACGATGGCCAGGATGGCGATGAGGAAGAGCAGCGGGTGGATGACGATTCCGCCGAGGACGGCGATGATGAGCAGGATGAGGGCGATGGTGAAGAGCACGTCAGCCTCCTTGAATGGTTGTGTCCGAGGAATACCCCGACGTCGCGGCCGGGGCGACCGAAGCGGTACGCGCGCCGACGTATGCACGCGGACGTCTCGGGCTGCGTGACGAGCGGCGAGCCGGCAGGCGATACCCTCGCTGCGATGGCGCAACCGCCCTCGCCCGCCCCCGTCTCCGGGATCCCCGGCTCGCGGCTCCCGGGTCCGTACCCGGTGGGCCGCTACGTCGCCGGGCTGCGCGAGCGCCTGCGGAGCTTCGCCCGGATCCAGCTGACCGGCGAGATCGTCAACCTCCGCCCGTCGACCTCCGCCCGCGTCTACTTCGAGCTGCGCGACGCGGACGGGGCGATCGCCTGCGCTATGTGGCGCGCCGACTGGGACCGACTCGGCCCGCGGGCCGCGGCGCTCGCCGACGGGTCTCGGGTCGTCGTCTCCGGCGGCTGCGACTACTACCCGGGGAGCGCGACCTCGTCGCCGGCCTTCTCCTTCGCCGTCTCCGACCTGCGGATCGCCGGCGAGGGCGACCTGCTCGCCCAGGTCGCACAGCTGCGCCGGCGCCTGGCCGCCGACGGCCTGCTCGAGCCGCAGAAGGGGCTGCCGCGGCGCGCCGTGCCGCGAACGATCGGCGTGATCTGCGGCGAGGCCGGCAAGGCGCGGGCCGACGTCCTTGCCGGGCTCGAGCGCCGGGGTTGGGCCGGCCGCCTGATCTGGGCCTTCGCGCCCGTCCAGGACCGTCACGCTGCCCCGCGGATCGCCGGCGCCCTGCGCGATCTCGCCGCCCTCGGCAGCGTCGACGTGATCGTCATCGCCCGTGGCGGCGGGTCGCTCGTCGACCTGATGGCGTTCTGCGACGAAACGCTCTGCCGCACCGTCGCGCTGCTGCCCGTCCCGGTGATCGCCTCGGTCGGCCACCATGGCGACCGGACGCTGCTCGACGACGTCGCCGCCGCGACCTGCTCGACCCCGACCCATGCCGCCGAGGCCGCGGTACCGGTGCACTGCGGCGACGCTCGCCGGACCCTGTGCGCGCTGGCCGGCCGCCTGGCCGGCCACGGCCGGGGTGCGCTGCTGACCCGGGCGCGCGCGCTCGCCGCGCTCTCGCGCGCTCCGGCCGAGCACGTCGCCCGCCACCGCGTCACCCTCCATCAGCGCCTGCGCGAGCTGCGCGCCAGCTCGCGGCGGCGCCTGGCGACCGAGCACCTCGGCAACACGGCGCGGGCCCAGGCCGTCACCCGCACGGCCCAGGCGGCCGCGCTCGACTGCGCCGGGCGGCGACCCGGCGACCTCGAGCGCCTGGCGCTGGCGCTGTCGGCTCACGACCCGCAGCGGACGCTCGAACGCGGCTACGCGATGGTCGAGGGGTCGACCGGACCGATCGCCACGGCCGACGCCGCCCGCCGGGCCGGCGATCTACGCCTGCGCTTCGCCGACGGTCAAGTCGCGGCCCGGGTGACGGACCCGTGAGCACCCCGCCAGCGGCGGGCGAGCCGCAGACCTACGAGAGCGCCCTCGGACGGGTCGAGCAGATCATCCGCCGCCTCGACGGCGGCCAGGCCGGCCTGCGCGAGACGCTCGCGCTGGTCGTCGAGGGCCGGGCGCTGATCGAGTTCTGCGCGCGGGAGCTCGAGGCGGTCGGTCGTGGACTCGAGGAGCTCCGCCTCGACGAGCTCGTCGCCCGGCTCGAGGCGACGCCGGCCGCGGCGACCCGGGAGGCGACGCCGTGAGCAGCTGGTCGAAGCTCGCCGACCTTCCGCTCAAGGTGGACGGCTACGCCCTCGACGGCCTTCTCGCCAAGGTGTCGAGCGACTTCGAGCGCAAGTCGACCGTCGTCGCCCTCCACGGCGCCGGCCAGGTCGGCCTGGGCGAGGACGTCGCCTACGACGCCGTCGACCAGGAGGCCCTCCAAAACGCCGGGCCGGTCACCCCGCTCGCCGGCGACTGGACGCTCGCCTCGTTCTGCGAGCACGTCGACACGCTCGACCTGTTCCCCACGCCGCCGCAGCGCGAGGTCTCGCGGCTCTACCGCCGCTGGACGTTCCATTCGGCCGGACTCGACCTCGCCCTGCGCCAGAGCGACCTCTCGCTCCACGCGGCGCTCGAGCGTGAACCCCAGCCGGTGCGCTTCGTCGTCTCCCTGCGCCTTGGCGAGCCGGCGAGCACCGCGCCGCTGCGCGACCGGCTCGACCGCTACCCGACGCTGCGTTTCAAACTCGATCCGACCGCCTCGTGGACCGACGAGCTGATCGCCGAGCTCGTCGCGACCCACGCCGTGGACTCGGTCGACCTCAAGGGCCTGTACGTCGGCTCGGTCGTCGACAACCCGCCCGACCCCGACCTCTACCGTCGGGTCGCCGAGGCGTTTCCCGACGCCTGGATCGAGGACCCGGCGTTGACGCCGGAGACCGACGCCGTGCTGGCCCCGCACCGCGACCGGATCACGTGGGACGAGCCGATCCACGCCATCGCCGACATCGTGGCCCGGCCGTTCCCCCCGCGGATGGTCAACATCAAGCCGTCGCGCCTCGGCGGCCTGCGGCGTGTCCTCGACGCCTATGACTACTGCGCCCAGCGCGGGATCGGCAACTACGGCGGCGGCCAGTTCGAGCTCGGCCCCGGCCGCGGCCACATCCAGTACCTCGCCTCGCTGTTTCACCCCGACACGCCGAACGACATCGCCCCGACCGGGTACAACCTCCCGGTCGCCCCCGACGGGCTGCCGGCGAGCCCGCTCGACCCGAGCCCCGCCCCCGTTGGCTTCAGCTGGGGCTAGCCCGCCTCACACGCGCTGGATCAGGGTGCCGGTGCCGAGCCCGCCGCCACAGCACATCGTCACCAGGCCGATCTCCCCGTCGCTGCGCTCGAGCTCGTGCAGCAGCGTCGTGATCAGGCGCGCCCCGGTCGACCCGAGCGGATGGCCGAGCGCGATCGCTCCGCCGTTGACGTTGACCCGCTCCATGTCGGCGTGGTGCTCGCGCTGCCAGGCGGCGACGACCGGCGCGAACGCCTCGTTGATCTCGACGAGGTCGATGTCGTCGATCGACATCCCCTGCCGGCGCAGCAACTTCGCCGTGGCCGGGATCGGCCCCTCGAGCATCTTCACCGGGTCGCAGCCCACGGTCGTCTGGTCGAGGATGCGGGCCCGGGCGGGGATTCCGAGCTCTCGCGCCCGCTCGGCCGACATCAGCAGGACCGCGGCGGCCCCGTCGGAGATCTGTGAGGCGTTGCCCGCGGTGATCCGCCCGTCTGGCTTGAAGACCGGCTTCAGCGCCGCCAGCGCCTCGAGCGTCGTGCCGGGCCGGATCCCCTGGTCGGCGACGACGACCCCGCCCCCGGCGGCCTCCATCGGCACGACCTCGCGCTCGAAGCGGCCCTCGTCGGTGGCCTGCGCCGCGAGGCGGTGGGAGCGGAGCGCGAGCTGGTCGAGCTCGGGCCGGCCGATCTCCCGTTCCTGGGCGATCAGCTCGGCCCCCAGGCCCTGGCCGACGATGTCGTGGCGGGCGAGCAGCTGCGGCGTGAAGGCGTGGCCGTACTCCTCCTGCGTGCGCACCATCGCCGCAAACGGCAGGTGGCCCATGTGCTCGACCCCGCCGGCGACGATCACGTCGTGGACCCCGGTCGCGATCAGCGCAGCGGCGAAGTTCACGGCCTGCTGCGCCGAGCCGCACTGGCGGTCGATCGTCGTCGCCGCCGCCTCGATCGGCAGGCCCTGCTCGAGCCAGGCATTGCGGGCGATGTTGATGCCCTGCTCGCCGAACTGCTGGACGCAGCCGGCGATCACGTCCTCCACCTCGGCCGGGTCGATGCCGGCCCGGTCGAGCACCGCCTGGTAGCAGGCTCCGAGCAGCCGGTTGGGATGCACATCCCGGTAGTAGCCCTTCTCCGCATGGCCCCGTCCGATCGGCGTGCGCACCGCCGCGACGATCACGGCCTCGCGTCCTTCGGGCTGTCTCATCGGCGTGTTGCTCGCGCTCGGTCGATGTCTCGTAATCTACCGGCGGGATGGACGGCGGCGAGAAGCTCGGGGTTCTGGGCAGCGGGGCGATCGCCTGCGGCGTGGCCGCGGTCGGCTCCACCGCGACGTCGGTCGTCCTCTGCGCCCGCTCGGACGCATCGGCCGCCCGGGCCCGGGAGACGATCGACCGTTTCACACGGCGCATGCCCGACGCGCAGCCGGACAACGTCCGCATCGTCACCGACCTCACCGAGCTCGCCGAGGTCACCTTCATCGTCGAGGCGATCGCCGAGTCGTTCACCGCCAAGGCGGCGATCCTCTCCGAAGCGGGCGCAATCGCCGCCGACGACACCATCATCGCCTCGACCACCTCGTCGCTGTCGATCGGCCAGCTCGCCGCCGCCAGCAGCCGCCCCGAGCGTTTCTGCGGCCTGCACGTCTTCAACCCGGTGACGAAGATGGCGCTCGTCGAGCTCGTCTTCCCGGCCGCGGCCAGCGCCGAGACCCGGGCGCGCGCCCACGCCCTCTGCGAGCAGCTCGGCAAGACGGCGGTCGAGGTGCCCGACGTCGCGGGCTTCGTCGTCAATCGCCTCCTCTTCCCGTTTCTGTTCGAGGCTGTCCGCCTGCTCGAGCGCACGGGCATGCCGGCCGCCGACATCGACGAGTGCATGCGCCTCGGCGCCGGGCATCCGATGGGTCCGCTCGCCCTGCTCGACCTCGTCGGGCTGGACGTCTCGCTGGCGATCGGCGAGACGATCGAGGTCGAAGTGCCGGCCCGGGTGCGCGAGCTGATCGCCGACGGCGCCCTCGGACGCAAGACCAAACGCGGCTTTCACGACTACTCCTGAGCCGGCGGGGCGATCTTTAAGCAGGCTTTGGAACTTCTTAGCCTGCGCTTGAGAGTGCCGTCGCATACTGCTCGTGCGACACATACCTCGCAACCGCACCTCCTCCCAGTAGCACCGCTGACGCCCCGCACCCCCGGGGCGTCAGCCCGTTAACGGGCCGTCGCGGCCCAACGTAGGCGTCCCCGGGCGCTCAGGAGGCCGGGGCGGCCGCGGCGGCGCCGACGTGTCCGCGCCGCCGCTCGCGGATCCGCACCGTCGTGATGCGGTTCTCCCGCACCGACTCGACCCGGAGCTCGAACCCGTTGACGTCGATCTTGTCGCCGCGCTTGGGCAGCCGGCCGAGGTCGTTGAAGACGAGACCGCCGACCGAGTTGTAGGCGTCGCTGTCGGCCGGCAGCTCGATCCCGTGGTCGACGAGGTCGCTCACCGCGACGTGCCCGCGCACGAACCAGTCGCCGTTGGCCAGGCGCCGGATGTCGCCGGCGGCCGGGTCGGTCTCGTCGGTGATCTCCCCGACCACCTCCTCGACGATGTCCTCGACGGTGACGATCCCCGCGACCCGGCCGTACTCGTCGACGACGATCGCCAGCGACGTCCGCTGCCGCTGGAGGTCGGCCAGCAGATCGTCGAGCGGCTTCGTCTCGGGCACGATCGGCGCGTCGCGAATCAGCGTCTCGATCGACGCCGTCGGACCCTCGGCCATCAGCATCCGGGCCAGGGAGTTGGAGTGGACCATCCCGCGGATGCGGTCCTGGTTGTCGTCCTCGGTGACCACCAGCCGGGTGTGGCCGGTGGATATGCAGCGCCGCAGCGCGGTCTCGACGTCCTCGGATACGTCGACCGTGACGACCGCCGGGATCGGCGTCATCACCTGGCGTGCCTCCTGCTCGTGGAGGTGGAAGACGCCGGAGAGCATCGTCGCCTCGTTGGCCTCGAGCTGGCCGCCGGCGTAGGACTCGCGGATCAGCCGCTTGAGGTCCTCGGGCGACCCGCCGCGGTCGGCTCGGATGCCCGGATCGACCCCCATCAACCGCAGCACGCGGTTGGAGACGGCGCTGAGCACGACGACGAACGGGTTGAACGCCACGCGCGACCACTGGAGCGGCCGGGCCACGCGCCGGGCCACGCCCTCGGCCCGGTCGATCGCGTACAGCTTGGGCACGATCTCCCCGCCGACGATCTGGACGCTCGTGATCAGCAGGTACGCCAGGACGCCGGCGATCACGACGGCCGTCTCGTGCGCCGCCCCACCCAGCAGCGGCTCGAGCGCGTGCGAGATCGACGGCTCGCCGAGCGCGCCGATGCCGATCGACGCCATCGTGATCCCCACCTGGCAGGTCGAGATGTACTCGTTGATCCGCTCGAGCTGCGACAGCGCCAGCGCCGCCCCGCGCTGTCCGGCGTCGCGCGCGGCTTCCAGGCGCGAGCGCTCGGCCCGCACGAGCGAGTACTCGGCGACGACGAAGAAGGCGTTCATGCCCACGAGCACCAGCGAGACCGCGATGTAGAGCGCGCTCATCGCCGACCCCGGCCCGCGTCCGAGCTACCGGTGCAGCTGCTTGGCGGCACGCTCGTGCCCGAGATACTTCGCGGAGGTTCGTCGTTCATTGAGGGCGCTGCGAGAGCTACCGTAGCAGCCCGTCAAGACGCTCCGCGAGCGCGAGGTCCGCGGCGGTCAGACCACCGGCGGAATGGGTCGACAGCGTCAGGCGCAGACCGTTCCAACCGTGGACCAGGATGTCCGGGTGGTGGTTGCACTCCTCGGCCACGGCAGCCACGGCGTTGACGAGCGCGATCGCCGCGGCGAAGTCCCTGCACTTCACGTCGCGCACGAGCGCCCCGTCGGCGTGCGACCAAGCCGCCAGGTCGCCTCTGAGGCGCTTGTCGATCTGCTCGTCGGTGAGGGGTTCCATACAGTTGCCGGATGCGAATCGTCAGCCTCGTGCCACACGCGACCGAGCTGCTGTTCGCGCTCGGCCTCGGAGACGAGGTTATCGCGGTCACCCACGAGTGCGACCATCCGCCGCGCGCCCTGAGGCTCCCCCGGGTGACGCGCGACGTCCTCCCGCCCGGACTCTCGAGCGGGGAGATCGACGCCGCCGTACGCGCGCGGACCGCAGCCGGCGAGAGCATCTACGAGCTCGACCAGGGGCTGCTCGAACGCCTCGCGCCCGACCTCATCGTCACCCAGGCGTTGTGTGCGGTCTGCGCCGTTTCCTTTGCTGACGTCGCCGACCTCGCAGCGCGCATGCCGCGACCGCCACGCGTGATCGCGTTGGACCCGCACACGCTCGGGGAGACCCTGGGCGACGTGCGGACGATCGCCCAGGCGACCGACCGCCGCGACGCCGGCGTCGCCCTGATCGCCCGGACCGCCGGGCGGATCGACCGTGTCAGGCTCGCCGTCCGCGGGGCGCCGCGCCCGCGCGTCGCGGCGATCGAGTGGTTCGACCCGGTTTTCGTCGCCGGTCACTGGACGCCGCAGCTGATCGAGCTCGCCGGCGGGGAGGACGTCCTCGGCGGGATCGGCGAGCCGTCGGCGACCGCGACCTGGGAGGACCTGGCGGCGTCGGCGCCGGAGGTCGTCGTCGCGATGCCGTGCGGCTACGACGCCCCGCGCGCCCACGCCGAGGCGCTCGCCTTCGGGGGGCAGCTGCGCGGACTCGGCGCCCCGCGCGTCGTCGCCGTCGACGCCGCGGCCTACTTCTCGCGTCCGGGTCCCCGGCTCGTCGACGGGCTGGAGCTCCTCGCCCGCATCCTCCACCCGGACCGCGTGCCGCCGCCGGCGGCCGAGGCGCTCGAGGTGGACCTCAGCGCCGCCGGATGACGCCGCCGCGCACGGTCCTCCTCGTCCACTCCTCGGCCGGCGGCTACGGTGCCGACCGGCAGCTCGCGCTGATCGCGGGCGGGCTCGACCCGAAGCGCTACCGGGCGCACGTCGTGCTGGCCACCGACGGTCCGCTCGTCGCCGAGCTGCGCGCCGCCGGCGTGCAGACGCGCGTCGCACCGCTCGCCGTGCTGCGCCGGGCCGAGCTCTCCCCGGCCGGCCTGGCGGGGGTCGCGCGATCCCTGGCGGCGACCAGCGACCTCGGGCGGAGCGCCGGCGCGGCGCTCGTGCATTCGAACACCTCGGTCACCCTCTCCGGGGCCATGGCCGCCCGGCGGGCAGGGGTCCCCCACGTCTGGCACGTGCGCGAGATCTACACCGAGGCGGCCTGGCCGGCGTACCGGGCGCTGCTGCGCACCGCCGCCGCGCTGCCCTGCGTCTCGGCCGCCGTCCGCGCCCAGTTCGCACCCGGCGACACTCGCGCCCGCGTCATCCTCGACGGGCTCGCCCTGCCCGACGGACCAAGCGTGGCCGCCGACCAGCGGGCCCCGCCCCAGGCGGGACGGCCGCTCGTGTGCCTCGTGCTCGGAAGAATCTCCTCCTGGAAGGGCCAGGACGTGCTCCTGCGGGCGATCGCCGGCGTTCCCGCGGCCGTCGCCGTCGTCGCCGGCGACGCCTGGCCCGGCCAGGAGCGCCACGAGACGGCGCTGCGGGACCTCGTCGGCGAGCTCGGGATCGGCACGCGGGTGCGCTTCGCCGGCTTCGTCGCCGACCCGCGCCCGCTGTATGCCGCCGCCGACGTCGTCGTCGTCCCGTCGACCCGGCCCGATCCGCTGCCGAACGCCGCGCTCGAGGCCGCGGCCGCCGGCTGCTGCGTCGTCGCCAGCCGGCACGGCGGCCTGCCGGAGATCGTCCGCGACGGCGAGACGGGCCTGCTCGTCGCGCCCGGCGACCCGGCGGCGCTGGCGCGAGCGCTGGGCCGACTCGCCGACGACCGGACGCTCGGCCCCCGCCTCGGGGCGGCGGCCGCCGCCGACGTCAACGCGCGTTTTGCCCCGGCGCGGCTCCTCGCCGGCGTGCAGGCGCTCTACGACGAGCTGCTGGCCGCCCCGGTCAGGGCGCCGGAATGAACTCGACCGGGTGCGGCGGGGGCGCGGCGGCGTCGGCGACGGCGATCGCACCGCCGACCGAGGCCACCGCC
Source organism: uncultured Solirubrobacterales bacterium (assembly GCA_963742705.1). Taxonomy (GTDB): domain Bacteria; phylum Actinomycetota; class Thermoleophilia; order Solirubrobacterales; family Solirubrobacteraceae; genus Palsa-513. The sequence continues at coordinate 1,520 of CAVUMZ010000014.1, read as the reverse complement.
AGGACCAGGCAGCCAACGAGACCGAGCGCCCGGCGGCGCTGCCGGTCGGCGGCGCCGAGCACCAGCGCGGCGATAGTGCCCCCGATCAGCCCGCCGACGTGCCCGCCGATCGAGATCTGCCCGGCGAAGAGGACGCTCAGGCCGAGGTTGAGGAAGATCAGCATCGGGATGCCGCTCGTCATCGGGTCGATCCCGCGCGCCCGGAGCTCGATCACGGCCGCGCCCATCAGGCCGAAGACGGCGCCCGACGCGCCGATCGTGACCGTTGTCGACGCCACGCCGATCAGCGCGCCGCACGAGCCGGCGAGCAGGGAGACGAGGTAGATCACGACGAACTTGACGCGGCCGATCGCCGGCTCGAGCATCTGGCCGAGAACGTAGAGGATGTACATGTTGAAGCCGATGTGGAAGAGGTTCTCGTGCAGGAAGCCGGCGGTCAGCAGGCGCCAGTACTCGTGGTCCTGCGAGATGCTGAGCGCCGACAGCCCGCCGTGAGTGACGAGCGTCCCGGCCGAGCTGCCGCTGATGGAGTAGCTGCCGCTGGCCAGAAAGGCGACCACGTTGATCGCGATCAGCGCCCGGGTCGCGTCGATCCCGCCGGCAGCGATGTTGCGCATCGTCCGCACCGGAGTCTTCGCCCGGGCGCACTCGGGGCAGCGCATCCCGACCGGGGTCGTCGTCATGCAGTCGGTGCAGATCGGTCGGCCGCAGTTCGAGCAGGAGACCCCGGTCTCGCGCGAGGAGTGGCGGTAGCAGGTCTCCATCCGGCGGCGGACGCTACCAGCGCCGTCCGGCGAGCCCCTACTCTAGCGAGGCTTTGATCAAGGGCGCCCGCGTCGGGGCGAGGCTCCCGCCGCTCGGCTCGTCGGTCACGAGGACCGCGTCGGCGCCGTGCAGGTCACCCGGCACCGCGACCGTGGCGCTGCCGCCGGAAGTCGGCGTGAACAGCGCATTCGTCGGGTGCGGCTCGCCGCTGCGCTGGATCCAGACCTCGTACACACGGCCGGTCGCCGCGGCCGGCAGGTTCGCGACGTCGAGCTCGGTCCGGCTGGAGGCCACGCGCAGCACCGCCGTCGTCCCGGGCAGCGTCGTGCTGGCCGTGATGACGCGCGCGCTCGGCGTCGTCCCCGGGTTGCCGAGCGCGACGACGCCGACGGCGATGCCGGCGGCCACCAGCGCCGCCGCAGCAAGCGCCTGGAAGCCGCGCGGGACCGGGCGCCAGACCCGGTTCGGGCGCACCGGGGCCGGGCGCGCGGTCGCCGCCTGGAACAGCTCGGCCTCGGCGTAGACGGTGGACAGGACGCGCTTGCGCAGGGCGCGGGGCGGCGCCACCGGCGTGACCGACGCCGGCAGCATGTCGGCCACGACCTGGAGCGAGGCGACCTCGTCGCGGCAGATCGCGCAGGTGCCCAGGTGTCGGAGGAACGGCCCGACCTCGTGGTCGTCCAACGCGCCGAGCACGTAGGCGGCGGCGTCGCCGGTGCATTCGTAGTCACTTCCATGCCCGTCGTCGTACAGGC
>CAVUMZ010000013.1:0-180752 GCA_963742705.1 uncultured Solirubrobacterales bacterium | reverse complement strand
ATCACGAAGTCGGTGAGCGCCGGCGCGTAGGAGCCGCCGCCGGCGGACGGCCCGCAGATGACCGAGATCTGCGGCACGCGGCCCGACAGGGCGACGTGCTCGCGGAAGATCCGTCCGTAGCCGCCGAGCGCGGCGAGGCCCTCCTGCATGCGCGCCCCGCCCGACTCGATGAAGCCGATCACGGGAACCTCCGCCCGCCCGGCCCGCTGGAGCACCTGGACGACGGTGTCGGCGTGGGCCTGGCCGAGCGAGCCGCCGACGAACGACGCGTCCTGCGCGAAGCAGAAGATCGGCCGGCCGTCGACCCGGCCGCTGCCGCCGAGCACCCCGTCGCCGGCACGCGCCTTCTCGCCCATGCGCCGGGAGCGCACGTCGGTGCGGATCAGGCTGATCGAGCCCGGGTCGCAGAGGACCTCAAGGCGCTCGAGCGCGGTGAGGCGCTCATCGGGACGCGGGGCGAGCTTCAGGCTCATGCTGCCTCCAGACATAGGACGACGTTGTGCCCACCGAAGCCGAACGAGTTCGAGATCGCCGTCGCGTTACGCCCGTCCGGCACCTCGAACGGCCGGGCCGCCCCGGGCACGTAGTCGAGGTCGAGGTCCGGGTCGCGCTCCTCCCAGCCGAGTGTCGGCGGGGCGATCCGGTCGCGCAGCGCCAAGAGCGTCGCGACGGCCTCGACGGCGCCGGCCGCGCCGAGCAGATGGCCGATCGCCGACTTCGTCGACGACACGGGAAGGCCGGCGGCGTAGTCGCCGAAGGCGGACTTGATCGCGAGCGTCTCGGCCCGGTCGTTGAGTGGCGTCGACGTGCCGTGGGCGTTGACGTAGTCGATCTCGCCGACGCCGAGCCCGGCGTCGCGCAGGGCGGCCTCGATCGCTGCCAGCGCGCCCTCTCCGCGCTCGTGCGGGGCGGTGATGTGGAAGGCGTCCGACGTCGCGCCGTAGCCGCGGACCGTGCCGAGGATCCGCGCCCCGCGGGAGCGCGCCGCGTCGCCGTCCTCGAGTACCAGCACGCCGGCGCCCTCGCCCATCACGAAGCCGTCGCGGCGGATGTCGAACGGCCGCGACACGCCGCTCGTCGACGTCGCGTCGAGTGCCGCGAAGGCGGCCTTCGACAGCGGCGTCAGCGCCGCCTCGGCGCCGCCGGTCACGACCGCGATCGCGTCGCCCGCCTGGATCGCCCGGACCGCCGAGCCGATCGCGTGGGCACCGGCCGCGCAGGCCGAGACGATGCCGTATACGTGGCCGCGCAGGTCGTGGCGCATGCTCAGCGCCGCGGCCGGGGCGTTGCTCATCATCAGCGGCACCGCCAGCGGCGACACCGCCTTCGCCCCGTCGCGCTCGAGCAGCGTGTGGTTGTGCTCGAGCGTGCCGATGCCCCCGATCCCCGTGCCGATGATGCAGCCGATCCGGCGCGGGTCGTAAGGAAGCCCGTCGTCCCAGCCGGCGTCGCGGAGCGCCTCCTCACAAGCGGCGATCGCCAACTGCGTGCAGCGATCGGCGCGCCGCGCCTCCTTGCGCGAGAGGAAGTCGGTCGGCTCGAACTCGGCGCACGGCGCCTCGCCGTCGCGCACCCCGCAGACGCCGGCCGTCCAGCGCTCGTGCAGCGCGCGTGCCCCGACGCCCAGCGGCGTCACGGCGCCCATCCCGGTGATGACGACGTCCGTCATCGCCCAGCCCCCGGAAGTCGGGCTCGCAGGTGGGTCACTATGCACGCTCGACGATCAGATCGACGGCGTCGCCGACGGTGACGATCGCCTTGACGTCGCTGCTGGTGAGGTTCACGCCGAACTTCTCCTCGACGATCTGCGACAGCTCAGCCAGGTCGAGCGAGTCGATGTCGAGCCCCGTCAGGGACGCTTCGCGGTTGATCTCGTCGGGCTCGGCGCCGAAGCTCTCGAGCGACTCGCGCACGACCTGCTCGACCTGCTCGGCGGTGACTGTCTCTGACACGGGCGACTCCTTCTGTTGATTGGTCATGCCGCCAACCCTCCGTCGACGTAGACGGTGCTGGCGGTCACGTAGCTGGCGGCATCCGAGGCGAGGAAGCGCACGCAGGCGGCGACCTCCTCGGGGCTTCCCGCCCGGCGGGCGGGCACCGACTTGATCACGTCCTCGGAAACGTCAACCGTCATCTCGGTCGCGATGAACCCGGGGGCGACGGTGTTGACCGTCACGCCGCGGCGAGCGACCTCGACGGCCACGGTGTTGCTCATCGCGATCAACCCGGCCTTCGACGCGGCGTAGTTGGCCTGACCGGCGTTGGCCCGCAGCCCGACGATCGACGCGATGCTGATCACGCGGCCGAAGCGCGCCCGGATCATCGTTCGCAGCGCGCCGCGGGTGAGATGGAAGGCGGCCGTCAGGTTCGTCTGGATGACGGTGTCCCAGTCCTCGTCGGAGATCGACAGGGCGAGGTTGTCAGCGCGCACGCCCGCGTTGTTGACGAGCGCGAGCACCGGACCGAGCGCTCGCTCGGCGTCGGCCAGCAGCTCGGACGGCCCCTGCGCCACGTCGCCGGCGACGGACACGGCCCGCCCGCCCGCGGTCTCGATCGCTGCGACGGTACGCTGCGCCGCGGACTCGTCGCTGCGGTAGTTGACGACCACGGGCCAGCCGTCGGCGGCCAGCGCCAGCGCCGTCGCGGCGCCGATCCCGCGGGCCCCGCCCGTGACGAGCGCGCAGCCGTCAACCGGCCGTGTCGTGCTCACGCTCCCGCGCCCCACTCGACGACGACGGCGCCCCAGGTGAAGCCGGCGCCGACGGCGGCCAGCAGCACGCGGCTGCCGGCCGGCAGCCGGCCCTCGGCGCGGGCGTATCCGAGCGCCAGCGGGATGCTCGCGGCCGAAGTGTTGCCGAGCCCGCCGATGCAGTCGACGACCTTCGCCGGGTCGAGCCCGAGGCGCTCGCCGAGCGCCGTGGTGATGCGGCCGTTGGCCTGGTGGTAGACGAACAGGTCGATGTCCTCGAGCGTCACGCCCGCAGCCGCGCACGCCTGGGTCGAGGATGTCGCGAGCCGGCCGACGGCCTGCTTGAACGTCTCGTGGCCGTCCATGATGATGGCGCCGGTCTCCGGGTTGCTCGTGATCATCTCGCCGCACGAGCCGTCGGCGCCGAGCACGATCGGCCCGATCGCCCCGACCCCGCCCTCGGTGATCACGACGGCCCCGGCGCCGTCGCCGAACAGCGCGGCCGTGCGGCGGTCCGAGGGGTCGGTGTAGCGCGACATCAGCTCGGCGCCGATGATCAGCGCGGTGTTCGCCCGGCCGCACTCGATCCACGCGCTCGCCGTCGCCAGCCCGGCGACGAAGCCGGTGCAGGCGCAGCCGAGGTCGAAGCCGCCGGCTCGCGTCGCGCCGAGCGCGTAGGCGATCAGCGGTGCGGCGTTCGGCGTCGACAGCTCATGCGACAGCGTCGCCACAACGATCAGGTCGATCTCCGCGGCACTCACCGGCGAGTCGTCGATCGCTGCGCGTCCGGCCGCCGTCGCCAGCTCGACGAGCTTCGTCTCCGGCGCGGCGTACCGCCGCTCGCGGATGCCGGTCCGGCGAAAGATCCAGGCGTCATCGACGCCGATCACGGCGCCCACCTCGGCGTTGTCGACAACGCGCGGCGGCAGCGCCGTGCCCAGGCCGACGATGCCGGCGTGGCGCAGGCGCGGCGCCGGGGTGGCCGGCGCCGGGGCGGCGACGGCGACCTCAGGCGGGGACGCCATGGAGCTCTGCGATCGTGATGCCCTTGAAGTCGGGCAGGTTGCGGGGCACGAGCTTGGCCAGGACCTGGTCGGGGCCGACGTCGACGAACGCCTCGGCCCCGGCGGCGTGCAGCGCGGACATCGCCTCGCGCCAGCGAACGGGTCGCGTCAACGCCGCGGCCAGCTGACCGCGGACGTCCTCGAATGGACGCGCGGTTACACCGCTGATCACGACCGCGCTCGTCTCGCGGATGCTCGCGCGGCCGAGCGCGCGCCGGAACTGCGGGCAGGCCGACGCCATGTCGGGCGAATGGAAGGCACCGGCGACGTCGAGCACGATCGCCCGCACCCGCATCTCGCGGGCGGCGAGGGCCGCCTGCGCCAGCAGGCTCGCCCGGCCCGAGAGAACGACCTGACCCGGGGCGTTGTCGTTCGCAAGCGTGACGCCGTGCGCGTCGGCGAGCTGCTGTGCCTGCTCGACGGTCGCCTTCAGCACCGCGAGCATGCCGCCGTCGCGGGCCCGGTCGGCGGCTTGGGCCATCAGCTCGCCACGGAGCATCACGAGCTCGAGTGCGTCGTGGTCGTCGAGCACGCCGGCGGCCGCCAGGGCCGAGAGCTCGCCGAGCGAGTGCCCGGCGAACGCCAGCGGTCGCGGATCCTCGAGCGAGCGCCAGCCGGCGAGGCTGGCGAGGAAGATCGCGGGTTGGGCGAAGCGCGTGCTCTCGCCGGCGCGGGCGAAGAGGTCGTCGCCGAGCACGCCGCGGCAGTGGTCGGCGAGCTCGCCGCAGAACTCGGCGACGAGCGGCTCGGCGTCGGCGACGGAGCTCCCCTGACCGGGGAAGAGGAAGGCGCTCTGGGGTGGAGTCGGATTCATGTTCATAGAGGCTTACGCGCAACGCTCTCGTTTGGTTAGCCCAAGCGCCGTGAAACCCCCCGATCGGAGGGGGTACCACTGGGTGGGCGCGACCGCGCGATAATCGACGGTCACCGATCCGAAGGGGCTCAAAACGAATGTCCGGCGAGTACGAGAACCGTCCGCTCTCCCACCCCCAGGTGGCGGTGATCGAGCGCGTCGCGGAGGTCCTGGCCAAGGGCGAGCTCGATCCGAACGCCGACGACTTCTACGGCCTGCTGTGCGAGGTCGTGTGCGAGGTGACGTCGCTCTCCCGCGCGGTGATCTTCCGCTACGACGCCGCCCGGCGGCGCGTGCGCGCCGCCGGCAGCTACGGCATCGACCTGTCGGTCTTCGCCAAGGACTTCTTCACCGTCGAGTCGGCCCCACTCGCCCGCCGGGCGCTCGAGGCCGACCGCGTGATCGAGTGCACCGACGACCTCGAGCACGAGCTCCCGGTCGAGTACGTCCGGCTGCTCGGCACGACCACCGTCGTCTGCTCGCCGATGTCGGCGCGCGGCTACTGGGTCGGTGTGATCCTGGCCGACCGCGGTGGCACCGCCCAGCCGATGGACGACGCCGAGAGTGAGGTGCTCTGGACGCTCGGCAAGGTCGCCGCGCTCGCGGCGATGGCGCGCGTCGCGACGCTCCAGCAGGAGAACGCCGTCCAGCTCGAGCAGCGCCTCAACCTCGCGCGCGAGATCCACGAGCGCGTGATCCAGCGGCTCTTCGGCGTGTCGCTCGCCCTTTCGGCCGGCCATGCCCTTGACGAGGAGTCGCGCCAGCGCTGTGCCGAGGAGGTCCAGGTCGCGCTGGCCGACCTGCGCACCGCGCTGCAGCGGCCGCTCGGGCGCAGCGCGGCCGAGACGCGGACGACGCTGGCCGAGGAGATCGAGCGGCTGGCGCTCACCCACCCCGACGTCGGCATCGCGCTCGACGGGGGGATCGACGTGCCGCCGGCGCTCGAGCCGCTCGCCCAGTCGGTCCTGGCCGAGGCGGTCCGCAACGCCCACAAGCACGCGAAGCCGACGCGGATCGGCGTCCGCACGGCCAGCGACGCCGAGGCCTTCGTGCTCGAGGTGACCAACGACGGCGTCGGCGCGAAGGCGAGCACCCCGGCCGGGATGGGTCTGCGGCTCGCCGGCTTCGAGGCGCTGTCGGCCGGCGGCATCATCGAGTTCGGCAAGCGCGGCACCGACAACTGGCAGGTCCGGCTCGTCGTGCCGCAGGACGGCGGCCAATGAGCCCCACCGACGGTCGCCGGCAGGACGCGCCATGAGCACCACCGATCCGGTCGCACCGCCCAGCGACGTCGAGGCGACCGAGCAGCTCGATCAGAAGCTGGCGCTCGACGGACGCAAGCTGCGGATCCTCGTGATCGACGACCACGATGTCGTCCACTGGGGCTTTCGGCTGATGCTCGGCAACCAGACCTGGGTCGAGCGCTGCCTCAGCGCGCGCAACAGCGAGGAGGCCTACGCGCTCGCCGCCCGCTACGACCCGCACGTCGCGTTGATCGACCTGTTCATCGGCGCCGAGTCCGGACCGGAGATCTGCGAACAGCTGCGCGAGCGCTCGCCGATCACCCAGGTCCTCCTGATCTCCGGCGCCGGGCGGATCTCGCCGACGTCCGCTCGCACCGCCGGCGCGCTCGGGTTCATCCCCAAGGACTGGCCGGCGAACGAGATCGCCCGCGCCGTGCAGATGGTCGGGCTCGGCATGGACGTCTTCCCGCCGGCGACCGACGGCAACGCGACGCCGCTGTCGGCCCGCGAGCGCGAGGTGCTCGAGCTGATCGCCGCCGGCTCGACCAACCGGGAGATCGCCCAGGCGCTCCACCTCTCGCCGCACACGATCAAGGAGCACACCAGCGCGCTCTACCGCAAGCTCAAGGTCCGCAACCGGGCCGAGGCCGTGCAGCGGGCGCAGCGGATGGGGCTGCTCGGCTGAGGCGGGGCCTGAGGTTCCTCCGAGCGTCCTGCGGCCTACTCCAGCCGGTAGCGGATGCCGCCCTGCGCATCGGTCACGGTGACCGCCACGCTCCGGACGGCACCCGCGAGGTCGGTCGCCCGGCACGCCAGCGTCGTACCCGTGTGCGCGTCGACCAGGTCGGGGCAGCGGACCGCCACCTTGGACTTGAGCTGGGCGGTCAGGTGCGCGGCGATCTCCTGCGCGGCCGTGCCGGTGTGCAGCAGCGTCGGCGCGCTGATGTGAACGTTGCCCTTGCCGTCGGTCTGGGTCACGAGCACCGGTGCCGTCGTCCCGTCGGCGCCGGTCGCCGTGCCGGTGAAGCTGGCACCCTGCTTCTCGGCGACGTTGCCCGGGCAGGCGACCGACGCCACCATCGCCCCGGTCTGTGCAGCGACCAGCGTCCGGATCGTCCGCTGCGCCTTCGCCGTGTCGATCTTGCCCTTGTCGCAGCCGCTGCCGACGCACGCGCTCGCCGAGCAAGAGCTGAGCAGCAGGATCGCCGCCAGACCGCTCAGAAGCGTCGCTCGCATCGCGCGGAGCCTCGCTCGCCGCGCTGCGGAAGTCAAGCCAAGACGGCCACGTCGCCGGTCGGCGGAGGGCAGGTCGCGTAGGTGAATTCCTCGACCTTCACCGGCCGCCGCCGGACGTGGACCGCCGGCGGCCGGCGAGCTCGGCGATCGCGGCCCGCGCGCGGGCGATCAGCTCGTCGCTGTCCTCGTCCGGCTCGGGGAAGATCGGCCGGCCGAAGCTGACCGTGGCGCGACCGCGCTGAGTCAGCCCCCGGCCCTTCGGCATGATCATCGCCGTGCCGGCGACGTGGACGGGCAGGAGCGGGGCGCCGGCGGCCAGGCACAGCCGCGCGACGCCCGCCCGGAAGCCCTCTACCTGGCCGGCGGAGCGGGTGGCCTGCGGGTAGAGCAGGACGTTCTGGCCGGCGCGCAGCAGCTCCGCCGCGTCAGCGAGACCGCGCAGGTCGCCGCCACGGTCGAACGGGAACGTGTTGATCCACAGCCCCGAGGCGACCGCAAACCTCCGCCGGCGGTAGAAGCGATCCGACGCCGCGCCGACGACCGTCCGCGTTCGCCAGCTCCGTGGGAGCGCCGCGAGGATCAGCGGCGTGTCGATGTCGCTCGCGTGGTTGGGCGCGATCACCGCCGGCTGCGGGCAGTGCATCAGGTCGTCCGCGCCAATCACGCGCGGCCGGGCAATCAGGCGCGCGACCGGGAACAGCAGCGTCTGCTGAAGCGCCTCACGGGCGACCGCCGCCGCCGGCTCGCGCAGCCATTCCTGATCGCCGACCTCGGCCCCCGTCGGCCAGGTACCACCGCCGGCACGCACGGTGCGCCAGCGGGCCGGCGAGCGCGTGCCGCCGCCGCCGGAGGCCGCGCCGCCGGCGAGGCGCTCAAGCGCCCGGCCGCCGTCCGAGAACCTCATCCGACCTCGGCGTAGAACAGCGGCGGGCAGTGGAAGTGGGTCAGCGAGAAGTCCCGCCCGACTACCTGCTCGGCCATCTCGAGCGCATCCCGCAGCGTGTCCGCCCGGCGGAAGCCCATGCGGCGGCAGGCGTCGGGGTCGCCGCCGACGAAGATCACACAGCCGAGATGCTGGAGCGCGTGGGCGCCCCAGTACCACATGTAGAACGGATGTACGCCGTGGTAGGCGTACGACGTCCGGTAGAGGTGGCGGTACCACTCGTCCTCGGCGTACGAGCGCTCGAAGCGGCGCTCGATCTCCGCCGGGTCGGTCGTCTCGGCGAGAACCTCCTCGTAGAAGTCGATGTAGGACGGGTGGTGCACCGGATGGAATTCCCGCGTGACCGGGTGGGTGAAGATCATCACGCCGCCCTCGCGCGCCAACGGCTTGCCCTTGTAGAGGTTGAAGAAGTACCCGAGCCCCAGGCACATCACGAGCACCGGGTTCATGATCGAGTTGACGTTGTAGGGGCAGACGTCCGGCAACCCGGCGGTGACGACGTCCGACTGGCCGTCGACCGCCACCGCCTGCTGGTCGGCGCAGCGCCCGAGCGTCACGGCGTGGACCTCGTCGACCGCCCCGGCGGTCACGCCGGTCAGAGCGTACGGGGCGACGTTGCGCGTGTAGAGCGACCGCCGGGCCTTCGCCGGCATCCGGTCGAGCGCCCGCTTGGCGCCGGCGAAGGTCGCCTGCTCGCGCGCCGTCCAGCGCTGCTCGGGCCGGCCGAGGAACGACAGCGGACCCGAGTACATGTCGTTGTTGAGCGTCGTCTCGATCCGGAAGATCGGCACCGCCGCCTCGACGATCTCGCCCTGGCGCGTCGCCGAGTGGTGGAGCGCGCTCTTGTCGGGATCCATGAACGAGCGCGAATGGCGCAGCGTGTGGACGTTGTGGTGGGCCCGCAGCGTCTTGTAGGTGCCGAGGCCGACCGCGACCGACTTGTGGCCGCCGTCCATCGTGACCATGTTGATGTTCACGTACACGAGCAGGTCCGATTCGGCCGCCCGCCGGTTGAGCTCGACCGCCTCGCCGTGCTCGGTCTCGCCGAGGGAGACGATCCCCAGCGGGTCCTCGGCGTCGTGGTTGTAGAGCCGGTCGGGGTGGAAGGCGTCGAACACGCTCGGACCGACGGCCCGGCGCAGCTCGGCCGGCGTCATTCGCCGGTGGACGGCGAGCGCGGCGATCAGGTGGATGTCGTCGACGCCGGCCCGGTAGGCTCGCTCGAGCACCTGCTCGATCACCAGTTGGCGCACGTCGGGTGTGCGCATCGGCGGCAGCGGCAGCGAGATGTCGTCGAAGGCGATCGTCAGCCGCATCCCCGGTCGCAGGAGCGCGTCGAGCGGGTCCATCCCCAGAGGATGGTCGAGCGCCGCGGCGATCGCCGACTGCGGGTCGGCGAGGCCCTTCAGCGGCGGCGGCGGATAGATCACGCGCGAGCCGATCGGCAGCCGCTCCAACCGGAACGTCTCGCCGGCGTGGAACAGCGTCGGCGGAGACTTCTCGTGGATGTAGCTGACGCACGCCTCGCGCTCGGCGCCGGCCACGGGCCGCGCCGGGCGCTGACGCTCAACCATCGGCGCCGACTTCGGAAGACGACGACCGACCACGCTCATGCGGCACCCTCCAGCTCGAAGACCGTCTTGACAAGGCCTGAGCGCGTCGCCCGCAGCGACTGCTCCAACGCGTCGCGATACCGCTCGAGCGGCCAGCCCTGGGCGACCAGGCGCCCGAGACCGAGGCGGCCGGCGAGCTCGAGCGCCGCCGGGAACTCGTCGGCGTAGGCGTACGTCCCGCGGATGTCGACCTCCTGCTGCCAGGCGAGCGACAGATCGAGGCCGATCTGGCCGGGCATGCCGACGAGCACGACGAGCCCCCGCGGGCGCACGGCCGTCACCGCCGCCTCGAGCGTCGCCCCGCTCGCGACGCAGTCGAGCACGGCGTCGAAGCCGCCGAGCAGGAGCTCGCGCCCGCCGTGCCCGACCAGCCGCCGGGCGCCGGTCAGGCGCGCCCCGCGGAGATGGAGCTCGCCCGGCGCGTAGACGTCGTCGGCGCCCATCCGCCGCGCCTCGAGCTCCTGGCCGCGGTGCTTGGCCACCGCCACGATCGTCGCGTCGGGGTGGCGCTCGCGCAGCGCGGCGACCGTCAGCAGGCCGATCGCTCCCGCGCCGATCACGGCCACCGTCGCCCCGGACTCGAGGTCGGCGCGCGTTACCGCGTGCAGCGCGCAGGCGAGCGGCTCGGTCAGCACGGCGTCCTCGTCCCGGACGTCGTCGGGCACGAGGTGCAGCTGCGAGGAGTGGGCGACCAGCGCCTCGCTCCAGCCGCCGCCGGTCTCCCGGCAGAAGCCGATCTGGAGCCCGGCCGAGACCGCCCCGGTCGTGACCTCCCGGCAGAGGGCGTGGCGCCCCGATTCGCACTCGACGCAGGCCGGGCTGACGCCGCGCGCCTCGCACCCGAGCGCCGGCTCGACGACGACGCGGCAGCCGTCGAGCTCGCCGCCGCGCGCGATGCCGACGACCTCGTGGCCGGGGACGAAGGGCGTCGAGGTCAGCGACGACAGGTAGAGCGACGCGTGCCCGTCGAGCAGCGCGTGATCCGAGCCGCAGATGCCCGACAGGCGCGGGTGCACGACGACCCAGTCGGGCCCGCGCCGCGCCGGCGGCCGCAGCTCGGTCAGGTGCAGGCTCTGGAGGCCGGCCCGCCGCGACACGCGTGCGGCGGCGTAGGCCGCGGGTGTCGGGCGGTACTCGAGCGCGACCACTAGACGCGCGCCTCGAGTCGGGACACCGGGCGGTTGGCCGCGCCGGGCTCCGCCTCCCAGTCGAGCACCGGCCAGCGGCGACGGCGGGCCTCGCGCGCGAGCCGGAAGTCCGGGTTGATTGCGTGCGGATGGCCGACCAGCTCGAGCAGCGGCAGGTCGGAGATGCTGTCGCCGTAGGCGTGGCAGTCGGCCAGCTCGAAGGCGTGCTCGGCGGCCAGGCGCGCGGCGAGCGACGCCCGGCCGTCGGCGCTCAGCGGCGGCTCGGCCAGCTCGCCGGTGAACGCCCCCCGCCGCTCGGTCAGCCGCGCGGCGATCAGCTCGTCGGCGAGATGGCGCAGCGGCTCGACGAGGAAGTCGAGCGCCCCGGTGATGAGCACGACGCGGTCGCCCCGCGCCCGGTGGGCGCGGATCCGCCGCACGGCATCGTGGCGCACCCGCGGGAGGATGAAGTCGCTCAGCGCCGCCTGTGCCTGCTCGCGCAGCTCGCCGGCCGGAAGGCCGCGGTACTGCTGGTAGAAGCTGCGGTTGAAATCGGCGCGCGAGCGCCGGTCGGCCAGGCGGTAGCCGGGCACGCGCGTAGCCAGCCCGGCGAGCCAGACGACGCGGTCGAGCGCCGGCATCCCGCGTCCGCGCAGCCACGCGTAGAAGTGCGCCACGGTCGCGTCGAGCACGACGCCCTCGACGTCGAAGATCGCCAGCGCCGGCGGCCCCTCGGCGATCGCCCGGCCGGGGCGCGCGTCGCGATTCGCCGGGCTCCTCGGCGCGGGGACGAGCGCGCGCAGCGCCGGCAGGTGGATGTCGCCCATGTAGACGGGCCAGTCGATCGCCGCCGTGTCGAAGTCGAAGGCCACGCGGTCGTCTGGGTGCAGCGCCGCCAGCAGCTCGCGTGCGTGCCGGTCGTCGAACATGCAGTCGAGCTCGACGTACGGCCCGTAGATGTCGGCCAGCAGGCGTAGGCGCTCGAGCTTGCGCTGCTCCTTGTGCAGGCGCCGCTCGACGTCGTCGATCCGCGGGACGGCGACCCGGTCGAGCAGGCGGCGCGCCGTGCGGATGCTCCGCTCGCCCCGGTCGATCGCCCGCAGGGCGCTCGCGCTCGAGGAGAAGCGCCACTCCGGCACGTCGATCGGCAGGCCATCCTCGTCGGGCAGCGGCCGCTCGCGGAAGTACTCGGTGACCTGGGCCGACATGTCGCCGATGGTCAGCGGGTTGCGCGTGCCGCTGGCGATGTTGATCACCCGCGGGCTCGCGTCCGGCGGATGGGCGGCGGCCGCCAGGCAGGCGTTGGCCACGAGGTCGACCGGAACGACGTCGATGCGGGCCGACGGGTTGCCCGGGAAGCGGCTGATCATCCCGCTCGCGTAGGCCAGGATCACCGGGTCGGCCACCTTCAGACCCTCGATCCAGCCCGGGTACGGCGCCCGTAGGGCCGACTCGACTATCGACGGGCGGATGATCGTCAGGCTCGACAGCCCCAGCCCGACCAGCGCCCGCTCGCCGAGTGCCTTCGAAAGGCCGTAGGCGTCGGTCCAGCCGAGCGCCCGCGCCCGCTCGCGGCTGCGCTCGACGAGCTGGCCGAAGACCCACGCCCGGCGTGCCTGCTCCGCGCGCGCACCGATCGCCGGTGCCCCGGCCGGGCCGATCTCCTGGCGCGCGTCGCGCACGAAGCGGTGCTGGTGCTCGGGCAGTCGCGAGTCGGCCTCGAGCCCGGAGCGCCACGACCGCGCCGCCGCAAGCTCGGCGTCGGCGTCGAGCTCGGGCTCGCCCGGTCCCTGGCCCGACGGACGCTCGAGCACGAGGCCGCTGCGCGTGCCGGCCGCATACGCCGTCGAGACGTGAACCATCCGGACGGCGGGGCTGGCCGCGAGCAGCGCCGTGGCGAGGTTAGCCGTGCCGATCACGTTGAGCTCGAGCATCTCGTCGAGCGGCTGCTGGAAGCTGACCGACGCCGCGCAGTGGATCGCCACGTCGACGCCGCCGAGCGTCGCGTCGGGCGCGGCCAGGCCGAGCTCCGGGGCGAGTAGGTCGCAGGCGACCCCGCGCAGGCGGCCGTCGTCGATCGCCGTCTGCCCGACCTGCGGGTCGAGATCGGCGAAGGCGCTCGACGTCAGGATCTGATGCTGGAGGCGCGCCATCGCCTGCTCGTCGTCGGCGGCCCGCAGCAGCAGGCGGATCTCGCCGATCTCCCGCAGTGCCGGCAGACCGAGTGCGAGCACCGCCTTGGCGACGAAGCCCGATGCCCCGGTCAGGAGCAGTGTGGCTCCGGCCAGCCGTTCTCCGATCTTCTGGGGAAGCGCTTCGGTCACGTGCGGCCCCAGACGATACCGCTCTACTGACTTGTCAGTAGACCGGCTCGGGCGCTTATCATCAGGGGGTGAGCGCATCCCTGCCGCAGGTCGAGTCGCCGTCGCGGGCCCGGATCCTCCTCACCGCCCGCCGCGAGTTCGCCGAGCGCGGCTTCGACGGCGCGCGCTTGGCTGACATCGCCCGCGAGGCCGGTCTCAGCCACCCGACCCTGCTCTACCACTTCACTTCGAAGGCCGAGCTCTACCAGGCGGTGATCGAGTCGGCCGTGATCGACTGGGCGCGTGAGACCGAGGCGGCCACGTTCGGCGCGCTGGCCGGGTTCGAGCAGGTCGCCTCGCTGATCGACGCCGCGTTCGCCTTCTTCGGAACCCATTACGACTTCGCTCGCATCCTCCGCCGCGAGGCGATGGACGGCGGCATGCGCTCGGGCGTCGCGATCGCCGGGGCGCTGCGGCCGTTCCTCGACCGAGCCGTCGCCTTCCTCGAGCGCGAGATGACCGCCGGCCGGCTGCGCCGCCACGACCCCCTCGAGTTGATGCAGATCTGCTACGGCGCCGTCTTCACGTACTTCTCGGATGCGGCGTTGCGGGCCCAGCTGATCGACGAGGATCCACTCGGTGATGCGGCGCTCGCCCGGCATCGGCGGGCGCTGACCGAGCTGCTCGGCGCGGCCCTGCGGCCCGAGGCGGCCGTGGGGCCCGACGCGGCTCGCTGATCAGGCGCCGGCGGCGGGCTGCGGCTCGGGCTCGCCGGCCAGCCACCGGGCATGCGCGGCCCCGAGCTCGCCGGACGGCGCATCGCCCTCGACGAGCTCGCGCATCAGCGGTCCCCACGGCGCCCGGGCCCTGATCGTCGTCGCACTCTGGAAGAGCAGGCCTTCCATCCGGCGCAGCAGGAGCGCCTCCGGAGGGAAGGTCATCCGCTTGAGCTGGCTCATGTGCTCGTCGCGCTCCTCGCCGCGCAGCGGCGCCGCGCTCCGCCAGAGATCCTTCGGCTCGAGGCGATCGGACGTATCCAGCCACCAGGAGACCTCGCGCATGTAGTCGAGCATCAGCCGCCCGTCCCAGTCGGCCGCCGCGCCCGGCAGGTAGCCGAGGCCGGCGAGCGCGTCGACGATCAGATCGGGGTCGTCGTCGCGGATCGCCCGGGCGACGACGCCCTCGCGACGCAGGTAGTCGGCCGGAAGGCGCCGGAGCATGCCGAAGTCAAAGAAGGCGACCCGGCCGTCCGGGCAGAGCAGGTAGTTGCCAGGGTGCGGGTCGCCGAGCACGAGGCCGAGCCCGGCGATCGTCCCGTAGAAGAAGCGGTAGAGGATCTCGGCGTAGCGGTCGCGGACGGCGTCGGGCTCGGTCGCGACCTCGTCGAAGGGCATCCCGTCGACCCAGTCGGCGACGAGCACCCGGCGGGTGCTGAGAGTGCCGTCGACGGCCGGCACGAGCACGAACGGATGGCCGCGCCAGTACCGGGCGAGGCGGCGGTGGTTGCTCGCCTCGAGCTCGTAGTCGCACTCCTCGGCGATCCGCTCGCCGAGCTCGCCGAGCAGCGCCTTGACCTCGACGCCGGGGATCAGCTTGCGTAGCATCGGCGAGAGCAGGCGCAGGTTGCGCATGTCGGACTCGACCGCCTCGGCGATCCCCGGGTACTGCACCTTGATCGCGACCTCGGTGCCCTCGCGCGTGCGCCCGCGGTAGACCTGTCCGATGCTCGCGGCGGCGGCCGGCGTCGTGTCGATGCTGGTGAGGACCCGGTCGGGCGGGTCGCCCCACTCGGCCTCGAGCACCTTGCGCATCTGGCGCCAGGAGACCGGCGGGACGTCGTCGCGCAGGGAGGCGAGGCGTCGCTGGAGGTGGGCGGCCTGATCGGCGTCGAGGCCGGGGAACTCGACCGTCGACAGCACCTGGCCGGCCTTCATCGCCGCGCCACGCATCACCGCCAGCTGGTCGACGAGGGCGTCGACGGTGGCGACCATGCGCTCGCCCCGGCGGCGGCCACGCTCCTCCGTGGTGCCGCCGCGCTCGAGCCGGTCCCCGGCCCAGCGCACGGCCCCGCCGGCGGCGACCTTTCCCAGGCGCGCGGTCCGTGCGCTGCGGCCGCGGGCCGGGCCCCGCCTGTCGTCGTCAGTCACTGCTTGACAGTCTCGCAAAGCCCGCCGCCGGGCCTTTCGCGTCGACCGCGACCCTGAGACCGGTCAGTGGTTACGGGCCGCGGCCTCCAGCCAGTCGTCAAGCGGCAGCAGCGCTCCGGCCCGGGCGAGCTCGGCCGGCGCGATCCGCCCGAGTCGCGGCAGCACGCTGACGGCGACACCCCCGCCGAGCTCGGCGATCGTCTCCCGGTTCGAACGCTCGACCGGGCCCGGCCGGTGCGGCCACGGCGTCAGCACGACGGCGCGGACGTCCAGGCCGGCCGAACGGGCCGCCGCGAGCGTCAGCAGCGTGTGGTTGATCGTCCCGAGCCCCGGCCGCGCGGCGATCACGACCGGCAGCCCCAGCGCCGCCGCGAAGGCCCGAATGTCCCAGCCCGGCGCCAGCGGGACGAGCAGGCCGCCGACGCCCTCGACGATCAGCGTCCCCGCCTGCGCCGCGCTCCGCCCGCGCCCCACGAGCCCCGGCACGTCGATCGTCCGCCGGGCGAGCTCGGCCGCCAGATGCGGCGACACGGCCGGTCCGAAACGGTAGGGCGAGACCGTCTCCGGGTCGGCGCCCCCGGCGCAGAGGGCGAGCAGCTCGTGGTCGTGGGGCACCCCGCCGGGCGGCGCTTCGTCGAGCCCGGTGACCGCCGGCTTGAGGACGACCACCTTTTCGCCGCGCGCGACGAGCGCGGCGACGATCGCCCCGGCCAGCACCGTCTTGCCGACGCCGGTGTCGGTCGCCGTGACCAGCGCGCCGCGCACGTACGGCCCTCAGGCCGCGCGGCGGACCGACTCGGAGTCTGACTCGAAGTCGAACAGCACCGGCGGGGCGGGCCCGTCGTCGTGTGCACCGGTATCCCAGCGTTCGTCCGCCGGCGGCCTGCGCTCGGTGGCCCGGGCCGGCTGCGGCAGCGGTGCCTGCTTCGGGACGGGCGCCGGCTGCTGGAAGACCGCCCCGTGCTCGCGCGCGGCGGCGGCGATCGTCTGCGCGGCCCGGGTCAGCTCGGCCGGCGTGTGCGAAGCCATCACGGCCAGGCGCAGGCGCGACGTGCCGGGCGCGACGGTGGGCGGGCGGATCGCCTGGGCGAAGACGCCGCGTGCCAGGGCGCTCTCGCAGACGCCCACCGCCAGCGCCGCGTCGCCGAGGATGAGCGGGATGATCTGGGTCGTCGACGCCGGCGTCGGCACGCCGGCGAGCGTCAGCTGATCGCGCAGATGGGCGGCGGCCGACTGGAGTCGCTCGACCCGGCGCGGCTGCTCGAGCAGCAGCTCGAGCGCGGCCAGCGCCCCGGCCACGGCCGGCGGCGGCGGCGCGGTCGAGAAGATCAGGGGCCGCGCCGTGTTGACGAGGAACTGGGCGATCTCGCTGTCGCAGCAGACGTAGGCGCCGTAGGACCCGAGCGCCTTGCCGAGCGTGCCGACGATCACGTCGACCTCGCCCTCGAGGCCGGCCGCCGCCACCGCGCCCCGGCCGCCCGGCCCGAGCGCCCCGGTCGCATGCGCCTCGTCGACGACCAAGCGCACGTCGAAGCGCCGGGCCAGCTCGACCAGCTCCGTCAGCGGCGCGACGTCGCCGTCCATCGAGAACACCGAGTCGGTGACGATCAACGCGCCCCGGCGATCGGCCTGGCGCAGCCCCCAGGCGAGATGCTCGACGTCGCAGTGGTCGTAGACGAATGTCTCGGCCCGCGCCAGCCGACAGCCGTCGATGATCGACGCGTGGTTGCCGGCGTCCGAGAAGACGACCTCGTCGCGTCCGGCCAGCGCCTGGATCACTCCGATGTTGGCCATGTAGCCCGATCCGAAGAGCAGGCACGACTCGCTGTGCTCGAACGCGGCCAGCCGCTCCTCGAGCCGGCGGTGGATCGTCATCGTGCCGGAGACGAGGCGGGACGCGCCCGCGCCGACCCCCCAGCGCATGGCGGCGTCCGCCGCCGCCTCGCGCACGCGGGGGTGATCGGCGAGCCCGAGGTAGTTGTTCGAGCAGAGCAGCAGCACCGGTCGCCCGTCCAGGAGCACGCGCGGACCCTGCGGCCCGCTGACCATCCGCATCCGCCGGTAGAGGCCGAGCTCGCGCAGCTCGGCAAGGCGCTCGTCGATGTCGGTCATCCGGCTCGTCTCACCTCGGATCGCTCGCGTGTGGCACCGCCGCGACCGGTCGCGGCGGGACCGCCGCGACGGGCTTGGCCTTGAAGCGCAGCTGGGTCGACGGGTCCCAGAGCTTGACGTCGAGGTCGACGGGCGGCGGCTCGGGGTCCGGTGGCGACGTCGCCGGCGTCTCGCCGCGCAGCCAGCCGCTGCGGTTGTCGGGCCGCGGGTTGGAGCCGTTGTCGGGCTGCCGGGCCACGTTCAGCCCGAGGTCCTCGAACAGCGCCCGATCGGTCTCGGGCGTCGACCCGAGCGTCGTCAGGAAGTTGCCCATCATCACCCCGTTGATCCCCGCCTTCACCGCCAGCGCCTGGAGGTCGCCGAGATTCTCGACGCGCCCGCCGCAGAGCCGGAAGAGGGCCTCGGGGAGGATCAGGCGGAAGATCGCGATCCACTTGACCGCCTCCCACGGGTCCATGTACTCCCGGTCGCCGAACTTGGTCCCCGGCCGCGGGTTGAGCATGTTGATCGGCACGCTCGTCGGGTTGATCGCCGCGAGCTCGAACGCCATCTCGACCCGCTGCTCGCGCGTCTCGCCGAGGTTGAGGATGCCCCCGACGCAGGTCTCGAGGCCTGCCTCGCGGACCGCGTCGATCGTGCGCAGACGCCCTTCGTAGCGCACGGTCGTCGAGACCTCGTCGTAGTAGCTCTCCGCCGTCTCGACGTTGTGGTGGACGCGCTGGATGCCCGCGTCCTTGAGCGCCTTGGCCCGGGCGGCCGACGTGTGGCCGATCGAGGCGCAGCGCTTGAGGTTGGTGTGCTCGGCCACCAGCCGCGCCCCGGCCAGGATCTTCTCGAAGTCCCGCCTGCCGAGCCCCTGGCCCTGCGTGACCATGCAGAAGCGGTGGGCCCCGGCGGCCTCGGCCGCCCGCGCGTGCTCGAGGATCTGCTCGGGCTCCATCATCGCGTGCATCGGCGTGTCCGCCTCGGCGTAGCGCGACTGGGCGCAAAAGCCGCAGTCCTCGGCGCAGCCGCCGGACTTCGCGTTGACCAGCGAGCACATGTCGGTCGCGTCGCCGAAGCGCTCCGACCGCGCCCGCCAGGCGCGCTCGATCAGCGCCTCAATCGCGGCGTGGTCCTCGAGCTCGCCGAGGCGCAGAGCCTCATGACGTGTGATCAGCGGTGGCATGGGCGCACTGAGAAGGGTAAGCGGATCGCCGGACGGCAAGAAACGCGGTCGTTGCGGGCCGGGCGGCGAGGCGGCCGGACGCCGGGCGGCGATCCCGCGCCGCCGCCGCCTGTGACCGGCATCCGGAAGCCGGGGCCGGGCCCGCCAGCCCGGGCGCCGCGGGTCATTCGTCGCTGAGCACGACGAGCGTCTGTCCCTCGCGCACGGCGTCGCCCTCCTGGCAGAGGATCTCCGTGACGCGGCCGGCGTATTCGGACTCGACCGGCATCTCCATCTTCATCGACTCGAGCACGGCGACCGTCTGATCCTCCTCGATCCGGTCGCCGATGGCGCACTCGATCTTCCATACGGTGCCGGTGATGTGGGCCTCGACGATGGGCAAGGCGCGCCTCCTTTGATTGTGGGCGGAGAATAGACCGAGCTCTGGATGTCTCCGCCGACGATCGTGATCATCACCGCCCGGGATGAAGCCGACCGCATCGGCGTGACGCTCGGCGCCCTGGCGCGCGCGTTTCCCGGGGCGCCGGTCGTCGTCGGCGACGACGGCTCGGCCGACGCGACGGCGGGCGTCGCGCGCGCGGCGGGCGCCGTCGTCGTCAGCGCCGCCAGGCCGCTCGGCAAGGGCGGCACGGCGACGCTCGCCGCCCGGCGGGCGCTCGAGCTCGGCGGGCCGGCGACCGTGTACGTGCTCTGCGACGGCGACCTCGGCGAGAGCGCGCTGGCGCTGGCCGGGCTCGAGCGGGCGGTGCGCGCCGGCGCCGACCTCGCGATCGCGGCGTTCGCCCGGCGCGAGGGCGGCGGCTTCGGGCTCGCGCTCGGCTTCGCCGGCTGGGCGATCCGCCGTCTCGGCGGGCCGCCGATGCGGGCGCCGATCTCCGGCCAGCGGGCGCTGTCGGCCGCCGCGCTGCGGGACGTGCTCCCGTTCGCGCCGCGCTTCGGCATGGAGATCGGGATGACGGTCGACGCCGACCGCGCCGGCCTCGAGATCGTCGAGGTCGAGCTGGCGCTGGCACACCGCGCGACCGGGCGCGACTGGCGCGGATTCGTGCATCGGGGGCGTCAGCTCGTCGACTTCGCGGCCGTCTACGTCAGCCGGCGCTGACGGCCGGGGAGCGTCAGATCGCCGCGCCGGCGAGACCGCCGACGTGGCTCGTCGTCGGCGCCCGGCGCATGTAGCAGTACCAGGTCAGTGCCGCGAACAAGACGTACGCGACGAGGAAGACCTGGAGCGCGCCGATCGACCAGTGGGCGTTGGCGTGAGCGATCGCCACCCTGTGGGCCAGGCCGGCCGCCTTGTCGTGGGCGAGCAGCGCCTTGTCGTGGGCCACCAGCACCTTGTCGTGGCTGGTGGCGATGGTGTGCATCAACGGGGCCGTCAGCTTCGTGCCCGTCGCGGTCGCGGCGGTGAGCAACCCCGACACATGCAGGCTCGACTGGCGGAACGCGACCTGGATCAGGAACCCGCCGAAGGCGCCGATCGATCCGGCGACCCCGATCACCGCCGCCGTCTGGCGCTTGAACGACAGCCGCGTCGCCTGCTCGGCCGCCCCGCGCTCGGCGATGTGGCGGGTGGCCAGAGCGCTGAAGATCGCCGGGATCATCCGGTACGCCGACCCGTTGCCGATGCCGGCCAGGAAGAAGATCACCATGTACGAGGCGAAGAACCAGGTGAAGCTGTGCGCGTTCACCGCGGCGATCGCGGTGCCGGTGAAGATCCCCATCCCCAGGAAGGACGCGAGCGTGACGCGCGCGCCGCCGATTCCGTCGGCCACGTAGCCGCCCAACGGCCGGGCGAGCGACCCCAGCAACGCGCCCGTGAAGCCGAGCCCGGCGAGGTAGGTGGCGATGAACACGTGGTGTGCCAGGAACTCCGGAAACGTGTTCTTGATCACCAGCGGCAGCGCGAACGAGTAGCCGATGAACGACCCGAACGTGCCGATGTAGAGCAGCGACATGATCCACGTCTGCGGGTTGCGCAGCGCGTGCCCGTACGCGTCGGTGTCGGTCTTGGCGTGCGTCAGGCTGTCCATGAAGAAGTACGCGCCGAGCGATGCGAGCACGATGAACGGCATCCACAGCACTCCGGCGTAGGCCAGGTGCACGGTGTGTGCCGGTAGCTTCACCGCCGCGGCGGGAACGCCGATGATGATCACCAGCGGGATCAGGAGCTGCGTCACGGCCACGCCCAGATTGCCGCCGGCGGCGTTCAACCCCAGGGCAAAGCCCTTCCGGCGCTCGGGATAGAAGAACGAGATGTTCGCCATCGACGAGGAGAAGTTCGCCCCCCCGAACCCGGCCGTCGCCGCGCAGGCGAAGAGGAGCCAGAACTGCGTCGTGTGACCCTGCTGGTGGAGCCACGTGCTCGGCAGCAGGACCGCGACCAACGTCACCGGGATCAGCAGCACCACGGCGCTGATCGTCGTCCACATCCGTCCACCGAAGCGCGGCAGCGCGAACGTGTAGGGAATCCGCAGCGCCGAGCCGATCAGGTTCGGGACCGCCGTCAGCCAGAACAGCTCGGCGATCGACAGCGTGATGCCGATGTTCGACAGGGACAGCACGATCACCGACCAGAGCACCCAGATGTTGAAGCCGAGATGCTCGGCGAAGATCGAGAAGGCGAGGTTCTTCTTGGCGATCGCGCTCCCCCCGGCGTTCCAGAAGGCCTCGCTCTCGGGCTCCCAGTGATCGATCCACCGACCCCGCTCGATGCGCGCGGCCTTAGGCTCGGCCGCCGGAAACGGGGGTGCCGGAAGCTGGACGTCGGTGCTCATGAACTCTCCTTCACAAAAGTCTCGCCTGAAGATGCGCGCGCCCCGCTGCCCCGGGAATCGGTCGCTGGCCGGGAAACTAGGCCGGCCGCATTTCGTCGCGGTGAGCGCGATGTGTCCATCCCGTGTCGGACGGGTTTCGGTCCGATTGCCCTCGGTCGCCTGCGAATCGGTCACGTCGGCGGCCGGGCGCGATGCGCGGCGCGGGAGCCGCGGCGACTGCGGCCGCGCGCCACAGCCCGCAACGGCTAATGCACCGTTCCACAAGTTCCTTGGTGCCTGGCGGCGTCTGGACGTGCCTGGCGCCACCCGGCGTCCGCCCACGTGCCACCGGCACGCCCGCGGACACCGGGCGCCAGATTAACGCCCAGCCGCGCGCCAGACCCACAAGGAACTTCCGGAACGCCGCACTAGAGCCGCAGGTACCGTCGCCGCTCGAACGGGGTGACGGTCCTGCGGTACTCCTCCCACTCCCGGCGCTTGTTGCGCACGTACCAGTCGCAGAGGCGATCGCCGAGGGTCTCGCGGGCGAGCTCGGACGCGGCGAAGATCTCCGTCGCGGCGTGGAGGCTCTCGGGCAGGCGGGCGGCGCCCGGCGGCGGATCGTCGACCATCTCCGCCTCGAGCTCGTAGCCGCGCTCGATCCCCCGCAGGCCGGCCGCGAGGATCAGCGCGAAGGCGAGGTAGGGGTTGCAGGCCGGGTCGGGGGAGCGCAGCTCGATCCGCGCCGAGGACGCCCGCCTGGGGCGGCCGCCGGGGACCCGGACGAGCCCGGCCCGGCCGTGGCGCGTCCAGCCGACGTGCGACGGCGCCTCGTCGCCGCCGGCCAGGCGCTTGTAGGAGTTGACCCACTGGTTGGTCACGGCCGACAGCTCGCTGCCGTGGGCGAGCACGCCGGCCAGAAACGCCCGCCCGGTCGGCGACAGCGGCGGCCCGGCGCCCCCGGCTGCGGTCCTCCGGCCCCCACCGGCCCCGGCGGCGGCGTGGAACGCGTTGGCGCCGTCGCCGTCAAACAGCGACAGATGCAGATGCATGCCCGACCCGGGCTGATCCTCGAGCGGCTGAGGCATGAAGCTGGCGTAGTGGCCGAGCTCGCGCGCGACCTCCTTGACCACGATGCGGAACGTCGTCACGGCGTCGGCCATCGACAACGCGTCGGTGTGGGCCAGGTCGAGCTCGTGCTGCGACGGCGCCGCCTCGTGGTGCGACGCCTTGATCGGGATCCCCATCTGCTCGAGGTACTCGATCGCGCGCCGGCGGAAGTCGGAGCCGAGGTCCTGGGGCGTGAGGTCGAAGTACGACCCGTCGTCGAGCGGGACCGGCGCGTCCGAGCCGGGCGTCCCGGCGAAGAGGAAGAACTCGATCTCGGCGCCGACCTGGAAGGTGAAGCCGAGCTCGGCCGCCTGCGAGAGCACGCGCCGCAGCGCCTCGCGCGAGTCGCCGGGGAACGGCTGGCCGTCGGGCAGGCGCGTGTCGCAGAACATCCGGGCGACGAGTGAGTCGGGCCGCCACGGGAGGATCTGGAAGGTCGCCGGGTCGAGATGGGCGATGACGTCGCGCTCGGCCAGGCGGGCCGATCCCTCGAGCGCCGAGCCGTCGACGCTGACGCCCTCCTCGAGCGCGAGCTCGAGCTCGGAGACGGGGATCGCGATCGCCTTCGCCAGCCCGAGCACGTCGACGAACCACAGCCGCACGAAGCGGACACCCCGCTCCTCGACCGTCCGCAGGACGAACTCGGTGTGTGAGGGCACGGCGCCACGGTACCTCGCCTGCCCGGACGGCGGGCGCTCGCGGGCCGACCGGCCACGTTCATCGAGCGTTCACACGAACGAAGCGCCGCCGATACGGCCGGTGGGGACCATGCCCGGCGAGAATGAGAACGCTCTGCCCCTTCTGCGGCACCGGCTGCGGCCTGATCGTGCGGGCGCAGAACGGCCGCCTGAGCGCCGTCGAGGGAGACCCGATCCACCCGGTCAACCACGGGCGCACGTGCCGCAAGCCGCTCGAGCTGGCCTCGGCGGTGCACGCGCCGGACCGGGCGACGACCCCACTCTGGCGCGAGGACCGGGAGACCCGATTCGAGCCGACGGGCTGGAGCGACGCGCTGCCGCGGCTGGCCGAGCGCCTGCGCGGGTACGCGCCGGACGAGATCGCCTTCTACATCTCAGGCCAGCTCCTGACCGAGGATTACTACGCGGTCAACAAGCTGGCCAAGGGGTTCCTGGCCACCAATAACGTCGACTCGAACTCGCGCCTGTGCATGTCGAGCGCCGTCGCCGGCTACAACGGCGCCTTCGGCTTCGACGGCCCGCCCCCGGCGTACGCCGACCTCGCCCTGGCCGACTGCCTGCTGCTGCTCGGGTCGAACACGGCCGCGTGTCACCCGATCCTCTGGTCGCGGATCCGCGAGCGGCAGGCCGAGGGCGCGTTCGTGATCTGCGTCGACCCGCGGCCGACCCCGACGGCCCAGGCGTCCGACCTGCACCTGGCGGTCAGGCCGGGCACCGATCTGGCGCTGCTGAACGGGATGCTGCATACGATCGAGCGCGACGGCCTGCTCGACCAGGGCTTCATCGACCGTCACACGATCGGATTCGACCAGACGCGGGCCGTCGCGGCGCAGTGGCCGCCGGCACGGGCGGCCGACGTCTGCGGCATCGCCTGCGCGGACATCGAGCTGGCGGCGCGGCGGTTCGCCGGAGCCGGCGGGGCGATGGCGCTCTGGTCGATGGGCGCCAATCAGTCGTCGGTCGGCACGCTCAAGAACCGCGCCCTGATCAACCTCTGCCTGGCCACCGGGCAGATCGGCCGCCCGGGGGCCGGGCCGCTGTCGCTGACGGGGCAGCCGAACGCAATGGGCGGACGCGAGACCGGGGGTCTCGCCCATCTGCTCCCGGGCTACCGGGAGGTGGCCAACTCCGACGACCGGGCGGCGATGGAGGCCCACTGGTCCACGCCCGGGCCGATCGCGGCGCAGCCGGGGCTGACGGCGACGGAGATCTTCGAGCCGGGCCGGGTCAAGGTGATCTGGATCGTGGCGACCAACCCGGCCGTGTCGATGCCGGACTCCGACCGGGTCAAGGCCGCGCTCGAGCAGGCGGAGCTGGTCGTCGTCCAGGACGCCCACCACCCGACGGAGACGTCGATCCACGCCCACGTGATCCTGCCGGCCGCGGCCTGGCCCGAGAAGGAGGGGGCGATGACGAACTCGGAGCGGCGCGTCGACCTCGTGCGCAAGCTGCTCGACCCGCCGGGGCAGGCGCTGCCCGACTGGCGCATCTTCGCCGGCCTGGCGGAGGCGCTCGGCCACGGCGAGCACTTCGCCTGGCGGGACGCGGCGGCCGTCTACGACGAGTTCGCGGCGTCGACCGCCGGGCGCCCGTGCGACGTCAGCGGGGTCAGCCACGCGCGCCTCAAGGAGGCCGGCAGCGTCCAATGGCCGTGCCCGGCCGGGGCTGGCGGGCACGACGGAACCGTCCGTCTCTACGCCGACCGCCGGTTCCCCACCGGTGACGGGCGGGCGCGCTTCGCGCCGACCGAGCACGCCCCGCCGGTCGAGAAGCCCAGCGAGGACTTCCCGTTGACGTTGACCACCGGGCGGATCGCCGAGCAGTGGCACACGATGACGCGCACGGGCAAGGCTCAGGCGTTGCGCACCGGCGACCCGTTCGTCGAGGTCCACCCGCTGGACGCGCCGGCGGGGACCACCGACGGCGAGCAGGTGCGGATCGCCTCGGCCCGGGGCGAGCTCGTCGTGCGGGCGAAGCTCGACGCCGGGCTGCCGCGGGGCGTCGCCTTCGCGCCGTTCCACTGGGGCCTGCTGCACGCTCCGGCCGGCACCGGCCACCTGAACCGCGCCACCCACGGGGCGGTCGACCCCGTCTCCCGCCAGCCCGAGCTGAAGGCGGCGGCCGTGCGGATCGAGCGGCTCCGTGCCGGACGGCGGCACCCACCGGCCCGGCGCGTGCGCGACCGGCGGCTCGTCGTCGTCGGCACCGGCATGGCCGGCCTGAGCGTCGTCGAGGAGGCGATCCGGCGGCGACCGTCGCTGCGCGTGACGATGCTCGGCGAGGAGTTCGGGCCGACATACAACCGCGTGCTGCTGTCGAAGGTGCTGGCGGGGACGGCCGGCTACGCGGAGACGCAGCTGCGCCCGGCCGACTGGTACGCCGGGCACGGGGTCGACCTGCGCGGCGGATGCGGGGCCGAGCGGCTCGATCTCGAG
Source organism: uncultured Solirubrobacterales bacterium (assembly GCA_963742705.1). Lineage (GTDB taxonomy): Bacteria > Actinomycetota > Thermoleophilia > Solirubrobacterales > Solirubrobacteraceae > Palsa-513. Next base: position 155,257 of record CAVUMZ010000013.1, on the reverse strand, counting down.
GCCGGGGTCGTCGTCGACCGCAGCGGCGAGGCGCACCCCTACGACGCCCTCGTCCTGGCGACCGGCTCGCGCGCTTTCCGGCCGCCGATCGACGGGGCCGACCTGCCGCACGTGCAGCTGTTTCGCAGCGCCGCCGACGTCGAGGCGCTGAAGAACGCCCCGGGTCGGGCGGCGGTCGTCGTCGGCGGCGGGCTGCTCGGTCTCGAGGCGGCGGCCGGGCTGCGGGCGCGCGGCAAGCTCGTGACCGTGGTCGAGCTTGCCGACCGGCTGATGGCCCAGCAGCTCGACGGCGGGGCCGCGGTGATCCTGCGGCGCCGGCTGCGCGAGCTCGGACTGTTCGCGCGCCTCGGCCAGTCGGTCGAGCGGATCGACGCAGACGCGGTCCACCTCGACAGCGGCGAGCGGATGCCGGCCGACCTCGTCGTCCTCGCCGTCGGCGTGCGGGCGGAGACGACCCTGGCCCGTGCGGCGGGGATCGAGTGCAACCGGGGCATCGTCGTCGACGACGAGCTCCGCACGAGCGCCCGGCGGGTGTGGGCGGTGGGCGAATGCGCGGAGCATCGCGGCACCGTGTACGGCCTGTGGGCGCCGCTGGCCGAGCAGGCGCGCGCGGCCGGGGCGGTCATCGTCGGCGAGCCGGCGGCGTTCCACGGGACGGTGCCGGCGACGATGCTGAAGGTCGCAGGCGTCGAGCTCTTCGCCGGCGGGGTCGGGGCCGGCCGCGACGAGATCGTCCAGAGCAACACGCGCACGGGCACCTACCGCAAGCTCGTGCTCGACGGCGACCGCCTGACCGGGGCCCTGCTGGTCGGCGACAGCGGCGACGCGCGCGTCCTCTCGGGCCTGCTGCGCAGCGGCGACCCCGTCCCCGCCCACGTGCTCGAGCCGGGCGGGGCCACGCCGGTGACGACGGCACCGCCGGGTCCCGAGACGGTGGTCTGCTCGTGCAACTGCGTCACGCAGGGGACGCTCGAGACGGCGATCCGCCAGGGCGGCCTGCGGACGCCGGCGCAGGTCGGCAACGTCACGCGCGCCGGCACCGGCTGCGGGGGATGCGTGGCGCAGATCGAGGAGCTGCTCGACCGTTCATGCGATGGAAACACGGGGGAGACCGTCGCGAAACCGGCCGGGAGCATGATCAGGGCATGAGCCCCGCTCCGATCGTCATCGTCGGCGGCGGCATCGCCGGACAGGCGGTCTGCGAGGCCCTGCGCGACCGCGACCGCGACGTTCCGATCGTGCTCCTCTGCGGCGAGCCGCGCCTGCCCTACGACCGCGTCCGCCTGTCGGAGCTGCTCGTCTCCGGCGACGAGCCGGATACCCTCCAGCTGCGCCCGCGCGAGTGGTACTCCGACCGGGCGGTCGACGTGCGCCTGTCCACCTGGGTGACGGCGATCGACACCGCGACGCAGGTCATCGAGCTGGCCGGGGGCGCCTGCGACGAGGAGACACTGACCTACTCGCGCCTCGTCCTGGCGACCGGCTCGCAGCCGCTGATGCCGCCGATCCCGGGCATCGACCTGCCGGGCGTCTACCCCTTCCGTGGGCCGGAGGACTGCGCGGCGATCCGCGCGGCGGCCGCCGGCGTCGATCACGCGGCCGTGATCGGCGGCGGCCTGCTCGGGCTCGAGGCGGCGCGCGGGGTGGTGGCCCAGGGCGCGCCGGTGACGGTCGTCCACCTGATGGGCCGGCTGATGGAGCGCCAGCTCGACCAGGGGGCGGCGGAGATGCTGGCGCCGGCGATGGCCGACCTCGGCGTGGTCGTCCAGCTCGGGCGCCAGACGACGTCGCTGCACGGCAACGGACGCGTCCGGGGGCTCACCTTCGCCGACGGCGAGACGCTGGCCGCCGACCTCGTCGTGGTCTCGATCGGCATCCGCCCCGAGGCCGACCTGGCCCGCAGGGCCGGCATCGCCACGCAGCGGGGCATCGTCGTCGACGACCGCATGCGCACGTCGGTCGCCGGCGTCGTCGCCGTCGGTGAGTGCGCCGAGCACCGGGGCACGGTGTACGGGCTGGTGGCGCCGATCCACGAGCAGGCGAAGGTCGCCGCCGACACTCTGCTCCAGCGGCTCGGGCTGGACTACGCCGGGTCGATCCCGTCGGCCAAGCTCAAGGTGATGGGCGTCGACCTCGTCTCGATCGGCGAGGCCGAGGCCGACCAGTCGGCGATCGCCGAGTTTCGCGAGGACCGGATCTACCGCAAGCTGGTGCTGCGCGACGGCAGGATCAGCGGGGCGATCCTGCTCGGCGACATCCGCGGGCACGAGAACCTGCTCGAGGCCGTGCGCGCCGGCGAGCTCGTCAGCGACCCGCTGGCCCGGCTGGTCGCGGCCAGCAACGCGACCGCGGCCGACCTGCCGGACGCCGCGCAGGTCTGCAACTGCAACGGCGTCTGCAAGGGGGAGATCGTCCAGGCGGTCAACGACGGGCTGCCGACGCCGCGCGAGGTGATGGCGGCGACGCGGGCGGGGACCGGCTGCGGGTCGTGCCGGGAGCTCGTCGCCGAGATCGTGACGATGATCAGCGGCGACGCGGCGAACGAGCCGTTCTACCTCTGTCCTTGCCGCAAGCAGACGCGCGAGGAGCTGGCGGGGCTGATCCGGGCCGACGGCCTCGACGCCGTCAGCCAGGTCGGCGAGCTGTGCGGGACCGGCCACGACTGCGGGGCGTGCAAGCCTGCACTCGCGTACCTCGTGTCTGAGATCAACGGCAACCGCCACCGCGAGGAACGCGACGCACGCTTCATCAACGACCGCGTCCACGCGAACATCCAGAACGACGGGACGTTCAGCGTCGTGCCGCGAATGTACGGGGGCGTGACGACACCGTCGGAGCTGCGGCGGATCGCCGACGCGGCGGAGAAGTACGAGGTGCCGATGGTCAAGGTCACCGGCGGCCAGCGGATCGACCTGCTCGGCGTGCGGCGGGAGGACCTGCCGGCGATCTGGCGCGACATCGGCATGCCCTCGGGCCACGCCTACGCCAAGGCGATCCGTACGGTGAAGACATGCGTGGGGACGGACTTCTGCCGCTTCGGGTTGGGCAACTCGATCCAGCTCGGCATCGACATGGAGAAGGCATGGGAGGGCCTGCACACGCCGGCGAAGGTCAAGAGCGGCGTCTCGGGGTGCCCGCGCAACTGCGCCGAGGCGACGGTCAAGGACATCGGCGTGGTCGGGGTCGAGGGCGGCTGGCAGGTGCGGATCGCGGGCGCGGCGGGCGCGACGGTGCGTGAGGCCGACATCCTCTGCACGGTCGAGACCGCGGCCGAGGCCCTGCGCGTGACGACCGCCTTCCTCCAGTACTACCGGGAGAACGCGGACTACAAGGAGCGGATGTACGCGTTCGTCCCGCGCGTCGGCCTCGACCGGATCAAGGAGATCGTCCTCGACGACGAGCAGAGCGCCGCGCTGCGCGAGCGCCTGGCGATCGCCAAGGCGGCGGTCAAGGACCCGTGGCTCGAGCGCGACGAGCCGTACCACCCCAACCAGTTCGTCGAGCTCGTCGGGCCGCCGGCGTGACCCGCCGCGTCTGTAGCGTCGACGACGTGCCGTTGGGCGAGGGCCGCGCCGTCGAGGTCGACGGCCGGCGGATCGCGGTCTTCCAGACCCGCACGGGCTGGTTCGCGCTCGACCAGCGCTGTCCCGCACAGGGGCGGTCCGCTGACCGACGGGATCCTCGCCGACGGGTGCGTGATCTGCCCGCTGCACGACCGGCGCTTCGACCTGGCGACCGGCCACTGCGTCACCGACCCACCGATGCGGGTCGTCGCCTACCGCGTCGAGCTGCACGACGGCGAGGTCTGGATCGACTCGGTGGCGCTGGCCGACGGCAGCGGCGCCGGGCGATCGCGGCATAAGCGCGCGAGCGCCCGCGCTAACGTTGCCGGCTCCACCGACGAAGAGGAGCAGACAATGCCGAATCCGGTCGTGCACTTCGAGGTCGTGGGCAAGGATGCCGCGACGCTGACGGGCTTCTACGAGCAGGCGTTCGACTGGAAGCTGAACGACGTCATGGATGGGCAGTACTCGATGGTCGACACCGGGGTGGAGGGCGCCATCCCCGGCGGCGTCGGGGCGTCACCCGGCGGAGGGGCCGGGCACGTGATGTTCTACGTCGAGGTGGCGGACCCGGCGGCGGCGCTCGAGAAGATCAAGTCGCTCGGCGGCAGCACCGTGAGCGAGCCGATGGACATTCCCGACGGACCGACGATCGCGCACTTCGCCGATCCTGAGGGCCACGTGGTCGGTCTCGTCAAGGCGCCATAGCCGGCGGGCGCCCGGAGCTCGCCTATCCTCGCGCGCTGTGATCCTCGCGATCGACCAGGGGACCAGCGGCACGACGTGCCTCGTCTTCGACCTCGAGGGCGAGCTCGTCGGCCGCGGCTACCGCGAGTTCACCCAGCACTTCCCGAAGCCCGGCTGGGTCGAGCACGACGCCCAGGAGATCTGGGAGGTGACGCAGGCGGTCGCCGGTGAGGCGCTCGCGGACGCGGGCGTGCGCCGGGGGGAGCTGAGCGCGGTCGGGATCACCAACCAGCGGGAGACGGTCGTCGTCTGGGATCCGGCCACCGGGCGGCCGCTGCACCCGGCGCTGGTCTGGCAGGACCGGCGCACGGCCGGTCGCTGCGAGGAGCTCCGGGCCGCCGGTCACGAGGCCCTGATCCGGGCGCGGACCGGGCTCGTGATCGACCCGTACTTCTCGGCGACCAAGATCGAGTGGCTGCTGACCCACGTCGACGGTCTGCGCGAGCGGGTCCGGGACGGGCGGGCGGTGTTCGGGACGATCGACGCGTGGATCGCCTTCAACCTCACCGGCGAGCTGGCCACCGACCCGTCGAACGCCTCGCGGACGCTGCTGTTCGACATCGCGCGGGGCGCCTGGGACGACGAGCTGCTCGGGCTGTTCGGCGTGCCGGCGCGGGCGCTGCCCGAGGTCCGGCCGAGCGCGGGGTCGTTCGGCATGACGCGCGCGGAGGCGCTGCACGGCCACGTGGCGGGGGTATCGGGCGTGGCGGGCGACCAGCAGGCGGCGCTCTTCGGCCAGGCCTGCCTCGACGCCGGGATGGGCAAGAACACGTACGGGACCGGGTCGTTCGTGCTGGTCAACGCCGGCGGGCGTCCGCCGCCGCCGACGCGCGGGCTGCTGGGGACCGTCGCCTGGGGGATCGGCGACCGGCTCGTCTACGCGGTCGAGGCGGCGATCTTCGTCACCGGGGCCGCGGTCCAGTGGCTGCGCGACGGCCTCGGCGTGATCGCCGCGGCAGCCGAGACCGAGGCGCTGGCCGGCTCGCTCGAGTCCAACGACGGCGTCTACTTCGTGCCGGCGCTGACCGGGCTCGGCTCGCCGCACTGGGACGCGGACGCGCGCGGGACGATCGTCGGGCTCACCCGCGGGTCCGGACGGGCGCATCTGGCGCGGGCGGCGCTGGAGGCGATCGCGTATCAGTCGGTCGACGCAATCCGTGCCGTTGAGCAGACGGGGGCCGCCGAGCTGACCGAGCTGCGCGCCGACGGGGGGGCTTGCGTCAACACCTGGCTGATGCAGTTCCAGGCGGACATCCTCGGCGTACCGGTGGTGGTGCCGGAGGTGGGGGAGACGACGGCGCTCGGGGCGGCGTCGCTGGCGGGGGTGGGGGCCGGGCTGTGGTCGCTGGATCGCGTCCGCACCGGCTGGCGCGAACGCGCCCGGTACGAGCCGGCGATGGCGACGGCGGAGCGGGACGAGCTGCTCGCCGGCTGGCACGCGGCGCTCGCGCGGTCGCGCAGCTAGTGGGCCCTCCCAGCGCCGGGTAACTTCCGTCGCCGGCCGGCGTACGAGTAGGCGGATGAACGCGCCGCTGGTGCAGATGAAGGAGCAGGTCTACCGGGACCCGCGGCCGAAGGAGTACTTCGACCGGTTCCACGCGCGCTCGCGCACGCGCGAGCCGGACTGGGTCTACGGGGTCGTGCGGGTGATCACCTCGCTCTATGCGTACACGCTGCTGCGGGCGCGGTCGTTGGGGACGGAGAAGGTGCCGGGGACCGGCCACGCGATCCTCGCGCCGAACCACTTCTCCTACATGGACCACTTCCTGCTGGGGTCCTACATCCGCCGCAAGGTCCGCTTCATGGCCAAGTCGCAGCTCTTCACGGGGCCGATGAAGGCGGTCTACACGCACGGCGGCGTGTTCCCGGTGCGCCGGGGGGCGCGCGACGAGGAGGCGTTCATCACGGCGGAGACGATTCTCGGCCGGGGCGGCGTGGTGGCGATGTACTGCGAGGGCGGCCGGTCGCGCACGGGCGAGCTCCAGGACCGGGCCAAGCCGGGCATCGGTCGGCTGGCGCTGGCGTCGGGGGCGCCGGTCGTGCCGGTGGCGATCCACGGGTCGGCGGGGATCCGCGACTGGAAGCGGCTGCGCTTCCCGCGGGTCAGCGTCCATTTCGGCGACGCGCTGCGCTTCGAGCCCGAGCAGGACGCGTCGCGCGAGCGGGCGCAGGCGGTGGCCGACGAGATCTTCGCGGCGATCCGCGCCCTCTACGAGGAGCTCGACGCGCACGGCCACGTCGGCGTCGCCCGCAGCCTGCGGCGGCGGCGGACGCAGCCGCGCCTGTCGCAGCGTTGAGCTGGGTTGACGGTCTGCTGAGGCCCCGGCGGGGGTGGTATAGATCCATTCGATGTCAGGGTGGGGGCGAGGTGATGGGTCGAACGGCGGCATGAGGACCGGGCTTGGGGCGCTCTTGAGCGTCGCCATCGTGGCCGGGGCGGCCGGCTGTGGGTCGGGTCACCCGGGCGCCGTGGGGACTGAGCGCACGACGGGGACCAGCCCGGTGCCCGGCGTGCGGCCGGCGGGCCCGGCGCCGGCGGGGTCGGCCAACGCGCGGGAGTTCGCGGGGCGAGCCGGGGCGGCGCGCTTCCGCGTGCTGGTCAACGACGTGTGCCAGGCCGTGCGGGCGCGGGCGCCGGCGGCGCTCGACCCCCGGGCGAGCGACGCGGCGGTGCGCAGTCACGCGGCGGCGGGGGCCGCCGCGACCCGGGGAACCCTGACGGCATTCGTCCGCCTCAGTGCGCCGACGACCGCGCTCGTGCTGCTGCGGCCGCTGAGCGGGGACTACGAACGGCTGGCGCGGCTCTACGCCGATGTCGTGCGCCCGGGGTCCGCCCACCCGCGGGCGTACCTGCCGGCGATCACCCGCGCGGAGCGGACGGCCGCCGCGGCGGCGCTGGCCGGCGGCTTTCCGGCTTGCGGTCCGGCGGTCGGGCGGGGCCGCAGTAAGTGAAGATACATTGCCCGCCGGCGCTGGTGACGCTAGAGTTCGCCGCTCGCACGAAAGGTCGGTCGGGGGGGCCGCAGGCGTTGACAGTGGGTGAGCAGAGGCCGGACTGGGGGGGTAGCCCGCTTTCCTCGCCGCGCGCGCACGGCCGGCTCCTGGTGTTGGCGCTGGCCGCGCTCGTCCTGACGCTGTGGGCCGCTCCGCCCGCGCTCGCCGCCGGCGGCCAGATCAGCGGCACCGTCCGGGACGCGGCGCAGGCGCCACTGGCGGGGATCGCCGTCACCCTCTACGACAGCGGGCAGAACCTCGTCGGCAACGCGACGACCGACGCCGGCGGGACCTACGCGTTTCCCGGCCTGGCGGCGAGCACCTACTACGTCGGCTTCATGGACCCGACGGGCGCCCATGCGACTCGCTTCGCCAACGACGAGCCCTCACTCGAGAGCGCCGACCCGATCACGGTCACTGATCCCGGGACGACGACGGTCGACGCCACGCTGCCGGCGGAGGGCACGATCGCCGGAGTCGTCAACGACCCGAACGGCCACGGGGTGGGCGGGATCACCGTCACCGCCTACCTGAGCAACGGACGGGACTCGGGCTCCAGCACGACGACGAACGACGACGGCACCTACAGCCTGACCGTCGAGGCGGGCACCTATGAGATCGGCTTCAGCGACGGGCGCGACACGAGCACGCCGCTGGTCCCCCAGTTCTACGACGACAAGCCCACGATCGAGGCCGCCACCCCGATTCTCGTCACCGCCGGCCACACCGCCCAGCTGAATCCCACCACCCTCCAAGCCGGGGGGTCGATCACCGGCCTCGTGACAGACGCCTCGAGCGCCCCGCTCTCCGGGATCGAGGTCGACCTCTACGGACAGAACGGCGACTTCCAGAACAGCACCACCACGGACGCCAGCGGGAACTACACCTTCGACCAGCTGACGCCGGGGACCTACAAGGTCGGCTTCGCCAGCGGCTCCAGCCAGATCAACGTGGCGCCGCAGTTCTACGACATGGCGACCAACCTCCACGATGCCACTGGGGTGGTGGTGAACCCGGGCGCACCGACGACGGTCAATCAGGCTCTGGCCACGGGCGGGTCGATCATGGGCACCGTCACCGATCCGGCGACGGGCGCCGCTCTCGGCGGCATCAACGTCCTGGCCTACGACAGCACCGGCGATTTCGTCACGGGCACGACGACCGACGCCAACGGCAAGTACATGCTGGTCGGCCTGCCGGGCGGGAGCTACGGCGTGAGCTTCTCCGACCCGAACGGGGAGCGGCTGACGCGCTACTTCCACGATGCTCGCTCGCTCGAGGCGGCCACCCCGGTGCTCGTGACCGCGGGGCAGCCGAGCACCGCCGACCAGGCGCTGCCCCTGGCCGGCAATATCGCCGGGACCGTCACGTCGGGTGGGTCGCCGCTCGGAGACGTGGAGGTCACGGTCTACGACGCCAACGACACGGCGATGGCAATCGCGTTCACCTCGTCCTCGGACGGCTCGTACACGGTCGGCGGCCTCGAGACCGGCACCTACCACGTGGGCTTCACGTCGTTCTCCGGGCAGCTCCTGCCGCAGTACTTCGACGGGGAGCCGACGCTGGCCAAGGCTGACCCGGTGACGGTGACGGCCGGCACGACCGCGACCGGCGTCGACGCCGACCTGGTCGCCGGGCCGACGGCCCAGATCACCGGGACGGTGACCGGGGCGCCGCCGTCCGGGGTCACCATCGAGGCGTTTCCCGCGGGCTCGAGCGCGCCGTCGGGCTCGGCCTTCACCGACGGCAGCGGCAACTACACGCTGGCGGGGCTGGCCCCGGGGACGTACCGCGTCGGCTTCTTCGCCAGCGACCGCGTCACCCAGTACTTCGACCAGAAGCCCTCGCTGGCCCTGGCCGACCCGATCACGCTCGGGCCCGGCGGCTCGGCGACCGCCAACGCCTCGCTCGTGCCCGCCGGGGCGATCAGCGGGACGGTGAAGGACGCCGCGGGCAACCCGGTGTCGGGGGCGGCGGTGACGGTGTACGACGCCGGGGGCAACGTGGTCGCCTTCGCCGGAACGGGGACGCAACCGGGACCTACACGACAATCCCGCTCCAGCCCGGCGCTTACGAGGTCGAGTTCGACGCCCCCGGGTTCGTGTCGCAGTTCTACTCGGGCAAGGGTTCGATCGTCACCGCCACCCCGGTCGACGTCGTGTCGGGTGCGACGACGACCGCGGACGCCACGCTCGCCACGAGCGGCGTCGCCGCCGGCGACCGGGGCCATCGCCGGCCTGGTGACCGACGACATGAGCCGCCCGCTCGACAACATCGCCGTGATCGTCACCGACAGCTCGGGCGGATTCGTGACCGAGACCTTCACCGCCGTCGACGGCACGTACACGATCTCCGGTGTGGCCCCGGGGACCTACGGCGTGACCTTCCAAGCCGTCTCACAGGATCCGCGCAACGACTACGTGCCGCAGACCACGAGCCCGGTGACGGTCACCGCCGGCGCCACCACGACCGTCGACGCCAGCCTGACCACCGGCGCCGAGATCAGCGGCGTGGTCACCGACGCGGCGGGGAACGCGCGCAGCGGCCTGCGCGTCGACCTCTACGACGCCTCCAAGCAGCTGATCGCATCGACCTCCACCGCGGGCGACGGGTCGTACATCTTCGCGGGCCTCGCCGCCGGCACCTACTACGTCGGCTTCGACACGAGCTTCTTCTGCGGCGACGAGTGCGGCGGGGCGCTCCCGGCGGTGAGCTCGAACGCGCTCCTGCCGCAGTTCTACGATCAGCAGCTGTCGCTGGCCACGGCGACGCCGATCGTGCTCGCCGCCGGCGAGGACCGCACCGGCGTCGACGCCGTGCTCGCCGTCGGCAGCCAGATCATCGGCACGGTCACCGGGGCGCCGTCGGGCGACCCGCTGCGCGGGGTGGATGTGACGCTGTTCGACGCCAACGGCGACTTCATCGACTCGACGAGCACGTCGACCGGCGGGTCCTACCGCTTCCAGGGCCTCGCTCCGGGGTCCTACTACGTGACGGTATTCGACGGGTCCGGGCGGTTCGCCCCGGGCTCCTCGGGCAACGTGCAGGTGCCCCCGGACCAGACGGTCAACCTCACGCTCCAGCCCGCCCCCGCCGGCGGCATCTCAGGCACGGTCACCGACGCTACGGGCAGTCCGCGCCCGGGCATCGACGTGACGGCGTTCGACACCGACGGCAACCCGGTCGGGACGGCCTTTACGGCAGGGGACGGCACCTACACGCTGAGCGGCCTGCCGGCGGGCGACTACAGGGTCGGGTTCGCCCTGTCGGCGGACGCCACCCAGAACGTCCAGCCGCAGTACTGGAACGGCGCGGGGTCCCTCGCCGACGCCACCCCGGTCACGGTGGGGACGGATGTGGTAACGGGCATCAACGCCCAGCTCCAGTCGGCCGGCCGGATCACGGGAACCGTGACCGACACGGCCGAGCCCGGCCACCCGCTGGAGGGCGTCACCGTGACCGTCTACCGCACCTCGGACGGAGCGACGGTCGCCACGACCACGACCGACTCGGCCGGGATCTACGAGGTCGGCGGGCTCGCGCCCGGCAGCTACGCGGTCGGGTTCGACACCGGCCCGAACGGGGCCGACTACCTGCCCCGGTACTACGACGGGACCGCGACGGGAAGCCCGACGCTGGCCGGGGCCAGCACGCTCGTGATCCCCGCGGCGACGCCGGCGACGACGCTGAGCGGGATCAACATCGAGCTGCCCGCCGGCGGCCAGCTCGAGGGCAACGTGACCGACGCCACCATGGGCACGCCGCTCGCGGGGGTGACGGTGACGGTCTACGCCGGGACGAACCCGGTCGGGGTGGTCCAGACCGACGCGATGGGCCACTACGTCGAGACCAAGCTCGAGACCGGGGACTACACCGTCGGCTTCACCAAGCCGGGCTACGCGGAGCAGTTCTACGACGGCAGCGCGACGGGGACCCCGGGCATGGGCTCGGCCCACGCCGTCCACGTCGATGCCGCCGGTGCGCCGGCCGGCCCGGTGGACGCCGCGCTTGCGCCGGTGCTGGCGCCGCCGCTCACCACGCAGGCGGCCCCGACGTCCGTCGCGCTCGGCGGGACGTTCACCGACACGGCGACGCTGGCCGCGCCGGCGTCCGGCGGCCCCACGCCGACCGGGACGGTCAGGTTCGACGTGTACGCGCCGTCCGACCCGACGTGCTCCGCGTCCACGCCGGACCAGACGTCGACCAGCGACCTGAACGCGGCCGGGACCACGGCGGTGTCTCAGGCGTTCCAGGCGAGCGCGGTGGGCACCTACCGGGTGGTCGCGACCTACAGCGGCGACGCGAACTACGCGGGTCGTCGACGGCGTGCGCGGATCCGGCCGAGTCGGTGACGGTCGGCAGCGGGCTGCTGGCGGTGACGACGCAGGTGTCGTCGGCGTCGATCGCGTTGGGTGGGTCGTTCAATGACACGGCGACGCTCGCCGCCCCGCCGGCCGGGGCGCCCGCGCCCACGGGCACGGTCACCTTCAACGTGTTCAGCGATGCCTCGTGCTCGACGCAGGTGTTCACGTCGACCAATCCGCTATCGGAGGCGTCGGCCGTGTCGGGGACCTTCTCGCCGGCGGCGGCGGGCACGTATCGGGTGATCGCGAGCTACAGCGGCGACGCAAACTACGCGGGCTCGACGACGGCCTGTGGGGATGCCGGCGAGTCGGTGACGGTCGGCGAGGCGACGTTGGCGGTGACGACGCAGGTGTCGCCGGCCACGATCACGTTGGGAGCGTCGTTCCATGACACGGCGACCCTCGGCGCGCCGCCGGCCGGGGCGGCGACGCCGACCGGGAGCGTCATGTTCCGCGTCTACAGCGACGCGTCGTGCACGACGCAGGTGTTCACGTCCACCAACGCGGTGAACGGCGCCGGGACGCAGCGCCGTCTCCGGACGCTTCACCCCGGTGGCCGCCGGGACCTATCACGTGGTCGCGGCCTACGGGGGCGACGCGAGCTACACGGCGACGCCGACCGCCTGCGCCGACGCCGCCGAGGCCGTGACCGTCAACAACCCGCCGGCGCCGATGGTCACGGGTATCAGCCCGACGTCGGGCTCGACGGCCGGGGGCACCGGCGTGACCATCACGGGGACCGGCTTCACCGGGGCGACGGCCGTCGCCTTCGGCGCGACCGCGGCGACCGACTTGCACGTCGACAGCGCAACCCAGATCACCACGACCGCCCCGGCCGGCAGCGGCGCCGTCGACGTCACCGTGACGGGGCCGGGCGGGACGAGTGCGACCGGACCGGCCGACGTGTACACCTACGTCGCGCCGTCGCCGCCCGGGCCGCCGGTCGTCACCGGCGTCAACCCGACGTCGGGATCGACCGCCGGCGGGAACGGGGTCGCGATCTTCGGCAGCAACCTCGACGGCGCGACGCAGGTCACGTTCGGCGGGCACGTCGCCTCGATCATCAGCGTCAATGCCGCCGGCACGCGTCTCCTCGCCCTCGCGCCGGCGGGCAGCGGCACCGTCGACGTAGTCGTCACGACGCCGGTCGGGGTGAGCCCGACCAGCTCCGCCGACCAGTACACGTACGTCGTGCCGCCGCCGCCGCCGGCGGTCTCCGCGCTCACGCCGAACGGCGGCCCGGCGGCCGGCGGCACGAGCGTGACGATCGCCGGCAGCGGCTTCACCGGCGCCACGGCGGTCAGCTTCGGCTCGGCGGCCGCCGCCAGCTTCACCGTCGTCAGCCCGACCCAGATCACGGCGACGAGCCCGGCTGGCACCGGCGCCGTCGCGGTCACGGTGACGACGCCGGGCGGAACCAGCGCGAACGCCGCCGCCGCCACCTTCACGTATGCCGCCGCGACCGGGTCGCCGCCCGGCGGCGGGACGACCGGTCAGCCGGGGACGCCGCCGCCGCTCGCCGCCGTCGACCCAGGCCGGGGCGCCGAAGGTGCTCGGGAGCTCGGGCGCCGAGTTCACGGCGACGATCAACCCCGAGGGTCTGCCGACGACGATGCACTTCGACTACACGACGGCCAGCGGGGCGGCGGCCAGCATCTCGGCGATCGTCTACGACGCAAAGACTCCGGAGCAGACCGTCGGCTCGGACTTCGCCGACCACACGGTCACGGCCAAGGTCGCCGGGCTTGTGCCCAACAGCGACTACCACGTGCGCGCGGTGGCGACCAACCCGAGCGGCGTCACGGCGAGCGCCGACGCCACCTTCACGACGGCGACCGACCCGCCGCCGCCGCCGCCGGTGCTCGGCAAGGTGTTCAACGCCCAGCCGGTCAGCGGGGTCGTCTTCGTGCTCCTGCCCGGGCAGGGCCACGTGTCCCAGGTCCACACCAGCGCCGCCGCCAAGGGCGTCGGCTTCATTCCCCTGACCGAGGCCCGCCAGCTTCCGGTGGGGACGATCTTCGACGCGTCGGCCGGCGTCGCCAAGATCACGACGGCGACGGCGAAGAAGGGCACGACCCAGTCGGGCAACTTCGGCTCCGGTCTGTTCAAGCTGCTCCAGAGCCGCAAGCAGCTCGGGCTGACCGAGCTGTCGCTGGTGATCCGTCCGGGCGCGACCAAGGCCTGCGCGACCGCCGGCAAGCTCCAAGCCCAGACGGCGGCCAAGAAGGCGCTGCCGAAGACGGTGCTGACGCTCCTGCGGGCGAACGCCAAGGGTCGCTTCCAGACGCACGGCCGCTACAGCTCGGCGACCGTCCGCGGCACCCAATGGTCGACCAGCGATCGGTGCGACGGGACGTTCACGAAGGTCCAGCGCGGGGTCGTCGTGGTCAACAACATCCGCCGTCACCGGCAGATCGTCCTCCGGGCAGGAAAGAGCTACCTCGCGAAGAAGCCTTGACCGACCGACGCAGTAAGATCGGGCGGCTCGGCGACGGCGTGAGGGGGAGATCTTGAGACAGACAGGAACACGTCGTGGGCTGGTGGGCCTCCTCGGCCTCACGGCGGCGCTCAGCCTGCTGGCCGCGCCTGCGATGGGGGCTCGGGAGTCGGGTCTGGGGAGCTTCACGACCAGGGTCTCGTCCAACTCGATCGTGCTCGGCCAGAGCTTCAGCGATACGGCGACGCTGACGCCTGGCAGTTCCGATGCGCGGACGCCGACCGGGACCGTCCAGTTCGAGGTGTTCGCGCCGTCGAACCCGACCTGCGACATGGAGATCGGCAACGTCTTCACCTCGACCAACCCGATCGATTCCTCGGGGGTCAACGGAGTCGCCACGTCCGACACGTTCACCCCGACGGTGAAGGGCACCTACCACGTCATCGCGTTTTACGAACCCCCCGGGGATTCGTACTACGGTGCGGACAGCACGGGCTGCGGCGACCCGGGCGAGACGGTGGACGTCCACCAGCCGATCCGCATCACCGGCGGAGCGGTGGCGGCGCGCCGCCGCCGACCCCGCCGACCCCGCCCGCGCCGCCGAGCTCGCCGCCTGCCGCGCCGGCGCCGGGCACGCCGCCGCCGACCGGCCCGCCCAGCGGGCCCGGGTCCGGGCCGGGCGGGTCCGGCGGGTCGGGCAGCGACATGCCGCTGACGGCCGCGGCCAACGTGCTCAGCAGCACGGCGGCCGAGCTCAGCTCGACCGTCGACCCGCACGGTCTGCCGACGACGATGCACTTCGAGTACTCGTGGGCCGGCGGCGTCGGGGCGACCGCCGCCGCGATCACCTACCAGCAGCGGACGCCGGAGCAGGTCGTCGGCGCCGACTTCGCCGACCATCCGATCGTCGCCCGCGTCAGCGGACTGGTGCCGAACAGCAACTACCACCTCCGGGCCGTCGCGCGCAACGCCGCCGGCGTCACGCTCGGCCTCGACACGACGTTCAGAACGGCCAAGGATCCGCCCCCGCCGCCGCCGGTGCTCGGCAAGACGTTCAACGCCGAGCCGGTCGCCGGCATCGTCCAGTACCTCGTCGGGCACGGCAAGGGCGCGCACTTCACGGCATTGACCGAGCCGCGCCAGCTGCCGGTCGGCACCGTCTTCGATGCGAGCCGGGGGTCGGCGCGTCTGACCACGGCGACGGCCAAGCGCGGACGGGTCCAGCAGGGGAGCTTCGGCGCCGGCCTGTTCAAGGTCCTCCAGAATCGGCGCCAGCTCGGCCTGACCGAGGTCGACCTCGTCATCTCGAGCAAGGCGCGGGCGGTGTGCGCCAAGGCGGGCAAGGCGGGCACGGCCCAGACGGCGGCCAAGCGGGCCCTGCCGAAGGCGCTGCTGACGCTGCTGCGGGCCAACGCCACGGGCAAGTTCCGGACCCAGGGCCGCTACAGCTCGGCGACCGTGCGCGGTACGACGTGGACCACGGCCGACCGCTGCGACGGGACCTTCACGCTCGTCAAGCGCGGCGTGGTCGTCGTCAACGACCGGCGCCTGCACAAGAACATCGTGCTCCGTGCCGGGCGCAGCTACCTGGCCAAGGCTCCCTGACCCGGGCGGCGTCCGGCCGCACTCCTATCCTCGCGCCGATGGGCGAGGCCCGATGAATCTCCAGGCGGCCGCCGGCCTCGGGTTGGCGATGGTGCTGCTGGTCGGCGCGCTGGCCAAGCTGGCGGCGCCGCGGCGGAGCGCGGCTGCCCTGGCGACGTTCGGGCTGCGCGCGCGGGGTGTCGTGCTCGGGGCGCTCGTCGTGACCGAGCTCGGCTTGGCGGCCGCCGTTGCCGACGGCCGGACGGCGGCGGCCTACGCGGCGGCCGGGCTGACGGCGGCCTTCGGGCTCGCGCTCGCCGCCGTGCTGCGCCGGGGCGGCGCCGGGGCGCCCTGCGGCTGCTTTGGCGCCCGGGGGACGGTCAGCACGGCCGCCGTCGCCCGCAACGCCGTGCTGGCCGCCGCCTTCGCCGGGCTACCGTCGATCCCGCGGCTCGCCGTGTCCGCCGTGGCCTGGCTGGCGGCCGGGGTCGCCCTGGCCCTGGCCGGTCTGATGGTGGCGGCCGTGGCGATCCTGGCCCTGGCGCGCGAGCTCGGCGAGCTGCGCCTGCGGCTCGGGCCGCAGCTCGCGCTCGAGCTCGAGCACGAGGGCCCGCCGCTGGGCGAGCGGGTCGCGGGCGGCCGCTTCGAGCCGTCGGACGACACCCGGCTCGTGCTGGCCGTGTTCTCCTCCGCCGGCTGCCCGCTCTGCCGGGCTCTCGAGCCGTCGCTCGCCTGGCTGGCCAGCGACCCGTTCGTGTCGATGCTGAGCTTCGACGAGCACGCCGACGCCGACGTCTGGGAGGCGCTGGCCGTACCCGGCAGCCCGTACGCGGTCGTCCTCGACCGCCTCGGCACCGTGCTCGCCAAGGGCGCCTTCAACAACGCCGGCCAGCTCGAGGGGATGCTGGCGAGCGCCGAGCGCCGGGCCGAGGCGGCGCATGCCGGGCGCTGACCCCGATGGGCCGGGGCGGCGCCTGCCGGGCGCTGACCCCGACGGGCTCGGGCTCGCGATCGCCCGGGCGACGTCTCGCCGCGGCTTCCTCGCCCGGGTCGGCGCGACGCTCGTCGCCGCCGCCGGCGGCGCGAAGCTCGCGCGCCCCGAGTCGGCCGACGCCCGCTACTACAACTTCTGCGGGCACACGTACACCACCGCCAACTGCCCGCACCCGACGGGGCTGCCCCGTGTCGACGCCCGCGGCTTTCCCCTGCGCGCGGCCGACGGCCATCCCGTCGACGATCTCGGGCGTCCGATCGATCCGGCCGGACACCCGGTCGATCCGGCCGGGCAGGTCCTGCTCGACCCCGCCGGCCGGCCCCAGCCGCCAGCCCCCCGCAGCCGCGTCTGCCTCGATGCGATCCCCGACCGCTACGGCTTGGGCGTCCACGTCGACGGGTCGTGGTACCGCTGCTGCGGCGGCCAGGTCCGCCGGCTGATCGACTGCTGCGCGCTGACGAGCCGGCGCATCAACGGCGATGCCGCCCTGACCGGCTACTGCTACGCCGGCCGGTCGGTCTTCTGCGTCACCTACTACGACACCAAGATCAAATGCTGACGGGTGGCCTTACGACGCTCCTGCTCGCCGCGACGGCCCTGGCCGCCGGCCTCACCGGCACCTGGTCGCCGTGCGGCTTCTCGATGCTCAGCACGCTCGGGTCGACCGGCCACACCGGCGGCCGGCGGACGACGATCGCCGCCTGTGCCGCGTTCACGGCCGGCGCGCTCGCCGGCGGGGCCGCCACCTTCGTCGTGCTGTCCTACGCCGGCCGCGCCCTCGGCGGCGGGGCGACGGCCGCCGCCGCCGGTATCGCCCTGGCCGCGGCCTTCGGAGAGGCGCGCGGTGTGCGCGTGCTGCCCCAGGTCCGCCGCCAGGTCCCCGAGCACTGGCGGCGGGTGATGCCGCTGCCGCTGGCCGGCGGTCTCTACGGCGTCCTGCTCGGGCTCGGCTTCACGACCTTCGTCCTCACGCTCGCCGTCTGGGCCCTGGCCGGCGTCTGCGTCGCGCTCGGCGACCCGACCGCCGGCCTCGCCGTCGGCCTGGCCTTCGGCGCCGGCCGCGCCCTCCCGGTGGCGGCGCTCGCCCCATGGATCGACGGCCCGCGCGGCCGGCGCTACGCCGAGCTGATGGCCGAGCGGCCGGGTGTCCTGCGCGCCCTGCGGTGGGTCGACGGCCTGCTGCTGCTGGCCTGCGCGGGCGCCCTCGGCCCCGGGACCGCGCTCGCCGCCGGCCCGCCGACGCTCGTCGCGGCCGGGGCGACCGACCCGACGCTGAGTGGCGCGGCCCTGGCCTGGGCGGCTGCGCCCGGCGGCGTCGGTGCGCTTGTCGACGGACCGGGCGCCCAGCCCCGCCAGCTCGGCGGGGTCGATCCGGCGCTCGGCGGCCCGTACCTCGCCGTCGCCGACGGACCGCAGGTGACCGTCACCGCCGGTGCCGCGACGGTCGGGCAGGTGACAGTTCCGGGCGTTGACGCCCTCGCCGTCGCGCCCGGCTGGCTGGTGGCCCGAGCGCCCGACGCCACGGGGCGCAGCATGCTCTCGGCGTTCCGGCTTCCGGCGCTCGGTCGAGGGTTGGTCGTCGCCGTCGAGCCGGCCGGCATCGACATCGGCCGTCCGGCGCTCGACGGCAGCCGCCTGGTGGTCGCGATCAACGGCCGGCGGACGAGCCGGATCCTCGAGATCGACCTCGACGACGGCCACCGGAGCGTGCTGCGCCGCTCCCGTGGCAGCCAGCTCCTCAACCCGGCCCTGCTCGGCGACAGGCTCCTCTACGAGCAGGCCACCTACTGCGACCAGCGCCTCCTGCTCGGCTCGCCGAACACCGCTGCCGGCGCCCAGGTGCTGCTGCGCCTCGGCGGGGTCGCCGCCCGCGACCCCGGCTACGAGCCCGGCCACACGACGGTCGGCAGCGCCCCGAGCCGCTGCCCGAAGCCCAGCGCCCCCCGCACGTCGACCGTGCTCTGGACGACGGCGCTCGGGCCGACCGGCGCCTACGTCACCGAGCTGACCCCCCAGGCGACCGGCCCCCCGCTGGCCAGCATCTTCGGCGTCCCCACGTCGTGAGGCCGGGGAACTGACCGCCGTCGCCTACGTCGTCATGCCGGTGAACTGGCCGCCGGTCACGTTCAGGATCTGGCCGTGGACGAAGTTGGCCCACGGCGAGCAGAGGAAGAACACGCCGCCGGCGGCCTCCTGCGGCGTCCCGGCCCGGCCGAGCGGGATCAGCATCGACAGCATTCCCCGCAGGTTGTCCGGAATTCCCAGCTGGATCTGCTCGCCGTCGACGTCGATCGTGTTCGACTCCTCCTTCGACGCCGTCAACCGGGTGTCGATGTAGCCGAACGCCACCGCGTTGACGTTGACCTTGAACTGGCCCCACTCCTTGGCCAGCGTCCGCGTCAGGCCGACCACCGCCGACTTGCCCGCCGCGTAGTTGGCCTGGCCGGCGTTGCCCATCGTCCCCGACGTCGACGAGACGTTGACGATCTTGCGGAACACCTCACGACCCTCGTCCCGCTCGGCCTTGGCCGGCTCGCGCAGGTACGGCGCCGCCGCCCGGATGATCCGAAACGGCGCGACGACGTGGATGTCGAGCATCCGCTGGAACATCTCGTCGGTCGTCTTGTGGATCATCGCGTCGAGCGTGTACCCGGCGTTGTTGACGATGATGTCGATCTGCCCGAACTCGTCGATCGCCCTGGCGATGAGATCGTCCGGCACGCCCGGCTTGGTCAGGTCGCCGGCGAACACCGCCGTCTCCCCGCCGATCTCACCCGCCGTCGCCGCGGCCGCATCCCCGTCGAGATCGTTGATCATGACCTTCGCCCCGTGCTCGGACAGGAGCTCGGCCGTCGCCCTTCCGATGCCACGGGCCGAGCCCGTGACGATCGCCACCTTGTCGTCGAGAACTCCCATCACGCCTCCTCGTTGGTCAAGCCGATAGGTCGGCACGACGGCGCCCGCCCCGGCGGCGGCAACGTCGGCGTCGACCCCAGAAAAAGACCGTCACAGCCCGTAGCTGCGGCCGATCACCTCGAGCATGATCTCATCGGTCCCCGCCCCGATCCGGTGCAGGCGCAGGTCGCGCCAGATGCGCTCGATCCCGTACTCGCGCATGTAGCCGGCCCCGCCGTGGATCTGGATGCACGTGTCGGCGACCTCCACCGCGATCCGCGCCGCGTGGAGCTTGGCCATCGAGATCTCCCGCACCGGGTAGTCGCCGCGCGCGTTGCGCCACGCCGTCGCGTAGACGACCTGGCGCGCCGTCTCGATCTTGGTCGCCATCTCTGCGAACTTGTGGCGCGTCACCTGGAGATGGCCGATCGCCTGGCCGAACGCCCGGCGCTCCTTGGCGAAGGCCAGCGTCCGGTCGAAGCAGCGCTGGGCCGACGCCACGCACCCGGCCGCCAGGATCAGGCGCTCACCCTGGAGCTCCCACATGATCTCCTGGAAGCCGCGCCCGTCGGACCCGAGGATCGCGCTCGCCGGGACGCGGACGTCCCCGAAGCTCAGCAGCGCCGTGTCCGACGCGTGCATCCCGAGCTTGACCAGCTTCTGCTCCCGGGTGACGCCCGGCGCGTCCAGCGGCACCAGGAAGAGGCTGAGGCCGTCGTGGCCGGGGGCGGGGTCGGTCCGGGCCAGAAGGATGATCACGTCCGCCCGGTGGCCGTTGGTGATGTAGGTCTTCGACCCGCTGATCACGTACTCGTCCCCGTCGCGCACCGCCCGCGTCTTGATCGCCGCCACGTCTGACCCGGCGTCCGGCTCGGTGATCCCCAGGCAAAGGATCTTCTCCCCCCGGATCGCCGGCGTCAGCCACTCCCGCTTCTGCGCGTCGGTCCCGAACCGCTCGATCGGCGGCATCGCCATGTCGGTGTGGACGGCCACGCCCATCGCCGTCCCGGCCGAGTCGGATGCCGCCATCTCCTCGGCCAGCACGAGGTTGCAGAAGTAGTCGCCGCCCTGCCCGCCGTACTCCTCCGGCATCGACAGGCCGAGGAAGCCGAGCTCGCCCATCCGCCGGAAGACGCTGTCGGGGAAGGTCGTCTCCTCCCACTCCTCGGCGTGCGGCGCCAGCTCCCGGGCGACGAAGCGGCGGATCGACTCGCGCAGCTCGTCGTGGTCGTCGTTGAAGATGAAGGGCCGGGCCTGCCGGGAGAAGTCCGGCTTGATCGCGGTGGCCATTTCGACAGTCTGCTCCTTGCTCGGTGCCCGCTGGAAAGTGAACAGTAGTACTTCTCACTTATCATCTTGAGCATGGTGCTCTATGCGGTCCAGGAGCCGGGCATCGCCACCCTGCGCCTCGACCATCCCGACCGGCGCAACGCTCTCTCCGCCGCGATGCTCGAGCGCCTGATCGCCGCGTTCGAGCGCGCCCGGGACGACCCGGACGTTCGCTGCGTGGTGCTCTCCTCGACGCATCCGACGGTGTTCTGCGCCGGGGCCGACCTCGCCGAGTTCGCCGCCGCCGGGCCGCTCGTGGCCAAGCACACCGCCGCCGGTCTGTTCGTCCGCCTGTTCGAGCTGATCGGCGCCCTCGGCAAGCCGACGATCTGTGCGGTCGACGGGGTGGTGCTCGGCGGGGCGGTCGGGCTCGTGCTGGCCTGCGACCTCGTCCTGGCAACCCGGGCGGCGGCGTTCGCCACACCCGAGATCGGCGTCGGTGCGTTCCCGTTCATGGTGATGGCCCTGCTCTACCGCAACGTTCCCCGCAAGAAGGCGGCCGAGATGCTGCTGCTCGGCGAGCGGCTGACGGCCGAGGAGGCCCGTGCGGCCGGGTTGGTCAACCGGGTCGTCGAGCCGGCCGAGCTCGCCGACGCCGTGGCCGGCTGGGCCGGCCGGCTGGCCGCGGCCTCCCCGGTGACGATGCGCCTGGGCAAGGACGCCATGCGCCGGCAGATGGACATGGGTCTGTCCGACGCGCTCGACTACCTCCGCGGCCAGCTCGCGCTCGCCCAGTCGACCGACGATCTGCGCGAGGGGATCAGCGCCTTCTTCGACCGCCGTTCGCCCGACTGGCCCGGCCGTTGAACGGTCTCCTGAAGATGTCCGAGCTCGTCGAGCGCTCCGGCGTCGGCGCTCCGACGATCAAGCACTACCTGCGCGAGGGCCTGTTGCCCGAACCGGTTCGCACGAGCCGCAACATGGCCTACTACCCGGCGGAGTTCGTCGCCCGCCTCGCCCTGATCAAGCGCTTGCAGGAGGAGCGTTTCATGCCGCTGCGCCTGATCAAGCGGATGCTGGCCGAGGAGCCCGACCGGTTGGCAACCCTGCTTGAGCTCGAGGACCGCATCATCGAGCAGGCTCTGAGCCAGTCCTCAGAGCAGGCCCGGCTGCCGGCGGCCGAGGTTCGCGAACGCTACGACGTGCCCCAGGCTGCGCTCGACCGGCTCGCCGAGCTCGGCGTGCTGACGCCGTCCCCGTCCGGCTATGACCCCGATGACGTCAAGGTGATCGAGGCGATCGGCCGCTTCCGCGCCAGCGGCTACGACGAGACGCTGGGATTCACCGTCTACGACACGCTCCGCTACCGCGAGGCGCTCGAGCCTCTCGTGGCCAAGGAGGTCAGCACGCTGCTCGGCCGCCTGACCGGCGAGGTCGACGCCGACCGGGCGGTCGAGATCATCCGGGCCGGGGCCGAGCCGCTGCGCGAGCTGATTGGCGCGATGCACTCGAAGCTGCTGCTGGCCGAGCTGCGCCGCCAGCGCGCCGCGACGGGGTAGGGGCCGCCGCCGTCAGCCGCGTCGGGCTTCGACGTAGACGGTCCCGCCCCGGCCGAGCCCGATCTCGACGGCGGCGCCGAGCGCGGCCAGCGGCGCGGCCGCGACCGCCCCGGCGAGGATCGCTCGCCGCCGCCGATCGTCCTGCGCCTGCCAGCGTGCCTCCGGTCGCCTGACCGCGTCGTAGAGACTCGGCCGGCCCGGAGCCAGCCCGACCAGGCCGTGCAGCCAGCCGAACAC
Organism: uncultured Solirubrobacterales bacterium; assembly: GCA_963742705.1. Classification (GTDB taxonomy): domain Bacteria; phylum Actinomycetota; class Thermoleophilia; order Solirubrobacterales; family Solirubrobacteraceae; genus Palsa-513. The sequence goes on along the minus strand of CAVUMZ010000013.1, from coordinate 132,614 downwards.
CACCTGGCCACCCCGCCAGTGGCTGACGCGCTCGATCCGCAGGTCCTGCTTGCGGATCCCGTCGACCAGGGTCTGGGCCGGAAGATGGGTGAGGTGGCGCGGGAGGTCGAGCGCCAGCCACCGGTCGCCGAAGATGCGGGCCTGGAGGCTGGCGGCGTTCGGCACCGCGACGACGAGCACCCCGCCCGGGGCGAGCAGCCGGGTCGCCCGGTCGAGGTCCTCGCGCGGGCGCTCGAGATGCTCGAGCGAGTGCCAGAAGACGATCGCCCCAAAGCTGTGGGCTTCGTCGAGCTCGGCCAGCGGCGTGTCGAGGATCCACTCGCCGCGTGCCTCCCGCTCGAGCCCGACCGCCTCGCGCCCGCGCCGGCGCAGGGCTCTGACCAGGCCGCCGTCGCCGGCTCCGACGTCGAGCACCCGGCCCGCCGGGGCGATCTGGTCCAGGCGCCGCGCCAGCGTCGCGCGCGTGAAGGCGAGGACGGCGTCGCCCGGACCGCTGAAGCGTCCGGCCGGCGGACGGTAGGCCCCGCCGTACGCCTGCGTCAGCGCCGCCGCGTCCGGCCACGGGTCGGTCGTCCCGACCCCGCACCGCGGGCAGATCGTCCGGCCCGGCCGTCGGTCGGCCGAGTCGTCGAGCCGGGCCGCGCACCAGACGCACGCCGGTGCCGGGCCGGCCGAAGTCCACGGGATTGCGGTCGCCATCGCCCGCTATTGTTGCCGAGCAACCTTGACTGACCAGTCAATCCATAATTCTCGCGTGCGAGTGGCGGCGGTCCAGATGAACTCGACCGACGATCGCGCGGGCAACCTCGCCCAGGCCGACCGGCTGACGCGCGAGGCGGCCGACGCCGGCGCCGAGCTCGTCCTCCTGCCCGAGAAGTGGAGCCTGATCGGCAGCGGCGCCGCGCTGGAAGCCGGTGCCGAGAGCCTCGACGGGCCGGCGCTCGCCTGGGCGCGCAAGACCGCAGCCGAGCTCGGCATCGACCTCGTCGCCGGCTCGGTCGTCGAGCGCCTCGCCGACCCGGGCGACGACGGCGGGCCGCCGCTCGCCAACACGTCGGTCCACATCGGCCCGGACGGGGAGGTGCGCGCCGTCTACCGCAAGATCCACATGTTCGACGTCACCGTCGACGGCACCGTCTACCACGAGTCCCGGCTCGAGCGGGCGGGGGAGGAGATCGTCGTCTCGGACATGCGCGACGGTGCCCGGCTCGGGCTGAGCGTCTGCTACGACGTCCGCTTCCCCGAGCTCTACCGGATCCTTACGCTTCGCGGGGCTCAGATCCTGCTCGTGCCGGCCGCCTTCACGCTGGCGACGACGCGCGACCACTGGGTCACGCTCCTGCGCGCCCGGGCGATCGAGAACCAGGCCTTCGTCGTCGCCGCCAACCAGATCGGCCGCCATCCCCCGGACTATCGCTCGGGTGGCCGCTCGCTGATCGTCGATCCCTGGGGCGTGGTCCTGGCCCAGGCGCCCGACGCGACGTGCGTCGTCAGCGCGACGGCAGACCTCGGCCGGCTCGCCCGGATCCGGGCCGACCTCCCGGCGCTCGCCAACCGCCGGCCGGTCGCCTACGCCTGGCCGGCGGCGCAGGACGGGCCCTGATGGCGAGCACGCGCAGCCAGGCGGCGGCCGACAAGCGGCGCCTGATCCTCGACGCCGCCGTCCTCACGTTCGCCAGCCGCGGCTTCCACGCCTGCCGCGTCTCCGACATCGCCGACCAGGCCGGCGTCGCCTACGGTCTCGTCTACCACTACTTCGCCTCGAAGGACGAGGTCCTCGACACGCTGTTCCTCGAACGCTGGAACCTGATGCTCGACCGCATCCGGGAGGTCGACGACCAGGAGATCCCGGCGCGCGACAAGCTGACGGCGATCGCCTCCTTCATCGTCGAGTCCTACCGCCACGATCCGAACCTGATGAAGGTGATCATCGTCGAGGTCACACGCGCGGCCAACTCGTTCGGCGCACGTCACATGACGGAGATCACCGAGGCCTACGTGCTGATCGCACAGATCGTCGCCAAGGCCCAGGCCGACGGTTCGTTCCGTCCCGAGGTCGCCCCGCAGTTCGCGGCGCTCGCCTTCTACGGGGCGATCGAGCAGGTGCTGACCGGCTGGATCTTCGGTGTGCTCGAGCAGGGCGACGCCGAATACGAGCAGGCCAAGCATTACATCGTCGAGACGATCTGCGGCGGCCTCGACGCCTGAGCCGACGATTCTTTTCACCGCCGCCCGGACGGATCTGAGACACTTCCGGCGGATGCAGAACCCGCTCGTGAAACGCCTGGTCTGGTCGGGTCTGATGGCCGGGCTCGGCGCCGTGGCGTCGATCGCGACGAACAAGGTGGCCGTGATCGTCTGGCGGAGCCTGTTCAACGAGGAGCCCCCGGAGTGAGCTGCCGATGACCGATCCTGGCGCGGACTCCACGGGCATCGGCAGCTGGGCAGCCCCCCTGGAGAACGCCGGGATACCGGTCGCGGAGCTGCAGGCGAAGGCGATCAGCCTTGTCAACGAACGCCCCGAGGTGGCAGTGGCCGGGGCGTTCGCCGGCGGCCTGCTCGTCGCGATGATCGTCAGGCGCCTTGGCACCTGACGACCCCCAGCTGGCGCAGAACCTCGCCAAGACGATCACCGAGGTGTCCGAGCGGGCGTCGCTGCTCGTCCGCGAGGAGATCGAGCTGGCCAAGGCCGAGATCTTCGAGAAGATGGGCAAGCTCCTGCGCGGCGCCCTGGTCGGCGTGGCAGCCGGCGTCTTCGGCCTGCTCGCGCTCCTCTACTTCCTCCACGGCCTCGCCTGGCTGATCTCGATCGAGCTCTTCCCGAGCGGCAAGTACTACGCCGGGTTCCTGGTCGTCGCGCTGCTGCTCGTCCTCGGCGGCGCCCTCGCCGGCTTCCTCGCCCACAAGTGGCTGAAGGCGTCCGCCCCGCCCACGCCGAACATGGCGATCGACGAGGCCCGCAAGATCCGCGCCTCGGTGTCTGGAGACTGATGCCCGGCCGCACGCCCGAGGAGATCCGCGCGTCGATCGAATCCAACCGCGAGGCCCTGGCCGTCTCGGTCGTCCGCCTCCGCGGCGAGGTCGCCGAGATCACCGACTGGCGCAAGCAGATCCAGAACAACCAGGCGGTCGTGCTCGCCGCCTCGGCCGTCGGCGGCTTCCTCGTCGGCGGCGGTCTGATCGGCCTGACCGGGATGCTCACGTTTCGCCGCCGCCGCCGCCGGCGGAGCGCGTCTGCCGGCCCCGGACTGGGTTAGTCAGTCAGTCAGGGCTCGACGAAGCGCGTCGGCAACCCGCCGACGCCGATCATGCCCGGGCCGGTGTAGGTCCCGATGACCGGGCCCAGCTCGGAGACGAACCACGGTTCCGAGTCGAAGATCTCCCGACCGCGCTCGACCAGTCGCGCCGCCACGTCGGGCGCCTGGATGTGCTGGATCACCCAGCAGTCGGCGCCCTCCTCGTGGCGGCTGCGCATGTAGTCGACCATTCGCTCGAACGCCCGGCCGGACGTCCGGACCCGCTCGATCGGGGTGATCTCCCGGCCGACCGACATGATCGGCTTGATCTTCAGCGCCCCGCCCAGCCACGCCTGGGCGCCGCCGACGCGTCCGCCCCGGCGCAGATACTCGAGCGTGTCGATCGAGAACCAGATCTTCAGCTCCGCCCGCGCCGCGTGGACGCGCGCCGCCACCGCGTCGACATCCTCCCCGGCCCTGGCCCCGGCGGCCGCGGCCATCGCCAGGCAGGCCAGTCCGCCGCACGCCGTCTCGGTGTCGATTACCTCGATCCGTCCCGGGCCGCCCCGCTCGTCGATCAGCGCCTTCGCCTGCACCGCCGACCCGTAGGTCCCCGAGATACCGCCAGAGAGGTGGATCGAGACGATGTCCTGGCCGGCGGCGACCAGCGGCTCGTACGCCTCGACGAAGTCCCCGACCGACGGCTGCGACGTCGTCGGCTGTTCGTTCGACGTGCGCAGGCGAGCGTAGAAGTCGTCATAGCCCGGCAGGTCGCTCTCGCGTGTCTGCTCGTCTCCCCAGCTGACGTAGAGGCTGACCTGGACGATGCCCAGCCGCTCGCGGAGCTCCGTCGGGAGGTAGTGGGTCGTGTCGGTGACGATCGTGACCGGGCGCACCGCGCCACCCTACCCGACGGCCGCGCTCGCGCCGCGCCTTGCTTGCCGCTACGTTTGGCCCATGTCAACCCCCGCGCGGATCCGCTGGTACGGGTCGGCCGGCCTGCTCGTTGTCGCCGGGACCGTCGTCATCGTCCTTTCCGGAAGCGTCACCGCCGAGGCCGTCGCGATCAGCCTGATCTCGCTCGGGCTGATCGTCGTGATGAGCCTGATCTTCTTCGAGGTCGGCCTCAGCGAGGATCGCGAGCGCGAGCGTGAGCGTGAGCTCCGGCAGGCCCCGCCGCCGGCGCCACCGCCGGCGGCGCCGCCAGCGCTCGCCACGCGCCGCCTGACGCCCAGCCGCCGCCGCCGCCAGCGTGGCTGACCGCTTGACCTGCCCGCCCGCGGCGTGCACGGTGCGATGCATGCCCGCGCACGGTGCGATGCATGCCGGGGGTCGCACGGTAGCCTGAGCAGCGTGGAGCGACTGGCCGAGAGCCCGCCCGGCGACGGTTCCCCGCGCCTCGACGGCAACGCCGCCGAGGCGATTGCCGCCTACATCGACCGCGTCGCCGGTCCCGGCGCACCGGCCGGCGTCGTCGACGCGGCAGTGTCCGAGCTCGCCCCGGGCGCCACCGGCGGGAAGCTCGATCCCGCCGCCGGCGTGCGCCTGCGGGAGATCGCCCTGACCGAGGTCCGCCGCCAGACCGGCTCGCTGCCCGCCCGCGTCAGCCGCCTCGCCCGCCTTCGGTTCGGCTGCGGCGCGGTGCCCGCCCGTCTCGCCGAACGCGGCGCCGGAGGGATCTCCGCCGCCGAGGTCAGCAAGCTCTACCACCATCTCGACCGCTGTCCTGACTGTGCCGCGCTGGCGACGCGCTTCGACGCCGCCGAGTGGGACCTCCAGCTCAGCCGGGCCCCCACCGGCCCGCCGCCCCCGGTGGATCGGTCTCGCCGCCGCCGCGGACTGGCACCGGGCGGGCGCGCCGGTGGTCGGGTGGGGTCGTCGCCGGGGGTTGCGCCGGGTGGTCGGGTGGGGTCGTCGCCGGGGGTTGCGCCGGGTGGTCGGGTGGGGTCGTCGCCGGGGGTTGCGCCCGGTGGCCGGGTCGGTGCGCGCGCGGCCTCGCCGGCGCCGCCGGATCGGCCGCAGGCGCGCGGGCCGATCGCAGGCTCGCCGGACGGTGCCGAGCGGGCGCGGCCGCAGCCGGGTCCGGCCGCCGGAGCCCCGGTGGCGCCGCCACCACCGAACATCCCCGCGCGCACGGTTTCGGCAGATTCGCGGCGGGCCGCGGCCGCCGCCGCCGCGGCCGCCGCCGCTGGCAGCGCGCCGGCGGCCGCAGCTCCCGCCGCTCCGACCAGGCCGCCGGCGGCGCCGACCGTTTCGGGACCAGCTCCCCGCGCCGCCGCCCGGGCGTCGATCGTTCCGGGACCAGCTCCCCGCGCCGACGCCCTGGCGTCTGCGGCCGCCGCCGCCGCGGCCGCCGCCGCTGACAGCGCGCCGGCGGCGGCAGCGCCCGCCGCTCCGACCAGGCCGCCGGCGGCGCCGACCGTTTCGGGACCAGCTCCCCGCGCCGCCGCCCGCCCGGCCCCCGCGCCGCCGCCCGCCGTGGCCACACCGCAGCCACCGGACAGAGCCGGGGCGGGCCGGTCGCCGCTCGACGCCGCTGCGCCGGCTGAGGCGCCGGCGCGGTCAGAGCCGACGCGTCCTGTCGCTGGGCGAACGCAAGCGGGGCCGGGTCGCCGGCCGGTGGCGCCGGTCGCGCGCGGTGCGAGCGTGTCCGCGGTGCCCGTAACCGGCGTCCGTGCCCGACCGTCCGATCGCCCGGCTCGCTGGAAGGTCCGCCGGCGGCCGATCGCGGCGATCGGCGTGTTCGTGCTGATCGGCGCCGTCGTCGCCGCGGCCGCGACCGGGGTCCTCTCGGGCCGAGGCCGCTCGCCTGGGCGCCCGATCCGGCCGATCTCGCGTCAGCTCGCGCCCGTCCCGCATTCGGCGCCCGCCGTGACGACCCCGACCGTCCCCAAATCCGTGGTCCGACGGCCGGCGGCCAAGCACCGTGCCCCGAAGGTCGTAAAGCACATCCCCGCCGCCAAGGCCGTCACGCCCACGCCGACACCGGCTCCGGGGCGTACGACCCCGGCTCCGGTGACGCCCGTGGTGCCGCACCGCGCGGCTCCCGTGGTCCTGACGCCGACCCCCAAGGCGACGCCCAAGCCGAAGCCGAAGGCCCCGACCACGACGACCAGCACGCCAGCACCGACCCAGACGAAGACGACCGATCAGACGGCGCCGGTGACCGGCCCGGGGGAGACCATCACCGTCCCGCTGCCGCCCCCCGGCGGCTGAGCGGCGTCGTCACCCGCTGAGCGGCGTCGTCACCCGCTGAGCGGCGTCGTACACGGCCGGGCGCCGCCGAGCCTCGCGCGGCAAGCGCGCCCGCGGGTGCGGACGCGCCGTCGCCGCCCGGTTCAGGCCAGGCGGTTCTCGATCTGCATCGGCGCCTGCTCGAGCTCCACCGGATCCGGCTCGAACTGCTTCTCGGCTCCGAGCAGCTCGGCCAGCTCACCGGAGTCGAACATCTCGGTGATGATGTCGCAGCCGCCGACGAGCTCGCCCCGCACGAACAGCTGAGGCGTCGTCGGCCAGTTCGAGATCGCCGAGAGCTCCTGACGGATCCGCGGATCGGGCAGGATGTCGACACCGGCGAAGTTCGTGCCAAGCGCCTGCAGCGCCGCGACGGCGCGAGCCGAGAAGCCGCATGCCGGCGCCTGGGGCGTGCCCTTCATGAACAGGATCACTTCGTTCTCGGCGATCGCCGACGCGATCGCTTCGCGGACGGGATTCGCGGTCTGCTCGCTCATAGACATCCTCTAGTCGCTTTGCGTCTTCAATGACAGGGCATGGATCGGGCCGCCGATCTCCTCGCCGAAGACGCTGTAGACGAGTCGGTGCTGCTCGATCCGAGAGAGGCCGGCGAACGCCGGGGCGCGCACGATCACGCGGAAATGGTCGCCGCCGCCCGTGTAGTCCTCGGCGTCGACCTCGGCGCCCGGAATCGCTGCCTCGATGCGCTGCTTGATCTCTGCGGAGCTGGGCATATTGGTTTCAAGCTTAGTAGAACGGATCGCTACACTTGGCGAATGGTCACGATCACCGATAAGGGCGCAGACAAGGTCCGGGAATTCCTCGCCTCCCAGAGCAGCGACGTCACGGCCGCCGGCCTGCGCGTCGGCGTTCGCGGCGGCGGATGCTCCGGCTTTCAGTACCAGCTCGCCTTCGACGAGAAGCACGATGACGACCAGGTCTTCGAGGTCAAGGGCCTCAAGCTCCTCGTCGACCAGTCCGCGCTCTCGTACGTCGACGGCTCGGAGATCGACTACGTCGACGCCCTGATCGGCGCCGGATTCAAGGTCAACAACCCCAACGTGGTCGCCGCCTGCGGCTGCGGCTCTTCCTTCCGGGTCGCCGGAACGGAGTCCTGCTCTCCCGTCTGACCCTCCGGCTGGCGCTCGCCGGCCTGCTGGTGATCTCGCTCGGGGCCTGCGGGCAGCAGTCCTCCTCGGTCACCTCCGGCGGCGCCCCGCCCGTCAGCCACCGGCGCGGCGCCGGTCTCGCGCTCGGCCTGACCGAGCCGAACCCCAACCTGATCTGGAGCGCCACCGCCCGTCCGCGCCTGCCGGCCGGGTTCGGACCGTGGCGCGATCGGCTCGCCGCGCTCCGGCCTGCCTACATTCGCGTCGTCGTCGACTGGGCCAAGCTCCAGCCGACCAGCTCAACGCCGCCGGCGCTGGGGGCGACGCAGGACGGCTGCGAGCGCGGCGTGGCGCCCTGCGCTCCCTACGCCGGCCTGCGGGACCTGCTGGCGGCGATCGCCTCGAACCCCGGCCTGACGCCGGTGATCGTGATCTACGGCGCTCCGACCTGGGCCGCGCTCCCGGCCAGTGGCTGCGAGCGACCAGGCACCGACTCGAGCTCCCGCCCGCTCGCACCGGCGGCGACGGCGGCATACCGGCGCCTCGTCGGCGCGATCGTCGCCCTCGGGCGCAGCGTCGGCCTGGAGCTGCCCTGGTGGAGCCCGTGGAACGAGCCGAACCACCCGACCTTCATCAGCCCCCAGCGCGCCCGCTGCGATCCGCATGCGCGCGCCACGTCGCCTGTGATCTACACGACGCTGGCCCGGGCGATGGACGCCGAGCTCGTGGCCGACCGGGAGCCGCACCGGCTCGTGCTCGGCGACCTGGCCGGGTTCGTCGCCCCGTCCCCGGTCGTCACCAGCGTGGGTGAGTTCGTTGCCGACCTGCCGCACGATCTCGTCTGCGGCGCCGGGGCCTGGGCCGTCCACTACGGGCTCGCCGGAGCCCACGCGCGGCGGGCCGAGGCGACCGTCTCCGCGCTCGAGCGCGCGCTCGCTCGCACCGGCTGCGCCGGCGGCGCGCCGCATGTCTGGGTGACCGAGGCCGGCGCGCCGACCACCGGCGGCCGCCCCGCCTGCCGCCAGCTCGGCGTGGCTCTGGCCCACTGGAACGCCGATCCGCAGGTGGACGCCGTCTTCCAGTACACGTTTCGTCAGGACCCGCTCTTCGCCCTCGGGCTCGCCGACACCGCGCTCACACGGCTGGAGCCCGCCTACGGCGTCTGGCGGGCCTGGGCCCAGCGGGCGCCGGCGGCGCCGGCCCCAGACGTCCGCGGCGCCTGTGGCTGAGCTACTGCGGCGCGTTGTCGAGCGAGCGCCAGAGGTAGCGGCAGGCGGTCGTCCGATGCGGCCGCCAGGTCTCGGCGATCGCGGCCAGCGCCGCCGGGGCCGGCAGCTCCGGCAGGCCGTAGGCGACCTGCACCGCCCGACGGATTCCCAGGTCGCCGGTGGCGAGCACGTCCGGCCGCTCGAGCTGGAACATCAGGAACATGTGCGCGCTCCACTCCCCGATGCCGCGCACCGCGGTCAGCTCGGCGATCACCTCGTCGTCGGAGAGCTCGTCGAGCCGGTCGAGCTCGAGCTCCCCGCTGAGGACATGCTCCGCCAGCGAGCGCAGGTAGGACACCTTTGCCCGCGACAGCCCGGCCGCCGCACGCAGCTCCTCCGGGTCGGAGTCCAGCACCTCCTGCGGCGTCGGTGGCCGTCCGCCGAACCGCGCCAGGAGCTTTGTCCAGATCGCCTGGGCCGCCCGGACCGATAGCTGCTGGCCGGCGATCGTCCGCACCAGCGCCGCGTAGTGCTCGCCCGGCGGCGGTCGGTCGGTCCGCGGCGCGAGCGCCGCCTCCCCGGCCGCGTCGATCAGCGCCCCCAGCACCGGGTCCGCCGCTCGCAGCGCCTCGGTGCCCGGGGTCACGGCGGTGCTCCGGTCCGCCGCGGTCAGACCTGGCCGGCGACGGCGCCGGGCACGCCCGTGTTGGTCGAGTACTTCGGCTGGAGCTTGACCTCCGGGCGGATCTGGTGGACGGCCTGCGACACCGCGATCGCCGACTCGGCGAAGCCGGTGGCGATCAGCTTGAGCTTGCCGTGGAAGGTCGTGATGTCGCCGCACGCCCAGACGTTGTGGAGGTTGGTCTTCATCAGCTGGTCGACGACGATCGCCCCCTTCTCGATCTCGAGGCCCCAGTTGCGGAGCGGCCCGAGCGCCGTCTTGAAGCCGAGCTGGAGGAGGATCGCGTCGATCTCGAGCTCGACCTCGTGCGCCTCGTCGTCGGAGTGAAAGAGCCGCACGCGCTCGATCTCGCCGCTCGCGTTGCCCTCGATGGCCTTGATCTGGAACGGCACGTGCAGATCGATCTGGCCGGCCGCGTGCGCGTCGAAGACGTCCTTGGTCGTCGCCTCGTGCGCCCGGAAGCCCTCGCGCCGGTGCGCCAGGGCGACGCGGTCGGCCGTGTCGAGCAGGTTGACGACCCAATCCATCGCCGAATCACCACCGCCGACGATCAGCACCCGCTTGCCGGCGAACACCGCCTTCTCGCCGACCAGGTAGTGCGCACCCCGTCCCTCCCACGGCGTCATGTCGAAGCCCGGGAGCTTCTTCGGCTCGAACGCCCCGTGGCCGCCGGCGATCACGACGGCCCGAGAGCGCATCTCGCCGGCCGTCGTGCGCAGGACGACGATCTGCCTCGACGCGTCGTCGGGGTCCGGCTCCCAGGCGATCTCCTCAGCCGTCGTCTCGAGATGCACCGGCACGTCGAACTGCTCGAGCGCCTGTTGGCGAAGCTCCTCGACCAGATCCTTGGCGAGCACCCGCCGGTGCCCGGGGACGTCGAAGATCCACTTCTCCGGGTAGAGCGTCGTCAGTTGGCCGCCGATCTCCGGCAGCGAGTCGACGATGCGCGCGGTCGCCTCGCGCATGCCCGCCCAGAAGGCGGTCGCCAGGCCGACCGGCCCGGCGCCGATCACGGTGAAGTCGCGGATCTCGTCGTCGCTCACGACCGGGCCCCGACCGCGGCGAGCGACTCGCCGTCGAGTGCTGCGAGGGCTCGGGGCACCGACGCGGCGATGCAGGTGAAGACCGGCGTGTCGCGCCGCGTGTAGAGCGACGACTCGGTCGTCCGCAGCCGCTGCACGAGATCGAGGAAGTCGGCCGGCCGGTCGGTCTCGAAGGCGACCACGAACTCCTGGTCGTCGAGCCCGAACGAGTACGACGTGTTCAGCTCGATCTGCGGGTACTCCCGGCCGATCCGGATGTGCTCCTGCATGATCCGGTAGCGCTCGTCCGGCGCGAGCGTGTACCACTCCCGCGTCTTGACGAAGGGGTAGACGAAGAGATACTTGGCGTGCGCCGGCCGAACCTCGAGCCGCGACTCTTCGGAGTACTCGGAGACCTTGGTCATGGCCAGATACGAGTACGGGATCGTCGCCCACTTCATCAACCCCGTCTGCGCCAGCACGACGTGGAACTCGTGCAGGCGATCGAGGCTGACCGATTGCGCGAGGAGCATCAGCTCGCAATCGCCGCGGGTCCCGACGGTCGAGAACGCCCGCAGCAGATGGTCGACGCCGAAGTCCTCGCAGGCCGCGACGAACTCCCGCTTGTCGGTCGCTCGCTGCTCGGCGTCGAGACGCCGCCAGGCCGGATCGATCTGCAGAAACGTGTACTTGACGAAGTGTCGCTCGGGCACGGGGCTAAGTCTAGAGAGCCGCTTCGCCGCGTCCGCTCGTCCCGGGCGGCGATAGAGTGGACACTGATGCGGATCGCTCTGGTCTCGCCCTATTCCTGGACCTATCCCGGCGGCGTGACCCGCCACATCGAGGCCCTGGCCGATCGGTTCGTCGCCACCGGTCACGACGTCGGCGTGCTCGCCCCCTACGACCCCGACGATGCCCTCGGCGCCCGCCTACACCGCGGCGCACGTCCGCAGCGGCGGCCGCGGCCCGACTACCTGATCCCGCTCGGACGGACGATCGGCTTCCCGGCCAACGGCGCCGTCTCGAACATCTCGATCACCCCCCACGCCGTCCAGACGCTCCGCCGCGAGCTCGGCCGGGGCGGCTACGACGTCGTCCACCTCCACGAGCCGGTCACACCCGTCGTCGCCTGGGATCCGCTCTGCTCGACCGATCTGCCGCTCGTCGGGACCTTCCACTGCTATTCGACCAACCCGTTCAGCAACAACCTCGCCAACGTGCTCGGCGCGCGCCGGCGCCTGAACCGCCTCGCGGTCAGGATCGCCGTGTCGGAGGCCGCGGCCTGGACCGGCGAGCGCTTCTTCGGCGGCCGCTATCGCGTCATCCCCAACGGCGTCGCCGTCGCCGTCGAGCCCGAGCCGCCCCACCCGCTGCGCCCGATCGACGAAGGGCATCCGCTGCGCCTCGTCTTCGTCGGCGCCTCGGTCGAGCGCAAGGGGCTCGGCGTGCTGCTGCGCGCCTTCGAGGCCCTGCGCGAGCACCTCCCCGTCGAGCTGACCGTGGTCGGCGCGACCGAGCAGGAGGTCGCGCCGCTGCTGCTCGAGCGGCGCGGCGTCATCGCGCTCGGCAAGGTCGACGACCACCGCAAGGCGGCGTGCCTGCGCGCCGCGGACATCCTCGTCGCCCCGTCGCTCGGCGGCGAGAGCTTCGGCATGGTCCTGACCGAGGCGTTCGCCGCGGCGCTGCCCGTCGTCGCATCGGACATCCCCGGATACGCCGGCGTCGTGCGCGACGGGGTCGACGGCCTGCTCGTCGCCCCGGGCGACGCCGCCGCCCTCGCGACGGCGCTGCGCGACCTCGCGCTCGATCCCCGCCGCCGCCGGGCGATGGCCGAGGCGGCCGCCGCCCAGGCGCCCCGCTACGCGTGGGAGCGCGTTGCCACCGACGTGCTCGGTGCCTACGCAGACGCGATCGCCATGCCCCGCCCAGTCGGGCGGCTCGAGCGTGCGGCAGCGCGGATCGGCGCCACCTCCGCCGACGGCGAGCGCAACCCCGCCCGGCGCCTGCCCAGCCTCGAGCGCACCCAACCCACCCGTCGCGACCGAGGTCTCGCCGTCGGTCGCCGCGCCGGGCTCGCCCTCGTCGCCGTCGGGGGCATAGTCGCCGCCCTGCTGGCGCTCCAGCGCGTCGGCTTCGATCGCATCGTCGCCAGCCTGGTCACATCGCGGCCCGACTGGGTGCTCGTCGGCTTCGGGCTGATGTGCGTCGCGATGGCCCTACGCGGCGTCGCCTGGCACGCGATCCTCAAGGCTGCCCCGCCGACGGCGCACGTGCGCCTACGCGATGCCCTGCAGGGGACCTTCGTCGGCGTGCTGATGAGCGCGACGCTGCCGGCCCGCCTCGGCGAACCGTCGCGTTCGCTGATCGTCGCCCGACGCCTCGGCCGCGCCCGGGAGACGCTCCCGGCGGTCCTCGGGACGATCGTCGCCCAGACCCTGCTTAACCTGCTCGCGCTGCTGATTCTCGGTATCGCCGTCTTCTCGAGCGTCAACGTCTTCGCCGGACATCACGGCGCCCTCCTGCTCGCGTCCATCGGCCCGCTGGCGCTGCTGGCGATCGTCGTCATCGCCCCCGCGCTGCTGCGCCGCAGCGCAGAGACCGCCTCGACGCGCGCCCAGGCGCTTGCCGCCCGGACGCGCTCGGCGCTCACGCGGGTCCGCGGCGGCCTGGTCGTCTTTCGCCAGCCGCGGCTCGCCGCCACCGCGACCGTCGCCCAGCTGTCGGCCTGGGCGCTGCAGTGGATCGCCTGCTACGTCCTGCTCGTGGCGCTCGGCCTCGATGCGCGCGCCGGCCTCGGCGCGGCGGCGGCCGTGCTGTTCGCCGTCAACGTCACCGCCGTGCTCCCGGCGGCTCCGTCGAACCTCGGCGTCTTCCAGGCCGCCTGCGTCGCCGTCCTCACCGGCGCCTACCACGTCGCCGCGGCCGACGCCCTCGCCTACGGGATCATCCTCCAGGCGGTCGAGCTCGCGACGGCCCTGATGATCGGCATGCCCGCGCTCGTCAAGGAGGGTCTCTCCTGGCGCGATGTGCGGCTCCGCGCGCTCCAGGCCGGACCGGTGCGGCTCGCCCCGCGGGAGGGTCCGGGCGCCGCGACGGAAGCCACGGCGGAATCGGCGTATTAGGGCATCCGTGGTCGACCGCTGCGCCCGCGCCGGCGATCAGCGACAGCTTCTCTGACCGCGTCAGCCGCTTGATCCGCGCCTCCTCGCGCCGCGCGCTCCCGGCGTCCGGCATCGGCAGCGCTGCCACCAGCTCCACCGGCAGCCGCGAGCGGGTGTAGCGGCTCGCGGACCCCGCCCGGTGCGCGGCCAGGCGCCGGTCGAGATCGACCGTCCAGCCCGTGTAGAGGGAGTCATCGGCCAGGCACCGCAGCAGGTAGACCCATGCCACGACCCGGTCGCCATCGGCCGCAGCCATGGCCGCGAGCCTGTCAGCAACGCCGGACGACCCGCTCACCTGGTGATCCTGACCGAGCTGAGGAGGTTCCTGGCCGCGACCGGCAGCCCGCCGGCCGGGACGATCGCGTTGGCTTGGACGCTGATCTCTGCCACCAGCGCCCGGTGGTGCTTGCCGAGCGTCTTGCGCAGCAGGCCGACGCCGCGCGGACTGAGGGTCAGGCCGAGGGTCGCGGTCCGGTCGGCATGGAGTCGGATCGACTTCGACGGCGTGCGGGTGTGCGTGGCGCCGCCCGGCACCGCCAGGCGCACATGGGCCAGGATGGTGCACGTGCGGTCGCAGCGCAGCCGCAGGTGCACCACGCGGGCGGCGAGGACCCCGCTGCCCGGCGTCAGCTTCACGCTGACCGTGACCGGCGGCGGTGCCGTCGGGGCCGGCCGCGCCGGTGCACATGCGACCGCGGGCCCGACGTCGGCGAACGCCTCGACACGATTGCTCGAGCGGTCGGCCACGATCAACGCCCCGTGGCAGTCGACGGCCAGCCCGGCCGGGGAGATCAGCTGCCCGTCGCCGGCCCCCCGCGTGCCCCAGGCGGTGACGAAGCTGCCGTTGGAGGTGAACTTCTCGATCCGGTTGTTCTTCGCGTCGGCGACGTAGACGTCGCCCGCCGCGTCGACTGCGACCCCGTCCGGATCCTGAAACTGGCCGTTTGCCGTTCCGGTGGCGCCCCAGGTGCGGATCAGATGGCCGTCCGGGTCGAGCTCCTGGACGCGGTCGTTGCCGCTGTCGGCGACGTAGATGTCCCCGACCGAGTCGGGCGCGAGCGCCTCCGGCCGGCTGAACTGGCCCGGTTGGCTGCCGGGCCCGCCGCTCACCATCGCCAGCGACCCGTCCGCGGCGAAGGTCTCGACCCGGTTCGTCGCGGTGTCGGCGACGATCGTCCGGCCCTGCTGGTCGACCGCCACCGCGCTCGGGGCCGACAGCGCTCCCGGCGAGCCCGACGGGAGCTTGCCGCCGACCAGCCCGAGCGGCAGGCCGCCGGGACTGAGGCGCTGGATGCGGTGGTTGTCGCGGTCGGCGACGAGCAGGTTGCCCGCCAAATCGAAAGCCACGCTCGTCGGGGTCTTGAACTGCCCCGGGTCACCCCCGGCCTGCCCGACCACGTCGAGGAACTGATGTCCCGGGTCGAGCAGCTCGATGCGCTCGTTGGCCGTGTCGGCCACCGCCAGCTCGCCGCTCGGATCGGTCGCCACCGCCCGCGGTCCGGCGAAGTTCCCGCCCCCCCGACCCGAGCTCCCCCAGGACCGCACGAACGTCCCCGCCGGATCGAAGACCTCGATCCGGTTGTTCGCCGTGTCGGCGACGTAGGCGAAGCCGGCGGCGTCGACGGCCAGGGCCCGTGGATAGCTCAGCCGGTTGGGCCCCGGCGTGTCGCCGAAGCTCGAGAGAAAGCCGAGCCCCGGGCTGAGCCGGACGACGCGGTTGTTGTTGTTGTCGAGCACCAGCACGTTTCCGCCCGGGTCGACGCCGATCCCGTAGGGGTACTCGAACTGTCCCGGCCCGGTGCCATACGTGCCGGCCTGGGCGACGAACACGCCATCCGGCGTGAGGACCTGGACGCGGTGGTTGTCGTCGTCGGCGACGTACACGCCGGTCGCCGTCGCCGCGATCCCGCGCGGGCGTGAGAACTGCCCGGGGGCGCTGCCGAGGCTGCCGAAGGCGACCGCCCCGCTGCCGTCGAGGTTGAAGCGCTGGATCCGGTCGTTGCCCGAGTCGGCGACGAAGACGTAGTTCCCGCCGACCGCGATCGCCCCACCCGCCACCTTGTCGTTGCCGTCGCCCGAGCCGAAGCCGAACTGGCCAAGCCCCGACCCGCGCGAGCCCCACTGCCCGAGCGGGCTCCCGGTCGGGTCGAACTTCTGGATCCGGCCGTTGCCGGCGTCGACGACGTAGACATTCCCGCTCGCGTCGGTCGCCAGTCCGCTGATGGCTCCGAACTCACCGGGGCCGGTCCCCGCCTCGCCCCATTCGCTCTCGAACTCACCGGTCGCCGTAAACCGCTGCACGACGTGCGACTGCGCGTCGGCGACGTACACGTCTCCGCCCGGTCCGACCGCCACCGCCTGCGGAAAACGGAGGGTTCCCTCGGCGCGCTGGCCGACGACCGCGCTCGCCGTGTACGGGCACGACGACGCCCCCGGGCAGGGCGGGGCCGCCCCGGCGGCTCCGGCGCCCGCACCCGCGAGCCACAGGGCGAGGGCGACTGGTGCGGCGATCCGTGCACGGCGTAGAGACATCGACGTCGTGACCCCCTCGTTGCGGCCGGTCCGGCCTTGGCTTGCTCGACACCCTAGAGCGCTCCGTCCCGGTCGGCGCCGCCACGCCCGGGATCACCGGCGGAAGCGCCGGCGTCCGCCCGGCATAGACCGGCGCGAGTCGTCGAGCGTCCGGACGCGTCGGCAACTCGTCGCTGCGCGGCGGCGTCGCGGCGCTCAGCCCGAAACCAGGGGAGCGTCCTCGAGACCACGGGCGGCGGCTGGAGCCGCGACGTGCACACCCTCACGCCGCGGACCTACCCGGCGGCGCCGGCGCGCGGCTCGCGACCTGAGGCTCACCCCGCCGGCGCCGCGCCGACCGGCTCCTCCTCGCGCTGCGTGCGCGGCGCGTCGGGGACGGTGGGGTCCGGCGTGACGCCGCGCGTCGGGTCGCGCTCGGAGCCCCTGATCACGTCATCGGGCGGTGGCTGGTCCGCTGGTAGGAAGCCCGACTTCATCGCGAAGTAGACCGCCTGCGGGTGGTGGGCGATGATCGCCATCGTCGACTGCTCCGGCTCGAGCGCGTGACCGCCGGACAGGCGCAGCCCGATCGCCGGGGCATCGAGCAGGCGGAAGATCTTCTCGTGCTCGGACTGGTCCGGACACGCCCCGTAGCCCCACGAATAGCGCCGTCCCTGCGTCGCGCCGATCCCGAGCTCCTGGCGTGCCCGCGCGTGCAGCCACTCGGCGATGCCCTCGGCCGTCTGGACGCCGAGGCCGTGCGTGAACAGCTGCTCGGCGAACTCCCCGGCTGCCTCGAGCTCGGCCATGAGCTCGGTGACCGCGTCGCCGACCGTCACCGCCTGGATCGCGACGACGTCGAGCTCGTCCGCATCCCGCGGTCGGTAGAAGTCGGCCAGGCAGATGCGGTCGTGCTTGGGCTGGCGCGGGAAGACGAGCCGCTCGAGCACCGTCGCGCGGTCGACCGGATCGAGCACGACGAGCTCGTTGCCCTCCGAGTAGCACGGGAAGTAGCCGAGTCGCGCCCGCGGGTGCAGGTAGTCCTGCTCCCGCCACATCCGCTCGAGACGCGGCTGGAAGTTCCCCTCGACGAGCTCGCGCCAGGCCTCGCCCTTGACGCCCCGGCCGCCCCAATGGAGCTTGAACAGGACGTGGGTGTCGAGGTGGGGGAAGATCTCCTCGAGCACGACGTCACGCTCGTGCACGCCCCAGTACGGCGGCTCGGGCACCGGCGTGTCGGTCCGCGCTGCCGAGCGGACCGTGTCGTCGTCGGTGGGCAGCTCGGGCGCCGTGGGACCCTTGGCGCGCAGGCGCCGCGCCGCTTCGCGCGTCTTGGCCACAAGCGCTTCGCGTGCCTGCGCGTCGATCAGCTGGTCCATCCGCGCCAGGCCCTCGAACGCATCCTTGCAGTAGAAGACGCCCGGCTCGTAGACCTCGTCGGACTCCTTGCCCCGCGGGTACAGGATGCGCAGACCGAAGTCGCGGTTGATCGCCGCCCCGCCGATCAGGACCGGGTAGGGGAGGCCGCGCTCATGGAGCTCGGCGACGCCGAGCGGCATCTGCTTGGAGGTCGACACGAGCAGCGCCGAGAGGCCGATCGCCGTCGCGTCGTGCTTCTGCGCCGCCTCGAGGATCGTCGAGATCGGGACCTGCTTGCCGAGGTCGACCACGGTGTAGCCGTTGTTGGAGAGGATCGTGTTGACCAGCGACTTGCCGATGTCATGGACGTCGCCGAAGACCGTCGCGATCACGACGGTGCCCTTCGTGTAGCCCTCGATCCGGTCGAGGTAGTTCTCCAGGCGCGCCACCGCCTTCTTCATCACCTCGGCCGACTGGAGCACGAACGGGAGGATCAGCTCGCCGGCGCCGAACTTGTCGCCGACCTCCTTCATCGCCGGAAGGAGCACCTCGTTGAGCGTCGGCACGGCGCCGATCTTCTCGACCGACCGGTCGATCCAGTCCTCGACGCCCTCCTTCTTGCGTCGCAGGATGTGGTAGTGCAGCGCCTCCTCGGGCTCCATCCCGGCGGTCGGGTCGGCCGACTCCTCGGCCGCCGTCTCGCCCTTCTCCTCGAAGTGCTCGATGAAACGCTGGGTGGCATCCTCGCGCCGGTTGAAGATGAGGTCGTCGGCCAGGGCGCGCTCGGCCGTGGGGATCTCGCCGTACGGGGTGATGTCGGCCGGATGGACCATGGCCAGGTCGAGCCCGGCCTGGACGCAGTGGTGCAGGAAGGCCGAGTTGAGCACCTCACGCGCAGCCTTGCCGAAGCCGAACGAGACGTTCGATACGCCGAGCGACGTCTTGACACCCGGCAGCGCCGCCTTGATCTCGCGGATCCCGGCAATCGTCTCGACCGCCGAGTTGGCGAACTCCTCCGACCCGGTGGCCAGCGTGAACGTGAGGGCGTCGAAGATGAGGAGCTCCGGGTCCATCCCGTGCTCGTCCACGACGTACTGATGGATACGCCGGGCGACGTCCACCTTGCGCGCCGCCGTCTTGGCCATCGACTCCTCGTCGATCGTCAGCGCGATCAACGCCGCCCCGTGGGCCAGGCAGAGCGGCACCACCCGGTCGAGCTTGGCCCGGCCGGCCTCGAGGTTGACCGAGTTGACGATCGCCCGCCCCGGAATCTGCTCGAGCGCGCGCTGCATCACCTCGGGCTCGGTCGAGTCGACCTGGATCGGCGCGGCGGTCGCCAGCGATACGCGCTTGGCCAGCACCCGCATCTGCTCGTCCTCGTCCTGGCGCTCGGTCAGGGCGACGCAGAGGTCGAGCACATGGGCGCCCCCGTCCACCTGGCTCTCGGCGATCCGCAGCAGCCCGTCGTAGTCGTCGGCCAGGAGCATCGCCTTGGCCCGGCGCGAGCCCTGCGAGTTGACGCGCTCGCCGACGATCGTCGGCGCCGGCTGCTGCGCCAGCAGCGTCGCGCCGATCATCGACGAGAGATGCGGCGGCCGGCGGGGCGGACGCCGGCTGACGCGCGAGCCGGCGACGCGCTCGGCGAGGGCGGCGATGTGCTCCGGCGTGGTCCCGCAGCAGCCGCCGACGACGCTCACCCCGTAGCGGTCGACGAACTCCCCGAGCGACGCCGCCAGGGGTCCCGGCTGCTCGGGGAAGATCGTCTCGCCGTCCGGTCCCTGTAGCGGTAGGCCGGCATTCGGGATGCAGGCGACCGGCAGCGGGCAGTGCTCGCCGAGGAAGCGCACGGCGTCCCGCATGTCCTCCGGACCGGTCGAGCAGTTGAGGCCGATGATGTCTACCCCCAGCGCCTCGAGCGTCGTCAGGACCGCCGAGATGTCGGTGCCCAGGAGCATCTTGCCGCCGTTCGGCAGCAGCGAGACCGACGTGTGGAGCGGCAGCGTTCGGCCTGTCAGCTTGAACGCCTCGCGCGCCCCGAAGACGGCCGCCTTGACCTCGAGGATGTCCTGCGCCGTCTCGATGATCAGCAGATCGGAGCCGCCCTCGATCAGCCCGCGCGCCTGCTCGGTGAAGACCTCGACGAGCGCCGGGAACTCGATCGCCCCGAGCGTCGGGTCGTCCGAGGACGGGAGGTGCCCGGTCGGGCCGATCGCGCCGGCGACGAAGCGCTCCGGGCCAGCGGCGCGGCGGGCGATCTCCGC
Organism: uncultured Solirubrobacterales bacterium; assembly: GCA_963742705.1. Lineage (GTDB taxonomy): Bacteria > Actinomycetota > Thermoleophilia > Solirubrobacterales > Solirubrobacteraceae > Palsa-513. The sequence goes on along the minus strand of CAVUMZ010000013.1, from coordinate 112,831 downwards.
GGCCTTGATGTTGATCTCAAGCGTGTGCTCGGCGAGGCCCCACTCGCCGAGCTTGATCCGCGACGCCTGGAAGCTGTCGGTCTCGACCACCGACGCCCCGGCCTCGAAGACGGCGGCGTGCACCGACTCGATCACATCGGGGCGGCCGAGCACCAGCGCCTCGTGGCATTTGCCCTCGAGCCCGAGGTAGTCCTTGGGCCCGAGCGGCATCTGCTCGAGCGTGGCTCCGAGCCCGCCGCCGTAGATCAGGACGCGGGAGGAGATCGCTGCGGGGAAGTCGCGCATGGACCTGATCCTACCAGCGCTGGGCCCAACCTTGACACATGCTTGGCAAGGTTGGGGGCGCCGCCGGGCGACGGCGGACCGAGTCGGCGGAGCGCCCACGAGGACCCTCCGCCGGGCGACGCCTACTTGATGAAGAGCATCTCCGAGTACTTCGGCAGCGGCCAGAGGTCGTCGGCGACGATCCGCTCGAGGCGGTCGGCCACCCCGCGCGCGGCTTCCATCGCCGGAAACACCGTGTCGCGCATGTAGCAGGCGTGCTCGATCCCCTCGACGTCGGGGTGCTCGAGGTTGGCGCGCTCGAGCTCGTGGATCGCCGCGACGAACTCGTCGATCAGGCCGCTCGTCTCGTCGATCAGCCCCTCGTGGCCGGACTCACGCAGCTCGGCCAGATGGCGCGTCGCCGCCGGGAGCAGCAGGGTCCGAGCGATCGAGGCTGCCGTTTCGGCCTCGATGTTGAGCTTGACCGAGTACTGCTCAGTGAAGACGTCGTACCGGGCTTGGAGCTCGCGCTCGCTGAGGACGCTGTATTTCTCGAACACCTCGATCGTCTGGGGGTTGACCAGCCAGGGAAGGGCGTCGGCGGTCGAGCGCAGGTTGTAGAGGCCCCGCCGCTCCGCCTCGGCATGCCACTCGGGCGAGTAGTTGTCGCCGCCGAAGCAGATCGCCCGGTTGGCTGAGTAGGCGTCGGCGACGACGCCGAACACTGCCTCGTGCGGCTCCACGCCGGCCTCGATCTTCTCGGCCAGCGCGTCGGCCAGCTCGTCGATCGCCTCGGCGATGATCGTGTTCAGTACGGTGTTGGGCAGCGACGGGGACGCGCTCGACCCGAGCGCCCGGAACTCGAACTTGTTGCCGGTGAAGGCGAAGGGGCTTGTCCGGTTGCGGTCGCCACCGTGCATCGGCAGCGGCGGCAGGACCGGCGTGCCCAATGCCAGCACGAGCGCCTCGGTGCCTCCGTCCCCCTCGCCCGAGGAGATCGCCTCGAACGCCTTGTCGAGCTCCGCGCCGAGGAAGATCGAGATGATCGCCGGTGGCGCCTCGTTGGCGCCCAGCCGATGGTCCTGGCCGGGGCTGGCGATCGACGCCCGCAGTAGGGCCTGGTGCTTGTTGACCGCCTTGATCACGGCGGAGCAGAAGAAGAGGAACGAGACGTTCTCGTGCGGAGTGGCGCCCGGCTCGAGCAGATTGCTGCCGGTGTCGGTGCCCATCGACCAGTTGTTGTGCTTGCCCGACCCGTTGACCCCGGCATAGGGCTTCTCGTGCAGCAGGCAGACGAGCCCGTAGCGACGGGCGACATTCTGCATCACCTGCATCGTCAGCTGCTGATGGTCCGAGCCGACGTTCGAGTTCTCGTAGACCGGGGCGATCTCGTACTGGTTGGGGGCCACCTCGTTGTGGCGCGTCTTGACCGGGACGCCGAGCTTGGCCAGCTCGAGCTCCACCTCCATCATGTACGCCAGGATCCGCTCCGGAATCGAGCCGAAGTAATGGTCGTCGAGCTCGTGGCCCTTCGGCGGCTTGGCTCCGAACAGCGTGCGTCCGGTGATCAGCAGATCCGGCCGCTCGAAGTAGTACTGCTCGTCGATCAGGAAGTACTCCTGCTCGGGTCCGATCGTGGTGAAGACGCGGACCGAGGTCTCGTCGCCCAGCAGACGCAGCGCGCGGAGGGCGGCGCTCGACAGGGCGTCCATCGAGCGCAGCAGCGGAATCTTGTGGTCGAGCGCCTCGCCCGTCCACGAGGCGAAGGCGGTCGGGATGCAGAGCAGGGCGCCGTTCGGGTTCTCGAGCAGGAACGCCGGGGAGGTCGGATCCCAGGCGGTGTAGCCGCGCGCCTCGAAGGTGGCCCGGATGCCGCCGGTGGGGAAGCTAGACGCGTCGGGCTCGCCCTGGATCAGCTCCTTGCCGGAGAACTCGGCCAGCGCGCTGCCGTCGGAGGCCGGTCCGTAGAAGGAGTCGTGCTTCTCGGCCGTCATCCCGGTCAGCGGCTGGAACCAGTGGGTGAAGTGGGTGGCCCCCTTCTCGAGCGCCCAGTCCTTCATCGCCTGTGCGACCGAGTCGGCGAGGGTCGTGTCGAGCGCCTCCCCGCGGTCGAGCGTCCGGTGGAGTTGCTTGAAGACGTGCTTGGGTAGACGCTGGCGTTGTTCGGCCAGGCCGAAGACGTTCTCGCCGAAGACCTGGTTGGCGGGCCGCGTGAGGTCCGGGGCGCCGAGACCGGAGCCGTTCGCGCTCCATTGCGCGGCCGTGACGTTGTGCTGGCGTGTCCGTGGCATGGGCCGTTGGTCCTCCTGAGGGAGATTGTCGTACGAGGGCGGGCGTGTCCCTCCGGCATGATCGTAGAACGAACCCCCGCCGGGGAGAAGCTACGGCCTCACCGGCGCCCGCGCCTTGTACGACTGGCCAATTTGAGCCGGCCGGACTTCGCCACCGCGTCGACCCCGGCCCCTCGGCCGGACTCGACGCGGCCGCCGGCGGCTACGCGACGAGCAGCGGTGCGCCGAAGTGGATCGCGACTCCGCGCGGCACGACCAGCACGGGGAAGCTCGCGGTCTCGATGGCGTACTCGTTGGCCGCGCTGACCAGCACGGTTCCCGTGGGCGCCTCGGCGCGGGACCCGACGACGAGCAGGCTGCCGGGGCCGGGTGTGCCGGTCAGGGTCGCGCCAAGCTGGGTGGCCAGGGATGCCGCCGTCTCGCGTGCGGCCGGATCGGCGTCGTCGCTGACGGCGACGGTCGTGATCGCACCGCGTTCCGGTGAGCGGAAGCCGGCCGGGGCCAGGGCCACGCCCGTGCGGCCGCCGTTCAGCAGGCTGCTCGCCGCGGTGCCCGGCTGGACGAGCCCGGGGGCGGTGCGGTAGTCGGCGCCGAACACGACGACGGCTGCACCCTCGCGCTCGGCGAGCCGGGCGAGCCCGGCGCCGGTCGAGGCGTCGAGCACGACATGGCGCTCCGTTGCCGGATCGCCGAGCCACTCGGCGCCGTGGGCGAGGAGCTGGTCGGCGTGCTGGCGCTGGACTTCCTCGCTCTGGCGGCGGTTCTCGTGGGCGTGGCGCACGAACGCCAGGGCGACAGTCGCGCCGGCGTTGCTGAGCGCGCGACCGAGCGCGAGCGCGTCAACGTCGTAGATGGTGTCGTCGTAGGAAACGATGATCTTCGTGGTCATTTTCTTTTCTCCAAGTTCTCGGCGCGAGGTTGCGCAACTCCAGGGTGCCACCGTTTGCCCATCAGTACCAGTCAAGTAAGTGATTGGGCTGATAAGCTTGGCTTATGTTCAACGTCAACCGGCTGCGTGTCCTGCACGAGGTCGCCGCGCGCGGCTCGTTCTCGGCTGCGGCCGACGCGCTCTGCTACACGCAGTCCGCCGTCTCGCAGCAGATCGCGGCGCTCGAGGCCGAGGCCGGGACGACCCTGATCGAGCGTCGCCCGCGTGGCCTGCGGCTGACCGCCAGCGGCGAGGCCCTGGTCCGCCACGCCGATGGCATCCTTGCGCGCCTGGCGGCGGCCGAGGCCGAGCTGGCGGCGATCGCCGGCGTTCGTGGCGGGCAGCTCCGGATGGCGTCGTTCCCAACCGCCGGCGCCACGCTGATGCCGCTGGCGATCGCTCGCTTCCGCGCGCAGCACCCCGGCGTCGAGCTGAGCCTCGCCGAAGGTGAGCCCGACGGCATCGTGCCGCGGCTCCAAGCCGGCGAGTTCGACCTCGCGCTGGTGTTCGAGTTCACCGACGTCGGCGCGCTGACTCACCCCGGCCTCGAGCGCGTCGAGCTGCTCGAGGATCAGATGTACATCGCCGTGGCGGCCGATCACCCGGTCGCCGCCGAACCGGCCGTCGAGCTCGAGCGGCTCGTCGGCGAGGCCTGGGTCCAGACGTCCGCGCAGAGCTCGTGCGCCCGCGAGGTCGTCCGGGCGTGCCACGCCGCCGGCTTCGAGCCCAACGTCGCGTTCGAGAGCGACGACTATGCGACCGTCCAGGGGCTCGTCGCGGCCGGCGTCGGCGTCGCCTTGATCCCCGAGCTCGCGCTCACCAACGTCCGGCCGGACATCGTCATCCGCGAGCTCTCGCCGGCGAGTCCGGTGCGCCGGGTGATGGCGCTGACGCCGGCGGGGGCGCGCTGCACCCCGGCCGCCGCCGCGATGCTCGACGTGCTCGGAGAGGTCGCCCGGCGCTACGCCGCGCGCAGGCGCAGGCCCTTGCCCACCGTCGGTGCCCGGACGTAGACTCGACGACCGATGATCCTGATCGGCCAGGAGAAGCGGCTCGCCGCGCCGCTCACCGCCACCGGCCGCGAGCGTCGCGCGATCAAGGTGTCCGTCGGCCTCCTGATCGTCGCCTGCGCCGTCGCCGTGATCGTCTACGCAAGTCGTGGGTCGACCGGCACGCGCTGCGTGACGGTCGCGGTCGCCAGCTACACCGGCGGCGTGTCGATCCAGCGCTGCGGCGCCCAGGGCGCAGCCTGGTGCCGCGACGCCTACCGGACGACCGCGCAGGACAGCCTCGCCAGCGCGGTCCGGTCCGCCTGCCGGCGGACCGGATACCTGCCGCCCGCCTCGGCGCAATAGCGGGCGCCCGGCGCGCCGCGGCCCCCCCGCCCCGCCGCCGACAGCAGCGGCGCGGACGGGGGCGGCGCCCGGAGCTACGCCGGCTCGGGCTCGGCCGCAGGCGGTCGGGGTACGTGCGGCGGATACCCGAGCGACGGGACGTCCGACGGGTAGACCTCGTTGCCGTGGATCGCATGGTCGCCGATCTCGAGCTCCGCTTCGGACAACCGCAGCGGGACGAAGAGCCCGACCAGCTTCAGCAGGATGAAGGTCATCACGCCGTCGAAGACGATGATGAAGAGCGCGGCCAGAGCCTGCCACTTCAACAGCGTCGCGTTACCGTGGATCAGGCCGCCGACGCCCGGCAGGTTGGCGTCCCCGCCGACGCCGAAGTACTCGATCAGCTTGGGGTTCGCCAGCACGCCGACCATCAACCCCCCCGTCAGGCCGGCGACCCCGTGTGTATAGACCACCCCGAGCGTGTCGTCGACGCTACGGAAGATCGGCGCCCGGCTCAGGTACTTGATCGCCATCCAGACGAGCGTGGCGGCGACGGCGCCCATCACCATCGATGACCAGCCGTCGATGAAGCCGGCCGCCGGGGTAATCGCTACTAGGCCCGTGATCATGGCGTTGACCGAGCCGATCAGGGAAGGCTTGCCGCCAGCGATGTAATCCCAGCCGATCCATACGAGCAGCGAGACCGCGGTGCAGAGGTTCGTGTTGAGGATCGCCGCCGATGCGTTGGGGCCGGCGTAATAGGAGTCCCCACCGTTGAAGCCGTTCCAGCCGAGCCAGAGCAGGCCGGCTCCGCACGCCACCATCAGCAGGTTGTTCGGAGCGTCGATCTCCCGGTCGCGCTGGAGGCGGGGGCCGATCACCGCCGCGGCGACGAACCCCGAGACCCCGGCGGCGAGGTGGATCACGTAGCCGCCCGAGTAGTCGAGCGCTCCCTTGGCGGCGAAGAATCCGCCACCCCAGATCAGGAACGCGTTGACCGTGTAGACGAGCGAGGCCCAGAGTACGACGAACGGCATCCACGCCTTGAAGTTGACGCGGCCGAGGACCGAGCCGAGCATCAGGATCGGCGTGATCGCCGCGAACACGAACTGGAAGTAGCCGAGCGTCGCCTGCGGGAAGTGGAACGGCGGGCCGGTGGCGATCGACGGGATCGTGGCCGCCGCCTCCTCGGCCTTCGCACTCAGGATGCTGGCCGGCTTGCCGATGAAGGAGCCGAAGAAGCCGCTGTTGCTGAGGCCATGCCACGGGTCGCCGAAGCCCATCTTGAAGCCGTAGAGGACCCACACGACGAGCACGAGGGCGAACGCGACGAACGACATCATCATGCTGTTGACCGACCAGCGCTTCTGCATGACTCCCCCGTAGAGGATCACCAGGCCCGGGACGCTCATCAGCCCGACGAGCGTCGCCGCCGTCATCTGCCAGGCGTTGTCCCCTGGGTTCAGATACGGCAGATACGGCAACCACGATCCCATCAGCAGCCTCCAGTCGGATTTGCCGACGAGCCCACGTCTAGCCAGACGGCAGGACGCACCCGTCTAGGTCCGGCATCAAACCGGGGGGCGTACGCAGGCCGATATGGCCCGCTGGCCAATAAGCGCCACCCGCCATTGGCCCCGCGGGCCAAAGGCATCAGCCGCGCGCGTGCGCCCTCGCTCCGCGCGCGGTCGCGCGCAGGCGCGGGCCCTCGGCGGGATCGCCCGCCGGGTTCCACGTCTCCCACGCCCGCAGCGCCGGCTCGAGCTCGCGCCCGCCGCCGTCGACCAGCAGCGCCAGCTCGTCGTGCAGCAGCTCGCCGACGGCGCGCTCGGCGAGGCCGAGGCACTCGCTCAGCGGCCGCTCGGGATAGCGGGCGGCCGCGAGACGCCAGAGCTGGCGCAGCAGTACGGCGTCGCGGACGACCAGCCCGAGCACCTCGTCCTTGAACTCCGCGAACGGCCGTCCGGCGGCGACGGTCCGCGGGTCGGCGGCCGCGGGCGCCCGGATCAGCTCGTCTGTTACGTCGCGGCCGCTGCGTCGCGCCGCCGTCCAGCCGCGGCCCATGCCGAGCTCGCTCGCCGCCAGCGCCGGACCCTCGATGATCGTCAGCCGGCACTCGCCCGGCGTCCAGAAGCGCTCGCCCAACTCGATCAGGCGACCGGCCTCCCACGGCGTCGCGATCGTCGCGCGCACCTCCTGCTCGCTGAGGTTGAAAGCCCGCGCGGAGTGGGGGAAGCGGTGGAGCTCGACGTGGAGCACGGCAGCGGCCGACTGTACCGCCCCGCCTGCGGCGGCCGGCCACGGCGCCGCCGCCGCGCGAGGCCGGCGGGCTGGGCCGTCTAAACCGCGACGTCGATCTTTCGACACGTGGCTAAAGACCGTCCCGCGGCCGATCCCGGATGCTGAGCGTCGACTCTCGGCTGCCGCTGGGCCAGCCGGGAACCCCAATCAAGGAGGACGCATGCGTCGTTCGTCGCTGGTTCGGGCCGTGGGGCTCGGGCTGCTTGTGCTGTTGGTCCTACCGGCGACCGGATTCGCCGACGCGCAGGACCTCAAGAATTCGATCGCGGGCAACCCGATGTACACGCCGACCGTCGGCATCGACACCGTCTGGGTGATCGTCGCGGCATCGCTGGTCATGTTCATGCAGGCCGGCTTCGCGTTCCTCGAGATCGGCTTCTCCCGCGCCAAGAACGCCGGGACGATCGTCGCCAAGATCCTCACCAACTACTCGATCGCCGCGATCGGCTACTGGGCGATCGGCTTCGCCTTCGCCTTCGGCGGCCCGCTCGGCAGCTTCATCGGACACGACGGCGGCTTCTTCTTCAGCCACCTCGGGCCGAACTTCGTCAAGGGCACGCCGAACATGTTCCACCCCAACTTCCCGGCGATGGCACTCTCCGATGCCACGATCGAGTCGAAGTGGTTCTTCCAGTTCGTCTTCTGCGCCGTCTCGCTCGCGATCGTCTGGGGGACCACGCTCGAGCGGATCAAGTTCGGCGTCTACATCATCTACGCGGCGATCTTCTCGACGGTGATCTACCCGATCGGCTCGCACTGGGTCTTCGGTGGCGGTTTCCTCCAGGTCGGCGACTGGCTCGGCACCGGCATCTCCGGCATGCAGGACTTCGCCGGCTCGACCGCCGTCCACCTGATCGGGGCGACCGGCGCCTTCGCCGCGCTGCTCCTGCTCGGGCCGCGGCGCGGCAAGTACGGCAAGGACGGCAAGCCCCGGGCCATCCCCGGCCACAACATGCCGCTGTTCGGCCTCGGCGTCCTGATCCTCTGGCTCGGCTGGTTCGGCTTCAACCCGGGCTCGGCGCTCCAGGCCTCGGACGGCCGCTTCGCCGAGATCCTCTTCATCACCAACCTGGCCGGCGCGGCCGGCGTGCTCGGCGCCCTGGCCACCAACTACTTCTCGACCAAGACGATCGACATCGGCATGGCCGGCAACGGCGCGATCGCCGCGCTGGTGGCGATCACCGCCCCGTCCGGCTACATCGAGATCTGGGCGGCGCCGATCGTCGGCGTGATCGCCGGCATCATCGTCGTCCGCGGCGTGTACTTCGTCGACAAGTACATCGACGACCCGGTCGGGGCGCTATCGGCCCACGGCATGGCCGGCATCTGGGGGACAATCTCCTGCGGCTTCTTCACCGCGCCGCGACTAGCCCAGTACAACGGGTTCGGCGATCCCAAGGGCGGCCTCTGGTACTCGGGTGAGTTCAAGCAGCTGATCGCCCAGGCGGTCGGCTTCGCGATCGCCTTCTCGTTCGTCTTCGTCATGAGCTTCGCCACCTTCTGGGTGATCAAGAAGACCTACGGCCTGCGCGTCACGGCGGAGGAGGAGGATGCCGGCCTCGACATCTCCGAGCACGGCATGTACGGCTACCCCGAGCAGTTCATCCCTCCCGCCGAGCTGATCGGCTACTCACCCACGCCGATCACGGCCATGAGCGCAGCCCCAGCGACAACCACGAAAGAGGCGTTCACGTCATGAAGATGGTCGTCGCCTATATCCGACACGAGGCGTTCGAGCCGGTCCGCAACGATCTGCTCGAGCTCGGCTTCCCGTCGCTCTCGATCACCGAGGTGAAGGGCTCGGGGCGCCAGAAGGGCATCACGGAGAGCTACCGCGGCGCGACGCTGACGAACTACCTGCGACCGAAGATCAAGCTCGAGTGCGTGGTCTCCGACGGCGATGTCCAGACGATCATCGACACCATCCTGCGGCACGCGCGGACCGGTGCCGTAGGCGACGGCAAGGTGTTCGTGCTGCCGGTCGAGCAGTCCTACCGCATCCGCACCGGCGAGGTCGGCGAGGACACCCTGCAGATCCATCCCGACGCCGCCGCGGCGCACGGGTGAGGGGATGAATCGACCGAGGGGGTCCTTGGAGAGACGCCCGCGTGACCTCAGAGGAGTCTGACGTGGGCCATCCGGAGCGAGACGACATGAACGCCTCCAGACCGAACACGCTGCATGCCGTGCACCTCGAGATGGTCGACGCCGTACTCGGCGGGGAGGGCTTGGCGCGGGTGGCGCGGATCGCCGCCGATGCGGTCGGCGCCCCCGTGGCGATCATCGTCCCGCGCCTCGGCGTGGCCTGCGTCGCGCCGACGCTCGTCGACATCGGCGAGCTCGAGCGCTACGCGGCCGACCGCGTCGCCGGCCGCCCCACCCGCGCCCCCGGGGTCGTGGCGGCGCACGCGCCGATCGGCGCCGGGGAGGAGGTCATCGGGATCGTCGCGCTCCTGAGCGGCGAGGGCCCAGTCGCGCCCGACGCCGCCGAGTACCTGCATCTCGCGGCGGTGGCCTCGCTGACCGAGGTCGCCGTGACCGAGGCCAAGGAGGAGGTCGCCCAGAACCTCCGCGGCTCGTTCATCGAGGAGCTCCGCAGTCGCACCGAGCTCGACGGCCAGGAGGTCCTGCGCCGGGCCGCGCGGCTCGGCTGCGATCTGGTCCGCGGAGCGGTCGTCCTCTGCGCCGAGCTCGCGACCGATCGCCCGGCCCACGTCGTGGCGACGATCTGCGGCGATTGGTCCGGCGCCCTGGCCCAGCACGACGGCTCCCCCGGCGGCGGACGCGTCTACGCGCTGCTGCCCGCCTCGGGCGCCGACGACGCCCCGGAGGCGACGATCGCCGCCGCCCGGCGGCTGGCCACCCGGCTCCAGCGGCTCGGCACCGTCGGGCTTTCGTCCTTCTACGCCGACCCCGCCGATCTTCACCGCGCGATCCAGGAGGCCGAGCTCGTGCTCGACGTGCTGCGGACCTCCGACGTCCCGATCGCCCAGGACATCGGCTCCGGCACCTACCGGCTGCTCTTCCGCGTGCTCGCCTCCCACCCCGAGGAGGTCCGCGCCTTCTACGAGGACACGGTGGCGCCGATCGTCCGCTACGACGAGCAGTACCGGACCGAGCTGCTCGGGACGCTCGAGGCCTATCTCCAGAACAACTGCAACATGAACGCGACCGCCGCGGCGATCTACGCCCACCGCCACACCGTCGCCTACCGACTCGACCGCGTACGCGAGCTGACCGAGCTCGACCCGCTCGTCTCCGAGGATCGCGAGCGCCTCGGCCTCGGCATGAAGGCCTACCGCATCATCCTGCCGCGACTCCCGCGCTGACCGCCGCGGCCGACCCGGCGCCCCGCGTCCCGGGCGCCCCCTGACCGGGACGCTCGGCAGGCCATGCGCGGCTCAGCCCGTCGGTGGCCGCACGACGACGCCGCCGGTCCGCGGGTCGACCCTGGTGTCGGCGGGGCTGCTCCCGATCATCACCCTGAAGCTGCCGGTCGATCCGCGCCCGCCGGCCAGGCTCGTACCGCGGCCGCCGCTGAGCCGGTAGCCGACGGTGTAGCTCCCCGGTCGCGTCGCGGTCACGGTCCAGGCGAGCGTGCGCGCGGCCCCCGGCGCGAGCGGTCCGATCGACCAGGTCGCCGGGTCTCCGGCGGTGCCTCCGCCGGGTCCCCGATCCACGATCCAGGTCGGCTCGTCGGGCGCCGCGAACGCGTCGATCGTCACCGCCGCCCGGGGGGCGGTCCGGTCGTCGTCGTTGCGGACCTCGATCCGCAGGGTCGCCGGTGATCCGACCCGCTGCCGCAGCGGGAAGCTGGCGTGTGCGACGCCGAGCCGCAGCGCCGTCTCCTGCGTCCCCCCGCCGCCGCCGCCGCAGCCGCCGAGAACGACGACGACGACGGCCGCGCTCGCCGCCGCGAGCCGTAGCTGCCGCCGTGTCCGCCGGGCGCTCACCAGCGGTAGATGTCCCGGCGGTAGTCGGCCAGCATCCGAGCGGCGCTGAACGCCGGCCCGAGTCCGGCCATCGAGCTGCGCACCCGCTCCAGCCAGGCGATCGGGACGCCGTCGGCGTCGCGCTCGGCGAACAGCGGCACGATCTCCCGCTCCAGCAGCTGATGCAGATCGGCCCCGTGGCGGGCATCCTGCGCCCGCTCGTCGTGGTCGACGTCGCCTGAGAGCGCCCAACCGTTGCCCTCGTCGTACCCCTCGGCCCACCACCCGTCGAGCACGCTCAGGTGCAGGCCGCCGTTGACGACCGCCTTCATCCCGCTCGTCCCGCTCGCCTCGAGCGGCGGCCGCGGCAGGTTGACCCAGACGTCGCAGCCGCGCACCAGGCGCGCCGCCGTATCGAGGTCGTAGTCGTCGAGGAAGGCGACTCGCCGCGCCACGGCCGGATTGCCCTTCATCGAAAAGAGTGACTGGAGCAGCCGCTTGGCCTCGTCGTCGCGCGGGTGGGCCTTGCCGGCGATCAGCACCTGGACCGGGCGCTCGCCGTCGAGCAGGGCGAGGTTCCGCGGCTCCTCGATCAGCAGTCGCAGCCGTTTGTAGGTGGCGAGGCGGCGGGCGAAGCCGATCGTCAGCGCCTGCGGGTCGAAGCCTTCGGCTGCAGCCGCGGCGTAGCCCGGCGTGTCGCCCCGCCCGAGGCGGTCGGTCGGGGCGCGATGGTGGACGTAGTCGATCAACGTCGCCCGCTGCTCGCACCGCGCCGCCCACAACTCCGCCGCCGGGATGCCGGCGACCGGTGCCCACGTCTGCGGGTCCGCCGCCGCGGCCATCCAGCCCGGGCCGAGATGGCGGTCGAGCAGTCCGCGGATCGGCGCGCCGACCCAGCTCGGGATGTGGACGCCGTTGGTGACGTGGCCGATCGGAACGTGCGCCTCCTCGCGCTCGGGCCACAGCTCGCGCCACATGCCGCGGGCGACCTCGCCGTGGCGGCGGCTGACCGCATTCGCCGCCCGGCTCGTGCGCAGCGCGAACTGCGTCACGCCGAACGCCTCGGCCTGCTCGTCGGGGTGCGTGCGCCCGAGGCGCGCGATCGTCCCGGCGTCGACCTGTAGCTCCGCGAACACGCCGCCAAGGACGTGGACGATGGTCTCGATCGGATACGTGTCGTTGCCGGCCGGCACCGGCGTGTGCGTCGTGAAGACCACGCGCTCGCGCCCGGCTTCGAGTGCCGCCGCCGTGTTCTTGGGCCCGGCGCCGGCGAGCTCGAGCGTGGCGAACGCCGCATGCCCCTCGTTGAGGTGCACGATCGACGGCTCGAAGCCGAGCGCGTGGAGCATGCGGACGCCGCCGATGCCGAGCAGCGCGTACTGGGCGAGGCGAATCTCCGGGTCCGAGATGTAGAGGCGGGAGGTGATCCAGCGCGACTGCGGGGCGTTCTCCGGGCGCTCGGCGTCGAGCAGGAAGAGCGGCACCGAGCCGACATCGACCCGCCAGACCTGGGCGACGACATCGACGCCGGCGATCGGGACCCTGATCGTGACCGGCTCGCCGCCGGCCCCGCGGACGAGTGCCGCCGGCAGCCGGTCGGGGTCGGTCGGCGTCCAGTATTCGTGCTGCCAGCCGGACGCGTCGAGGCGCTGGCGGAAGTAGCCCTGCCGGTAGAGCAGCCCGACGGCCACCAGGGGCATGGCGTCGTCGGACGCCTGCTTGATGAGATCCCCGGCCAGCGCCCCGAGCCCGCCGGAGTACACCGGCAGCGACTCGTGCACGCCGTACTCGGCGCAGAAGAACGCCGCCGGTCGCTCGGGCGACGGGGCGCCGGGGGCGCCCGGGCGCTCGAGCTCGGCGCTGAGCGTCGCCGCGGCCGCCGTCGCCCGGGCGATCAGCGAGTCGTCCGTGGCGGCCCGCTCGAGCGCCTCGGCCGTGGCCTCCTGCAGCAGGCGGACCGGGTTCTGCCCACACAGCTGCCACCGCTGCGGGTCGACCGCCTCGAACAGCCCGGGGCCGTCAGGAAGCCACGACCAGCGGTAGTTGAAGGCGAGTCGGGCGAGAACCCCCAGCCGCGGCGGCAGCAGTCGAGCCAGATCCGCCGCCGCGTGGTCAAGGTCGGCGCGGCCGGCGGCCATCGGGTCGGTCGCAGTCACGCGCCGGGAGGCTAGTGATTTGTCTCGGAATCGGCTTGAGCGGCCACGGCTGCGTTTGCCATGCCGCCGCAGCGAGGCGTAGGCTAGCCGGCGAGGGTGTTGCGGCAGTACCGCCGACGGTTTGCCAGGAGGGAGTGATGGTGCGCAGCGTTGCCGAGCGGGCGTTTCTGCCGACGCGAAACCTGCTTGCCGAAGTGGGGGACATGATCATCCTCACCGGCCGCACGATCGTCTCGGCCGTCCGGCCGCCGTACCCCTACGGCGCCGAGTTCGTCGCGCAGTTCCTGTTCGCCCTGCGCCTGTGCTGGTTTCCCCTGCTCGTCTCCACGATCGCCTTCGGCTTCGGTGCCGGGCTCCAGGCGGCGAACTTCCTCGTCCTGTTCGGCGCGATCGACCGACTCGGCGGCTTCTTCGTGCTCGCGTCGATCCGCGAGTTCGCCCCCTTCGTCGACGCCGTGGTGCTGGCCGGGGTGGCCGGGACCGCGATCACGGCCGACCTCGGCGCCCGCAAGATCCGCGAGGAGCTCGACGCGCTCGAGGTGCTCGGGATCGACCCGATCAAGAACCTCGTCGTCCCGCGCTTCCTCGCGCTGATGCTCGTCACCGGGCTCTTCGACGTTTACGCCCTGCTCTTCGGGGTCTTCGGCGGGATCCTCGCCACGCTGATCAACGGCGCCCCCCTCGGACCGTTCTTCGCCACCTTCTTCACCAACGCCTCGACCCCGGACCTCTGGGGGTCGGTCCTCAAGACCACGCTGTTCGGGGCGATCATCGCGATCGTCTGCTGCTACAAGGGCATGACCGCGTCCGGCGGCGCCGAGGGCGTCGGCCGGGCCGTCAACCAGGCCGTCGTGATCGCCTTCCTCGGCGTCTTCGCCTTCAACTACGTGTTCACCCAGACGCTCCTGGCCACGCACCCGGCTCTGACGAACCTGCGATGAGCGCCGAGCCGAGCGCCGCCCGCGAGTGGATCGAGACCGGCGGAACGATCGGCAAGTTCGCCGGCCGGGTCGTCGGTGACATCTACGGCCTGCGCGTCTTCCGCTTCTTCGGCGAGACGCTGCGCCAGGCCGGCGTGCTGATCCTCTCGTCGACGATCGTGATCTGGGGCCTCGTCTTCATCATCGGCCTCCAGTGCGGGATCGAGGGCGCCTATTTCAACCGCTCGCTCGGCGCCCCCGGCTTCGCCGGCGCGTTCGCCGCGCTGTGCGACCTGCGCGAGCTCGTCCCGTACGCCTTCGGCTACATGATGGCCGCCAAGGTCGGCACGGGGATCGTCGCCGAGCTCGGCTCGATGCGGATCTCCGACGAGATCGACGCGCTCGAGGTGATGGGGATCGACTCACTGACGTTCCTCTGCGCCACGCGCATGCTCGCCGCCTGGCTCGTGCTCCCGTTCGTCTACATCGCCGCGGTCGGCGCCGGGTTCGCCGCCAGCTACCTTGCTGTGGTGCAGCAGGTGCACGAGGTGTCCGCCGGCGGCTACCTGACGATCTTCTGGATGTTCCAGAACCCTCCCGACCTGATATTCAGCATGATCAAGGCGATGACGATGGCCACCGTGATCGTGCTCGTCGGCTGCTACTTCGGCTACAACGCCAGCGGTGGTCCGGTCGGCGTCGGCACGGCCACGGCCAAGTCGATGGTGGTCAACCTCGTGCTCGTGCATCTCATCGGCATGCTCGGCACCCAGCTCTTCTGGGGGGCCAACCCACGGGCCCCGATCGGCGGCTGACGGGAGTGGTGCGCTGATGGAGCCTCAAGCGCCGTTCGCGGCCGGCCACGACACCGGCGACGAGTACCGCTGGCACACGGGCGCCAAGCGTCCGACCGGGGCGGCCGACGCGGTCGAGTTCCGCGACGTGCACAAGGCGTTCGGCCGCACGAAGATCCTCCGCGGACTGAACCTCGGCCTGCCCGAGGGCAAGATCTCGATGATCCTCGGGCCGTCCGGCACGGGCAAATCGGTCTGCATCAAGCACATGGTCGGACTGCTCTTCCCCGATCAAGGTGACGTCCTCGTCCACGGCGAGTCGGTGCCCGGGATGACCGACGACCGGCTGTTCGAGATGCGCAAGAAGTTCGGCGTCCTGTTCCAGGACGGGGCGCTGTTCGGTTCGATGAACGTGTTCGACAACACGGCCTTTCCGCTGCGCCATCACACCGAGAAGGGCGAGGAAGAGATCCGCGAGATCGTCGCCCAGCGGCTCGCCGAGGTCGGCCTGACGAACGCCGGCGACCGCATGCCCAACGAGCTCTCCGGCGGCATGCGCAAGCGCGCCGGCTTCGCCCGCGCGCTCGTCCTCGACCCGGACATCGTGCTCTTCGACGAGCCCGACTCGGGCCTCGATCCGGTCCGCACGGCGCTGCTCGGCGAGCTGATCCAGGAGATCCACCACGACATGATGGAGGACTTCCGCCGGCGGTCGAAGCCGCATCTGCCGGCCTTCTGCCTGATCACCCACGACATCATGACCGCCCGCCGCGTCGCCGAGCACATCTCCGTGCTGTGGAAGGGCCGGATCGTCGAGTCGGGCCCGGCCGACGAGCTCTTCGACTCGCCGAACGAGTTCGTCCGCCAGTTCCTCTCCGGCGAATCGCAGGGTCCGCTCGGCATGGAGTAGATGACGCGCGTCGCCGCCCTCGCCGTCCGGCGGCCGCTCGCCGTGCTCGGGCTCGTCGCGCTGCTGGCCCTCAGCGGCGCCGGGCTCGCCGCCCGCCTGCACCCGAGCGCCGCCGCCGACACCCTCGTCGGCCGCTCGAGCCCCAGCTACCAGGCGACCCAGCGCTATCAGCGGCTGTTCGGCGACGACGCCGTGATCGTGCTCGTCCGCGAGCGGCTCACCGACCTCGTCCTCACCCCCGACATCGGCCGCTTGCTCGGCCTCGAGGGCTGCCTGTCGGGGAACGTCCCCGCCGGCGTCGTCCCGCGCGGCGGCCCCAACGGTCCCTGCGCCCAGATCGGCCGGGCCCACGATACGCAGATCGTCTTCGGCCCCGCGACCTTCATCAACGAGTCCGCCGGCGAGATCGACGACCAGCTCGCCGCTCAGCAGGCGGCCGAGAAGGTCCGCGAGCAGCAGGCCGCCAACGCCGCCTACGCCGTCGCGATCGGCCGCCGGCTCGGCGCCGCCCGCGCGCGCGCCCTGGCGACCAAGGCGATCTCGCTCGTGCGGCTCGACTTCATCCGCTCGCTGCTCCCGCTCGCCCAGCAGTACAACCTGCTGCGGCCGCCGACGATCAACGATCCCGACTTCGTCCGCACGCTCGTCTTCGACCCGACGCAGGCGCTCGGGACCCCGAAGGCCCGCTTCTCGTCGCTCTTCCCGGCGGCCGACGCCGCGATCGTCCAGGTCCGTCTCCGCGCCGGGCTCTCGGACACCCGGCGGGCGCGGGCGATCGACCTGATCCGCCGCGCCGTCGCGATGCCCGACTGGCGGCTCGGCCACACCGGGAGCTACGCGGTCACCGGCGTGCCCGTGATCGTCTCCGATCTGCGCGGCGCGGTCGCCCGCGCGCTCGCACTGCTGCTGATCGCCGCCGTGCTCGTGATGGCCGCGACGCTTGCCTGCGTCTTCCCGGTCAGGCCGCGGTTGCTGCCGCTGGGACTCGCCCTCGCCGCCGCCGGCCTGACCTTCGGCGGTCTGGCGGTCGTCGGCGCGCCCTTGACGATGGCCTCGGTCGGCGTCCTGCCGGTGCTGATCGGCCTGTCGGTGGACTACGCGATCCAGTTCCAGTCGCGCTACGCCGAGGTTCGCCGCACCGAGCGGCTGGCCGGCGCCGCCGCCGTCGCCCGGGCGACGGCGCTCGGCGGTCCGACGATCGCGGCGGCCGCCGCGGCGACCGCCGGAGGCTTCGCCGTGCTCGCCCTGCCGGTGGTCGGCTCACCCGTGCCGATGGTGGCCGAGTTCGGGCTCCTGCTCGTGGCGGGCGTCGCCCTGGCCGTGCTCTGCACGTTCGGCGCCGGCGCCGCCGCGCTCGTGCTGCCGGCGCCGGGTCGCCGGGCCGGGGCCCGCGCGGCCCGGGCGGGGTCCGCGCAGGCGTCGCTGAAAGCCCGGCTTGCGCCCTCGCTGCGCGGAGTGCGGGTGATCGCGACCGAGAACCCGGTCGTCGCGGCCATGGGCCGGCGACGGTGGTCCCGCGGGCCGGCGCCGGCGCCCGACGCGGTCGACCCGCCGGGCCCGAGTCGACGCCCGGGGCGGCGGACGCGCTCGCTGATCCTGCGCGGCTCGACCGAGGCCCAGGCGGCGGCGCTCGCCCACCCGGGCCGCGTGCTTATCCTGGCTGCCGCGGTTGCCGCGCTCGGCTTCGGCGTCGGCACGCAGACGCGGGTCGAGTCGGACATCCAGAAGCTCGTGCCCCAGAGCCTGCCGGCGCTGCACGACCTCGGCGTGCTCCAGCGGGCCACACACGTCGGCGGCGAGATCGACATCCTCGTCAGCGCGGCGGACCTGACCAAGCCGTCGGTCGTCGCCTGGATGACCGACTACCAGCAGCGGATCGAAAAACGCTTCGGCTACACCGGCACGGCCGGCTGCGGCCGCGCCGTGCTGTGCCCGGCGTTCTCGCTGCCCGACCTCTTCGAGACGGCCGGCAGCCGGCCGTCGGCGAGCGACATCAGCGGCCTGCTGGCCGCCGTGCCGCCGTACTTCGCGCGCGAGGTGATCACCGCCGACCACCGGGCGGCGACGCTCGCCTTCGGCATCCGTCTGATGCCGCTCGCCCAGCAGCAGCGGGTGATCGAGGCGATGCGCGCCAGCCTCCACCCGCCGGCCGGCGTGCACGCCGAGCTCGTCGGCCTGCCGGTGCTCGCAGCCGACGCCAACGCCGGGATCGCTTCGCCCTGGCGGCGGCTGGCCACGCTCCTCGCCGGACTGGCGGCGGTCGCCCTCGTCCTCCTCGCCACGCTGCGGAGCCCGCGGCGGGCACTCGTCCCGCTGGTGCCGATCGTGCTCGCCAGTGGCTGGGCCGCTCTGGCCGGGTTCGTCGTCCGCGTGCCGCTGAACCCGATGTCGGTGACGCTGGGGGCCCTGGTCGTCGCGATCGCGACCGAGTTCAGCGTCCTGCTCTCCGAGCGCTACCGCCAGGAGCGCGCCGCCGGATTCCCGCCGCAGCGGGCGCTCGAGCGGACCTATGCCTCGACCGGCGCGGCCGTGCTGGCGTCCGCGGCGACGGCGATCGCCGGCTTCGCCGTGCTGATCGTCTCGGACATCCGCATGCTGCGCGACTTCGGCCTCGTGACCGTCGTCGACCTGACCGTCACGCTGCTGGGGGTGATGTTCGTGCTCCCGTCGGTGCTCGTCCTGGCCGAGCGGCACGGTGTCCGCAGCCGGCGGACCGCCGGCAGCCTGGTGACGGCCGGCGGCCGGGCGGGTTCGCAGCCGCACGGCGGGGGTTGACCGGGGCGGCGGCGGCGGTCACACTCGCACGATGGGAAGGCGGTCGCGACGGCGTCTCGCGCAGGACGCGGCAGAAAGGCCGCGTGCCGCGCGCCCGAGCGGCACGCGCGGGGCCGACTCGAAGGCCGGCTCTGGCTCCAAGGCGGGCTCTGGCTCCAAGACGGGCTCAAGCTCCGGCTCCGGCTCGTCGTCGCGGTCGGGGTCCTCAGTGCGGTCCGGTTCGCCGCCGGCTCCGCCGTCGCGGTCGCGCTCGGCGGGGTCAGCCTCGGGCGGGGGCGCGGGCCGGTCGGGCTCCGCGGGCAGCAAGCAGGGGTCGGGTCGATCGGCCGCGACAGGCGGCGGGCGCAGGCCCGCGGGCGGGTCGCAGGCCGGCGCCGGCAAGCAGCGGTCTGGGGCGCCGGGGGGCGGCAGGCGTGCTGCGGCGGCGGCGGCCGCCAAGCGTCCGGCGGCGTCCGGCCGCAGGGGCGCGGGGGCGCGCCCCAGCGCCGCCACGCCGACGGCCGGCGAGGCACAGCCCGCGCGCGGCATCGGCCGACTGCTAGCGCGGCTGGCGCCGGAGCGCGCGGCGGTCGCCATGCCCGACCCGCCGTGGGCGCCATTTCCGCTCGTCGAGCTGGCGATCCTGATCGGGATCGTGCTGCTGGTGCTCGGCTTCGTCACCCACGGCCCGCGCGGGCATGTACTGCTCGGGTGCGGCCTCGGACTTGCCAGCCTTGCGTCACTCGAGCTGACGATCCGCGAGCACTTCGCCGGCTACCGGCCGCACACGTCCCTGCTCGCCGGAGCCGCCGCCGTCGCGGTCGCGGCCGTGTTGTACGCCGTCACGAGCCTGCCGCAGCCGGTCCCCCTGGTGATCGCCGCGGCCGTCTTCGCCACCGCCTGGCAGCTGCTGCGCGCGGCGCACCGGCGCGCGCGTGGGCGCGCCGGGGTCACCTCCAGCGGCGTGCGTTGATCCGGCGCCGGACCGGCGGCGTGAGCAAGGGCTGGACGGACGCCTGACGTCGCCTGGGCTTCGCGGTGCCCGTTGTGCCTCGCCAAGCAGCGCTCGTTCAAACCAAGCCGGAGACGGTCGCCGTGTTGCAGCCTGCGATCGCGCTACGCTTAGTAACAGCGATTGCGCCGGGTATTCTCGCCTCCCTCTTCCTTGCGCGCGATTCCACTCCCGAGGGGAGCTGACAGGAGCTGGCGATGGCCAGCACATCGAGCGCGTCCCGACGGGCGTGCTGGCAGCCCAGATCTGGCGATGGATCGTGCAGATCTTCCAGGAGTACAAACCGCGTCGGGCCGACGCGCGTCGTTGTTCGCGGCAGCGTCGCAGGCAACCTGGCGTGGCGGGCAGCATGAGCGGCGTGGGTGGTCATGGCGAGCGGCTGTCGACGGTCGATGCATCCTTCTTGCAGCTCGAGTCCGCGCGAGCGCACATGCATGTCGGGTGGAGCGCGATCTGCTCACCGGCCGACGATCGCGAGCGCCCGACGGTCGAGGCTCTGCGCGCACGCGCGGCGAGCCGGCTGGGGTTGGTGCCGCGCTGCCGCCAGCGGCTGCTAACCACACCTCTGGGGCTCTGCGCCCCGCGCTGGGTCGACGACACCCGGTTTGACCTTGCCGCCCACGTGGTGGGGCTCAGCGACCCAGACGAAGTCGTCAGCCTGGCGCGTTTCGCGCAGCTACGCGACGCGTTGCTGTCCAAGCCGCTTGCCCGCGACCGCCCGCTTTGGCAGATCGCCTTTGTTCCCCGTCTCGAGGACGGCCGCTCGGCTGTGGTCGGGCGCGTGCACCACGCGATGGCCGATGGCACCGGTGCCCTGACCGTCGCGATGCTCCTCCTGGATGCCGGGGACGACTCGCCCGCCGCGTCGGCCGAGCCGTGGAGCGCGGAGGCTGCGCCCAGTCCGGCGCTGCGCGCGCTTGACCCGCTCGTGCATCTCGCGGAGCGCGCGATGTCCGCGGCCGGCGATCTGGCATGCGCGGCCGTCCGGCCACGGTCGAGCGTTCGCAGCGCGATCCGCGACGGGGAACGAATCGGGCGTGCGCTCACGGAGGATCTGCTTCCGCGCGGTCCCGACTGCCAGCTGAACCGGCAGGTCGGGCCGCGGCGCACGCTGGTCGGCTATCGCGCTGCGCTGACTGACCTGAAGGCCGTCAGACGCGGCGGCAGCGCTACGCTCAACGATGCCGGGCTGGCGGTGGTCGCCGGGGCGCTGCGCAGGTTGGCGGTGGAGCGCGGTGAGCCCACCAACGCGCTGAAGGCGATGATCCCGGTCGACGTGCGCCGAAGCGAGCACGGGGGGTTGGGAAACCGCGTCTCGATGGCGGCGATCTGGCTGCCGCTGGAGCTCGCCTCGGCGGCGGGGCGCCTGGAGCGGGTGCGCAGCCAGACCGAACGGTTCCAGCAGGCCGGACGTCCGGCAGGCACCAAGGCGCTGCTGTCCGCGCTGGGACTGCTGCCGGGCTCGCTGCGCGGGATCGCAGTCCGCGCCGGCGCGTCGTCGTGCGCGTTCAACCTGACGGTTTCCAATGTTCGCGGTCCGCGTAAGGCGCTGTCGATGCTGGGTGCGCGTCTGGACGAGATCTATCCGGTGATCCCGATCACCGAGCAGCAGACGCTGTCGATCGGGATGCTCTCCTACCGCGACCACCTCCACTTCGGCGTATACGCCGATCCCGACGCGCTTCCCGACGTCACCCGCCTGCCGGACCTGTTCGCGCGCGAGGTGCGCGCACTGCAGCCACCATCCCGGGCGCGCTCGGTGCCCAAGCGCCAGCCATCGGCGGGCGACGACGATCAGATCACCAACGCGCTTGGCGCCGGCCACCGCAGGGCCGTCGGGGCCGTCGCGCAATGAGAGCAACCACAAACACCCAGCGGGCGGGCTCCAGGCCGCCCGACGCGCAACCACTCCCAGACGAGGAGCCCGGCTCATGACGCCAGCCACAACGCAACAACCACTACCGATCAGCGATCGCGGCGGGCGACTGTCGGCGGTGGATGGGTCGTTTCTGCGTCTGGAGTCCGAGCATGCCCACATGCACGTCGGCTTCAGCGCCGTGTTCGCGGCGCCCGGGGATCGTCCTCGTCCATGCGTGGAGGCGCTCCGCGACCGCGCGGCGGGCCGGCTGCACGAGGTGCCGTGGTGTCGGTGGCGGTTGGACGGTGCGCCGCTCGGTCTGTCGGAGCCTCGCTGGATCGCCGATCCTGATTTTGACCTGCGCGCGCACATCGTGCAGCTGACCAAGCCAGAGGATCGCGTCAGCTACGACAGCTTCGAGGCATTGCGCTCGGTGGTCCTGTCCACGCCGCTGGATCGCTCCCGGCCGTTGTGGCAGATCTTCCTCGTCCCGCGCCTGCACGACGGTCGGGTGGGGATGGTCGGCAAGATCCACCACGCCCTCGTCGACGGGCTCGCCGCGCTGCAGATCGTCAATCTCGTGCTCGACACCGATCCCGATTGCACGTCAGAGCCCGCGCTGCCCTGGCGCCCGGGTGGTCGGGCCGGCAGCACCGGCTGGGCGCTGGACACCGCCAGCCAGACGCTCGATGACGGCGTCGGCGCGTTGCGCGACGCGGTGAACGCGATCGCGCACCCGCAAGCCACGGTAGGTCGTGTGCTGCACCAGGCGAAGCTGATCGCGAACGCCGTCCGCGACGACGTCCTGCCCAGCGCTCCGCCGTCGGCGCTGAACGTGACGATCGGCCCCCGCCGTACGCTCGTTTGCTACCACGCCAAGCGCGAGGATCTTCGGGCAGCGCGCGCCGCCGCCGGCGGCACGCTCAACGATGTCGGACTCGCGGTCGTCGCCGGCGCGCTGCGCACGCTCGCGCTGCGTGAGGGCAAGGCGCCGGACGCGCCGCTGAAAGCGATGGTTCCGGTCAGCATGCGCCGGATCGGCGACACCAACCACGGCAACCAGATCGCGATGGTCAGCATCCCGCTGCCGATCCATCTGGCCGGCGCCAAGGAGCGGCTGCTCTACGTACGCGACCAGACTCAGCTGCTCAAGCACACCGATCGGCCCGCCGGCACCCAGGCGCTCTACCAGACGGCCGGGCTGCTGCCCACCCCCCTGCGCTCGCCGGTGGCCCGGGTGATGGCCGCGCCACGCCAGTTCAACCTCACCGTCTCCCAGTCGCCAGCCCCACGCGGATCGATGTACCTGCTGGGCTGCGAGCTTCAGGAGGTGTACTCAGTCGTCCCGATCGTCCAAGGCCACGCGCTGGCGATCGGCATGGTCCGCTACCGCCAAGAGCTGTTCTTCGGCTGCTACGCCGACCCCGCAGCGCTCCCCGACGTCACCGACCTACCGGGGCTGCTGGAGGCGGAGCTCCATGCGCTGGGTCGCACCGCACGGCCGGCTGCCGCACCCGTCGCGCGCGCGTCGGTCGCCAACGGACGAGCCGACGCGGCGGTCGTGGCGATCAAGGCATCCTGACACCGCCCGGTCAGCTGCACGTAGCCGCCAGCTCGCGCGCAGGCGCCGCCGCGGGCGGCCCGCTGCCATCGACGGCGACGACGGTCAGCTGCGCGCCGACGCAGCGGCGCTGACGGTCGGTCATCGAGCCGATCGTCTTGTTCTCGGACATGGGGATGCCGGCGAGGAAGCGGCGGGCACGCGTGCGACCCCAGCGACGCTGGCTCATCAACAGGTCGGCGACGGCCATGCTGTGGGCCTCCCAGGGCGAGGCCAGGATCACCTCGGCGACCGGCAGCTCGCCATCGGCCACCCGCCGCTTGAGCTCAGCCCTGGCAAGCCGCACCTCGTTCGCCCGCTCGAGGGCGCGCATGTACTGGGGCCCGCGGACAACCGTCACACTCGCATCCATTCCGATGATCCTCCAGGTGTCCGCCGCCGCCGGCGAACTTTTCGTTCCCATAGTGAATTTCGCGGCGCTCGACCACGGGAAGACGGGCCGCGACCTGACCGGGTCGCGTCCTGTAAGTGCTCGGTCCCTGAGGCCCCCCTCTGAACCGTGTGCGAGCGCTCGCTGAAGCTACCGACGGGTGGGCGGGCTGGTCAACCGCCGGATTCGCTCAGAGCGGGGTTTTTATCTGACCGGCCAGCCGGGGCGAAACGGCTCAGGGCCCGGCCGGCCCGGGCAGCGGTCCGTGCTCGGCCTCGAACGTCCGCTTGACCCGCTCGAAGCAGTCGAGGGCGCGGTCGAGCACGGCGGCGTCGTGGGTGGCCATGACGCTGGTGCGAAGCAGCGCGCCACCGGGCGGGACCGCCGGATGGACGGCGACGTTAGTGAAGACCCCCTCGTCGTAGAGCGCGCGCCAGAGGACGGCGGCCTTCCAGTCGTCGCCGACGCGAACGGGCACGATTGGCGTGATCAGGGCCGCGGTCCCGGTGGCGGTCGTGACCGGGGATGGCTCGACGACGCTGAAGCCGAGGTCGTGGAGGCCGCGGTTGAGATGGCGGGCGTTCTCGAGCACCCGGGCGAGCAGCAGGCGGCCCTCGTCGGAGCGGATCACGCGCAGGGCCGCGAGGGCCGCACCGACGGCGGCGGGGACGCCGGAGGCGGTGAACAGGAACGAGCGGCTCTGGATCCGCAGGTACTCGAGCACGTCGGCCGGGCCGGCGAGAAAGCCGCCGCACGAGGCCAGCGACTTGGAGAACGTGCCCATCCGCAGGTCGACCTGGTCCTCGACCCCGAGCAGCTCGGCCGTGCCGGCGCCGCGGGCGCCGAGCACGCCGACGCCGTGGGCCTCGTCGACCATCAGCCGGGCGCCGAACCGCCGGCTGAGGTCGGCGATCTCCCGCAGCGGGGCGATGTCGCCCTCCATCGAGAAGACGCCGTCGACCACGACCATCACGCCGCCGCCGTCGGTCGCGGCCTTCTCGAGCGTCCGCTCGAGCTTGTCGATGCGGTTGTGGCGGAAGGCGCGGAGCTTGGCGCGCGAGAGGATCGCCCCGTCGAGCAGCGAGGCGTGATCGCCGGAGTCGACGACGACCGTGTCGCCGGGGCCGAGCAGCGTGCCGAGCGTGCCGAGGTTCGTCTGCTGGCCGGTGGTGAAGACGATCGCGTCGTCGGTGCCCATGAACTCGGCGAGCTCGCGCTCGAGATCTAGGTGGAGCGCCGTCGTCCCGTTGAGCAGGCGCGACCCGGTCAGGCCGGTGCCGTAGCGGCGCAGCGCGTCCTGCGCGCCGCGCATCACCCGCTCGTCGCCGGTCAGGCCGAGATAGTTGTTCGAGCCGAGCATGATCCGCGGCCGTCCCTCCATCTCGACGATCGGCATCGCCGGGGATTCGACCTCGCGGAAGTAGGGCAGCAGGCCCGCGTCACGCGTCGCCCGCATCAGCGCGATGCGGTCGTTGCCGCGCACCTTGGCGAAGACGTCGGTCGTGGTGTCGTCCATATAGGGTGGGCCGGGTGAGCCTGGAGGTCCGTCCCGTCACGGACAAGCGCGATCTCAAGCGCTTCGTAGCGCTGCCGTTCGCGCTCTATCGTAACGAGCCGCGCTGGGTCGCCCCGCTGAACGCCGACGTGCACAAGCGCCTGGACCGGGCGAAGAACCCGTTCTTCGAGCACGCCGAGGCGCAGTACTTCCTCGCCTGGCGCGACGGCCGGCCGGTCGGTCGCATCAGCGCCCACGTCGACCGGCGCTTCAACGACTTCCAGCAGAACGACTGGGGCCTGTGGGGGTTCTTCGAGTGCGAGGACGACCCGGCGACGGCCGCGGCGCTGCTCGACGCGGCCGAGGCCTGGCTGCGCGCGCGGGGGTGCGATCGGATGGTCGGACCGATGGACTTCACCACCAACGACGAAGCCGGCCTGCTGATCGAGGGCCACGACCGCCCGGCGATCATCCTCGCTCCCTGGCACCACCCGTACTACCAGGGGCTGATCGAGGGCGCCGGCCTGACCAAGGCGATGGATCTGCTGATGTGGAGCCTGCACATCTCAGACAACGAGCGCGTCCATCCGGCGATCTGGGAGGCGGCCGGCAAGGTCGAGAGCGACCACGGAATCATCTGCCGGCCGATGCGCAAGCGCGACCTCGAGGCCGAGGTGGTGCGCTTCCTCGAGGTCTACAACGCCGCCTGGGAGAAGAACTGGGGCGCGGTCCCGCTGACCGAGCAGGAGGCGCTCCACTACGCGCACGACCTCAAGCCGGTGCTCGACGAGAACTGGGCCATGATCGCCGAGCGGATCGACACCGGCGAGGTTGTCGGCGCGGCCCTGACGCTGCCGGACTTCAACCAGGTGCTCTCCCACCTCAACGGGCGGCTGCTGCCGTTCGGCTGGGCCAAGGCGCTGTACTGGCGGCGGAAGATCGACTCGGTCCGCGTCTTCGCCCTCGGCGTCAAGCCCGAGTACCAGCACACCGGGGTGGCGGCCCGCTTCTACCAGATGCATTTCGAGTCGGCCGCGCGGACGCCGCAGAAGCAGGGCGAGATGGGCTGGATCCTCGAGGTGAACAAGCCGATGAACCGGGCGATGGAGGGCATGGGCGGGCAGATCGTCAGGCGCTTCCGGATCTTCGAGCGTACGTTCGCGACCGATTCGTAGGCCTCCGGGTGGACGCCTCGCGCCTCGGCGACGGGGCGCGACGCCCGCCGGCGACGGGACTATGCTTTTCCGTCATGCCGACCCCACGCCTCCGCCTCGACCGACCGCTCCCGTGACCGAGTCGGCGTCGTCAGAGCCCCCGGAAGCCGAGGGCCCCCTCGACGAGGAGTACGAGATCGTCGACGCGCTGCCGGTCCTGGCCGAGATCCGCCCGGTCGAGCTGGCCCCGCGCCCGACGTCGGCGGTCGCGCTGGTCCAGACGGCGGCGGTCGCCGCGACCGGGTTCGTCGCCGGCGTCGCCACTGCGGCCGTGCTCGGCCGGCGCCGTCAGCGCCGGCTCGCGACGTCCACCCTCGCCCGCGCGCCCGGGGCGGCGCCGGCCCGCCCGGCCGGCAGGCTGGAGGTCGTCTCGAGCCGCACCTACCTCGTCGACGTCCACGTGCTCGAGCGGCGCGGCTGATCGTTGACCGCGGCCGGCACCGCGTACCGGCCGTGGCGGTCGGCCGGGTGAACTGCGAGCGGCGGATCGAGCTGCGGCCGCGCTCGCCGCTGCGGCTGCCACAACCGGCGCTCGACGGCGTCGGGCGCATGCGCCCCGACGGCGTGCTCGAGCGCCTGCTCCACCACGACGACCGGCCGGTCGTCGTGCGTGCGGCGCAGCCGGCCCGCGACCGGGTCGTGCTCGTCGCGGGCGGAGCCGACGCCGCGGCCTGCGCGTGGGGAATCGAGCGGATGCGCTTCGCGCTCGGCGTCGACGACGACCTCGCGCCGTTTCATCGCCGCTTCGCCTCCGACCCGCTGCTCGGCCGGCTGGTGCGGGCGATGCCGTGGCTGCGGCCGGCCCGGCGTCCGGAGCCGTTCGAGGCGCTCGCCTGGGCCGTCTGCGAGCAGCTGATCGAGTACACGCGGGCGGCGGCGATCCAGCGGCGGATCGTGCGGCGGCTGGGGCGCCGCTGCTCGGCGAGCGGCCTGTCGGACGCGCCGACCGCGGCCGCGCTCGCCGACGCGGCGCCGGCGCTGCTCGAGTCGCTCGACCTCTCGCCCGGGCGGGCGGCCGCCCTGATCGCCGTTGCGCGCGAGGTCGCGAGCGGCCGCGTCGATCTGCACGATCCGCTCCACGCCGCCGGCTGGCGGCGGCTCCGGGCGACGCCGGGGATCGGTCCCTGGACGGTCGAGGTGCTCGCCCTGCACGGTCAGGGCCGCAACGACGCCGTCCCGGCGGGCGACCTCGGGCTGCGCAAGCTCGTCGGGCGGTTGACGACGGGCGACCCCCAGGCACGCGCCGGGACCGAGGAGGTACGGGAGTTCTTCGCGCCGTACGCGCCCTATGGCGGCCTCGCGGCGACGTACGCGCTGCGTCACGGGGCGCGTGCCCTCGGCCGCGGGGAGCACGTCGGGGCGTGGCCCGCCCGAGGCGGCAGGCCTCGCGGACGGTCGGGGTCGTCGCGGGCCGCCGGCTACTCCCCCTGACCGGGGAGGAACTCGTCGGTCAGGGCGCGGGCGGTGTCACCGGGCTGGGTGAGCAGGCCCTGGGCGAGCATCCACTTGCCGAACGTCTGCCACTCGCGGGGGTCGCCGTAGCCGTAGGGAACCGTCGTCCCGGTCGGGCCCATCACCGGCAGGGTCGCCTTGAGCTCCGCGCGGGCGACCGACCGCCGCAGTCCGGGGTTGGCGGCGACGAGCTGGTCGGCGGCCGGTGCCGGCATGGCGACCGTCGCCTTGAAGCCGGCGGTCAGCGCCTGGAGGAACGTCCGCAGGAGCGGCCCGCGGTCGCGCGCCTCGTCGAGACGGACGGCGAGGACGTAGCGCGAGTACGTCGGGACGCCGGCCGCGTCGACCTTGATCACGCTCGGCTGGTGATGGACGAGTGCGACGGCGTCGGCGTTCCACGAGCCGAGGCTGGCGACCGCTGTCCGCGCCAGCAGCGGGTGCGCCGGGTCGGTACCGGCGTCGACCCGCTTGACGCCGGCCGGGGCGACGCCGGCGCCGCGCAGGACGGTGTCGAGCTCGGCGGCGGCGAGCGGGGTCCGCGGGGCGGCGACCGCCGTCCCGTCCAGCTGCGTGAGCTTGGTGATCGGGTGCGGCGCGATCGAGATCAGCGCGGTGAGCGGGCTGCGCACGAGCACGGCGACGGCGACGACGCTGGCGCCGTGGTCGCGGGCGGTGAGGAGGTCGGGCTCGGAGACGACGGCGATGTCGGCGCGGCCGGCGGTCAGGCTGGCGAGTGCCGTCCCCGCCGGTTGCGGCGCGGGCGTGACGGCGAGGCCGGCACGAGTGAAGTCGCCGCCGGCGATTGCGGCGTAAAGCGGCGCCAGCGCGGCGTCCGCCGGTGCGCCGCCGTCGAGGGCGACGGTGACGCGGGTCGGCGTGGCCGGGAGCGTCAGCGTCTCGCGCTTCTCGCCGCAACCCCAGCCACCGACAACGGTCGCGAGGCAGAGCGCGGCGACCAGCGGGCCGGCGCGACCGGTCATCCGCGGGCGCCCCAGGGGACGAGCCGCCGCTCGGCGACGGTGAGCGCGGCGAACAGGGCGACGGCCAGAGCGGCCAGGAGCGTCACGGCCGCGGCGGCTCGGGCCGTCTCGAGCTGGGGGATCGCCTGCTCGGCGAGCACCCCGAGACCGGCGCTGGCGCCCGACCACTCGGCGAAGAAGGCGCCGATCAGCGAGAAGACGACGCCGACGCGGGCGCCGCTGAAGAGCCCCGGCAGGGCGCCGGGCGCCTCGACGCGGACGAAGGTCTGCCAGCGACCGGCGCCGAGCGTCGACATCAGCTTCAGCAGGTCCGGCTCGACGGCGGCGAGGCCGTCGAGCGTGGCGACGAGGATCGGAAAGAAGCAGACGAGCGTGATGATCGCGAGCTTGGGCAGCAGCCCGAAGCCGAGCCAGGCGACGAGCAGCGGCGTCAGCAGCACGAGCGGGACGGCCTGGGAGGCGACGAGCAGGGGATAGCCGGCGCGCCGCAGGAGCGGGGAGAAGTGGATCGCCGTGGCCAGGGCGACGGCGAGGAGCACGGCGGCGGCGATCCCGGGGAGCACCTCACCGGCCGTGACCGTGAGGTTCGACCAGAGCAGAGAGCGATCGGTGACGAGCGAGCTGGCGATCGCGCTGGGGGCCGGGAGGATCAGCGGGTCGATCGGGCCGAAGCGGACGTAGAGCTCCCAGACCCCGAGCAGCAGCGCCGTCAGGACGACGACCGGCGCCCCGGCGGCGATCCGCCCCCGCGCGCGGGCGCGCCCCGGCTGCCTCATCGCAGCGCCTCGAGCGCGTCTGCCCGGAGCGCGACGAAGACGGGGTCGGTGCGCGACCGCGGCCGCGGCACGGAGACGGTCAAAGAGGCGACGATACGCCCGGGACGAGGTCCGAGCACGAGCACGCGATCGGCGAGCACCAGCGCCTCCTCGACGTCGTGCGTGACGAGCAGCACGGTCCGCGGGTCGGCGTCCAGGGCAGCGGCGAGCCAGGCCTGGAGCTCCATCCGCGTGATCGCGTCGAGCGCGCCGAAGGGCTCGTCGAGGCACAGGACGGGCCGGCCGGACAGCAGGGTGCGGGCGAAGGCGACGCGCTGGCGCATGCCGCCCGACAGCGAGCGCGGCGCGTGTCCGGCGAAGCCGGCGAGCCCGAGCGCGTCGAGCACCTCACCGGCGAGCCGCCGGGCGTCGGCGCGCGAGCGACCGGCGACGCGCAGGGCGAGCGCGGCGTTGTCGAGCGCGCTCAGCCAGGGCAGGAGCAGGTCGCGCTGGGGCATCAGGGCGGCCGGCTCGGCGCGGACGGTGCCGGCGTCGGGCGCCTGGAGGCCGCAGACGAGCTCGAGCAGCGTCGTCTTGCCGGCGCCGCTGCGTCCGACGACGGCGACGATCTCGCCGGCGGCGATGTCGAGTGTGAGCCCCTCGAGCGCGACGAGCGCCGGCCCGTCGGGCCGGTCGAACCGGCGGGTGACGTCGCGCACGCGCACGGCCGATCGGCTGGCCCGGGGGCGCGCATCGAGCGCGCCGCGCTCGCGCGGCTCGAGTCGCGTGTGCATCAGGCGGCTTATCGTAGTCGGACCCCGCCGACGGCGAAGCGACCGGTCAGTCGCGGCGCGGAGCGGTCAGCGCCTTGACGAAGTCCTCGAGCTGGCGCGTGGTCCAGCACTCGAACGCGGTGCAGTGGCGGGCGTAGGTGTCGATCACCGAGTCGCCGTAGTTCCAGTACAGCCGCGGCTCGGGGTTCAGCCAGTACGTCCGCCCGGCGCGGGCGGTGACCAGGGCGAAGATCTCCTCGCACGGATCGCGGCCGTTGGTGCGGGCGTCGCCGAGGACGATGATCGTCGCCCGGGGGCCCAAGTCGTCGTCGACCAGCGCGTTGAACTCGGCCCAGACCCGGCCGTAGTCGGTGTAGCCGGAAACGTCGGCGACGCCGGCGTCGCCGGCGATCGCCTGGCTGACCGCCTTGAAGCTCCGCTCGCGGGCGAAGACGTCGGTGACCTCGGAGATCCGCTCGATGAACACGAACGAGCGCATCCGGCGAAACGAGTCATGCAGGGCGTGGAGGACCGAGAGGAAGAACACCGAGGCCGAGCTGACACTGGTCGAGACGTCGCAGAGCACGTAGATCTCGGGCCGGCGCGGCCGCTGGGGGCGGAACTTGACCACGACGGGGACGCCGCCGGTCTCGAGCGAGGCGCGCATCGTGCGGCGAACGTCGACGTGGCGGTGGCGGCGACCGCCCCGCGTCTGGGTGCCCTGGGTGGCGAGGCGGCGCTTGAGCTGGGCGACGACGCGGTGGACGGCTGCGAGGTCCTGGAGCGGCCCGGTCGGGAGTGCGCGGTCGAGCTCGTGCAGCGGCCGCGCCGGCGGCAGGCTCCGCGTCCGCTCGATCTGGGCGCGCTCGAGCTCGCGGCGGAGCATCGCCTCGAACCGGCGCAGCGCCTCGCGCGGGAGACCGTCCCGGCGGGGGTCCGTCCGCGGCAGTTCGGGCTGCGGCTCGGTCCGCAGGCCGAGTGCCCGCCTGATCCGCTGGACGTCGACGCCGATCACGCCGGAGCCGTCGGCGGCGCGGGCGAAGGCGCTGATCGCCAGGCGGGCGAGGTCGCGCAGCCGGCCCTCGTCGCCGGTGGCCAGGGCATCGGCGATCTGGGCGCGGAGCTCGTCGAGGTCGACCTGGGCCCCATCCGGCGCGCCGTCGGCGCCGTCGGCCCCGGACTCGCGGATCTCCTCGCGCAGGGCAGCGGCCTCGACCGCCCGGAAGAAGAAGCGGTCGAACACGAGCTCGAAGACCCGTCGGTCCTCCTGCGACTTGGCGAGCGTGGCCGCGAGGCCGTCGCGAAACTGCCGCTGGTCGGTCCAGGCGACCTCGCGCAGGACGGCGAACGCGTCGAGGAGCTCGGAGGTCCCGAGCGCGACCCCCTCGCGTCGGAGCGCCTCGGCGAACTCGAGCAGGCGCGCGGCGATCCCGGGGGGGCCGACGGCCGGCCCGGCGCCGTCAGACAGCGGCCGACTCCGGCTGGCCGCCGGCCAGCTTCAGGCCGACCCGCTCGGCGACGACGTCGAGATCGGTGCGGTGCTTGACGATCACCGACATCGTCTCGCGGAAGACCCGTTCGTCGATGTCCTGGGCGCCGAGCAGCAGCAGGGCGCGGGCCCAGTCGATCGACTCGGCGATCGACGGCGGCTTCTTGAGGTCGAGCGCTCGGACGGTGCCGACCACCTCGACAAGCTTGCGGGCGACGGTCAGCGGCAGCTCGGGCGCATGCATCCGCACGATCGCCAGCTCGTGCTCGAGCGCCGGGTAGTCGAGCCAGAGATAGAGGCAGCGCCGCTTCAGCGCCTCGGTCAGCTCGCGCGAGTTGTTCGACGTGAGCAGCACGACTGGGTGCGTCGTCGCCTCGATCCGGCCGAGCTCGGGGATCGTGATCTGGAAGTCCGAGAGCAGCTCGAGGAGCATCGCCTCGAACTCCTGGTCGGTCTTGTCGATCTCGTCGATGAGGAGGACGACCGGCTCGGCCGAGGAGATCGCGGTCAACAGCGGCCGGGCGAGCAGGAACTCCGCCCCGAAGATGTCGTCGTGGACATCGCTCCAGGCCGCGCTGTCGGCCTGGATGCGGAGCAGCTGCTTGCGGTAGTTCCACTCGTACAGGGCCTTCGCCTCGTCGAGCCCCTCGTAGCACTGGAGGCGGACGAGCTCGCGGCCGAGGTAGCGGGCGAGGCACTTGGCGAGCTCCGTCTTGCCGACGCCGGCCGGGCCCTCGACGAGCACCGGCTTGCCGAGTCGGGTCGCCAGGTAGACGACGAGCGCGGTCGATTCGGCCGGCAGGTAGCCGACGCCGCGGAGCCCGTCGGCGACGTCGGTGACCGACTTGGGCAGCCCGCCGATCATCACCGGGAGCCGTCCGGGTCGGGCTTGCGCGTGCGGTCCGGGTCGCGTCGCGGGATTCGTCGGAGCTCTGGTGGGTCGTCGAGATCCACTTCCAGGGAGGGGCGTCTCTGGCGTTCGGCCATGCTTTCCCCGGGGGCGTCGTCGGCGGTGAGTCGCCGCGTCGGCGTGCCGTCGTCGTCGTCGTCGGGCGGCCGGGCGGGCGGGCGCGGACGCGGCCGCGGCGGACGAAGCGTCGGGTCCTCGACGCGGGCCGGCTCCGGCCGGCGGGCGGAGCGCAGGCGGGTGCCGGCGTAGCCGAGCCCGATGGCGGCGAACATGGCGACGAAGATGCCCCACTGGAGCCCGATCGTCGCGGTCAGCCGGGCGTTGCCGGTCGTGCCCGGCTTGTCGAGCATGCGGTAGAAGATCAGCAGGCTCGTCCAGGCGCCGGCGACGAGGATCACCCCGCCGTCGCCGCCCGGGAGGTGGAACGCCCGCCGTTCGGCCCGGGCGAACAGCAGCGCCAGCACGGCGGCCGAGACGAGCAGGACGGCGGCCTCGACGAAGGAGAAGGCGCCGAACGCCGTGAGCTTGTAGGCGGCCGAGCGCAGCGAGCCGCTGACCGGCTCGGTCACGCTCTTGCCGTACCAGGGCAGGAACATCGAGATCCACAACCCGAGCGCCGCGAGCGCGGCGAGCCGCTCCTCGGGGGCCAGCGACAGCGCTGCCCGGCGCAGGCGCCCGGCCAGCCCGCGTGCGCCGCCGGAATTCCGCTCGCGCGCGGCCACCGGACCGCTAGACCCGTACGCCGCCGGCGCTCCGCAGACGGTCGACGAGCAGGGCGGCGTCGGCCTCCGACACGGTGCGCAGCTGACCCTGGAAGGCGAGCTTCCAGTGGTCGCGCGGCCACTTGCCGATGTGCTCGAGCTCGTCGACGAGGCTCTCGGCGGGTACCCAGTCGGGCTGCTCGAGGACGAGCTCCGCCGTCGTCGGCAGGCGCCACGGATAAGGGTCTGCGGCTCCGGGCTTGCCCGGCCAGAGGGGCGTGCGGTCCTCGAACAGCGGACCGGTGATGTGGGCGCTGGCGGCGAAGGCCATCACCCGGGTGAGGTAGAAGACGATGCGGTCGCCGGGCTCCATCTCGAGCGCCTGGCGGCGGCGCCGCTCCTTGCACCCGATGACCTCGAAGCCGAGCTCCCGCGTCACCGCGAAGTTCTCAGGCGAGCCGGTCAGGATCCACGTCTTGTTCGGCACTACCACGATTCTACGCCCGGACCCGACGGGTCCGTGCAATCGGCTAGACGATCGGGATGTCCTCGACCTCGACCTCGCGGCCGCGGGCGGGCGCCTCGAGCCGGGCGACGGCCCAGTCGATCAAGGCCCGCAGCAGGATCAGAAGCTCGCGGATCAGGTCGATCAGCGGTGCGTGCAGCTCGGTCGGGAGGATCTCCCCGAGCAGCTCCAGCAGCCGGACCAGGCCCTCGAGCTCGGGCTCGGCCTCGCCTGCTGCGGTCTGGTGCCAGCCGGCCGCCGGCGGTGGCGACGGCGAGGCGGCCGGGTCCGGTCGCCCGGCGGCGGCGCCGACATCGCGGACGAGGCGTTCGGCCGCCTCGGTCAGCGTATGGATCTGGTCGCGCAGGCCGGCGAGCGGGTCGGGCGTGCTCATGCCGCGGCGTCCGGTCCGAAGTGGACGGCCAGTGCGCCATCCTCGAAGACGGCGCCGGTCGGGCGCATCCGCCCGAGTCCCGGCGGGAGCATGATCGTCCGCTTCTGGCCGGCGACCCGGACGATCAGCTCGAGGCCGACCTTCTTGCACGAGATCGACCCCTTGTCGGCGAAGGGCAGGTCGAGGCGGATCGTCGCCGTTCCGTCGCCGATGGCGAGCTCGGCCGCCAGGCGCCGGTGGAGCACGGCGGCCGGGTCGCGCTCGCCAAACAGCGCCGCGCCCAGCCGGTCGAGCATCGCCGGCCCCTGGACCTCGGTCTCGAAGTAGGGCGCGCGAAGCACGGGGACCGGGGCGAAGGCGTCACTCACCTCGCTCAGCTGCTCCTGCTGACGCTCGCGCCAGGCGTCGAAGTAGGGCCCGACGGTGGCCGGGAAGATGCGGTTGACGATCACCGCGTCGGTCAGGAAGCCGTAGAGGTTGAGGTAGGTGAAGGTGCGCCGGGACTCGTCGATCACCATACGGTCGGGATTCGTCACGAGGCGGATCGAGACGTGCTCGTGGTCGCGCAGGATCTCGTTCATCGCGATGAGGTTCGCGACGAGGCGGTTGACGTCGTCGAGCACGGCGTCGCCCGGCAGCGAGATGTCGAGCATGGCCCGGGCGAACGGGCGCGCCGCGGCGAGTAGCTGGTTCTGGGCCGGGAAGATCTTCTGCAACCACCACCGGGCGACGTCGGGGAACGACAGCAGGCGGAGCGTCTCGCCGGTCGGGGCGCAGTCGACGATGATCACGTCGTACTCGTCGGACTCGTGGTGGCGGCGCAGCGCCAGCAGGCTGAAGAGCTCGTCGAGGCCCGGCGGGACCGTCAGCTCCTCGGCCGAGATGCGGTCGACGCCGCGCTCGACGAGGATCTCGCCGAGCCACTCCTGGACGGCCGACCAGTTGCGCTCGAGCTCGTCCTGGGCGGCGACCTCCTGTCCCCAGAGATGCGGGCCGAGTCGCGTCGGCTCGCCGCCGAGCCGCTCGCCCAGCGCGTCGGAGAGGCTGTGCGCCGGATCGGTCGAGAGCACGATCGTCCGCTGCCCGGCCGCGGCGCAGCACCGGGCCGTCGCCGCCGCCACCGATGTCTTGCCGACGCCGCCCTTGCCCGTGTAGAGGATCGTGCGCGCGGGCATCGGCGGCCCGAGTCTACGGTCCGGCCGAGCGTCAGTGCCCGGCGGCGGTGACGGTCACGGCCGCGGCGTGGGCCGAGTTCCCGGCGAGGTCGGTCGCGCTCGCCGTGAACCGGTAGCTGCCGGCGGCCGGCGGGTCCCAGACGAGCGTGCGCGTGCCGTGACCGAGCTGCTCGCGCGCGCTGTAGACGGTGCGTCCACCACGGCTGGCCTGGAGCGTGACGGTCGAGATCTTCGAGAGCAGCAGCCGCAGGTCGACCGGGCGTCCGGCGCGCGCCCGATGGACCGGTTCGATCGCGAGCACCGGCGGCTGGTGCATGTAGCTCGTGAAGTGGGCCGCCGTCGTGCAGTACACGCCGGCGGCCGGTGCCGGCGCCGGGGTCGGCACGGGCGCGGGCGCGGGCGCCGGCGCGGGGGTCGCCGGGGTCCCGCCCGAGGGACCGACGGTCGGCGCCGGCGGCGGCGGCGTGATAACGGTCTGGGCGACGGTCGCCGGTGCGCTCAGGCGCTCGCAGAGATGGGAGAGGAAGTCGCGCAACAGGACGTGGTAGCTGAGGTCGGACTCGGTCGACTGGTCATACAGCGACCAGGCCCCCGTGTCGTAGTGGGGGACGTCGACGCGCGCCTGTGCCTCGCCGGCGGAGAACAGCGCCCGGACGGCGTCGCTGTTGCTGAGGTTCCCGTAGTCGTAGAGGCCGACCAGGGCCTGGATGAAGGCGTTGAGCACCAGCTCGTGCGGGGCGAAGCTGTAGATCAGGTAGCGGGCGCCGAGCGGCGTGCCGACGCGGACGCCGGTCGGCGGCGGGGCGCTGAAGATGCCGAGGCCGGCGCTGGCCGCGGTGAAGTAGTCGGGGCGGCCGAAGCGGACGGCGGCCCGGCCGAGCGCCTGGACGGCCGTACCCTCGGCCAACCCGCTGACCCAGGGCGGCGAACCGCCGTCGAAGTGGAAGTCGTACTCCCAGGCGATCCCGCCGGCGCGCTGGACGGCCAGCCCGACCGCCTCGTCGAGCAGGGCGGCGAGCTGGGTGTTGTGGGTCGTGCCGCCGAGGAAGTATCCGTTGGCCTTGCCGAACGTCCCGAGCCACTGGATCTGGATGCCCTGGCCCGGGTAGTACTGCCAGACGAGCTGGCTGCCGGCGAAGCCGACGCGCTGGCCGGAGGACAGCAGCGGCCCCGTCGTCCACCAGCTGCGGTTGCGCTCGAGTGTCAGCACGAGCTCGGGCAGGCGCGACGGCGTCAGGCCGCCGCCGGCGGCGACCTCGTCGAGGATCGACAGCACGGCGCCGAGCTCGACGTGGCGCGTGCCCGTGATGCGGCCGAGCGACCGCCGGGCGGCGAGCAGCGCGGCCCGGTCGGCGTCGCGGGTCGCCTGGTCGATCTGCCCGGCCGCGAGGAGGCGGTCCAGTCCGGCGGCGAAGGTCAGGCGGGCTCGGGCGATGCTCGCGCCCGGCGCCGCCGCCGGCGTCGACCGGATCGACGGCTCTGCGGCCACGGTCGCCGCATCGAAGCGATCGACGTGGCGCACGGCGTGGCCACCGTCGAGCACGAGCACGGGGCGGTCGGTCAATCCCGCCACGCCGTCCCCGCGGGCCGTGGCAGTCGCCGTCGAGACTGTTGCTCCGCCGAGCGTCAGCGCGGCCAGCAGGGTCGCGGTCCGTCGCACGCGTCGATCGTAGGGTGCGACCGGGGCCGACCCTGCAGGCTCCCTTGCATGGCTTGGGCGACGCCGATCGTCCCCCGGTAGGCTCACGACCCGGGCTGAGGGGCCTGGACCAAGTGGCGGGTCGGATCGGGTCGGCGAGGGTGCGAACGGATGCGTATTGGGAGGCGGCCACATAAAGCCCCAATGAACACGGGATATTTCGCCGAATCTCCTGTATCTGGATCAGGTATACAGGGGTTGCCATCGGCAGGGCATGGTGGTAGACCACGCAGGCAACCGCAGTGATGGAGGCCAGTCGCGTATGAGCCGCATCCAATGTCTTGCCAACCAGTCGGGCTTCCCCGTCGCGAACGGCAGAGGTGACCAACAATGTGCCTAGCAATTCCCGGGCTGATCGTGGAGGTCGTCGATGAGCAGAATCGCCTCGCCATGGTCGATGTCGCCGGCGTTCAGCGTCGTGTCAACATCGGTCTGCTCGATGCGGATGGCACCGGCGTAGGGCCGGGCGACTGGGTCCTGATCCACGTCGGCTTCGCCCTGTCGCACATCGACGAGGAGGAAGCGCAGTCGACGCTCCGCCAGTTGATGGCGATGGGCGAGAGCTACGAGGAAGAGCTCGAGGCGCTAAAGGCGAGCGTGATCGATTGATGAATCCGGAGGATCTGCCCACCCGCTGCATCACGTGCAGCGACGAGGGCCTGCCGATGCGCGTGCGCGCGTTGGCCGACGAATCCGGACAGGCGCTCTGCGTCGACGAGGACGGTGCCGACCAGTCGGTCGCCGTCGATCTACTTGAATCGGTCGCGGTCGGCGACGACATTCTCGTGCACGCGGGCGTCGCCATCGCGCATATGGGAAGGTGTGCCGTATGAAATACGTAGACGAATACAGGGACGCCGAGCTCGGCCGAGCGGTTGCCGGCGAGATTCTCGCCACCGTCGAAGCCGGCCGGCACTACAAGCTGATGGAGGTCTGCGGCGGCCATACGCACTCCATCTACCGCTACGGCGTGGACGACCTGCTGCCGGAGAACGTCGAGCTCGTCCACGGACCCGGCTGCCCCGTCTGCGTGATCCCGATGGGCCGCCTCGACGACGCCATCTCGCTCGCCCACCAGCCGAACGTGATCTTCACCTGCTTCGGCGACATGCTCCGCGTCCCCGGCTCGCACGGAACGCTGCTCGACGCGAAGGCCGAGGGCGCTGACGTGCGGATGGTCTACTCGCCGCTCGACGCCCTGCGGATGGCCCGCGAGAACCCCGACCGCGACGTGATCTTCTTCGCCATCGGCTTCGAGACGACGGCGCCGTCGACCGCCCTGACGCTCAAGCGGGCCAAGGCCGACGGGATCAAGAACTTCTTCTGCATGTGCAACCACGTGATGATCCTGCCGCCGCTCCGGGCGCTGCTCGAGTCGCCGGACCTGCGGCTCGACGGCTTCATCGGGCCCGGCCACGTCTGCACGGTCGTCGGCGCCCGGCCGTTCGAGTTCATCCCGGTCGACTACAACAAGCCGATAGTGATCGCCGGCTTCGAGCCGCTCGACCTCTTGCAGGCGATCCAGATGATCCTCCAGCAGCTCAAGGACGGACGCTGCGAGGTCGAGAACCAGTACGCCCGGGTCGTCCCCAACGACGGCAACCTCCGGGCGCTCGAGGTCATGTCCGAGGTCTTCGCGCTGCGGCCGCACTTCGAGTGGCGCGGGCTCGGCTTCATCTCCCAGAGCGCGCTCAAGCTGTCGGACGCCTACGCCGACTTCGACGCCGAGCTGCGCTACAGCGTTCCCGGCGTGCGCGTCGCCGACCCCAAGGCCTGCCAGTGCGGTGAGGTCCTCAAGGGCGTCATCAAGCCGTGGGAGTGCAAGGTCTTCGGCAGCGCCTGCACCCCGGAGCACGCGATCGGCACCTGCATGGTCTCGCCCGAGGGCGCCTGCGCCGCGTATTACAACTTCGGGCGCTTCGCCCGCGAGCGTGAGGTGGTCTGACCTTGTCGGGAGCCATCTCCGAGCGCGAGGCCAAGGTCCTCAGCATCATCGAGACGGCGCGCGCCAAGAAGGCGCGCTTCCGCGACAAGCAGATCACGATGGCCCACGGCGCCGGCGGCAAGGCGACCCAGACGCTGATCGAGGGGCTCTTCGTCCCGGCCATGGGCACCGGCACGCTCGAGCAGATGGCCGACGCCGGCCTCGTCGAGATCGGCGGCGTCAAGCTGGCGATGACGACCGACAGCTTCGTGATCAAGCCGCTGCGCTTCCCAGGTGGATCGATCGGTGAGCTCGCCGTCAACGGGACGGTCAACGACCTGGCGATGGCCGGGGCCAAGCCGGTCGGCCTGACGCTGTCGCTGATCCTCGAGGAGGGGCTCGATAGCGAGGTCCTGCGCGAGGAGGTCGAGGCGATCGCCGCCGCCGCCCGGACCGCGGGCGTCGAGATCCTCGGCGGCGACACCAAGGTCGTCGAGCGGGGACACGCCGACGGAATGTTCATCTGCACCACGGGAGTCGGCCACGTCGACTCCCGGGCAAACCTTTCGCCTGCCGCGCTGCGGCCCGGAGATCGGATCATCGTCTCCGGGACGATCGCCGATCACGGCACGGCAATCATGCTCTCCCGCGGCGAGTTCGAGCTCGATGCAGAGATCGAGTCCGATACACGCTCGCTGTGGCCGGCCGCCGAGAGCCTGCTCGACGCGGCGGGCGCCGAACTGCGCTGCATGCGGGATGCAACCCGCGGCGGCGTCGCGTCGGTGCTCAACGAGTTGGCTCGCGCATCAGGCGTGGCCATCGTCGTGCGCGAGCGCGACGTACCGATCAACCCCACGGTCGCGGCAGCCGCAGAGCTGCTCGGGATCGACCCGATGTACGTAGCAAACGAGGGCAAGTTCGTCGCATTCGTCGCCCCCGAAGGGGTCGACGCAGCACTCGCGGCTCTGCGCTCGGTCCCCGGTTGCGAAGCTGCGGCCGAGATTGGCGAAGTCCGGCGCGAGCCGCCGGGGATGGTGCTGGTTGAGACTAGTTTCGGCGGCAGACGGGTGATGGACCAGCTCGTTGGTGATCCGCTGCCGCGGATCTGTTGACCTGGAGAAGAGGAGTGTTTGATGGCAGTTGAATTTGCACCCGGACAGCACACCACAGAGGCCATTACGGCCCACATTCTGTGGATGACGGTCGGGCTCTCCTGCGAGGGCGACACCGTCGCGATGACGTCCGCGACGAACCCGAGCCTGGAAGACCTGATCCAGGGCATCATCCCCGGCATGCCGCAGCTGGTTATTCACAACCAGGTCGTGGCGTTCGAGGTCGGAGACGAGTACATCCAGGCGTGGTATGACGCCGAGGCCGGCAAGCTCGACCCGTTCGTGCTCATCATCGAGGGTTCGCTCGGCAACGAGCAGACCTCGGGCGATGGCTTCTGGACCGGATTCGGCATCAACGCCTCGACCGGTCAGCCGATCACCACCAACGAGTGGGTCGATCGTCTGGCTCCCCGCGCTGCGGCCGTTGTGGCCGTCGGTACGTGCGCGACGTACGGCGGCATCCCCGCCATGAAGAACAACCCGACCGGCGCGATGGGCGTGCCGGACTACCTGGGTTGGAACTGGAAGTCGGTCGCCGGCCTGCCGGTCGTCTGCATTCCGGGTTGCCCGGCCCAGCCGGACAACATGACCGAGGCCCTGCTCTACCTGGCTCTCCACCTCGCCGGTATGGCTCCGGTGCCCGAGCTCGACGAGCAGCTCCGTCCGAAGTGGCTGTTCGGCCGGACCGTCCACGAGGGCTGCAACCGCGCTGCGTTCTACGAGCACGGTGATTTTGCCACCGAGTACGGCTCCGATCACCGTTGCATGGTCAAGCTGGGCTGCAAGGGCCCGGTCGTCAAGTGCAACGTCCCGATCCGCGGCTGGCAGAGCGGTATCGGCGGCTGCCCGAACGTCGGTGGCATCTGCATGGCCTGCACGATGCCGGGCTTCCCCGACAAGTTCATGCCGTTCATGGACGAGGACAAGAACGCGAAGGCGTCCACGGCACTGGCCAAGTTCACCTACGGTCCGTTGCTGAAGTGGGGACGTCAGAACTCGATCAAGACCAAGGGCGACAAAGAGCCGGCTTGGCGCAAGCCGGGTCCGACCAACGAGTCGGGCTACCAGAAGCGCTGGTAGTCGAGTCCGCCTGAGATCGAGCGCAATCGAAAGAGATTGAGGAGAAACTAGATGGCAACCGTACAAAGCCCTGTTGGCGCAGGCGTAGTAGTCAAGGAGATGTCGTGGGATCCGATCACTCGGATCGTCGGCAGCCTCGGCATCCACACGGAGATCGACTTCACGAATCGTCAGGTGCTGAAGTGCTACAGCACGTCGATGATCTTCCGTGGATTCGACATCTTCATGAAGGGCATCGATCCCCGGGACACGCACTTCATCACCAGCCGCATCTGCGGCATCTGCGGTGATAACCACTGCACGGTGTCGTGTCTGAACCAGAACATGGCGTATGGCGTGAAGCCGCCGAAGCTCGGCGACTACGCGTTCAACCTGGCCGAGTCCGCGGACTACATGTTCGACCACGCGATCTTCAACGACTGCATGGCGAACGTTGACTTCTGCGAGCAGATGGTCAAGGACACCAACCCGAGCGTTCTCGCTCAGGCGGAGAACACCCCGTCGCCCCACAGCGACATCCACGGGTACAAGACGATCGCCGACATCATGCGGGCGTTGAACCCGTTCACGGGGAGCTTCTACCTGGAGACGCTTCAGGTCGCTCGTTACACGCGTGAGATGTACTGCCTCTTCGGCGGTCGCCACACGCACCCGTCGACGATCATGCCGGGTGGTTGCAGCGCCGACATCACGCACCAGACGCTCACGGACTACTACGTGCGCCTGATGCGTTACATGGAGTACGTCAAGCGGACCGTCCCGATGCACGACGATCTGTACGACTTCTTCTACCAGGCGATGCCCGGTTACGAGCAGGTCGGCTTCCGCCGGACGGACCTCATCTGCTGGGGTGCCTTCGACGATCCGGAGTACGTCGACTACGCGTACAAGACGATGACCGACTGGGGTCGTCGCCGCTTCATCACGCCGGGCCTCGTCTTCGACGGCGAGCTGATCACGACGGACCTCGTCGAGATCAACCTGGCGATGCGCATCCTGCTCGGCAGCTCGTATTTCGACGACTGGCAGAACGAGCCGACGTTCGTCCACAACGACCCGCTGGGCAACCCGGTTGACAAGCGCCACCCGTGGAACAAGCAGACCCTGCCCAAGCCACAGAAGCGCAACTTCAACGACAAGTACTCGTGGGTCGCTTCGCCGCGTATGTACGACAAGCGCAACGACACGTACGTCGCGACGGACACCGGCGGCGGTCCCTTCGCCCGCCAGTGGTGCACGGCGAAGGCCGGGCTGGTCGACATCGGTTACATGAAGGCGACCGGGTCGAGCATCCTCATCACCCTGCCGCGCACGGCGAACATGCCCGAGATGGATCTCGAGTGGAAGATCCCGCCGTGGTCCAACGCCGTCGAGCGCGACCGCGCCCGGACCTACCACCAGGCGACATCGGCCTGCATCGGCCTGTACTGCCTGGAGAAGGCCCTGATCGAGGTGCGTGCCGGCCGGACCAAGAGCTGGAACAGCTTCAAGGTTCCGGAGGAGGCCGTGTCCTGCGGTTTCCATGAGGCCGCTCGCGGCGTCATCTCGCACCACATGGTCATCAAGGACGGCAAGGTCGCCAACTACCAGCCGTACCCGCCGACGCCGTGGAACGGCAACCCGCGGGACGTCCACGGAACTCCTGGCCCCTACGAGGACGCGGTGCAGAACACGCCGATCTTCGAGGAGAACGGCCCGGAGAACTTCAAGGGCATCGACATCATGCGGGCAGTGCGGAGCTTCGATCCGTGTCTCCCGTGTGGTACGCACATGTACCTTGGCAACGGCAAGGTGAAGAAGGTCCAGCACACACCGACGGGCCTGTGCTAGGAAGAAGTAAAGAGGTCACGGCCGGCGAGGAACTCGCCGGCCGTGTCCAGATCCTGAGCGAGCAGATCGAGGGACTGTCAGACGTCCACGCTCGTGAGCTCGCTCAGGAGATGGTCTCCGCGGTGATGGAGCTGTACGGAGACGGTCTCGAGCGGATCATGGCGGCGCTGGAGCAGGCTGGACCTGCCGGCGCCGCGATCCGCGACGAGCTCGTCGCCGACGGGTCCGTGGGCAGCCTCTTGTTGATCCACGACCTGTATCCGATCAGCCTCGAGGACCGCGTCACCGAAGCGCTCGACAGCGTCCGCCCGTACATGGAGTCGCACGGCGGCAACGTCGAGCTCCTGTCGCTGGTGGACGGCGTCGCGCATCTGCGGCTCCAGGGCAGCTGCTCCGGGTGCTCGGCGTCGCAGGCCACCTTGGAGCTGGCGATCAAGCAGGCGCTCGACGAGCACGCACCGGATCTCGAAGGTCTCGAGGTCGAGGGCGTCATCGAGGAGGCCCCGATTCCCGACGGCCCGGCCCCGACGGGCTTCGAGCTGCCGTTGGCCGAGGTCACCGTGACCCCGAGCTGGGTGCCGCTCGAAGGTGTCGCCCGGATCACCCCAGGTGAGCTCGTCGCCTTCGACGCGGGTGGAACCGCGCTGCTGGTAGCCAACATCGACGGCTCGTTGCTCGCCTACCACGATTCATGCGCCGCCTGCGGCGCCGTGCTGCACGACGGAGAGCTCGACGGGCGGATGCTGCGCTGCGGTCAATGCGGCGTCGAATTCGACCTGCCGCGCGCCGGGCGGGCGGCCGGAGGAGAGCCCCTGCAGCTCGCTCCGGTGCCTCTGCTCGATGGTAAAGTTGCCGTATGAGCAAGCTTGACGCGATGATCGCCGCCCGCAAGCGGGCGGAGCTCATCACGCGCATGCGGGGCCTTTCCAAGCCGCCTCCGCCGCCGGACGTCGAACGGTGCGAGCTGTGTGAGACCACGGTTCCCAGCGACCACCGGCACCTCCTTCACCTCGTCGAGCG
Source organism: uncultured Solirubrobacterales bacterium (assembly GCA_963742705.1). GTDB lineage: Bacteria > Actinomycetota > Thermoleophilia > Solirubrobacterales > Solirubrobacteraceae > Palsa-513. The sequence continues at coordinate 68,878 of CAVUMZ010000013.1, read as the reverse complement.
ACGCATCGTCTGCTCGTGCGAGGTCTGCTGGGCCAAGCATTCCGGGGACCCGGAGTACCGGCCGGCGGGGATGCGCACCGTCTGGCTCGAGAACTTCGAGTGCACCGACGAGATGTGGGCCAACTTCGGGATTCCGATCGGGCTCGCGTTCTTCATGCGCTCGGGCCTCGAGGACCGGATCGTCGCGCTCTACCCGAGCCCGGCCGGAGCCACCGAGTGCGAGCTCGACCTCGAGGCCTGGGACCGTCTGGTGGAGGCCAACCCGCCGCTGGCGGACCTCGACATCGACGGCGAGGCCCTGATCGTCAACCGCATCGGCACCGAGCACCAGTACGCGATCGCCCCGATCGACGACTGCTACCGTCTCGTCGGGCTGATCAAGTCCAATTGGGAGGGCATCGCCGGTGGCTCGGCAATCGAGCAGACCGTGCCCGCCTTCTTCGAGGATCTTCGCGCTAAGAATGGCGCCTACCAGGGAGGCTAGGACGCAATGGCCGGAGTTCATCATCCGGATGCGCCGGTGCGCATCCCGCTGCCCGAATTTTCACTGATCAGCGTCGCGCCGCTCGCCTACGCGGCCGTGCCCACGATGGTCTTCACCATCAATGCCGTCGAGCCGCGCGGCCACGACGTGTTCGCGATCGCGCTCAGCACCCAGATCCACATCGATCCGGCGCGCCGGACGTATGACCCGGAGACGCGCGAGCGGCTCGGCGAGCTGTTCGGCGAGCCCGAGCGCTGGGGGGCGACCACGCACAGCTTCGAGTGGGCCCGGATCGACAAGATGGTCCAGTCGTTTACCGGAGCCCGGGCGTTCGAGCTGCACGTCCCGTGCACGTACGACCTCGAGGTGTCCTCGGCCAAGTACTTCTACGGCCTGTCCGACGGTGCTGTGCCGCTGAGCTTCCACTTCAGCGGCAGCGTCTTCTACAAGAACGACGAGGGCGGACTCCAGATCACGCAGATCGACTGGAGCACCAAGGCGCAGTTCCACATGCCGATCGCGGCCTGGAAGAAGATGATCACCGAGTTCTACCCCAACGGCGGCTGGGTCCGGCTGCACCAGGACACGCTCGGGCGTCTGCACGCGCTGCGCGGCTCGCGCGGACTCCCGACGTTCGACGCCTGCGTCACGGAGCTGCTCGACAATGCTGGATGAGCTGGTCAGCTCCCTGCTCTACGAGGGCTACGCCCTCTACCCCTACACGCCGGGGGCGACCAAGAACTCGACGCCGACTCCGTTCGGGATCGTCTACCCGCCGCGCTACGCGGCCGCCAGCAGCGCGACGTTCGACCTCGCCGCGGTCGAGTGTCTGGCCGAGCCGGCCGGCGCCGCGACCTTCAGCGCGACCGTCTGGTTCCTGACGCCGAGCGGCGACCGCCACGAGGCGGCCGAGCGCAGCGTGCCCGTGGGTCCACTCGCCTTCGGCGCGTCCGAGACCGTCGACTTCCCGGAGGGCCGCGTCGAGCTCTCGTCCGAGGCGGCGGCCGGCGGCCAGTGGAAGGTCCGGTGCGCGATCCACAACACGGTCGACGTGCCCGACGGGCTCGAGCGTGGGCCTGCGCTGATGCACTCGTTCATCTCGACCCACATCGTCGTCCAGATCCAGGGCGGCCGCTTCATTTCGCCGCTCGAGAGCGAGGGCTGCACGAGCGTCAACAGCTTCCCGGTGCTCGCCACGACCCTGGACGACGCGATCCTGGGTGCCGCGATCGTGCTGCCGAACCATCCGCGGATCTCCGAGGAGAGCCAGGTCAACCTGTTCGACAACTCGGAGATCGAAGAGGCCCTGCTGCTCCACGTACACGCGCTGAGCGAGGACGAGCGCGCGTCGATGGCCGACCAGGACCCGGTCGTCCGGGAGATGATCGCCCGGGCGCTGGCGACGACGCCCGAGGACATGATCCGCCTCCACGGTGGTCTCAAGCCGACGAGCGAGGTGCTCCGTGGCACCTAGCGAAGGCGGCGCCAAGAGCGCGGGCGGCTTCCGCCCGCCCCCGGGGGGCGGGCCGGTCGTCATCCCCGGCGAGCATACGGTCGAGATCGACGGCAAGACGGTGGAGCTCGGCGACAAGCTGATCCTCCGGCCGGGCGTCGACCGCGACCCGTACGACAAGATGTTGCACGGCCGGGTGGCGACGCTCGAGCGGGTGTATGTCGACACGAACGGCAAGGTCTACCTCGGCGTGACCGTCGACGACGACGCCGCCCAGGAGATCCTGCGCGAGTCCGGCCGCTACCTGTTCTTCTTCCTGCCGGAGGTGGAGGTCCCGTGACCAAGGCCGACGACGCCGCGGCGACCCTCCGCGACAAGTTCGCACCCGAACGGCAGATCGTCATCGCGGCGATCGGGGCCGACTGGGCGAGCGACGAGACCACCGCCACGGCGGTCGCCGCCGCCCTGGGTGCGCACGAGCTCCCGAGCGGCGTCTCCGTCCACGAGCTCGGGACCGGCGCGCTCGACATCGCCTACGACGTCATGCGCGGCTTCGACGCGCTCGTCCTGCTCGACCTGTCGGCCGCGTCGGCTGTTGCCGACGGCGTCACCGAGGCCGACGAGAAGGCCATCGACCCGACGATCGAGGATGGCCAGGAGGTCAACCACCTGGCGATGGACCTGCCGACCGTGCTCCACTTCATCACGCACGTCGGCGGCTGGCCCGGAAGGGTCATGGTCGTCCCGTGCGCGCCCGGCGGGGGCGAGGCCGCGGCCGCCGCGGCCGTAGACCTGGTGTTCGCGACGGTGGCGGAGCTCCAGGATGCATGAGATGTCGCTCGCCGGAGCGATCGTCGACACGGTCCTGCGCCACGCCGACGACCGCCAGGTCCGCCTGATCACGCTGAACGTCGGCGGGATGCGCCAGGTCGTGATGGACTCGCTCGAGTTCTACTTCGACTTCGCCGCGCGCGACACGTGCTGCGAGGGGGCGAAGCTCACGATGAACAGCATCGCGACGCGCCTGCACTGCAAGGCCTGCGACGAGGAGTGGGAGCCGGACATCGCCTACTTCCGATGCCCGAAATGCGAAAGCGCCGACGTCGAGATAATCGCCGGCGAGGAGTTCGAGGTCGATTCGATCGAGGTCGACGAGAAGGAGGCAGCATGCACCGCACCAAAGTGAGAATCGTCGAGGACGCGCTGGACGCGAACAACACGATCGCCCGCGCCAACCGGGATGACTTCGACCGGACCGGCGTCAGCGTCGTCAACCTGATGAGCGCCCCCGGCGCCGGCAAGACCACGCTGCTCGAGGCGACGCTCCGCGACATGAACGGCATTCGCGTCGGCGTGCTCGAGGGCGACGTCCAGGGGAGCGCCGACGCCGATCGGATCGCCGCCATGCACATCCCGGTCGTCCAGCTGAACACCGACGGCGGCTTCGGCGGGGAGTGCCACCTCGACGCCAACATGGTCCGCTCGGCGATCCCGGCCCTGCCGCTCGACGACATCGACCTGCTCATCATCGAGAACGTCGGCAACCTCGTCTGCCCGGCCGAGTTCAAGGTCGGCGAGAACGTCCGCGCGATGGTCTGCTCGGTCACCGAGGGCGAGGAGAAGCCGCTCAAGTACCCGCTGATGTTCCGGGCGTGCGAGCTCGTCGTGATCAACAAGATCGACCTGCTCCAGCACCTCGACTACGACCTCGACCGGCTCCTGCACAACATCGACGCCGTCCACCCGGACGTGCCCCGGATTCTGGTCAGCGCCAAGACCGGCGAGGGTGTCGACCAGTGGCGCGATTGGCTGACGCAGGTCGCCGCGGGAGCCCCGGCCGCGGCATGAAGCCGGCGCCTGCGGTCGCGGCCGGAGAGCGCTTCTTCTCGGCGCAGGCGCAGCGGATCGCCCAGCTGTGCCACGCGATGTCCGAGCGCTTCGCGCGTGGCGGCCGCCTGATCGCCGTCGGCACCTCGCCTCAGGCGCGGTCGGACGCCCGCCACGTGGCGGTCGAGTTCGTCCACCCGGTGATCGTCGGCAAGCGGGCGCTGCCTGCCCTCGCCGTGACGCACGAGCCGGAGCAGCTCGAGCTGCTGGCTGAGCCGGACGACATGGTGATGGCGTTCGACGATTCCTGCGGCTGGCACCTTGATGACCTCCGCCGACCGTATCTGACGATCGGCTACGGCGGCCGCGGCGCCGAGTGGGAGTTCGACCCGGGTTGCGACGATCCGTTCGTCGCCCAGGAACTCGTCGAGACCCACTACCACATGCTGTGGGAGCTCGTCCACGTCTTCTTCGAGCATCGCGGCCGCCAGGGCGGTGCGGCGCAGGACGGGGGCGCGGCAGCCTGGCTCTACCCGATGCTCGGCGAGCGGGCGCGCGACCCGGAGACGGTGCTGGCCGACGTCGCGGCGTCGGTGCTGATGAAGGCCGAGGAGATCGCGACGCTCCGGGCGCAGACGCTCGAGGAGAACGAGGCCGCGCTGACGGGCGCCGCGGCCGCGCTGCGGACCAGCTTCGCGGCCGGCGGACGCCTGCTGACCTTCGGCAACGGCGGGTCGTGCACCGACGCGATGGACGCCTACGCCGACACGTCGTTCCCCCCGCCGTCAAAGGGCCTGACCGCCCATCCGGCGCTCGACCTCTCAGACGACGCGTCGATCCTGACGGCGATCGCCAACGACATCGGCGTCGGCAACCTCTTCTCGCGCCAGGTCATCGCCCATGCACGCAAGCAGGACGTGCTCGTCAGCTTCTCGACGAGCGGCAACTCCGAGAACGTGCTCGAGGCGTTGATCGAGGCCCGGCGTCGCGGCGTCGCGACCGTAGCGCTGGTCGGCTACGACGGCGGGAAGATCGCCGAGCAGCAGCTCGCCGACCACATCATCGTGACCCGGTCGCAGCACATTCCCCGCATCCAGGAGGCGCAGGCCAGCGCCTGGCACGCGCTCCGTGAACTAGTCGGATGAGCCGCAAGCAGGTGCGGGTGGCCGGCACCGTGCAAGGTGTCGGCTTCCGGCCCCACGTGTACCGGCTGGCGCACGAGCTCGCGCTCGACGGCTTCGTGCTCAACGACGCCCAGGGCGTGCTCGTGGAGGTCGAGGGCCCGGCCGGGGCGATCGACCAGTTCGTCGCGCGGCTGCGCAGCGAGGCCCCGCCGCTCGCGCGGATCGAGCACGTCGCGGCGTCGGAGGTCGCCGCGACCGGCGAGCGCGGGTTCGTGATCGTCAGCAGCCGGGCCGGCGGCGAACGGGACGCCCCGGTCTCGCCGGACACGGCGACGTGCGCCGACTGCCTCGCGGAGCTGCTCGACCCGTCCGACCGCCGCTACCGGTACCCGTTCATCAACTGCACCAACTGCGGCCCGCGCTTCACGATCGTCCGCGGCGTCCCCTACGACCGTCCGTTGACGACGATGGCCGGCTTCCAGATGTGCAGTCGTTGCCTTGCCGAGTATGAGGACCCGCTCGACCGCCGGTTTCACGCCCAGCCGAACGCGTGTCCCGACTGCGGGCCGACGCTGCGGTTCGGCCCGGCGCGCGGCGAGCCGGCGCTGACGGCGGCGCTGGCGGCGCTCGAGGCCGGGGGGATCCTCGCCGTCAAGGGCATCGGCGGCTTCCATCTCGCCTGCCGGGCCGACGACGTTGCGGCGGTGCAACGCTTGCGCAGCCGCAAGCATCGCGAGGACAAGCCGTTTGCGGTGATGGTGGCCGACGTGGCCGCGGCGCGGGCGCTGGTCAGGCTCGACCCGGCCGAGGAGGAGCTGCTGGCATCCCGGGCCCGGCCGATCGTGATCGCCGAGCGCCTGGCCGACGCCGCCGTGGCGCCGGGAGTCGCGCCGGGGAGCCGGGAGCTCGGCGTGATGGTCGCCTACTCGCCGCTGCACCACCTGCTGGTCGCCGAGCGCCCGCTCGTGATGACGAGCGGGAATATCTCCGACGAGCCGATCGCCTTCGAGGACGACGACGCGGCCGGGCGGCTCGAGCCGATCGCCGAGGCGTTCCTCGTCCACGACCGGCCGATCCACACCCGCACCGACGACTCGGTCGTCCGCGCCGGGGTCATGCTCCGCCGGTCCCGGGGGTACGTGCCGGACGCGCTCGAGCTGCCGCTGCCGCTCGCGCGGCCGGTGCTCGCCGTCGGCGCCGAGCTGAAGAACACGTTCTGCCTGGCCAAGGGCACCCGGGCGTGGGTCTCGCACCACATCGGCGATCTCAAGAACTACGAGACCCTGCTGTCGTTCCGGGCCGGCGTCGCCCACTTCGAGCGGCTGTTCGCCGTCACGCCGGAATGGGTCGTCCACGACCTGCACCCCGACTACCTCTCGACGCGCGAGGCGCAGGCGCTCGACTTCGACCGGACGCTGGGCGTCCAGCACCACCATGCGCACCTGGCGGCGGCCCTGGCCGAGCACGGCGAGCTCGGGTCGGCGGTCGGCGCGATCTACGACGGTTCGGGCTACGGGACCGACGGAACCGTCTGGGGCGGCGAGATCCTCGTCGGCGACATGCGCGGCTTCGACCGGGTGGGTCACCTCTGGCCGGTCGCGCTGCCGGGCGGGGACCGGGCGGTGGCGGAGCCGTGGCGGATGGCGTGCGCCTGGCTGGCGGCGGCGACGGGCGAGGAGGTGCCGAGGATGCCGGCCACGCTCGCCGGCGTCGTCGATCCCAAGCGTTGGCGGGCCGTGGCCCAGATCGGACGGACGGCGACACCGACGAGCAGCGTCGGCCGCCTGTTCGACGCCGTGGCGGCGCTGTGCGGGGTCCGGGCGGTCGTCAACTTCGAGGGTCAGGCAGCGATCGAGCTGGAGGCGGTCGCCGACCCGGCCGAGGCTGGGGCCTACCCGCTCGACGCGCGCCTCGATGCGCGCGACCTGATCCTCGCCGTCAGCCGCGACGTCGCCGCCGGCGTCCCGGTCGGGCTGATCTCGGCCCGGTTCCACAACGGCCTGGCCCGGGGGACGGCGGCCGCTGTCCGGGCGACCGGCCAGGCGACCGTCGTCCTCTCAGGCGGGGTCTTCCAGAACCGCCTGCTCGCCACCCGGACGCTCGCCGAGCTCGCCGATCTCCGCTGCCTCGTCCCGCGGCTCCTGCCGGCCGGCGACGGCGGCATCTCCTACGGTCAGGCGGCCGTCGCCGCGGCCACCGACCCGCTCTGAAGCGGCTGCGGCCGGTGGTCTGGCCGCCGGCCGCCGTGTCGCCGGCTTGGATCGTGATCCCCGGCGATCACGAGACTCGGGCGAGCGCCCCACGAAATCTCTATGCGTCCGTCGCCGTGGCGGTTGTAGCATCTCTCTCGACCGGCTTCGTATCGATTAGCACAATCGCGATGAGGCAAAGGGCGAGTAGGAGGAAGACCTTGGGAGATCGAGCACGCATTCTGATCGTGGCGAACCGCACGGCGGCAACCGAGCAGCTGATCGCGGCGGTCCGCGAGCGGGCGGCGGCCAGTCCGGCTGACTTCCACCTGATGATGCCGGCCACGCCGCACGGGCTCCACCGGGTCGTCGACCCGGAGGACAACGGCCGCGACGAGGCCCTGGCGCGGATGGGGGTGGCGCTGCCGCTGCTGACCGAGGCGGCCGGACGCGAGGTAACCGGCGAGGTCGGCGCCCACGACCCGCTCGGGTCCGTCCACGACGCGCTCCATGCGTCCTCCTACGACGAGATCATCCTCTCGACGCTGCCCAAGCGGGTCTCGCGCTGGCTGAAGCTCGATCTGCCGAGCAAGATCGCCGCCTTCGGCCTTCCGGTCACGCTGGTGAGCGCCGACCGGGTCCTTGACGCCGATCTCGAGTACGCCGGGTTCGCCCGCTAGCTCCGGACCCTCACCAGGACTGGCGGTTGCGGCGGAGAATCTCGTCGACGTCGCCGCCGGCGACGAAGGCCATGAACTCCTCGACCTGAGCCCGGCGGGGGCCGATCGCCGAGCAGAGCACGTACCAGTCGCGGTGGGGGAGAGGTGCCGCGGCGTCGATCGTCCGCAGCACGCCGGCCTCGAGCTCGAGCTCGATCGCCAGCCGCGACTGGAGCGCGATGCCGAGGCCGGCGCGGGCGGCGTGCTTGATCGCCCCGTTCGAGCCCATCGTCAGGACGCGCGGCCGCAGGCCGTGGGCCTCGAGGTAGTGCTCGGTCATCGCCCGGGTGCCCGACCCCTCCTCGCGCAGGAGCCAGGTGCTCGCCCCGAGCTCGTCGAGATCGGCGACCCGGCCGTCGGTGAGCGGATGATCGGGGCGGGCGATCAGGCAGATCTCGTTGCGCATGAAGGTCTGCCCGGTGAGGTGGTCGCCGCCCGGCGGCCGGCCGCCGATCGCGATGTCGGCCTCGTGGTCGAGCAGCTCGCGCAGGACGTGGTCGCGGTTGCCGACGTCGAGCGCGAGGACGATCTCCGGATGGAGCATTCCGAACGCCTGCATCAACGTCGGCACGAGGTACTCGGCGGCGGTCGTCACGGCCGCGATTCGCAGCTCCCGGCTGGCCTGTCCGGCCGCCTCCATCGCCGCCCGGCGGCCCTGGTCGAGCAGGCCGATCACGTCGGCGGCGAACGGCGTGAAGGCGACTCCGGCCGGGCTCGGCCGGACGCCGCGGCCGACACGCTCGGTCAGCTTGACGCCGAGCTCCTCCGACAGGGCCGAGACGGCGGCCGAGATCGACGGCTGGGTGACGAAGAGGCGCTCGGCCGCGGCGGCGGTCGAGCCTTCGTGGACGACCGCGAGAAAGCTGCGCAGCTGCGTGAGCGTAATAGCCATTAGTCAAACTATATGCACGTTTTCTCTGTGTGACGCATACCGGGGCGACCGGGGTCGTGTTGCGTACCTGCGTGAGCGACCACTAGGCTGGGGTGGATGCCGACGACCGCGCTGACCTCGGCCGAGATTTCGCTTCCGAGTACCCCGGACGCCGCCCGTGTGCGGGATCGCATCGCCGCCCTGGCCGACACCGTGGATCTCGTCGGGCTGACCGACAACCACGCCGGAGCCCCGCGTATGTCGCCGCTGGCGGCCGTGGCGCTCGCCCGGGAGCAGGGCGTGGCGACCGTGGTGCACGTCTCGTGCCGCGACCGCAACCGCCTGGCGCTCCAGTCGCAGGTCGTCGGGGCGGCGGCGCTCGAATCCGACGGCGTCCTCTGCCTCTACGGCGATCCTGTCGACGGCGTGCCGCGGGTCAGGGACCTGACGGCGACGGCGCTGATCGCCGAGGTCAAGGGCTGGGCGGCGCCGCGCGAACTGGCCGTCGGGGCCGTCGTCAACCCGTTCGCCCCCGACCCGGACCGCGAGCTGCGCCTACTGGAGCGCAAGCTGGCGGCCGGCGCCGAGTTCCTCCAGTCGCAGATGGTGTTCGACCTGCCGGCGCTTCGCGCCTTCCTCGACCGGGCCGGCGACCTGCTCGCCGGCGTGCACTTCTACGCCGGCGTCGCGCTGCTGCGCAACGAGCGGATGGCCGACCACGTCCGGCGCCTCCCCGGCTGCCGGCTGTCGGACGCCGCGCACCACCAGATCAGCATCGGCGGCGGCATCGAACTGGCGCAGGACCTGGCCGCCGAGCTGGCGAGGATGCCGGGCGTCGACGCGCTCCACATCTTCCCGCTCGGCGCCGAGACGGAGACCCGCGACGTGGCGGCGGCATTCCGCAGCGCGCGCGGCGTGCCGGCACAGCGTCGCTGAAGCGACGGCGGTGGCTCGGCCGGCGACGCACGCCGACCGAGGCCCGTCAGAACTCGGTCAGGCGGCGACGCCGGCGCCGGCGTACTCGCCGGTGCTGGCCGCGGAGTTGGCCCGTGCCCGGTCGAGCAGGGCATCGTGCGCCGCGTCGCGGTTGGCGTCGTCGCCGGCCCAGGCGGCGAGAGCCGGATCGAGCAGCGCGCGCCCGAAGGAGAAGCTCAGCCGCCAGGGCAGCGGCCCGAGCTTGTTGATCGCGTTGAGGTTGGCGGTCGCCTCTTCGGGGCTCTGGCCGCCGGAGAGGAAGACGACGCCGGGGACGGCGGCGGGGACGACGTCCTTGAACACGCGGACGGTCTCCTTCGCCACCTCCTCGGGAGTCGCCTGCTGTCCGGACTTCTTGCCGGGGACGATCATGTTCGGCTTGAGCAGCATGCCCTCGTAGGCGACTCGCTCCACGGCGAGGTCGGCGAACACCCGGCGCAGCGCGGCGGCCGTGATCTCGGCGCACCGCTCCATCGTGTGCTCACCATCCATCAGGACCTCGGGCTCGACGATGGGCACGATCCCGGCCTCCTGGCAGAGAGCGGCGTACCGGGCGAGGGCGTGGGCGTTGGCCGTGAGGGCGCAGTCGCTCGGCGTGCCGTCGCCGATCTTGATCACGGCCCGCCACTTGGCGAAGCGGGCGCCGAGCTCCTTGTACTCGGCGAGCCGGTCGCGCAGGCCGTCGAGACCTTCGGTCACCGTCTCACCGGGTGCGAAGGCCAGGGGCTTGGCGCCGGTGTCGACCTTGATCCCGGGGATGATGCCCTCGCGGGCGAGTCCCTCGGCGAACGGGGTCCCGTCGGCGAAGTGCTGGCGGATCGTCTCGTCGAAGAGGATCATCCCGCTGACGTAGTTGCCGAGCCCCGGGGCCGTGCCGATTACCTCCCGGTAGGCGGCCCGGTTCTCGGTGGTCGGATCAACGCCGATCTTCTCGAGACGGCTCGACATCGTCGCCATGCTCTCGTCGGCGGCGAGGATGCCCCGGGGGGCAGCGAGCAGGTCGTGGACGGTCTGCGCGAGTTCGGAACTGGTTGTGCTCATGCGGTTGCTGCCTCCGGCTCGGGTCGGACGATTACGGGGGGCGAGTCAGCGCGGCTCCTGCCGCCGTCGCCGCCCAGCGCGATGGCGGCCTTCGCCGTCGCGACGTGATAGAGGATCAGGAGCTGGACGAGGGCGAGCGATTCCGACCGGTGCAGGTCGGTGCCGATGGTGAACTCGCCCAGGCGCTGGGTGCGCAGATGGCTGGCGAAGTGCATCCGGTCCCAGACGGCCTCCTCGATGTCGGCGGCCTGCTCGGCGTCGAGGTCGCCGGGAATCCGCAGGAACCGCTCGCCGCCGCTGGTCGACAGCGTGATCGGGCTGTCGGACCGGATCACCGGCGAGAGATCCGGGTGGACGAGCCCGTCGCGCAGGGTCAGCTCGGCGTCGAGCCGGTCGGGGTCGCCGTCGTCGCGGGGTACGAAGGAGACGACGATGTCGGCGTGACGCTGCTGCGGGCGGATGAAGGCGGCCGAGTCGCCCTCGCGTCGGTCGAGCTCGGCCAGCACCTCGTCGGTCGTGTAGCCCCGCCGCGAGCAGTCGCGCTGGACCTTCCAGTGGCGGCGCAGTCCCTCGGGCGGGGCGAGGTAGACGCGCACGTCGCACGCGTCGCGCAGCGCCTGCGTGTGGTAGCCGAGCAGTCCCTCGATCACCGCGAAGCGGCTGGGAACGACGTACTTCGGCGGACCGAACGTACCGTGCGAGTGCAGGTAGGTCGGCTTGAGGATCGGCTCTCCCCGGCGCATGTGCCCGAGATCCTGGGCGATGATGTCCAGGTAGTTGCAGTCGGGATGCAGCGGTGTCAGGCCGAGCTCGGCGCGTCGCTTGCGGTCGTACTTGTGGTAGTCGTCGGTGCAGACGTGGGTCACAGCGTCCTCGCCGAGCACTCGGACGAGGCCGCGGGTGATCGTCGTCTTGCCCGTCGCGGAGTCGCCGACGACTCCGAGGATGACTGGACGTGGCATTTGTGGGCTCAACTCCCTGCTGCGGCCGCAACGGCAGATGTCGCGTCCCGCTCGTCGTCGGTGGTATCCGCGTCGGCCTCGCCCTCTCCGTCGGCCCCGAACACGCGGCTGGCGAGGATGTCCTCGGCCTCGATCGTCATCAGATCGTCGCGGGACGGACGGCCGCCGGCGTCGAACAGCCGCTTGGCTTGACGCAGACGCGCCCGCTCGAGGGCGTTGCGAATGCTCCGGGCATTGGAGAACCGCGGCCGCCGCATGCGGCGGGCGATGTAGTCGGCGAAGGCCTCTTCGGCTTCGGGGGTCATCTTGTAGGACGTCTTCTCGAGCATCAGGCGCGCTATGTCCATCAGCTCATCCCGAGTGTAGTTGGGAAAGTCGATGTGGTGGGCGACGCGCGAGCCCATTCCCGGGTTGCTCCGGAAGAACTGCTCCATCCGGTCGTGATAGCCGGCGAGGATCACCACCAGCGTGTCGCGCTCGTTCTCCATCGCCGTCAGCAGGACCTCGATCGCCTCGGCCCCGTAGTCGCGCTCGTTCTCCGGGCGGAACAGGAAGTAGGCCTCGTCGATGAACAGCACCCCGCCCCGGGCCCGCTTGATCACGGCCGTCGTCTTCGGCGCGGTGTGGCCGACGTACTGGCCGACGAGATCGTCGCGCGTAACGGCGACCACCTCGTTCTTCTGGATGTAGCCGAGCCCGTGGAGGATCTTCGCCATCTGGAGCGCCACGGTCGTCTTGCCGGTGCCCGGCTCGCCGGTGAACGACATGTGCAGCGACGGTCGCTGCGACGACAGGCCGGCGTCTGAGCGCAGGCGGTCGATCACCAGCAGCGCGGCGATCTCCGAGATCCGCTCCTTGACCGGGGCGAGGGCGACCAGCGTGCGGTCGAGTTCGGCGAGCACATCGCCGACATTGCTCTCGCGCAGTACGGCGTCGACGTCGAGCGGCGCCGCGTCACCTGACGCGGCGCCCCCCTCCGACTGGCTCACTCCTCCGGCTCCTTCGCGGCCATGCGCTCGTCCTTGGTCGCCCCGGTCGCGCCGTAGCGATACCCGGACGGATCCTCGGTCGCGTACGAGTGGAGCGTGTACTTCATGACGCGGTCGTTGGTCTCCTGGCGATCGAGCCGGAAGCCCGGCTCGTGCTCGGGCCGGTTGACGATGATCGAGAGCATCGTCGTCTGGCGCCCGCGCGAGCTGTCGTAGGCGACGAGCTTGACGTAGCGCGCCGGGTACGCGAGCCGGCATGCGTTGACCTCGTCGAGGATCAGTGCGGCATCCTCGGGGTCGACGTCGAACTTCGGCTGCTCCCACATCTCCCACAGCGAGTTGCGCGGGTGGGGATCGTCGGTGTGCTCGACCATCAACGCCCAGCCGTTGTTGATGGCGTAGCGAACCTGGAGCTCGAGCTGCTCCTCGGTCATCTCCGGCAGGTAGCTGAACGTGCCTTGGGTGATCTTCATCTCATCTCTCCGTTCAGCCGGCCGGGGTGGCGGTCGGGACGTAGTCGGGCGTATCCGTCGACTCGTAGTTGAACGTGATGTCCTTCCACACGTCCAGCGCCGCGTCGAGCTCCGGGCAGCCCTTGGCCGCCTGGATCAGGATGTCCGGGCCCTCGTTGAAGTAGTCCCGACCCTCGTTGCGGGCCTGGATGATCGCCTCGACGGCGACGCGGTTGGCCGTCGCCCCGGCGGCGATGCCCATCGGGTGGCCGATCGTCCCGCCACCGAACTGGAGCACCACGTCCTCGCCGAGGTACTCGAGCAGCTGGTGCATCTGGCCGGCGTGGATGCCGCCCGATGCAACCGGCATGACCGCGGCCAGTGAGGCCCAGTCCTGGTCGAAGTAGATCCCAGTCTCCGGGTTGGTGACGTTGTAGCGCTGCCGCAGGACGTCGTAGTAGCCCTTGATCATGTTCGGGTCGCCCTCGAGCTTGCCGACGACCGTGCCGGCATGGATGTGGTCGACACCGAGCATCCGGCACCACTTGGCGATCACGCGGAAGCTGACGCCATGCGTCTTCTGACGCGTGTACGTCCCGTGACCGGCCCGGTGCAGGTGGAGGATCATCCCGTTCGCCCGGGCCCAGTGGGACATCGAGCTCATCGCCGTGTAGCCGACGGTGAGGTCCATCATGATGATGATCGAGCCGATCGACTTGGCGAACTCGGCGCGCTCGTACATGTCCTCCATCGTCGCGGCGGTCACGTTCATGTAGTGACCCTTGACCTCGCCGCTCGCCGCCATCGCGCGCTGGACGGCCTCGATCGCAAAGCAGTAGCGATCGCGCCAGCGCATGAACGGCTGCGAGTTGATGTTCTCGTCGTCCTTGGTGAAGTCGAGCCCACCGCGAAGCGCCTCGTAGACCACGCGCGAGTAGTTCTTGGCCGACAGGCCGAGCTTCGGCTTGACGGTCGCGCCGAGCAGCGGGCGGCCGAACTTGTCGAGGTACTCCCGCTCCATCACGATGCCGTGCGGGGGACCGGGGAACGTCTTCAGGTACGCGACCGGAATCCGCATGTCCTCGAGCCGCAGGGCCTTCAGCGCCTTGAAGCCGAACACGTTGCCGATGATCGACGACGTCAGGTTGGCGACCGAGCCCTCCTCGAAGAGGTCGAGGTCGTAGGCGATCTTGGCGATGTACTGGCCCTCGACGCCGGGAACCTCCTCGACCGAATAGGCCTTCGCCTGGTAGTGCTGGTACGGGGTCAGGCGGTCGGTCCAGACGACCGTCCACGTGGCGGTGGAGGACTCACCGGCGACCGCGGCGGCTGCCTCGATCGCATCGACCCCGGGCTGGGGCGTGATGCGGAAGGCGCACAGAACGTCGGTCTCCTTGGGCTCGTAGTCGGCGTCCCAGTAGCCCATCTCCGCGTAAGGCGTCACCCCTGATGTCCAGCGGTCCTTCTTCGGGGGGGAACCGCTGCCTTCGGGTGTGCTCATCAGTGCTAACTCACTTTCCTTTGACGGTTGTCACTGCACATTATGCCGGCGGAAACCAGAAAGAATACTCAAGAGTTTGGGCTTAAGCATAGAGTCACCTCTATACGGGGCCGATCGCGGCGATGTCGGCGGTGGTCGATGTCACCCGGGGAACGAGGTCGAGCGTGTCCTCGCGGGCGCACCAGTCGATGTCCGCCTCGAGCCCGACCTCCACCAGCAACTGCCCGTTCGTGCTCTGACGAAACAGCTCGGCGGCTGGGGGCGAGGCCGCGGCCATCAGCGCGCAGACGCCGGCGGCGTCGGTCCCGGCGGCGCCGGTCAGGCCGGCCACGATCCGCCCGGCGACGTAGACGTCCTCGATCGCCAGCCGGCCGTTGGTGCCCGAGCAGACGAGCAGGACGTCGTCGGCGGCGCCGAGGGCCCCGAGCACGGCCGTGAGGTTGGCGAGGCAGCCGAGCAGGGTCAGATCGGACACGCCGGCGGCGGCGACGATCGTCGGCGTCCCGTTCGACGTGGCGAGCACCAGTTCGGTGCCGGACGCCGCGGCGACATCGGCCGGCGAGTTGCCGAGGTCGAAGCCCGGGGGTGGGACGCAGGCCTCCTCGCCGGCGAGGATCCGCCCGGGCCCGGCCATCGACAGGGCCAGCTCCCGGGTGGTGGCACAGAGGACGCGGTCGAAGCCACCGGCGAGCGCCTGGGTGATCGTCGTCGTCGCCCGCAGCACGTCGATGACCACGGCGACCTGAGCCGGGCGCACACCGGCGGCGGTCAGGGCGACGTCGATCATCGAGAGCGTCGGCCGGGCCGGCCGGCCGGGGCCATCAGGTGGTCGGCAGGCTGAGGCCGAAGCTCGCCCGGTAGAGCTCGTCGTAGGCGGCGAGCTCGTCGTCGTCGAGCGGCGCGACGTCGGTCGCGCCGGTCCACTCCTCCAGCTGGGCGCTGGTGTTGACCGTGTGGACGACGGTGGCGATCGCCGGCTGGGCGAGGATGAAGGCGAACGCCACCTGGGCCAGCGTCCGCTCGCCGTCGCGGCGCAGGAAGTCGAGCTGGTCGACCTTCTTCAGGCCGTCGATCAGCCACGACCGCGGCCGGTGTCGGCGGTGGTCGTTGCCTTCGAAGGTGTGCTCCGGCGTCAGGTGGCCCTCGAGCAGGCCGCTCGAGGTCGGCACCCGGGCGATCACGCCGGCCCCGCGCTCGGCCGCCAGGGCGAGGAAGTCGGCGCCCGGCTCTTGCTCGAGCATGTTGTAGACGGTCTGCAGCGACGTGATCGGCCGCTCCTCGAGCGCCCGCAGACCCTCTTCGCGCCAGCCGATCTTCGGTCCCAGGGCGATACCGTAATGGCGGATCTTGCCCTCGGCCTTGAGCGCCTCGAGCTCGGCGAAGAGGTCGTCGCGATCGAGCGCGTCCATGCGCGGGTTGTGCAGCTGGTAGAGGTCGACATAGTCGGTCCGCAGCCGTCCCAGGCTCGCCTCGAGCGCCTTGCGCGTGTGCTCGGGCGACCAGTCGTGCGGCCGCTCGGACTCGCCGTGGTCGGTCCGCTCGCTGTCGAGCAGGTAGCCGAACTTGGTCGAGATCTGGATCTCCTCGCGCCGGGCCCCGGCGGCGGCCAGCGCCGCTCCGACGAGCTCCTCGTTGAGACCCTGGCCGTAGGTGTCGCCCGTGTCGAAGAAGGTGATGCCCAGCTCGAGCGCCCGGGCGACGAGCACGTCGGGGTCCTCGTGGGCGCCCCACCAGTCGGAGCCGAGGGCCCAGGTCCCGAAGCCGACGGCCGAGGTGACGAGGTCGGTGTCGCCGAAGCGCCGCGTCTGCATGCCGGGGATTCTAAGGGTTCGCATGTCTGTGCGGGCCCCAGCGCTCAGCCGTCGGCCAGCCGTCGGGCGGCGTCGACCTCGACATCGAGCGGCCCGAGTCAGCCGTCGGCCAGCCGTCGGGCGACCTCGGCGTCGACGTCGAGCGGCTCGAGCCCGGCGCGCGCCCGCCGGAGGTTGCGCGCCTGGGCCAGCTGCCGCAGCTCCTCGGCCAGGTCAGGGTCGACCCCGGCCCGCACCGGCTCGGCGACCCCGGCCGCCGCCCGCCGGGCCCGGCGCCGGCGACGGGCGTCCGCGAGCTGGCGGATCTCCTCGTCGCGCTCGGCCGCCTCGGCCCCGGGTGGGCGCTCCGGGACCGGTCCGCCGCCGCCGATGCCCCCGTAGGCGTCGCGCCCACGCAGGCCGGCCGCGACCGCCACGACGACGCCGACGCCGACCACGAGGAGCACGACCAGACCGAAGACCGAGACGTCTGCCGAAGCGATCATGAAGAGATCTTGCCAGGCCGGCGTCGCTGCCTTACCATTAGCGCAGCAAACATTGACTGACCAGTCAATCTACAAAAGCGGGCCGGCGCCCACCACCGCTCCGCACCCCCGTCTTTAGGAGACACCGTGGTCGATTTCACGCTGACCGATGAGCAGAAGAACCTGCGCGAACTGGCGCACGACTTCGCCGAGAAGGAGATCCGTCCCGTCGCCTGGGAGTACGACAAGGACGGGCACTGGCCGCAGGAGATCATCGAGAAGGCCTGGGACGTCGGCTTGATGAACAACCACATCCCCGAGGAGTACGGGGGCCCCGGCATCGGCTACCTCGACGGCTGCGTGATCGAGGAGGAGCTGTCCTGGGGCTGCTCGGGCATCCAGACCTCGGTCGGGTGCAACGGGCTGGCGACGGCGCCGCTGATCCTGGCCGGGTCCGACGAGCTCAAGAAGGAGTACCTCGGCCGCCTGACCGAGGCACCGCTGCTGGCGTCCTTCTGCCTGACCGAGCCGGACGCCGGGTCGGACGTGTCGGGGATGAAGACGCGGGCGGTCCGCCGGCACGACAAGTACGTGATCAGCGGGTCGAAGTGCTTCATCACCAACGGCAGCCACGCGAACTTCTACACCGTCTACGCGAAGACCGACCCGGACGCCGGCCACCGGGGGATCTCGGCCTTCATCGTCCCGCGCGACGCGGGGGTGATCGTCGACAAGAAGGAGGACAAGATGGGCCAGCGGGCGTCGAACACCGCGACCATCACCTTCCCGGACGTCGAGATCCCGGCCGACCACCTGATCGGCGAGGAGAACAAGGGCTTCAAGGTGGCGATGATGACGCTCGACCGGACGCGTCCGGGCGTCGCGGCGATGGCGATCGGGATTGCCCGGGCGGCGTTCGAGTTCGCCTGCGACTACTCCAAGGAGCGCGTCCAGTTCGGCGTGCCGATCGCCATGCACCAGGCGATCCAGTTCATGATCGCCGACATGGCGACCGAGATCGAGGCCTCGCGCCTGCTGACGTGGAAGTCGGCCGTCCTGCTCGACCAGGGCCAGCGCAACACGCTGCTCAGCTCACACGCCAAGCGCTTCGCCGCCGACACGGCGATGAAGGTCACGACCGACGCCGTCCAGGTCTACGGTGGCTACGGGTTCATCAAGGACTACCCGGTCGAGAAGCTGATGCGCGACGCGAAGATCATGCAGCTCTACGAAGGTACGGCCCAGATCCAGCGCCTCGTCATCGCCCGGGAGACGCTCCTGCCCCGGCGCGTCGAGGCGCCGGCGACGGTCGGCGTCTGAGTGGATGCGGCCGCCGCGCGCACGTGTCACTTGATCGCGAAGTACGTGCGCGCGGCGCGGGGCGTGGCCTGACGCGGCCGACGGCGCCGCAGCGTGCCGCTGGCTCAGGCGTGGACGAGCATTGCCCGGCTGACGTTGGCGACGTGGCCGCCCTCGACCGGCGTGGCGTGGACGCGGTAGTAGCCGCCGTGGCGCAGCCGGCGCGTGAGCGAGTAGCTCGAGCTTCCGGCGCCCGCGGACCGCGCCGTCGTGGCCATGACGTAGCGCCACTGGCTGCCGACGAGCCGCTGGAGCGACACGCGCGCCCCGACCTCGGCCGGGCTGACCGTGCCGGAGAAGAGCACGCTGTAGTAGCCGGGGTGGATGCGGTGGCGCGTCACGCGAAGCGACACGGCGACCGCGACGTTCTCGGTCAGCGTCGGGCTGACCACCGGCGCCCCGGCGCCGATGCTGACGACCCGGAACTGCGTGCTCAGCGGCAGCGCCAGCAGGTTGAACTGGAAGCTCCCGGCCGCCGTCGTCAGCAGCGGGTTCGTCGCCGAGTTCTGGAAACCGGCCGCGTAGGGGTAGGCGTTCTGCTGGAGGATGACCTGGCGGTTGGCCGCGCCGGTGCCCGACAGCGTGCCGGCGATCGTGACCGGCGCGCCGAAGGTGACTGGGTTCGGGACGCCGACGATGGCCAGCGACAGCGGGATCGCGGTCGTCGTGAAGGTCGCGTCCGCCCCGAGCGTCGTCCCCGCGGCGTTGACGCCGACGACCCGGTAGTGGTACTTGGTCTTGGCCGCCAGGCCGCTGATCGGGGCCTGCACGGCGATCGCCGTCGTCCCCGCCGCGAGGCTGGCCGGCAGGCTCTGTCCGCCGTATGTCGCGGTCGGCCCGTACTGGAAGAAGTAGGTCGTCGACTGCCCGCCGGGATTGACCGTCCCGGCCAGCTGAGCCGACTGGTAGGTGACGGCGCCGGCCTTCCCGGTCTTGACGACAGGCTTCGTCGGCGCGGCGGCCGCGGTCCCAGCCGGCGCGATCGCCAGCGTCGCCCCGAAAATTACGATCAAGCTGTAGATGCGTCGGTCCATGTTCATGACCTTCGCAAACCGTCCGGACGTCACGAGTTGCGACGACGTCCGAGTAGATCCACCACCGAGGAGCGTTGAATGTTCGTCTTCAAGGCCGCCGTCGTCGGCGCCGGCACGATGGGCGGGGAGATCGCCCAGATCATCGCCGCCGCGGGAATCCCGGTGATCCTCAAGGACATCGACCAGGCGCTCGTGGATCGCGGGCTCGAAAAGGCCCGCGAGGTGACGACGGGCCAGCTCGCCCGGCTCGTCGACCGCGGCAAGCTGTCCCCTGAGGCCGCGGAAGCCCAGACCGCCGAGATCCTCGGGCGGATCATCCCGGCCCTCACCTACGACGGCTTCGGCGACGTCGACTTCGTGATCGAGGCCGTGCCCGAGCGCATGGCGATCAAGCAGGCCGTCTTCGCCGAGCTCGACGCCGCCACGCCCGGCCACGCCGTGCTCGCCTCGAACACGTCGTCGCTGTCGATCACCGAGCTCGGCCTGGCGACGACCCGGCCCGAGCAGGTGCTCGGCTTCCACTTCTTCTACCCGGCGTCGTTCATGCGCCTGGTCGAGGTGATCGAGGGCGAGCACACGTCGCCCGAGGCCGTGTCGGTCGCGACGACGTTCGCCCAGACGCTGCGCAAGCTGCCGATCCGCTGCGCCGAGGTCCCCGGGTTCGTCGTCAACCGTGTGCTCAACTCGGCGATCGGCGAGGTCTGGCGCCTCCAGGAGGAGCGCGACCTGTCGATCCAGGCGATCGACCGGGCGATCCAGGCGGCCGGCGTCGCCCCGATGGGCCCGTTCTTCCTGACCGACCTGCTCGGCCTCGACACGGTCCACAAGGTCGCCGACTACCTGCACGAGTCCTACGGCGACCGCTTCTACGTCCACCGGCGGATGGGCGAGCTCGTCGCCGCCGGCGACCTCGGCGCCAAAACCGGGCGCGGCTTCTACGAGAACGGCGAGCCCCGGTCCGGCGGATCGGAGGAGTTCGACACGCAGGAGCTGGCCGACCGCTTCGTGCTCAAGGCCCTGGTCGAGTGCTGCCTGCTGCTCGAGGAGGGTGTCGCCAGCGTGCGCGACATCGACCTGGGCATGCTCGCCGGGACGGGCCTGAACCCGCCGCCGTTCGCCCGCGCCGACGCCGCCGGGCTGGACGTGGTCCTGGCGGCGCTCGAGCGGGCGGCGGTCGACTGGGGCGAGCGCTACGCCCCGCCGACGATCCTCCGCCGGCTCGTCGCCCAGGGCCGGACCGGCGTCGCCGCCGGACAGGGCTTCCTTGCCTACCCGCGGCCCGACCCCGATCAGGACGGGCGCGTCAAGCTGGAGACCCACGCCGAGCACGGCCTGGCGATCGCCTGGCTCGACAACCCCCCGGCCAACTCGCTCTCGCCGGCGGTCGTCGCCGACCTGCGCGCGGCCTGGGAGGCGGTCGTGGCGACCGGGGACGTGCGGGCCCTGATCATCGCCTCGGCCAACTCGAGCCTGTTCTGCGCCGGCGCCGACATCAAGGCGTTCGCCGGGATGGACGCCCCGGCCGGCCGGGCGCTGCTCGACGACATGCACGGGCTCGGGCTCGAGATGGAGGCATCCGCGGTCGTGACGATCGCCGCGGTCGGCGGCCCGGCCCTCGGCGGCGGGTCCGAGCTGGCGATGGCCTGCGACCTGCGCATCGCCGGCGAGTCGGCCACGTTCGGCCAGCCGGAGATCACGCTCGGCATCATCCCCGGCTTCGGCGGCACCCAGCGGCTGCCGCGCCTGGTCGGGCAGGCCAAGGCGCTCGAGATGAACCTGACCGGCGTCTCGATCAGCGCGATGGAGGCCTACGACTACGGCCTGGTGAACCGCGTCGTGCCCGACCACGAGCTGCTCGACGCGGCCGTCGCCTGGGGGCGGATGCTCGCCGGCCAGGCGTCGCTCGCGGTCGCTGCGATCAAGCAGGTCTCCGGCCACGCCGAGCTGGAGGCCGGGGTCGCGGCCGAGAAGGAGGCGTTCGCCAAGGTCTTCGCCTCGGCCGACGCCCGCGAGGGCATCGCCGCCTTCCTCGGCCGGCGCCGGCCGAACTGGTCGCGGTCGTAGTTGCGCCGGCGATCCTGAGGTTCGGCGGTCGCGGCCAGAGCCGGCCGGCCGCCCGCCGTCGCCGGCTACACCGCCGGGCGGGCGGGCCGGCCGGCGGCGGTCCGCGCCCGCAGCGTCGCCTCGATCCGCTCGAGCGCGTGGCCGACGGTCGCGCGCTCGGCTGCGGTCGGCGCGCCGATGAGGGCGGAGTTGGCGGCGGCGATGACATCGTCGAGCAGCCCGCGCAGCTGGGCCAGCCGCGGCTCGAGGCCGCTGGCCCGGGAGTTTGCCCCCAGCTCGACGAGCGCCGCCTCGAGCGCCAGCCGCGTGCCGAGCGCCGCCGCCGCCGGGCGGTCGAAGTCGAGGTCCAGGCGCGCCCGCAGCGCGAGCTCCTCGCAGGCGAGCGGCCGCTCCCGGGCCGCCAGCAGCGCCGTCAGCCGCTCCTCTGAGCGCAGCGCCGTCCGTGCCTGGCTGCCGCCGCCCGGCTCGGTCAGCTCGCGCGCCTTCGTCCAGCGGCCTTCGGCCAGCGCCGCCCCGTCGCCGTAGCCGCCACGGACCGCCACCGCCGCGCGCGTCGTCAGCGGGTGCACGTGGGGGTCGGCCGCGGCGATCCGGTGGGCGCCGAGCACCCGGTTGAGCACGGCCAGCGCCCCGGTCGCCGCCGCCCCGAGGTCGAGCTGCTCGAACCAGGCGGCCGCGGCGGCTTCGTCGCCGAGCGGTCGCGTGTCGATGACCGTCGCCCGGGAGACGCTCGCCGGCGCCGGCGCCTGGCCGGGGGCGGCCGGCCGTGACTGCCGGCGGCTGGAGCCCCCGGGCCAGACCACCGCCGAGCGCCGGCGCTGGCGTCGGCCGCCCGCCCGACCGCCGAGCGGTGAGCGTCCCCGGGGCCTTGAGACCGCGAGCGTGTCCAGGGCGACGACCCAGGCCGGAGCCTGCTGATCCTCGCGCTCGCGTACGGAATGGCGCCCGTCAGGCGGGCCCAGTACCCCGGGGAACTCGAATTGGACGAAGCGGAAGAGACCGCCGATTGGTCTGACTGGCCCTTACGGCGTGACCGGCACCGCAGCCGTCGACGGCTGGGCCGCCACGGTCGGGTTGTCGATCTGGCCGAGTCGCGAGATCAACCGCAGCCACTGTGCCGGCTCGAGCGCCGCGTCGACCTGCTTGCCGAACTTCGTGTTCGGCGAGTAGATCGTGGCGAACCCGATGTGGATCTTGTCGCCGTGATCGGACTCGGCGAACGTGTTGTCCGTCGACGGGTAGCTCATCAGGCTGATGATCTCGTGGGGCTGGAAGCTCCCCTGGAGCGTCAGCAGCTGGCGGATCGCGATGTCGGTGATCGACCCGGGACCCTGGTGGCCGAGCACCGGGATGCCGTTGATCGACGAGATGTCGACCCCGTCGCCCGAGGCCAGGTCGGAGAGGTTGCCCGCCTTGTCGAACGCCGTGCCCGCCAGCGTGTTGCCGCACCGCAGCGCCGTGACGCCGGGCTTCAGGCCCGAGGCCGAGAGGAACTCGAGCGTCGCCAGCACGCGCTGGTCGATCAGGCCGGCGGCGATGTCGCGCCGACCGCAGGCGTAGATGTCGATCGACGGGTCGGCCAGCACCTGCTGCTGGAGCTGGGTCTTGCTCTCGAGCAGGATCTGGCCGATCGACGGGTTCTTCGCCCCCGGACCGACGAACGGGACCGCGGCCGCGCGGTAGATCGCCGTCGTGTCGAGCAGCTTCCAACCGTCGAGGATCGGCTTCGGATCGATCAGCGGGCTGCCCTTGCCGGCCGGGCGGATCTGGAAGCCGAGGTGCGGCGCGCCGAACTGGCTGGTCTTGCCGATCCGGCCGAGGATCGCCCCGGCGATGACGTGCGCGCCCTTGACGAGCGGCTTGAGGTCGACCTGGCTGGCCTTGAGGCCGTACGCCTGGATGAAGTACTTCGAGAAGTCCACCGGACCCGATCCGGCGACCTGGCTGCGGCCACCGGCCGAGAGCACGGCCTTGCGGTCCGGGTGGGCGAAGAGGCGGGTCGGCCCGGCGGGCGTATCGGTCGCCGGCGCGGTCGGCGCCGTCTGGGTCACGGACGCCGCGGCCGGAGCCGGCACCGCCGCCTGATGCCCGGCCGAGGCCGGCGCCGTCGGCGCCGGGTCGGCGACGGGCAGGTTGAGGTCGCGCTTGACCTGCGCGGTCGACTCCGTCTGCGGCTTCGGCACCGCGTAGAGGGGCGAGATCGTCGCCAGCTGGCTGTAGGTGTAGGTGTTGCCGTAGGCATCGCGGAGCTTGAGGAACTTGCCCAGCGTCGGCGAGGTCCCGAGCGACGTGATCACGCCGTCGTGCACCGCGATCACCGGCGAGCCGGCCTTCGCGTAGATGTTGATCGCCATGTCCTTGGCGGTCGCCGTGTTCGGCGCCTTCGTGTTCTGCGCCTTCGCCTGCCGCGACTGCGCCATCTGCTCGGCGACGTCGTCGGCGTAGCGCGACGCCGCGTGGACCGGGAAGAGACCGTCGGTCAGGCCGGTGATCGAGCTCACCAGATCGGACGGGAGACCGCCGATCAGCTTCGCCCGGAGCGTCACCGAGTCGACGTACCAGTTGGCGTTGTTGTAGGCGAAGATCGCGTTGCTGAGGCTCTGCGACGCGCCCGCGGCATGCAGGAAGCGGGCGGCGGCGAAGATCGCGTCGACCGGGTTGTACGGATCCTTGACGCCGTCGCCGTTGGCGTCGACCCCGTACTCCTTCCACGTCGCCGGGAGGAACTGCATCCAGCCCTCGGCCCCGGCGCTCGACACGCTGAGGTTGCGGCCGTAGTCGGTCTCGATCTCGTTGATCGACGCCAGCACCTGCCACGGCACCTCGTATTCGACGCCGGCCGCCTGGTAGATCGGGATCAGGAACGGCGGGATCTCGAACTTGTCGATGAAGAAGTTCGGCACGCCGATCGGCACCGGGCCGAGCGGAGCCTCCGTGAGTGTCGGGTTGAGCGCGGTCGGCAGCCCGTCGGCGCTGCGGAACGGGGTCGCCTGCGGGGCCTGGGCCTTCGCGCCGGCGGACCCCTGCGGGGCCCCGTTGACGGTCGGGGTCGCGTGCTTGAGGCCGGTCGCCTTCTGCGCCTGCTGGCCGCCGACCGTCGGTGCGACGGCGGGACCGGCGGCGAGCGTGGTCGGGGTGCCCGGGCCGCCGGTGACGCCCGGCAGGGCGAGCGCGCCGCCGCTGGTCGTCGGCGCCGTCACCGGACCGAGCGTCTCGCTGACGATCGGGGAGAGCAGCGGGGGCAGCTGCAGCTGCGAGAGCGGACTACCGTCCGGCACGTTCAACGTCAGCTTGAGCCCGTTGAGCAGCGTCAGAGTGACCGTCTGGGCCTGCGCTGGCGCAGGCACGACACCACCCGCCAGGCCAGCGCCCAGCGCGACGGTAACCATCGTAGAAGTCAGCAACCTGCGCCTAATAGCAAACAAACCTTGCACTCCTCCCATGCACGCGCCACTCGTCGCTCATGCGACAGGCGGCCTAGCATCGTCTCCCGGGGATACCACGCAGCAACCTACCGTTCGCTCACGTCGATTGCAACGCGAAATCGTACGGCCCCATCCGGTCGCAACGCACCTGGCGCAGACTGTACGCTTCTTCGCGACCAGATGAAAGATCCCCAGACATCAGACGGCGTTCGCGACCGCTTCGCGGCCAAGGGCGAGGAGACGCTCGGCCGTCTCGCCCAGGACCTGCTCGAAAACCCGCTCGTCAACGGCGCGCTGACGCGCGCGCTCGGCGTCCGCGACAAGGCCG
The DNA here is from genome assembly GCA_963742705.1 of uncultured Solirubrobacterales bacterium. Taxonomy (GTDB): domain Bacteria; phylum Actinomycetota; class Thermoleophilia; order Solirubrobacterales; family Solirubrobacteraceae; genus Palsa-513. Next base: position 43,806 of record CAVUMZ010000013.1, on the reverse strand, counting down.
CCCAGGCCCAGGAGGTCGCGATGGGCGCGCTGAACCTGCCGTCGGCCAGCGACATCGAGCGCCTGACGCGCCGGCTGCGCTCGGTCGGCCAGCGCCTCGAGGGCATCGAGGACGGCCTCGACCGGCTCGAGCAGTCGTCCCACCGCCGGCCCCCCGGCGGCGCCGACCTCGGCCCCCGTCTGGAGGCCATCGAGGATCGCCTGTCGGAGCTCAGCCGCCAGGTCGACGACCTCGCCGGCGCGAAGCCTGCGCCGTCGTCCTCGTCGCGCAAGGCGGCGTCCGCGGCCAAGCCGCGTGCAGCCGCGGCGCCGGCCGCCAAGCCGCGGGTGTCGCCGGCCCGGGCACGCAAGAGCTCGACGCCGAAGTCCTGAGGTCCACTAGAGCCTGAAGGTCGCGGTCGCGCCGGCGATGCGGCGCGAGCCGGCGCGGATGACGAGGCGATAGCGGTAGCTGCCGCGCGTCAGGTGCAGGAGCACCGCGGTCACCTGCTGCGGGCCGAGCCGGGCGCTCGTGCCGCCCACGGCGATGTGGCGGGTGAGGCGGCCGCCGACGCCGAACTCGAAGCTGGCGCTGATCTTGCCGCAGCGCGGGTCGACGAGCCCGTCGAGCAGGACGCCGCCTCTGACGCGCGTCGCCCCGCCGGTCGCGACGACCGGCGCCGACGGTGGCGCCGCAGCCGCGCCGCCGGCCACGGCGGCGACGAAGATGCCCGACGCCGAGCCGAGGCCGCCGGCGACGAGCGCGTCCCCGTCGGGGGCGATGACCGGCCCGGCGTCCTCGGACTGGCCGCCGGCGAGCGGCAGCCCCGACCGGCCGGCGGTGCCGAACGAGCAGTCGATCGCCCCGGTCGGGGAGAAGCGGGCGACGACGCGCGACGGCGCCGGTCGGCCCCGCCCGGCCACCGCCTCGACGACGAGTCGCCCGTCGGCGGTAAGCGCCGGGCCGATGGCGACCCCCTGGCGCTCATGCGGACCGGTCGCGCCGAAGTCGCCGAAGAGGTCGGTCACGGCGAGGCCGTGGACGCCGAAGCCCGTGTCGATCGACCCGGACGGCGTGAAGCCGCCCAGCGCCGGAGACGGGACGCCGGCGGCGTCGTCGGCCTGACCGGCGACCACGATCCCCCCGTCGCCGAGCACGACCAGGCCGGCCGGCAGCAGCCGGAGCAGGCGCGCCACGCCGCGGCTGGCGAAGCCCACGTCGAGGACGCCGGCCGGGCGTGAAGCGCGCGAGCGCCCCGCGGATGTCCCCGCGCGTGTCGCTCGCGGCCGCCGCGACGACGACGGCGCCCCCGGCGGTCAGCCCCGCGCCGGTGGCGAAGCTGTCCGCGCCCGCGTGCGAGGACCGCTGGCCGACCTGGGCTCCGGCGACGCCCGCCGACCCGAACGACGGGTCGGTGGCCCCGGCCGCGGTCAGCCCGACGAGCAGCAGCGATGTCGGCTCCCGCGCCGCGTCGGCCAGCGGCGGGTCGACGATGGTCCCCACGAGGACGATCCGGCCGTCGGGCCGGATCAGGAGCCTGGCCGGTGGGAAGTTGGTCACGTACGGCGTCAGGTAGACCCCGGCCGTGGCGAACGACGAATCGAGCGCCCCGCCGGGCAGGAGGCGCTCGACGAAGTCGCGGCCGTCGGAGGTGAGGCCGGCGGCGAGGACCCCGCCGCCGGGGAGCGCGGCGACGGCGATGCCGCTCGCCGTCGCGAAGGTGCCGGGCGCCGAGCCGAGTGGGGCGATGGCCAGGCCCTGGCCGCCGAAGCCGGGGTCGGCCGCTCCGCCCGGCGTGAGGCGGGCGACGAGCGTCTCGATCGTCCCGCCGACGCTGACCCGGCCGGCGACCAGGACCCGGCCGAGCGGATCGGTCGCCAGCGCCCCCGGGGACGCCCCGACGCCGGCCGGCAGGCGGGCGATCCCGCCGGCGCCGAAGGCCGGATCCAGCGTGCCGGGCGCCGGGCTGGCGAGCGCTGCCGCCGCCGGGGTGGCGCACGAGACGGTGGCGGCGAGCAGGGCGGCCAGGCGGCGGCGGCGCGCGAGTCTGCCGGCTGGTCGGCCCGCGCCGGACATCCCGGCTCGCCCGATCAATTGGCCGCCGGCGGCTGGAACGCCGCCAGGTAGGGCTGGAGACCCGCGCCGATCGACCGGAACGGTCCGCCGACGAACAGGCGCGGACCAAGCAGCGCGAGCGCGCTGACGGAGTCGTCGGGCGCCGGGGTGAACGTCGTCGACGGCCGGCCGCTGCCGGGGCTGACCGCCGCCAGCCGGACCCGTGGCCGGCCGGCGACGTGCCGGAAGTCGCCGCCGACGTAGAGCTCGTTGCCGTCGGTGGCGAGCGCCGTCACCGGGTCGTCGGTGTCGGCCTGGAAGGCCTTTCGCGGTTGTCCACGGGCCGCGTCGAGCGCGATCAGGTTGAGGCGGTAGACGCCTGCCTTGTACGGCTTGCCGTGCCGCGGATGCACGACGCGGGCGCCGATCTGCTGCTCGAACTCCCCGCCGGCGTAGAGCGTCCTGCCGGCAACGGCGAGCGACTCGACGCCCGCGTCCAGCGGGGTGTCGAAGGTGTCGATCAGCCCGCCGGTCGCGGCGGCGAGCGCCAGCACGCCGTCGAGGTGGTGGCGCTGCCTGCCTTGGCCGACCTGGGCGACGCTCGTCACGTCGCCGCCGACGAAGACCCGTCCGCCCGAGGCGAGCACGGCGTCGACGGACCCGTCGTCGACGAGCAGGCCCGGGAGCAGCACCTTGCGCCGGACCCGCTGGCTGCGCCCGTTGCGGCCCGTCACCGTTACCAGGCGCGTGCTCGGACGCTCGAGGTTGAACGACCGGATCGCCGCGCCGGTCCCGGCGGCGAGCGCCAGCAAACTCGGATGGCGGTCGCTGCCCGCCTTGTTGAAGCTCACCGCCGACGTAGACGCGTGCGCCGGCCCCGGCGAGTGCGAGGGCCTGCCCGTCGAGCGGCGGCGGGGCCCCGCTGAGGGCTCCGGTCCGGGGATCGAACGAGGCGAGGTCGTTGCGCCTGACGCCGTCGGCCGTGCCGAAGCTGCCCCCGGCGTAGAGGCGGCCACCGGCCAGCGTCAGGGCGCGGATCGACGGCGTGCTCCCGCGGTCCTCGGCCGGGGCGCCGCTGACGCCGGCCGAGAAGCCGGGGCTGGTGACGCCGGTCGCCGCATCGATCGCCGCCAGGTTCGCGGCCACCGTCCGCGGCGCGCTGATGAACTTGCCGCCGGCGATCACGTCCCGCCCGACCAGCGCGACCGCGTAGACGTCGTCGTCCGGGTCGGGGTTGAAGCCGGCCTCGACCGCTCCCGTCGTCGCGTCGGCCGCGACGAGGCGGTTGGCCGGGAGGTTGTTGATCGTCGTGAACTCGCCGCCGATATAGAGCCGGCCGGCCGCGTAGGTCACCGTGTAGGCGTCCTTGTCGGCGAAGAACCGGAACGGCTGGTGGGCGGCGCCGGTCGCCGGATCCAGCGACGCGACGCTGTTGTCGAACGCCCGTCCGATCTCCGTGAAGCGCCCGGCGACGAACAGGTTCGTCCCGTCGTCGGTCGCCAGCCCGTAGACCTGGCCGTTGGTCGCCGGGGAGAAGGTCCCGTCGAGCGCACCGGTCGCCGCGTCGAAGGCGACCAGGCCGGCCCGGCTGTGGCCGCCGACGTCGCTGAAGAGCCCGCCGGCGTAGAGCTTGCCGCCGATCACCAGCAGGGCGTCGACCGGTCCGTTGATCGACACGTCGAAGCCCGGGTCGAGCGCCCCGGTCGTCGTATCGATCGCCGCGATGCCCTCCCGGCTCTGCCCGGCCACACCCTGGAAGCGACCGTCGACGTACAGGCGCGTGCCGAAGCCGACGAGGTCCTGCACGCTGCCGTCGACGCCGGGGTTGAAGCCCTCGTCGAGCTGGGCGACCGGGCTCGCCGGGCTCGGCAGGCTCACGGCCGCCAGCCGCCGGCGGATCGTCGCCCCGACGTGCAGGAAGTCGCCGCCGAAGTAGAGCTCGCCGCCGACGATCGCCATCCCCAGCACCTGGCCGTCCGGCTGGGGCGCGAAGCCGGGATCGACGGCCCCGCCGGCGAGCACATGGGCGAGGTTCGCCCGCGGGACACCGCCGACGGCCGAGAAGCTCCCACCCAGGTAGACGCCGCCGGCCCCGTCGGGCGTGACGGCGAAGACGGTCCCGGTGACCCGCGGGAACCCCGTGTCGCGAAGCGCCGTCGCCGAGTCGAGCGCGACGGCGCCGCCGGTAAGCGGTCCGATCCGCGAGAAGGCGCCGCCGACGAACACGCGGCCGTTGCCGGGCGCCAGGGCGTTGACCGGGCCGTTGGTGACGAACAGCGGCACCGGGGCCGGCTGCGACGGCGGCGGCGGCGTCGCCGCGGTCGCGCCGCCGGCCAGGCACAGCCCGAGGGCGCCCGCGGCGCCGCCGAGCACGACCGTCAGACGCCAGACTCGCTTCCGTGCCGACCACCTGGTGTCCCGCCCGCTCGCTCGCATCGCGCCCCCTCGTCTCGACAGCCTGACAGCACGAACGCAGCGCCTCGCTCAGTGTTACGCCAATGGTGCGGCGTCCTTCCTGAGCCCGGCGAACGCCAGGCGCCCGGCCGACTCGAGCGCCGGCGCGAGCGCGTCGTCGTCGATCCGCCCGCCGTCGCCCGGGCCGTCGGTCACGACCGCGACCCCGGCGACGGCGACGCCGTGGCGGGCGGCGACGGTGAACACGGCAGCCGTCTCCAGATCGACCGCCAGCGCACCGAGCTTGCGCCACCCGTCCTCGTCCTCCCGGCCGTCCGGGCGGTAGAACAAATCGGTCGAGGCGTTCAGCCCGTGGCGCAGATGCGGCGCGAGTGCGCGGAGACGGGCCGTCAGGGTCGCGTCCGCATGCACCAGGCTCCCGGCCGGCACGACGGCCGCGGCCGCGCGGCTCGCCCCGTCGGCGGCGATCACGGAATCCACCACGATCAGCTCTCCCCGCTCGAGCTCGGTGTCCAACGCCGCGCATGTGCCGACCCTGACCGCTCGCCGCAGTCCGAGCCCGATCAGCTCCGCGAGCACGGTCGCCGCCGACGCTCCGCCGATCCCCGTGCTCTGCACGGTCAGCGGCTGCCCGTCGCCGGCTAGGCCCGAATAGCCCCAGAGGCCGTGGCTGTGGTTGAACATCAGCGGCCGCTCGAGCAGGACCTGGGCCAGCGCCATCGCCGCGCCGGGATCCTCGACGAGCAGCGCCCTGTTGGCCAGTGCTGCCGTCGGCCTGATGTGAATCGTCACGGGCGCGGCATCATGCCAGGGGGCTAAGCTCCGGACATATGGAAACCGCATTTCGCTCGTCCAAGGAATTCCGTGAGGTCATGGACCGGATCTTCACGATGATGAGCGACGACCCGCAGATGGGACCGCAGCTGCGCGACGCGGACGTCCCGCAGCGCTTCGAGTTCGTCGACGTCGATCTCGTCGTCAACATCCGGGCCGGTCGCCCCGACGAGGGCACGAACCTCTACTGGGAGTGGACCGACGACATCGACTGGAAGCCGAAGGTGGAGATGACGATGGCCTCCGACATCGCCAATCGCTACTTCCAGGGCAAGGAGAACATCGCCGTGGCGATCGCCCGCAGGCGTATCAAGACCGGCGGCGACATCAAGGCCGCGCTCGCCTTGATCCCGATCACGAAGCCGATCTACAAGCGCTACCGCGACGTCGTCGAGGACGAGTACCCCCACCTGAAGGCGTAGCCATGCGCCGCCGCCGCCGGCTGGTGGGGCGCGCGGTGGGCGGTCCGCGCCGATGACGGGCCCGGCGGTCGCGCGGGTGCTCGACGCCGTCGCGGCCGGTGGGCTGCTGCGCCGCGGCGATCCCGTCGTCGTGCTCGTCTCGGGTGGTCGCGACTCGGTCTGCCTGCTCGATGTCGCGGCGACGGTCTGCGGGCCGGCCGGGCTGGTCGCGCTGCACGTCGACTACGGGTTGCGCGGCACCGACTCGGACGCCGACGCCGCACTCGTCGCCCGGCTCTGCGCGTCGCTCGGGGTCGCGCTCGAGGTGCGCCGGGCGCCCCCGGCTCCGGCGGTCGGCAACCGCCAGGCATGGGCCCGCGACCTGCGCTACGAGGCGGCCGTGTCGCTTTCTCGCGCCCGCGCGCGCGAGGCGCGGATCGCCGCCGGCCACACGGCCAGCGACCAGGCCGAGACGATCCTCTACCGCCTCGCCGCGTCGCCGGGCCGTCGGGCGCTGCTCGGCATGGCCGCCGCCGACGGGCTCCTGATCCGCCCGCTGCTCGGCCTCGACCGCGACGACACGACCGCCTACTGCCGTGAGCGGGGGCTCGCCTGGCGCGAGGACGCGAGCAACGCCGGCGGCACGTACGCGCGTGGCCGCGTACGTCACGGCCTGGCCGCGGCCCTCGCCGAGGTTCATCCGGCGGCGCTGGCCAATGTCGTCCGCACCGCCGAGCTCCTGCGGGCCGAGGCCGCGGTGCTCGACGAGGTCGTCGGCACGGCGCTGGCCGGCCGCCGGCGGATCTCGCTCGAGCGGCTGGCGGCGCTGCCGCCGGCCCTGTCGCGGCTGGTCGTTATGCGCCTGGCCGAGGACGCCGTCCACCGCCTCGTGCCGGGGGTCGGCGGCCGCGTCGACGAGCTGGTGGGGCTGGCGCCGGCCGGCGGCAGCGCCGAGCTCGACGTCGGCGGGGGCGCTCGCGCCGTCGTCGAGTACGGCGTGCTGCGCTTCGAGGCCGGTCCGCCCGATGCCGTGCCCGCGGCGGTGGAGCTCGCCGTGCCGGGCAGCGCCGGCTTCGGCGCCTGGCGCGTGGACGCGACCGCCGGCGGCGACGGGCCGGGCGAGCTGGCCCGGCTCGCCCCGGGTGCCGGCCTGCTCGATGCCGCGGCGCTCGGTGCCGAGCCGCTCGTCGTACGCGGCTGGCGGGCCGGCGACCGCATGGCGCCGCTCGGGCTGGGCGGAACGAAGTCGCTGGCCGATCTCTTCGCCGACCGGCGGGTGCCGCGCGCCCAGCGCCGGACCCTGCCGGTCGTCACCGCCGGGGACGAGGTCGCCTGGGTGCCGGGCGTGGCGACCGGCGGGCGTTTCGGCGTGACCGCGGCGACGGCGGCGACGGTCGTCCTGAGGGCGCGGCGCGAGCGCGAATAGACTGCGCGGCGGATATGGACGTCAAGGAGATCGGCGAGATCCTCGTCCCGGCCGCCGAGCTCCAGTCGCGGGTGAAGCAGCTCGGCGCGGAGATCTCCCGTGACTACGCGGGGTGCGATCTGCTGCTGGTCGGCGTGCTCAAGGGCGCCGTCTTCTTCCTCAGCGACCTGATGCGCGAGATCTCGATTCCGTGCGAGGTCGACTTCATGGCCGTCGCCTCCTACGGGTCGGCGACCGATTCGTCGGGCGTGGTGCGGATCCTCAAGGACCTCGACGGCCCGATCGAGGGCCGCGAGGTGCTGATCGTCGAGGACATCGTCGATTCCGGGCTCACGCTGCAGTACCTGATGCGGAGCCTCGGCGCCCGCAACCCGGCGACGCTCGAGGTCTGCGCCCTGCTGACCAAGCCGGAGCGGCGCAAGGTCGAGCTGCCTACGCGCTATGTCGGGTTCGAGATCGCCAACCGCTTCGCGATCGGCTACGGCCTCGACAACGCCGAGCGCCATCGCAACCTGCCGTACGTCGCCGCGCTGAGCCCGCCGGCCGCAGTCGACTGAGACCCCGGCCGGGCGTTCGAGACCCGGTTGCGCCGGCCGTCGGGGCGGGTCCGTATAGGCCCGCGCTGCAGGGCTTAGGCGGCGGAAGGCTCGAAAACCCATGGTACGCTTGGGAGACTTGCCTGTCCCTCTTCAAGCCGGCGCTGCGCGCGCCAGGAGCACGCTGTGAACCGGTTCCTCAAGAGCGCCCTGTTCCCGATCGCGATCGTGATCGTGCTTGCGTTCTTCGCGCAGAAGCTGATCTCGCCGACCCAGAACAACGGCCCGCCGCACAGCTATCAGACGCTCATCGCCCGCGACCTGCCGGGCGGCCTGGTCCGCTCGGCGGATGTGAAGACGAAGGACAACACGGTCGACGTGACGCTGACGAACGGCACGAAGTACACGGTCGGGTTCGTTCCCGGCCAGGCGGCCGCGGATCTGGTCAGCAAGCTGAACTCGGCGCCGAATCATCCGGCCTTCAACGTCGAGGGGACGAGCACGAGCGGCTGGCTGTCGCTGCTGACCTACGTCCTCCCGTTCCTGATCTTCATCGGCTTCTGGCTGTTTTTGATGAATCAGGTCCAGGGTGGTGGTTCGCGGGTGATGTCGTTTGGGAAGTCGCGGGCGAAGCGGATGACGGCTGATTCGCCGAAGATTACGTTTCGTGATGTGGCGGGGGTTGAGGAGGCGGTTGAGGAGTTGCATGAGATCAAGGAGTTCTTGGAGAATCCGAAGAAGTTTCAGGCTTTGGGGGCTCGGATTCCGACGGGGGTGTTGTTGTATGGGCCTCCGGGGACGGGTAAGACGTTGTTGGCGCGGGCGGTTGCTGGTGAGGCTGGGGTGCCGTTCTTTTCGATTTCGGGCTCGGATTTTGTTGAGATGTTCGTGGGGGTGGGTGCGTCGCGGGTGCGGGATTTGTTTGAGCAGGCGAAGCAGAATTCGCCGTGCATCATTTTTATGGATGAGATTGATGCGGTGGGGCGGCATCGGGGGGCGGGGATGGGTGGGGGGCATGATGAGCGTGAGCAGACGTTGAATCAGCTTCTGGTGGAGATGGATGGGTTTGAGGCGAAGGACAACATCATCATGATCGCGGCGACGAACCGCCCGGATATTTTGGATCCGGCGTTGCTTAGGCCGGGTCGGTTTGACCGGCAGATCGCGGTGGACAGGCCGGATCGGAAGGGTCGCGCGAAGATTTTGGAGGTGCATACGCGCGGGAAGCCGTTGGGGAAGGAGATTGATATTGATGCTTTGGCGGGTCAGACGCCTGGGTTTACGGGTGCTGATTTGTCGAATTTGATCAATGAGGCGGCGTTGTTGGCGGCGCGGACGGGGAAGCGGGAGATCACGCAGGTCGAGCTCGAGGAGGGGATCCTGCGGGTGATTGCGGGTCCGGAGAAGAAGACGCGGGTGATGAGCGAGAATGAGCGGTTGATCACGGCGTATCACGAGATGGGTCATGCGATCGTCGGCAATTTTCTTGAGCATTCCGATCCGGTGCACAAGATCAGCGTGATCAGTCGGGGTCAGGCGTTGGGGTACACGATCTCGATGCCGACGGAGGACCGGTTCTTGACGACGCGGGCGGAGTTGTTGGACACGATGGCGATGACGCTGGGTGGCCGGGCGGCGGAGGAGATCGTGTTCGGGGAGATCACGACGGGCGCGTCGAATGACATTGAGAAGGTCACGCAGACGGCGAAGCAGATGGTGATGCGGTTCGGGATGAGCGAGAAGCTCGGGCCGCGGGTGTATGGGCATGATCATGGCCAGCCGTTCCTCGGCCGGGAGTTCGGGTCAGAGCCCGATTACAGCGACGAGATCGCCCGGGAGATCGACGACGAGGTCCGGCGGATCATCGAGGGCGCGCACCAGCGAGCCCGGAGCATCCTCAGCGAGCATCGCGACGACCTCGACTCGATCAGCGGCATCCTCGTCCGTCGCGAGACGATCGAGAAGCACCAGTTCGAGGGACTCCTCGCCGGCAAGTCCGAGACCGACGTCTTCGCCGAGATCGACCCGCCGCGGACGACCCCGCAGATCCCGCCGACGGCGACCCCGGCCCCGGATCGTCCACGCGAGGCGCCGCGGCCGCTGCCGCGGCCCGGCCTCGCCGGCGGCACCACCGAGCTTCGCGGCAGCGACTCCGAGCACCCCGAGCTCATCTAGTCGTTCTGGAGGTTCGGTGCGTCACGGCGGGCTCCCCGCGGCTCTTCTCGCGGGTCTGATCGCCACCGGCTGTGGCGGCGGCTCGGCGCCGCCCCCGGCCGCGTCGGGCGCCTCCCAGCCGGCCGGCTCCCGGTCGTCGGCCAGCTCGACGCAGCCGGCCGATTCGACGACGACGACGACCGCGACGGCGACTACGGCCGGCGCTGCCGCTCCCCCGACCTCCGCCACGACGTCCGCCAAGCCGGACGGCACGCCGCCGCCGGCGCATCCGATCCCGGCCAGCTTCAGGGCCAGCGGGATCTCGCCGGGGGCGCCGTCCGATGCCGAGGTCCGGGCCGAGCTCCAGCAGATGTACGCGGCCCAGAAGCAGGCGCGCAAGCTGAGCGCCGACGCGGCTAACTTCGCCGCCCTGCTGCCGTGGGTGCAGGAGAAGAAGACCGGCGAGCTCGTCAGCGTCGCGTCGGTCTTCCGCGACTACGGCCTCGGTCTCGCGTGCGGCGGCGTGCTCGGCGTCAACCAGATCGGGGTCGCCCACAAGACGGCGCCGTGCGGAACCCTGATCGACTTCACCTACAACGGTCGCACGTTGCGGGTCCCGGTGATCGACCGCGGCCCGTACATCGTCGGGCGCGAGTGGGACCTGACCGGGGCCACGGCGGCCGCGCTCGGATTCCCCGGACTCGGCCGGATCATCTGGCGCTGCGCGAGCTGCTGAGGGAAGGCCGTCGCCGAGGCGGCCCGGCTCGGTGCCCTTGACGCATGAGTGCGGGCGCACGACGCCCTGCGCGATGATGGAGGGATGCGCGATCCGGTGATCATGGGCGTGCTGAACGTCACGCCCGACTCCTTCTCCGACGCCGGCCTGTTCGCCCGGACGGGGCCGGCCGTCGCCCACGGGCTCGAGCTCGAGCGCGACGGAGCGGCGATGGTCGACGTCGGCGGCGAGTCGACGCGACCCGGGGCACTACCCGTCGATCCCCTGTTGGAGCGCGAGCGCGTCGTCCCGGTCATCGAGGGCCTTGTCCACGATGGTCTCAGGGCGACGATCTCGATCGACACGACGAAGCTCGTCGTCGCCGAGGCGGCGCTGCGGGCCGGGGCTCGGTACGTCAACGACATCAGTGCCTTCCGGGTCGACCCGGAGATGGCCGGGCTCGTCGCCGACCGTCGTGCCGGCTGCTGCCTGATGCACATGCAGGGCGAGCCACGGACGATGCAGCGCAACCCGCGCTACGACGACGTCGTCGACGACGTTCGGGCGTTCCTCGAGGAGCGCCTCGGCTGGGCGGTGGCAGAGGGCGTGCCCGAGCACCGGATCATGCTCGACCCGGGCATCGGCTTCGGCAAGACGGTGGCTCACAATCTCGAGCTGCTCCGCCGCCTCGACGAGCTCTGCACGCTCGGCCGTCCGATCGTGATCGGCACCTCACGCAAGTCCTTCCTCGGCCGGATCGGCGGCGGCCGGGGCGCCGGCGAGCGCCTCGGCGCCACGATCGCCAGCAACGTCCTGGCGCTCGAGCGCGGGGCGAGCGTGTTCCGCGTCCACGACGTCGCTCCGGTCAGGGACGCGCTCGCGCTGACGACTGCTACGGTCACCGGGCGATGGAGCCCGACGACGCCGACGACGTAGAGGACGGGCCGCCGTGGCACGGTGACGACGACGGCGAGCACGACGACGAGTCGGGCATGCGGACGGGGGTCACGGTCGAGATCACCGGGCTCTCGCTCTACACCCACGTCGGGATCGGCGCCGCCGAGCGCGAGGTCGGTCAGCGCCTGCTCTTCGACATCACGATCGACGTCGGTGAGTCGGCGGCAACCGAGACCGACCGGATCGAGGACACCGTCGACTACGCCGAGGTCTGCCAGCTGGTGGCGCTCGTGTCGCAGCAGCGGACCTACCACACGCTCGAGCGTCTGTGCACGGCGATCGCCGATCGCCTGATCGAGGACTTCGCCGCCGAGGCGGTCTGGGTCAAGGCGGCCAAGCCCGAGCCGCCGATCCCCCTGCCGGTCGAGCAGGTCTCGGTCGAGGTCTGGCGCGAGCCGCCCGAATAGGACGCCGGCGACCGAGCCGTCGCGGCGTGCGCGGTGTTGTTGGTCCTGCCATGCTTGGAACTGCAAATCGAGCGAGAGGAGCCGGCGTGCGCAAGCTGATGCTGCTGATCTGTGTTGGGCTGGCGGGCGCCGGCGCTGCGCTGGTGCTGCCGTCGCTCGGCTCGGCCCAGGGTACGACGGCGACGTTCAACGCCGTCGACAGCCAGCCGTTCTTCGGCCAGCACTTCTTCTACCTGGCGGGCACCACCGACAGCACGGCGCAGATCGCCGTGGGCGGGACCGTCACGTTCAGCTACCTGACCGGGACGAGCTCGCACAACGTGGTCTTCACCGGACCGCAGCCGACGTCGTGCACGCAGACGGCGACCGCGCCCGGCTATCGGATCGGACCGGCGCCCCCGCTGCCGGCAGTCGCCGAGCCGCCCGGCTGGAGCGGGACGTGCACCTTCAACACCGCCGGCACATACCCGTTCGACAGCGCCGCCGATGGGCCGGCGATGTCCGGAACCGTGATCGTCGGGGCAACGACGTCGACGGGCACGCAGACGACTACGACGGGGACGACGCCGACGCCGATCGGCGGTGGCGGGACCTCAACCACCAACGGCTACACGCACTTGCCGGCGGCCGGCGGCTCGTTGCGGGCGACGGCGTCGCAGCACGGCTCGGTCGTGCGCGGCCAGGTGCATGTCACGACGCCGAGCTCGAAGCTCGTCGCCGACCTCGACTACGGCCACCCGGCGTTGCGCATCGGCCGGACGTCGCTGAAGGGGGTCGGCGCCGGGACCAGGCACTTCACGGTCGGGCTCTACAAGCGCGGCGCGCGGCTCCTGGCGGCCCACCATCGTCTGTCGTTGACGCTGAAGGTCGAGGTCGTCGGTCAGGGCGTCGGCCCGACCTTCCTGACCCGGCACGTGACGCTGACCCGATAGCCCCACGGGTGCTCGGCTACCTCGGACTCGGCTCGAACCTGGGTGACCGGCGAGCCAAGCTCGAGGCGGCCGTGGCCGCCCTGGCCGGGCACGGCGTTGATGTGCTGGCCTCGTCGTCGACCTACGACACCGATCCGGTCGGCGAGGTGCTCGATCAGCCGTCTTTCCTCAACGCCTGTGTGCGGATCGAGACCGACCTCGGGCCGCTGGAGCTGCTCGACGCGTGCAAGGCCGTCGAAGCCGAGCTCGGCCGCAGCGCCGGCGGGCGCCGGCACGCCCCGCGCCCGATCGACGTCGACGTCCTGCTTCTCGGCGACGTCGTCGCGTCGCTGCCGCGGCTGACCCTGCCGCACCCGCAGGTGCTCGCTCGGCGCTTCGTGCTGATCCCGCTGCTCGAGCTCGACTTCGATCTGCGCACGCCGGCCGGCGTCAGCCTCGCCGACACGCTCGCGGCGCTCCCGCTGGACGAGGGCGTCAGGCTCGCCGGCCCGCCGCTGGCGCTCGCCGGCCCGTCGCTCGAGCTCGCCTGAGACGCGCTCGCGCGGTCGCGCGGAAGGATTCGGGCCCGGCGGGGTCCCTGCGAGCGACGGTACCCGGAGACAGGAGGCGCTGGTGAGCAAGATCGTCGCGGTGGCAACGGCAGGGCTTTTCGGGGCGGCGGTCGCGGTGGTGCCGGGGCTCGCCGGCGCGCAGTCCCCCGGAGCGCACGTCACGGCCGCCGACTACCTCTTCAACGGTGACGGCACGACGCCGGCGGCGCTGACGGTGGCCCCCGGCACGCCGGTCACCTTCGCCTACCCGGCGGGCTACAGCCAGCACGACGTCCACTTCTCCGGGCGCGGCGCCGGACGCGTGCACGGGCAGCAGCGCGCAGGTCGGCGCCGCGCCGACGCCGGCCGGCCCGGGCTGGAGCGCGACGTGCAGCTTCACGGCTCCGGGCACCTACGCCTTCTTCTGCGACGTCCACCCCGGGATGACCGGCACGATCACCGTCGCGCCGGCGATCACGACACAGCCGACCGACTCGACCCCGCAAGCCCCGAGCGCGCCCAGCGCCCCGACCGCACCGAGCGCCCGCGATCACGCAGGCCCCGTCGCGCGCCGCGGCGGCGAGCCGATCTGAAGGCGAGCGCCGTGCAGCACGGGACGACGGTGCGGGCGGCGGTGACGATCGCGCGCGGCGGCTCGCCGCTGACCGCGCGGCTCCTCGGCCCGGCGACGCTGGGCCGGCTCAGCAGGCGCGGCGTCAAGGCCGGATCATTCACCGTCTCGGTCGTTCTCGGAGCCCCGGCGCGGCGGATGCTGCGGGCCCGGCGGCAGCTCCGCGTGATGCTGGCGGTCACCGTCGTCGGGCCGGGCGGGCCGACGACGACGCTGAAGCGGGCGGTGCTCGTCAAAGCCTGAGGCCGCAGCGGGTTCGCGCCGGGCGATAATGGCCGGCGTGCTCCTGGTCGTCGACGTCGGCAACACCCAGACCCACTTCGGCATGTGTCGGGGCCGGGACCTGGTCGAGCACTGGCGTTTCGCCACCGTGCGTGAGTCGACCGCCGACGAGCTCGGCGCGGCGCTGCGGAACCTGCTCGAGCTGCGGGGGATGCGTCTCGACCAGATCGACGCGTCGATCGTGTCGTCCACCGTGCCGGAGCTCGCACCCGAATGGGTCGAGACGGCGCGCCGTTACCTCGGCCACGAGATGCCGGTGGTCGGACCGGGCCTGCGAACGGGGATGCCGATCCGCATGGACAATCCGCGGGAGCTCGGCGCCGACCGGCTGGTCAACGCGGTCGCCGCGTACGAGATCTTCGGTGCGGCGTGCATCGTCGTCGACTTCGGCACGGCAATCACCTACGACGCCGTCTCGTCCGAGGGCGAATACCTCGGGGGGATCATCTCGCCGGGTGTCGGGATCTCGCTTGACGCGCTCACGTCGCGGGCGGCCAAGCTGCCGAAGATCGATCTCGGCGAGCCGCGGTCGCTGATCGGCAAGACGACGGTCGACGCGATCCGCTCGGGCGTCGTCTACGGGTTCGCGGCGTCGGTCGACGGAATCGTGGCGCGGCTGCGGGCGGAGCTCGGCGCCGGCGTCAAGACGATCGCGACCGGGGGGCTGGCCCGGGCGATCGTGCCGTTCACGGTCTCGATCGACCGCGTCGACGACCTGCTCACGCTCGGCGGCCTGCGCCTGATCCACGAGCGCAACGCGTGAGTGCCCCACTACTGTGAGGACATGACCTCGCTGACCGACCCGTGGATGCTGGCCGGCATCGAGATCCCCAACCGCGTCGCGCTGGCGCCGCTGGCCGGCATCGGCAACTGGTTCGTCCGCCTCCAGGCGCGACGCCACGGGGCTGGGTTGGTCTTCTCGGAGATGGTCTCGAGCTACGCCGTCCACTACCGCAACGAGCGCACCTGTACGGAGCTGCTGCGGATCCATCCCGACGAGCGGCCGGGCGGGCCGGTGGCGATCCAGCTGTTCGGCAACGATCCCGACGTGATGCGCTCGGCCGCCGCCACCGTGGCCGCGGCGGGCGCCGACGTAATCGACCTGAACATGGGCTGCCCGGTACCGAAGGTGTGCAGGACCGGAGCCGGGGCGGCGCTGCTGGGCGATCCGCAGCTCGCGGTCGCTCTGGCCCGGGCGGCGGGCGAGGGGAGCGGGCTGCCGGTGACCGTGAAGCTGCGGTCGAGCCAGCGGCCGGGCGGGCGCGAGGGAGTACACCTGGCGCGGCGCCTGGTCGACGAGGCCGGGGTCGCGGCGATCGGCTTCCATCCGCGGTCGGCCGCCGTCCAGCACGCGGGCCGGCCGGACTACGAGCTGGCGGCCGAGCTCGTGCGCACGCTCGACGCGCCGGTGATCCTCAGCGGTGGGATGCGCAGCGCCGAGGCGGCGCGCGCGGCCCAGGAGCAGACCGGGGCGGCGGCGGTCATGCTCGCGCGGGGGGCGCTCGGCAACCCGTGGCTGTTCGCGCAGACGCTCGGTCTGCGCACCGACGAGCCGACGCGCGACGAGGTTCTCGACGAGCTGGACTGGGTCATCGACCGGGCGGTCGACCACCTCGGCGAGGAGCGCGCCGGGCGTTATCTGCGCAAGTTCTACCCGTGGTATCTGACCCGCCTCGAGGCTCCGCCGAGCGTGGTCGACGGGCTCGCACGGTGCGGGTCGATCGGCGAGGCGCGCGGCCTCCTGCGCGATCTCTCGGCGCTCGCCGCGGCGGCCTAGAGGCCTTCCGCCGCCTCGCTATACTGCTGCGTTCGCTCGGCCGCCGAGCGACGGGAATCCCGCTGGCGAGCGGGTTTTTCTGCGCTTGGCGCCCACCACGCCAACCGAGGCTGACATGGCAAAGGACGTAATCCTCACCCCCGAAGGACTCGAGAAGCTCAAGGCCGAGCTCGAGCACCTGTCGACGGATAAGCGGCGCGAGGTCGCCGAGCGGATCAAGGAGGCGCGGGAGTTCGGCGACATATCCGAGAACTCCGAGTACGACGACGCCAAGAACGAGCAGGCGATGCTCGAGGCGCGGATCGCGAACGTCCAGGAGAAGATCCGCATGGCGACGGTGATCGAGCCGGAGGACCTGTCGACCGAGGTCGTCACCGTCGGGTCGGTCGTGCATGTCCGCGACGAGAACACCGGCAAGTCGGTGCAGTACACGATCGTAGGGTCGGCGGAGGCCAAGCCGGCGGAGAATCGCCTGTCGAACGAGTCGCCGGTCGGCCGGGCCTTGCTGGGCCGGCGGCGCGACGACGAGGTCTCGGTCCAGGTGCCCCGGGGTCCGGCCCGCAAGCTGACGATCACCAACATCGAGGTCGGGCTCAGGTAGCTGTGGCCGCGAGCCCACCGCGATGAGCGGTGAGGAGCAGGCGCCGGGTGACCTGCTGGCCGCCCGCAGAGCCAAGCTCGACCGGCTCCGGGCCGACGGCATCGACCCGTTCCCCCCGGCGTTCCCCGGGGTAGAGCCGATCGCCGAGGTCATCGCCGCCCACGGTGACCTCGAGCCGGGGGAGGAGACCGACGTCTCGCACCGGGTCGCCGGCAGGCTGGCCGCCCGTCGGGGGCAGGGCAAGGCCGCCTTCCTCGACGTCGTCGACCGGTCGGGGCGGATCCAGCTCCACGCTCGGGTCGACGTGCTCGGCGAGGAGGCGTTCAACCGCCTCGTCGGGCTCGACCTCGGCGACCATATCGGCGTCGACGGGGTCGCCGTGCGCACGCGACGGGGCGAGCTGTCGATCAAGGTCAAAGGCTTCAGCGTGCTCGCCAAGTCGCTGCGGCCGCCGCCGGACAAGCACAGCGGCCTGACCGACATCGAGACGCGCTACCGTCGGCGCGAGCTCGACCTGATCGCCAGCCCGCAGATCCGCGGGCTGTTCGTGACGCGGGCGCGGATCATCGCGGCCGTGCGCCGGGTGCTCGACGCGGACGGGTTCGTCGAGGTCGAGACGCCGATCCTCCAGCCGCTCTACGGCGGGGCGCTGGCGCGGCCGTTCACGACGCATCACAACGCACTGGACCGGACGCTGTACCTGCGGATCGCAACCGAGCTGTACCTGAAGCGGTGCATCGTCGGCGGCCTCGAGCGGGTCTACGAGCTGGGCAAGAACTTCCGCAACGAGGGCCTCTCGCCGAAGCACAACCCAGAGTTCACGGTGATCGAGTGGTACGAGGCCTACGCCGACTACGAGGACGAGGCCCGGCGGCTCGAGCAGGTGGTAGCAGCAGCGGCGGCGGCAACCACCGAGCCGTCGCCGATCGACTTCACGCCGCCGTGGCGGCGGGTCACGCTGCGGGCGGCGATTCGCGAGCACGCCGGGGGTATCGATGTGCTCGAGCACCGCGACGCGGCGTCGCTGTCGGCGGCGATGACTGCCGCCGGCGTCGGCCCGCCGATCCCCGGGCGGACCTGGGCGGGACTGGTCGATGACCTGCTGTCGAAGTACGTCGAGCCGACGCTCGAGCAGCCGACCTTCGTGATGGACTATCCGGTCGAGCTGTCGCCGCTGGCCAAGTCCCACCGCCGGGACGAGGGCCTCGTCGAGCGGTGGGAGGCGTTCGCCGGGGGGATGGAGATCGCCAACGCCTTCACCGAGCTGAACGATCCCGACGAGCAGCGGCGGCGCTTCGAGTTCCAGCGGGCGCAGGCCGAGGCGGGCGACGAGGAGGCGCAGCCCTTCGACGAGGCGTTCCTCGCCGCGCTCGAGCAGGGGATGCCCCCGACCGGGGGCGTCGGCCTCGGGATCGACCGGCTGGTGATGCTCCTGACCGGGCGGCGCTCGATCCGCGAGGTCGTGCTGTTTCCGGCGCTGCGGGATTGACCTGAGGGCTTCGGCCCGCAACCGGGCCGGGGACCTCGTCGGCGGCGCCGTCGCGATTGGTAGACTGATGCGTGCGCGGCGATCTCTTTTCCCCGATCACTCATCCTTTCGGCCGCCGCATCCGAAGAGATGGGATAGACGGGGCGGTTGCGCGTCCCGATGACTCTTAGACAAGGCCAGCGAGACACTAGGCACTGCCGGTAGGAAGGACGCACTGATGTTCGAGCGATTCACAGAGCGAGCCAGGCAGGTGGTCGTTCTTGCGCAGGAGGAAGCGCGGACGCTCAAGCACAACTACATCGGCACCGAGCACATCCTGCTCGGGCTGCTGCGCGAGGAGGAAGGTCTGGCCGCGCGGGTGCTAGAGAGCCTGGACATCACCGTCGAGCGTGTGCGCGCGCAGGTCGTTCGCATCGTCGGCTCCGGCGAAGAGGTCACCTCCGGGCAGATCCCGTTCACGCCGCGCGCGAAGAAGGTGCTCGAGCTCGCGCTGCGCGAGGCGCTGTCGCTCGGCCACAACTACATCGGCACCGAGCACATCCTGCTCGGCCTGGTGCGCGAGAACGAGGGCGTCGCCGCCCGCATTCTGCTCGACTTCGACGCCGACTCGGAGAAGATCCGCAACGAGGTCATCCGCATGCTCTCGGGCCCGGGCGGCCGTCGCGGCCAGGGCCAGCCGTCGGGCGCCGGCGCTGGCGGCGGGCCTGCGCCCGGTGAGGGCAAGAAGTCTTCGAAGCTGCTCGACCAGTTCGGGCGCAACCTGACCAAGCTCGCCTCCGAGGGCAAGCTCGACCCGTGCGTGGGTCGCGAGACCGAGATCGAGCGGATCATGCAGATCCTCTCGCGGCGGACCAAGAACAACCCGGTCCTGATCGGCGAGCCCGGTGTCGGCAAGACAGCCGTCGTCGAGGGTCTGGCGCAACGGATCACCAACTCGGACGTGCCGGAGCTGCTCAAGAACAAGCAGATCTACACGCTCGACCTCGCGGCCCTGGTCGCCGGCTCGAAGTACCGGGGGGAGTTCGAGGAGCGCCTCAAGAAGGTGATGAAGGAGATCACCCAGCGGGGCGACATCATTCTCTTCATCGACGAGCTCCACAACCTCGTCGGGGCGGGCGCGGCCGAGGGCGCGATCGACGCGGCGTCGATCCTCAAGCCGGCACTGGCGCGGGGCGAGCTGCAGACGATCGGCGCGACGACGCTTGATGAGTACCGCAAGTACCTCGAGCGCGACTCGGCGCTCGAGCGGCGCTTCCAGCAGATCCGCGTCGACGAGCCGACGGTCGAGCAGACGGTCGAGATCCTCAAGGGGCTGCGCGACCGCTACGAGCAGCACCACAAGGTGACGATCACCGACGAGGCCCTGGCCGCGGCCGGCGAGCTCGCCGACCGCTACATCTCCGACCGCTTCCTGCCCGACAAGGCGATCGACCTGATCGACGAGGCCGCGTCGCGGATGCGGATCAAGTCGATGACGGCGCCCCCGGCCAACCGCGAGCTCGAGCAGGACATCGAGACGACGCGGCGGGAGAAGGAAGCGGCGATCGAGGCCCAGGAGTTCGAGAAGGCGGCCAACCTCCGCGACAAGGAGCGGCGCCTGACCAACCAGAAGCGCGAGCTCGAAGAGCGCTGGGAGGCCGGCGAGACCGGTGCCGAGCGCCCGTCGATCGGCGAGGAGGAGATCGCCGACATCGTCTCGATGTGGACCGGCATCCCCGTCTTTAAGCTGACCGAGGCCGAGACCCAGAAGCTGATGCGGATGGAGGAGGAGCTCCACAAGCGCGTCATCGGACAGCACCCGGCGATCGAGGTCGTCTCCAAGGCGATCCGCCGGTCCCGGGCCGGGCTGAAGGATCCCAAGCGGCCGACGGGGTCGTTCGTCTTCCTCGGGCCGTCGGGCGTCGGCAAGACCGAGCTCGCCCGAACGCTGGCCGAGTTCCTCTTCGGCGACGAGGACGCGATGACGCGGATCGACATGTCGGAGTACATGGAGAAGCACGCCGTGTCCCGGCTCGTCGGGTCGCCTCCGGGCTACATCGGCTACGACGAGGGTGGCCAGCTGACCGAGGCCGTGCGGCGCAAGCCGTACTGCGTGCTCCTGCTCGACGAGATCGAGAAGGCCCATCCGGACGTCTTCAACATCCTGCTGCAGATACTCGAGGATGGCCGGCTGACCGACTCGCAGGGTCGGACCGTCGACTTCCGTCACGCGATCGTGATCATGACCTCGAACATCGGGGCCGCCGAGATCGCGCGGAATACGCCGCTCGGCTTCGCGGTGTCCGACGACGAGACGGGGATCACCTACGACGACATGAAGAACCGGATCATGGGAGAGCTGAAGAAGGTCTTCCGGCCCGAGTTCCTCAACCGCATCGACGACGTGATCGTCTTCCACAAGCTGCAGAAGGACGAGATCAAGCAGATCATCGAGCTGCTGCTGCTGCGGATCCGCAAGTCGATGGCCGACCGTGAGCTCCAGCTCGACCTCTCCGACGAGGCCAAGGACCTGCTCGTCGAGAAGGGCTGGGACCCGTCGATGGGAGCCCGGCCGCTGCGCCGGGCGATCCAGCGGTTCATCGAGGATCCCCTTGCCGACTTCGTCCTGCGCTCGGAGCTGCCGGCTGGGTCGACCGTGGTCGTGGATCCGGCGCCGGACGGCGAGGATCCCGAGGTCCGCCTGACGGTCGTCAAGCCCAAGAAGGCGAAGACGCCGGTCGGCGTCGGTGCCGACGGCGGCGAGGGCGATGGCGACGAGCCGGCCGGCCTTGAGCCGGGCGACTCGGGCGACTCCGACAAATAGCCGGCGCGAACCCCGAGCAGGCTTCACCCCCGGCCGCGGCCGACGCGGCCGGGAGCAACGGCGCCGCGGTCGTCGAGATCAAGGTCCGCGACCACGGCCCCCTGAAGGTCACGGGGCCGGTGCGGGTCGTCGACGCCGACGGCAACGCGTTCGAGCTGCCCGAGGGCAAGGCGATCGCGCTCTGCCGCTGCGGGCAGTCGCAGGACAAGCCGTTCTGCGACCGGGCGCACCGCGACTGCGGGTTCGAGTCGAGCGTGCGAGCGCAGGCCGCCGCCTCGCCCGCGGCGCCGTAACGCGCTGAGTCCCCAGCCGTCACGTCGGGGGCGACGCGTAAGCTCGCCCGACCGACATGGCCCGCCCGACTTCAATCCACGCCTGCGCCCAGTGCGGCCACCAAGAGCCGCGCTGGCACGGCCGCTGTCCGGGCTGCGGCGAATGGAACACGATGGTCGAAGAGAGTCCGGCGGCGGCGGCGGCGGCCCGGCGTGGCGGGGCCTCGGCCGGGCGCCGCCAGGCGCAGGCAAAGCCGCAGACTCCGGTCCCCCTTGGCGACGTCGTAGCCCCGGCGGTGGCGCGGTGCAAGACGGGGATCGGTGAGCTCGACCGGGTCCTCGGCGGGGGCATCGTCCCCGGGTCGGTCGTGCTGCTGGGCGGAGCGCCGGGGATCGGCAAGTCGACGCTGACGAACATGGCACTCGGCAACCTCGCGGCGGCCGGGCGGAGGACGCTCTACGTATCCGGCGAGGAGTCGACCCAGCAGGTGCGCCTGCGGGCCGAGCGGCTCGGCCGGGGAGCGCTGGCCGTGCCGGCGATCGCCGAGACCGACCTCGAGACGGTCATCGCCACGTTGGAGACCGAGCGGCCGGAGGTCTGCGTGATCGACTCGGTGCAGACGCTGTCGGCCGGCGACCTGACCGGGGCGGCGGGATCGGTCGGCCAGGTGCGGGAGGTCGCGGCCCGCGTCACCGCGGTCGCCAAGCGCCGGGCGATCGCCGTGATCCTGGTCGGTCACGTGACCAAGGACGGGGGCCTCGCCGGGCCGCGGGTCCTCGAGCACCTCGTCGACTGCGTGCTCCAGTTCGACGGGGAGAAGGAGCGGTCCTACCGGACGCTGCGGGCGGTCAAGAACCGCTTCGGGTCGACGAACGACGCCGGGGTGTTCGAGATGCGCCAGAGCGGGCTGGTCGAGGTCCTGGACGCGTCGGCTCGCTTCGTCGGGGCGGCGACGTGCGCGCCGGGGAGCGTCGTGCTGGCGGCGATGGAGGGGACGCGGCCGCTGCTGGTCGAGGTCCAGGCGCTCGTCTCGCCGTCTGAGCTGATCCCGCCGAGAAGGGTCGTCAACGGGCTCGACCGTAACCGCCTCGCCCTCGTCCTTGCGGTGCTGTCCCGTCACGGCGGCGTCCGCCTCGGGAGCTCCGACGTCTTCGTCAACGTCGTCGGCGGCGTGCGGGTCGACGAGCCGGGGGCCGACCTGGCGATCGCGCTCGCAGTCGCCGGCGCGGCCCGGGGCGGCCCGGCCGCCGCGCCGCAGGCGAAGGTGCCGGTGGGGGCGTTCGGGGAGCTCGGCCTGACGGGCGAGTTGCGCTGGGTCGGGCACCCGGACCGGCGGTTGGCCGAGGCGCGGAAGTTCGGCCTCGATCCGATCGTCGGACCGCCGGGATCGGGCGGGGCCGAGGCGGCGACGCTGCGGTCGGCGCTGGCCTGGCTGCCGGCCGGGCGCGCGCGGGCGGCCGCCTGAGGCACCGGGGGACTGAGCTCGGGGCGCGGGCGCCGAAAAGTGGCCGATTTGCAGGGTTAAATGGCGGCTAAATCCCGCTAAAATGTATGTTGCATGGCGGCGACTCGATCAGTGGAGGATCTACACGACATCGACTCCCGCCAGGAGCCCCGGCTGGTCCGGGCACTCGAGATGGTGGCGCCGGGAACCGCGCTGCGCGAGGGGATCGACAACATCCTCGACGCCAAGACCGGGGGCCTTCTGGTCGTCGGGGAGCCGGACGAGCTGGCCTTCCTCTACTCGGGCGGGATCAAGCTCGAGACCGACTACACACCGGCGCTCGTCTACCAGCTGGCGAAGATGGATGGGGCGATCACGCTGAACGCGAACGCGACCAAGATCGCGATGGCCAACGTCCAGCTCATGCCCGACCCGACGATCATGTCGCTGGAGACGGGCATGCGCCACCGGACAGCCGAGCGCGTCAGCAAGCAGACCGACGCGCTGGTGATCGCCATCAGCCAGCGGCGCGAGGTCATCTCGCTGTACGTCGACGCGAACAAGTACATCCTCGAGGACATTCCGATCGTGCTGGCGAAGGCCAACCAGGCGCTGGGCACGCTCGACAAGTACCGCGCCCGCCTCGACCAGGTCTCGACGCGACTGACGGCGCTCGAGTTCGAGGGCGGGGGCACCCTGCACGACGTCCTCACCGTGCTCCAGAGGGCCGAGCTCGTGACGCGGATGGCGGTCGAGATCGAGCGCTACATCGTCGAGCTGGGCAGCGAGGGCCGGCTGATCGAGATGCATCTCGAGGAGACGATGGTCGGGACCGCGGCCGAGAAGGCGGCGCTGGTCCACGACTACATCGCCGAGCACAGCGACGAGGCGTTCGCCGGGGTGCTCGACCAGATCGGCCGGCTCGCCCACCAGGATCTGCTCGACTTCGGCCGGCTGGCCGAGCTGCTCGGGTACGACCGCAAGCTGAACACGCTGGATTACCCCGTGGCCGCCCGTGGCTATCGCATCCTCGGACGGATCCCGCGCCTGCCGAAGCTGATCGTCACGGCGGTCGTGCGCGAGTTCGGCGGGCTCGACGAGCTGCTCGCAGCGATCGACACGGACCTCGAGAACGTCGACGGGGTCGGCGAGATCCGGGCGAAGGACATTCGCGAGGGCCTGCGCCGGCTGCAGGAGATCAACCTCGTCGACCGCTACCTACAAACGTGAAGAAGCGCCAGCCGCACCGCTCTGCCGTCGGGCTACCAAGGAGGACACCATTCCCCAAGTAATCGAAGACCACCTGCTGGAGGACGATCTCGAGCCGGAGCGCGAGCTCGAGTTCATCGAGTTCGAGCTCGGTGACAACGTGGTCTATCCCCACCACGGGGCCGGCAAGGTGCAGGGCAAGGAGATGAAGGAGATCTTCGGCAAGACGCGCGAGTACCTGACGATCAAGATCCTCCACAACGACATGACGGTGATGGTGCCGACCGAGAACGCCGCGCTGGCGGGGCTGCGGCGCGTGATCGACGAGGAGACGGTCAAGAAGGTCCTGTTCGTCCTGCGCGACGACGTCAGCGAGATGCCGAAGAACTGGAACCGTCGGTTCAAGCACAACCGCGACAAGATCAAGACCGGCGACATCTACGAGCTCGCCGAGGTCGTCCGCAACCTGGCGCTGCGCGAGAGCGAGAAGGGTCTGTCTACGGGCGAGAAGCAGATGTTCATGCGGGCGAAGAAGATCCTTGCGTCCGAGCTGATGTACGCGCTCGACAAGGACGAGGAGGAGGCGGAGGCATACCTCGACGACCTGCTCAGCCGCTCGGCTGAGACCAAGGTCGTCGCCAGTGCGAAGTAGCGGCCGGAAACAGCCCTGATGGCAGTCGCGCTGGTCGTGGCTGGCGGCCGTGGTGAACGCCTTGGATCCGAGCGACCCAAGGCGTTCGTCATCCTGGCCGGGCGCCCGATGCTGGCGTGGAGCATCGCGGCGCTGCGGGAGGTGGCGGGGATCGACCAGATCGTCGTCGCCCTCCCGCCGGGCGAACGGGCCCCGGACGGCTGCGTCGGCGTCCGGGGCGGGTCGGTGCGGGCGGCGTCGGTCGCGGCGGCGCTGGCGGCGAGCGACGGCGATCCGGTGCTGGTGCACGACGCCGCGCGCCCGCTGCTGGAGCCCGAGCTCGCCGAGCGGGTCCTCGCCGGGTTGGCCGGGGTGGACGCGGCCATCGCGGCCACGCCGGTGACCGACACGACCAAGGAGGTCGACGCCGACGGACTGGTGCGCCGGACACTGGATCGTGCCGGCCTGTGGGCGGTGCAGACGCCGCAGGCGTTCCGCCGGGGCGCACTCGAGCGGGCACTCGACGTGCCGGCGGCGGTGCTGGCGACCGCGACCGACGAGGCGTGGCTGATCGAGCGGGCAGGGGGTAGCGTGCGGGTCGTCGCCGGGGCGCGGGAGAACCTCAAGGTCACAACGCCGTTCGACCTGCGGATCGCCGGCGAGTTGCTCGGGGAGCGGGCGGGGGCCGGTCGATGCTGACCGACTACCACGTCCACCTGCGGCCGGACGAGCTCGGGGCGACGGCGGACGACTACTTCACCGCGGCGAACGCCGAGCGCTACCGGGAGGTGGCCGACGAACGCGGCATCGGCGAGCTCGGCGTATCGGAGCACATCCACCGCTTCAGCCAGGCGCTCGACGTCTGGGATCACCCGTTCTGGCGCGAGCAGGCCGTCGACGACATCTACGGCTACTGCGAGTTCGTTCGCAGCGCCACGGACCTGCGGCTGGGGCTCGAGGTCGACTTCGTGACGGGTCGGGAGGATCGCACGGCGAACCTGATCGATCGGCTGGAGCTCGACTACGTCGTCGGGTCGGTGCACTTCGTCGGCGACTTCGCGGTCGACCAGGACGACTACGGCATCTGGCGCAGCGGGCGGAGCGTCGAGGAGATCTGGCGCCGGTATTTCGTGACGCTGGGCGAGGCCGCTCGTAGCGGCCTGTTCGACATCCTCGCCCACCCCGACCTGGTCAAGGTCTGGGGCGGCGCGCGGCCGCGCCCGAACGGCGACCTGCGGCGCTTCTACGAGCTGGCACTCGACGGCATCGTCGAGTCGGGCATCGCCGTCGAGGTGTCCACCGCGGGCCTGCGCAAGGCCGTCGGCGAGCTCTACCCGGCCCCGGCGTTCCTGGAGATGTGCGTCGACGCCGGGGCGGCGATCGCGCTTTCGAGCGACGCCCACGTGCCCGGGGATGTCGGGCGCGACTACGAGGCGGCGCTTGAGCTCCTGGGCGAGGCGGGCGTCGGCGAGCTGTGCGTGTTCGAGCGGCGGTCGCGGCGCTCGGAGGCGATCGGATGATACGGACCGGCCTCGGCTACGACAGCCATCGCCTGCTGGTCGGGCGCCGTCTGATCATCGGGGGAGTCGAGATCGCGAGCGAGGTCGGACTCGACGGTCACAGCGACGCCGACGTGCTGACGCATGCCGTGATGGACGCGCTGCTCGGGGCGGCCGGCCTGGGCGACATCGGCGAGCACTTCCCGGACTCGGCGCCGGAGTACGCCGGGGCGGATTCGGTGGCGCTCCTGCGGGAGGTGGTCGCACGCGTGCGGGCGGCCGGCTGGACGCCGGTCAACGTCGACGCCACCGTCGTGATCGAGCGTCCGCGCCTGGCGCCGCACCGGCCGGCGATGCGGGCGCGCCTCGCGGCGGCGCTCGACCTCCAGGACGACGCCGTCAACGTGAAGGCGACGACGGGGGAGGCGGTCGGCTTCGTCGGGCGCGGCGAGGGCGCCGCGGCGCTGGCGATCGCGACGGTCGAGCGGGCCGGCTGATCACCACCATCTGCTTCGGATACGTCGGTGACGGCGGCCTGGGCGACCGCCTGTTGGCCGCGGTCGTCAGGGGCGAGAAGACCGCGACGTCGTCGCTGGCCGTCGAATACGCCGAGGGCGACCCGCTGCCGGTGGTCGGCGAGAGGTTGACGCTGGTCGACCAGGCCGGCAGGCCGAACGGGATCGTCGAGACGACGCGCGTGGCCGTCATCCCCCTGCACCTCGTCGGCGACGATGTCGCCCGGGCCGAGGGCGAGGGCTTCGTCGACGCCGCGGACTGGCGGCGCGCCCACGTGGCGTTCTGGACTGAGATCGCCGGCTTGATCCGCCGCGACGCCGGCGTCCCGGACTGGGAGCTCACCGAGACGGAGCCGGTGGTGGTGCACTGGTTTCGCCTGCTGGCGACCGCCACGACGGACGAGGCCGGGCGGTGACTTGTCAGGCAAGGCAGCAACTGCTACCTTGTGAGGCATGGCAACCAGCGAGCGACGGCGGACCGAGCTGCTGCGGGGAGTTCTCGACCTCTGCCTGCTGGCGGTGATGCAGGAGGGACCGGCGTACGGGTACGAGATGACGAAGCGACTCCGGGCCCGGGGCCTGTCTATCGTCGGCGAGGGGTCGATCTACCCGCTGCTCGGCCGACTGGAGCGTGAAGGACTGGTCGAGACCTACCGGGCGGCGAGCAACGGCGGGCCGCCGCGCAAGTACTACCAGGCCTCGCCGGCGGGTCAGGCGACGCTCAGGGTCGGCGCGTCGGAGTGGCGGGCGGCGCGGGACGCCGTCGATGGCGTGTTGGGACCCGTCGAAGTGGAGGTGGCGCGATGAGCGAGTTCGTCGAGGAATGCCGTCGCGAATGGAAGCGGCTCGGCGTGCCGGATCCGATCGCCGGGGAGATGGCGGCCGATCTGGCGGCCGACCTGGCCGAGGCCGAGGCCGACGGCGTCTCGGCGGAGCAGGTGCTGGGGAGCGGAGCGTTCGATCCGCGTGGGTTCGCCGCGTCGTGGGCGTCCGAGCGCGGCGTGATCGGGCCGGCGGCCACCGCGCCGGCGGCGCCGATGGCACCGTCGACGACACAGACACAGACGCAGCCGTCGGTGACGCAGCCGTCATCGACGCAGACGCAGCCGTTGGCGACGCAGCCGTCATCGACGCAGACGCAGCCGTTGGCGACGCAGCCGTCATCGACGCAGACGCAGCCGTTGGCGACGCAGCCGTTGCCGTCGCCGTCGCCGCGGGCCCTGGGCCGCCCGCGGCTCCGCATGCCGGATGCGATCTTCCTCGCCGCCATCGCCGTGGTGCTCGTGGCCGCGCTCGCGCTGGTCTCGCGCCGGACCGGCGCGGGAGCCGTGGAGCCGGCCAAGTTCGATCCGCAGGGGCCGCCCGGCCATGCCTTCCCCGTCTTTGTGGACAGTCATCACAGCCTCGCCGCGCCACTGTTCCTGCTGCTGGTGGCCATCGCCGGGCTCGTCGTCTGGCTGCGCTACAGGTCGCCCGGGGCCGGCGTCGGCCGGGCGTCGGGGCGTGGCTCTCAGCTCGACGACGGGGTCGGCGGGCCTGGCTGAACGGCCGCGCGTGGGGAGCGCCTCCCCAGCTCGACGACCGGCTCGCTGAGCGGTCAGGCGATGTCAGCCGGCGCGGGGCCGCGATCGTCTGCGCGCGAGACGCCCCAGGGCGACACCGGCGACGGCGAGGACGATCGCGCCGGCGAGGAGCGCGACACCGAGGACGTCCGCGCCGCGGACGAGCGACCTGATCCCCACGACGACCAGGACGACGATCGCGAGGGCGGCGAACCCGAGCAGGCGGAGCGCCATGAACCCCTTGAACATGTCCGACACTAGACCGGGCACCCGGCGTAAAGGCTCGGGCTGGCGACCGGGCCGCCGTAGCCCGTCAACTGCTCGAGCTGGGCCACGAGTTGCGGCCCGAAGTGGCCGTCGAAGCCGGAGGCTACGACGAAGACGTCCCCGCTGTCGACGAGGGCGCATCCAGCAAAGTCGACGGTGAGGCCAACCGCGTGACCGTCCGGATAGGCGAGCAGTGCGACGATCTCCGATCCATCACCCGACCGCCCGGCGAAAGGACGATCGGGTGGTATCGCCGGGAGGAGGTCCAACCCGTTGGTCAGCTCGTTCACCAGCCGGCGATCGGTCACGAGCCTCGAGCTCACGAGTGGCGTCGGCGGCCCACGGACCTCGCCGGCGGCGTACTGGCAGAGCCGTATTGCCACGGCGCCTGCTGGTGCGAGCACGGCCTGGGCGGCGGCCCAGCTTGTCGCGACGATCGCTGGCTCGCGGCTCGTGCACGGTGCCGCCAGCCGGTTGTTGTCGGCGACGCGCGACGGGGGTGCCCCGGCGACGGCGCGATGGTTGCCGGAAGACTTCACGCTGCCCCTGACACGGTTGCCGACGGCGTCAATCCCGTGGGTGTCGTGCTCGAGCGTGAGCGACCCGGCGATCCGGTTGACGGTGCAGCCGTCGCGGTCCGGATCGCCGATCTGCACGACGCCGACGGCGGCGGCGACCTTGACCGAGCCACCGATCGTGGCGCCGCAGATCCGAATACGCGACGACTCGGCGGCGATGATCGAGCCGGTGATCTTAGCCTGGTCGACGTCGAGGCTCGCACCGCGGCCCACGAAGACGGTGCCCTTGAGCGTCAGTCGAGACAGGCAGGTGGCGCCCGTCCGCAGCCTCAACGTCCCGGCGCGGGACCCCGCGACCGACCCCGTACAGCCGAAGACCGGCGGCGGAGCGATGGCGGTCAACCCAACCTGCGCGTCGTCCAGGCTCGTCAGCGCCTGGCATACCGATGTGCTGACGCAGGCCAGGTCTGTCAGGCCTGCGACCGCCGTGACCACGCGGGCCGGTCCGGGAACGTCACGGCTCACCGGCACGATCAGGATCACCGTGCGCGAATCGGCCGTCGCCGCCACCGGCAGCGCCGACCAGATCACGACGACGAGCACGCCCGCGAGCCGGTGGTGTCTCAGCGCGAGCCCGGCCGAGCTGGGGCGGGCGCGTCGCTCGGCCCGACGTGCGCGCCAAGCCAGGCGGTCAGCCCGGCGCAGCCCGCCCATGTCGTCCGCGCGTGGTCGAGCGCCGCCGCCCGGCGGATTCCGCGCGGGTCCGGGGTCAGGCGGCGGCCGGCGCCGAGCGCCTTGTGACGCAGGAGCCGGGCGCGCGGGTGGTCGCGCGGATATCCGCGCGGCGCGGTCTTCAGCGACTCGCCGAAGATCTCGATCCCCTCCGCCTCGGCCGTAGCGACCAGCCGCTCGAGCTCCGGTCCGGCCGTGTCGTCGCTGATCGCCGAGCGAAAGCGGTCGAGTTGGTCGGTGGCCATCATGTGGTAGCCCGCCCCGGCATACAGGCCCGCGACGGAGAGCTGGGCGTAGAGCGACGGGAGCCCGTCCGGCCGGTCGACGATCAGTCCGTAGGTGGTCGTCTTGTACGGGGACTTGTCGGCCGAGAAACGGACATCGCGGTGCTGGCGGAACATCTTCACCGACCCGCCGAGCTCGCCCGCCAGCTCGGCCAGCAGGTCCTCGAGCGGGCCCCGCACCGCCAGGTCGTATGTGTCCCGGTGGGCCGCGAACCAGGCGCGTGAGTTGTCCTGCTCGAGACCCGCGAACCACGCGAACGCCTCCGCGGGGAAGCCGTCGAAGGTAGGGGTGGCGGTGCGCGTTGCGGGCATCTGACGTCTGCCGGGTCGGGCAGCCGAAGCCTAGCGCCACCGTCGGCTGGCCGACCGACGACTATCGTTGCCCGCGTGGAGATCAGCCTCTACGACACCCTCACCGGCGCCAAGCAGCCGCTTCGCCCGCGCGAGCCCGGCCGTGTCGGCATCTACGTCTGCGGGCCGACGGTCTACTCGCGCGTCCACATCGGCAACGCCCGGCCGTTCGTCGTATTCGCCCTCCTGCGCCGCTTCCTCCGTCACGCCGGCCTCGATGTGACGCTCGTCTGCAACGTCACCGACGTCAACGACAAGATCTACACCGCCGCCGCCGGCGGCGACAGCATGGCGCTGGCCCGTGAGATGACGGCCCACTACGTGGCCGACACCGACCGTCTCGGCCTCGGCCGCCCCGATCACGAACCGCTGGCCAGCGAGTCGATGGCCGCGATCATCGAGGAGACCCAGGCCCTGATCGACGGCGGCCATGCCTACGCGGCCGAAGGCGACGTCTACTTCGCCGTGCGCTCCGATCCGGCCTACGGCCAACTTTCGGGGCGCGACCTGGACGAGCTCGATCAGGGCGAGGGGGTCGAGGGCGCCGCCCGCAAGCGCGATCCGGCCGACTTCGCCCTGTGGAAGGCGCAGAAGCCGGGGGAGGACGCCGCCTGGGACTCGCCGTGGGGCCGCGGCCGTCCCGGCTGGCACATCGAGTGCTCGGCGATGGCCGAGTCGCTGCTGGGCACCGGCTTCGAGATCCACGGCGGGGGTCTCGACCTCGTCTTTCCCCACCACGAGAACGAGGCTGCCCAGACCCGCTGTGCCCGCGGGGACGAGCTCGCCCGGATCTGGATGCACAACGGCCTGCTCGAGCTGGGCGGCAAGCGGATGGGCAAGTCGGTCGGGAACATGGCGCCGCTGCACGAGGTGCTCGACGAATACGGCCGCGACGCCGTGGTTCTGTACTTCTCCGGCGCCCACTATCGCCAGCCGATCGCCTTCGGCCCCGACCAGCTCGCCCAGGCCCAGGCCGCGGTCGCCGGGATCCGCGACGCCGGTCGCCGGCTCACCGCAGCGCCGTCGCCGTCCGAGATGCGCCCCCTACGCGACCGCTTCTTCGCCGCCCTGGCCGACGACTTCAACACGCCCCAGGCGCTGGCCGCCGTCTTCGACTGGGTGCGCCAGGCCAATCGCCGCGAGGCTGGCGCCGGCGACGCCGATCTGCGGGAGATGCTCGACGTGCTCGGCCTCGCCGGGCTGCTGGATCCCGACTCCCAGGCCCCGGAGGACGTTCTCGCGCTGGCGAGCGAGCGCCAGGCCGCCCGCGCCGGCCGTGACTTCGCTCGGGCCGACGCTCTGCGCCGCGAGCTCGACGGGCGCGGCTGGACCGTACGTGACGTCGACGGCGGCTTCGAGCTGCTGCCCAGGTAGCAGTGGTCGGTCTCGCAAATACCTCGGCGGCTGGCGGCGTCTGGACTCGCCTGGCGCCACCCGGCGTCCGCCAACGTGCCACCAGCACGCCCGCGGACACCGTGCGGCGCCAGATCACGCCCAGCCGCTCGCCAGACGCTCTAGCTATTTCCGAGACCGACCACTAGTGGTCGTCTACGGCCGCAACCCCGTGCGCGAGCTGCTGCGCGGCCGCCGCCGCCACGCCGCCACCGGCGTGACGGCGACCGAGGCGGCCGCGCGCGAGCCGTGGCTGCGCGGCGTCAACGTCGCCGTCGCCAGCGCCGAGGCGATCGAGCGGGCCTGCGGCACGCCCGAGCACCAGGGCATCTGCGCCCGGGCCGGGGCCTACCCCTACGTCGGCGCCCAGGAGCTTCTTGCCCGGCCGGACCCGCTGATCGTCGCGCTCGACGAGCTCCAGGATCCGCACAACCTCGGGGCGATCGCCCGCACCGCCGAATGTGCCGGCGTCGACGGTCTCGTGATCTGCGAGCGGCGCGCGGCGCAGGTCACGCCGGCCGTCTGCAAGGCCTCGGCCGGCGCGGTCGAGCACCTGCCGATCGCCCGCGTCGGCAATCTCGTCGGCTTCCTCGAGGCGGCCAAGCAGGCCGGCTGCTGGTGCCACGGCGCCAGCGTCGTCGGCGCCGTCGACTACGCCAAGCCCGACTACACGGGCGGTGCCGTGCTCGTCCTCGGCGCCGAAGGCCGCGGCATCCGCCGGCTCGTCGCCCAGCGCTGTGACGACCTCGTCCGGCTCCCTCTGCACGGCCGGATCGAGTCGCTCAACGTCAGCGCCGCCGCCGCCGTGCTCGTGTACGAAGCGTTGCACCAGCGCACCGGCGCTTGACACCGTCCGGCGGGCCCCCTAATCTGCCCTCCTGCATCAGGGTAGACCTCAGGTCAAGCTTGGTGTTCTCAACTTGCAGCTGGCGCCAGGGGAGGAGTGCGCCACTGAGCTAATCCTGCCTGGGCTGATGCCGGGGCAAGAAAGGAATCGCTCGTGGCCCAGATCTCCCGGTCTCAACCTCAGGTCAAGGTTGAAGACGGCTACCTCATCGCGCTCGCCAAGACCGGCGACTCTCTGGCCTACAACCAGATCGTCAAGCGCTACTACGGCTTTGTCCGCCTCAAGGCCTCGTCGTACTTCCTGGCCGGCGGGGACAGCGACGACCTCATCCAGGAGGGACTCGTCGGGCTCTACAAAGCGGTGCGGGACTTCCGCAGCGATCGCGAGTCGAGCTTTCGCAACTTCGCCGAGCTCTGCATCACGCGGCAGATCATCACCGCCGTGAAGACGGCGACTCGCAACAAGCACAGCCCGCTCAACCACTACGTCTCCTTCTCGGCTCCGGCCGGCGGCTCCGACGACGATGCCCCGACGCTCGACGAGCTGATCGCCGGCCCGGCCGTCCAGGACCCGGCGAGCCACGCCGTCTCCTCCGAGGAGCTGCGCTCGCTCGTCTCCTGCCTTTCGACGACGCTGTCGGAGCTCGAGTCGCACGTCCTCTCGCTCTACCTGGACGGCTATTCCTACGAGCAGATCGGCGAGCGCCTCGAGTGCGACACCAAGACGGTCGACAACGCCCTCCAGCGCGTCAAGCGCAAGGTCGGCATCCACCTCGACGGGCGCCTCATCCTCAACTAGAGCTCGAGGTCGTGCCGTTGGTCGCCTGGTGTTCGAGGGCCGCGAGCGACGCGGTTCCTCTGGCCGCCTAGAGTTCGAGGGCCGCGAGCGTCGCGGCTTCGGAGGCCTCGTCGGAGGTCTCGGGCGGGACGCCGAGCGTCGTCCGCCGGCCGCCGGCCCAGTTGGGCAGCGCCAGGTCGAGCGCCTCGAACTGCACCCCGGTCGCCTCGACCAGCGCGCCGACCCGCCGCTCGAGGTTCATCCGGTCGCCGATTCCGAAGACCCGCTTCGCGGCGACGGCAGTTGCGTCGTTCTCGGTCAGCAGCAGGCCCGGGGCCCGCAGCGGGTAGGTGCCGAGATGCCCGAGCGTCGCCAGCAGGTCGAAGCGCCCCTGGCGCCCGAAGCCCGGCAGCGACAGCCGCTCGTAGATGCGCTCGAAGCGCCGTTGCGGGCTGACGCCGGGATCGCCGCTGAAGGCCGCCTGCTGTGACCCGGCGCTCGTCGCCCAGCGGCGATAGGCGTCCGCGGTGCGCGGGCTTCGCGTCGCGTCGACCGACGTCCGCGGGCCGAGCCGCACATCGCCGCCGAGGGCCGGGCTCGCCCCGCTGGCCCACGTCGTACGCGCCGCGCTGATCCCGGCGAACGGGTCGTCCCCCTCGAGGGGCGAGAGGTGGATGATCAGGAACGCCAGCCACGTCGCCTCCTCGATGTCGGGCTCGGCGGCCACCTCCGCGTAGAGGCCGGGTGGGTCGGCCGCCAGCAGCGCCAGGCGTCCGCTCGCGAAGCCGACCTCGCGCGCCAGGCTGCGGGCCTCGACCTCCGCCCGCAGGCCCGGCACGAGCAGGCAGCGGTAGCCATCGTCGGCCGCGCGCGCCTCGCGGCTGACCCGCATCGTCCCGCGACCGGCCGCGGCCTTGGCCGGGCCCCCGCCGCGCTGGACGCGGCCGCCGGGCTTGGCCCGCGGGGTCCGACTGGAGGCGGATGCCGGCGTCGGCGCCACGACGTTGCGGCAGATCGGGCACTTCTCGGTCAGGGTGCCATGGCGGCAGAAGGTCGGCACCTGCGGGAGTCTAGAACCCGCTCACGGCGCGTCCGGTGGCGGCGCGAGGTGGGCTGCCGGGGATGCCGCGTAGATGTCGTTGCAGGTCGGCCCGGTCAGGCCGACCGGCGGCTGCGAGGACGCGGCGCGGAGTCCGCCGAGCAGCAGTCGCCGGTCGGTCAACCGCGCAGCCGTCACGACGAACGACGGCGTCGCCACCGAGACGCCGAACGGCAACCGCCCGACGACGTCGAACTCGACCGCGCTCGACCCGGCCGCCACCGTCAGCCGCCGCGTGAGCTCCAGTGGCCGCGAGCCGATCCGGCGCCGCTCGCGCCCGCCGTCCGGGAACGCGATCTCGAGCGTGACGCCGCCGGCGAGCGGCGCGGCGATGGTCAGGCTGAGCGTCGCCGGCCGCGGGGTCCGACCCGGGTTGATCAGCCTCAGCTCGTCCGGTGTCGTCGCGCATGCCGTGCGCAGTGGATCGAGCGCGGCCGTTCGCGCCGCCGCCAGGGCGGCGGGTGAGACCGTCCGCCGCAGCCGGCGCAGATACGGGCGCAGGTCAAACAGCCAGGCGTCATGCAGCGGCGACACCAGCGGGCCGGCCCCGAGCAGGTGGGTCAGACCGGCGCGGACCCGTGCGGCGACGGCCGGGCCGTACCCGGCCGGGTCGACGTAGATCGCCCGGAAGTCGGCGGCGGCCGCCGCCGCCACGACGACGTCGAGCGGCTCGGAGGCCAGCGACGCCTCCCAGTCGGCCGGGCGTCCCTTGATCGCCCCGAAGCTGAAGCGCAGGCCATGCGTGTTGAGGTACGGTCGCAGCAGCTCGTAGCCGGTGCTGAACGGGTTGACCGGCGGCTGGCCGGCGAGGTGGAAGCCCTCGGGAAACGGGACGTACGGCAGCTCGAAGATCGCGGCTCCCGGCGCCACGTGAGCCTGGATCGCGCGTCCGAACGCCTGGTCGCTGCGGTATTCGCGGGTCGACCCCGCGTAGTCGGGGACGAAGAAGTTCGACGACTCGTCGAGCACGCCGAGGATCAGCACCGCAGTCAGTCCCGCCCCGGTCAACGCCCGTCGCCACGGCCGAATGCCGGCCCGGCCGATCCGTCGCCCGATCCGCTCCAGCACGAGACCAACCGCAACCAGGGAAAAGAACGCGATGAACAGCGAGATCCGATTCCAGCCGCGCAGGTCGGGAGTGACCAGGAATGCGAACAGCGCCGAGATGCCGCCCGTCGTCCCGATCACGAACGCCAGCGCCGCGCCGAGCGCCGCCCCTCGAAACGGCCGCTGCCAGTCGAGGTCCGCCGTGCCCGCCGCCGCCCCGACGCACCCGGCCAGCCCGATCAGGGCGAGCAGCACGAAGCCGGCGGCGCCGATCGTGCCGAGCGACGAGAAGCACGACTCGCAATAGCCGGGGCTCGTCTCCGCGGCATAGCGGTTGTTGACCTTCGACAGCGGGGGCAGGCGGTCGCCGCGCACCGGGAGCAGCAGCGTCGAAAGACGCAGGCCGAGCTGCTCGCTCTCGATCGGGCTGCGTGCGATCCGTGCGTCCGACCCGTGCCGGGCCGTGTAGATCAGGCTCGGCGAGAGGTTGGCGGCCAGCGTCAGGCCGATCGCCGCGCTCATCACCACGCCGGCCCAGACGGCCCGGCGGCTGCGGCGGGCCAGCACGGCGACGACCGTCCCGGCGACGAGCATCAGGATGCCGAAGGCCGCGTAGTACAGGCCGCTCGAGCCGATCACCGCGCAGATCACGAGCGTCCCCAGGGTCAGGCCCGTGCACCAGGCCAGCCGGCCCCCGCCGTCCCGGCGGCGCAGCGGCGGGTCGTCGCCGAACAGCGAGAGGAACAGGTAGGCGCTGAGCGGGACGGAGTAATACGCCGACAGCAGCACCTGCGACTCGTGCCGGTAGAGGTGGTAGGGCGCCAAGGCGAACAGCACGGCGCAGACCGTGGCGACCGCCGGGCCCAGGCCGAGCCGACGCAGCGCGTAGAAGGCCGCGAGGCCGGTGAGCGGGAACGTCAGCAGGAAGAAGACGTTGGTGACCACGGCGTAGCTGCCGGAGAACAGCCCGATCGTCTTGATCAGCAGGAAGTTGAGGTTGTCGGCGCCCTGCGGGAAGTCGTAGAGGACCTGGCCGAACGGCGCGCCCAGGCTCGCGTTGTGCTGATACCAGCCGTGCTCGAGGATGCCCTTGACCAGCGCGAAGTAGAACTTCGTGTCGTCGATCTGCGAGTAGCGCAGCGGCGTGTCCAGCGAGACGCGCCACATCTCGAGCGCCAGGTATGCGCCGAGGAGGCTCAGCACCGCCGTGGCGAGCGCCCCCCGCCACCCGCCCGATCGTCGGCCGGTCATCGCGCGGTCGGCCTGTGCTGCTGGGGTCCACCGTACCGCACGGCCGCAGGATAGCCGCGTGGTGGCCGCCCGGCGGCGCCTTCCAGCCGGTCCGGCGGCCGGCGGGCGGCTGGTATGTTTGCGGCGTCGCCGGCCGGCTCACCCCGACGCGACGCGACGCCGCCCTGATGCCCCAAGACAACGGTACGAGCGCCGCGCCGACGAGGCTCGTCCCGCGCCCCGCTCCGCCCGCGCCCAGCGCGCGCCGCAGCCCGGCCGCCCGGCTGCGCCGCGGCCCGACCCCGGCGCCTCCCGCGCTCGCCCTCGGGGCCCTCGGGCTCGTCGCCGTCGTCGGCGGCTGCCTCGTCGCCGTCGCCGTGATCGCCGCCCCGCCCGGCCTGCTCTCGCCCCCGAGCTCCCCCGGCTACTTCCCCCGCTGGCTGTCGGGGCCGCTGCGCGACGTCTGGCCCTTCGGCGCGTCGACGACGACGCGGACGCGCGTCTTCGACGTCACGATCGTCGCCATGTACGCCGCCTACCTGGTGGCGTTCGTCTACGCCCCGCGCCTGCGCCGGCGCTGGATCGTCGCGGCGATCCTCGCCGTGCACGTGATCTTCCTCCTGGCGCCGCCGCTGCCGCTGACCGACGTCTTCAACTACGTCAACTACGGCCGCATGGAGATCGTCCACAGCCTCAACCCTTATGTCACGATCCCGGCGCTCGAGCCGCACGGAGATCCCGCCTACGCCCTCAGCAACTGGCACCACCTGCTGAGTCCCTACGGGCCGCTGTTCACGCTGTTGACCTTCGCGCTCGTCCCGCTCGGCATCGTCGTGTCGTTCTGGGCCTTCAAGGCGATGCTGATGCTGGCCAGCCTCGGCAGCCTCTACCTGCTCTGGCGCTGCGCGGAGCTCCTGCACCGCGATCCCGCCCGGGCCGTCGTGCTCGTCGGGCTCAACCCGCCCGTCCTCGTCTGGGGGCTCGGCGGCGACCACAACGACGTCCTGATGGTGCTGCTGGCGATGGTCGCCGTCTACCTGCTGCTCCGTGCCCGGTCGCGGTCGTTCTCGGCCGGGCTCGCGCACGGCGCGCGGCCGCCGGCGTCGACGTCGGCGTGGCGGCAGCGGCTGACCGGCCCGGCGGCGCGGGCCGGCTGGCTCCACTTCGCCTGCGGCCTCGCGCTCGTCGCCGCCTGCGCGATCAAGCTCCCGGCCGCGCTGCTCGCCCCGATCCTGCTCGTCGTCGCCCCCCGGCGCCGGTGGCTGGCAGCCGGCATGGCTGTCGGAGCGCTCGCCGTCGCCGCGGCCAGCTACGCCGCCTTCGGGGCGAACATCCCCGATCTCGGCGTCCAGAGCAACCTCGTGACCACCGTCGGCCTGCCCAACCTGCTCGGCGCCTGGATCGGGCTCGGCGGCGAGACGGCCGGCATGCGCACGGTGCTATCCGGCGTCCTGCTCGCCGCGGTCGGACTCTGCGCGCTCTGGGCCCGTCGCCGCCACGGCGACTGGATCGTCCCGGCGGCCGTCGCCATGCTCGTGCTCGTGGTCGTGCTCAGCTGGCAGGCGCCCTGGTACGTGCTCTGGCTGCTCCCGTTCGCCGCGCTGGCCAAGCGGCCGCACCTGCGGGTGGCGACGCTCGCGCTCGGCGTCTACATGGTGCTCGCCTACGGCTCGCTCGTGAACTTCCGGCCCCCGCCGAACGAGCTCCAGCAGGCCGACGCGCACCAGATCCAGCGGCTCGTGCACTAGCTCGGCCCGGTCTCGACCCAGTCGAGCCGCCGTCCGCACAGCGACCGCCAGGCGGCCGGGGCGATCGCCCCGAGGCGGGCCGAGGTCCCGGCCTCGGCCGGCGTCAGGAAGGCGGCGGTCAGCGCGGCCGACCCGCGGTCGCCCGGGGCGAGCGTCGACCCGCCGCGGGTGATCGTCAGGACATGCGCGCCGGCCGCGAGCGGCAGCTCGATCGGCGGCAGCGTGTCCGGGTTGAAGACGTTCCCGCGCAGCTGGCCGCCGACGCTGGTCAGATGCCGGCCGTCGAGGCCGAGGTTCACCGTCGGCATGATCTCGCCCTGGAGCCACAGGCTCCAGACGCCGGCGGAGGGGACCGTGAATCTCGCGCGCAGGGCGCCGGTGCGGCGGATCAGGACGCCCAGTTGCGGCTCCGTCGGCCGCTGCCAGGCGACCGGCGCGGACGCCGGCACGTCGAGCGGGAGGATCTCGGGCGCGGCCGCGAACACCAGCCGCGTCCCCTGCGACCGGGCGACGGCGGCGATCCGCTCGGATCGGCCCGCACGGCGCCGGCTGGGTCGCGTCGAGCCCGAGGTGGGCGTGTGCCGCCGGGGCGCTCGGGCGCCGGCCCCAGACCTCGTAGTAGGTCCCCTCCCAGAGCAGGCGGTAGGCCGCCGGTGGCCGGCTGGCCGCCGGATCGCGCCCGGTGACGATCAGCGGATAAGCGCGGAGGGCCGCCGCGCTGACGGCGTCGAGGTCGACCGGATCGCCGTGGTTGGGCGCGATCGCCGCGACCGCCGACGGGCGGTAGACGAAGTTCGGCCCGCCGACGTCGATCCGCCGCAGGACGTACAGCGACCACTCGTCGAAGTCGGGGAACAAGGTCGGACCCCCTCCGAAACGGCCGTCGAGCGAGGCGAGCTCGGCGTACCGGGCGGTCGGCGCGAGGTCGGTCGCCCGGTACTGCATCTCGTCGGACGCGAGCACGCCGCCGGCCAGCGCCAGCCCGAGCAGCGGCGCCGCACGCGCCAGTCGCGACCCGCGCAGGCCGGCCACGCCGCCCCAGGCGAGCAGCAGGACGATCGGCGAGGTGAGCATCAGGATCTTCGCGTCGGTCCACGTCTGGCCGTAGGCCGTCAGTCCGATCCAGACCGCCAGCCCGAGGGCCGTCCAGCCGGCGAGGGCTAGCGCCCGGCGGCGAACGGCATAGCCGATGCCGAGGAGCGCCGCGAGCGCTGTGACCGCGATCAGGGTGTCCGTCGTCCACCCGCCCGGCACGAGCTGATAGCTGCCCGTCAGCCACGTCCCGAAGATCTGCTGGGAGTGCAGCGGCGTGTAGAGGTTGCCCGGGTTCGGCGTCGCCGCGATCGCCTCAGCGGCCTGGAGCGACCCGGGGACGTCGATCCATGTCGGCCAGGCGGCGGTGAGCCCGGCGACGAGTCCGGCGCCGACGTACAGCACCGCCCCGGCCCGGCGCCGGCGTCCGGCCCGGACGTCGGCGTAGAGCCGGGCGGCCAGGACGAGCGCGGCCGCGGCCGCCCAGGCGCTGAACGCGACGCCGAGGGAGGAGACGCCGCCGGC
This sequence comes from uncultured Solirubrobacterales bacterium, assembly GCA_963742705.1. Taxonomy (GTDB): domain Bacteria; phylum Actinomycetota; class Thermoleophilia; order Solirubrobacterales; family Solirubrobacteraceae; genus Palsa-513. Next base: position 3,900 of record CAVUMZ010000013.1, on the reverse strand, counting down.
CGCCACCAGCGCGAACGGCACCGCCCCTCGAGCCTCCCGCCCGGGCCCGGGCCCGGCCCCGGTGCCGGTGTCGATGTCGGCGTCGCGCCGGTCGGCGACCAGCGCCCCGAGGGTGAGGATCAGCGGGAGGGCCGCGAGCTCCTTGATCGATCCGAGCAGGGCGTAGCCGTAGACGAGCGCCGGCAGGCTCGCGGTCACGCCGGCCAGCGCCGCCCATGCGCCCCGCAGGCCGAACCGCCGTGCCAGCACCCAGGCCGGACCGACGGCGATCGCCAGGAGGCAGGCGCAGTACGGCTGAAGCGCCCAGATCAGCGGCAGGGGCACGAGCGCGGCGCTGCCGCCGAAGAGGGTGTGCGACCCGGACGGGTAGCTGCTGGCGAAGTAGCCGCGGATGTACTGGCCGTAGGAGTTGGTCAGGTCGAGGTGGCCGTAGGACTGGCCGTGGTGGATCAGGTAGTCGGCGCCGATCAGGTGCAGGGCCGAGTCGGGCAGGACGTTGTAGGCGGCAAAGGTCACGCGCCCGGCGAACAGGACCGGCGCCGCGGCGAGCACATAGCCGCCGACCGTGGCCGCGACGGCCCAGCCGTGGCCGCGGACCCCGGTCACGAGCGCCGCCGCCCGGCGGCGGCCGACGGCGAATCCGGCGCCCGCGGCCAGCACCATCGCCCAGGGCGTCAGCGGGGCGAGCGCCGGGACGTAGGTCGTCCACTGCGAGAGGCCGATCAGGGCCGCGGCGCCGACGGCCGCCAGCAGCGCGCCCGGGAGAAGCCCGCCACTCAGGCGCTCGACGAGGAGCCCGGCGCCGACGCACAGCAGGCCGAGCACGACCGGGTAGATCAGCACCGCGACGACGAACACGTTCCTCCTGCTGGATTGCGGCGGCCGGCGGCGAAACCTCGCAAGCCGGAGAGGGGACTCGAACCCCTGACCTATCGCTTACAAGGCGATTGCTCTACCAACTGAGCTACTCCGGCGGTGGACTGCCGTGACGCTAGACCACTACCGCAGGACGGCGGCGTGCTCGATGTTGCCGTGGCCGTTGCTCGAGATGACGTGAGCCCACGGCTCCGGCTCGTCGCGGGCCTCGGAGTTCAGACGACGCTCGAGCTCACCGAGGACGATGCCGAAGAGCAGGTGGCGCCACGTAGCCTGGGCCAGGGCCCGGCCGGACCCGGCCAGCTTGGGCAGATCGTCGCGCGCCGGATGGACGCGGTCGGAGACGGCCGTCAGCGGCCAGGTGGCGAAGTTCTCGATCAGGCCGGCGAGCGGCCCACGCGACCACGACGGGAGCGGCACGCTCGGAGCGACGTTGGCGTAGACGGCGCCGAACAGGGCGCCGTTCTGGAGGTGGACGGCGAGTCCGATCGCCCGCCAGGCCCGCCGCCGGGTGAACGCCTTGCCGAGCAGCTCGACGTCGTCGTAGGCGACCCCGAAGACGCGCTTGTCGAGCGGCGTCTGAGCCGCCCACACGGCCGCCGCCGCGGCTCCGGCCAGCGCCCCGCGGAACGTCTGAGTCCGATCGATCACCATGGCTCCCAGGGACTGTAACGGGACCCGCGCCGGCGGGTATGCACCCAGATGGCCCAAGCGACGAAAGGTCCGGCTCCAGCGGCGCGGCGCAGGCCGCGCGAGTACGACCCCGACCCCTACCACGGTCGGGCGCTGAAGCGCGGCGTCAACCTCGCGCTGTACTGGGTCGTCCGGGCGGTCCTCCAGCCGTTCTTCCACGTCTACTTCCGCATGCGCCGGATCGGCATGGAGCACGTCCCGAAGACGGGTCCGGTGATCTTCGCCGCCAATCACCGGAGCTTCCTCGATCCGTTCGTGATCGCCATGCTGACCCGCCGGCCGGTCTACTTCGTCGCCAAGAAGGAGCTGTTCGAGCGGCGCTCCCAGGCCTGGCTGCTGAACCAGCTCGGCGCTTTCCCGGTCGAGCGCGAGACCGGCGACAGGCAGTCGATGGCGACCGCGCGGGCGATCCTCGAGCGCGGCGACTGCGTCGTCATCTTCCCCGAGGGCACGCGCGTCCGCCGTGGGCCGCTGCGCGCGCCGCGCCGCGGCGTCGGCCGCCTCGCGCTCGAGACCGGCGCCCCCGTCGTCCCGGTCGCCGTGATCGGCACCGATCGCGTCCGCCGGGGCTTGCTGATCCGTCCGTGCCGCGTGCGCGTCCGGGCCGGGCGGCCGTTGACCTTTCGCCGTACCGAGCACCCGTCCCCGGGGCTGGCAGCCACCGTCACCCAACGCGTCTGGCCGTGCGTCGAGCTGCAGTGGGAGTGGCTCGGCGGTGAGCCGCCGGGGCGCCCGCCGGTCGCGACTCACCACGGTCGCAGCCGGGCTCGGGTCGCCTGACCGACTGGATAGTCTGCGATGGGTGTCCGAGCCGCCAACCAAGGGCAAGGCGCAGCTCGACGCGGAGTTCTCAGACCTATACCGGGCGCATCTGCGGGACGTCTACAACTACGCCTACTATCGGATCGGCAACCACCACGACGCCGAGGACGTAACCGAGCAGACGTTCCTCCAGGCCTACCGCCACTTCGAGCGTGCCCAGCGCGAGTCCGACGGCCGGCCGTTGCGGCCCTGGCTGATCCGCATCGCCCACAACCTGGCGGCGAACCTCTATCGCGACCGGGCGCGCAAGCCCCAGAGCCCGCTCGACGAGGGCTCGCCGATCGCCGCGGCCCACACGACCGAGGAGCTGGTGGCCGGACGCGACGAGCTCAAGCGGGTGCTGGCGGCGGTCGACGAGCTGCCCGACGATCGTCGCGAGGCGCTGATCATGCGCTTCGCCCTCGGCATGGACAACCGCGAGATCGCCCGGGCGCTCGGGCGCACCGACGGGGCCACCAAGGTGCTGATCCACCGGGCGATCAAGCAGCTCGAGGGTGTTCTGGCGTCTGAGGCCCAGCGATGACCGAAGCCGTCAACCTCGAGTCCCTGCTGGCCCGGGCGTTCGCCCCGGTCGAGCCGCCCCAGGAGCTGGTCGCGCGCCTCGAGACCACCCTGCGCACGATCTCCGAGCTCGCGGCTGACGAGCTCGAGGGGTGGGAGCTGGCCTCGATGCGCGATCCGCGCAACTGGGTGCCGGCCGCGACCGCCCTCGTCGCCGGCACGGCCGCCGGTGCGGCGCTCGTCGTGCTGCGCGTGCGCCAGCGCCAGCGCGACCGGCCGGCCGCCAGCATCGGCGACCTGCGCGACATGGCGGAGCGCACAGCGCAGGACATCGCCGGCGAGGCGCGCCGGCTGACCGGCCGGCGCTGATCCGCAGCCGGCGGGTCGGCGTAACAGTTGGCATGCCACGCACTAGCCGTTCCAAGGGTGAGACAGCACTGGTGGGCCTGCGGCAGCTGGCCGACGAGGATCTGATGCAGCTCGTCCGCCAGGGCGAGACGATGGCCTTCGAGTTGATCTACGAGCGCCACTGCAGCGCCGCCTTCTCGCTCGCCTTCCGCATGACCGGCAAGCGCGGGGTCGCCGAGGACGTCGTCCAGGAGGCGTTCCTGTCACTCTGGCGCAGCGGCGCCCGCTACGACCGCACGCGCGGCAGCGTCCGCACGTGGACGCTCGGCATCGTCCACAACCGGGCGATCGACGCCCTGCGCCGCGGCATCGTCCACGATCGCCGGAGGGCGAGCGACGAGGGCATCGAGGAGCGCTTCGAGGCCCCGGAGAACACCGAGGTCGAGGCCGCCCGCCGCGAAGAGTCGCGCGAGATCCGCGCGGCGATGAGCGGCCTGCCCCACGAGCAGAGTCAGGTCATCGAGCTTGCCTACTTCGGCGGCTTCACACACACCGAGATCGCCACTATGCTGGGTGCCCCGATCGGCACGATCAAGGGACGCATGCGCCTCGGCTTGGCGAAGATGCGCCTCTCGCTCGGCGATCCGGGAGAGGTGACGC
>CAVUMZ010000012.1:0-12386 GCA_963742705.1 uncultured Solirubrobacterales bacterium | reverse complement strand
ACGGCACCGGATTGAGTGAACCGCGTACACAGGAAGTTCACACGGACTCACATCCACGTGAACCCCTTCCAGGTCGTCAGCGTCGACGGGTGACTATACCGGGGGACCCCGGTCGGGGCCGGACTGTCGAATTCGGCCACGGCCGCCCGTCTTAACGGTGCTTGCCCACCGACGACGAAAGGACGCCAGCCATGCTCGGCCGCAAGACCTACAACCAGGAGGAGCTCGATCACGCCCGGTCGGCGATCGACCGGCAACTCGCGGCGTACAAGCAGCTGGTCGCCGCGATCGACACGTCCGACGCCGACGTGGCCGCGGGGCTCGGGGAGTTCGAGCCGCTCTTCCTCAACCACCTGACGCTCGCCCTCGACCGGTACTTCGTGCACCGGCTGCGCGTGGTGACCGGCAAGCACGGCAACCCGCTCAACGAGGTCGAGCTCCTGGTCGAGTCGCTGATCAACAACGACGGTGTCCTGCGCGGCAACAAGGTGATCACCCTGATTGCGGGCGAGTCGGTGCTGAAGCTCGGCATCGGCGATTCGATCCGGCTCAGCCTGGAGGAGTTCGAACGTCTGTCGGCGGCGTTCCTCGCCGACCTCGACGCCAAGTTCGTCTGAACCCCGTCAGCCCGAGTCATCCTCGTCGAGGGCGCGCTTCAGGGCCGCGTCGAACGACAGCGGGGCGATCCCGAACGGCGCGGCGCCGGTCGGGTCAGTGACCACGGTCGCTGTGGTCAGCCCCTCCACGAGCGGGCGGGCCACCTTCGTGTCGACAGGCGTGACGAGGCCGAGCCAGAGCGCCGACAGCCAGGGCGTGACGAACGGCACCGGCACCTGCGGTCGCGGCCGCCGGCCCATGGCCAGGGCCATCCGGTCGAGCATCTCCCCGTAGGAGAGGACGTCAGGCCCGCCGATCTGAACCTCGCGTCCCTCCGACGCAGCGATGTCGGGCGCGCGGCGCAGGTACTCGAGGACATCGTCGATGCCGATCGGCTGGGTCGCCGTCTTCAGCCAGGCCGGGGCGATCATCACCGGCAGCCGGCGGACGAGGTAGCGCAGCGTGCGGTAGGACTCGCTGCGGGCGCCGACTACCATCGCCGCGCGGAAGTACGTCAGCGGCGGTCCCTCCTCGCCGAGGATTCTGCCGGCCTCGTGGCGGCTGCGCAGGTGCTTGGATGCGGTCTCCTCGCCGAGGCCGCCGAGATAGATCACACGCCGGACGCCATCGCGCTTGGCCATCGCGGCGAAGTTGCGGGCGCCCTGGCGCTCGCGCTCCTCGAAGCCGGGGCCACCGGCCATCGCATGGATCAGGAAGTACGCGACGTCGATCCCCTCCCCGACGCCGACCAGGCTCGGTGCGTCGACGACGTCTCCGGTGTGCAGCTCGTAACCGGCCGCCTCGAGCCGGGTCGCCCGGGCGCGGTCACGCACGAGGCAGCGCACGGACGCACCGGACCGGGCGAGCTCGTCAGCGAGTCGGCCGCCGACGAACCCTGTCGCACCGGTGATCAGGACGCGCGCGGCGATGACGCAAGGGTACCGTCCGCTCCGCGTCGCGACCTTGCGCCGGACCGCGGGAGTGATCTGCGAGACATACCTCGTCGGGTGAGTCGGGACGGGGCGACTGCACCGAGCCGTCGTGTCGAGTGACCGACCTGAAATTGTGGACACGCGGTCCTGGTAGCGCGGCCCGGCACGCTGGAAGATGTGAAGCGTGGGAATGACGCGCTACGGGGGCCGGGCGGCGGGGGGACCGGCGGTGGCCGCGGTGGCCGCGCCGTTCGGCCGGGACATCGACGCGTGCGTCGAGCAGGTCGAGCAAACACTCCGGTGGGCCCGGGCCCGCGGCGCGACCCTGATCGTCTTTCCGGAGACGACGCTGGGCGGTTACATCCACGAGGGCCGGCCTGGGGATCCGCCGCCGCCGGGCACCGCGCCTCCGGCGCTGCCCAGGCACGCCGAGGTCTTCGCCCGCCTGGCGCGGGCGGCGGGGCCGGCGGTGATATGCATCGGCTACACCGAAGCGGCGCCCGGAGGACCGTTCTCGAGTGCTGTCTGCCTGAGTGGCGACGGAATTCTCGGCCACCATCGGAAGGTTCACCTCCCCGCCGGCGAGCGCGACATCTTCAGGCCCGGTGAGGGATTCGCCGCCTTCGAGACTCCGGTCGGTCGTCTGGGCATGCTCATCTGCTACGACAAGGTCTTCCCTGAAGCAGCTCGAACCCTGGCGCTCGACGGGGCGGAGATCGTGGCCTGCCTGGCGGCTTGGCCCGTGTGCCGCCGGCGGCCTGCTCGCCGGATGCGCGACGACCGGCAGGTGCGCCACTTCAACCTGCTCGACCAGGCCCGCGCCGTGGAGAACCAGGTGGTCTGGGTCTCGGCCAACCACTGCGGCCGGTTCGGTCGCCTGCGCTTCCCGGGCCAGGCCAAGGTCGTCGACCCAGACGGCCGGGTTCTGGCCAGCACCGGAGGCCGGGCGGGTGTCGCCCTGGCCCGCATCGACGCCCGCGCTGCCGTGGAAGCCGCGCGCGAGGAGCTGTCCCACCTCGCCGACCGCCGTCCCGCCGCCTATGCGGCGAGCAGCACGCGCCGCGCCGCCTGACGAGCCGGTGATTCCGTCCCGTCCGCCGGCCGGAGCGCCCCAGGCGATGGCTCGGGCACGATCGCTGAGACTCCTCGGCGGGGCGGGCCTAGGTCACGGGCACGTCGCGGTTGCGACCGCCCGGGGACCCGGGGACCGAGGTGCGTGACGCTCGGTCCGTTCGACCCCCGCGCCTCATCGGCTCCCGAGCTCGCTCAAGTCAACCCCGCCGAGCAGGCGCCGCAGCCGCGGCGGGCCGTCGGCGTCGACGACGACACACCCACCCGGCCAGTACGGCGACTCGGCGGCGACGCGCGTCATGAGGTGCGTCTCGAGCACCCAGCTGCCGCAGTTGACCAGCCGCGTCCCCGCCACCGTCGACCATTCCGTCGCGGCGTCGCCGGCGAGCGGGCCCGTCCGGTGGGTGTGGCCGAAGACGACATGCCGGGCGTCGATCCCGAGTCGCTCGACCACGGTCGCCATCGCCTCGAGCCGGCCGCGGCGGAGCGCGTCCCCGGAGAGGTCGCTGCGCAACGGTCCGAGTCCGGCGCGGTTGAGCGCCGCCACCGCCAGCGGGAAGGCGGCGCCGAGCGCCCGTGCGCGCAGCCGCGGCCGGCTCCCGGGCGCCGACAGGGCACGCCAGGCGCGCGCCGACCCTGAGCCGTTGACCGCCCCGACGCGAGCGCCCTGCGCCATCGCATGGAGCCAGGCGTAGACCGGTGCGACGAGCGCCTCGTACTCCTCAGGTCGGCACGGGCCGCCGACCGGCGACCCGGCGACCCGACCGGTCGCGCCGATCGCCAGCCGCTCGAACGTGGGCACGGTCATGTGGCAGTCGAGGTAGTGGCCGTGTGTCGCGTAGACATCCGGACGTACCCAGACGCCTGGATAGGCGAGCTCGACCGGCCCGCCGAGGATTCCCGCCAGCGCCGCCGCAGTCGGGGAGGCTTCACCCGGCCCGACGCGCTCCTCCACGCCAAGGCCGAGCTCATGCCGCTCGAGCCAGGGCGCGATCAGCGCGTGGTCGTGGTTGCCCGGGACGATGACCACGCCGCGCCGGCCGAGCACACGCCCGAGCGCCTCCAGCGCCGGCCGCGCCGCCGCGAGCGCCCGACCGACGGGCCCGCTGCGAAGCTCGACGACGTCGCCCAGCAACACGAGCCGGTCGACGCCGTCCAGAGCGGCCACCAGCGCCGCGAGCGCCGGCGGCCGGCGGAGCACATCGGCGCCGGTGTGCGTGCCGAGATGGAGGTCGGAGACGATCAGCGTGCGCACACGCTGATGCTTCAGCTCGGCCGGTCGGGGCGGATCGGCTTGGGCAGCATGAAGCGGACGTCCTCCTGCATGACCGCGAACTCGCTGATATCGGTGACGCCACGGTCGCGGAAGAACGCCACCAGCCGCTCGACGAGTTCCTCCGGAGCGCTCGCCCCCGAGCTGATGCCGACGACGCGCTTGCCCTCGAGCCAGTCCTCCTGCACCTCGCCCTCGTTGTCGATCAGATGCGACTCGGACCCGTAGTCGCGGGCCACGTCGACGAGCCGCCGGGAGTTCGACGAGTTGCGCGACCCGATCACGAGCAGGAGGTCGCAGAGCGGCGCCATCTGCTTGACCGCCGCCTGGCGATTGGTCGTCGCGTAGCAGATGTCGTCTGTACGCGGCTGGGCGATCAGCGGGAAGCGCTCGCGCAGGCGAGCGATGATCGAAGCTGTCTCGTCGACGGACAACGTCGTCTGGCTGATGAACGCGACCCGGGCCGGATCGGGCACCTCGAGGCCGTCGACGTCAGCCTCGGTCTGGACGAGCACGATGTTCTCGGGCGCCTCCCCCATCGTCCCCTCGACCTCCTCGTGCCCGTCGTGGCCGATCAGCACGATCGTGTAGCCGTCGGCGGCGAACTTCCGCGCCTCGACGTGGACCTTGGTCACCAGCGGGCAGGTCGCATCGATCGTCCGCAGCCCGCGTGCGGCGGCGTTGGCGTGGACGCTCGGAGCCACGCCGTGGGCCGAGAAGACGGTGACCGCCCCGACCGGGACCTCGGTCTCCTGGTCGACGAAGATCGCCCCGCGCTCGCGCAGCTGGGCGACGACGTGCTTGTTGTGCACGATCTCCTTGCGCACGTAGACCGGCGGCCCGTGCAGCTCGAGCGCGCGCTCGACGGTCTGGACAGCCCGATCGACGCCGGCGCAGTAGCCGCGTGGTGCCGCGAGCAGAACCTTCTCGACGGTCGTGGTGGCGGTCGACATTCGAGCCTAATTGTAGGGAGCCGCCTCGGCGCGAGATCGGGCCCGGTCCGCCAGTCACGTCGCAGCCGGCGGCGGCCGGTCGGTGGTGCGAGCGAACACCCCGCCGAGGGGCTAGGCTAGGCGTCGAAGAGGAGGATCCGGATGGCCCAGCAACACCTCGACCGTCTAAGCGCCGTCGACGCGTCCTTCCTGCATCAGGAGGGACCGACGTCGCACATGCACGTCGGCGGCCTCGCGATCTTCAGCGGCCCGCCGCCGACGATGGAGGATCTCTGCGACCAGGTCCGCGGACGGCTGCACCTCGTCCCGCGTTACCGGCAGAAGCTCGCCCACACGGCGATCGACAGCGGCCGCCCGGTATGGGTCGACGACGCCAGCTTCAACCTCGAGTACCACCTCCGCCACACGGCGCTGCCGGCGCCCGGCAACCGCGAGCAGCTGCTGCGGCTGCTGGCGCGCGTCGTCTCCCAGCAGCTCGATCGGTCCAAGCCGCTCTGGGAGATCTGGTTCATCGAGGGGCTCGACGACAACCGCTTCGCGCTGCTGTGGAAGACCCACCACTCGGTCATCGACGGGATCGCCGGCGTCGACTTGGCCACCGTGCTCTTCGACCTGACACCCGAGCCGCCGGAGATCCCGAACTCCGGTGACCCGTGGCGGCCGCACTCGGAGCCCGGAACCGCCGGACTGCTGGCGGCGGGGCTGCGTGGGGCGGTCAACGCAGGCGCCGCCGTCACGGCGGGGGCGCTCGACGCCGCGCTGCATCCCGAGCGGGCAGTGGCGACGCTGCGCGAGGCCATCGAGGGGATCGCCGAGGTCGTCTGGATCACGCTCAACCCGGCGCCGTCGACGCCGCTGAACGTCGAGATCGGTCCGCACCGCCGCTTTGTCGGCGTCAGCTGCCGACTCGACGACTTCAAGCTGATCAAGAACGCGTTCGGTGGGACGGTCAACGACGTCGTCCTGTCGGTGGTCTCGGGCGCGCTGCGGACCTGGCTCCAGGGACGCGGCGTGCGGGCAGAGGGACTCGAGTTGCGGGCCCTCGTCCCGGTATCGGTCCGCGCCGACCACGAGCGGGGCCAGATCGGCAACAAGATCGCCGTGATGCGCGGAGCCCTGCCGGTGTACGTCGCGGATCCGCTGACCCGGCTCGGCGTCGTCGCCGCCGCGATGCGCGGCCTCAAGGAATCGAAGCAGGCGCTCGGTGCCGAGGTGATCGCCGGCGTCCAGGACTTCGCCCCGCCGACGATCCTCGCCCAGGCCTCGCGGCTCAACTTCTCGACGCGGCTGTTCAACCTGATCGTCACCAACGTGCCCGGTCCGCAGTTCCCCCTCTACGTGCTCGGCCACAAGCTTGAGGAGGTCTTTCCGATCGCCTTCCTGCCGCGCGACCACGCGTTGGCGATCGCGATCATGTCCTACGACGGCGCGCTCAACTTCGGCCTTCTCGGCGACTTCGACGCCCTGCCGGACATCGACGTGATCGGCGACGCGATCGCCGCCGAGAGGGACGCGCTCGTCGCCCTCGCGCGCGCCCAGGTCGACGGCGCGACGACGAAGCCCAAGCTCCGCACCCGGGCGCGTCGTCCGAAGGGGCAGCCGCCGGAGTGAGGGCGGCGCTCGGGCTGGCGGCGCTCGCGGCCGCCGCCTGGCCGGCGAGCGCCGGGGCCCGGTGGAGCTTCGTCGCCACGCCGACGGATCAACTCGCCGTACCCGGCCTGTTCGCCGGGTCGGAGATCACCCCGGAGGGCGGCATCTACACCGGCTTCGGCGAGCTCGACTTCGCCTTCGGCCCGAAGCTGCACGCCTACGACCAGCCGCAGCGGAGCCTGGTCGACGGCGGCCGCTATCCGATCATCGCGTCGTCGCAGCGCCAGGCCGGCGTCGACTACACGGTGACGATGCTGGCGACACCGGTGGACGGCGTCGCCGTCGACTTCGTACGCGTCCGGATCCGCAACCTCGCGGCGACTACCCAGCGCGCCGACTGGGCGGTCTCGGTGCGCCGCAGCGGCGGCGCGGGGCTCAACGCGCTCGGGGCGCCCGACTTCCGCTACCTCGCGCCGGCGGGGACGGAGAACGGACTCTACGCCCAGCCGGGCGGGGCGGCACAGCATTGGAGCTTGTCGGGCGACGCCATCGTGCGCGACGGCGAGACGTTCGCGCTGCTGGCGCCTGGGCCGCGGCCGGCGGTGGCGACGCCAGCGCGCTGCCTGGGGCGTACGCACGTCTGCGTGCGGGTGAGCTACACCCGGACGCTTGCGCCCGGGCGGTCCGCGACGCTCGACTTCGAGCTTGCGTCCGTACCGAGCCGAACGCCAATCCCCCGCCTCGGCTGGGCGGTGGCTCGTCGGGCCGTCCACCGGAGCTTCGATGCCGCGCTCGGTCAGGGCTTGGCGCTGCGTCTGCCCGAGCAGGCGGTGACCGACGCGTACGAGGCGAGCCTGACGCAGATCCTCACGAGCCGCTACCGGCTGGCGTCCGGCGACTGGGTGCAGACCGTCAACGACCTCCAGTACCACGCCTTCTGGCTGCGCGACGCGGCGATCATGACGAACGCGCTCGACCTCGACGGCCTGCGCGAACCGGCGGGCGAGAACCTCGCGTACTTCGCGTCGTGGCAACAGCCCGACGGCCTCTTCATCAGCCGGTCGGGGCAGTACGACGGCTTCGGCCAGGCGCTGTGGGCGCTCGGCCGGCACGCCGAGCTGACCGGCGACGCCGCCTTCGCGACGGCCGAACTGCCGGCCGTCGGCCGCGCCGTGGCGTGGCTCGACCTGCTGGGGGACGGCCTGCTCCCGGCCGGGAACCCTGGCGACAACGAGTACGTCGCCGGACGGTTGGCCGGCGACGACTTCTGGGCCGTCGCCGGGATGGACGCGGCCGTCGAGCTGGCGCGGGTTGCCGGGCGCACAGATCTGGCGGGGACGTGGGCGGGCGTGGCGGCGCGGCTGCGCACGCGCGTCGCGCAGGCCACGCGGACGGCGGCGGCCGGCAACGACGGCGCGGTTCCGCCGGCGCTCGACCGGCCCGGGGGCCGCGACTGGGGCAACTGGTGGGTCGCCTACCCGGACGGGCCGCTCGCCCCGACCGACCCGGTCGTCACGGCGACGATCCGTCGGGCTCGGGCCGGCTTCCGAGAGGGGATCGCGACCTACGCCGGCATGCTCCACGACTACACCGGCTTTCGCATCTTCGAAACCGAGCTCGAGCGCGGCGACCAGGCGGCGGTCGTCAACGGACTCTACGCCGAGCTCGCCCACGCGACCGGCACGCTCGGCGGGTTCGAGACCGACATCCGCCCGGGCGGGAAGCGCTCGAGCGCGGCCAATCTGACACCCCACGGCACCTACTCGGGCGAGCTGGTCGCGCTGATCCGCAACATGCTCGTTCGCGACGACGACCAGGGCCGCGTGGTCCTGCTCGGGGCGGTGCCCGGCGGCTGGCTCATGCCGGGCAAGGTGACGTCGATCACGCGGGCGCCGACGGCCCACGGGCTCGTCTCGTTCACGCTCCGGGCGCGACGCGGCGGGGCGACGCTGACCTGGTCGGCGCCGACCGGGACGCGGCTCGCCTGGCCGGTTCCGAGCTCGATCAGCGGCCTGCGCGCGAGCTCCGGGCGGATCGCCGGAGGTGCGCTGGCCCTGGCGGGGTCAAGCGGCCGCGTCGCGGTGACGTGGCACCTGCGACCGGGCGGCCCGACCCTGGCGGGGACGATCGCGAAGCTGGAGCGGAGCTACGGCTAGTGGTGTGTCTCGGAAATAACTTAGGTGTCTGGCGAGTGGCTGGGCGTGATCTGGCCCCGCCCGGTGTCCGCGTGCGTGCTGGTGGCACGTGGGCGGGCGCCGGGTGGCGCCAGGCGCGTCCAGACGCCGCCAGACGCCAAGGTATTTGCGAGACACACCACTAGAAGCCGAGCGCGAACTTGGCGTCGTCGCTCATCCGCTCGGGTGTCCACGGCGGCGTGAACACCATCGACGACGCGACCGTGTCGACCCCGTCGAGCTCGCCGACGAACTCGTCGATCTGCTCGCTCACCTGCGGCCCGATCGGGCAGCCGGGAGACGTCAGCGAGAAGGTCACGTGGACCTCGGTGCCGTCGATCTCGATGCCGTAGATCAGACCGAGCTCGACGAAGTCGAGCCCGAGCTCGGGATCGATCACGTTCGTCAGGGCTTCTTCGACCTCTTCGACTGTAACCATCCGTCCAGTCTAGCCGCAGCGTAGCCTTAGGCCAATGCCACTCCTCCTCCTCGCCATCGTGGTCGGCCTGCCGATCCTCGAGCTGTACGTGATCATCGTCGTCGCCGAGTGGATCGGCGTGCTGTGGACGGCCGCCGCCCTCGTCGGGACCTCGCTGATCGGCGTCCGCCTGATCCGCTCGCAGGGACGCGCGGTCCTGGCCGACCTACGCGCCGCCCTGGCCGCCGGCCGGCCGCCGGCGCGCGAGGCACTCGACGGGGCGCTCGTCTTCGTCGGCGGGGCGCTCTTGATCGTCCCCGGCTTCGTCACCGACGTGGCCGGAGCCCTGCTCCTGGCACCACCGACGCGGGCGCTGGTCCGACTCCTGGTGATCCGCCACTACGCCGGCCGTCTGCTCGCGTACCTCGGTGGCGGCGGCCGCCGGCGCGGCCGGCCCGACCCGGAGGTCTACGACGTCGACGGCCAGGCGATCGACGTCGACCAGGACAGGCTTCACCGTTGACCGAGCAGGTCACCCTCGGCTTCGGCGACGAGACGCAAGCCGGGCTGATCCGCAGCGACGCGGGCGTGCTGCTCTGCCGGGGCGGGGAGACGATCGCCGGGCCGGCGCTCCGCGTCGACGCAAACGGCGACGGCTGGCTCGTGGCCGACGAAGATCGTCTCGAGCTGGCGTTCGAGCGACTTGGCGAGCCGGCGGTGTTCGCCGACGGGACGCGCGAGTGGGTCTGCCACGCCCGCGGACATACGGCCGGCAGGGAGATCGACTGCCTCGGCCACGCGGTTGTCGCGGCGCCGCCGGCCCGCACGTGGAAGCGCTTCGGGCTGGCACGGGCGATCGCGGCGTGGATTGACGACGAGCTTGCCGTCACGCTCCGGGCGCGGCGTCCGGCGCGGGCCAAGGACCACGAGGCCGAGGAGCTCGAGGGCTTCATCGTGCGTGGCACACCCCCGGCGCCGCACCCGATCGGGGATCCGCGCCTGTCGACCGCCTACGACGGCGACGGCCGCCAGCGGCGGGCCGGCCTCGAGCTGTGGGAGACCGAGGAGTCCGACTTCGCCGTGCGGTTGGCCGGCAACGCGATCGGCCAGGGTACGCTCGACCTCCCGGGCGGTATGCGCCTGCAGACGGCGTTCTTCGCCTGGCGCCACGACGGCGACGCCGGCGCCGGGCGCTACGACATCATCCGGCCGAACTAGTGGTCTGTCTCGGAAACAGCTTGCGTGGCTGGCGAGCGGCTGGGCGCGATCTGGCGCCACCCGGTGTCCGCGGGCGTGCTGGTGGCACGTGGACGGACGCCGGGGGGCGCCAGGCGCGTCCAGACGTCGCCAGACACCAAGGTATTTGCTAGACAGACCATTAGAGCGCCTCGAAGCGGTCGACCCTCCAGGTGATCGCATCGAGGCGAGCCAAGCGGGGGAAGCCCCGACGCTGGTCGTAGCTGACGGTCGCGCCCTCGGACGCCGGGTCGGCAAGCACCTGGCCGATCAGGCGGAACATCTGTGGGAACGTCTGTAGCTGGCCGGCGAAGAGGCGCCCGCCATGGGGCTTACCGCCACGGACGGTGATCTCCTGCGGCCGGCCGGCCGCCGTGCAGTCGCAGGTGATCCGCAGCCTGAACCGGTAGCTCTGGAGATGCTGGGAGCTCCAGAGTGAGCGGTTGCGCGCGAGCAGCTGCTGACTCGTCGTGGCCGCGGCCCCGGGCGCCACCGGAGCGGCGAACGTCACGACGGTGGCGACCGCCAAGACCGCGGGCCAGAGCTTCAGCAGCATGCGGGCCAGCGTACCCGTGGGCGCTCACGCACCGGCCGCCGGAGCGCGACGCAGCAGCCCGCCCAGGTCGGCCGGCGGGCCGATGTGGCGGAGCTTCTCCGGATTGACGATCGAGCTGACGCCCTGGACCTGCCCGCCGGCGATCTCGAGCGCCATCACTCCGATCAGCCGCCCGTCGCCGTCGCGCAGCAGGGCCCCCGGCTGCCCGTTGACGCCGGCCGGCGTGAAGCCGGCACCCGGCATCCGTGCACCCTGGCGGGCCCAGGCGGCCAGCGTTCGCGCGACTCGCTGACGGCCGTGCAGGGCCCGCGCCAGGGCCGGAACCTTGCCGCCGCCGTCGCCGCGCAACACGACGTCCTCCGCCAGCAGCGCCTCGAGTCCGGCGAGATCGCCGTCCCGGGCCGCGTCGAAGAAGCGCCGGGCGAGCTCGTCGCGCCGCTCGGCGGACGCCTCGTAACGCGGCCGGCGACCGTCGATGTGGCGCCGGGCGCGAGCCGCCAACTGGCGGACGTTGTCGGGCGACTTGCCGACGATCTGCCCGATCTCCGCGTAGCCGTAGTCGAAGACGTCCCGCAGCAGGAGCACCGCCCGCTGCTCGGGCGAGAGGCGGTCGAGCAGGAGCAGGAAGGCCAAGGACAACGAGTCGGCCATCTCGGCCCGCACGGCAGGGTCGTCGCTCGGCGGAGTAATCACCGGCTCGGGCAGCCAGTCGCCGACGTACGCATCCCGGCGCACGCGGGCCGAGCGCAGCTCGTCGATCGCCAGCCGGGTCGTGACGGTCGCCACGTACGCCCGCGGCGAGCGGATCGACGCGCCCGCCGCGAGCGCCCGGTGCAGCCGCAGCAGCGCCTCCTGGACGACGTCCTCGGCCTCGGCCACGCTGCCGAGCATGCGGTAGGCGATGGCGAACGCCCGCGGCCGTAGCTCGGCGAACAGGGCGTCGGTCACCACGCGAACCCCTCGCGCCAGCTCGGGTGAGCGAGCTCCCAGCCGAGCTCCCGCTTGGCCTTCTCGTTGGACGCCCCACGCACCTCGGTCATCATGACGGCCGCCACGTCCCCGGCCAAAGCCCGCCCGAGCCAGCGCGGCACGCGCCGCGGCGGCTTGCCGCCGACCGTGGCGGCCAGTGCCGGAAGCCAGACGGCGACCGGGGCCGGCTCGTCGTCGACGACGTTATAGATCCCGCTCCGGCCCCGGCTGAGCGCCTGGACGGTGGCCGCGGCGGCGTCCTCGATGTGCACGAAGGACCACACGCCACCGCCGCCCCCGACGACCGGGAAGCGCCGGCGGCGGACCAGCTCGAGATGCTCGCCCCCGGGTCCGAGCGACGTTCCCGGCCCGTAGAAGCCGCCGTAGCGGAGCACGATCCCCCCGGCGCCGACGACCGCCCGCTCGAGGTGGCGGATCGCCGCCAGCGACCGCCGCATCCCGGCCACCGGCGCCGCGTCGAGCGGATCCGCCTCCGTCGTGACCGACCCGTCGCCGCGGCCGGACGGCCAGCCGGCGTAGCTCTGGGCGACGAAGCGGCGCACGCCGACGGCGCGCCCGGCCGCCAGCAGGTGGTCGGTGGCCTCCGTGCGCAGCCG
>CAVUMZ010000011.1:0-14011 GCA_963742705.1 uncultured Solirubrobacterales bacterium | reverse complement strand
ATGGCCCCTGATTGAGTGAAGTGCGTACACAGGACGTTCACAAGGATGCGATCGCAGCCGCACCGTGCTGGCCTGTCGGTCCAGGCGGGCACGCCGGCCGACCGCCAGATCCGGAGACCGACCCGCCGCCTGACCGGCCGAAGCTTGGGCAGTCGGTCGGAATGCTCAGCCGGGCGTGGCCGGCGTGCGGACCAGCAGGATCAGGATCACGATCAGCAGGGGCAGGCCGGTGAGGTGGTAGGCGAGGTCGATCGCCGGCCCGCCCTCGACGGTGGAGGTCAGGCCGACGACGAAGCCGAGGATCGCAAAGCCGGTCGCAGCGATCGCAAGCGTCCGCCCTCGGCCGGGCGCGCGAAGCAGGGAGATCAGGCCGGCGACGAGCACCGCGCAGATCACCCCCTCGGCGATTCCGGCGTCGCTCGGCGTGTGTGACTTCGCCTGCCCGGGGATCGTCCCGGTGAGATGGAGCGTCGAGAAGACGGCCAGCGAGAACGCGACGAGGCCGATCAGGCCGGCGATCCGTGACCGGGTGGCAGCGAAGAGGAGGTCGGGCGTGCGACCGGCGATGCCGAGCGGCCCGGCTGGGGTGGTGGGGTCGTTCATCCTCAAATCTCCGTTCGGGTTGGCGGCCGGCTCTTACGGGCGGGCAGGGACAGAGCGTCTGTTCGTCGTCGGGATCTCCAACCCGGGCTGGGGCACGGCTCGACCGGCGGGCCCGGGGTTGCGGGCGGCGGTCATGCGGGACCGGGGTCGCCGAGCGGCGGCCCGGTCGCCGCGACCCGGAGTAGCCGGGCGAGCGGACGGGGGAGCCACCAGTTCCAGCGTCCGACCAGGGCGACGGCGGCCGGAACGAGGAGGGCGCGGACGACCGTCGCGTCGATGATGATCCCGGCGCCGAGTCCGGTCGCGATCATCTTCACACTCGTGTTCGGCGCCGTCGCCATCGCGACGAAGCCGAGGAAGAGGATCAGCGCGGCGCTGGTCACGACTCGACCAGTCCGGCCGATCCCCCGGATCACGGCGGTCTCGGTCGAGCCGGTCGCGTCGTACTCCTCGCGCATCCGGGCGAGGATGAAGACTTCGTAGTCGGTCGAGAGGCCGAACAGGAAGGCGAAGACGATCACCGGCAGCCACGACGGGATCGACCCGGCGGCGGGGATCCCCCAGAGCGCGCCCGACCCCCAGCCGTTCTGCCAGACGAGCGTGAGGACGCCGACGGCGGCCGTCACGCTGAGCACGTTGAGCAGGACGGCCTTCGCCGGGAGCACGACCGAGCGGAACGCGCGGGCGAGCAGCAGGAAGGTGAGCACGCCGATCAGCACGATCATCAGGGGGAAGCTCCCGTAGACGGCGTCGATGAAATCGCTGTTCTGGGCGACGATCCCGCCGACCTGGATGCCCGCAGTCAACCCGTGGGCCGCGTTGCTGACCCGGTCCACGGTCGCGCGGCTTTCGGTGCTCGCGAAGACGTCGACCAGGCGGGTCGAGCCACGCTGCCAGGCACGCCCGGCCGGAGCGACGGCGCCGTCGACACCGGCGATCCGCCCGACGTCACTCGCCAGGCGCGCGGACGCCCCGGCCGGGCTGAGGATCTCGATCGGCGAGAGGATGCCGGCGCCGATCCCGGCGCGCTCGAGGGCGACCAGGCCGAGCTCAGCATCGCCACCCTGGCTGATCGCGTCGGGGCCGCCGCCGGCCGGACCGAGCTGGATCGAGGATGCGGCGACGACGAGCCCCGCGAGCAGGGCGACGGCTATCCCGGCGGCGAGCCCGCGGCGGCGCACGACGAGGCCCGCCCACCTGGTCCACGCCCGGCTGGGGCGATCCTCCTTGCGCACATGCGGCCAATCGAGGCGGCGCCCGAGCTTGGCGAGGATCACCGGCAGCAGGGTGATCGCGACGGCGACGCTGACCAGCGGGATCGCGAGGCCGCCGTAGCCGACGCTCCGCAGGAACGGCACCGGAATGACGACGAGACCGAGCAGGCCGACGGCGACCGTCGTCCCGCTGAAGACGACCGCCCGCCCGGCGCTGGCCATGGCTCGGACGATCGCGTCGTCGCCGGCATGGCCGTGGGCGCGCTCCTCCCGCCAGCGGACGACGACCAGCAGCGAGTAGTCGACGGCGACGCCGAGACCGAGCAGGGCGATCAGGAACTCGACGATCCCGGAGACCGGGGTGACGGTCGTCAGCGCCCAGACGAGGAGGAAGCTGGTCATGATCGAGATCACGGCGATCACGAGCGGGACGATCGCCAGCAGCGACGCGAACACGAAGGCGAGCACGACGAGGGCTCCGACCCCGCCGAGCAGCGCCTCGACGAGCAGGCCGACGCCGCCCTTGCGTGCGCTCGACGCCGCGAGCGCGTCGAGCCCGCTGAGGTGGACGGGGGCGCCGGCGACGGTGACGCCGCGCAGGGCGGCCGCGGCGGACTTGGCGGCCCGCGGGGCCTGGCCGTAGCCGCCGGGCTCGGGCGGCGGGTAGGCGACGAGAAAGGTGGTGCGGCCGTCTCGCGAGACGAACGCCCGGTCGCCGGTCGAGGCGTAGGAGGCAACGCGCAGGCCGGGAACCGCTCGCTCCAGGCGGAGCGTGACGCCCTCGAGCGACGCCCGCACCGCCGGCGAGTCGACCATCGCGCCGGGCGGGAGGGTCACGACGGGCACGAGCGGGGCGCCGTCACCGCCGTTGCCGAACGTCCGGGCGATCGCCACGTTCGCCTCGTAGCCCTCGCGACCGGGAACCGAGTACTGGTCGCTGAAGGCCTTCGTCGCCGAGGAGACCGACGCGAACCCGGCGACGGTGATCAGCAGCCAGAAGGCCGCGACGAGACCGCGGTGGGCCAGGACGAATCGAGTCACCCGGGCCATCGCACCGGTCGGCTGTGTTTCGGAGCTGCGGGAGCTGGCGGCCACGGCGCCCTCCGTTCGGTCGTGGGCTTTCTGACTGGCGAGGACCGTTCTGACTGCCGAGGACCGTACGGACGCGGCGGGGCGACGGAAACATCCCGCAGAGGGAACATCGCCGTCCCCCCCGGGAGGACCGAGATCCTCCCTGGGGGGGACTCGGCGGCTCGGCTCGGTCGCTACCGTCGTCTGCGAGGTGTCCTCAGTGACCGCAGCCGGGCAGACGAGCGGGTTTCGGAGGCTCGCGTGGTCGCCGCTGGCAGTGGACGGCGCGGCGGCGCTGGTCGCGTTCGGCCTGACGCTCGCCGTGCTCGACGTCCGCGGGACCGGCCATCGGGGCTTGAACCCGCTGGGTGGCGTGCTCGCGGCGATCGCCTGCTTCCCGCTGCTCGCCCACCGACGCGCGCCGCTGGCCGTGCTCGGGCTGACGACGGTGGCCAGCGCCGTCTTGAATGGGCTCGGCTACCCCCAGGGGCCGCCGTTTGGGCCGACGCTCGCGCTGCTCTTCGTCGCCGCCGACCGGCGCACGCCCGGGCGCCTCCGCCAGACGACGCTCATGGTCGTCGGCCTGCTGGCGCTCCACGTCGGCGCGACGACGATCCCCCACCCGGGCTTCCCGACCGTCCCGGTCCTCGCGGCGATCGTCGTCTGGGGCGGCGCGTGGCTGGTCGGCGACCAGGCCCGCCAACGGCGCCAGCGAATCGCCGATCTCGAGGAGCGGGCCGGACGGGCCGAGCGCGAGTCCAAGCGCGAGCGACGCCTCGCGGCGGCCGAGGAACGCACGCGGATCGCACGGGACCTGCACGACTCGGCGGCCCACGCGATCAACGTGATCCTCGTTCAGGCCGGCGCGGCCCGCCTCCTCCAGGACCGTGACCCCGAGCTCGTCCGCACGGCCCTCAACACGATCGAGGACGTCGCACGGGAGACGATCGGCGAGATCGACCAGCTGATCCGCGGCCTGCGCGACGACGGCGACCGCGCCGGCGCCGACCAGACGATCGAGCCGCCGATCGGGCTGGCCGGGATCGAGACCCTGGCCGAGCGTCATCGCGCAGCCGGCCTGCGTGTCGACATCCACGTCGACGGAGCCCGGCGGCCGCTCGCGCCCGGGCTCAACCAGGCCGCCTACCGGATCCTCCAGGAGTCACTGACCAACGCCGCCCGCCACGGCACCGGCGCGGCCGACGTCGAGATCGCCTACGCCAAGACCGAGCTGCGGCTCAGCGTGACGAACCCGGTCGGGCCGGCGGCGCCGGTGAACGGCATCGACGAAGGACACGGGGTGCTCGGGATGCGCGAGCGAGCGGCGCTGCTCGGCGGGACGTTGGTCGTCGGTCCGGTCGCGGGCGGCTTTCGCGTTCTCGTGCGCCTGCCGTATCCGGCGGGCGAGGGAGTCGCGCCGGCCGTGCAGAACGAGGACGGCGGGTGAGCGACCGAGCGATCCGCGTCCTCGTCGTCGACGACGACGAGCTGATGCGGGCCGGCCTGAAGGCCGTCCTCTCGAGCGACCCCGCGATCGCCGTGGTCGGCGAGGCTCGCAACGGGCGGGTCGCGGTCGAGCGCGCCGGCGCGCTGCGGCCGGATCTCGTCCTGATGGACGTGCGGATGCCGGAGGTCGACGGGATCGCCGCGACCCGCCAGATCCTCGGGGCAACGCCGACCGTCAAGGTGATGATCCTGACCACGTTCGAGCAGGACGACTACATCTTCGGCGCGCTCAGCGCCGGCGCGTCCGGCTTCCTGCTGAAACGCACCCGCCCGGAGGAGCTCCTGAGCGCGATCCACACGGTCGCGGCGGGCGATTCGCTCCTCTCGCCGTCGGTGACCCGGACCGTGATCGAGCGCATGGCCCGCCAGCCGACGCTCGACCCGCGGACCGGTGAGCGCCTGGCCGAGCTGACCCCCCGCGAGCGCGAGGTCCTCGAGCTGCTGGCCCGCGGCCTCTCGAACAGCGAGATCGCGGCGGCGCTGGTGATCGAGGACTCGACGGTCAAGACCCACGTCAAGCGAATCCTGATGAAGCTCGGCCTGCGCGACCGGGTCCAGACGGTGATCTTCGCCTACGAGAGCGGCCTCACGCGACCCGGGCCGGGGCCGCTGGGCTGATCGGCCGCTGGGCGGAGGACGTGTGCCGGCGGGACGAACCCTGTCGGAGCGGTGATCAGATCGCGCGCGGCGATGACGCAAGGGTGCCGCCCGCTCCGCGTCGCGACCTTGGGCCGGGGCGCGGAAGACCGGCAAGCTTCGAGGGGACCGGTGGTCTGGAGGGAGGGCCCGCGGGCGCATCGGTACCGAGCCGTTGTGTCGAGTGAGCGACCTGAAATTCTGGACACGCGGCCCTGGTAGCGGGGCCGGGCACGCTGGAACATGTGAAGCGTGGGAATGACGCGCTACCGGGGCCGGGCGGCTGGGGGACCGGCCGTGGCCGCGGTGGCCGCGCCGTTCGGCCGGGACCTCGACGCGTGCGTCCAGCAGGTCGAGCAGACACTGCGGTGGGCCCGCGGCCGCGGCGCGACCCTGATCGTCTTCCCGGAGACGACGCTCGGCGGCTACATCCACGAGGGCCGGCCTGGGGATCCGCCGCCGGCGGGCGCCGCGCCGCCCGCGCTGCCCAGGCACGCCGAGGTCTTCGCCCGCCTGGCGCGAGCGGCGGGCCCGGCGGTGATGTGCATCGGCTACACCGAAGCCGCCCCCGGAGGACCGTTCTCGAGTGCGGTCTGCTTGAGTGGCGACGGAATTCTCGGCCACCATCGGAAGGTTCATCTCCCCGCCGGCGAGCGCGGCATCTTCAGGCCCGGTGAGGGATTCGCCGCCTTCGAGACTCCGGTCGGTCGTCTGGGCATGCTCATCTGCTACGACAAGGTCTTCCCCGAAGCAGCTCGAACCCTGGCGCTCGACGGGGCGGAGATCGTGGCCTGCCTGGCGGCTTGGCCCGTGTGCCGCCAGCGGCCTGCTCGCCGGGTGCGCGACGACCGGCAGGTGCGCCACTTCAACCTGCTCGACCAGGCGCGCGCCGTGGAGAACCAGGTGGTCTGGGTCTCGGCCAACCACTGCGGCCGGTTCGGTCGCCTGCGCTTCCCGGGCCAGGCCAAGGTCGTCGACCCTGACGGCCGGGTTCTGGCCACCACCGGAGGCCGGGCGGGTGTCGCCCTGGCCCGCATCGACGCCCGCGCGGCCGTGGGAGCCGCGCGCGAGGAGTTGTCCCACCTCGGCGACCGCCGTCCCGCCGCCTACGCGGCGAGCACCACGCGCCGCGTCGCCTGACGAGCCGGCGATTTCCGTCCGTCCGTGACGCTCGGTCCGTTCGACCCCCGTGCCTCATCGGCTCCCGAGCCCGGTCAGGTCAACCCCGCCGAGCAGGCGCCGGAGCCGCGGCGGGCCGTCGGCGTCGACGACGACGCACCCACCCGGCCAGTACGGCGACGCGGCGGCGACGCGCGTCATCAGGTGCGTCTCGAGCACCCAGCTGCCGCAGTTGACCAGCCGCGTCCCCGCCACCGTCGACCATTCCGTCGTGGCGTCGCCGGCGAGCGGACCCGTCCGGTGGGTGTGGCCGAAGACGACATGCCGGGCGTCGATCCCGAGTCGCTCGACCACGGTCGCCATCGCCTCGAGCCGGCCGCGGCGGAGCGCGTCCCCGGAGAGGTCGCTGCGCAACGGTCCGAGTCCGGCGCGGTTGAGGGCCGCCACCGCCAGCGGGAAGGCGGCGCCGAGCGCCCGCGCGCGGAGCCGCGGCCGGCTCCCGGGCGCCGACAGGGCACGCCAGGCGCGCGCCGACCCTGAGCCGTTGACCGCCCCGACGCGAGCGCCCTGCGCCATCGCATGGAGCCAGGCGTAGACCGGCGCGACAAGCGCCTCGTACTCCTCAGGTCGGCGCGGGCCGCCGACCGGCGACCCGGCGACCCGACCGGTCGCGCCGATCGCCAGCCGCTCGAACGTGGGCACGGTCATGTGGCAGTCGAGGTAGTGGCCGTGCGTCGCGTAGACATCCGGACGCACCCAGACGCCCGGATAGGCAAGCTCGACCGGCCCGCCGAGCATTCCCGCCAGCGCCGCCGCGGTCGGGGAGGCTTCACCCGGCCCGACGCGCTGCTGCACGCCGAGGCCGAGCTCATGCCGCTCGAGCCAGGGCGCGATCAGCGCGTGGTCGTGGTTGCCCGGGACGATGACCACCTCGCGCCGGCCAAGCACACGTCCGAGCGCCTCCAGCGCCGGCCGCGCCGCCGCGAGCGCCCGACCGACGGGCCCGCTGCGAAGCTCGACGACGTCGCCCAGCAACACGAGCCGGTCGACGCCGTCCAGTGCTGCCACCAGCGCCGCGAGCGCCGGCGGCCGGCGGAGCACATCGGCGCCGGTGTGCGTGCCGAGATGGAGGTCGGAGACGATCAGCGTGCGCACACGCTGATGCTTCAGCTCGGCCGGTCGGGGCGAATCGGCTTGGGCAGCATGAAGCGGACGTCCTCCTGCATGACCGCGAACTCGCTGATATCGGTGACGCCGCGGTCGCGGAAGAACGCCACCAGCCGCTCGACGAGCTCCTCCGGGGCGCTCGCGCCCGAGCTGATGCCGACGACGCGCTTGCCCTCGAGCCAGTCCTCCTGCACCTCGCCCTCGTTGTCGATCAGATGCGACTCGGACCCGTAGTCACGGGCCACGTCGACGAGCCGCCGGGAGTTCGACGAGTTGCGCGATCCGATCACGAGCAGCAGGTCGCAGAGCGGCGCCATCTGCTTGACCGCCGCCTGGCGGTTGGTCGTCGCATAGCAGATGTCGTCGGTACGCGGCTGGGCGATGAGCGGGAAGCGCTGGCGCAGGCGAGCGATGATCGAAGCCGTCTCGTCGACTGACAACGTCGTCTGGCTGATGAACGCGACCCGGGCCGGATCGGGCACCTCGAGGCCGTCGACGTCGGCCTCGGTCTGGACGAGCACGATGTTCTCGGGTGCCTCCCCCATCGTCCCCTCGACTTCCTCGTGCCCGTCGTGGCCGATCAGCACGATCGTGTAGCCGTCGGCGGCGAACTTGCGCGCCTCGACGTGGACCTTGGTCACCAGCGGGCAGGTCGCATCGATCGTCCGCAGCCCGCGGGCGGCGGCGTTGGCGTGGACGCTCGGAGCCACGCCGTGGGCCGAGAAGACGGTCACCGCCCCGACCGGGACCTCGGTCTCCTGGTCGACGAAGATCGCCCCGCGCTCGCGCAGCTGGGCGACGACGTGCTTGTTGTGCACGATCTCCTTGCGCACGTAGACCGGCGGCCCGTGCAGCTCGAGCGCGCGCTCGACGGTCTGGACAGCCCGATCGACCCCGGCGCAGTAACCCCTGGGTGCCGCGAGCAGAACCTTCTCGACGGTCGTGGTGGCGGTCGCCATTCCAGCCTAATTGTAGGGAGCCGCCTCGGCGCGAGATCGGGACCGGTCCGCCAGCCGCGTCTCAGCCGGCGGCCACCGGTCGGTGGTGCGAGCGAACACGCCGCCGAGGGGCTAGGCTAGGCGTCGAAGAGGAGGATCCGGATGGCCCAGCAACACCTCGACCGTCTAAGCGCCGTCGACGCGTCCTTCCTGCATCAGGAGGGGCCGACGTCGCACATGCACGTCGGCGGCCTCGCGATCTTCAGCGGCCCGCCGCCGACGATGGAGGATCTCTGCGACCAGGTCCGCGGTCGGCTGCACCTCGTCCCGCGCTACCGGCAGAAGCTCGCCCACACGGCGATCGACAGCGGCCGCCCGGTATGGGTCGACGACGCCAGCTTCAACCTCGAGTACCACCTCCGCCACACGGCGCTGCCGGCGCCCGGCAACCGCGAGCAGCTGCTGCGGCTGCTGGCGCGCGTCGTCTCCCAGCAGCTCGATCGGTCCAAGCCGCTCTGGGAGATCTGGTTCATCGAGGGGCTCGACGACAACCGCTTCGCGCTGCTGTGGAAGACCCACCACTCGGTCATCGACGGGATCGCCGGCGTCGACCTGGCCACCGTGCTCTTCGACCTGACACCCGAGCCGCCGGAGATCCCGAACTCCGGTGACCCGTGGCGGCCGCACTCCGAACCCGGAACCGCCGGCCTGCTGGCGGCGGGGCTGCGTGGGGCGGTCAACGCAGGCGCCGCCGTCACGGCGGGGGCGCTCGACGCCGCGCTGCATCCCGAGCGGGCGGTGGCGACGCTGCGCGAAGCCATCGAGGGGATCGCCGAGGTCGTCTGGATCACACTCAACCCGGCGCCGTCGACGCCGCTGAACGTCGAGATCGGTCCGCACCGCCGCTTTGTCGGCGTCAGCTGCCGACTCGACGACTTCAAGCTGATCAAGAACGCCTTCGGCGGGACGGTCAACGACGTCGTCCTGTCGGTCGTCTCGGGCGCGCTGCGAACCTGGCTCCAGGGACGCGGTGTGCGGGCAGAGGGACTCGAGTTGCGAGCCCTGGTCCCGGTATCGGTCCGCGCCGAGCACGAGCGGGGCCAGATCGGCAACAAGATCGCCGTGATGCGCGGAGCCCTGCCGGTGTACGTCGAGGATCCGCTGACCCGGCTCGGCGTCGTCGCCGCGGCGATGCGCGGCCTCAAGGAATCGAAGCAGGCGCTCGGCGCCGAGGTGATCGCCGGCGTCCAGGACTTCGCCCCGCCGACGATCCTCGCCCAGGCCTCGCGGCTCAACTTCTCGACGCGGCTGTTCAACCTGATCGTCACCAACGTGCCCGGCCCGCAATTCCCCCTCTACGTGCTCGGCCACAAGCTCGAGGAGGTCTTTCCGATCGCCTTCCTCCCGCGCGACCACGCGCTGGCGATCGCGATCATGTCCTACAACGGCGCCCTCAACTTCGGCCTTCTCGGCGACTTCGACGCCCTGCCGGACATCGACGTGATCGGCGACGCGATCGCCGCCGAGAGGGACGCGCTCGTCGCCCTCGCGCGCGCCCAGGTCGACGGCGCGACGACGAAGCCCAAGCCACGCACCCGGGCGCGTCGCCCCAAGGGGCAGCCGCCGGCGTGAGGGCGGCGCTCGGGCTGGCGGCGCTCGCGGCCGCCGCCCTGCCGGCGAGCGCCGGGGCCCGCTGGAGCTTCGTCGCCACGCCGACGGATCAACTCGCCGTGCCCGGCCTGTTCGCCGGGTCGGAGATCACCCCGGAGGGCGACATCTACACCGGCTTTGGCGAGCTCGACTTCGCCTTCGGCCCGAAGCTGCACGCCTACGACCAGCCACAGCGGAGCCTGGTCGACGGCGGCCGGTATCCGATCGTCGCGTCGTCGCAGCGCCAGGCCGGCGTCGACTACACGGTGACGATGCTGGCGACACCGGTCGACGGCGTCGCCGTCGACTTCGTACGCGTCCGGATCCGCAACCTCGCGGCGACCACCCAGCGTGCCGACTGGGCGGTCTCGGTGCGCCGCAGCGGCGGCGCGGGGCTCAATGCCCTCGGCGCGCCCGACTTCCGCTACCTCGCTCCGTCGGGGACGGAGAACGGCCTCTACGCCCAGCCGGGCGGGACGGCACAGCATTGGAGCGTGTCGGGTAACGCCATCGTGCGCGACGACGAGACGTTCGCGCTGCTGGCGCCCGGGCCGGGACGTGCGGTGGCGACGGCAGCGCGCTGCGTGGGGCGTACGCACGTCTGCGTGCGCGTGAGCTACGCCCGGACGCTTGCGCCCGGGCGGACGGCAACGCTCGACTTCGAGCTTCCGGCCGTACCGAGCCGAACGGCGATCCCCCGGGTCGGCTGGGCCGCGGCTCGTCGGGCCGTCCACCAGAGCTTCGATGCCGCGCTCGGTCAGGGCTTGGCGCTGCGCCTGCCCGAGCAGGCGGTGACAGACGCGTACGAGGCGAGCCTGGCGCAGATCCTCACGAGCCGCTACCGGCTGGCGTCCGGCGACTGGGTGCAGACGGTCAACGACCTCCAGTACCACGCCTTCTGGCTGCGCGACGCGGCGATCATGACGAACGCGCTCGACCTCGACGGCCTGCGCGAACCGGCGAGCGAGAACCTCGCGTACTTCGCGTCGTGGCAACAACCCGACGGCCTCTTCATCAGCCGGCCGGGGCAGTACGACGGCTTCGGCCAGACGCTGTGGGCGCTCGGCCAGCACGCCGAGCTGACCGGCGACGCCGCCTTCGCGACGGCCGAACTGCCGGCCGTCGGCCGCGCCGTGGCGTGGCTCGACCTGCTGGGGGACGGCCTGCTCCCGGCCGGGAACCCCGGCGACAACGAGTACGTCGCAGGACGGTTGGCAGGCGACGACTTCTGGGCCGTCGCCGGGATGGACGCGGCCGTCGAGCTGGCGCGGGTTGCCGGCCGCACCGATCTGGCGGGGACGTGGGCGGCCGTCGCGGCGCGGCTGCGCACGCGCGTAGCGCAGGCCACGCGGACGGCGGCGGCCGGCAACCACGGCGCGGTTCCACCGGCGCTCGACCGGCCCGGGGGGCGCGACTGGGGCAACTGGTGGGTCGCCTACCCGGACGGGCCGCTCGCCCCGACCGACCCGGTCGTCACGGCGACGATCCGTCGGGCCCGGGCCGGTTTCCGGGAGGGGATCGCCACCTACGCCGGCATGCTCCACGACTACACCGGCTTTCGCATCTTCGAAACCGAGCTCGAGCGGGGCGAGCAGGCTTCGGTCGTCGACGGCCTCTACGCCGAGCTCGCCCACGCGACCGGCACGCTCGGCGGGTTCGAGACCGACATCCGCCCGGGCGGGAAGCGCTCGAGCGCGGCCAACCTGACACCCCACGGCACGTACTCGGGCGAGCTGGTCGCGCTGATCCGCAACATGCTCGTCCGCGACGACGACCAGGGCCGCGTGGTCCTGCTCGGGGCGGTGCCCGGCGGCTGGCTCATGCCGGGCAAGGTGACGTCGATCACGCGGGCGCCGACGGCCCATGGGCTCGTCTCCTTCACGCTGCGGGCGCGCCGCGGCGGGGCGACGCTGACCTGGTCGGCGCCGGCCGGGACGCGGCTCGCCTGGCCGGTTCCGAGCTCGATCAGCGGCCTGCGCGCGAGCTCCGGGCGGATCGCCGGAGGTGCGCTGGCCCTGGCGGGGTCAAGCGGCCGCCTCGCGGTGACGTGGCACCTGCGACCGGGCGGCCCGACCCTGGCGGGGACGATCGCGAAGCTGGAGCGGAGCTACGGCTAGAAGCCGAGCGCGAACTTGGCGTCGTCGCTCATCCGCTCGGGCGTCCACGGCGGCGTGAACACCATCGACGAGGCGACCGTGTCGACCCCGTCGAGCTCGCCGACGAACTCGTCGATCTGCTCGCTCACCTGCGGCCCGATCGGGCAGCCGGGAGACGTCAACGAGAAGGTCACGTGGACCTCGGCGCCGTCGATCTCGATGCCGTAGATCAGACCGAGCTCGACGAAGTCGAGCCCGAGCTCGGGATCGATCACGTTCGTCAGGGCTTCTTCGACCTCTTCGACTGTAACCATCCGTCCAGTCTAGCCGCAGCGTAGCCTTAGGCCAATGCCCCTCCTCCTCCTCGCGATCGTGGTCGGCCTGCCGATCCTCGAGCTCTACGTGATCATCGTCGTCGCCGAGTGGATCGGCGTGCTGTGGACGGCGGCCGCCCTCGTCGGGACCTCGCTGATCGGCGTCCGCCTGATCCGCTCGCAGGGACGCGCGGTGCTGGCCGACCTACGCGCCGCCCTGGCCGCCGGCCGGCCGCCGGCGCGCGAGGCACTCGACGGGGCACTCGTCTTCGTCGGCGGGGCGCTCTTGATCGTCCCCGGCTTCGTCACCGACGTGGTCGGGGCCCTGCTCCTGGCGCCGCCGACGCGGGCGCTGGTCCGACTCCTGGTGATCCGCCACTACGCCGGCCGTCTGCTCGCCTACCTCGGCGGCGGCAGTCGCCGGCGCGCCCGGCCCGACACGGAGGTCTACGACGTCGACGGCCAGGCGATCGACGTCGACCAGGACAGGCTTCACCGTTGACCGAGCAGGTCACCCTCGGCTTCGGCGACGAGACGCAGGCCGGGCTGATCCGCAGTGAGGCGGGCGTGCTGCTCTGCCGCGGCGGGGAGACGATCGCCGGGCCGGCGCTCCGCGTCGACGCGAACGGCGACGGCTGGCTCGTGGCCGACGAAGATGGTCTCGAGCTGGCGTTCGAGCGACTTGGCGAGCCGGCGGTGTTCGCCGACGGGACGCGCGAGTGGCTCTGTCGGACCCGCGGACACACGGCCGGCGGGGCGATCGACTGCCTCGGCCACGCGGTCGTCGCGGCGCCGCCGGCCCGCACGTGGAAGCGCTTCGGGCTCGCCCGGGCGGTCGCGGCGTGGTTCGACGACGAGCTTGCCGTCACGCTCCGGGCGCGGCGTCCGGCGCGGGCCAAGGACCACGAGGCCGAGGAGCTCGAGGGCTTCATCGTCCGTGGCGCACCCCCGGCGCCGCACCCGATCGGCGATCCGCGCCTGTCGACCGCCTACGACGGCGACGGCCGCCAGCGGCGGGCCGGCCTCGAGCTATGGGAGACCGAAGAGTCCGACTACGCCGTGCGGTTGGCCGGCAACGCGATCGGCCAGGGTACGCTCGACCTTCCCGGAGGGATGCGCCTGGAGACGGCGTTCTTCGCCTGGCGTCACGACGGCGACGCCGGGGGCGGGCGCTACGACATCATCCGGCCGACCTAGAGCGCCTGGAAGCGGTCGACCCTCCAGGTGATCGCGTCGAGGCGAGCCAACCGGGGGAAGCCCCGACGCTGGTCATAGCGGACGGTCGCGCCCTCGGACGCCGGGTCGTCAAGCACCTGGCCGATCAGGCGGAACATCTGCGGGAACGTCTGCAGCTGGCCGGCGAAGAGGCTCCCGCCATGGGGCCTGCCGCCCCGGACGGTGATCTCCTGCGGCCGGCCGGCCGCCGTGCAGTCGCACGTGATCCGCAGCCTGAACCGGTAGCTCTGGAGATGCTGGGCGCTCCAGAGCGCGCGGTTGCGCGCGAGCAGCTGCTGGCTCGTCGTGGCCGCGGAGCTCGGCGCCGCCGGCGCGGCGAACGTCCCGACGGCGACGGCCGCCGCCCCCAGCCGCAAGAGCTTCACCAGCATGCGGGCCAGCGTACCCCCGGGCACTGCCTCAGGGGCTAGCCGTGGCGCCGGTGGCGGTGTTCGGGGCAAGCGAGATCGAGCAGATCCGCG
>CAVUMZ010000010.1:0-211297 GCA_963742705.1 uncultured Solirubrobacterales bacterium | reverse complement strand
GAGCGGGAGCGACGGGACTCGAACCCGCGACCTCCGGCGTGACAGGCCGGCGCTCTAACCAACTGAGCTACGCCCCCCAGGTTGGGGACGCATCAGTATGGCAAGCCCGGCCGGCCATCGCCCTCGGCCGGGTACCGCGCCGGACGCCGGTCAGCGACGCCGGTAGGGATCGCGCCGCCCCAGCAGCCCCCGTATCCCGGGCACCCCGAGCACACGCGCCCGCAGCGACCCCCCGGCACCCGCCTCCCGGAGTGCGTCCCGCGCCTCGTCGTAGCGCCGCGCCCGCACCAGCCCGGCGGCCAGCGCCCGCAGGTCGGCGACGCGGACGCGCGCGGCCACCGCCTCCGACACGAGCCCGGCGTGCCGGGCGTGGACGGCCAGCTGGTCGTGCGCCAACCCGCCGATGTCGCCGCTCAAAGCCCCGGCCCGCCGCCGGTAGCGGACGACCGCCCGCGGCTCGTACACGAGACGCTCGCCGCGGCCGAGCAGCCGCAGCCAAAGCTCCCAGTCCTCGCAGCGCCGCAGGTCGCAGTCGACGCCGCCGGCCGCCAGCAGCGCATCCCGGCGCAGCACGACGCCGGACACGCAGAGGGGGTTGCGCTCATACAGCTCGGGCAGCGACAGCTCCGAAGGCACGTCCCAGACCTCGCCGGTCGCCAGACCGTCCGGCCCGACGATCACCGACCGGGCAAAGCAGGCGGCGGCGCCGGCCGCGCCGAGCCGGGCCACGCGCAGCCCGAGCGACCCCGGCTCCCAGACGTCGTCCCCGTCGCACAACGCCACGAGCTCCGTCGAGAGCGCGGCGAACCCGGCCGCCCGGGCGCCGGCCAGCCCGCGCCGACGACCCAGCCGCAGCAGGCGGCACCCATCGGCGTGGGCCCCGTCGAGTCGCAGCGGCGGGTCTGACCCGTCGTCGACCACGACGACCTCGCCCGGCCGCTCGGCCAGCACGGCGTCGAGCGTCTCGGCCAGGTATGGCGCCCAGCCGTGGACGGGGACGATCACCCCGACGCTGGCCGTACCGGCAGCCACCGGCGGCCCCGACCGGCTAGGCCGCGTTGTCGTCGAGCAGCTCGAGCACCCGGCCCGGCGGTCGGGCGACGAGCGCGCGGTCGCCGAGCTCGACGATCGGACGCAGGACGAGCTCGGGATCCTCGACGATCATCGCGATCAGCTCGTCGTCGGTGTGCGCCGACGTGGCGAGCTCCGGCCGGGTACGCGTCCGCAGCACCTCGCGGGCGCCGCGGCCGGACTTGGCGATCAGCTCGCGCAGCCGGTCCTCGTCGATCGGGTGGACGTAGTAGTCGATCCCCTCGTATTCGATCCCGCGGTCGTCGAGCAGCTGCACGAGGGCCTCGCAGGTCGAGCAGGTGGGCTTGAGATAGACGCGCAGCACGGGCCCCACCTTACCCCGCGGCGGTTCGCCGGACGTCGTCAATCCCCCTCCGTCGGGTCGTCGGCCTGAAAGAGCGGAAAGCTGGCCCGGCCGGTCTCGTCGTGGCGGATCACCCACCAGGCCCCGATCTGGGCGATCGCCACCCGCAGGACGGCGATCCGGGCGACGCCCGGGTTGCCCGGGGCGACGACCTGGACGTCGCTCAGGGTCAGGAACGGACGCGCGCGGTGGGCGATCAGCCGGCGGGTCAGGTCAGCCGGGGCGGTGCCCTCGTCGACCGGGCCGCCGCCGGCGTAGAGCTCGACGTCGCGCTCGAGTCGGGTCCGCTCGCGCTCGATCCGCTCGAGCAGGCGCCGGTTGGTCCCGGCGAAGCGCTCGTGTGCCGCCTCCCATTCGTCGTCCGACAGCTCGTCCGGTCGGTCGCTCATGGCGGCGATCCGCCGGCGTTCGGCGTCGACCTCACCCGCGGCGAGCCCGGGGGCGGACACGGCGCCGAGGACGATCATGCCGTTGAGCAGCAGCCCGACCGACGTGCTGATGCCGATGTCGGCGAGCATGATCAAGTCGAGCAGGAAGCCGTCCTGGACGGCATACGAGCCGAGCGCGGCGATGTCACGGTCTGTCGGACCGAGCGGATCCTCGGACATGTCTAGGTCTTTCTCCGATCGCGCGCCGGCATAACCAGGCCCCGCCCCGGGCGTCCGGCCGATCCGGTCGAGCGCCGCCGGCGAGTGGGAGCGCATGATCGCAGCCAAACGTGTTAGATGGTCCCCGGTGAGAACTCGTCCGGCGCAGATCCTCGCGACGGCAGGCCTGGCGATGACGCTGGCCGGCTGCGGCCTCTTCGGGGTCAAGGGACCGGGGCTCGACAACCCGCCGAAGAGCAGCCTCGGCCAGCTCTGCACGACGCCGCCGTACGAGTTGCCGGCGAGCTGCCCGCTCGGCGGGATCGGGGCCGACCTGCAGACCTTCAAGGACTCGCACCTCTACGCCGGGAGCACGCTCGTTATCCCCGGCAGCACGAACTTCCTCCACATCACGACCTCGCAGGGCCGGGTCGTCTACTTCCAGGAGCAGTTCCACGCCAACCCGCCGCTGAACGACAACGAGGCCCGCCTGGTCGCCGACGGCGAGGTCCCCTACGACGGCAAGCGGGTGTTCCTGAAGACGATCGGCAAGGAGTGCCAGATCGTCGAGTACCGCAGCACGCGCCTGCACAAGCAGTACGGCACGAGGTTCGGCGGCGTTCTCATCGTGCTGCGCAGCGCCGATCCGAGCGTGCTCGACCGCAAGAACATTGCCACCGCCGACATCAGCCTCGTCACTCCGCACAGCCGGGCGTCGTTCACATCGTGTCCCTCGGGCGACGCCGGCGCAGCGGGCTGAGAGCCCCGGCCGTCGCGCCGGCCGTCCCGGCGCTGCGAACGATTGTCGCTCGCCGCCTCAGCGGTGGGTGGGCCTTGCCGGCAGCGTGAACAGGCTCGGCGCGGCGAGCGGCGGCGCGGCGTTCGGCTTCGACACCCGCTGCGTCCCGGGATCGAAGTAGCGAATCGGGAACGAGTCGAAGATCCGCTGGCCGTCGGCGGCGTGCAGCACCCGCCGTGTCGGGTCGGTGTCGCCGGGGTTGATTGCGAGCGGCCGGCCGGTGCTGTCGAACAGCAGCACGTCATGGAGCAGGCGGCCGTCGCGCGTATACGGGTAGATGTTGCTGATCGGCCGCCCGTCGAGCGTCAGGCCGGGGGTGGCCGCCGACACCGCATAGAACTGCGCGTCGCGCGGCGCGGCGGCGGTCGCGACGTCGGTGAGGTGGATTCCGGCCGGGACGGCGGCGAGGGCCAGGAGCACGTTGACGAGGATCGCCGTCCGCCCGGCCGGCCGGCCGCGGCGACGCAGGCCGGCGGCGACCGAGCCGACCGCGGCGGCCACGAGCGCCAGGGCCACGACGTGCTGGTGGCCGAACCGCGTGATCGCCGGATGGCTGAAGGACCAGTCGGCGCCGGCGATCCGCGTGACCAGGATTACGGCGACGTAGGCGCGGGCGAGCCACCAGATCGGCGCCAGCTCGCCGAGCACGCGCCCGACCGCGCGGAGCCGCGGGTCGGCGCCGACCTGGGCCGCGCTGGCGCGCAGCGTGGAGAGCAGGCTGGTCTGCGCCGCGGGGCTCGGCTGCGCCGGCGCCGCCGGGGGCAGGCCGGCCGAGGCGCGCAGCTCGGCGGCGAAGTCGGCCGGCGGGCCGAGCCGCGCGGTGAGGCCGCCGTCCTCGCCGGCCGTGTCGACCAGCGACGCCTCGACCTCGATCAGGAGGTCGTCGCGCTCGTCCGGCCCGAGGTCGCCGAGCGCCTCGCGGACGGCGGCGAGGTAGGTCGCCACCTCAGTCGGAACCGCAGCCTGGGTCACGCCGTCACCTCCACGTCGATTTCGAGCAGCGCGGTCAGCACGCGTGCGAACCCGCTCCAGATGGTCTTGGCCTCGCGCAGCTGGGCGCGCCCGCGCTCGGTGATGCCGTAGTAGCGGCGGTGCGGGCCCTCGTCTGACGGCACGACGTAGGAGGTGAGTGCGCCGTCGCGAAACAGGCGGCGGAGCGTGCCGTAGACGGATGCGTCGCCGACATCGGCCAGTCCGGCCGCCCGCAGCCGCCGGAGCACGTCGTAGCCGTAGCCGTCCTGCTCGGCGACCACGGCCAGCACGGCCGCGTCGAGCGTTCCCCTCAGCAGCTGGCTGCGATCCACGTTCCCGTGCCTCTCATCTGCGGCTGACACTACCACGCTTAGCGTAGTAGTGCAAGGACCTCGGGACCGTCGGTCGATCGCGACCTACCTATCCTTTCGCCGATGAGTCAGCCGAGCCGGGATCTGAGCTACGTCGGTCAGCCGGCGATCCCGCGGGTGTACGTCTGCGGCCACCGCAACCCCGACACCGACTCGATCGCCGCGGCGATCGGCTACGCCGAGCTGAAGAACCGGCTCGACCCGTTCAACGAGTACCTGCCGATGCGGCTGGGCGACCCGAACGCCCAGACCGAGTGGCTGCTCGACCGGGCCGGTGCTCAGCTGCCGCAGTTCCTGGCCCACGCCCGCCTGCGCGTCCGCGACGTGATGCGCACGACCTTCCCGACGGCCAACAGCCAGGATCCGGTGCGCCAGGTCGGCCTGCTGATGGCGGCCGCCGGACTCGATCTCGTGCCCATCGTCGACGACGCCGGGGTCCTCTGCGGCGTGCTGACCGAGCGGGCGCTGGCCCGCCGGTACATCCGAGAGTCGCGCGACGCGTCGCGACTCGACGCGCCGACGCCGCTCGCGGCGATCGTCAGCGTCCTGCGCGGCCGGCTGCTCGTCGGCGACGATCGCGAGATCCGCGGCCGGGTCTGGGTCCAGGCGATGGACGGGGCGGCACCGAGCAGGGTCGCCGCCGGCGACGTCGTCGTCGTCGGCAACCGCGTCGACGCCCAGGAGCGCTCGATCGAGGCCGGAGTCTCGCTGCTGGTCACGAGCAACGCCACCGTGCCCGACGATCATGTCCTCGCGCTGGCGCGTGCGCGGGGAACGGCGGTCGTCGTGTCCGAACTCGACAGCTACGTCACGAGCCGGATGATCACGCTGTCAGAGCCGTGTCACGCCCTGCTCGAGGGCGATCCGCTGACGGTCGGCGGCAACGATCTCGTCGGCGATGTCGCCGACCAGATCAAGGACGTCCACTACCGGGCCGCGGTCGCCGTCGACAGCGCCGGCCGGCCGCTCGGGCTCGTAACCCGGTCGGATCTCGTCGGGCCGAGCCTCCGTCGGGTGCTGCTCGTCGACCACGCCGAGCGCGCCCAGAGCGTCCCGGGGATCGAGGAGGCGGAGATCGTCGAGATCCTCGACCACCACCACATCGGCTCGATCGAGACAAAGCTCCCCGTCCCGGCGACGTTCGACCCGGTCGGATCGACGGCCACGCTCGTGGTCGAGCGCTTCCGCCAGTCCGGCTACGAGCCGACCCGCTCGACCGCGACGATGCTGCTCGGCGCCGTGCTCTCCGACACGGTCCTGCTGACCTCGCCGACGACGACCGAACGCGACCGCCGGGTCAAGATCTACCTGGACGACCTGCTGCTGATCGACGGCATCGTCTTCGGCCGCGAGATGTTCGAGCAGAGCTCCGACGTCTCCCGGGTCTCGGCCGACGATCTCGTCGTTCGCGACCTCAAGGAGTACGAGCTCGACGGCGGCCGGACGCTCAGCGTCGCCCAGATCGAGACGGTCGGCGCGGCCCTCAACGAACGACTCGAGGAGCTGCTGGCCGCGGTCGTCGCCCTGCGCGATCGGCGCGGCCATCTCCTCTCCGCGCTGATGGTCACCGACATCTTCGCCCGGAGCACCGTCCTGCTCGTCGCCGGGCCCGACCAGCTGATCGAGCTGGCGTTCGGCCGCCGGCCGGTCGACGGCGTGATCGAGCTGCCGGGCGTGATGAGCCGCAAGAAGCAGGTCGCCCCCGGTCTGCTCGGCGCCGCCGGCGCCGGCTGACCGGTGCTCCTGGCGGTCATCTCCGACACCCACATGCCGCGCGGCGGGCGCGCGCTCCCGGCCGACTGCGTCGAGCGCTGCCGCCGGGCCGACGCGATCCTCCACGCCGGCGACCTCGTCGACACTTCCGTGCTCGAGCTGCTCCGGGCCATCGGCCCACCTCTTCACGCGATCTATGGGAACGTCGACTCGGCCGCGGTCCGCCGGATCCTGCCGGCGCGCCTGGACCTCGAGTTCGACGGGGTCCGCCTCGGCATGGTCCACATCCCCGGTCCGGCCCCGGGGCGTCTCGAGCGGCTGCGGGCGGGGTTCCCGGCGGCCGACGCCGTCGTCTTCGGTCACACCCACATGCCCGCGCACGACGAGCGCGGCGGCTTTCAGATCTTCAACCCCGGCTCGCCGACCGAGCGGCGGCGTGCGCCGGCCCACACGATGGGCCTGGCCCAGATCACCGCCGGCCGCGTCACGTTCGAGCTCGTCACCCTGGATACGTCGTAGGCGACGCGTCGTGTACGACGTGTTAGGATTCGCGGGGTGTGGCAAGACGTCTTGCTGGCCGTCGCCTGGGGAACCGTCGCCGTCGTCTGGGCGTTCGGCACCCGTTCTGGGGCGTCGCGCGAGCTGGGTGGAGGCTCCTGGTTGGCGGCGATCGTCGGGGTCTGGCTGCTCTACGGCGAGATGCCCGGCCTGCGCTGGCAGTCGCTGACCGTGTCCGCTACCGGGCTGCGCGCGACCGGCGCCGTCCTGCTCGTCGCCGCCACCGCTTTCACCGTTTGGGCGCGCGTGACGCTCGGCGCGATGTGGTCGGCGGACGTCCATGTCCGGGCTGATCACCGGCTGCGGACGACCGGTCCGTATGCCGTCACCCGCCACCCGATCTACACCGGCATGCTCGGGATGCTGGCCGCGACGGCGCTCGTGAGCGACCTCGGCCGGTGGGCCGGCGTGTTCGCCGCCGCCTGCGCCTTCCTCGCCGCCAAGGCGCGGGCCGAGGAGCGCGGCCTCCGGGTGATCTTCCCCGCGTACGAGCGCTACCGTCAGCGGATCCCCGGCCTGCTGCCCTGGCCCCGGCGATGAGCGCCGCCCGGGTGGCCGCCCTCCTGGAAGCGATCGCGCGCGCCCAGAAGGAGGCCCTGCGGGCACGCGCGCACCCGCTCACGCCACCGCAGG
This sequence comes from uncultured Solirubrobacterales bacterium, assembly GCA_963742705.1. Taxonomy (GTDB): domain Bacteria; phylum Actinomycetota; class Thermoleophilia; order Solirubrobacterales; family Solirubrobacteraceae; genus Palsa-513. The sequence continues at coordinate 204,229 of CAVUMZ010000010.1, read as the reverse complement.
CGCGGGCGATGGAGGCGCTGGTCGCAGCCACCCGGGAAGGGACCGGCCTGACCGTCTCCGAGCTGAGCGGCGAGCTCGGCCTCGCTCACAGCACGGTCTCCGGCATCGTCGACCGTCTCGAGCGCGACGGCCTCGTGCGCCGGACGCCCGTGCCGGGCGACCGCCGCTTCACGCGCATCGAGATCACCGGGCCGGTCCGCGCCTGGCTGCGCGACGAGCTCCCGGCGCTGCGCCTGGCGCCGCTGACCGCCGCGCTCGAGCGCGCCACCGCGGAGGAGCAGGCCGCCGTGATCGCGAGCCTCGAGCTGCTGGCCCGCCTGCTCGAGTCCGCCGGCGGCTAGGGGCTCGTGGTGGTCGGGGCGGTCGCGCTGACGCGGCTGCGGCCCTGCGTCGCCAACCAGACCACCAGTCCCGCGAGCGCGGGCGCCGCGCCGAGCAGGCACGTCGCCGTCCAGCCGGACGACGCGTAGATGGTCGACGCCAGCGTCGAGCCGAGCACGCCGCCGGTGAAGTAGGCGACCATGTAGGCGGTGGTCAAGCGGCTGCGGGCCTCTGGGTGCAGGCGGTAGACCGCGCTCTGGTTGTTGATGTGGGTCGCCTGGATGCCGAGGTCGAGCAGGACGATGCCGGCGATCAACGCCGCCAGCGACGACCGGCCGAGGTCGAGCAGGATCCAGCTGGCGAGCGTGGCCGAAAGGGCTCCGCCGAGGGCCAGCCGCGTGTGCCCGCGGTCGGCGAGGCGCCCGGCGACCGGGGCGATCAGGGCGCCGGCGAGACCGGCCAGGCCGAACAGGCCGATCACGCCCTCGCCGTATCCGTAGGGCGGGCCGGCCAGGAGGAAGGCGATCGAGGTCCAAAGCACCGAGAACCCGGCCATTGCGAACGCGCCGAACAGCATCCGCCGGCGCAGGATCGGCTCGGCGGCGACGAGCGCCAGCACGGAGCGCAGGAGGGCGCGGTAGCGGAGCCGCTCCGTCGGCGCGACGACCGGCAGCCCGCGCCGGAGCGCGACGGCCAGCACGAGCATCAGCGCGGCCGCGAAGACGAACGTCAGCCGCCAGCCGCCGAGCGCGGCGATCAGGCCGCTGAGCGTCCGCGAGATGAGGATCCCGACCAGCAGGCCGCTCATCACCGTCCCGACGACCTGGCCGCGCTCCTGGGGCCCGGCGAGCGACGCTGCCAGTGGGACCAGGATCATCGTGACGACCGACAGGCTGCCGGTCGCGACCAGGCCGACGGCGAGAACCGGAAACGACGGCGCCGTCGCGCAGACGGTCGCGGTCGCCGCCGCGCCGACGAGCATCGTCGTCATCAGCCGGCGCCGCTCGAGCAGGTCGCCGAGCGGGACGAGCAGGGCCAGCCCGAGCGCGTAGCCGACCTGGGCGCACGTCACGAGGAGGCCGGCGGCGCCGTCGGACACGCCGAGATCGTGCGCGATCACGTTGAGCAGCGGCTGGACGTAGTACAGGTTGGCGACCGTCGCACCGCAGGCAACGGCCATCAGCAGGACGAGACGGCGGGGAATCCGCTCGGACGATCGTTGGGCGGTCATCCTGATCCACGGTAGCCGCCGGTGTGAACCCCGGCGATTTGCGGTATGAGTCCTCGGTGGACGACGACGACGATTGGACCGGCACCCCGCCGGAGGGGCACCACTCGCGCGACCGGGCGCGGCCGGACTTCTGGCGGGCCCAGTGGCAGGCGAGCGTGGCCGGCGGCGGCGTGCTCGTGCTGATCGCGCTGGTCGTGGTCGTGCTGCTGCTCACGCGCTGAGCCCGGCGGCGGCGGCACGCCGCCGGGGACTCACGCCTCGAGCGTGGCCGCCGTCTCCAGCCAGGTCGACTCGAGCCGGTCGCGCTCGGCGCCGAGGACGTCGAGCTCGGCCTGGAGCCGGACAAGCCGGGCGTGGTCGGTGGCGTTCGCCACCATCTCGGCCGCCAGCACCCGCTCGCGGCGGGTCAGCGTGTCGATCTCCCGCTCGAGGCGCTGGACCTCCTTGCGGGTCGCGTGCACGCCGGCGCCGCGCGGTGCGGCCGGCGGTGGCGGTGGGGTGGACTTCCGGCGCTCGAGCTCCATGTACTCGTCGACCCCGCCCGGCAGGTGGCGGATCCCGCCGCCCGGAGTCAGCGCGTAGACGTCGTCGCAGACGCGCTCGACGAAGTAGCGGTCGTGGCTGACGATGACGAGGGTCCCAGGCCAGCCGTCGAGCAGGTCCTCGAGCGCGGTCAAAGTGTCGATGTCGAGATCGTTGGTCGGCTCGTCGAGCAGCAGCACGTTCGGCTCCTCCATCAGCAGGCGCATCAGCTGCAGCCGGCGTCGCTCGCCGCCCGACAAGTCGCGCACGAGGGTGCGGGCGCGGTCGCCGCGAAAGCCGAAGCGGTCGCACAGCATGCCGGCGGTGATCTCCCGGCCGTCGCTCAGGACGGCGTGGCGGTGGACCACCTCGAGCGACTCGAGCACACGGAGCTCGCCGGGGATCTCGACCGTGTCCTGCGATAGGTGGGCCAGGCGCACCGTCTCGCCGCGATCGACGCGTCCAGTGCTCGGGGCGAGTTCGCCGCCGAGCAGCCGGAGCAGGCTGGTCTTGCCCGACCCGTTGGCCCCGACAAGGGCGACGCGATCGCCTGGTCCGAGCCGCCAGGTGATTCGCTCGAGGACGGGGTTCTCGCCGTAGGCGAACGACAGGTCGACGGCCTCGAGCACCTTGTCGCCGAGCCGGGCGCTGGCGAAGCGCAGCAGCTCGGTGCGGTCGCGTACAGGCGGCTCGTCGGCGATAAGGGCGTTGGCCGCGGCGATGCGGAACTTCGGCTTCGCCGTTCGGGCGGGCGGTCCCCGCCGCAGCCAGCTCAGCTCCTTGCGCAGGAGCTGGCGTCGCCGGTCCCCGCGGGCCGCCTCCTGGCGGTCGCGTTCGGCCCGCGCCAGGACGTAGGCGGCGTAGCCGCCCTCGTAGCGATGAACGGTCTCGTCGGCGACCTCCCAGGTCGCGCTACAGACAGCGTCGAGAAACCAGCGGTCGTGGGTGACGACCATCAGCGCTCCGGATCGGGACGCCAGGTGCTCGGCCAGCCAAGCGATCGCCTCGACGTCGAGGTGGTTGGTCGGCTCGTCGAGCAGCAGCAGCTCAGGCTGGGCGAGCAGGAGCCGGGCCAGGGCGATGCGCCGGCGCTCGCCGCCCGAGAGCGACCCGATCACGGTGTCCAGGCCGTCTTCGAAGCGGCTGACGCCGACTCCGCCGAGCAGCCCGTCGAGCACGCCGCGCAGCGCGCTATCGGCCGCCGCCTCGTGCTCCGGGCGCCGGCCGAGCAGCTCGCGGCGGACGCTACGGCGGTCGTCGAGCTCGTCGCTCTGGGCCAGCAGGGCCTGCTCCAGCCCGCCGGTGCGCGTGATCACACCGGCGTCGGCGGGCTCGGTCCCGGCGATCAGGCGCAGCAGTGTCGACTTGCCCTCGCCGTTGCGGCCGACGACGCCGATGCGCTCGCCGGCGTTCACGCCGAGGCTGATGCCGCGCAGCACCGACCGGCTGGCGTAGCCCTTGTCGACGGCGCTCAGGTTGACGAGGTTGCGCGGTGTGCTCACCCGCGACATCCTTGCGGGTCGCCGCCCGCGCCGACCGGCGGCTCGCGTCGTTGGGCCGGCACATTCGTCCACACGGGGGTGAGTCCGGGCCGCCGGCGGCCGATACGCCACGTATGGGAAGCTCCGCGCACAACCGCACGGCGACGCTCCGCCAGCTGATCGACGCCGGCTGCTACGTCGTCGTCGCCGACGACATCGCCGGTGCGATCGTGACGCGCTGCGCTACGCGGCTGACGGTCGCCGGGGCGACGTTCAGGAACGACATCGCCCCGCTGGCCGAGCGGCCCGTGCGCTCGTTCCGCCTCGACGAGCGGGTCCCGTCGTTCCGGGCGTGCGGACCGCGGGCTCGCGTGCACTCCCGCCGCTAGCCGGGACGGGAACCCGCTCAGGTCGCAGGCCAGTCCAGCGCGGTCAAGTCCTCGGCGGGGAGGCCCCCGTGCCGCCGGACGGCCGCGTCGAAGTGCTCGTGCATCCAGGCCAAGCCTTCGCTCGATACGCGGACGGTCGACTGCTGACGCAGGCACATCCGCGGGTTGACGTTGCCGCTCCCCGCGTCGCGTTGCGGCGGGTGATGCCGAAGGAGTCCGGCTCAGCCAGGGCTCTGGCCCCGTTGCGGGGGCCTCTCGGGCTCTAGCAGCGCGGCGATCATCGCGTCCGCGATGAATGTGCCGTAATCGTCGAGTGGCCATCCGCGCATGAGGCCAAGCAGCTCGTAGAGCTCGGGCGAGCTGTAAATCCAGAGGATCTCGCCGGCGCGCTCGACCGTGACGTCGGCGCGCAGGCCGCCCGTGTTGGCGAGGTTGCGAGCGTTGTGGGTCATCCGCTCCAGGCGCTGCGCGTTGAGTTGGGATTGAAGCCGTGCCATTTCCGAATCCGCCGTTGCCGCCTCGCGGACGAGCAGCAGGATTGGAGCGAGCCGGGGAGCGACCTCGGTGGTGAGCTTGCCCCATCCGCGGATGATCTCGCGAGGGTCGCGCTCGGCGGCCTGCATCGCGTCCGACCGAGTCTCCGCGGGGACTGGTCCCTCGCCCGTCAGCGCCTCCTGGCAGATGGCGCTGACCAGCCCCGGCTTGCCGCCGAAGGCTTTGTAGACCGTGTCCACCGAGACGCCGGCCTCGTTTGCGATCGCCGCGACCGTCGTGGCCGCGAAACCGTCGTCCAAGAACCGGCGCCGGGCAGCATCGATTATCGCCGCACGTGTCTGACGAGCCTGTTCTCGGCGCCGAACCGAGTCGTACGCACGCTTCGGATTGACAGAAGTTCGTTTTGAGTCCATAGTGCTTGATCAGTTCCAGCTTACTAGATCCAATTTCGGAAGGACGTGAGACACCATGGGCGGGACGCATATCCACGCAGAGCCAGCGGCGGTCGTGCGACGACTGGAGCAGGCCACCAACGAGCACAACCTCGAAGCACTGGTCGCGTGCTTTGCCTCCGACTACCGCAACGAGACCCCGGCTCATCCGGAACGCGGATTCACTGGTCAAGATCAGGTTCGCGCCAACTGGTCGCAGATCTTCGCCGCGATTCCCGACCTCACCTGTCAGGTCCGGTCCTGCGCGGTGGAGGGGGCCACGGTTTGGAGCGAGTGGGAGCATCGGGGGACGCGCTCTGACGGCACGCCGCACCTGATGCGCGGGGTGATCATCTTCGGGGTCGTCGACGGGGTCGTCGCCCGGGCTCGCTTTTACCTCGAGCCCGTCCAAGCCGCCGCCGGCACCGTCGATCAGGCAGTCCGGCGGCAGGTCACGCCGGGCGGCGCCTCATGATCCTCATTGCCGGCGGTACCGGCAGACTCGGCACCATCCTCGTTAGGCGCCTGGTTGCCCGCGGGCATCAGGTCCGCATCCTCACTCGCGATCCGGCGCGCGCCGACCTGCCCGTGGGCGGTCAGGTCACCGTGATCAGCGGCGACGTGCGCGATCGCCAGAGCCTCGGGCCGGCGGTCGCCGGCGTCGAGACCGTCGTGTCCGCTGTGCACGGGTTCAATGAATCCGCCCGTGACTCCCTGGCCGCAGTCGACCGCGACGGCAACGCTAACCTGCTCAACGCAGCCCAAGCGGCTGGCGCCCATTTCGTGCTGATGTCCACCGTCGGAGCGGCCGCGGACAGCCCGGTGGAGCTGTTTCGCATGAAGTACATGGCGGAGCAGCGAGCCGTCGGATCTGAAGTCCCGTGGACGATCGTGCGCGCGACTGCGTTCCTAGAGCTGTGGATCGAGGTGCTCAACCAGACCGCCGGCCGCTCCGGCCGCCCACTCGTTTTCGGCCACGGTCAGAACCCGATCAACTTCGTGTCCGTGGGCGACGTCGCCACTCTGGTCGAGCGCGCTGTCACAGATCCAGGCCTACGGGAAGAGACGCTCGAGATCGGCGGCCCGGCGAACCTCACGTTTGAGCAGCTCGCCAGAGCCGTGCAGGCCGCCTGTGGACGCACGAAGGCACCCCGTCACGTGCCACGACCGATGCTGCGCCTGATGGCCAGCACGGCGGGGCGCATCAAGCCGCAGGTGGGACGACTGGCTCGCGCGGCACTGGCCATGGACTACGCGGACCTCCGCTTTGACGCCGCGCCGATTCACACGCGGTACCCGGAGCTTCCCTGCACGGCGGCCGGCGACGTGCTCGCCGGCCTTCACCCGTAGAACTGACGCGCGGAGCGCGCCCGATCAACCCCGGAGGTGGGCGGCCGGGCCACCGGTGTTAGGACGGCTAAATAAAAATGCCGATTAGCAAGCATTTCCGGAGTGGGCGGTGCTGGGCTCGAACCAGCGACCTCCTGCGTGTAAGGCGACGTGCCGTGACGGCGCCGGAGTCCAAAATCGCCGGTAGGCATAGGGCTTCGGTGCCGTTCTCCACTCAGAGGCGTCACAGCGATGGTCGCCGACATCGCCCGATATGTGGCGATGTCGGGCACCGGCGCCCGAAGCCGGCGTCCATTGCGTTGGCCGGTCATTTGCCGCCACTGGTCGCATGGCGGGCCAGGACAACGTCCCGGCATACGGGATCGGGCGGAAGGACGATCGAGGATGACGAGGAAGCGACCGTGAATCCATTAGCCTCGCGGCGTGTCGCGCCTCCCTTGCTCGCCGTCGTGAACGCCTGCCAGGCCGCCGCAAGTCTTGCCTCGCTACCGGGCGCGCTTGATTCGGGCGCCAATGGCAACGGCATCGTGGCGAGTTGCCTACTCAACGGCATCGAGTACGCGACGGCGTTGGCGGTTGACGAGCCGAAGTTGCGGGCCTCGTGGAAGCGGCGACAGGGTGGGGGCGCTACGCCACTGGTGCTCGTGGCGGACGATCCCGAGCAACAAGGGTTCCTCCGTGTCCTCGGCCCGCAGCGCGATGGCCCGATGCGTCGCGTCCGCAGCGAGTCGCTGCTCGGCTTGATCGAGCGAAGTCTGTCGGTCACGCGGTTACAGGCGGTTCGGATGTTGGCTGAGGAGCTTGATCGCCTCGATACCGAGCGCATCGTTGGACTCAAGGTTCGTGGTCTTGGGACGGAGCATCTCTACGGCTCGCGCCTGCCCGCGTCTCGCCGCTGGGCGGAGCTACGGGACATCGTCTCTGGCACGAACCGCGCTGGATGGCGGGAGCTGCTCGGCGACCTCGGGTACACCATCGAGCCGCTCAAGCCAGCGGGATACTTGGCCAAGGCGGCTGGCCGCCCGGCCGTCGTCGTTCACCCGCACGCCAACGCTTTCCTGTTCGCCCGTCTCGACGAGCGAGGCCACTTGCCCGAGGGTGCGCTCATCGCTGCCTGCAGGGAGCACGGTGCGGCGTACGGCCTCCTAACGGCCGGGACTCGCCTGAGGCTGCTCGCCGCGGGGCCTGACGAGGCTGGCGCCACGACGCGGTACTGAATCGTCCTGGGGTTGATGGAGGCTCGGATCTACCCCGGGGTAGATCCAAGCCAAGTCTCCACGCACCCCAGGACGATTCAGTTCTTCGCCAACCCCGTCGCCGCGCTGCGCAACATCCGCACCGCGCTCGCCCCCGGCGGCCAACTGGTGATGGTCGTCTGGCGGCGTCGCATCGACAACGAATGGATCTACCGCGCGCAAACCATCGAGCAGCTCGTCGGCAGACCCGAGCAGTACGACGAGCCCACGTGCGGCCCCGGACCGTTCTCGATGGCCGACGCCGACACCACCGCCGACATGCTCAAGCACGCCGGCTACACGGACATCGCGTTTCACCGCTGTGACGAGCCGATCACGATCGGCAGGCACATGCAGGAGTCGATCGACTTCCTGATGGCACTCGGACCAGCCGGAGAGGTCATCCGCCTGCAGGGCGACCGCGCCGCACACCTCCACGGAGAAGTCCGGGAGGCACTCACCACCGGGCTTGCTGACCTCCAAGCGGCCGTTGGGGTCGTCGGCCAGGCCTCGTCCTGGATCATCACGGCCACGAGCGCGTAGCGACCGCCGCGCAAGCTCGGCCAGTCCGAGATTCGAACCACCCGCCCGCCAGCCGCGAGGCTATCCTCGCGGTTGCGATGCCCGGCTCGGAGATGTTCCACGCGGCGGCCGACACCTACGACCGCTTCGTCGGGCGCTACAGCACCCAACTCGCGCGGGCGTTGATCGACTTCGCCGGCATCGCGCCCGGAATGCGCGTGCTCGACGTCGGCTGCGGCCGGGAGCCCTGGCCGAAGCGCTGGTCCAGCGCCTCGGGGCGGGGCGCGTCTCGGCCGCCGACCCGTCGACGCCGTTCGTGCAGGCCTGCCAGCAACGCCTGCCCGCGATCGATGTGGTCGAGGCCGCCGCCGAGGCGCTGCCGTTCGCGGACGACGCATTCGACGCCACGCTCTCCCAGCTCGTCGTCAACTTCATCCCCGACGCCCCGGCGGGGGTTCGCGAGATGGCGCGGGTGACTCGCCCCGGCGGGCTGGTCGGCTCGTGCGTGTGGGACTACGCAGATCAGATGACCCTCCTGCGAGCGTTCTGGGACGCGGCCCGCGAGATCGATCCCCAGCGCGGCGCCGCGGCCGATGAGGCCGCCGTCATGCACTGGTGCGGCGACGGCGATCTCGCCGAGCTGTGGCGCGCCGCCGGGCTGGAATCAGTGCGGTTCGGGTCGCTGACGGTGCGCGCGAGCTACACCGACTTCGACGATGTCTGGGCGCCATTGCCGACCGGCATCGGTCCCGCCGGCGCGTTCTGCAAGTCGCTGGATGACGAGGACCGAGCCGCGCTTCGCGACGCACTGCGCCGGCATCTCGGCGTACACGACGGCGCGTTCGAGCTCACCGCCCTTGCCTGGTCAGTGGTCGGCACCGTGCCTGAATGACATCGGGCGAGCCTTGCGGATACCGCAGGGCTAGAGATCGCTGCGCAGATCGTCGGAGTCGATCTGCCCGGGAAGGTAGGCGGCGCCCGCCTCGTGGCGAGCGACAGCGTCAGTGGGCCGCGGTTCTCGCCGGTATCGGACGGGTTGCTGGCTGCCGGTTGTGGAGTTCGGCCGGGCTGCGGCGTTCCGTTTACTCTGGTCGCAGGATGCTGCGGATCCGCGTGTTGGGGCAACTCGAGGCGGAAGTGGACGGCAACGTGATCGAGCCGTCTGAGAGCAGGCGGGCTTGGGCGCTGCTGGGGTGGATGGCGCTCAATCCGGGGCAGTATCCGCGGAGCGTCGTGGCTGCGACGCTGTGGCCGGACGTGCTTGATTCCAGCGCGCTGCAGAGTCTGCGCAGCGCGTTGTGGTCGTTGCGTCGCGCTCTGGGCGCTGCTGCTGTGGCGGTCGCAGGCGATCGTAACCGGGTGGGGCTCGATCCCGATCTGACCAGCGTCGACCTGGCCGAGTTCGAGGCGCTGGTCGGGGCCGGTGAGCTCGGACGCGCCGAGGCGCTGTGGCGAGGCCCGCTGCTGCAGGGGCTCGACGAGGAATGGGCAATCCAGGCCCGCGACGAGGCGTCAAAGCGCCGTGGCACGGTGCTCGCTGCGCTCTGCGATGAGGCCGCGGCCGCCGGGGATCTGGTGGGTGCCGTTGCTTGGGCGCGGAAAGGGGCGGCGCTCGATCCGTTCTCCGAGGACGCGGCGAAGCTGCTGATGCGCCGACTCGTGCAATCAGGTGACCGGCCCGGCGCAATCGTCGTCTACGAGCGCCTGTCCGAGCGGCTGCGCCGCGAGCTGTCGGTGACGCCGTCGGGTGAGTTGCGCGAGCTGGTGCACGAGCTGCGACAGAGCTCGGCGGGCGATCGTCGTCCCGAACGGGAACCGCCGACCGCGGTGGCGCCCCGGCGACTGATCCGGCTCGTCGGCCGTGAGGCGGAACTTGCGCGGCTGCGACAGGCATGGGAGACCGCGACCGACGGTGGCGGGGGCGTCTGCATCGTCGCCGGACCGGCGGGCATCGGAAAGACGCGTGTGCTTGCGGAGCTCGCGGACGTCGTGACCGCGGCGGGGGGCTTCGCGGCCTCTGCCGCGGCGCCCGAGCTCGGCGTTGGCGCTCCGCTTTCGGCCTGGGCGGAGCTGTCGGGCGAACTTGTCCGCGCGCTCGGACTGCCGGCGGATGGGTCCGCGTGGGCCGCTGACCTCGCGCCGTTGGTGCCGGCGGCCGCCGCCTGGAGCCCGGACGGCGCTGAGCGGGCACGGTCAAGCCCGGAGCTCGAGCGCGCTCGGTTGTTCGAGGCGCTGTGCGACCTGATCGTGTACGCCTCCGGGCTACGGCCGCTGCTGCTGCTGCTGGAGGACATGCACGCGGCGGATCGGTTGTCGCTGGAGCTCACGGGGTACGTCGCCAGACGCCTTCGCTCCCTGCCGGTGCTCGTCGTGATCAGCCGTCGCGAGCCGTCGCACAACACAGACCTCGACGCGCTGGCCCGCGGTCTGCGCTCACGCGGGTCGCTCGCCGCGGAGTTGGCGCTGGGCCCACTTGCCGACGACGAGATTGTGGTGCTGGTGCAGGCCGTGGGCTCACCACCGGCCGATCGCGTGCCCGAAATCGTCTCCGCCGTCGAAGGCGTCCCCTTGCTTGCGGTCGAGGCCGCGCGGGCGGTCGCCCGCGGCGAGACCCGTCTCCCCGCCGGTCTTCGTGAGGTGGTTCGCGCGTCGTTCGCCGAGCTTGGCGCAGCGGCCCGCACGCTCGCGCAGGTGGTCGCAGTGGCGGGAGGCCCGGTGACGCATGCCGATGCTCGGGGCCTGATCGGCGAGTCGTCGGTGGAGACGTACGCGGCCACGGTGACGGCGGGCGCCCGTGCCGGCCTGCTGACCAGCGGCGAGCGTCACGTGGACTTCCGTCATGCGCTGCTGCGCGCCGCAGCCTACGACGAGATACCGGCCCCGGTCCGCGCTGCGCTGCACGAGCGCATCGCGCGTCGCTTCGTCGCCGATGCTGACGATGCCCTAGCGGCCGCCGCCGCCCGCCACCTTCTGCTGGCCGGCCTGAGCGACGAGGCGGCACCACAGCTCGTGCGGGCAGCCGCACACGCACGCGCGGTCACCGCGGCCAGCGAGGCGGCGGCCTTCCTCGCCCAGGCGGCGGAAATTCGCCCCGACGATCCTGCTGTTGCGCTCGAGCTCGCCGAGGCTCAGCTGGCGTGCGGTCGCAGGGCCGAATCGGAGGCGAGCTTCGAGCGAGCGCGCGCGCTGCTGGTTCGCTCAGGTGATCGGTTGGCCCTGGCCCGGGCGGATTTTCGCCGCGGTGGCTGGTACTACAGCCTGGTCTGCGCGCCGCACGAGGTGGCTGCGTCGTTTCGTCGCGGACTCGAGATCCTCGACGCGGCCGGGATCGACTCCCGATCCGAGCGCGATCCCGCCAGGGCGTCGCTGGCGTGGGCTGAAGCGGTCGGCGGCGATCCCGAACACGCGGCCGCGCTGATCGACGAGATCGAGGCGGGCGGCGAACCGGTTGACGAGCTCGCGGCCATCGAGCTCGGGCGCGCGCGGGCAACAGCACTCGCCCGACAGGAGCGGTTTGCCGAATCGTTCGGCCCGGGCGTCGCCGCCGCCGAGGCGGCCGAGCGAGGTGGATGGCCAGCGCTTGCGTACGGGTGCTGGTTGAACGCGGCCGGAGCAGCGGTCTGCGCGGGCGACTTCGAGCGTGCGCTGGACTACGTGGAACGTTCGCTTCACGGGCTCCGGGGGGCTGGACTGGCGCCGCTTGAGATCCAGGCGCTCTGCGCCCGCGCGTGGATCCTCGCGAGATCCGAACGGTTTACGCAGGCGCACGAGGCGGCGACCGCCGCCGCAGAGTTGGCCAGGCGGATCAGCGATGACGGGCTGCTGGCCGCGGCCGAGAGCGAGCTTGGTCGCGTAGCACTTGCTCGCGGCGACTATTCGCTGGCGACCGAGCACTATGCCGTCGCCCTGGCCGACGAGGGGCCGTTCAGCCGTCCGATCACGCGGCTCGAACGTGCCGCGGCGCTGGCCCGGCTCGGCCGCTGCGAGGAGGCGACGCGCGAGCTGCGCAACGCGGCGCTTGAGCCGGTGCGTCCCGGCGACTGGCCCGACACGCTCGTCGCGCGGATCTCCCACGTCCAAGGTCTCATCGCCGCCGCCAGCGGCGATCACACGATGGCGGCGCGGCGGCTCAACGAGGCGGCCGACAAATGGCGCCAGCGGGTCGGCGCAGTCGATGCCGGCGAGCGCTGGTCCAGCGCCCTGGCGGACCTCGGCCGACCGGTCGTCGGCGTGGTGGAACCCGAACGTGAACTCGGGCGGGTCCTCGATGACCTCGAGGGCATCGCCGCAATCAGCCCAACGGAGGCGTGACATGGCAAGCATCGACGAACAAGCAGCAACCACGGCCACAGCCGAGGAGGTGTTCAAGCTGCTCTACGACCCAGAGGAATTCCCGCGGTGGTGGGGCTGTCTGCAGATCGAGGGCAATCCCGAGCCGTCGAAGCACCCCGACTTCGGGCTGCCCCAGGTGCTCTCCTCCAGCCGCAGCGACGGTCGCGTGACGGTCTCCTGCTCGATGTCTGACATCGTGTTCGAGTGGCTGCTCGAGGAGCTGCCCGATGGCGGGACGAGCATTGCCGTCCACGTCGAGGTGCCAGACGCCTACCGGCTTGACGTAGAGGGGCAGCGGGCGGTGATCGGCATGTCGCTGCGCCAGCTTGCCGACGTGGCAGCACAGGCGTAGCCGCCGAGCCACGCCTCTTGCTGGGGCGTCAGCAGGAAGATCTCGGCCGTCGGGTCGTACATCACGTGGCCGCGTGCCGCCTGCCGCCCGAGCCATTCACGGACGTACGGCTCCGCGAGACCGGCGCGCTCGGCGAGCTCGTGCGGGGTCTGCGGTCCACCGGCGACGAGGGCTCTGAACATCGCAGCATCCGGCTCGGGCAGCTGACGAGGCGTCGTCATGCCGCAAGCGTCGCAACGCCGCGTCAAGCCGCCGCCAAGGATGCGTCATTCAATCTTGACGGCCCCTTGGCGGCACCTTGACGGCGGCTCGCAACGATGCGACCGCAACTCGACCTGAGGAGGAAGACGATGGGATACGAGCTCGAGGGAACGCTGCTGGAAGCGTGCTCGTGCAACGTGCTGTGCCCGTGCTGGATCGGCGAAGACCCCGATAACGGAACGTGCGAATCGGTGAACGCGTATCGGTTCGACCGGGGCGTGATCTCGGGTGTCGACGTCAGTGGGCTGTCCTGCGCGACGATCAACCTGATCCCGGGCAACGTGCTCAAGCCCGGCACCTGGCGGCAGGTCCTGGCGATCGACGACCGCGCCGACGACCGCCAGTTCGACGTCATCCGCGACGCCTTCCAGGGCAAGCTCGGCGGCCCACTCGCCGACCTTGCGGGGCTCGTCGCAGAGTGGCTGGCGGTGCAACGCATGCCGATGAGTCACGAGACGCGCGGCGGTCAGGGCACGCTGCGGGTCGGCGAGGTCCTCTCCGCCGAGATGCACCCGTACACCAGTGCGGCGGGGAACACGACGACGCTGCGGGACACGGTCTTCTCGACCGTTCCGGGATCGCCGGCCTACGTCGCGATCGCCGACCGCTTCTCGGTCGACCTGCCCGAGCACGGGATGCAGTGGGCGTTCGAGGGTCGCAACGCGATCCAGTCCGACTGGGCGCTGTCATACACCGGATGAGCACGCGCGCCGCCCAACGCCCGCGACACGCGTCCGTCGGCGTCACGCTGGGCGGCGTCGTGACGGTGTGCGTCGTGACGGTGCTGGTGGCGGTGGCCGCCATCGCCGTCGCGCCGCAGATCGCGCCGGCGGTGGCCGGAAGCGTGCTGATGATCGCCGGCTTCGCGGTGATGGCGCCGTGCCAGCTTCAGATGGCGATGATGATCTCGTCTGTCCTCGAGCGCCTGCGCGACGACGCGGAGGATCACCGAGCACCGAGCGTGCTCGCGCGGACGGTCCGGTTCTCGCTCGGGTACCTGGCGTTCTACGCTCCGGTCGCGGTGCTCCTTGGTCTGCTCGCGCGGACGCTCGGGGGGTACGCGTGGGTCGCGATCCTCGTCGGCGCCGTCGGGTCGCTGGTCCTCGGTCTTGCGACGCTCGGCCGCCTGCCGCAGCGGTGGTTGTCTCGCTGCCGCGGGCCGCTGCATCTGCTGGTCGCCGGCAAGGCCTCGTTTCGCAAGCCGGTCCACGCCGGCTGGGCTTATGGCCGCTACTGCGTGACCTGCTGCGGTCCCTACGCCTACGCGCTGATCGTGCTCGCCGGTGGGACGCGCAGCGCGTGGCTGGGCACCGCGCTCGTGCTCGCCTACGCCGTGATGATGGTGTTGCCGACGCTGGTCGTGGCGCTGATCACCCCGGAGACGTCAGAGCGGCTGGCTGAACGCGCGCACCGCCTCGCGCCGGCGGTCGAGACGACGACGGGCCTGATGCTCGTCGGCCTGGGAATCGTCCTCGTCCCTGCGGCGATCTCAGGGGCAGTGTGATGTTCGCGCCCCTCGCCGAGAGCCAGTGGTCGTTCCAAATCCAGCCCGCGGTCAACCTCTCGATCCTGGCCATCGTCTACGTCGGCTTGGTCGTCCGCAGATCGCGCGTCCGCAATCGCGTCGAGTACGCACGAATCCTCTCCTGGTACGCGGGGCTGGCGGTCATCGCCCTTGCGCTGATGTCCCCGATCGACGCGCTGGCCGACGACCAGTCCTATCTGATGCACATGCTCCAGCACGAGCTGCTGATGACCGTCGCGCCGCTGCTGCTGCTGATGGGGCTGAATCCGCAACTGCTCGCGCCGGTGACGAAATCGGTCTTCCGGCCCGTGATGCGGCGGCCCGGTCCGACCCGTGTCCTGCGGCGCGCGACGATGCCGGCGCTCGGCCTGATGCTGTGGGGAGCGGCGATCTCGCTCTGGAGCGTGCCGGCCGTCGTGAGGTACGCGTCGGAAAACGAGGACTTCCACGCGTTCGGCCACGCGACGTCCTTCGCCGTCGGGATGCTGTTCTGGGGCGCGATCCTCGCGCCCTACCCGACGCTGCATCGCCGGTCGACCGTCGCGAAGCTGTGGCTGCTGGGCGCGGTCAACGTGTTCACCGGCGCGGTCGCCGGCGTGCTCGCGTTCGCCCCGTCCCCGCTATATCGCGTCCCATACGTCGCATCCGACCACCACTGGCTCGGGCTCTCACCCCTCACCGACCAGCGACTCGCCGGAGCGCTGATGATGATCGTCTGCATGACGTCGACCCTCGCGGCCGCCGTCTGGCTGGCGTCACGCACCCCGCATCGCCACACGGCCCCACCGCCGGCCGGACTCGCGGACGTGGCCGTCCAAGCATGAATCGCCGACTACGACCACGAGCTCGAACGATGTGGCGTTGCGCCGCGGCACAGCGAGCGCCCACCGGCCACGGGCTCACTCTGCGGCGGTCGCCGAGCTGACACGCTGCGATCCGACCCTGTGGGGCACAACCGCCAGCCTTTGGCTCATGGATTCGTGCCATGGCGATCACCGCGAGCCGACGGGAAATGACTGGTACGACACGATCGCGCAGAACCCCACCTTCGAATGCATGGGAGACGAGCATCGTCGCGCGGCAGTGCGACACGGCGAGCGGCGACGCGCGGGAGGCTGGAAGTACCGGCTCCCGAGCCTGTGGCTGCCGGCATCGAATAGACCAAGCCGCGGAGCGCGAGCGCCGACCGCACGTCGTGCGGCTCGTCGAAGCTCGCCTCGAGTACGGGCACGGCGGCCATGCCGGACGAGCCCCCGCACCTCGTCGCGCCGGCGATCCCGACCCGGCCGGTGATCCTGACCCATCCGGCGCGCGTCCGAGCGCCGGATGGGTGAAATCCACGGACATCCTCATGTTGCAGACTCCCGGCGCGTGGGATTGCGACCACGCATGCCTGGCGCGGCACGCCGAGATCCCGACGATCCGGAGCCTCGCAGGCTCGATCGGCGCCTCCGAAGCGGAGGCTCGCCGCTACCGCCTGCCGCCCGGCCGCGCCCCGCGGCACCACCCTAGGCGCCCCAGAGCCTTCCGTGGGCCGAGACGGCCGGGTCGAGGCCCTCCCGGGGGGGTTGGCTCCCCTCACGCCACGACACCGCCCGGTAGACCGCCACCCCGATCTTCGGGACCGGCGCCGAGCGACCTGATCAAACGCCAGCTCTACAGAACCCGCTATCGAAAGGACGCATTGTGGACACACGACGCTTCGACCAAGACGATGAGTTCTTTGACCTGCTGTACGAGTCAAAGCGCGAAGCTTTCCGCGCTGGGTTCGTGGCCGCCAGCCTCCCGGAGGCGCCCGGGCGGGCATTTTTCCAGTTCAGTGAGCTGGGGCACGCGCTGGCGACGGAGAACCAAAGCTGATCCCGTCGCGACCCGCACGCTACCCGCCAGGGCTGCATGCGCGCTCGTCGCCGTGCTCGGTCCCTCCTCGTCATATCGAGAGGAGACGAGTGATGGCACGAGTAAGCACAGGCGGCGTCGTCGAGAAGGAGACGCTGCGAGGCCGGTCGTTCGCAATCCGATTTCGAGCCCTCGGAGACCGACAGTTCGAGCACGTCGGCTACGAGGCGGACGGCGTGACGCGCGCCGACGCCGAGCGGGAGCTGAGCTACGCGCTCGAGCAGGTTCGCCGCGGTGAGTGGCGTCCGCCGGTGGAGCAGGTCGCGATTCGCGAGACGCCAACATTTCACGAGGCCGCGTCCGAGTGGTTCGACGCGAAGCGTGCCGAGGGCGGCCGACAGGGGAAGGGCCTGAGCCCGTCAGCGGAGGAGTGCCTGCGATGGCAACTCTCCGACCACCTGCTGCCGACATTCGCCAAGCTGCGGCTCGACGCGATCGGGCCGGAGGACGTGGACCGCTGGCGGCGCGCGAAGGTCCGTGAAGGGAGGCTCGGCGCCTCGAGCATCAATCGCTGCCTGCAGACGATGGCCGCGATCTACGAGCAGGCCATCGAATACGGCCACGCGGCCAGCAACCCGGCGAAGGGCCGGCGGCGGCTGCCGGCTGCGAGACCGCAACGCACCTACCTCGATCGTGCCGAGCACATCTCGGCCTTGCTTGACGCTGCCGGGGAGCTGGACCGGGCCGGTCGCGTGGCGCCCTACCGCCGGGCTCTGCTGGCTACGCTGACGCTTGCGGGCCTACGGATCGACGAGGCGCTGCGTCTGCGCTGGCGGCACGTTGACCTGCCGCACGGCGTGATCAACGTTCCGGGCACCAAGACGGCCGCGGCGCAGCGAACGGTGGCCCTGCTGCCGGCGCTGCGCGACGAGCTTCTCGCGCACGCAGCGACGCGGGCTGACCGCTCGTCGGGTGTCCTGGTCTTTGGGACGAGCACCGGCGCGAAGCAGTCACCGACGAATGTCCGCCGGCGCGTGCTGGCCAGAGCGGTTGAACTGGCGAACGGCCGGATTGCTGAGCTCGACAAAGAGCCGCTTCCGGAGGGCCTCACCCCGCACAGCCTGCGCCGCACGTACGCCAGCGTGCTCTACGCGCTCGGCGAGGCGCCGCCGTACGTGATGGCTCAAATGGGTCATACGAGCCCGAACCTCGCGCTGGCGATCTACGCCCGCGTCATGGACCGCCGAGACGGCGAGCCGGAGCGCCTGCGGACGCTCGTCGAAGGGTCGGATTGGGCACTAGCGGGCACCAGCGCGACCGAGCCGGTCGCCGAGGGCTCGGATCGACGAGTCGCCTGAGCAGAGAACCCCCGCGTTTGCGGGGCGGTCGAAGAGTGGGCGGTGCTGGGCTCGAACCAGCGACCTCCTGCGTGTAAGGCAGGCGCTCTGACCAGCTGAGCTAACCGCCCGGACGGATTGGAGCGCAGCCTACCGTCGGCAGGCGTCGCTGCGTTCCGTCCGAGGCGGTTTGCTCAGGGCGACGGTCAGGTGACGACGAGCGTCCCCTTCATGCCGGCCGCCTCGTGCCCGGGGACCGGACAGTAGAACGAGTAGGTGCCGGGCTTCAGCGTCACCGTCACCGTCGAGGTCCCGCCCGCCTTGACCACGGCGCCGTCCTGGTCGACGCCGTGACCCTCGACCGAGATGCCGTGCGGGACGCCCGAGGACGCCGGGTTTGCCATCACCATGGTGACCTTGCCCGCCTTGGCGTGCAGCGTCGTCACGTTGAACTTGAGCGCCCCGGTCGGGTCGGCGCTCAGGTGCACCGTGCTCGCCGTAGTCGCGCCCGAGCTCGCCGGCGCGGCCGGGGTCGATGTCGCCGGCGCCGATGTCGATGTCGACGTCGAGTTGCTGCTGCTCCCGCAGGCCGCCAGCGCGACGGCTGCCAGCCCCACGGTCCCGATGCATGCTGCCTTGCGGCGGATCGTCATCCTCGTCTCCCACTGATCAGGGCTTGGTACGGCTCTGCCAGGCAAGACGCCGGCGGCGCCGGTTCCTTCCCGGCGCGACGCCGCCTCCGGCCGCTTGCGAGAATGGCGTCCATGCCCGGCCGCGGCCCCGACCACCTTTGATGGACCTCGGTCTCGCCGGGCGAGTCGCCCTCGTCACCGGCGGCTCGAAGGGGATCGGCCGGGCCATCGCCGCCGAGCTCGCCGCCGAAGGCGCCCAGGTCGCGATCAGCTCGCGCTCGCGGGAGCTCCTCGCCGAGGCCGCCGGCGAGCTCGGTGTCCACGCGTTCGAGCACGACAACGCCGACATCGACGCGATCCCCCAACTCGTCGCCGAGGTGCAGGACGCCGTCGGGCCGATCGAGATCCTCGTCACCAACACCGGCGGCCCGCCCGCGAGCCCGGCGCCGCTCAACCACACGCTCGACGAGTGGGAGGCCGCCTACCGCACGCTCGTGCTCGCGCCGATCACGCTCGTCGCCGCCGTTATGCCCGGCATGCAGGACCGCCGCTTCGGACGCATCGTCAACGTCGCCTCGTCCACGGTCCGCGAGCCGTCGGCCACGCTGATGCTCTCGAACTCGCACCGGTCGGCCACGCTCGCCGCCTTCAAGACGATCGCCCGCGACGTGGCCGCCGACGGCGTGACGGTCAACTCGGTGCTTCCCGGCCGCATCGCCACCGATCGGCTGTTCGATCTCTTCGGCTCGAAGGAGGTCGCCGAGTCGGTCGGCGCCGCCGAGATCCCGGCCGCGCGGCTCGGCACCCCGGCGGAGTTCGCCGCCGCCGTCGCCTTCCTCTGCTCGACGCGCGCCAGCTACATCACCGGCACCGCCCTCCTCGTCGACGGCGGCATGACACACGGCATCTGATCACGTCGCCGCCGTGGCGGTGTACAGAGCGTCAACGACGGACGGCGGCCGGGCGCGCCGATCAGCTGAACAGTGCATCCACGGACACCTCGATCCGCCGCCCCGTAGCTGCGCCGCCGCCGGGGACCACCGCCGCGGCCTCGACCGTGCGCGTGACCCGGCACAGCTTCTGCACCCCATCGCTAAGAAACCGTGACGCCTTCCCGTAGCCGTGGGCGTCGCCCCCGGGGCGGTGGTAGTAACGCACGGGCACGTAGACGGTCAACGTCCGCCGGGCCCGCGTCAACGCCACGTAGAACAGGCGCCGCTCTTCGGCGATGCCCTCCTCGCTGCCCGTGCTCATGTCGGCCGGGAAGTTCCCGTCGTAGGCGGCGATCACGTGCACGGCGTCCCACTCGAGGCCCTTGGCCGAGTGGACCGTGCTGAGCACGACGTAGTCCTCGTCCAGATGCGGCGGCCCCGCCAGATCGCCGCTCGACGCCGGCGGGTCCAGCACCAGCTCAGAGACGAAGTGGCGCAGATCCTCGGCCCCGGCCGCCGCCTCCACGAGCTGCTCGAGGTCGATCATCCGGATCGCCGCGTCGGCGTAGCGCAGGCGGACGAGCGGCGCCAGCGCCGCGCACAGCCGCTCGGCGCGGACTCCGGCCGGTTCGTCGTCGCTGTCGCGCCCGAGCGCTGCCACCAGGCCGTCGGCCTGCTCCCGCGCCGCGTCCGGGATGTGCTCGACCGCCGCCGGCCACAGGCCCAGCTCCGGGGCGCCGCCGCCGGGCGGGCGCAGCGCCTCGAGCGCCCGCCGCGCCCGCGTCGGCCCGACCCCGTCGAGCAGCTGGAGCAGTCGAAACCAGCTCATCTCGTCGGCCGGGTTGTCGGTCAGCCGCAGCAGCGCCACGAGATCCTTGACGTGCGCCGCCTCCAGGTAGCGCAGGCCCCCGTACTTCACGAACGGGATCCCCCGCCGGCTGAGCTCGAGCTCGAGCAGCGCCGAGTCGTGGCCGGTGCGGAAGAGCACCGCCTGGCTGCGGAGGTCCATCCCCTGCTCCCGCGCGGCCAGAATGCGGTCGCAGACACAGGCGGCCTGCTCGGCCTCGTCGCGCGGGAAGACCAGCTCGGGCTCGCCGCCGCCGTCGCGCTCGGTCCACAGCTCCTTGCGGAAACCCGCCCGATCCTGGGCGGAGACGGCGTTCGCGACCGCCAGGATCGGCCGGCTCGAGCGGTAGTTGCGCTCGAGCAGCACCGTCGCCGCGTCCGGGAAGTGGACCGGGAAGTCGAGGATGTGGCGGGCGCTCGCCGCCCGGAAGCCGTAGATCGCCTGGAAGTCGTCGCCGACCACCGTCAGATCCCGGCGCACCGCCCGCAGGCTCCGGACGATGTCGACCTGGAGTCCATTCACGTCCTGGTACTCGTCGACCAGGATGTGGTCGTAGGCCGCCGCCAGACTCGGCCCGACGACGGCGTCCGCGGCCAGCGCCCGCCAGTAGAGCAGCAGGTCGTCGAGGTCGAGCAGGCCGAGCCCGCGCTTGCGCGCCCCGTAGGCGCGGAAGGTCTCGGCCAGCGCCTCGCGGTGCTCGGCGCACCACGGGAACGACTCGCTCAGCACCTCCTCGAGCGGCAGCTGCGCGTTGACCGCCCGCGAGTAGATGTCCAGCATCGTCGGCGCCCGCGGGAAGCGCCGCTGGCTCGCGGCGTGTCCGAGCTCCTGCCGGACCAGATCCAGCAGATCCGCCGCGTCACCCGCGTCCAGCACCCCGAAGCCCGGACCCAGGCCGAGCGCCGACGTGTGCAGGCGGACCATCCGGTGTGCCAGCGAGTGGAACGTCCCACCGACGATCCGGCCGGGGTTCGGCGCCGCGTGCTCGGCCAGCGTCCGCGCCCGGTGCACCATCTCCCGCGCCGCCCGCCGGGTGAACGTCAGCAGCAGGATCCGCTCGGCCGGCAGCCCGCCCGCGATCAGCCAGGCCACACGCGAGCACAGCGTCGTCGTCTTGCCGGTGCCCGCGCCCGCCAGGATCAGCAGCGGACCGCCGTCGTGGGTGGCGGCCGCCCGCTGCTGCGGGTTGAGCGCTTCGAGCCAGCGCTCGGAGGCCGCAATCGGGTTGGCGAACATCTGTTCGACGACGTTACGCACCCTCCCGGACGCCGCGCACGCCGGCTTGCACGTCCGGCAGCTTGCGCGCGTGCCGGCCGATCCCGCGCCACGGGTCGCCGCCGTCCTGCTCCAGCCGCGAGCCGATCGTCGCGATCGTCCACCGATCCGGTCGCAGGTCGGCGTCGGCGAGCTCGTCCCAGTGCAGCGGCGTCGCGACCGGCGCAGCCGGCCGCGCCCGCACGCCGTAGGCGGCGATCGCGTGCTGGGCGTAGGCGTTGCGGTTGACGTCGACATAGATCCGCGAGCCCCGCTCGGCCGTGTGCCACTCGAGCGTCAGCTGGTCGGGATTACCGGCGACCATCCGCTCGGCCAGCGCCCGCGCCAGCCGATGGACGTCGGTGAACGACGGTCCCCGCCGCAGCGGGGCGACGACGTGGATGCCCCGGGACCCGCTCGTCATCGCGTACGGGCAGAGGCCGAGGTCGCGCAGCTGGGCGCCGGTCTCGCGCGCCGCCGCGCGCACCTCGGCGAACCGCCGGTGCGACGGGTCGAGGTCGATGATCAGACGGTCCGGCCGATCGGGCCGGTCGGCGCGCGACGGAAAGACGTGCGGCTCGATCACGTTCTGGCCGGCCAGGTAGACGAGCGTCGCCGCCTCGCGCACGACCACGTGATCGACGGTGCCCCCGCGCTTGGGGATGCGCACCCGCGCGATCCAGTCCGGGAAGTGGGCCGGCGCCGACTTGCCGAAGAAGCCCGGACGGTCGATTCCCGCGGGATAGGTGCGCATCGCCAGCGGCCGGTCGCGCACGTGCGGGAGCATGACGGCGCCGACGCGGTCGTAGTGGCGGGCCAGGTCGAGCTTGGTCAGCCCGCTCGCCCCGAACAGGACCTTGTCGGGATGGGTCAGGGCGACGCGGCGGCGTCCGACCCGGATCAGCTGCTCGGAAGCCGCCATGCCCTCACCGTATCCCGGTTTTTCCCGCCCCCGGCCCGGGTACCGGGCACCTGCCATGGACGCCGCCGAGTCGACGAGCATCAGCCGCACGAACTCGGCGAGCCGCGCGATCCGGCCAGTCGACGGGCGCGCGGGTGAGACCGACAAGGAGCGCCTCGACCGCAATCTCGTCGAGCTGCTGGGCGAGCTCCGCGTCGCCCTGCCCGGCGTCCAGGTGCTGTTCGCGTTCCTCCTGGTCGTCCCCTTCAACCAGGGCTACGGCCGCATGAGCGCGTTCGACCGGCACGTCTACTTCGCGACGCTGCTCGCCACGACGCTCGCCTCGATTCTGTTGATCGCGCCCACCGTCCACCACCGGATCGAGTTCCGCCACGGCGACAGAGCCCACCTGGTCGACTCGGCCAACCGCCTGGTGATCGCCGGGCTCGTCGTGCTGGCCGTGGCGATGACCGGCGCGATCCTCCTGATCTCGAACCTCCTCTTCGGCACCGGGTCAGCGATCGTCACGACCGCGGCGGTGGTCGGCACGATCGCCGCCGTCTGGTACGGGATGCCGATGCGCCGGCGCGCGGTGCTCGGCGGTCCGCGCCGGCCAACTGGCCGTGTGGACTCCGGCGGGAACGGGTAGAGTCGCGACGTGCGCGGACTCTTTCCCCTGATCTACGTCGTGATCGGCGCCGTCATCGCCGACCAGCATCACTACTTCACGCACCTGCAGACGCTGTCTCAGGTGGTGTCCGCCGTGCTGGCGATCCTGCTCTGGCCGCTGATCCTGCTCGCTCACACGAATCTCCACGTCAACCTGAAGTAGCGGTCAGCTCCCGCTCGAGCGGGGTGCGAAACCGCGGCGTCAGCCGGACCGGCCCGACCCACGCCGCCAGCGACGCGACCTCGGCGGCGATCGCCGCCTCCCCGTCGGCGCCGACGTCCTCGAGCACACGGTGGACGATCTCCCCGTCCCTGCGCTGCGCCCAGCCGCCGACGACGCGGCCGCTCCACCAGATCGTCGGGCCGGCGTTGCCGGTGCGGTCGAACAGCAGGTCGCGGTGCGGCCCGAGGAACCAGTCACGCTCGAACCAGCCCATCACCGTCGGATCTAGCCCGGGCAGCAGGGCCGCCCACGCGCCGGGCGCCTCGACCGGCGCGACGTCGTCGGCGAGCACGAGCCCGACCTGACCGTCGTCGAGCGCGACCTCGGCCGGCCGCAGCGTCGCCAGCGTCCGCTTCAGCAGCCCCGCCGACCACCCGGTCCACCACTTCAGGTCGGCGGCCGTCCCCGGGCCGAACGCCCACAGCCAGCGTCGGGCGAGCGCGACCGCGGCGTCGGCCTCGGCCAGCGGCGCCGGCGCCCGTTCGCCCAGCCACGCGTCCAAGGGTGCCCAGCGGTTGAGCGTGCTCGTCCACGAGCCGAGCGGCCGCGTCCGCACGATCAGCCCCTGGGCGGCCAGCAGGAAGAGCACACGCGTCGCGATGCTCTGGCGCGCCTCGTGCCGGGTGCCCGCGCCCAGCACGACCTGCCGCCCGAGCGCCGGCACCGCCCGCCCGAGCTCGGCCGCCGTCGCCTCGCCGCAAGCCGCCAGCGTCTCGAGCCCGGCGGCCTCGGCCGCGGCCAGCCACGCGGCGCCGTCGGCGGCGAGGCCGGCGGCCTCGACCAGCTTCACGACCTTGCGCCGTTCACCGGCCACCAGCGCCTCGGCGCAGGCGGCCTGGACGACGGGCATCAGCGCGACCGGCTCGACGAACATCGTCCGCCGCATGCCGAGCATCCGCACGACCGTGCGTTCGTCGTAGAGCGCCCGCTCGACGTCGGCGGCCGCGAGCGCCGTCACGCGTGCCCGCGCCGCCAGCACGACGGCAGCCGGATCGGTCGCGTGCAGGCCGCCGAGCGCGCCCGCCAGCTCGACGACCCCGGCGGCCCGGGCCGCCGGGGCGAGGTGGTGGCGCCGGGCGAGCCGGGCGCGCCGTTCGTCGACGCCGACCCGCCTCACGACCGCGACCGCTGCGTCAGGCGACCTGGGCCTGCTGGCGCAGCCACCAGTCGACGTAGTAGCCGCCGAACGGGATCACCGCACCGACGAGGATCAGCAGCGTCGTGCCGGTGCTCCAGCCCTCCTGCGCCTTCAGCGTGATCGTCAGGAACACGTAGGCGAGGAAGAGGAGGCCGTGGATCGGGCCGAGGATCGCGACGGCGGTCTTGCCGCCCGAGCTGTCCTGCCCGAGCTTGAAGTAGGTCGCCACCAGGAGCGCGAGGAAGCTCGTCGCCTCGGTCAGCGCGACGCGGCGCAGGTTCGTGATCGAACTCAAAGGGGTGCTCCATTCTCATGCGGCGGGCCTGGCCGGGCCCGTCGTGAGACGCGGTGCCGCGGGTCAGGAGGAGCCGGGAACTCTAACCGCGGGGCGCCCGGCCGGCGCCGCCGGCTCGGCTAGGCTGGCGCTGTGGGCGTCGCCGTCGACGAGGAGATCAGCCGCCGTCTGCGCGCCCAGCGGATGCGCGGCGACTTCGGCGCGATCCACGCCGCCCCGGCCGGGCCGGCGGACGTGCCCGATGTCGCCGGGGCGCGCCTGGTCGTGCTCGGACCCGAGCACCCGCACCGCGCAGGCGCGGCGGACTCGCCGGCCCGCATACGGGCGGCCGAGCTCCTCGCCACGGCGGCCGACGGGGCCCCGCGCCGCTACCGCAACATGCTCGTCTTCCTGGCCGCCGACGCCGACCTGCTCGCCGGGCTCCGCGCGCTGATCGCGACCGTCGGGGCGCCCGAGCCGCAGAGCGATGCCGAGCGCGAGCTGGGCGCCCGTCTCGGCGACACCTGGCGCTGGCTGCTGGCCCCGGCGCCGGGCGGACGCTTCGAGGTCAGCGCGGCGCCGGGTCGCGAGGACCTCGCGATGCGGGCGAGCCGGCAGCTCCGAGCCGACGGGGCGCTGATCGTCGACTACCCGCCGGCGCGGCTGCGCGCCGATCTCGACGCCGTCCCGCTCTGGCCCGCCGACGCCGACCACGTCGCGCTGGCCGACGTCTGGGAGGCGTATGCGACGTCGCTCGAGCTGCCGCGCCTGCGCAGCTCGGCCACGCTGGCGGCGGCTATCGTCGGCGGCGTCGCCGCGCCTGACTGGGAGACCGCCACGTTCGCCTACGCCGCCGCCTGGAATCCCGGACGTGGTGCCTTCGACGGCCTCGTCGCCG
Organism: uncultured Solirubrobacterales bacterium; assembly: GCA_963742705.1. Taxonomy (GTDB): domain Bacteria; phylum Actinomycetota; class Thermoleophilia; order Solirubrobacterales; family Solirubrobacteraceae; genus Palsa-513. The sequence continues at coordinate 178,838 of CAVUMZ010000010.1, read as the reverse complement.
GACAGCAGGGTAACTTTGCGCTGGCGGGATCGGGTCTGCTCGTGCGCGCGGGCGCCGCGCGCGCCCAGCTCGACCGGCCGCCGGCGGACGGTTGATCCGCCGGTACGGTCGGTAACATCGCGTCAATGATCCGCCGCCTCGCCGTGCTCGTCCTCGTATCGCTCGGCCTGGCGGCCTGCGGCGGCAGCGGTGGCGCGAAGGACAACGGCGTCGCGGCGAAGGCACCGGCGGCCATCGTCAGCACGGCCCAGCAGGCGGCCAGCGGTGCGAACTCTGTCCATCTCTCCGGCTCGATCGCCGCCACCGGCGCGCCGACCACGTTCGACCTCAACCTGGTCAAGGGCACCGGCGGCAGCGGCACGCTTTCGGTCAACGGGCTGAGCTTCAACCTGATCCGGATCGGGTCGACGATCTACGTGAAGGGCAGCCCGGCCTTCTACAAGAAGTTCAGCGGCGCCGCGGCCTCGCTGCTCCAGGGCAAGTGGCTGAAGGGCCAGTCGACGTCCGGCAGCTTCAAGTCGATCGGTCCGTTCACCGACCTCACGAGCTTCGTCAACCAGGCCCTCGCCAGCCAGCCGGGACAGAAGCTGAGCAAGGGAGCGAACACGACGATCGCCGGCCAGAAGGTCGTCGAGGTCAAGGATCCCAACGGCGGCACGCTCAGCATCGCGACCAGCGGCACGCCGTTCCCGGTGCGGATCGCCCAGGGCGGCGCGAACGGCGGCATGATCACCTTCGACCGCTGGAACACCCCGGTCACCCTGACCCCGCCCGCCGGCGCGGTCGACCTGGCGAAGCTCCAGGCCGGAGGCTAGTCGCCGAGGCGCGTGCCGTCGGCGATGCGCAGCGGCTCGGACGCCTCGGCGTTGTCGATGGTCACGGCGCCGCAGACGGCGACGTCGCGCCCGAAGCAGACGTCGCCGTGCACGACCAGGCGCTCGCACGCGACGAGCGACGGGGGGCCGGCCGGAAAGCGCGCCTCGAAGTCGTCGAGCAGCTTGTAGTGGTCGGGATCGAGCTCGACGAACGGCGCTCCCGGCAGCCGCCGGGTGGGGGAGAGGACGATGCGGCCGTCGGACGTCATCTCGAAGCAGTCCGAGCGCAGCGTCAACAGGTCGTCGGTCGTCTTGACCGGGACGAATCGATCGCGTCCGACCAGCACGGCGCTCGCCCGTTCGAAGCGCTCGATCGCCGAGCCGACGGCCGTCTCCAGCTGGTAGACGGGGGGCGACGAAGCGTCGGTCGGATCGACGGTCTTCTGATTGCGGATCACCGGCAGCGAGACCACGCCGTCCGCGCGGGCGAGCAGATCTGAGAGGGCCGACAGACGCAGCCAGATGTTGTTGGCGTTGAAGTACCGGTGGCGGCCGATGTCCTGCATGGCGACCCGATCCTCCGGGGCCGTCTGGGCGGTCTCGCGCAGCAGCAGGTGGCCGTCGCGGCGGCTGCGCGCGAGATGACCGCCCTTGCGGTCGGCTTCGGTGCGCTCGCATTGCTCGGAGATGAAGTCGAGCTCCTGGTCCTCCATCAGCCCGAGCAGCCGCGGATCGACGACGGCACCAAGGTTATCGGTGTTGGAGATGAAGGCGTACTCGTAGCCGGCCCCGAGCATCTGGTCGAGCATGCCTGAGCCCAGGAGGGAGACGAACAGGTCGCCGTGGCCCGCCGGGCACCACTCGGCGTCGGGGTCCTCAGGCCAGTTGACGGGGTGCAGATCGTCGACCCGCAGCTTCGGCTCGAGGCCCTGGAGGAAGTCGAGCGGCAGGTCGACCGGCAGATCGTCGTAGGCGCCGAGCACGGCCAGCGAGTCGTCGCGCGTGCGGGCGGAGTCCATCAGCACGAGCGGCAGGCGGACGCCGTGCCGGCGGCGGAGCGCCAGCACCTGGCGGGCGACGATGTCGAGGAAGCTGAGATCGTCCTTGACGACGAGCAACCCCTTCGCCCGCGAGAGCCCCATGCTCGTCCCGAGGCCGCCGTTGATCTTGACGACCACGGTCCGATCGAGCGCCGCGGTCCGAGTGCCGTCGCGGTCGGGCAGCTCGTCGAGCGTCGGCAGCTCGCCGAGCGGCTCGATCTCCGTCTCGGGGATCGTGGGCGTCTCGCCCGAGGTCAGCTGACGGTAGCGGTCGCGGAAGGCGGCGATCGCCGGCTCGCTCTCGCCGGCGCGCCGCATCTTCTCCTCGGCCGCCTCGAGCCCGCTCATCCCGGCAAACCTACACGCGCGGAGCCGGATCGCGGGATTCGGCGCAGCCCGGGCCGGGCACCGGGTAGAACCCAACGGGTACACCAAAGCGGCGCGAGCGCCGCCGACCGGGAACGGAGACGGACATGGCCGACAAGCTGGACGGAACCGTGGCCCTCGTGACGGGCGCGAGCAGCGGCATCGGAGCGGCGACAGCGCGCGAGCTGGCGCGGCGCGGAGCGGCGGTGGTGCTCGTGGCCCGCCGCAAGGAGCGCCTCGACGAGCTGGCCGAGGAGATCGGCCGGTCCGGCGGTCGGGCGCTGGCGCTCGAGGCCGACGTCACCGACCGCGAGCAGGCCCAGTCGGCCGTCGCCGCCGGGGCGGAGGAGTTTGGCCGTCTCGACACCGTCGTCAACAACGCCGGCCAGATGCTGCTCGGGCAGATCGAGGACGCCCCGCTCGAGGAGTGGGAGCAGATGATCAACCTCAACCTGCTCGGCCTGCTCTATGTCGCCCACGCCGCCGTGCCGCACCTGCTGCGCTCCGCCGACGACGACCCGCGGCGCGTCGCCGACCTCGTCAACATCAGCTCGGTCGCCGGACGCGTCGCCCGCAGCGGCTCTGGCGTCTACAACCTGACCAAGCACGGCGTCGGCGCGGTCAGCGAGTCGATGCGTCAGGAGTTCGCCGCCCGCCACCTCCGTGTCTCGGTCGTCGAGCCGGGTGCGGTCATGACCGAGCTGCCCGACCACATGCGCCCCGAGGTGCGCGAGCAGATGATGGGCCGGTTCGCCTCGATCGAACGGCTCGAGGCCGACGACATCGCCGGCGCGATCGCCTATATCGTCACCCGCCCGCGCCGGGTTGCGGTCAACGAGCTGCTGATCCGGCCGACCGAACAGGAAGGATAGCGGCTGCTATCATGCCATAGCATGAGCACCGACGAAAACACCGGGGCGGCCCTCTTCGTCCGCCTGGCGCCGGAGGAATCCACCCGCCTGGAGCGGGCCGTCGCCGCCTCCGGCAAGAGCAAGCGCCGCCTGGTCGGCGAAGCAGTACGCGAGCATCTGACCGAAGACGGGCTCGTCGTCGGCCGGGTGGCGCTGCGCGAGGAGCCCCACGACGTGCTGACCGTCGGTGAGCTCGCCGCCTGGCTGCGACTCGACGAGCCGGCGATCCTCGCCGCCGCCGAGTCGGGCGAGCTCCCCGGAAGGCGGATTGGCGCGGACTGGCGCTTCTCGCGTCCGGTGATCGCCTCGTGGCTCGGGGCGGGAGCGCGGCCTCAGCCGTAGCGGGCGAGCCGGGCGATCGGCTCGGGCCGCAGCCCGGGCGGCAGCGCCCTGAGCGTCTCGAGCTCGAACCGCAGCAGTCCGACGAGCGGGTGCTCGGGGACGTGGTCGCGCAGCATCGCCAGGCTCTCCCGGTAGTGCTCGAGCTTCGCCGCGGCGTCGGCCGGGTCGTCGTCGCCCCGGGTCCGGGCATGCGCCAGGCGGACGCGCAGCTCGCGCACCTTGGCGACCTTGTCGGCGGCGAAGATGGCGGCGGCGTCGGCGCCGGCGAGCGCCACCTGCCTGCACAGGGCGCTCTTGCGGGCCGCGTAGCGCCCGATCGCCGGGTTCTCGGTCAAGGCGCCGACGAGCTCGACGAGCTCGCGGCCGAAGCGCCGCTCGATCTCCCCGCGGACGGCGCCGTGCTCCTCGACGGCGTCGTGGAGGACTCCGGCGGCGACGACGACGTCAGGCGCCCCGAACGCGTGCAGCAGCGCGGCGACCTCGAGCGGGTGGAGGATGAACCCGGCGTGATCGGACTCGCGCAGGCGCCCGCGGTGGACGTCCTCGGCGAAGCGGATCGCAGCGCCGGTCAGTGGAAGCTCGCGCGCGAAGCTGGGCACGACGGCGAGAGAGTCGGGCTGAGCGATCGAAACCATCCTTCCCGTCCAGCGCTCGACCGCACCGATCGCCGCTGTCCGGTCCTTTGACCACGACGCAGGCTAGCAGCGCTACGATTCCAGGAGATGTGTCGCAGCATCCGCACGCTCCACAACTTCGAACCGCCGGCGACCGACTCGGAGATCCAGGCGGCTGCGCTCCAGTACGTCCGCAAGATCAGCGGCTACCGCACGCCGTCGAAGGCGAACGCCGCGGCGTTCGAGCGGGCGGTCGCGGCGGTCGCCGCGGCGTCGACTGAGCTGCTCGACGAGCTCGAGACGGCCGCGCCGCCGAAGGACCGTGCGGTCGAGGCGGCACGCGCCGCCGCCCGGCGCCGCGCCGCCTAGGGTTCGCTGTGCGGGCCCTTAGGGGGTCGCGGCCGGGCCCGTCGTGGTCGCGCCGCCGGGGGTCGTCGGCGGCGTCAGCGGCGTGGTCGGCGTACTCGGAGTGTTCCCGGTCGGCGGTGCCGTCTGCTGTGGAGCAGTATCGGTGGAAGACGGCGTCGTCGGCGTGGTCGTCGTCTGTGCGGGCGCGGCCACGGTGGTCGACGGAACGGTGGTCGTCACGGTCTGCGTCTGCGTCTGCGTCTGGGTCTGGGTCTGGGTCGGCGTGGTCGGAGCGGCGCCGCCCGAGGAGAAGAACGTCGTCGCGCCGCCCGAGCCCGTGATCGAGTGCCCGACGAGGAGGTCGGGGACGGTGTAGACGCCGACGACGATCGCGAAGGCCAGCAGACCGGTCAGGAGCACGAGCCGCCAGCGCGGGCGCCAGGCGGGGCGCGGAACCTCGTCACCGTAGTTCACCGGGCTCCACTCGGCCGGCTGAGGCTCGGGGGCGGCCGGGCGCGAGCCTGCCGGCCGTGGCGCGATCGGGACGACGCGTTGGGCCGTGGCCGAGACATGATGGACGGGCCGGCGCAGGAACTCCGACACCAGCGCGACGACGACGGGCGTCAGGGCGGCGCTGGCGACGGTGCCCGGGCCCCAGAGGTGAGAGGCGGTGAAGGAGGCGACGGCCGAGGCCGCACTGGCCACGCCGAGAGTCTGGAGCGAGATCCCGCCGCGCCGCTCGTGGCGGGCGTCGGCGATCGCTTCGTGGAGCGGCTCCCGGCCGACCTCGGCGAGCGGCTCCTGCGGGGATTGACTCTGTTGGCTCGACGTCACCTATACCGAGAGTAGCTGCCTCTCGTCAGTCGGTGCGATGCTCGTCGCCACCGAGGGCCATCCTCGCCACCGCGGTCGCGAGGTGGTACAAGATCAGCAGCTGGACGAGGGCCAGGGACTCCGACCGGTGCTCGACGCCGTCGATCTTGACCTCGCCGAGGCGGGCGGTGCGGAGATGACTGGCGAAGTGCATGCGGTCCCAGATGACCTCCTCGATCACGGTCGCCTGGTCGCGCTTGAGCGTGCCCGGGATGAACAGGCCGCGCTCGCCGTCGCGCGTGGCGATCAGCTCGATCCCGGTGTCGGGCGATTCGACGAACGGCGCGAGGTCAGGGTGGGGGACTCCGTCACGGAGGATCAGGTCGGCGTCGAGATGGTCCGAGTCGCCGCCGGTTTCCGGCTCCGCCCGGCGGACGACGAGGTCGGCATGCCGCGCCTGCGGGCGGATGAACGACTCGGAGTCGGGCTCGCGGCGATCGAGGTCGGCCAGCACCTGCTCGGTCGTGTATCCGCGGCGCGACGTGTCGCGATCGACCTTCCAGCTGCGGCGAAGCTCCTCGGGCGGATCGAGGTAGATACGGACGTCGTAGGCGTCGCGGAGCTCTTCGGTGTGGAAGCCGAGCAGGCCCTCGATGATCAGGAAGCGGGCCGGCGCGACGTACACGAGCGGGCCGAACGTTCCCGTCCCGTGCTGGTAGACCGGCTTGAGGATGGGCTCACCGCGACGGAGAAGGCTGAGGTGCTGGGCCATGATGTCGAGGTAGTTGCAGGCCGGATCGAGTGGCGTGAGGCCGTTCTCGGCCCGCTGGACGCGGTCGTAGCGGTGGTAGTCGTCGGTGCAGACGTGGGTCACCGCGTCCTCTCCGAGGGCCTGGACCAGTCCACGGCTGAGCGTCGTCTTGCCCGAGGCCGAGTCGCCGACGATGCCGAGGAGGATCGGGCGCTCCATCAGGAGCCGCCCCCTGCGGGCAGTCGGTCATGGCCGCCGGTTGGGCTGCCGATAGAACCGGATGAGGCCACCGCTCCAGACACAGTGGTTGCGCAGATTAGCGTGCACGGGCGCCTCGACTCGACCCGTCGGACCGATGCCCTAACCTCAACCTATGCTCACGAACCTCCAGATCGTCGCGAGCGGGGCACCGGGCGAGGCCAGCGTGGTGTTCGACGCGTCGGCCGACCAGCTTGCGGCGTCCAGCTTCGCCGTGAGCCACCACCTCCGCTGGCGCTTCGGCGGCGAGGGCCTCGACGTCGACGAGACGCTGGCGATGCGCGCGCTCGTGACCGTGGCCGACCAGCTCGCCGGACTCGTCGAAGCCGAGGCGCACGGGACGGTGTTCGTGTCCGCCGGCGGCGGCCAGCTGCTGCACGAGGCGGTTTCGAGCTACCTGACGGTGCGCGACCTCGAGAGCCACCAGTCGGTCGAGGAGCGCGCCCGCCTGGCGGTGCTCCGCCCGTTCGCCGTCGACCTGCGCGAGCTGATCGCCGCGCTCGACGATCCGGTCGGGTCCGGCGAGCCCTTCTGCGCCGCGTAGCGCTCGGCGGGCGAGGCGGGTCGGCTCAGCCCTTGTGCGGGGCGTAGAGCTCGGCCGTCGCCAGCACGGTGCCGTTCGCGAGCGCCCCCCCGGCGACGAGGACGGCGCCGGTGTTCAGCAGCGTCGCCGTCTGATGCAGACGCGCGCCGTGCAGGGAGGCGACCGGGGTCCACTTGTTCGACTTCGGCTGGTAGATCTCGGCCTCGCGCAGGGCGCCCGAGTCGTTGATGCCGGCGAGGACGAGCACCGTGCCGTCGCGCAGGCGCACGGCGCTGGAAAAGCCGCGCTTGATGTGCATCGGGGCGACGATCTTCCAGTGGTTGGTCGCCGGGTCGTAGATCTCGGCCGACGCGGTGAAGCCGGGCGCCCGATCGCCGCCGCCGGCGACGAGCACGCGCCCGTCGGTCAAAAGCGTCGCCGTGGCGTTGGTCCGGGCCACGTGCATTGACGCGGCGCGCGTCCACGCGTTCGTCGCCGGGTCGTAGATCTCGGCCTGCTTGCGGAAGTCGCCGGCGAAGTTCTGGCCCCCGGTCACCAGCACCCTGCCGTCGGGCAGGAGTGTCGCCGTGTGCAGGTAGCGGCCGGTGTGCATCTTTCCCGCCGATGTCCAGTGGCCGGTCGTCGGGTCGTACAGCTCGGCGGTGGTGAGGCCGGCCGACCCCTGGGTCAGGCCGCCGACGACGAGGACCATGCCGTTCTGGAGCAGCGTCGCCGTATGGTTCGCTCGCGCCGTGGCCATCGGGTCGGTCGCCGTCCACGTGTCGGTCGCCGGGTCGTAGAGCTCGGCATCCTTGAGGTAGCCCTCCTGCGTGCTCGCACCGCCGGCGACGAGGACCTTGCCGTTCTCCAGCAGCGTCGCCGTGTCGTCGAAGCGACCGGCCAGCATCGGGCTGGCGGCGGCCCAGTGGCGCGTCTGCGGGTCGAACAGCTCGGCGCTGGCGGTGAAGCCGGCACTGAAGCTGAAGCCGCCGGTTACGAGAACACGGCCGTCCGGCAGCAGAGTCGCGGTGTGTGCCTCGCGAGCGCTGCGCAGCCGGCTGACCTTGATCCAGCGGCCGGGGCCGACGCCGGCGGCCGTGGCTGCGGATGGGGCCAGCAGCGCCAGGAGGCCGGCGAGGAGGATGGCGGCGCGGATCGATCGACAGGCTCTGCTCATGCGAGCCGTGAGTCTAGGCGGATCGCCGCGGTCGGTGCGCAGGCGGGGGTGGTGCGTCCCAGGCGGCGGCTATGATGCCGACGGCGTCGCCCGTGATCCTCGTGCCCGCCTCCCCATCCGCCCGCGCCGCCCAGGCGCACGCAAGCGCCGTCCAGTGGTGAAGAACGCTTTGCGCAACGGCTTCGCCCTGTCGATCGCCGGCGCGGTCCTGCTCGGCGCCGTGCTCGCCTATCTGATCTTCGGCGGCGGGTCGAGCAACCAGCCCGCGAAGAAGCCGTCCGGCAACCTGATCCAGGTGTCGCTACGTCGCGGCATCTACGGCCCGCTCGGCCTGGCTCTCGAGCAGCCGACGTCGTGGCTGACGTCGTCGCAGGGCACGCTGCTGACGCTCTCGAGCCCCGATGCCGGCCAGGCCTCGCTGACGATCACCGACCCGGCGGCGGCCGGGAACGCCGACAAGCTCCGCCCGGCGATCAACAGTCAGCTCGTCAAGGTTTTCTCGCCGGCCAAAGTGATCGGCCAGCGGCACGGTCCGATCGGCACGACGCCGGCGATCACGACGGCGATCCTCGGGACGAGCCGAGCCAAGCGCCAGGTCCTGATCCTCTCGACGGCGATCTCCAGCAAATACCGGACCTACAGCGTCCAGGTCATCTTCAAGAGCCTCCGCCCGACGCAGCAGAGTCTGCTCGAGGTGCAGCACATGCTCGCCTCGATCCGCTTCTTCGCGCCCACCGGCGGCTGACCGGCCCTCAGAGGCTGCCGATCGGCGGGATCGGTCGCCGGTCGATCGGGCGGACCCACCACGCCGCCCCGGCGGCCGCGTCGGCCGGCGCCGGGTGCGGATGCCCCGGGCACGCCGGTCGCGCCTCACCCAGGCGGCGCGCGTCTCGGGAAAGAACTGGTCCTGCATCCAGTCGGCGAGCGTGACCAGGCGCCAGGCGCCAGGCTCCCCGTCCGCGACGACGAAGCCCGCCCGGCACGTGTCGCGCCTCGCGCAGCCAGAACACGGCCGCACCGCCCATCCGCCACGACACGGAGTCTCCCTACAAAAGGGAGCGGCCCCCGAGGGGGCCGCTCCGGTGCTGCGCTAGATCAGATCGGCTGGCGTCAGTCGACCATGCCTCCGAAGCGACGGAGCCCGAGGCCCGCGCCCAGGAGCAGCACGCCGAGGATCGCCACCGGCAGTGGGTCGAAGCCGGTGAACGGCAGCGACTTGCTGGAGACGACGTTGGCGCCGTTGCCGTTGCCGTTGCCGTTGTTGCCCGAACCACCAGTGCCCGGGCAGTTGGTCACGTTCTCGACATGCTCCTTGCAGTCGCGAGCCGTGTCGATCGCGCCGCCCTCGGCGATGCTCGGGCCGGTCGGCCCGCTCCCTGACACGCAATCGTTGTCGCCGCCCGAGTTGCAGACGTGCGTCGACGGCGTCTTCGTCGTGGCCGGCGTCGTGCAGTTCGGCTCCGTGCCGACCTGTCCGGTCGGGCAAGCCGTCGACGCGGCGGCCGGCGGCGCCGTGGCCGTCGAGTCCGCGGCCGCCGTCGTCAGCTTGACGAGCGACGAGCCGCCACCGAGTGCGAGCACGAAGGCGTCGAGCCCTTCACGCACGCCATACGGCGAAGTCGCCTGCTTGCCGCCGTCGGACGAGTTCGTCGCCGCCGCCGGGCTCTGGTCGGCTGCGTTGCAGACCAGGTCGAGCACGCCCGCCAGACCGGCGACGGTGTTCGCCGTGCCGCCCGCCGAGCCGTCCGGGTTCGGGTTGCCGCCGCTGGCGCAGCCAGCCGACGGGATCGCGTTGAGCAGGCCGGTGACCGCGCCCGTCGTCGGGATGACCGTCGAGCTGTCGGTTTCGGTCGGCGCCGCGTTGTTGCACGCCTTCGAGACCGTCGACGACTTGATCACGTCGGCGAGGATCGTCGGCCCGAGGTTGGCGTTGGTGATCAGCGTCGAGCCCGTCGCCGTCTGGCACGTGCCGTCGCTGGTGATGTTGCCGTCCGAGCTGGCCGCCGTCGCCCCGAGAGCCGACAGGACGCCGGGCGGGAGCGTGACGCCCGGCAGGCCACCGAGCTGGAGGTTCGCCACCGCGAAGTGGTTGGTCGAGCCCGTGGCCGTCGTCGTCGAGTTGGCCGTAACCACGCCGAGGCAGACCGCCCCGCCGGTCGAGCTACAGAGCGCAGACGTGACGGAGTCGAGCGGTCCGGTCTTCGACTCACCCGGGTTCGTGTCGATCGAGAGGAGCTCCGTACCAGCGAGCGCGGCGATCGTGATGTGGCCGTGGTATGTCCCATCGGCGCGCTGCTCCCCGCGCGCGCGGCCAACGACAAGCAGCTCCGACGGCGCCGTCTTGCCGCTCGGATCGCTGGAGTACGGTCGCGTCGGGTCCGGCGTCAGCTGCGTCACGGCGACCGTGCCCTCGCCGTGCGGCAGCGTGCCGTGCAGCGGTGGGGTCGTTTCGGCCTTCGTGGTTTGGAACGTGTTCAGAGCGGCACCTGATGCCGACAAGGGCGTCAGCGTCAGCGGCATCAACATCGCCGTAGCCCCTACCAGCAAGCGAAGTTTCGTCATTGCATCTCCCAGATTCGACTACGGCGCGAATCACACCGATGATTACCGAGGACCTTACTTCAAAATGCGGCGGAATCCATCTTTCGTTGCGTCTGGCCCGGAGCCTGCATGTCCGCGACCGATTCGTGGGCCGCCCCGAGCTTGATAGATTGCCGCCCGGCGGCCTCCCGCCGCGTTGCCCCAAATGCTCCGGCCGCACCCACCAAGAGGGCGGATGGTCCGCTCCGACCGACGTTGCGGCACGCTCGTCCCCCGGGGGCTCGCGGGGCTCTTGGCGGGCCTCGCCGGCGTCGGCGCCATGGCCCTGCCGGCGCTCGCCGGCCCGTCTCCCCAACGCACCGTCCGCGTCCGCGTCGCCAAGCTCGGCCAGCCCAACGGCCCGAGCGGCAACCCACGTATCTCGGGCGACGGCCGCTACATCGCCTTCGAGACCGGGGCGACCAACCTCGGCCAGCCCGACCCCGACGGCCACGTCAGCGACGTCTACCTCTACGACGACAAGGCGTCGGCGATCAGGCTGCTGTCGATCCCCGCCGGCGGCGCCGGCGCCGACGGCCCGTCGACCGACCCTGCCGTCTCGCGGGACGGGAGCGTCGTCGCCTTCTCCTCGCTGGCGACGAATCTCGTCCCCCGGGCCGCCAACGTCGTCCCCGGCGCCGGGCCCCACGGCGACGTCTACGCCTGGTCGGCCGGCGGCGGCCTCCAGCAGGTCAGCGTCTCCTCGACCCAGGTTCCGGCCGACGGCGATGCGAGCGAGCCCGACGTGTCGGCCGACGGCCGCCTGGTCGTCTTCAGCTCGACCGCCGACAACCTGACCCCCGGTACGCACCCCGCCGGCCAGCGCGACGTCTACCTCCGCGATCTCGCCACCTCCCAGACCGTCCTCGTCAGCGCCGACCCGGCCGGCGACGTCGGCGACGGTAGCTCGAGCGCCCCGGCGATCAGCGCGGACGGCCGCTACGTCTCGTTCTCGACCACCGCGACCAACCTCGTGCCCGGGCAGACGACGCACGGCTCGAACGTCGTCGTCCGCGACCTCACCGCCGCCACCACCGCGCTGGCCAGCGTCGCCGGCGCCGGCACCCCCCAGGCCGGCGGCCCCCAGCCGCCGGCGCCGCCGGTCTCAGACGTCAGCGACGGCGGCCGGTACGTCGCCTTCGCCTCCGGCGCCACCAACCTCGTCGCCCACGACACCAACCGCCGCGCCGACATCTTCGTCCGCGACATGACCGCCAACCGCACCGTCCGCGCCAGCCTCGCGACGACCGACCAGCAGGCGGACGGGGACTCGTCGGCTCCGTCGATCAGCCCCGACGGCCGCTACGTCACCTTCCTGTCCCGCGCGCCCAACCTCACGCCCCAGCAGCCCGCCGGGCAGAACGTCTTCGTCCGCGACCTCGTCCGCCATACGACCGTGATGGCCGACGTCGCCTCCAACAGCCAGCCGCGCGGTCCCGAGGCGGCGCCGATCTCCGAGCACGCCTCGAGCGCCGACGACGGCTCGACCACGGTGTTCGTCTCGAGCGCCAAGCGGATCGTCGCCGACAAGTCGACGGCCACCCCCGACGTCTTCCTCCGGCGCCTGCTCCCCGCGCCGATCGCGCTCGCCGCGACGACCGCCGGGCTCGACCGCGGACACGTGGTGATCACCTTCGCCTCCGCCGACCACGCCGCCGGTGGCCTGCTCTGCCGCCTCGATCGCCGCGCGCGCGCGATCTGTCCGCTGGGCGCGGTCGTGCTCCCGCTGCTGTCCCCGGGCAAGCACGTCCTGACCGCCTACGCGGGCGGCCTCGGGGCCGCCTACGCCACGCACCCGACGACGGTGCGCATCACGGTCAAGCACGGCGGCCGCGCCGTCGTCAAGGTCAGCAACCCCGGTCTGGGGGGCGGCTGACCGACCGGCACCGGCTCCTGCGGCTGCTCGCGGCCAGCCTCGCCCTCGCCGCCTGCGGCTCCACGCGTCCACCGGCGGCGCCGGCGCCGGGGCCGCGCGCCCCAGCGCCGGCCGCGCAGCCGTCGCCCGTCCCCGTCAGTCTCGTCGCTCGCGCGCGCGGTGCCGATCTCGGGATCTACGCGACGCCGGCGGCGGCCCGGCCGCGCCAGCGTCTCGGCAGCCCGAATCCCTACGGCTTCCGCCTCGTGCTCCTCGTCAAGCGGGTCGTCGGCGGCTGGCTGGAGGTCTACCTACCGCAGCGCCCGAACGGCAGCACCGGCTGGATCCGGCGCCGCGAGGTCGCCGTCACCGGCGATCCCTACCTGCTGCGCGTCGATCTGCGCCGCCACCGGCTCACCCTGCTGCGTCGCGGCGAGGTCGTCGAACGCACGCCGATCGGCGTCGGTCGGGCGGTCACGCCGACCCCGTCCGGCGTCTACTACATCACCGAGCTGTTTCGCCTGACCGACCCCGGCGGTCCCTATGGGCCCTACGGCTTCGGCCTCTCCGCCTACTCCGACGTCCTCCACGAGTTCGCCGGGGCCGACGGTCAGATCGGCATCCACGGGACCAACGACCCCGCGGGGATCGGTCACGACGTCAGCCACGGCTGCATCCGTCTGCGCAACGCCGAGATCCTCCGCCTCGCGCGTCTGCTGCCGCTCGGGACGCCGGTCCGAATCGTCCGCTCATAGCGCAGGGCTCGCACGGAAATCAATGACGGACTCAGACCCGTCCGGACGCCGCCGCAGCCGTCAGCAACTTCCGGGCGAGCCCGTACACTGGGGCGACGTGAGCTTGGCCAGCCGCCTCGGCATCCAGATCAACCGTCCGCCTCGCGGTGACCGCCCGCCGCCCGCCGTCCCGATGCCACCCGCTGCTCCGAAGCCGGCGGCCGCCCCGAGCGCCGCGCCGCCGCCGCCCGCTGCCCCCTCGCTGCCCGATGCTCCGCCGGCGGCGTCCGCTGGGTCGCCGCTGCCCGATCCTCCGCCGGCGGCGTCCGCTGGGTCGCCGCTGCCCGATGCTCCGCCGGCGGCGTCCGCTGGATCGCCGCTGCCCGATCGCTCCGCCGGCGGAGTCCGCTGGACCGCCCCCGCCCGATCCCGCCCGCGAGACGTGGAACGGGCGCGGTCTCGGCGATGACGGACTCCCCTCGCGGATGCTGCCCGCACTCGGAATCGGCGCTGCGGCCGCCATCGCCGGCCTGATCGTCGTCCTGCGGCGGCGCCGCTAGGCGTTGGTCGCCAGGTAGTACAAGGTCCCGGCCGACCCGGTCTGCCCGGGCACGGTGACGACCTTGCCGTGGGCCTCGATCCAGGCGTCGCGGGCCGCCGTCGCCGTGCTTCCGCGCCCCCCGCCCGGACCGCCGCCCATGCCGCCGCCGAGCAGGACGTAGTGGAGCTGGCCGCTGTGCACCAGCTGCTCGATCTTGGCCAGGCCGGGCGCCGGATCGGAGCCCATGAAGCCGCCCATGGCGATCACGTCGCGCCCGGTCTGGAGCGCGATCCCCGCCGCCGTGTTCGAGCCGACCGCCGCCAGCAGGTATCGCGCCGAGCCCTGGTGCGACTCGAGGTAGCTGACCAGCGTCTTGCTGACGGCGGCGTCGCCGCGCCCGCCCGCGAAGCCGCCCGCCCCCGCCGCCCCCGCCGGGCGGTGCACCCGAGAAGAGCTGCTGTCCGGCTTCGAGGCCCGGTGGGGGGCCGCCGGCCCGCGCGAAGCCCTCCGGCGGCCCGCCCGTCCGGCCTCCCCCGCCGGGACCGCCGCCGAAGTCGGCGGCGACGGCCGGGCCGGCCAGCGGGTTGCTGCCCGTGACCGACCGGCCGACCGTGGCGATCGAGTAGGCGGTGGGACCGGCGAGCAGCGCCAGCGTTCCGCAGACGGCGGCCAGCGCCGCCAGGCGGCCCGCTCGCGGCCGGCGCCGGCCGGCCCGCGCGGCGATCAGCAGGCCGCCGGCGAGGACGGCCGCCCCGATCACGGCCGGAGCCAGCCACGGCAGGAAGCCGCTCGCGTCGCCGAGCAGACCCGCCGCGAGCACGGCGCTCGCGATCACCGCCGCCGCCAGCGCCCCGGCCCAGACGACCGACCCGCGCGAGCGATCCCACGCCTCGATTGCCCCGCCCGCGGCCAGAACCGCGATCGCCGGGGCGATCGCCGCCGTGTAGTACGGGTGGAAGATCCCCTGCGAGAAGCTGAATACCGCCCACGAGACGACCGCCCAGGCGCCCCACAGCAGGTAGGCCGACCGGCCGAGGTCGCCCCGGCCGGCGCGCCTGCGGGTCCACAGGCCGAGCACCATCCCGGCCGCCGCCAGCGGCAGGAGCCAGGCGATCTGCCCGCCGACGATCTGGTTGAAGAGCCGCAGCGCGCCGGTCGATCCTCCGAACCCACCACCGCCGCCGCCCGGACCGCCGCCGGCGCCCGTGCCGCTGACGCGGCTGAGGCCGTTGGCCCCGAAGATCAGGCTGAACCACGAGTTGTCGGTCGTGTCGCCGACCCACGGCCGGTCGGCCGCCGGCAGGAGCATCATCGTGCCGTACCAGGCGAAGCTGACCACTCCCAACGCCACGCCGGCCAGGCTGAGCTGTCCCAGCCGCCGGCGCACGCTGCCCTTGCCGGCAACCATGAACGTCAACGCCAGCGCCGGGACGATCAGGTACGCCTCGAGCATCTTCACGTTGAAGGCAAGCCCGACGCACACCGCCGACACCATCAGGTGGCGCAGCCGACCGGATTCGAGCGCCCGCACCAGGCCCCACGCCGCCCCGATCTCGGTCAGCACGAGCACGGCGTCCGGGTTGTTGAAGCGGCTCATCGCCACGAAGATCGGCGTCACCGCCAGGATCAGCGCCGCGCCGATCGCCGCCCGATGCCCGAGCGTCCGCTTGACGACGTTGTGCAGCACGAGCACCGACCCGACGCCACAGAGGGCCTCGGGCAGCAGCATGCTGAAGCTCGAGAAGCCGAAGATCCGGCCCGAGAGCCCCATCAGCATGTTCGACAGCGGGCCTTTGTCGAGGCTGTCGGATCCGCTCACGTCGAGCGCGTTGGTGAACCACGCCCTCCAGCTGTGGCTCGCCGCCTGCGCCGCCTCGGCGTAGTAGGTGTTGCCGTAGCCGTTGCGCGTCAGGCCCCAGAAAGCCAGTACCCCGGCGACGACGGCGACCAGCCACAGCAGCGGACGCGACCACGCCGGGTCGCCTTCGCGGCTGGCCACCAGCCGCACGACCGACGAGCGCCGGCGGCCCGCATAAGACGCGCCTCCCGGGGCGGTGATCGACGGAGTTGACATCTGAGCGTTCCTTTCGAGGCGGTTGCGGTGCCGCCATCCTCAGACCTCCCCGCGTGAGCGCCCTGGGGGAAGGCTGAGAGGAACCTGAGCCCCGACACGGCCGAACGTCGACCCGGTCGCTGCGGTCGCCGCTTCCCCGGCGAACCGAGACCGCTCCGAAAGATCACCGCCGCGCCGCTCAGAGCGATGCCAGGGCAGCCGCGATCGCCAGCGGTGCCAGGAGGAACCCCCGGCGCGTGAACGCGACGACCGATGGCCGGGCGCCGACCTGGCCCGCCGCCCGGAACCACAGGTACGCTGCCAGCGAACCGGTCACGGCCAGGTTCGGCCCGAGGTTGACGCCGATCAGCAGCGCCCGCGGGTGCGGCAGCGGCCGCGCGCTCAGCAGCACCGTCGCCGGCAGGTTGTTGAGCCCGACGGCTCCGAGGGCGCCGATCGCCGCCGTCGCGGCCGTCCCCGCCCCCGCCAGCAGCCGTGCCGGCCCGTGCCAGACGCGCGCCAGCGCCCCGAGCGCCACGCTCGCCGCGAACAGGCCCCCGAGCACCGCCGGCCCGACGGCGCGCACGACGCCGCGAACGTCCAGGCGCCCCCGGGCGACCTCGAGCCCGACGGCCGCGACGCCCACGCCCAGCACCGGCACCGCCGGGTGCGCCAGCCCGAGCGTCAGGCCCGCCGCGGCCACCGTGGCCACCGGCGCCGGCCAGCCGACCCGTGCCCCGCCGGCCCGCTCCGCCGCGCGCGGCTTCGCCCGGAGCTCCCGGCGGAAGACGAAGCACACGCCGGTCGCCGTCGCCACGGTCGCCGCCAGCGCCGGCGCCAGGAGCCGGGCCGCGAAGGTCCCGCCCGGCTGCGGGTCGCGCGCCAGCACCAGCAGGTTGGTCAGGTTCGAGCCCGGCAGGTACAGCGACGACGCGTTCGCCAGGTAGACCGACGCGTAGAGGAAGGGCGCCTCGTCGACCCCGCGCGCCCGGGCCGCCAGCACGAGGATCGGCGTCAGGAAGACGACCGCCGTGTCCAGGTTGAGGATCGCCGTGACCACGCTGACGACGCCGATGCTCGCCGCCAGCAGCGCCACCGGCGGACCCGGCACCCGCTCGAGCAGGCTCCCCGCGGCCGCGAACAGGCCCTCGGCGTGGGCCACGAGACCGATCAGCAGGAGGCCCGCGACGAGCACGAACGGCGGCCATGCCTGCTGCGCTGCGTCTCTGACAGCCACCGATCCAGACTCGCAGAAGCTGCGACGATCCGGCCGATGTCCGGTTACGGCGAGGACCTCGCGGCGATCCACGCCGCCGGCTTCACCGCCCCGGCGCACGCCGCCGCCCGCGAGCTGTGCGCCCGGCTCGAGCGCCCCTCGCGCGTGGTCGAGCTCGGCTGCGGCGACGGCACGACCGCCCGCCTGCTGACCGACGCCGGGCACGACGTGCTGGGGATCGACGCCTCGGCCGCCCTGATCGACCGGGCCCGCCGCCAGGCTCCGCGCGCGTCGCTCCGCGTCGCCTCGTTCGTCGACGCCGACCTCGGTGGCGGGGTCGATGCGATCCTCGCCGTCGGCGAGGTCCTCGCCTACCGGCTCGACGCCCGCAACGATGCCACCGCGCTCGACGGCGTGCTCGCCCGGGCCGCCGCCGCCCTGCGCCCCGGCGGCCTGCTCCTGTTCGATCTTCCCGGCCCCGGCCGCGTGCCGCCGACCGGACAGCGCGTCTGGCAGGAGGGCCCCGGCTGGGCCGTCCTCGTCGACGCCTCGATCGCCGCCGACGAGCTGCGCCGGCATATCGTCAGCTTCCGCGACGTCGGTGACGGCTGCTTTCGCCGCCGCCGCGAGACCCATCGGCTCTGGCTGCATCCGCCCGACCGCGTGCTCGCCCGGCTCCGCGCCGCCGGGTTCGAGGCCGCCACCCTCAGCGGCTACGGGGGAATGCGCCCCGCGCCGGGCCTGACCGTCTACCTCGCCCACCGACCCTGAGGCCGTAACTTCGGTCCGCGCCGGGCGTTTCCTGGGCATGGCCATCAGACTCCGACTGACCCTCGCCGCCGTCCTCCTCCTCACCGTCGCCGGCCTCGCGCTCGCCGGCCCGGCCGCCGCCGGGCTGTCGGCCGCGCCCGGCCGCGTCGTCTTCCCCGTCAACGGCGGTGTCGTCTCACCGACCGCCGGAGACGGCTTCGCCGCGCTCGTCACCGCCCTGCCCGGCGGCGGCGTCGTCCTGCTCGGCACCGGCCCCAAGCCGGCGCAGGTCGCGCTCGCCCAGCTCACCCCGACCGGCGGCCTCGACCCGAGCTTCGGCACCGGCGGCATCGTCCACCTGACGCTCCCGACGGCGCTCTCGCCGATCAAGCTGCTGCGTGCCGCCGACGGCAAGCTCCTGTTCGTCGGTTCGGCCGCCAGCGCCACCCCGTTCGCCCCCGGCCTGATCAGCGTCGTCCGGCTGAACGCCGACGGCAGCCTCGATCCCAGCTTCGGCTCCGGCGGCGTCGCCAGCACGCCGGTCGAGGCGAGCGGCTACCGCGCGGCGGTCGCGCTGGCACCCGACGGTCGCGTTCTGATCACCGGAGCCACCGGGCAGGAGTCCCCGGCGATCGCCCACGATCCCTTCGCCCCCGGATCCTTCAAGTGGGTCGTCGCCCGCCTGACCACCACCGGCGCGCTCGACTCGACCTTCGGCCCCGGCGGCGTCGTCACCCTCCCCGGCGCCGCCGCCGACATGCGCGGGACCGCGGTGGCGACGCTCGCCGACGGGTCGGTGCTCGCGCTCGCCGACGCCCGGGTCGGTGCCGGCACGCCGCCGACCTACGTCACGCTCCTGACGCGGCTGACGCCGACCGGGGCGCTCGATCCCAGCTTCGCCGGCGGCGCGCCGGTCGGCCTCCCGAGCGACGCCCACGGGACGGTCGTGCTCGCTCTCCCCGGCGGCGCGGTCCTCGTCGGCGCGAGCAAGTCACTTTTGCGCTTCACGGTCGCCGGGGCGCTCGACCCGACGTTCGGCAGCGGCGGCGTCGCCGCCGTCGGGGTCACGCTCCCGTATCCGCTCTCGCTGTTCCTGGACGCCGACGGCTCGGTGCTCGCGCTCGGGCCGTCGGTCGGCAGCGCCAACGGCATCACCGGCGTGCGGGTCACCCCCACCGGCTCGGCCGACCCGACGCTCGGCGCCGCCGGGGCGACGTTCCGGCCGGTATTCGGCGGCGGCGAATCGAGCTTCGTCGTCTCCGTCAACCCGCGGCCGCTGCCGCCGCTGACGCAGGACTCCTTCTACGTGGCCGAGGTCGCCCAACGCGCAGACGGGTCGTTCGTCGCCGCCGGCAGCGTCGGCGTCGTCCAGCCGCTCGGCGAGGGCGTCGGCAACTCGATCGCCGACTTCGCCGCCGCCGCGTTCACCCCGGCGTTCACGCCGGTGACCGCGTTCGGCGGACCGGCGGCCCCGCTCTCGCTGCGTCTCGGCGTCCCCGGACAGCGGGCGGCGACCGCCCACACGCGACACGGCGTTCGCGTCCTCGTGAACCTGTCCGCCCCCGGGCTCGCCCGCGCCTACGTCCGCGCCGGCGGCCGGGTGATCGCCCAGAGCGTGCTGCCGGTCTTCGGCTCCGGCGCCCGGATCCTCCCCGTCGAGCTGACCCACGCCGGGGCGGTGTTCCTGCGCACGCATCGCAACGTCCACGTGTCGGTCAGCGTGAGCGCCCGGAATCTCCTGGGCGCGACGGTCTCGGCGACCGCGATCGGGACGTTGAAGTAGGGGAGGGTCGATCGCGTCCGCGTCTCCTAGCGGCCGCTTGCGAGCGCCGTGTAGTCGAGCCGGCGCGGCGAGCGGGCGACCCTCTACGCCCCCGACGCCACGCCGTCGGGCACCGTCTGCCGCTCGCCTCCGAGCAGGCGGAGGGCGATCATGGCGACGTCGTCGCGATGATCGCTCCCGTCGATCTCCACGGCGTCGAGAATCTGGTCGCAGAAGGACTCGAGCGGCGCTCCGGCGACACGGGCCGCCGTCTCGCGCAGGCGCGCCAGACCCTCGTCCAGGCTCTCGTCCCGCCGCTCGACCAGGCCGTCGGTGAAAAGCAGGATCGACGTCCCGGTCGTCACGCTCAGCACCTCCTCCTCGACCGGATCGTCCGCGATCATCCCGAGCGGCGGGACGAGGCCGCCGGTGACGAACGCCGCCGCGGCATCCGGTCCGACGCGCAGCGGCGGCAGGTGTCCGGCGCTCGCGAAGCGGATCGCCCCGCAGCTCGGGTCGACCCGGAGCACGAGCAGCGTGCCGATCATCCGCGCCCCGTGCGTCTGCTCGACCAGCGCGTTCAGACGGACCAACGCCGCCGCCGGGCCGTGCCCCTCGAGCACGTAGGCGCGCAGGCCGTTGCGCAGCTCGCCCATCACCGTGGCCGCCTGGACGCCGTGGCCGACGACGTCGCCGATCACCATGCAGACGTCGCCGCCCGGCAGCTGGAGCACGTCGTACCAGTCACCGCCGACCGCCGTCGCCTCGACGCTCGGCAGGTAGCGCGCCGCCAGCTCGAGGCCCGCGATGACCGGCAGCTCCTGCGGCAGCAGGCTGCGCTGGAGCAGCTCGACCAGCCGGTGCTCCTGCTCGTAGGCCGCCTCGGCCTTGGCGGCCGCGGCCAGCGCCGACAACCGCTGCTCGCGCTCGCGGTGGAGCGCGACGAACACCGCAACCTTCGACCGGAGCACCTCCGGCTCGAACGGCTTCGTCACGTAGTCGACCGCGCCGGCCTCGTATCCGCGGAAGACCTCCTCGACGTCTGAGGCGAACGCGGTCAGGAAGATGATCGGGATGTGCCGCGTCCGCTCCCGGGCGGTTATGTAGCGGGCCGTCTCGAAGCCGCCCAGGCCGGGCATGTGGACGTCGAGCAGGATCAGCGCGAAGTCCGCGTCGAGCAGGTGGTGGAGCGCCTCGGCGCCCGAGCGCGCCAACACGAGGTTCTCATCGAGCGGGGCCAGGACGGCGCTCAGGGCCGTCAGGTTCTCCTCGTGGTCGTCGACCAGGAGGACATTGACGGATTCGTCCTCGCCGCCCGCCGGACCCGGGCTCGCGGGTTCGCCGGGCTCCCCGCTCACGAGCTCACGTCAGCCAGGACTTCAGCACCATCAGCAGGCGGCCGGGATCGACCGGCTTGGTGACGTGGTCGGACGCCCCGGCGCCGAGGCTCTTCTCGCGGTCGCCCTCCATCGCCTTGGCCGTCAGGGCGATGATCGGGAGGGTCTTGAAGCGCGGCATCGCCCGAATCGCGGCCGTCGTCTCGTAGCCGTCCATGTCGGGCATCATGATGTCCATGAGCACGAGGTCGGTGTCCGGGTGGCGCTCGAGCGCCGCCAGCGCCTCCTTGCCGGTCTCGCCGAAGACGACCTCGATCCCCCGGCCCTCGAGCAGGCTGGCCAGGGCGAAGAGGTTGCGCACGTCGTCGTCGACGAGCAGGACCTTGCGCCCCTCGAGGCCCGCCCCCCCGTCCTCGGCCTCGGCCGGCGCGAGCTCCGGGGCCGCGCCGTCGCGCCGATGGAGCACCATCGCCGTCTCGCCGAGCAGCTGCGCCGGAGTGGTCGCCAGGCGTACCGGTCGCCCGGCCGCGACCCGCTCGACCCGTGCCCGCTGGCGGCTGCCGAGCGGACGGGAGCTGTAGGCGATCAGCTGCGTGTATTGGGCGCCGGGATGCTCGCGCAGGGTGTCGAGCAGGTCGAGTCCGGGGGCGCGCGGCGGCGACAGGTTGAGGACGACGCAGTCCCACGGCTCGTCGGCCAGCATCGTCGCCGCCTGCGCCGGCGAGGTCACGACGGTGAGGTCGACGCCTTTCTCCGGCCCGAGCAGGCCGCCGATGGCCTTCGTCACGCCGTCGCCCGGGTCGACCACGAGCAGCCGCCGCAGGCGCGGCTCGTCGTCGGTGCCGGCGACCAGGGTCGGCTCGCCCGCCTCGATCGCCGGCGCCCCGCCCGCCGCCAGCCCGCCGGCGGTCAGGGTGTCGCCTGCCGGGGCTGCCGACGGCGGCTCGAGGACGCCGTAGGCGCACGGCAGGTACAGCGTGAATGTGCTCCCGACACCCGGCGTGCTCGCGACGTCGAGCGCGCCGCCCAGCATCCCGACGATCTCCCGGCTGATCGACAGGCCGAGACCGGTCCCGCCGTACTTGCGGCTGGTCGTGCCGTCGGCCTGCTGGAAGGCCTCGAAGACGACCTGCACCTTCTCCGGCGCGATCCCGACGCCGGTGTCGCGCACGCGGAACGCCACCATCGGCCCCTCCGGCGGGAGCGGCGCCTGCGTCATCGGCAGGCCCCGGCGGACGGCGTCGAGGTCGGCCGACTCGACCGTCAGCGTGACGCCGCCGCGCTCGGTGAACTTGAACGCGTTCGAGAGCAGGTTCTTCAACACCTGCTGGAGGCGCTGGGCGTCGGTCACGACCGTCTCGGGCAGGTCGTCGGCGGTGATGATCTCGAAGGTCAGGCCCTTGTCGGCGGCGACTGGGCGGAAGGTCCGGCTGACGTAGTCGGTGACCTCGGCGAGACGGATCACATCCGGCAGCACCTCCATCTTCCCGGCCTCGATCTTCGACAGGTCGAGGATGTCGGAGATCAGCTCGAGCAGATCGGTCCCGGCGCCGTGGATCGTCCGGGCGAACTCGAGCTCCTTCTCGTCGAGGTTGCCGTGCTCGTTGGCGGCGAGCATCTTCGACAGGATCAGCAGGCTGTTGAGCGGCGTCCGCAGCTCGTGGGACATGTTCGCCAGGAACTCCGACTTGTAGCGCGAGCTCAGGGCGAGCTGGCTGGCCTTCTCCTCGACCCCCATCCGCGCCAGCTCGATCTCCTGGTTCTTGGTCTCGATGTCGCGGTTGCGCTCCTCGAGCAGCGCCGCCTTCGCCTGGAGCTCCTCCGACTGGTTCTGAAGCTCCTGCGTCAGCGACTGCGACTGCTGGAGCAGGTCTTCGGTGCGCATGTTGGCCATGATCGTGTTGAGCACGACCCCGAGCGTCTCCATCAGCTGGCCGAGGAAGGTCCGGTGGACGTCGCTGTAGGGCGCAAGCGACGCCAGCTCGATCACGCCGAGCAGCTGCTCCTCGAACAGCAGCGGCATCACGATGATGTTCGCCGGCAGCGCGTCCCCGAGGCCGGAGCTGATCCGGATGTAGTCGGCCGGCGCCCGGCTGATCAGGATGCTCTTCTGCTCGACCGCCGCCTGGCCGACCAGCCCCTCGCCGAGCCGGAAGGTGTCGGGGACCCCGGCGTGGCGCGTATAGCCGTAGCTCGCGATCAGGCGCAGCCGCACTTCGCCTTCGCCGGCGCCGTTGTCGGCCGCCCGCTCGGCCAGGAAGAACGCCCCGTGCTGCGCCGAGACGGTCGGCGTCAGCTCGCTCATGATCAGCTGGGACACGGTCCCGAGCTCGCGCTGACCCTGCATCAGGCCGGAGATCCGGGCCAGGTTCGTCTTCAGCCAGTCCTGCTCCTCGTTGCGCTGGGTCGTATCGCGCAGGTTGGCGATCATCTGGTTGATGTTGTCCTTCAGCTCGGCGACCTCGCCCTGCGCCTCGACGGCGATCGACCGCGTCAGGTCGCCCTGGGTGACCGCGGTCGAGACCTCGGCGATCGCCCGGACCTGGGTCGTCAGGTTGCCGGCCAGCTGGTTGACGTTCTCGGTCAGTCCACGCCAGGTGCCGCTGACGCCGGCGACCTCGGCCTGACCGCCGAGCTTGCCCTCGGTGCCGACCTCGCGGGCGACGCGGGTCACCTCGGCGGCGAACGACCGCAGCTGCTCGACCATCGTGTTGATCGTGTCCTTGAGCTCGAGGATCTCGCCCTTGGCGTCGACGGTGATCTGCTTGGAGAGGTCGCCGTTGGCGACGGCGGTCGCGACCTGGGCGATGTTGCGGACCTGGTCGGTCAGGTTGCTGGCCATGCCGTTGACGTTCTCGGTCAGCCCACGCCACGTCCCGCTGACGCCCTCGACCTCGGCCTGACCGCCGAGGTTGCCCTCGGTCCCGACCTCGCGGGCGACGCGGGTCACCTCGGCGGCGAAGGACCGCAGCTGCTCGACCATCGTGTTGATCGTGTCCTTGAGCTCGAGGATCTCGCCCTTGGCGTCGACGGTGATCTGCTTGGAGAGGTCGCCGTTGGCGACGGCCGTCGTGACCTGGGCGATGTTGCGGACCTGGTCGGTCAGGTTCGACGCCATCAGGTTGACGTTCTCGGTCAGCCCACGCCACGTCCCGCTGACGCCCTCGACCTCGGCCTGACCGCCGAGCTTGCCCTCGGTCCCGACCTCGCGGGCGACGCGGGTCACCTCGGCGGCGAACGACCGCAGCTGCTCGACCATCGTGTTGATCGTGTCGGCCAGGGCGGCGACCTCGCCCTTGGCGTCGACGGTGATCTTCTGGCTGAGGTCGCCCTGGGCGACGGCGGTCGTGACCTGGGCGATGTTGCGGACCTGGTCGGTCAGGTTGTTGGCCATGAAGTTGACGTTCTCGGTCAGCCCGCGCCATGTCCCGCTGACGCCCTCGACCTCGGCCTGGCCGCCGAGCTTGCCGTCGGTTCCGACCTCGCGGGCCACGCGGGTGACCTCGTCGGCGAACGACGACAACTGGTCGACCATGGTGTTGATGGTGTTCTTCAGCTCGAGGATCTCGCCCTTGACGTCGACGGTGATCTTCTGGGTGAGGTCGCCCCGGGCGACGGCGGTAGTGACCTGGGCGATGTTGCGGACCTGGCTGGTCAGGTTCGAGGCCATGAAGTTGACGCTGTCGGTCAGGTCCTTCCACGTGCCGGCCACGCCGGGCACCTCGGCCTGGCCGCCGAGCTTGCCCTCGGTCCCGACCTCGCGCGCGACGCTCGTCACCTGCTCGGCGAACGACGACAGCTGGTCGACCATGGTGTTGATGGTGTTCTTCAGCTCGAGGATCTCGCCCTTGACGTCGGCGGTGATCTTCTGGGTGAGGTCGCCCCGGGCGACGGCGGTAGTGACCTGGGCGATGTTGCGGACCTGGCTGGTCAGGTTCGAGGCCATGAAGTTGACGCTGTCGGTCAGGTCCTTCCACGTGCCGGCCACGCCCGGCACCTCGGCCTGGCCGCCGAGCTTGCCCTCGGTCCCCACCTCGCGGGCGACGCTCGTCACCTGCTCGGCGAACACGTCGAGCGTGTCGGTCATGCTGTTGATCGTGTCGGCCAGGGCGGCGACTTCGCCCTTGGCGTTGACGGTGATCTTCTGGCTGAGGTCGCCCTGGGCGACGGCGGTCGTGACCTGGGCGATGTTGCGGACCTGGTTGGTCAGGTTCGAGGCCATGAAGTTGACGCTGTCGGTCAACCCGCGCCAGGTCCCGGCCACGCCGGGCACCTCGGCCTGGCCGCCGAGCTTGCCGTCGGTTCCGACCTCGCGGGCCACGCGGGTGACCTCGTCGGCGAAGGACGACAGCTGGTCGACCATGGTGTTGATCGTGTTCTTCAGCTCGAGGATCTCGCCGCGGGCGTCGACGGTGATCTTCTGCGTCAGGTCGCCGCCGGCGACGGCCGTCGTCACCAGCGCGATGTTGCGGACCTGGTCGGTCAGGTTGCTGGCCATGCCGTTGACGTTCTCGGTCAGGTCCTTCCACGTCCCGCTGACGCCCTTGACCTCGGCCTGGCCGCCGAGCTTGCCGTCGGTGCCGACCTCGCGCGCGACGCGGCTGACCTCGTCGGCGAACGACGACAGCTGGTCGACCATCTGGTTGACCGTCCGGCCGATCCGCAGGAACTCGCCCTTGACCGGCTGGCCCTCGATCTTCAGCGCCATCTTCTGGCTGAGGTCGCCCTCGGCGACGGCCTCGATCACCCGGGCCACCTCCGTCGTCGGGCGGACGAGGTCGTCGATCAGCGAGTTGGCCGACTCGATGTTCGTGGCCCAGGCCCCACCCGCCCCGTCGAGCGTCGCGCGCTCGGTCATGCGGCCCTCCCGGCCGATGATCCGGGCGACGCGGACGAGCTCGCGCGCCATCCGATCGTTGGTCGCCACGAGCTCGTTGAACTCGCTCGCCAGCTCCCCGGCCAGCCCGCGCCCGCGGACCGGCAGGCGGACGGAGAAGTCGCCGTCGCGGGCGGCCCGCAGCGCGAGCCGCAGCGCGGCCGCGCTCTCGGCGTCAAGCCCGGCAGGCTCGGGTTCCGCCGCCGGGGCCGGCGGCTCTGGCCGAACGCTGCTCGGCGCCCTGGTTCTCCCTACGGTCGACACCGCCGCTCCTCTCGTCCGTCCGAGCTCGTGTGCGGCCGATGATAGACCGCGTGCGGGGCGTCGACCGTAGGGTCGGGGCTCAGCGGTTCGCGGCGCGCGTGCCGCAGCGCCAGTCGGTCCGCGTCCAGTAGACGAAGAGGACCAGGGCCGGCAGCCACGCCGAGAGCACGATCTCGAGTGCCGACTCCCGCTGGACGAGCTCGATCGCCAGGGCGACGAGCGTGACGAGGACGAGCACGGCGGCGCGGTGGGTTCGGTTCGCGAGCATGATGTGCCCCTTCCAGCTGTCGCGTTTGCTTGACAGGTGGAAAGGTAGCTTGTCACGCGATTGATGTCAAGTGTGCTTTCCAGTCCGACGTCAGCCGCGCCAGCGCAGGAGGGCGACCGCGAGGATGTAGGCGAGCCCGGCGACGCTCGCCAGCCACGTGTACGGATCACCGTCGCGGCCGGCGGCGAGCTCGACGATCCAGGCGACGAGGATCGCCACGATCGTCACCGTCCCGGCGAGCGCCGTCGCGCGCAGATCGATCAACGCGAAGCGCTCGTCGCGACCGTCGCCGCGCAGCCCGCGCACGGTCTCGCTGCGGCCGCCCAGCAGCACGGCCAGCGCGAAGGCCGCCAGCAGCCCGAGCGACCCCAGGCCGCGGCCGAGGTGCCCGCCGTGCCACTGGGCCCCGCCGACGACCAGGCCGAGCACGAGGATGAACGCCGGCAGGAACCACTTCGGTCGGCGCCGGTTCATGTGGAGTCGCCGCCGTCGTCGAAGAGCGCTTCGACCGACGTCCCGAAGAAGCGGGCCAGCCCGAGCGCGAGCGGCAGCGACGGGTCGTAGCGGCCCCGCTCGATCGAGTTGATCGTCTGACGCGACACGCTCATCGCCGCGGCCAGCTGACCTTGCGAGAGGCCCTGGGCGGTCCGCATCGCCGCGACCATGTTCTTCATCCCTCTCCGACCATGTCGGCCGAGGCTAGTCGCGCGGTCGGGCGGTGTCAAGTTCGCTTTCCACCTGGGGTGGAGCCGGGGATGCAGGCCGGTGGGCGCCCGGACTACGCCACGCGCAACGACCGGATCTCCATGCCTCCGCGCTGGCAGACCGGCGTGGGCGGCTTGACCGGGCCGAGCGCCCGGCCCGGTGAGCCGGCGAAGGCGACGCTGACCGAGTACGCGAGCGGCTCGCACGGGAACCGCTGATTGTCGGTCGCAGCGGGGATGTCCGGCGTGAAGCGCACCGATGCGCCGGCGCGGCGGCCGGCGGTGAGCACGATCCGCGCCCCGGACGCTGTCGACCGGCTGGGCAGGCCGAGCGCCGTCGCGGCCGACGAGCCGGATCGTCGGGCGGCCGAGCGAGCAGCTGCGCAGTGTCGGGTTGACCACGGTCAGCTCGTAGGCCACGTTGCCGGCGCCGTTGCTGCCGGCGATGTGGGTGAAGGTCGCGTGCAGGCGGCCGGCATCGCACGGCGGTGCGGCCGTAGCCGGGGCTGCGCCGGCCGCGGCGAGGCCCGCGCCGACCAGCAGCGCGGCGCCCGCGAACGCGGCGGCGAGAGCGCGCGTGGGCATGGTTTGAGGCTACCGCTCCCCGGCCGCCCCGCGGGTCAGCGGCCGAGGTCGACGCGCGCCGCGGGACGGGGGCTGCTGGACGATCGACGTCGTCGTCTGGCCGTAGGCGGCGAAGCCGTCGATGACCTCCTCGAGATGCTCGACCGACCGCACGTGGGCGGTCATCACGTAGCAGTCCTCCCCGGTGATCCGCCGGCAGTCGACGACCTCCGGCGTCGCCTGCGCCAGCCGCGCGACCTGGTGCAGCTCGCGCGGAGCCGGCCGCACGCGGATCACGGCGCTGAGCGCGAAGCCGACTGCGCGGGGGTCGAGCTCGGCGTGGTAGCCGCGGATCACGCCCGTTTGCTCGAGGCGCTGCAGGCGCTCGGCGACGGCGGGGGAGGAGAGGCCGACCCGGCGGCCGAGCTCGGCAAGGCTGAGGCGCGCGTCCGCCTGGAGCTCGGTGAGGAGCAAGACGTTGGTTTCGTCGAGCTCAACGGTTGTAGACCTTCGATTCACCGCCATTCCCGCCAATATACCTGTGCTTGCCTATGTCCATGGACGGACCCGGTTGCGACTATGTGGTCGTGAAGAGGGGTCCGCCGCCGCCGCCGCAGGTCTACTTCGTCGTCAGCGCCGTCTTCCACTACCTCGGCCCGTCGTTCGCCGTGCTGCTGTTCGCTCGCGTCAATGTGCTCGGCGTCGCCTGGCTGCGGATCGCGTCCGCGGCGCTCGTGTTCGCGGTCTGGCGGCGACCGTGGCGTGCCTTCCGGGCGCAGGATCGCGCCGGCCGGCGGCTGCTCCTCGCCTGGGGCGGTGTGCTCGCGGCGATGAACGCCTGCTTCTACCTGGCGATCGACCGGCTCCCCCTCGGCACGGTCGCAGCGATCGAGTTCCTGCCCGTCGTCGGGCTGGCGGCGCTCGGCGCGCGCTCGGCGCGCAACGCGTTGGCGCTGGCGCTGGCCGTCGGCGGTGTGTACCTCCTGACCGACGTGCGGCTCGCCGGCCAGCCGCTCGGCCTGGTGTTCGCCTTCGCCAACGCCGTGCTCTTCGCCTCGTACATCGTGCTCGCCGACCGCGTCGCCAAGCGGCCGCAGCTGAGCGGCGTCGACGGCCTCGCCGCGGCGATGCTGATCGCCGCGGTCGGGATCACGCCGCTCGGGTTCGGCGCCGCCGCCAAGGCACTGGTCGACCCGCTCGTCCTGCTGGCCGGCGTCGGAGTCGGCATCTCGTCCTCGGTAATCCCCTACGTCACCGACCAGCTCGCGATGGCCCGTCTTCCGCGGGCGACCTACGCCCTGATGATCGCCCTGCTGCCGGCGATCGCGACGGTGATCGGCATCGGCGTGCTCGCCCAGATCCCGACGGCGGCCGAGGTCGGCGGCGTCGCGCTCGTGATCGCCGCGGTCGCCGTCCACCGCCAGCCGGCCGCACCGGGTCGAGGTGGCGAGAAGACAGGTCGGCGCACAAGCCGCCAGTCGGCGACCGGCGCCGAAGCGCTTGTCGCCGGCGAAGGACGCCAGTAGCTCGACCACACGGACGGCCCGGATAGGAGTAATGTCGACGGCGGGCTGGCTCTGCGGCCAGGATCCTCGACCCAAGTCCGGATGCCACCGACGGCGCGCGTCGCGCCACGAGGCGGGAGGCATGGGTTATTGGTCTGACTGCGGAGCCGGTGTCGTTTCTCACGGTCGATGTCCCGCCGCCGGGCCGGGCGGGCCTCGTCCAATCTGATCAAGCGCTGCGAGGTTCCAGCCCTCACGCATTGTCGCGCGCCGAGGGCGGGGAAGGAGGGCATGCCCTGTGTCTGTAGGCGAGCTTCCGGAGCTCGAGGAGGTCCGAGGCCTGATCGCGCGGGGCCGCAGCGTCGGCGTCCTCTCCCATGCCGAGATCGCGGCCGCGACGACCGAGGCCGGCCTGGACGAAGCCGACATCGAGGAGCTGCACGGCCTGCTCGAGCGCTCCGAGATCGAGCTGGTCGACGACATCGACCCGCCGACGCAGCAGGTGGTGCGGGATCCGGACAAGCGGGCGCCCCGCCGGGCCCCGCTCGAGTTGAAGATCGACGGCACGACCGACGCGCTGCAGCTGTTTCTCAAGGACATCGGCCACGTGCGACTCCTGAAGGCGGCCGAGGAGGTCGACCTGGCAAAGCGCATCGAGCGCGGCGATCTGGACGCCAAACAGACGATGGTTCTCGCCAACCTACGTTTGGTGGTCTCGATCGCCAAGAACTACCGCAACCAGGGAGTGCCGTTCCTCGACCTGATTCAGGAAGGCACGATCGGCCTGGTGCGGGCGGCGGAGAAGTTCGACTATCGCAAGGGCTTCAAGTTCTCGACTTACGCGACGTGGTGGATCCGTCAGGCGATCGCTCGCGCCCTGGCCGACAAGTCGCGGACGATCCGCATTCCCGTCCACATCGTCGAGAAGCTCAACAAGATCCGCCAGGCGGAGCGGGGCTTGGTCGTGACGCTCGCCCGCGACCCCACGTCCCTGGAGATCGCCGCCATGACCGGTATCGACCCTGCCGACGTCGCCTTGATCCAGCGGTGCTCGCAGCCGCCGATCTCGCTCGAGAAGCCCGTCGGCGACGACAGTGGGTCGGAGTTCGGGCAGTTCATAGCCGACGAGCACGCCGAGTCGCCGTACGAACGCGCCGCGACGGTCATGCGCGAGGAGACGCTGCGCGATGCCATGGAGAACCTCAGCAGTCGCGAGCGGCGCGTGCTCGAACTCCGCTACGGCCTCGCCGGCGAGCCGCCGCAAACCCTCGACCAGGTCGGCCGCGCGTTCGCCGTCACCCGCGAACGCATCCGCCAGATCGAGGACCAGTCCCTGCGCAAGCTTCGCGATCTAACCGAGACGCAGGGCCTGCGCGAAGACGCTCCCCTCGGGATGCAGGGCGGCACCGACGGAGTACGGGCGCTCACTGCCAACTGCCTCGAGCCGGCGCGATCCGAAGCTCGCCGCGATGCGCCGCGAGCTGGCCGAGGCCCCACACAGGTTGCATGACGCCGCCGCAGAACTCGCACGACGCGTTGGTTGCGCTTCGGCCACGCACGCGACGATCACAAGAGGAGCAGCAGTGCAGCTGACTCTCCGGGGAACCGGATCGGCGCCGTCGCGGTCAGGAGCCGCACGCTGGCCTCACGGCCACCAATGCCCGCTGCCAGCCCCGGAGGCCGGCACCGCCGTAGCGCCCGCCCGGAACGCGGCTCGAGTGCCGGGGCGGGTGCAGGAGCCCAAGCCTCCATCCCCGGGCGCTGCCACCCCGATCCGCGCCTCAAGCCGATCGGGGCGATGACGCACCGATCTGTGCCTCGACAGGCGGATACAAGGCGCCGACGCGCCTGCGATGCTCGTCGTCGTCGTGGCGGCCGACATCGATCCCCCGATCAGGAGCAGCGAGATCCGTGCGGTCGCCGCCACCCGCTACGCCGCGCCGCTGCGCGAGGGGGGCTCGCTCCCCGGTCTGGTCGAAGCCGATGACGACGGGCTCTACGTCGTCAAGTGGACGGCCGCCGGTCAGGGGCGGCTGGCGCTCGTCGCCGAGGTGATCGGGCTCGAGCTGGCCCGGGCGCTCGGCCTGCGCGTCCCGGAGCTCGTCTGGATCGAGGTCGACACGAGGTTGGCCGACGCCGAGCCCGACCCGGAGATCCAGGAGCTGTTGCGCGCCAGCGCCGGCTGGAACCTCGGCGTCGACTTCCTCCCGGGCGCCGCCCCGCTGACCGATCCGGTCGATCCGGTCGCCGCGGCCGACGTCGTCTGGCTCGACGGCTGGCTGATGAACGTCGACCGCACGGCCCGCAATCCGAACCTGCTCGCCTGGCACGCCCGGATGTGGCTGATCGACTTCGGCGCCGCGCTCTATCCCCAGCACGCAACCGACGACCTGCCGGCCGCGGCGACGCGCGCGTTCGCCAACCTGGCCGAGCACGTCCTGGCCCCGGAAGCCGAGCCGCTGGCGCTGGCGCACGCCCGCCTGCATGACCGGGCGGCGGCGGCGATCGACGCGGTCGTCGCGCTCGTCCCCGACGCCTGGCTGATCCGCCACCCGCGCGCCGCCTATGCCGCCTTCCTCCACGCGCGGCTCGCCGCGGCGACGTGGACGACCGAGGCGCTGCGGTGAGCGAGGCCTACCAGTACGCCCTCTGGCGCGTCGTGCCCGATGCCGAGCGGGGCGAGCGGCTCAACGTCGGCGTCGTCGTCTACTCGCCGCGCCTGCACTTCCTCGGCGCCCGCGTTCGGCTCGACGCCGACCGTCTGCGGCGGCTCTTCCCCGGCATCGACCTGGACGCCGCCGAGACCGCGCTCGCCAAGCGGACGGCGATCGCCGCCGGCGCGACGGACGCCGGGCCGCTCGCGGCGATGGCCCCGAGCGACCGCTTCGGCTTCCTCGTCGCCCGGGCCAGCACCGTCGTGCAGCCGGGCGCCGTCCACACCGGTCTCTGCGACGACGCCGGGGCCGCGCTCGAGCACCTCTTCGCTCGCCTCGTGCTCCCACCCGACTGACGGTCAGCCGCCGATGTCGCCCAATGATGGTGACCGGCGAGGGCGCTGTTAGCGTTCCTGGCGTGCCCGACGATCACGCACGCTCGTCGTCGCGCGCGACCGTCTGCCCGTCGGCCGCCGCCTCACAGGCGTCGGCGACCTGGGCGGACGCCGCCTCGTCAAGGCGCGACGTCGGCTCGTCGACGAGCAGAATCCCGCCCGCGGCGACGAGCGCCCGGGCCAGGGCGACGCGTTGCGCTCCCCGGCCGACAGCCGCTGACCCGCTGCCCGCCCGCGGCGCGGTCGAGCGGCGCGTTCACGGCCCACGGCCGCGGGCGATTCGTCGCTGCCCCGCAACGCTTGCGCCAGCGCAACATTTTCCACAGCGGAAAGGAATCCGGCGAGCCGCACGTCCTGGGCCAGGAAGCCGATCGCCGCCCGGCGCGTCAGGCCCGCTCCTCGGCCTCGCATCCGGCAACCGACACGCCGTCGATCAGGACCGCCCCGGCGTCGGCGAGCTCGAGGCCGGCCAGCACCCGCAGCAGCGTGCTCTTGCCCGAGCCCGACCGTCCGCTGACGACGGTCAGCCGGCCGGGCGCGAAGGCAACGGACAGGTCGGCGATGACGCGGCGTCGCCCGTAGGACTTGGCCAGGGCGACGCACTCGAGCCGGACCGGCGCCAGGGCCACCGCCGGGGCCGCGGCGACCGCCCTCGCCGGGGCCGCCGCTGACGTGCGCCCGGGCGCCGGGGCGGCCGGGGGACGGGCTGCGCGGAGCCGGATCGAAGCGCCGGCGAGCCTGGCGGTGGCCCGCCGGTCGATCCCGGCCGCCGCCCGCAGCGGTCCCGGTAGCCGGACCCAGCCGCCACGGCCTACCACAAGCTCGTCGATCCCGTGGCGCCGCTCCTCGCCGATGCGTCCGTCGCGCAGGCGTACAGCCCGGTCGGCGGTGGCGGCCATCGCCGGGTCGTGCGAGACGACGACCACCGTCGTGCCCTCCGCCCGGGCCAGCGCGACGATCAGCGCGCGGACGGCGGCCGCACTCTCGTCGTCGAGCTCGCCGGTCGGCTCGTCGGCCAGGAGCAGGGCCGGTCGGTGGGCAAGCGCGGAGCAGAGTGCCAGCCGCTGCCGCTCGCCGCCCGAGAGCTCTCCGGGCCGGCGCCGGCGCGGTCGCCGAGCGAGACCGCGTCGAGCAGCGTCCGCGCGCGCGCCCGGCGCTCGGCCCGGCCGGCGCCGCGGAGCGCCAGCCCGAGGACGACGCCGTCGCCGACCGGGAGGTCGGGCGGCAGGCTGTGGTCGGCCCGTTTCGAGCATGCCGATGACCCCCGCTTCAACCGCGTCTACGCCGCCGACCGCCGATCTGGATCTTCGCGGGATCCGCTCGAGGAGCTCGACGGCGATGCGCAGCTCGTGCTCTATGTCGCCGCCGGCCCGGCCATGCCGCCGTGCTTGCCCGCGCGACGGTCAGCTCACGCCCTGGAGGGCGGCGGCGTCGCCATCGCCGGTCCGGTGCAGGCGAAAGACGTCGCACAGCTCGACCGGGGGCGTGCCACGCGGCTCGGCGTCGCCCCGTCCGACCGCGGGCATGCCACGCCCCTCGTCGTCGCCCCGTCCGACGGCGGTCATCCCACGCGCCTCGTCGCCGCCCAGCCGACCGCGCCGAGCCCGGCGGCCGCGCCCAGCCCGAGCAGCGCGAGCCCGGACCAGGGGACTACCGCCAGCAGCGGCACCGACAGCGCCGGCCCGACCGGCGAGCCGCGCACGGCGGCGACGGACAGGCGGCTCAAACCGACCCCGACGGCGAGCCCACCGACGAGCCCGAGTCCGGAGATCACCAGCATTCGCAGCCGGAGCTCCCGCCGCAGCCCGCGCGGCCCCATGCCCTGCGCCGCCAGGTCCTGTTCGAGCAGCCGGTCGCGGGAGCCGGCGAGCCCCGTGGCCAGGCCGACGGCCGCCAGCACGACGGCGACCAGCGCGCCCAGGCCCAGCGTCCGGGCCACGCCGCGGAAGACGGGGTCGGACCGCAGCCGCCCGGCGACGTCGGCCCGGTAGGCGACGGTCAGCGTGGTCAGGCCGGGCGCGGCGAGCGCCGCCCGCGTGCGCGCCAGATCCGGCGCCGCCATCCAGAGCTCGTTCGGTTGGCCGGTACCAGGCGCCGCAGCGTCGAGCCGTGCCTCGAGCGCCGCCGCGTCGGTGATCACGAAGCGCTCGCCGACCGTCGGGAAGCGCTGCTCCCGACCGACGACCCGGGCGGCGAGCGCCGCCCCGTCGACGGTCAGCGCAAGCTGCCCGCCGCGTCCGGCCGCCGTCGCGGTCGCCGGGTCGACCACGACCGGGAGCGGGGTCGCGTCTCCATGCTGTGGCGGGCGCAGGACGCCGCTCACCGCGCCGACGTCGAAGTCGACGGTCAGGCCCGGCGGGCGCAGGGCACCCGCGGCGCCGTGGCGCGCCAGCTCGAGATCGCCAGCCGGCCGACCGACCGCCCGCCGCGACCGATGGCCTCGACCGAGACGACGGTCACCGTCGCGCCCGAGCCACCGGCGCCGCCGGGCTCGCCGAGATCTGCTGCCCGGTGCACGCGGCCGGGCCCGGCCAGCTCGTCGTCGCCGAGCGCCTCGAGTCGGGTGCTGCCGATGGGCAGCCGCGCGTCGCGCCGGCGCGCCGCCCGGCCGAGCGCGCCGAAGGAGACCGTCGTGACAGCGCCGGCCCCGCCGCGCACTGCCGCGCGCAGGCCGACGCCGATGCCCGTGGCCCGGGCTCGCAGACGCAGGGCGACGGCGCCCGGCGGGATCGCCGCGCCGCCCTTCCGGACCGGGCCCGGCGCGAGGAGTCCGACGCTGCCGTCCGGGGCGCCGGGCACGAGCCGCAGGCCGGCCGCGGGGATCGCCAGCAGCGGGACGGTTGCCGTCGCCGGACCGCTGGCGAAGCTGGCCTGCGTGCGCCGCAGCGCCAGCACGGGCCCGCCGGCTATCGCCTGCCAGCGCGCGAGCGGTGCCAGTGCGAGCGGCGGGGCGAACGACGGCCCGGCGGACACGGTGACGTCCAGCGGCACCTCGCTGGCCGCCTGGTCGGCGACGCCGCGGTCGAGTGTCGCGCCATAGGCCAGCGCGAACACGCCGAAGCCGACGCTGACCGTCAGAAACGCCGCCGCCCCGGCCGCGGCCGTCGGCGCCCGCGCGAGGTTGACGAGCGCCAGCCGCAGCGGCACTCCCACGGCTCGGACGGCCCGCTCGCCGACACGCAGGACCAGGCCGACGAGCCGAAACAAGACCAGCCCGGCGGCCAGACACCCGAGCGGGGCGACAAGCACCGCCGGTGGCCCGGCGCCGGCACCGGACAGCGCCAGGGCGAGCCCGCCGGCGGCCGCCAGCGCCAGCAGATCGACGGCCAGCGCGGGCACATCGTCGATCAGGAGCACGCCGCCCAGCAGCAGCTCGCCGCGGCCCAGCACCGGGGTCGACGGCCCCGGGATCTGTCGCACACGCGCATGCTCAGCTCGCCGAGCTGGGCCAGCCCGGCCACGAGCGCCACGCCGGCCGCGGCGCCGGCGAGGGCGCCGAGCCCGCTCACGGCGGCGGCCTCGAGCGCGACGAGCCGCACCCGCTGGAGCGGCGTGGCCCCGGCGACGCGGAGCCGGTCGCGTTCGCTGGCCAGATCGCGGCGCAGGGCGGCGGCGGCCAGCAGAAGGAAGGCGATCAGCACCGCCGCGGCGCCGCCGCCGGCCAGCAGCAGCCGGTGCGGCGCGGCGGCGGCGCCGGCCCGGGCGGCGTCGAGCGCGGCGAACGGGGCCGCGAACGTCAGGCCCGGATCCAGGCTTCCGAGGTCGGCCTGGTCGTGCTGGAGCGCGCGTTCGATGCCACCCACGTCCCAGCTGTGCAGCGGGCCGACGGCGAGCGGGGCGAGCCATGTCGTCGTCCGGAAGAAGGAGGCCAGGCCGGGCAGCCGCGCCAGCCCGTCGACGTCGCCGCTCAGCAGCAGTCGGCCCGCTGCCGGCTCGCCGGGGGCGTAGGCGCCGGCGTTGACGGGGCGGAAGCCGAGCGGCACCGGTGACGTGAGCCGCGCGCGCCCGACCACGCGCAGGCCGGCGACAGCCAGCCGTCCGCCCGGCGGGGTGCCGCCGGCGGCCAGCAGCGGACAGGCGCCCGCGCCGCAGGGTGGGGTGGAGGCGCCGGGACTCCAGCGGGACGCTCCGTGATCGCGGCCAGCCGGCGAGCGCGCCGTCCGAGACGGCTCGAACGCCCGGCCGCGTCACCGGGCCGCGCCAGATCCGAGCTCGCTGCGGCCGAGATGGCGGCGATCCTGCGGGCGGAGCTCGGACGGCGGTTCGCGGACCGGCGAGCGACGCCCGCGCGAGCGGTCGCCGGCGATCGTCGCCTCGCCGGCGACAGCGCAGGCGAACGCGAGCGCCACGGCGATCCCCGTCCCGGCCAGCAGCGCGCGGCCGGGCCGGCGGCGCAGCCGCGCGAGTGCGAGCGCGGCGATCACGGGGGGGTGCGCCGGCGGTAGTAGGCGCGGGCCTTGGCGCGGTCCCCGCAGACCGACATCGCGCACCAGCGGCCGGTGCGGTTGCGCGAGGCGTCGTAGAAGACCCAGCCGCAGGCGTCGCCCGGGCACGCCTTCAGCCGCGGCCAGCTGCCGTCGAGCATCGCTCGGGCAGCCAGCGCGACGAGCAGGCCGACGGCGGCGGGCACGTCGGCGCCGGCCGGGGCGAACCTCGGACCGGCGCCGACGCTGACGGCGACGAGCGCCCCGTGCGAGGCGTCGTCGAGCGCGCGCAGCGCATTCATGTCGGGCTGCCCGCCGTTGTTGGCGATGGCGAGGTGGCGCAGACCCTCTCGGACGTTGATCATCCGGAGCAGCTCAGTCTCGCCCACCGTCGCGTCCGGATCGACCAGGCGGCATTCGGCCATCCACCGGCGCAGGGCGGCCGGGGTGTCGAGGAGCTCCCCGTGGTGACCGGCGAGGTCGTAGTGCGTGTTCAGGAACCGCTGCACGACCGCGAGGCCGCCGGGGGCCGCTGGTCGATTACCGGGCTGCGGGTCTCTCTCACCGTCCATCGTGGTTGACCGGTGAGACTACCGGGCCGGATGTTAGTTTTCACGGCTCTGCCCGCGTTCACGCCGCCGCGCTTCGCGTCCGTCACGGCGCGCCGGTGACCGAGCCGAGCTACACCCGCCTGCCCGTCGACGAGCGGCGCCGGCGGCTGCTCGAGCTCGGGGCCGACCTGTTCGTGCGCCACGACTACGGCGAGCTGACGATGGCGCGGATCGCCCGCGAGGCCGGCATCTCCAAGGCTCTCCTCTACCACTACTTCCCGAGCAAGCGGGAGTTCTTCCAGGCGACGCTGACGCTCGCCGCCGAGGAGCTGCGCGAGCTGACCGAGCCCGACCCGGCGCTCCCGCCGCTCGAGGCGCTGCGGGCGAGCCTCGACGCCTATCTCGGCTGGATCGAGGCCAACCCGGCGGCCTACGTCAAGCTGATCGCGAGCGCCACCGGCCACCGGGAGGTGCGCGACCTGATCGTCGTCATCCGCGACACGACCGCCGCGCGGATCCTCGCCGGCCTCGGACGGGACGGGCCGCCGACCGTTCGCGCCGCCGTACGAGCCTGGCTGTGGTTCGTCGACGGTGCCGCAACCGACTGGGTCGAGCACGGCGACTACACCCGGCCGCAGCTGCTCGAGCTGCTGCTGGGGGCGCTGGGGGGCGCGCTCGCCGCCGGCTGACGTCTATTCGGCGTCGCGGCGCGGGACCCACTGGAAGGTGAGCACCGCGAGGACCAGTGATCCGAGCCCCCACGCCGCGAGGACCGCCAGCTTGCCGGGCAGGAAGCCGCCGTGAGCGGCGCTCGGGTTGAAGCAGGCGTACAGCGCCTGGTTGAGCGGGGCGATCGGGAAGAAGTTCGCGACCTGGGCGAGCCAGTGCGGCAGGTTCGAGCTCGGGACGAACACGCCGGAGATGAAGTACAACGGCAGGGCCACGGCGTTGGTCATCGCCGGCGCCGCGTCGAACGACGGGATCAGCCGCGAGTAGGCGATCCCGACCGCGCTGAGAGCGGTCGCCCCGACGGCCAGCGTGACGACGAGCGCCGGCACGCGGCTGAGCTTGAAGTCGACGCCGTAGAGCAGGCGACCGAGCACGAGCAGCAGGATCGAGACGCCGACGGCGCTGACGATCGCCACGCCGACGCGACCGGCGAAGACGACCCACGACGGGACCGGCGTGCCGCGGACGCGCTTGAAGACGCCGTCCTCGCGAGCGCGCACGAGGCCGATCGCCAGGCCGAGGAAGGAGGCCGAGGTGACGGCGAGGGCGATGAAGCCGGGCACCTGGAGGGTCGAGACCTTGACGTGGAGCTTCTTGTCGGTGTCGTTGCCGAAGATCGCCACGAACAGGACCATGAAGACGATCGGGAGGATCGCCGTGAAGAACATCGCCGCCGGGTTGCGCTTGAACACGCGCAGGTCGGCCCGGAGCTGCTCGGCGGCCCGGCGGGCGTCGTTCACGGTGCTCCCGTCAGCTCGAGGTAGACGTCCTCGAGCGACGGCCGGTTGACGGTCAGCTCCGGCAGCTCGCCGCCCCGCTCGCCGGCCCAGGCGGCCAGCGTCGCCAGCGCGGCAGTCGGCCGCTCGCTGCGGACGGTGACCCGGCGGCCGCTGACGGCCGTCTCGCCCGGCAGTCCGGTGGGCAGGTCGGCGGCCTCGCTTGCCGGCGGGAGCACGAAGTTGATGATCGCCACGCGGTCGCGGTCGGGGCCGAGCTCGCCCGGCGGACCCTCGGCGACGATCTGCCCGTCCTTGACGATCGCTACGCGGTCGGCGAGCGCCTGGGCCTCGTCCATGTAGTGGGTCGTCAGGAACACGGTGGTGCCGAGGTCACGCAGACCGCCGATCACGCCCCAGAACTGGCGACGGGCCTCGGGGTCGAAGCCGGTCGTCGGCTCGTCGAGGAAGACGAGCTCGGGGTTGCCGATGAGCGCCATCCCGACCTCGACCCGGCGGCGCTGGCCGCCCGACAGCCGGCCGACCCGGTCGTCGGCCTTCTCGGCCAGGCCGACGAGGTCGATCACGTCGTCGACCGGGCGCGAGTCCGGCTGGTAGGCCGCCCAGAGGCGGAGTGTCTCGCGGACGGTCAGCTCGCGCGTCGTCTCGCCGGTCTGGAGGACGATCCCGATGCGGCTGCGCCAGGCCCGCCCGCCGTGGGCCGGGTCGACGCCGAGAACCGAGACGTCACCGCCGGTCCGCGGCCGGTAGCCCTCGAGGATCTCGACCGTCGTCGTCTTGCCGGCGCCGTTCGGCCCGAGGAAGGCGAACACCTCGCCGCGGGCGACCTCGAGGTCGAGCCCCCGCACCGCCTCGAACTGGCCGTAGCGCTTGACGAGCTCGCGGACCACGATCGCGGGTTGATCGGGGTCGGCCACGCCCGCATTCTACGAATGGGGGCCGCGCGCGGCTCCGGATAGACCTGCCGGCCCGTCGCGTCGAACAGGGTGACCGCCGTCGTCGGGCAGACCTCCGCGGCGGCGAGCGCGAGCGCATCGGGACCGGAGCCGATCACGACGGCGACGTCGTCGACGCGGAAGATCTCCGGGCCGGGACGGGCGCGGTGGCCGGGCTCCGCGCGCTGCGATCATCCACACCGTGACCGACGGGATCGACCGGGCCGAGCTCGACCTGGCACTGCGTGTGCTCGCCCGGGCCGAGCAGCTGCCACTCGAGCATCCCGACGCCGTGGCCATCCAGCGCGCCACGGCCGGGCTGTACAAGACGGTCAAGCGCCGGCGACGGACCGAGCGGCGCGGCGCGATCACCGCCAACGACGAGGCGGTCACCGCGGCCACGGCGACCGGTGCTCCCGGGCGGATCGACGACGAGACTCAGGGGCTGACGCTGCGGCCCGTGGTCAACGGCAGCTCGGCCGGCACGCTCCTACGCGCCCGCGCCTGCTACGTCTGCAAGCAGCGCTACGTCGATGTCGACGCCTTCTACCACCAGCTGTGCCCGGCCTGCGCCGTCCGCCACCACGCCCGCCGCGACGCCCGCACCGACCTGCACGGCCGGCGGGCGCTGCTGACCGGCGGCCGCGCCAAGATCGGCATGTACATCGCCCTGCGCCTGCTGCGCGACGGGGCCCACACCACGATCACGACGCGCTTCGCCCGCGACGCCGCCCGCCGCTTCGCGGCGATGCACGACAGCTCCGACTGGCTGCCCCGGCTGCGGATCGTCGGCATCGATCTGCGCAGCCCGGCGCAGGTCACCGAGCTCGCGGAGGCCGTCGCCGGCGACGGTCCGCTCGACATCCTGATCAACAACGCCGCCCAGACCGTACGGCGCACGCCCGGCGCCTACACGGCGCTCGCCGCCGCCGAGTCGGTCCCGCTCGGATCGGGCGCGTTTCCCGAGGTCCTCACCCTCGGCGACCACCCGACCGACGCCCACCCGGCGTCGCTGACGCCGGCGTCGGGCTGGTCGCCGACCCCCGACGCCCTCGCCGCCCTGGCGCTGACCGCCGGTTCGGCCACGCCCGAGCGCATCGCCGCGAACACGGCGATCGACGCCGGCGGCCTCCTGCCCGACCTCGATCCGGTCAACAGCTGGGTCCAGCGCGTCGAGGAGGTGGAGCCGCTCGAGCTGCTCGAGGTCCAGCTCTGCAACGTCACCGCCCCGTTCATCCTCCTCAGCCGGCTGCGCCCGGCGCTCGCCGCCTCGCCGGCCCGACGCAAGTACGTCGTCAACGTCTCGGCGATGGAGGGCCAGTTCAGCCGCGGCTACAAGGGCCCGGGTCATCCGCACACGAACATGGCCAAGGCCGCGCTGAACATGCTGACCCGGACCAGCGCTCAGGAGATGCTCGAAACCGACGCGATCCTGATGACCAGCGTCGACACGGGCTGGATCACCGACGAGCGCCCGCACCCGACGAAGATGCGCCTCGCCGACGCCGGCTTCCATGCCCCCCTCGACCTCGTCGACGGCGCCGCCCGCGTGTATGACCCGATCGTCCGCGGCGAGGCCGGCGAGGACCTCCACGGCTGCTTGCTCAAGGACTACGAGCCGTCGGCCTGGTGACCGAGCGGGTCTGGGACTACCCACGTCCGCCGGCGGTCGTCGCCTGCGGCCGGCGCGTGCGCGTCGAGCTCGACGGGGCGGTCCTGGCCGACTCGACGGCCGCGCTCCGCGTGCTCGAGACGAGCCACCCGCCGACGATCTACGTCCCGCCCGAGGACATCCGCGCCGAGCTCCTCGCCCTCAGCTCGGCCCGTCCGACATGGTGCGAGTTCAAGGGTACGGCGCGCTATGTCGACGCCGGGACGCGCCAGGCGATCGGCTGGACCTACGCCGACCCGTCGCCCGGCTACGAGGAGCTGCGCGACCACGTCGCCTTCTATCCCGGGCGGGTCGACGCGGCCTGGCTGGGCGACGAGCGCGTCCTGGCCCAGCCTGGCGAC
This sequence comes from uncultured Solirubrobacterales bacterium, assembly GCA_963742705.1. Lineage (GTDB taxonomy): Bacteria > Actinomycetota > Thermoleophilia > Solirubrobacterales > Solirubrobacteraceae > Palsa-513. The sequence continues at coordinate 137,433 of CAVUMZ010000010.1, read as the reverse complement.
TTCTACGGCGGCTGGATCACGGCCGACCTCGTCGGGCCGTTCAAGGGGTCGCCGGGGACGCGCGGCTGGTGAGCGGGCGCAGCTCCTCGCCGTGGGCCAGGGGCCGGCGGGCGAGCACTCCGTCCACGCCGAGGTGGTAGGCGCCCATCCGGCGCAGGCGCGGCGCGTACACGTGCAGGGTCGTCGTCGGCACCTCCCCGGCGTGACGGCAGCGATGGATGTCCGACGCGTCGAAGGCGAACGTCTCGCCGGCGCGGTAGCGCCGCCCGACCGGCGGGCCGTCCAGGATCAGCCGCTCCTCGACCAGCTCCCCGGAGAGCACGGCGACGGCCCCGCACGACAGGTCGTGGTCGTGGAAGCCCGTGTCGTGACCGGGCATCCAGCAGATCAGCCACGCCTCGAAGTCCGCGTCGCCGGCGATCTCGACGAACACCCGCTGGTCGGGTTCGTGGCGGACGTGCCCGACCCAGAGGCCGACATCGGCGGTCAGACGCTCGAGCAGCTGCGCCAGCGCGGTCATCCCAAGAGCCTCGCCGGGTTGCCGGCGACCATGGCGAGCTCGCTCCACGCCCGCGGCGCGACGACCGGTCGGTCGGAGCCGAAGACGAGCTGCGCCGCGCCGACGGCGTCCGCCATCGCCCCGATCGCCCGCGGCCCGTACGACGAGCTGTCGTAGAAGGTCAGCGGATCGCGCTTGGGCGGCGGTCCGCCGCGCGCCCGCAGGCGCTCGTGCTGGAGCGGGCCGAGGCCGGCGAGCATCGCGAACACGACGCGCAGTCCCGGGTGCCCGGCTCGTCCGCGCGCCGTCCACACCAGCCAGGCGGACTGCATCTGGGTCACGTAGTCGGTCAGCGCCGGCCACCAATCGGCGACACCGGCGACGGGACCGCAAGCGGCGCCCGGGTGCACGAGGAGGGGCGCCCGGCGCGCTGCGAGTCGCTCGAGCAGCGGCCCGGCGGCGTCGAGCGCCGCCGGCGAGGCGAGCGCCGGGGCGGGCAGGCACAGCCCGACGCAGCCGACGTCGAGGAGGCGGTCGACCGCAGCCGGGTCAGGCTCGGCCAGGCCGACGGCGCCCCAGGCGCGAAACGGCGGCGGCAGCTCGGCGACGCCGGCCGCGTGCGCGCTCAGCAGCTCCTGCGCCTCGTCAGGCGCCAGGTACTCGATGCCCAACGCAGACGACAGTGCGGCCAGCACGCGGTCGAGCCCGTCGGCTTCGGCCAGGCGCACCCGGTCGGCGACGTCGTCGACTGCGACCGGGCACTGCGGCTCTCCGGCCAGCCGCAGCTCCCAGCCGCCGCGCGTGCGGCGCACGCACGGCGCCTCGCGGCGCCTCGCGAGGGCGCGGACGAGCGGCTCGGTCCAAACGTGCTGGTGGACGTCGGTACGGGGGAGAGCGTTCATGCCCAGCATTATGCAGATTGTCGATCGAGTTAGTGTAGATTGAGACCCAGCCTCACTAACTACGCGTCTGTGCCATCCGCTCAAAGGAGCCCCGCATGCACGAGCAGTCCGGTCCCGGCTACGCCTCACCCGAGGCTGCGCGCCAGCAGCCGCCCGAGCAGTTCATCTACGTCGCCTGCCTCTACGAAGGCACCGGCATCGCCGAGCCGGACTTCATCGCCGTGGTCGACGTCGATCCCGCTTCCGAGACCTACTCGCAGATCGTCCACCGCACGCCGATGCCCAACGTCGGCGACGAGCTCCATCACTTCGGCTTCAACGCCTGCTCCTCGGCCTGCCACTCCGATCTGCGCCGCGACACCCTGATCGTCCCCGGCTTCCGCTCGTCGCGGATTCACATCCTCGACATCTCAGACCCCCGCCGGCCGGAGATCACGAAGGTGATCGAGGGCGCCGAGATCAAGGCCAAGACGGGCCTGAGCGGCCCGCACACCGTCCACTGCATGCCCGGCGGGATCATCGTCGTGTCGATGCTCGGCGACGAGAACGGCGACCTGCCCGGAGGCTTCGCCGTGCTCGACGCCCGCGACTACTCCGTGCTCGGGCGCTGGGAGGAGGAGAAGAACGGCCAGGAGTTCATGTACGACTTCTGGTACCAGCCGCGTCAGAACACGCTCGTCTCCTCGGAGTGGGCCGCCCCGAACACCTTCCAGCCCGGCTTCGACCCGGCCGACGTCCCGGCCGGCAAGTACGGCCGCCAGCTGCACTTCTGGGATCTCGAGCGCCGCGCCAAGGTGCAGACGCTCGACCTCGGCGACGACGGCTGGATCCCGCTCGAGCTGCGCTGGCAGCACGCGCCAGACTCGGCGCAGGGCTTCGTCGGCGCGACCCTGTCGAGCACGATCAAGCGCTTCCACCGCAACGGCGGCGACTGGGCGGCCGAGACGGTGATCGACGTGGAAAACGAGGAGCTCGACGGCTGGCCGCTGCCGGGGGGCGTGCCCGGGCTGATCACCGACCTCGTGCTCTCCATGGACGACCACGACCTATTCTTCTCGAACTGGCTGCACGGCGACCTGCGCCACTACGACGTGTCCGACCCAGAGCGCCCACAGCTTCGCTCACAGGTCTGGCTCGGCGGCCTGCTCGGCCGCGACGGCGGCCATCCGAAGGCGCCGGGCCCGCTCACCGGCGGCCCGCAGATGCTCCAATGCTCGCTCGACGGCCAGCGCGTCTACGTCACCAACTCGCTGTACTCGACCTGGGACAATCAGTTCTACCCCGACCTCGGCGGCTGGCTCGTCAAGCTCGAGCGCACGGCCGACGGCAGCTACGCGCTGGACGAGGACTTCTTCGTCGACTTCACCAAGCTCGACACGGGCCCCGCCCGGCCCCACGAGATCCACCTGCCGCATGGAGACTGCACAACCGAGATCTTCCCGTGACTCCGGCCTGGGGGCGGTTGCCGAGCACCTGCGCTGTCCGTACTGCGCCCGCGGGCTCGCGCTCGACGACCGCTCGCTCGCCTGCCCGGCCGGACACCGCTATGACGTAGCCCGCCACGGCTACGTCTCGCTCCCGTCACCCCGGCCGAGCCCCCACGCCGGCGACTCGGCGGCGATGGCCGCCGCGCGTGACGAGTTCCTCGGCGCCGGGCCGTTCGAGCCGATCGCCGCCGCCCTGGTCCGCGCGAGCGCGCCGGTGCCCGGCGCGCTGGCGGTCGACCTCGGCGCCGGCACCGGCTATTACCTGGCCCGTTTCCTGAGCGCCCGGCCCGGCTGGCGCGGCCTCGCGCTCGACGCCTCCCGGCCGGCCCTGCGCCGGGCGCTCCGGCGCGATCCGCGCATCGCCGCCGTCGCCTGCGACGTCTGGCAGCCCCTGCCCGTCCGCGCCGGCGCCGCGGATCTGGCGATCTGCGTGTTCGCCCCGCGCAACGGTCCCGAGCTCGCGCGGATCCTCGCGCCCGCCGGCACCCTGCTCGTGGTCACGCCGACCCCGCGGCATCTGCACGAGCTCGGCGACGTCCCCGGCATGCTGAGGGTCGCGGCCGACAAGCGCGAACGTCTCGCCGCCAGCCTGGGCGCCGCGCTGACCCGAAGCTGCTCCGAAATTGTCGAATTCGAGCTGCGGGGCCCCCACGCACTGGCCCGGATGGTCGTCGCCATGGGGCCGAGCGCCCGGCACGTCGCCGCCGCCGACCTCGACCGCCACCTCGCGGGGCTGCCGCCGACGCTCGCGCTCACGGCCTCGGTCGTGCTCGAGACGTTCCACCCGGCTTGAGCACCAGCGCCGTTTCTGGCCGGATATTCGATCCGGGCCAAGTTGGGCGCGGTCGAGGATTGAAGCATGGAGGTGTGGCCCGAGGGGTTCCGAGCAGTGTCTCGCTGCCTCGCGGCTGTCCTGGCGGCGCTCCTCGTCCTGGCCGGCGCCGCCGCGGCCGGCGCTCAGCCCCGGGCGAAGGCGGCCGACGTCAGCTACGGCCCGCTCGCCCGCGTCGGCGTCTCGGCATCCAGTGCGACGATCACCGGTCGCACCCTCAGCGTGCGGATCCGCCTGCGGCGCAGGGCCGACATCCGACTGTCGGTCGTCACCGGCGACGAGATCCGCGGCTACACCAAGCGCGTGCTGGCGCCCGGCAGCTACCTCTTCCACGGCCAGCTCTCGCGCACGCCGTCGGGCAAGAACCTCAAGCTGCGGATCACCGCCCGCCTGGAGAGCGGCCGGCGCGGTCGTCAGCGCTTCCCGATCAAGTTCCTCGCGTCCGTCCCGGGCAACCACGCGCCGACGGCGATCGCCCTCTCGAGCGCCACGGTGGCCGAGAACCAGCCGGTCGGCACCACCGTCGGCACGCTCTCGGCGACCGACGCCGACGCCGGCGACACCGAGACGTTCTCGCTCGTGCCCGGCGCCCTCGACAACGCCGGCTTCACGATCGGCGGCCCGACGCTCCGAACGGCGGCCGCCTTCGACTTCGAGACGAAGTCGACCTACGCGATCCGCGTGCGCGTCGACGACGGCCACGGCGGCAGCTTCGAGCGCGTCCTGGAGATCGCCGTCACCAACGTCAACGAAGCTCCGGTCGGGCTGGCCCTGTCGGCCGACCACGTCGCCGAGAACCTCGCCGCCGCGACGATCGTCGGCAGCTTCAGCGCGACCGATCCCGACGCCGGTGACACCGTCACGTACGCGCTCGTAGCCGGCGTCGGCTCCGACGACAACGCCTCGTTCACGCTCTCGGGCGGGACGCTCCGCACGGCCGCGTCGTTCGACTTCGAGACCAAGCCCAGCTACACGATCAGGGTCGCCGCTTCCGATGGCCACGGCGGCGTGCTCGAGCGGGCGTTCGCGATCGCGGTCACCGATGTCGACGACCCGCCGACGGTGGCGACATCGGCCGCGGCGACCACCTACACCGAGAACGACCCGGCGACCGCCGTCGACCCGGGCCTCACCCTGGCCGACGCCGACGACGCCGACCTCGCGGCGGCCACCGTCCAGCTGACCGCCGGCCTCCAGGTCGCCGGCGACCTGCTCGAGTTCACCAACCAGGCCGGGATCACCGGCTCCTACGACGCGGGGAGCGGCGTGCTTCGCCTCACCGGCAGCGCGACGAAGGCCGCCTATCAGGCGGCGCTGCGCTCCGTCACCTTCCGCAGCACGAGCGACGCGCCCGGAGCTGCCCGGACCGTGACCTTCACCGTCGACGACGGGCGCCTCGCCAGCGCGCCCGCGACCAAGGCGATAGCCGTCACCGACGTGAACGACCCACCGGCGATCACCACCAGCGCCGGCCCGATCGCCTACACCGAGGGCGACGCTCCGAGGCCGATCGACCCCGGTCTGCTGCTGGCCGACCCCGACAGCCAGATCGCCGGGGCGACCGTCACGTTGACCGGCAACCACGCGACGCCGCAGGACGTGCTCGCCCTCCCGGCCCAGCCGAACATCACCGCGAGCTACACCTCGGGTTCGGGGACGCTCACGTTGAGCGGGACCGACACCGTCGCCGCCTACCAGGCCGCCCTACGCGCCGTCACCTACGCCGACACGTCGAACAACCCGAGCACCGCCGCGCGCACTCTGACGTTCGTCGTCACCGACGACGCTGCCGCCGCCTCGGCCCCGGCCACGCGCGACATCACGGTCAGCCCGGTCGACAACCCGCCCGACGTGACGAACTCCCCGGGTGCGCTCGCCTACACCGAGAACGACCCGGCCACCCCGATCGACGCCGTCGCTCTGATCACCGACCCCGACTCGACGAACCTGACCGGCGCGACCGTCCAGATCACCGGCGGCTACGTCGCCGGCGAGGACGTCCTGTCGCTGCCGGTGCAGCCGAACGTGTCCGGCGCGTTCGAAGCCGCCTCGGGTGTTCTCACGCTGTCGGGCACGGCCTCGATCGCCGAATACCAGGCTGCGTTGCAGGCCGTCAGCTACGTCAACACGAGCGACGACCCGAGCACGGCGACGCGGACGATCACCTTCGCCGCGCGCGACGCCGGCGGCTTCGGCCCCGCGGGCGTCCACGGGGTGACGGTGGCCGCGGTCGACGATTCGCCGGTCGGGGTCGACGACACCGCGACCGTGACCGAGGATGGCGGGGCGGCGGGGATCGACGTCCTGGCCAACGACACCGACGTCGACGGCGGGCCCAAGGCGGTCGCCGCGGTGACGCAGCCCGCGAACGGGACGGTGGTGATCACGGGCGGCGGGGCGGGCCTGACGTACACGCCGGCGGCCAACTACTGCAACTCGCAGGCCGGTGGGACGCCGGACACGTTCACCTACGCGCTGGCCCCCGGCGCGTCGAGCGCGACGGTCTCGGTCACCGTGACCTGTGTCGACGATCCGCCGGTGGCCGTTGCCGACGGCGCGACCGTGACCGAGGATGGCGGGGCGGCGGGGATCGACGTCCTGGCCAACGACACCGACGTCGACGGCGGGCCCAAGGCGGTCGCCGCGGTGACGCAGCCCGCGAACGGGACGGTGGTGATCACGGGCGGCGGGGCGGGCCTGACGTACACGCCGGCGGCCAACTACTGCAACTCGCAGGCCGGTGGGACGCCGGACACGTTCACCTACGCGCTGGCCCCCGGCGCGTCGAGCGCGACGGTCTCGGTCACCGTGACCTGTGTCGACGATCCGCCGGTGGCCGTTGCCGACGGCGCGACCGTGACCGAGGACGGCGGGGCGGCGGGGATCGACGTCGTGGCCAACGACACCGACGTCGACGGCGGGCCCAAGGCGGTCGCCGCGGTGACGCAGCCCGCGAACGGGACGGTGGTGATCACGGGCGGCGGGGCGGGCCTGACGTACACGCCGGCGGCCAACTACTGCAACTCGCAGGCCGGTGGGACGCCGGACACCTTCACCTACGCGCTGGCGCCGGGTGGGTCTTCGGCAGCGGTTTCGGTGACGGTGACCTGCGTGCCCGATCCGCCGGTCGTGACGACGACGGCTGCTTCGCTCGGGTACACGGAGAACGACCCGGCGACGCCGATCGACCCCGGCGCGACGGTCGGCGACCCCGATCCGGGCGCGACGATCGTCGGCGCGACGGTGCGGATCACGGGCAACTACGCCGGCTCGGAGGACGTCCTGACGCTCGCGGGGTCGCACCCGGGCATCACGCCCGTGGTCGCCGGGGACACGCTGACGCTCTCGGGCAGCGCGGTGCCATCGGCCTACCAGGCGGCGCTCCGCGACGTGAGCTACCGCGATACGTCTGACGCGCCTTCTGGTCTGGCGCGGACGGTGACGTTCACCGTCACCGACGAGACGGCCCTCTCGGGCAGCGCGACGCGCGGCATCGCCGTGACCGCCGTCGACGATCCGCCGGTCGCCGTCGACGACAGCCCGACCGTGATCGAGGACTCGGGCGCGAGCACGATTGCGGTGCTCGCCAACGACACCGACGTCGACGGCGGACCCAAGGCGATCACGTCGGTGACGCAGCCGATCAATGGTGCCGTCGCCATCACGGGCGGCGGGACGGGCCTGACCTACGCGCCGGGCGCGAACTACTGCAACACCGCGGCCGGCAACCTCCCCGACAGCTTCACCTACACGCTGAACGGCGACTCGACCGCCACCGTCCTGATGACCGTCACCTGCGTCAACGACGCCCCGGTCGCCCACACCGACAGCTTCACCGGCGCGAACGGCGCGATCGGCAACACGGCGCTCGCCGTCAACGCACCCGGCGACGGCCCGCCGCCGGTGACGGGCCCCAACAAGGCAATCAGCGGCAACATCCTCGCCAACGACACCGACATCGACGGACCGAACCCGCTCGCGGTCGTGCCGGGCACCTTTGCGTCGACCGGCGGCGGGACGGTCGTGCTCCAGAGCGACGGCGACTTCGTCTACACCCCGGCCCCGGGCTGCACCTCCACGTCGGACTCCTTCGACTACACGGTCACCGACGGGTACGCGCCGACCCCAGGGACCGCCGTCGGCCACGTCGACATCGCGCTGACCGGCTGCGTCTGGTACGTCTCCAACAACGCGGCCGGCAACTCCGGCACGTCGACCGCTCCGTTCGACACGCTGGCCCAAGCCCAGACGGCCTCGGCCGCCGGCGACACGATCTTCGTCTACAAGGGCGACGGCACCGCCACCGGCTACGGCGCCGGGATCACGCTGAAGTCAAATCAGGCGCTCGTCGGCGAGGAAGCCGGGCTCACCGTCGGCGGCAACACCCTGCTGAGCCCCGACTCGACGAAGCGGCCACTGCTGAGCGACGCGGGCGCCGACGTCGTGACGCTGGCATCGGGCGACACGGTCCGCGGCGTCACGATCGACCCGTCCGGGGCCGGCGGAGGCATCTCCGGCGCGACAGGCGTGGCCGGCGGGACGATCGACGACGTGCGGATCACAGACACCGGGACGGCCGGAACCCAGCCGGACCTCGAGCTGAACGGCACGACGGGCACGTTCGCGATCACCGGCCTCGCGATCGACAACACGGCGGCGCCGTCGGGCGCCACCGGGATCCTCCTGAACAACGCCGGCACGGTCGACTTCGGCACGACCGGCGTGACGACGGCCGGCGGCGAGGCGATCGACGCGACGGGCACCAACATGAGCACGAGCACATTCGACTCCGTCACGACCACTGGGTCCTCGGCGGGCGGCGTCAGCATGGTCAGCACGACCGGGTCGACGACCTTCAATGCCCTCGACCTGACGACGACCAGCGGGGCGACCGCCGCCTTCCACCTCTCCAACGCCGGCAGCGTGACGGTGGCGGCCGCGGGCACGGCCAACGTCGCGGCGACCGGCGGCCCAGCGATCGACGTCTCGGCAACATCCGGGCCGGCCCTTTCGTTCGACACCGTCAGCTCGTCGGGGAGCACCGGCGACGCGATCAACCTGAGCGGCCTCGGCCCGGGCACGTTCAGCGCCACCGGCGGCACGCTGGCGGGCTTCGCGGGGACGGCGTTCGACCTCTCCGGCGGCTCGGGCAACGTCTCCTACGGCGGGTCGATCGGCAACGGCTCGGGCCTCACGGCGCACGTCACCGGGCGCACCGGCGGCACCGACACGATCAGCGGCCAGGTCTCCGACGGGGCGGGCACCGGCGGCGGCATCCTGCTGGCGGGCAACACCGGCGGGGCGACGGTCTTCAGCGGTGCGGCGGACACGATCAACACCGGCAGCGCGGACGCGGTCGTCATGGGCACCAGCGACGGCCACACGCTTTCGTTCACCGGCGGCGGCCTGTCGTTGACGACGACCTCCGGCAAGGGGCTGGCGGCGACCGGCAGCGGCACGCTCGTCGTCTCCGGCGCGGGCAACACCATCGACACGGCGACGGGCGTGGCGCTGAACGTGTCGAACACCGACATCGGCGCCGCCGACGTCACCTTCCAGCACGTCTCGTCCAACGGCGCGAGCGACGGCATCGTGCTCGCCAACACCGGGGCGTCGGGCAACCTGGCGATCACCGGCAGCGGCGGAACCTGCACCGCGGCCGTCCAGACCGGCTGCTCGGGCGGTCAGATCCAGCACACGGCCGGTTCCGACGACGCGAGCGCCACACCGGTCGGCACCGGCATCGTGCTCGACAACACGCTGGCGCCGTCGCTGACCCGGGTCTGGCTGCACGACAACAGCAACTACGCGATTCGCGGCACCACGGTTAGCGGCCTGACGCTTGCCAACAGCGTGATCAACGGGGCCAACGGCAACAACGGGACGACGCCGTTCGACGACTCGAGCGTCTGGTTCGACAACCTCACGGGCTCGGCGAGCGTCACCAGCACGTCGGTCAGCGGCGGGTACGAGGACAACTTCCGCGTCGTCAACACGGCGGGCTCGCTGAACCGGATCACGTTCACGTCGGACACGATCGGCGACAACAGCGCGGCCGGCGGCAACGACGGCATCCTGCTCTCGAGCGCGACGACGGCGGGGCAGCTCGAGGGGACGGTCCAGTCGAGCACGTTCACGGGCGCCGGCGGCGACCTGCTCCAGTACGACCACAATGGCAGCGGCGCCGGCGACCTCGTCCTGACCGGCAACGCGTTCTCGAACAACCATCCGGGGATCGCCACGGGCGGCGGCGGTCTGACGCTGACCAACGGCGGCACGAGCGGCGCGACGACCATGAGCATCACCGGTGGCAACACGTTCCGCGACGCGGTCGGCAACGCCCTGACGATCGCCAAGTCGACGGGGACGTCTACGCAGATCGGGACGTTCTCGGGCAACACGATCGGCGTCAGCGGCGCGGCCAACTCGGGTTCGGCCGAGGGCGACGCGCTGAAGCTCCAGACGCTCGGCCAGGGCACGTCGACGTGGACGGTCACCAACAACACCATCCGCGGCTACAACAACTTCGGCGTCGAGCTCCTCGCCGGCGGGTCGGCGACCGCGCAGGGCGGAGCGTTCAACGCCACGATCACCGGCAACACGATCGACCAGCCCGGCAACACGGCGGGGACGCTGAGCCTACCGAAGAACGGCGTGCACCTGAACATCGGCACGGTGCCCGGCGACACCTACCAGGCCTGCGCGGTGATCGGCGGTGCCGGCGCGCTCGCGAACTCGCTGTCGTCCGCCGGCAAGCCGGGGGACGACGGGATGGGGAACCTGGCCGGGGGCGAGGACGTCCGCCTGCGCCAGCGCCAGAGCACGACGATCCGTCTCCCCGGCTACGTCGGCGCGCCGACGGACGGCGCCGCCGTCCAGGCGTTCGTCGCCGCGAACAACCCGAGCGGCGGCCCGACGGTCGCGACATCGATCAACTCGCCGCCCGGGGGCGGCTTCACCGGCGCGGGCTCGACGTGCCCGTAGGAGAACGATCTGGCGATGGCCGAACCCTTCCTTTCTGAGATCCGCGTCTTCAGCTTCCAGTTCGCCCCGAAGGGATGGGCGACGTGCGACGGCCAGCTGCTGCCGATCAACCAGAACCAGGCGCTGTTCTCCCTGCTCGGGACGACGTTCGGGGGCGACGGCCGGGTCAACTTCGCCCTGCCCGACCTGCGGGGGCGCGTGCCCATCCACGGCGGCGGCGGGCACGTCCTGGGCGAGCGCGGCGGCGAGCAGGCCCACACCCTCAGCAGCGCCGAGATGCCCAGCCACACGCACGCCGTCGCGGCGTCGACCAGCGCCACCGGCGGCTCGTCCAACCCGACCGGCAAGTACCTCGGCGGCGCCAACAACGTCTACGCGCCGCCCGGTGCCGGTTCCCAGACGACGCTGCGGCCGGACGCCGTGACCACCGTCGGCAGCAGCCAGGCGCATCAGAACATGCAGCCCTTCCTGGTGCTGAACCTCTGCATCGCCCTCCAGGGCATCTTCCCGTCGCCGAACTGAGGAAATCGCGCCATGGCCCAGCCATACGTAGGTGAGATCCGCATGTTCGCCGGCAACTTCGCTCCGGCCGGGTGGATGTTCTGCGAGGGCCAGCTGCTGGCGATCTCCGACTACGAGACGCTCTTCAACCTGATCGGCACGACCTACGGCGGCGACGGCCAGGAGACGTTCGCCCTGCCCGACGTGCGCGGGCGGATCCCCCTCCACCAGGGCAACGGGTCGACGCTGGCCGAGACCGGGGGGGCCGAGGAGATCACCCTGACCGTGGCGCAGGGGCCGGCCCACGCCCATCTGCTCGTGGCCGTCGGCGACGCGACGGGCACGCTCGCCAACCCGGGCGGGAACGTTCTGGCCCAGTCGTTCAACGTCACGCCATACATCAACGACGCGCCGAGTGCCTCGCTCAACTCCGGGGCGATCACGGGGATCGGCGGCAGCCAGCCGCACGCGAACTTCCAGCCCTACCTGTGCGTCGACTTCATCATCTCCCTCTTCGGGATCTTCCCGTCGGCGACCTAGGAGGCACTGGACCGTGGACCCATTCGTCGCCGAGATCAGGATCTTCCCGTTCAACTTCGCCCCGAAGGGCTGGGCGTTCTGCGATGGCCAGCTGCTGCCGATCTCACAGAACACGGCCCTGTTCTCCCTGCTGGGGACCACCTACGGTGGGGACGGCAAGTCGACCTTTGCCCTGCCCGACCTCCAGGGCTGCGCCCCGATGCACCCGGGTCAGGGGCCGGGTCTGAGCCTCCACGACCTCGGCGAGACGGCCGGCAGCGACACGGTCACCCTGCTCGAGAGCGAGATGGCCGGGCACTCGCACGCGCTGCGCGCCGACGCGGTCGACGCGGCCGACACGAACGTCCCGAGCCCGGGTGCCTCGCTGGCGCTCTCCACCGGAGGGACGCTCTACCAGCCGGCGACGAACACCCAGCTGGCCGGCCAGGCGCTCGCCTCGGCCGGGGGGTCCCAGCCGCACAACAATCTCCAGCCGTACCTGACCCTCTACTTCAACATCGCGCTCCAGGGTGTCTTCCCGCCGCGCACCTGAGCGGACGCGCCTGCGTCCCGTCGTGCCGGGCGGCCGCGCCTTGCTGGCGGTCGGTGCGAGCACCAGGGCCGCGGAGCTGGCGGTCGTTCCCGGGGGCGACGACCAGAAGACCGCTCCGCGCGCGCGGCGGGTCGCCGCCCACGACGCGAACGACCTCTACGAGCGCCGACCTGCCGGCGGCACGACCCCACGCGAACGGAAGTGAACCACCCGATGGACGAGAAGCGGACCCGACTGACCCGGCGGAGGCTGATCCAGGTCGGCGGGAGCGCGGCCGCCGTCATGTACATCGGCCGCCTGCCGACGCTCGCCCTCGCCGACACGACCGCGCCGGGCTTCCTGCGGCGCTCGTCCTACGCCGGCCTCGTCGGGTCGGAGTTCGAGGCGGTCGGGTCCGGGGCGACGTTGACGCTGACCGCCGTCGCCGACCTCGCCCGGGCGCAGTCCGAGCCGGCGTTCGTCGGACGCGACGACGCCTTCGCCCTGTCGTTCGTCGGCCCGCACGACGTCGCGTTGGCCGGCGGCATGCACGAGCTCGCCCACGCGACGCTCGGCACCTTCGTCGTCTTCATCGCCCCAGTAGAGCGCTCGACGGCGAGCCAGAGCTACGAGCTCGTCGTCGACCGGTCGGTCCTGCTCGCCGCCGCCCAGCGCGACGCGCCGTCGCCGCTCGCGCCATCGAGCGGCGCCCCGGCGGTGGCCGCCCCGGCCGCCGGTGCCGGCACGGCGAGCGCGGGGCCCAGCCAGCCGGTCCCGACGCCGCCCGACTCGAAGGCGAAGACGCGGGCGGGGCCGGGGGCGCACGTGCCGCCGGTCGAGTTCGCGACGATGGCGCGGCGGGGCGGGGTCCTGACGGCCGAGGTGCGCGTCGCGGCCACGGCCGGGATAGTCTCGGTCCGGGCGACGCTCTTCGATGGGCGCGTCGAGTACGCCCGCGCCGGGCGGTTGCTGCGCGGGCGGCGGGGGCTGCGGCTGAACCTGCGCGAGCTGCGACCGGTCACGCCCGGCGACTACGTCCTGCACGTGACGACGAGCGACCACCGGGGGCGGCACGTCCTGACCGAGAAGCGCGTGACGGTGCGCTGACGGGCGTCGTCGGAGTACCCCCAGGGGGAATTGAACCCCCGCTACGGGCGTGAAAGGCCCGCGTGCTAACCGCTACACCATGGGGGCGCGAGGCCGGTCAAGTCTAGTCGGCGAACCCGCCGCCACCGCGGCCTGTGGAAAACTGCCGGGGCGCGGCTAGCTCATCGGGTAGAGCACCGGACTTTTAATCCGGCGGGCTGGGTTCGAGTCCCAGGCCGCGCATGAGACGTCCCGGCTTCACGGGGCCAATGCGGGACCGCGCTTGGCGGACGAGAATGCCCGCGTGCGCGCCGAGCCTCCGTTTGACGACGTGCTGTCGGCGGCCCGCGTGGGCGCGGAGTGGGCCTGGACGCAGATCTATACGGAGATCGCGCCGAAGCTGGTCGGCTACCTGCGTGCGCACGGTGCCGCCGATCCCGAGGATCTCGCCGGCGAGGTCCTCCTGCAGCTGGTCCGCGGCCTGCCGGGGTTCACCGGGGGCGAGCGCGAGTTCACCGCCTGGACGTTCACGATCGCCCACCGGCGGCTGGTCGACGAGCTGCGGCGCCGCGGGCGGCGGCCCGTGGAGGTTCACGTCGACGCGGCGATCGACGCCCACGTCGGCGGTGATCTCGAGGCGGAGGCGCAGTCGCGGCTCCAGGACGCGTCGGTGCGGGCCGCGATCGACGTGTTGCCGACAGATCAGCGGGCCGTCATCCTGCTGCGAATCATCGGAGATCTGACGATCGAGGAGATCGCGCGGGCCCTCGGTAAGCGTCCGGGAGCCGTCAAGGCGCTGCAGCGACGCGCCCTGGTGCGGCTGGGACAGACGTACCCCTTTGAGCGTCCGGTGCGATAGGGGTGGTGAGGGCAGGTTGCCCCGACCGCTCTGAGAACGATGTCCACGAAAGGACTCCTTATGCATCTGAAGACCACCGCCGTGTCGCTGACCGCCGCCCTCGCCATGCTGGCGACCCCGGCCCTGGCCGCTAGCCACGCGGCGACCACGCACGGCAAGACCACGGCTCCGGGACAGATCTGCAAGTCGATGTCGCACAAGAAGACCAACCACGGCAGGGGCAAGAGCCCGTTCGCGGCCTGCGTCGCCGGCGTCCTGCTCGCCCGGTCGCACGCGGTCACCACGCCGCCGACGACCACGACAGCTCCGACCACGACCACCACGACGGCGCCGGGCCAGCTGTGCGCGGCGATGTCGCACAAGAAGAGCGCGACCGACACCAAGAGCCCGTTCGCGGCGTGCGTCACCGGCGCCGCCAAGGCCCAGCAGGGCTCCTAGCCGGAAGGGCGCTTGCGCGTGTCGCCAGACGATCAACGCAACATCGACCCGGTCATCGCCGACGCGGTGCGCCGCGCCTTCGTGCGCCCGGTCGATGAAGCGACGACTCGGCGGCACGTGCTCGCGGCCATCGACGCGCCGGCGGCCGCAGAGGTCAGCGCCCGCCGGCGGCGTCCGCGGCAAGGGGCGTGGCGCCCGGCGCTGGCGGCCGTCTCCGCGACGCTCCTGCTGCCCGTGGGCCTCGCGGCCGCCGGCGTCTCACTCCCCGGGGCCGTCGACGCGCCCTACCGAGCCGCCGGCATCACGCTCCCGCACCAAGCTCCGTCGGAGCCGGCGGCCCCGACCGGGCCCGCCGCGGCGCACCCGGCAACCCCGACCGGCGCGCAGCGGCCCGCCGCCACGACCCGCCCGCCGCGCACCGGCGCTGGCCCTAGGCACTCCCGGGGCCAACAGTCGAGCACCGCAGCGGGGTCGCCGCCGGCGCGATCGCAAGCGACTCCGACCACGTCGGCGAGCCATGCGAAGGCCGCGCTCCCGGTGGTCGCCGGAGCGTCCCAGCCCGCCGCGCGCGGGCAGGGCGTCGCCCGGCGGCCGGCGGCTCCGGCGCGCGGAACCGCGTCCAAGGGTCACGGCAAGCCGACGGCGCACCACCTGAGCCCGCCCGCGGCCGGAGCGATCCACGCCCTGGCGCATGGGGTGAATTCCGCCTTGCGCGGCGCGAGCCCCTCGGCGCAGAAGGCGAAGCCTTCGGCGTCCGGCGCTAGCCCGGTGGTCCCGGGGACGAACACCAAGCCTGGGCGCGGATAGAGCCCGCCGCGCGGAGCTCGCCGCGTCGACCCGGGGCCAACGATCCCCCCGGCCGGTGGCTCCGCCGACGCGATGACGGCTGCCCGCGCCGGCCGGCCGGCGGCGTTGAATCAGCGGGCGAACGACGTCTCGGGCCCGAGCGACCGGGCGAAGGCGGCGATCAGCCGGGCGCAGGCGTCGACGTCGCCGAGCTCGACCATCTCCACCGGCGAGTGCATGTAGCGCAGGGCGATCGACACGCCCCCGGTGGGGATGCCGGCCCCCGAGAGGTGGATCGCGTCGGCGTCGGTCCCCGTCGACCGGGCCGAAGCGGCGACGGTGAACGGGATCTGCTCGCGCTCGGCGCAATCGTGGAGCAGCTCGAAGACGGCCGGGTTCAGCACCGACCCGCGCTCGATGATCGGCCCGCTGCCGAACTCGTGCCTGCCGACCTGGCCGACCTCGACGCCGGGGGACCCGGTCTCGTGAGTCACGTCGACGACGATCGCCACGTCCGGCGCCAAGCTGTAGGCCGACGTCCGCGCGCCGCCGAAGGTGATCTCCTCCTGGACTACGCCGCACGCCGCGACCGTCCCCGGGGCCCCGCCCTCCGAAGCCACGATCCGGGCGGCCTCGAGCGCGATGAACGCCCCCAGGCGGTTGTCCATCGACCGGGAGACGAAGCGGTCGTTGGCCAGCTCGAGTGGCTCTCCGGCGATCACGGCGACATCGCCGATCCGCACCAGGCCGCGCGCCTCGTCGCCGTCCTTGGCGCCGATGTCGATGTGCAGGTCGCGGAGCTCCGGGACCTTCTTGCGGTCGTCCTCGCGCAGCAGGTGGATCGCCTTGCGCCCGACGACTGCCGGGAGCGGCCCGGCGCGCGTCAGCAGCTCGAGCCGCTGGCCGACGAGGATCTGGGCGTCCCAGCCGCCGACGCCGGCGAAGCGCAGGAAGCCGTCGTCGTCGATGTGGGTGACGATCAGCCCGATCTCGTCGATGTGGCCGACGACCGCCAGCAGCGGGGCCCGGGGGATCGTCCCCGGCACGCGGACGACGGCCGACCCCATGACGTCGACCGAGACGTCCGGCGTGAACGCCCGCCCCGCCTCGGTGAAGACAGCGGCCGGGCCGGTCTCGTACCCCGACGGCCCGGCGGCGGTCAGGAGCCTGCGGAGGACGTCGGGAAGGGGCATCCGGCAAGGGTAGGGGAGGTGCCCGGCCCCGGCGGCCCGCCGGCGCGCCGGTGACGGTCACCCGCCTCGTGCGGGCAGTCGGATACCCTGGCCGCGTCTAGTTTTCCGAGCACTGAGAGGAGCCGCCCGATGCCGCTTTACGACTACATCTGCGAGAGCTGCGGCTCGTTCGAGGCCACGCGCCACCACACCGAGGCCGGCACGCCGGCCAACTGCCCGGAGTGCGGCCGCCCGGCCGAGCGCCAGTGGTCGGTGCCGGTCGTCGCGTCGAACGGTCAGCCGACGTCGTTCAACGGCCGCAAGGCGCGGATGACGCCGCCGCCGCTGCCGTCGGGCTCGACCGCCTTCCGCCCGGAGAAGTAGGGCCGCCCCGCGGCTGCCGGCGCGGATTTCGTGGGCGACGCCTGACGGAGGCGGGACGCCGGCCGCGGTCGCCGCGCCGGCCGGGGCGGCGGCGCCGGCGTCAGGGGACCTGGGCGGCGGTGCCGCCGGGCAGGGCGGTGAACGTCTCGCCGGCCGGCACGCTGCTCGTCCCGAGGCCCTGGCCGCCGTCCGGGCCGAAGGTCTTATAGGTCGGCCCGAGCGGATAGCCGAACTGGTCGGGCCCGATCGCGTCGACGGCGATCTTGAAGCGCGGCTGGCCGTACTTGTAGTCGCGCTCGACGACGCCCGACTGGCCGGCCGAGCAGTCGGCCCGGCCGGCGTTGTCGACGGCGTGCACGTAGGGCTGGTTGTGCAGGTAGACCGGCGGCCCGCCGGCGACGACGCCCTCGCCGTTGGCCGGGGCGACCGCCCCGGCGATGCTGTAGGAGTTGTTCTGCACGGTCGCCAGGTCGAGCATCACCCGCTGGGCGGTTCCCTGGGGCGTCGGGGCCGACAGGTGTTCGCTGACGAACGTCCACCAGATGTTCCAGTAGTTGCAGACGGTGACGAACGGGCCGAGGTAGCGCAGCTGGGGCTGGAGCGTCGTGACCGTCGCCGTCAGGCCGCGCAGGGCGGCGTTGGTCGTCGGCGTCGTCACGAGGTCGAGCAGGGCCGCCAGCGTCTGCTGAAGGTTCGCGTAGAGCCCCGACGACCGCTTGGTCACGGGGATCGCGACCTTGAGCGCCGCGTTGAGGTCAGGCAGCGCGCGGCGGAGCTCGACCGTCGCCTTCGCCAGGTCCTTGCTGAACGCGGCCGTGTTGCGCAGGAAGGGGAGCTGGGCATTGAGCGAGTCGGTGCCGACGGCGAGCGTCCCCGGGAGCTTGGTGATCGTGTCGCGCAGGGCGGCCGGGTCGTGGGAGATCGCGGCGAACGTGTCGGCCGCCGACGTGAACGTCCGGGCGAACTGGCCGGCGACCGGTGCGACCACCGCCGCCGTGCGCTCGATCGCAGGGAAGAACGCCGCGAGGCCCGTGCGGGCGGCGGCCAGGTTCGCGGCGACGGGGGCGAGCAGGCCGAGCGTCCGCGGCAGGCCGCGGATCGTCTCGTTCAGATCGGCGCCGCGGCCGGCGAACGCGTCCCCGAGCTCCTTGAGGTTGCCCTCGACGGCGGCCCGCGTCTTGGCGTCGAAGATCCCGTAGATCTGGTCGAGCTCGACCTGCTGGGCCGTCTGCGCCAGCGGGATCGTCCCGCCGTCGGGGATCAGCCGGCTGGCGTGTCCGCGCGTGACCTCGAGGTACTCGAGGCCGAGCGCCGAGCGCGTGCGGATCGTCGCCGTGCTGTCGACCGGGAAGCGGCCGGAGCTCGCGTCGAGCTTCAGCGTCGCCACGGCGCCGACGACGCCGTCGGGCAGGCGTTGCGGCCGCAGCTGGTCGACGATCCCGATCCTCGTGCCGCCCTCGCGGACCTCGTTGCCGCGCAGCAGCTCCTGCCCGTTGGCGAGCTCGACATGGAGCGACCGGGTCGGCACGAGCGGCAGGCCCTGGTTGGCGTTGTAGGCGAGGAAGACGGCCACGACGACGATCAGCGTCGTGACCGAGCCGACGAGCAGGTTGCTCGCCCGGCGACCCTGGCCTCTGCGTCTCCCACCCACCGTCAGCGGAGCCTAGCCGCCCGGGCGTACGGCATCCAGCGGGAAGCGATCAGTGGAGGAAGTGGCGCCGCGCCGTCAGCACCATCGCCACGCCCGCGGCGTCGGCGGCGGCGACCGTGTCGGCGTCCCTGATCGATCCGCCGGGCTGGATGATCGCGCTCACGCCGGCGGCGATCGCCAGCTCCGGGCCGTCGGCGAAGGGGAAGTAGGCATCCGAGGCGAGCGACGCTCCGGCGAGCGAGTCGGCGTTCGACTTCTCGACCGCGAGGCGCACCGAGTCGACGCGGCTCATCTGCCCGGCGCCGATACCGACGGTGACCCCGTCGCGGGCGAGGACGATCGCGTTCGAGCGGACGTGCTTGCAGACACGCCAGGAGAACAGGAGGTCGCGCCACTCGGTCTCGGTCGGCTGCCGGGCGCTGGCGACGGTCATCTGCGCGCGCTCCTCGAGCACCATGTCGCGGTCCTGGACCAGAAGTCCGCCCATCACCTGGCGGAAGGCCGGCAGGGCGCCGTAGGTGCGGCGCTCCGCTGTCTCGAGCACGCGGACGTTCGGCTTGGCCGCGAACACCGCGAGCGCCTCGGCGTCGAACGCCGGGGCGACCACGAGCTCGAGGAACTGCTTGACGACGGCCCGGGCGAGCTCGCCGTCGACGGGGATGTTGAACGCGATCACGCCGCCGAAGGCGCTCATCGGGTCGCACGCGAACGCCCGGGCGTAGGCATCGAGGCCGCTGCTGGCCAGCGCGCAGCCGCACGGGTTGTTGTGCTTGACGATCGCGCACGCCGGCGGGTCGAGCTCGGCGATCAGCTGACGCACGGCGTCGAGGTCGAGCAGGTTGTTGAACGACAGCTGCTTGCCCTGGTGCTGGCGCACCATCGACAATAGGTCGGCCCGGGCGCCGACCTGGCGGTAGTAGGCGGCCCGCTGGTGGGGGTTCTCGCCGTAGGAGAGGTCGACGACCTTCTCGAACGCGCGGACGTAGAGCGACGGGAAGTCGTCTCCCTTCTCCGCGAACCAGCGGGCGATCGCCGCCTCGTAGCGGGCGCTGTAGGCGAAGGCCTCGGCGGCGAGGCTCTCCCGCGTCGGCAGCGACAGCCGGCCGTCGGCCTCGCGCAGCTCGTCGAGGATCGCGTCGTAGCTTTCGGGCCGCACGACCGGCGCCGCGTAGGCGTGGTTCTTGGCCGCGGCGCGAATCATCGTCGGCCCGCCGATGTCGATGTTCTCGATCACCTCGGCGTCGGGTGCCCCGCGCCGGGCGACGGTGCGCTCGAACGGGTAGAGGTTGACGCAGACCATGTCGACGAACTCGATCCCCTGGGCTGCGGCCGCCTCCATGTGGGCGGGGTTCTCGCGCACCGCCAGAAGGCCGGCGTAGAGCTTGGGGTGGAGCGTCTTGACGCGGCCGTCCATGATCTCCGGGAAGCCGGTGAAGTCGTCGATCGCCCGGACCGGGATGTCCGCGGCGGCGAGCGCGGTGGCCGTGCCGCCGGTCGAGACGATCTCGACGCCGAGCTCGGCCAGGCCGCGGGCGAAATCGACGATGCCGCGCTTGTCGGAGACCGACAACAGGGCGCGGCGGATGCGAACCTCGCCGGGCGCGGTCTCGGTCGGCGAGGTGTCGGCGGCGGCCACTGCGTCCGAGGATATCCGAGCCGGAGTCACCGACCGCTCACGATTCGCCGCGGGTTGTCCGGGTCGCGACGGAGCGCCCCGGCGGCAAACAGCCGCACCGCCTCGGGCAGCAGCGCGTGCTCGAGCGGCCGCAGGGCGGCGAGCACCTCGTCCGCGTCGCGGGCGTCCGGCAGCGAGACCGCCTGCTGGAGGATCACCGGACCGGTGTCGACGCCGTCGTCGACCAGGTGCACGCTGACGCCGAACACCCGGGCCCCGTAGGCCAGCGCCTGCTCGACGGCGCGCAGGCCGGGGAAGGCGGGCAGAAGGGACGGGTGGACGTTGATCACCGCATCGGGAAAGCGGTCGAGAAAGGTCGGCCCGAGCAGCTGCATATAGCCGGCGAGGACGACGAGGCGAGCCCCCCGGGCGGCGATCCAGGCGGCCATCCGCCCGTCGCGCTCGGCGCGGTCCTCCCCGGCGGCCAGGGGAAAGACGCCGGTCGGGATTCCGGCGCGCTGCGCCCGGCCGAGCGCCGGCGCCTGCGGACGGTTGGAGGCGACGCCGACGATCTCGGCCTCGCGGCCGTGGACGTGATCGATCAGAGCCTGGAGGTTCGTGCCGGCGCCGGAGGCGAGCACGCCGATCGGGAGCGGCTGCGTCACCGGCGGGCACGATACCCGGACTGGGTGCACCCGGAGACGAAGCTGAGCTTCTGCCGCCCGCGCCCGTCGAGCACCGAGCGCCCGCCCCCGTTCGATGGCGAACAGGTTTGACCGACGGGCAGGTGTACGCCTTGAACCTGGAATTCCGACCGCGGTTCGGGATACGCTCGGCCTACCTGTCAATAAATCCTCGGACGGCCCTGGGCACCTGCGACCGTGCGGGGGAAGGAGGAGCCATGCAAGCCGCCCACGTCCCGACCGAGCGCGCCCCGGCGGCGCCGGTCGCAGTCGCCGCAGTCGCCGATCCCGCCCCGCTCGGGCTCGCCGCCTTCGCCCTGACGACGTTCGTCCTCAGCATGTTCAACGCCGACCTGATCGGCAAGGGCGGGGAGCCGGTGGTGCTGGGGCTTGCGCTCGCCTACGGGGGCCTCACGCAGCTGCTGGCCGGGATGTGGGAGTTCAAGCGCGGCAACACGTTCGGCGCCGTCGCCTTCAGCTCCTTCGGCGCCTTCTGGCTGTCCTTCTGGGCGCTCAACGTGTTCTACGCCAAGGGCATCCCGGCGGGCGACGTCGGCGACGCCGTCGGCCTGTTCCTGATCGCCTGGGGCATCTTCACGACCTACATGTTGGTCGCCGCCCTCCGCGCCTCGGTCGGCGTCGTGCTCGTGTTCCTGCTGCTGGCGATCACGTTCTTCCTGCTCGGGTTCGGCAACACCGGCCCGCACCCGAATCTCATCAAGTGGGGCGGCTACTTCGGGCTGGCGACCGCGGCGATGGCCTGGTACGTCTCCTTCGCGGGCGTGCTGGCGGCGTCGTTCGGCCGGTCGATCCTGCCGGTCAAGCCGCTGACCGGCCCGTAGGCCCCTATCGCTCAGCTCGGCGGGGCGAGCGGACTCCACGGCGCGTGGACGATCCGCTGCGCCTCGCCGAGCGGCGGACGTCCGGCGAGGACACGCGTGCTCTAGCCGGTCACCACGGCAACATCCACACCGGTGAGGTCGATCGCCGGGTCCGGGGCGCCCTAGCCGACGGGGACGAGCGTCACCGCCGCCGTCGGGCCGCGGGCGGCGGCGGCGCGGACGGCGTCGTTCGCGACCAGGGAGCGGGTCATCGGCAGCCGCGGCCGCGAATCGCCGAGATCGGGCGGCGGCGGGTCGCCGTAGCCGTAGACGTGGATCGAGCCGGCATAGCCGGCGTCCGGCGTCAGGTCGGTCGCGGCGTCGGCCGCCGGGTTGCCGAGGAAGACGCGGAGCTCATACGACGGCCCGGCCTGGTCGAGGCCGCTGACGGCGATGTCGACGCGGTCGCCCCCACCGGGCGGGAGCGGCACTCCCGGGAAGACCCGAGCCGTCACTCCTTTATCGACACATGTCTCCACCGGCGAACGCTACACCCTCACAGCGTCCCGAGGACGGCGAGCAGGTCCTCGCCGTGACGCTCGACGAACGCCGGTCCGATCCCCCGGATCGCCAGCAGCTCGTCCGGTGATCCCGGGCGCCGGCGGAGGATCTCCTCGAGCGCGGCGTTGGCGGCGACGGTGTACGCCGGCTTGCCGTCGGCGCGGGCGTGGCGCCAGCGCTTGAGCGTCTCGAACTCGGTCTCGTCGACCGGCGGCCCGGCCGCTGCGTTCGGCGCGGCGGGCGCCGGACGCCCGCGGGGTCGGGCGCTGCGGATCGCGTCGAGGTCGATCCACTCGATCGGTGAGCAGACGTCGCAGCACCGCCCCTGCGGGGCGGTCGGCGTGTCGTCGCCGAAGTGGTCGAGCAGCTGCCGCCGGCGGCAGACATCGGCGCTGTCGGCGAAACGCTTGAGCGCCTGGTAGGCCGTCCACCGGCGGTTGGTCGCCTCCCGGCAGACCGCCCGCGCCGCCCACTCGTCGAGGCGGCCGGTGATCGTCGCGGCGAGGCGGCCGCCCGGGGCGGGGGCGAGCGTCACGGTCCCGGCGCGCTCGGCCACCGCCAGGGCGATCCGCTCGCGGTCGTCCTGGCCGCGCGGGTCGACGATCGCCACGCCGCCGGCGTCGCCGCTGCGGCGCAGCCGCTCGATGACGGCCTTGACGTCGCCGACGGTCATCTCTGAGTTCTTGATGAACTGGATCAGCCGGCCGAGATCGCCGCGCATCGCCAGGAGCACCGCTCGCGCCGGGGCGCCGTCGCGCCCGGCGCGTCCGGCCTCCTGGTAGTAGCCCTCGACGCTCGCCGGGAGCGCCCAGTGCCAGACGCTGCGGATGTCCTGCTTGTCGATGCCCTGGCCGAAGGCGTTCGTCGCCACGACGACGTCCACCGACCCGTCCATGAAGCGCCCCTGGCTGGCGTTTCGGTCCGCCGCGTCCATCCCGGCGTGGTAGGGCGCGGCCGTGATCCCGGCGCCGACGAGCAGGTCGGCGACCGCCTCGGTGTCCTTGCGCGTGCCGCAGTAGACGATCGCCGGGCGGTTCTCGGCGGCGGCCAGGCCCGCGAGGAGGATGCCGCGCTTGCGGGCGACTGCCCCGTCGCCGGCGAGCGTGATCACGTCGAAGCTGATGTTCGGCCGGTCGAAGCCCCGGCGGACGAGCAGCGGGTCGCGCAGCCCGAGGCGGGCGGCGATCTCCTCGGCGACGCGGGGCGTCGCCGTCGCCGTGCAGGCCATCACCGGCGGCCGGCCGAGCAGGTCGATCACCGGACGCAGGCGCAGATAGTCGGGCCGGAAGTCGTGCCCCCACTCGCTCACGCAGTGGGCCTCGTCGACGACGAACAGGCCGATGTCCCGGGTCAGCAGGGCTTCGCGCAGCGCCCGGCTGGCGAAGCGCTCGGGCGCGCAGAAGACGATCTGGGCGCCGCCGGAGCGGACGTCGTCGAGCGCGGCGCGGTTGACCTCGGGCGGCAGGTTCGACGCCAGCATCACCGATCGGTGACCGGCGTCGACGAGGCGCTTGTGCTGGTCTGAGATCAGCGCGATCAGCGGGCTGACGACGACGGTCAGGGCGTCTGAGGCCAGGGCCGGCAGCTGGTAGCAGAGCGTCTTGCCGCCGCCGGTCGGCATCACGACGAGGCTGTCGCGTCCGTCGAGCGCCGCCTGAACCGCCTCGCGCTGGCTCGGCCGGAACGCGCTCAGGCCCATCAGCCCGAGGAGCTCCTCGGGCGTGCGCTCGGAGCGGATGCCCGTCCGGCGCGGGCGGTCGCGCACCGCCTCACGGGCGATCTCTCCGGCGAAGTCGTAGCCCTCGTAGGGATCCTCCTCGGCCGCCAGGCCCTCCTGCCCGGCCAGCCAGGCCGCCGCCTCCTCGTCGACCGGAACCGGCTGGGAGGCGACGTGGCGGCCGAGCGGGCCGACAAGTCCCCGCTCGGCCGCCGAGAGCCCAGCCGTGGCCCGGCGCGCCGCGGGGACATCGGTCGCCGCCAGCGCGGCCAGCACCTCGCCGAGCGCCGGCGACGGCGCGGTCACCCGGGCAAGATGCCGGCCGAGCTCGGCGAGCAGGTCGCGCTCGGCCGAGGTCAGTCCGCCCCACGCGCTGCGGGCCTGGGCCAGCCCGGCAGGGTCGCCGCCCGCGGCCCGGGAGAAGGCTTCGAGAACCGGTTGCACGACTTGAAGGTAGCGCCCGCTGCGGCCGCTACGAGATCGCTGTCCTTTTCGCCGCCGGCCGTTCGTCTGTTCCCCGACGGATCATCTCGCGAAGCCCCAGGAGGCACCAACAACATGTCCGATGTCACGATCAAGCGCGTCGCCGAGTTCGACACCCCCAACGGCGGCGGCTTCTGCCGGGCCCGGGCCAGCCTCGGGGTGAGCGCGTTCGGAATGCAGGTCGAGAACTTCCCCCCGGCCTTCGAGCACTTCCCCGAGCACGACCATTCGGCCGACGGTCAGGAGGAGGTCTACACGGCGCTGTCGGGGTCGGCCACGCTCCACGCCGGAGGCGAGACGTTCCGGCTCGAGCCGGGGGTCTTCGCCCGCGTCGGCCCCGGCGTGACGCGCAAGATCACGACAGCCGACGAGCCGGTCCAGCTGCTGGCGATCGGCGGCACCCCGGGCGCGGCCTACTCGGCCCCGGGGTTCACCGAGGTGGGCGCCTCGCTCCCCGGCTGATCTACGCCCCGGGCGCGGCGCGGCCCGCTCGGGTCGCGCCGCTCCGGGGAGGCCCGTGCGGGCGGCACGCGACTGGCGGTCGCGCATTGCGACACTGCGAAAGCCGCCTACGGATACCGCTCAGCGGCACCAGCGGTTGGCTGGCACGCCCCGGCACGGCTGGGTCAGCGACGGCTGGGCCGGCAGCGCCGGCATCGCGACCGCGGTCGTCCGCGGGTAGACGAACAGGCCGGGCAGGCCGGGCAGGCCCGACACCGCCGGGCAGTCGGCGCCCGGCAGCAGCGAGGCGAGGAACTGGGCATCGCAGATCACGTCCAGCCCGAGCGGGCTGACGAAGGCGGCGCCGACGTTCGGCACGCTGCACAGGCGGTGGGTGAACTGGAGCAGCGGCGGCGCGCTCGTGACGGTGCCCTGCCCGGCCGGCCGGACGTTGTCGTGCCAGCAGTTGCCCGGGTCCTCCAGGTTCGACGCCTCGGCCAGGTCGGCGTTGGTCAGATTGTCGAAGCCGCCATTGCCGCTGAGCGTGTTGCCGGCGATCTCGTTGCCGAAGTCGTCGAAGTAGCACAGCGCCTGGCTGCCGAGCAGGCCACCGAGCGGCGCCGCGGTCCCGCCGGCGCAGTCGGCCACCGCCGGTGGGTTGCCGACGTCGGGAAAGGGGATGGCCAGGATGCCCCAGGCGCCGTTGCCGGTGACCCGGTTGCCGACCACCGTGTCGTCCCGCCCGCCGGCGATCACGACGCCCGTCCCGACCGGGGCCAGCGTCGCCAGGCCCGTCGTCGGCACGTTCGCGTTGTTGTTGTCGTGGATGTTGCTCGCCCGCAGCACCCAGCACGACTGGCTTGCGGTCGGTCCGCGCCCGCCGTGCGGGCACGCCCCGTCCTGCGGCGACGGGGCATCGTCGTTGTTGGCCGAGTTCGTGACGATGCCCGACTGGTTGTGGTCGAACTCCGAATGCTCGATGATGAGGTGGCCGCCAGAGTTCGTCCCCGAGTAGCCGAGCGCGCTGAACTGGCCGTGGGCCCGGTTGAGCGTGACGTTGCAGTCGAGGCAGGCGCCGACGTAGAACGACGAGTCGGCCATGTTGCTGGCGTAGACCCGGCTGATCGTCCCCGGGCCGTAGGTGTTCGACGCGTAGATGCCGTAGGTCGAGAGCGGGCCGTCGGGCCCGCCGTAGAAAGTCGACGTGGCGCTCAGGTAGGACCCGGTGAAGCGGCCCAGATGCTGCTGGCCGGTCGAACCGCCGCCGTCCCACCAGATCAGGTTCCCGCCGCCGTCGGCCCCGGCCAGGAAGTTGCACACCGTCAGGTTCTGAATCTGCGTCCTGTCGGTCTCGTAGACGAGGATGCCGTTGCGATCGGGCAGCTGATCGCCGGCGGCCGGGCTGCATGCCGGCGTCCCGGCCCGGGTCCCGTCGACGACCACGGCGTTGCGATCCATGCCCCGCAGGTGCAGTCCGGGCACCCCGATCAGGACGCCGGCGCCCGCGCGGTCATCCCCGCCCGCCCCGGCCGGCACCCGGTCGCCGGTCTCCTTGTAGTCGCCCGGGCCGACGAGGATCCAGTCGCCCGGTCGCGCCGCGTCGACGGCGGCCTGGATTCCGGTGTAGTCCCCGGCGATGCCGTGGTAGCTGCCGACGAGCAGGACCCGCGCCCCGGCGGAGGCCGGGGCCAGCAGGATCAGGGCGAGCGCTGCGAGGCCGAGTCGCAGCTGACGCATGCCCGGGGCGTCAGACCTTGGCGAGCGGGAGCTCGAGCGAGTACTTGCCGCCGGCGTCGTGATGCCCGTTCAGCGGGTACTCCCCGGTGAAGCAGGCGTCGCAGTGGGTCGACCGCGTCCCGTTGATCGCCTCGTAGACGCCCTCGAGCGACAGGTAGGCGAGCGAGTCGCACTCGAGCTCGGCGGCGATCTCGGCCACCGTCCGCCCGTGGGCGATCATCTCCTCGCGCGTCGACATGTCGATCCCGTAGTGGCACGGGTGCTCGATCGGCGGCGCGCAGATCCGCATGTGGATCTCGGCCGCCCCGGCGTCGCGCAGCATCTTGACGATCTGCTTGGTCGTGTTCCCACGCACGATCGAGTCGTCGACGACGACGAGCCGCTTGCCGCGAACGACTTCCGGCAGCGGGTTGAACTTCATCCGCAGGCCGTGCTTGCGCAGCTCCTGGCCCGGCTGGATGAACGTCCGGGCGACGTAGCGGTTCTTGACGAAGCCGTCGTCCTGCGGCAGCTTGCTGGCCCGGGCGAAGCCCCGGGCCGCCGGGTTGCCCGAGTCGGGCACCGGGATCACCAGATCGGCCTCGACCGGCGCTTCGCGCGCCAGGATCTCGCCCATCCGCCCGCGCGCGACCTGGAGCACGTTGCCCCCCATGCGCGAGTCGGGCCGGGCGAAGTAGATGTACTCGAAGACGCAGAACGCCTCCCGCTCCCCCTCGGTCACCTGCACCGACCGCATGCCGTCGGCCCCGATCGAGACGACCTCCCCCGGGCGGACATCGCGCAGCAGCCGGGCGCCGATGATGTCGAACGCGCACGACTCGCTGGCCACGCAGAAGCGCTCCGGGTCGCCCGGCTCAAGCCCCGGCAGCACCCCCAGCGCCAGCGGTCGCAGGCCGTGCGGGTCGCGGAAGGCGACGACGCGATCCCGGGTCATCACCACGGCCGAGAAGGCACCCTTCAGCCGCGGCAGGACGTCGGCGACCGCGTCCTCGATCCGCTCTGCCCGATTGGTGGCGATCAGCGCGGCGATGATCTCCGAATCCGAAGTCGACCGGAAGCTGACGCCCCGGCCGGTCAGCTCGGCGTGGAGGTCGACGGCGTTGATGAGGTTGCCGTTGTGCGCCAGCGCCACCTCCCGGCGGTTGGCGTCGGACCCGGCTGAGCGCTGTACCGGCTGCGAGTTCTCCCACTGGTTGCCGCCCGTGGTCGAATAGCGCACGTGGCCGATCGCCAGCTCGCCGGCCAGCGTCGCCAGGTCGTTCTCGTTGAAGACCTGGCTGACCAGCCCGAGCTCGCGCCGCGTCACGATCTGCCCGCCGTGGTCGGCGGCGGCGATGCCCGCCGACTCCTGGCCCCGGTGCTGGAGCGCGAACAGGGCGAAGTACGCGAGGCGAGAGACGTCGTGATCGGGGGCGTAGATCCCGAAGACGCCGCACTCGTCGCGCGGTCCGTCGCGTGCGTCGAGGTCGAATGATGGGTTCATCGAAGACCGGGGCCCGTCGGGCTGGAGCCCTCCGCGCCGGACGACAAGCCTAGCAGTGGCCCCGGCGCGTCCCGGTGGACCACTACAGCGACCGATACATCACCAGGGCGTCCACGTAGCGCTCCCGCCGCCAGTGGAACGCCCCCGGCAGGCGGCCGACGACCGCGAAGCCGAGGCTCTCCCAGAGCGCGATCGCCGGGGTGTTCGTGGCGACGACGAGGTTGAACTGCATCGCCCGGTACCCGAGCTCCACCGCCCGCCCGAGCGCGTGAGCACCGAGCAGCCGGCCGATCCCCTGCCCCCGGGCCGCCGGGTCGACCATGAACGCCGCGTTCCCCACGTGGCCCCCGAGACCCGGCTGGTTGGGCCGCAGGACGTACGTCCCGACGACCTCGCCACCGGCGCAGGCGACGAAGCACTCGCCGCCGTCGAGCCACAGCCGGAGCGCCTCCTCGCGCGACGTTTCCGGCGCATAGACGTAGGTCTCGCCGGCGGCCACCACGGCCCGAAAGATCCGCCAGATCCCGTCGGCGTACCCGTGGTCTGCGGCGTGAACGACCGCCTCCCGGCCGAGGGCCTCAGGCAAGCAGAGCTCCCAGGGACGCGTGTGCGGCCCGACACTGCTCCAGGGAAAGAACGATCTGCGCGTCGCCCGCGTCGATCCGCAGTGCGTCCCCCCCGACCTGCCCGATCACCGTCGCTCCGAGCCGGGCGAGCCCGTCCGGCGGGCCCGACACGACGAAGCCGCCCGGGCCCTCGCCGAACAGGGCGCGGATCGACTTGCCCCGATCTCCGAGCCCGATCGTCGCGCCGATCCCGCCGGCGAGGCAGCACTCGGCCAGGCACACGCCCAGGCCGCCTTCGGCGATGTCGTGGGCGCTGCTGACGGCACCGGCGCGGACGGCCGCGCGGATCGCCGCCTGGGCGGCCGCGACCTCGTCGATCGGCGCGGGCGGCAGGCTCTGCGGCAGCTCGGCGCCCCCGAGGCGGGCCAGCTCCGACCCGGGGAGGGTCGGGGCGAACCGGCCGACGAGGCCGATCCGGTCGCCCGCGCGGGCGAAGCCGAGCCGCCCGGCCCGGGTCGCGTCGGGCAGCTCGCCGACCATCCCGACCACGGGCGTCGGGTAGATCGGCCCGTCGCCGGCCTCGTTGTAGAGCGACACGTTGCCACCGACGACGGGGATCCCCAGCGCCCGGCAGGCGTCGCCCAGGCCGCGGACGGACTCCGTCAGCTGCCAGGCCACATGCGGCTTCTCGGGGTTTCCGAAGTTCAGGCAGTTGGTCAGTCCGAGCGGCTCGGCCCCGACGCACGCGAGGTTGGCCGCGCACTCGAGCACCGCCTCGATCGTCCCGTTGTACGGATCGCAGGCGACCCGGCGGCCGTTGCCGTCGATCGATGCGGCGATCGCCGGCGTCACGCCGTCGCGCTCGGGCAGCATCAGCACGGCGGCGTCGGCCTCGGCCGGCCGGCGCACGGTCCGCGACTGCACGATGCAGTCGTACTGCTCGAAGACCGGCCGGCGGTCGGCGATGTTCGGGCTCGCGAGCAGAGCCAGGAGGATCTGGGTCGGATCCTCGCTGGTCAGCGTCTTGGGCGGGCGGGGGTAGAGCTGGTGGGCGGGCCTCTGGGGCTCGAGCGCGTAGGTGGGGACGTCGTCGACGAGCGCCGCGACGGGCAGCTCGCCGACGACGCGGTCGCCGTCGAGGATCCGCATCAGGCCGCTGTCGGTGACGGTGCCGATCGCCGTCGCCGTCGTCTCCCACCGCTCGCAGACGGCGATCACCTCGGCCACGCGGTCGGGCTCGGCCACGCACAGCATCCGCTCCTGCGATTCCGAGACCATGATCTCGAACGGCTCCATCCCCGCCTCGCGCAGCGGGATCCTCGTGATGTCGATGTCGATCCCGAGCTCACCCTTGCTCGCCATCTCCGACGCCGCCGAGGTCAGGCCGGCCGCGCCGAGGTCCTGCAGGGCGACGAGCAGGCCGCGGTCGAGCAGCTCGAGCGAGCACTCCATCAGCTTCTTCTCGGCGAACGGATCGCCGACCTGGACGCTCGGGCGCTTGGACGCGTCGTCGGACCCGAGCTCGGCGCTGGCCAGCACCGACGCCCCGCCGATGCCGTCGCGGCCGGTCGAGGCCCCGAACAGCACGAGCACGTTGCCCGGCCCCTGGGCCGCCGCCCGGATCAGCCGGTCACGCTCGATCAGGCCGATCGCCATCGCGTTGATCAGGCAGTTCTGCTCGTACGGCCCCTCGAAGTAGATCTCCCCGCCGATCGTCGGCACGCCGATCGAGTTGCCGTAGTGGCCGATCCCGGCGACCGCGTGCTCGAGCAGGTACCGGGTCCGGCCGGTCGGGTCGGGGCTCGGCTCGCCGAAGCGCAGGCTGTCGAGGATGGCGATCGGCCGGGCCCCGATCGCGAACACGTCGCGGAGGATGCCCCCGACCCCGGTCGCCGCCCCCTGGAAGGGCTCGACGGCGCTCGGGTGGTTGTGCGACTCGACCTTGAAGGCGCAGACGAGGCCGCCGCCGACATCGACCGCCCCGGCGTTCTCGCCCGGCCCCAGCACGAGCTTGGGTCCGTCGGTCGGGAGGCTCCTGAGGAGGAGCTTGGAGTGCTTGTAGGCGCAGTGCTCGGACCACATCAGCGAGAACATCGCCAGCTCGACCTCGTTCGGCTCCCGGTCGAGGCGGCCGACGATCAGCTCGTACTCGGCCGTCGTCAGGCCGAGCTCGACCGCCCGGGCGAGGCCGGGAGGCGGGTTGGTCGTCGCGCTCATGCCGGCGCCCCGGCGACGTGGCCGAGGCTCGCGCCGATCGAGGCGAACAGGCAGAGGCCGTCGGTCGACCCTGTGAGGGGGTCGACGGCGTGCTCGGGGTGCGGCATCAGGCCGAACACGTTGCCCGCGGCGTTGGTCACGCCGGCGATGTCGCGGGCCGAGCCGTTCGGGTTCTGCCCGCCGGCGTAGCGCAGGACGACCTGCCCGTCTGCCTCCATCTGGGTCAGCTGGGTCGCCGGGGCGTAGTAGCGGCCGGTCGTGTGCTTGACGGGGACCGACAGGGTTCGGCCCGGGGCGCACGCCGTGGTGAACGGCGTGTCGGGGTTGACGACCTCGAGCTCGACCTGCCGGCAGAGGAAGCGCAGGCCCGTGTTCGGCAGCAGCGCCCCCGGCAGCAGGCCGGCCTCGCAGAGGACCTGGAAGCCGTTGCAGATCCCCATCACCAGGCCGCCGTCCCGGGCGAAGGCGATGACCTCCTCCATGATCGGCGCGAACCGGGCGATCGCCCCGGCCCGCAGGTAGTCGCCGTAGGAGAAGCCGCCCGGCACGACGACCGCGTCGACTGACTGGAGGTCGCGGTCGGCGTGCCAGAGCATGACCGTCTCGCCGACCCGCGCGCAGGCCAGCCGCGCGTCGACGTCGTCGCAGCTGCCGGGAAAGACGACGACGCCGAACCGAGGGGTCCCCGACCTCATTCCCCGACCAGCACCTCGTAGTCCTCGATCAGCGGGTTCGACAGCAGCTGCTCGCACATCTCGGCCAGCCGCGCCGGGTCGTCGACGTCGAGCTCGATCAGCCGGCCGACGTGGACGTTGCGGACCCCGGAGAAGCCGAGTGCCGGCAGCGCCCGCTCGACCGCCTGGCCCTGCGGGTCGAGGATGCCGGCCTTCGGCCGCACCAGCACCCGGGCCCGCATCAGGGGTGCTGGTCGGCGGTCGGGATCCCGGTGCTGCGCTCGAGCCAGGCCGCGTACGGCTCGCCGGTGATCCGCTCGTAGGCTTCGATGTATAGGGCCCGCGTCTGGGTGACGACGTCTTGCGGGATCGCCGGCGCCGGGGGATTGCGGTCCCAGCCGGTGGCGGTCGCCCAGTCCCGGACGTACTGCTTGTCGAAGCTCGGCTGGCCGTGGCCCGGCTCGTAGCCGTCGGCCGGCCAGAAGCGCGACGAGTCGGGCGTCAGGACCTCGTCGCCCAGGGTCAGCCGGCCGCCGTGGTCGTGGCCGAACTCGAACTTCGTGTCGGCGAGGATGATCCCCCGCTCCAGCGCGTGCGCCGCGGCCTTCTCATACAACGCGATCGAGATGTCGCGCAGCCGCTCGGCGAGCGCTCGGTCACCGACGGCGGCGACCGCCGCCTCGAAGTTGATGTTCTCGTCGTGGTCGCCGAGCATCGCCTTGCTCGCCGGTGTGAAGATCGGCTCGGGCAGGCGCGCCGACTCCTCGAGGCCCGGCGGAAGCTCGATCCCGCAGACCGCGCCCGTCTGCTGGTAGTCCTTCCACCCCGACCCGGTCAGGTAGCCGCGCACGACGCACTCGACCGGCAGCATCTCGAGCGACTTGACGATCAGGCCCCGGCCGCGCAGGGCAGTCGGAACGGGCACGGCGGCCGCCAGCAGGTGGTTGGGGACGATCTGGTCGGTCAGACGAAACCAGAAGACCGAGATCCCCGTGAGGACGTTGCCCTTGTCGGGGATCGGCGTCGGATGGACGACGTCGTAGGTCGAGATCCGGTCGGAGGCGACCATCAGGATGTTGTCGCCGAACGCGTACATGTCGCGCACCTTGCCGGACGACAGGAGCGGCAGGTCGGGGGCGATCACCGCACTGACTCTACCGGCCGTGCCGGCGAATCGCCGGCTTGCCGGCGACCCCAGCGCCGGTGCCGGCCCGGGCCCTCGGTGCCGGGGCGACCAAGGGAGTACCCTCGGTCTACGCATGCCACCGCCCAAGGGACAACAGCAGCAGCGCGCCGACGAGCGGCGGGAGCAGAAGCTCGCCGAGATTCGCGCGCAGATCGCCGCGGGCAAGCTCACCGTCCGGCAGATGACCGCTGACGAGCGCAAGCTCCAGCCGGCGCGGCCGTCCAAGGCGGCGAAGCCGAAGCGCCCTGCCGCCGCGCGTCAGCGCGGCCGTGTCTAGTGCCCCTGCCGGGGGCGGTCTGGGCTTGACCTCCTTCTTCGTCCCCGGCTACGAGTCCGATCCGACCGGTGCCGAGCGTCTGTATGACGATCTCCGCACCGAGGCCGAGTCCGCTTCGGGCATGGTCGCCCACAAGCGGCGCATCCACCGCGTGATGTGCCGCCGCGCCGGAGCCGACACGACGATCGAGGTCGGCTCCGACCAGCTGGTCGACGGACAGCGGGTGATGGCGATCCTCCAGGTCGGACGCGAGCTCTACACCGTCCACTGCGACGATCCGGACGAGCCCGGTCGCACGACCACGATCGAGCTCGCCAAGCGGACGGTCTACGCCGTCACCGACTTCGACTGACCGGCCGCGTCGGCGGCGCTTTGGGCGCGGTCGACGTCGTCGCCCGCACGGCGCGCGCCTGACGGGACGCACGCACGCCTGCGTCCCTGACGCCGCAGCCACAGCTCGACCGGCGCTCGCGCGGCCTGCGTGCGGGGTCAGAGCAGGTCGCGCCGGCGCAGCAGGGTCCCGGTCGCGGCGAAGCCGAGCCCGACCCAGCCGAGCAGCACGAGGATCGCGTAGCCGGGGGCGAGCAGGTCCTTGTTGTTGAACTGCATCTGGAGGATCCCGTTGGGCGTGCCGACGGTCGGGCCGAACTGGCCGACGCTGGGGACCAGGCCGAGGATCGCCGGCTCGACGACGAAGGCTACGGCGAGCACGGTGACGATCGCGACGACCTGGTTGCGCACGAGCCCGCCGACGCAGACGCCGAACGCCCCCTGGAGGCCGGCGATCAGCAGCTGCCGCCAGAGCAGGTCGGCCATGCTGCCGACGTCGAGCGTGGGGAGACCCCGGACCGAGAGGATGATCGTCCCGACGAGCATGATCGCCAGCGTGACGACGGCCGACAGCACGATCCCGGCGACGGCGTAGGACAGCAGCTTCGCCGCGAGCAGGCGGATCCGGTCGGGCGCCGCGAGGATCGTCCCGGCGATCGTGCGGTGGCGCCACTCGCCGGCCATGCCGATCACGCCCAGCAGCAGGATGAAGAAGCTGCTGAAGTTGGCCGTGAAGAGCTGGCGCAGGTCGTGGTCGGTGAAGGTGTCGCGCAGTAGTCCGGTGAGGATGACGACGAGCAGCGAAAGCACGAGGGCGGAGCCGACGAGAGCGGCGAACGTCCGCGTCGTGCGCAGCTTGACGAGCTCGCCGGAGAGCAGCGGCTTCATGCGTCTTCCCCGGTCAGAGCGAAGAACGCGCTCTCGAGCGACCGCGACCGGAGCGCCAGGCCGAACACGGCGAGACGCTCCTCGAAGGCGATCGTGCCGACCTCCTCGGGCGTGGCGCCGTGCACCAGCAGGTTGCCATCTTCGGTCACGAACTTGAGGCCGTGCCGGTCGAGCGCGGCGCCGAGTCGCGCGTTGTCGTCGACGCGGACCTCGGTCGACGGACCGTCGTGCCCGCCGAGCACCTGGGCGAGCGTGCCCTGCCCGCGCAGCTCGCCCCTGGCGATCACGACCACGTCGTCCACCGACTGGGAGACCTCGGCGAGGGCGTGACTGGAGACGAGCACGGCCCGGCCGTGGGCGGCCTGCGCGCGCAGCAGCCCGCGCATCCACCGGATGCCCGGCGGATCGAGGCCGTTGGTCGGCTCGTCGAGGATCAGCACCTCCGGATCGCCGAGCAGGGCGGCGGCGATCGCCAGGCGCTGGCGCATGCCGAGCGAGTAGCCCTTGACCCGGCGCGATGCGGCCTCGGTGAGGCCGACGGCGTCGAGCGCATAGTCGACGCGCTCGGGCGGATGCTGACCGGTTATCGCCAGGACCCGCAGATGATCCCGGCCGCTGCGCCCGGGGTGAAACGCCGTGTCCTCGAGAACGACGCCGACGTGGCCGCTCGGGCGCTCGAGGTCCTCGTACCGCCGGCCGGCGAACGTCGCCGTCCCGGCGGTCGGCCGCACGAGCCCGAGCAGCGCCCGGAGCGTCGTGCTCTTGCCGGCCCCGTTGGGACCGAGGAAGCCGGTGACCCGGCCGGCCGCGATGTCGAAGCTGAGCACGCGAACGGCCTCGACCCTGCCGAAGCGCTTGTGCAGGTCGCGTATCTCCACCGGCGCCATCGAACGCGTCAGGCTAGCCAGTTGGCGGTTCGCTGTGTGTGACGTCAGTCACACAGGTCGCCGGGCGCCTGGCGTACCGTCCGCGCCGGTTCACCCTGCGCGCGAAGCGTCCGGCGCGCGCCCGCCGCCGTCGCCGCGCGCGATCGCCGGCTTCGCCGGCCCGCTCGCCGCGGCCAGGCTGCGCCTGAGGGCCTCATAGATCGTCAGTCCCTCGGCCGCGAGGCCGGTGGCGAACTCGCCGAGCCCGTCGGCCCCGTTCAGGATCGTCAGGTGGGCGCCATCGATCCCCTGGGCGGCGGCGGCGACGAGCTCGGGCAGCATCTCGACGAGCTGGTTGGCGGCGATCAGCCGCTGGTTCTCGCCGGCGAGCGCCCCGGCCCGGGCGGTGATCGCCCGGGCGTCGGCTTCGGCAGTGGTCAGCGCGGCATAGGCCTCGCCGTCGGCTTCGAGCTTCGTCCGCTGCAGCGCCGCCGCGGCGAGCGTGTTCTGGCGGTAGGCCTCGGCGTCGGCCGGGCGGCGGACCTCGGCCTCGAGCTGCTTCTCCTTCAGGGCGGCGTTACGCTCGGCGAGCGCCGTCTGCTCGGCGATGACCTGTTGGGAGGACCGCGCCTGGGCGAGCGGGCCCGCCTGGGAGGTCTCAGCCTGGGCCTGCTGGACCTCGGCCTCGATCTTCGCCTTCTGCAGCGACGTCTCGCGGGCGAAGCCGGCCTTGGCCCGGGCGGCCTCCTGCTCCTTCTCGGCGGCCTCCTGGTCGCGCTCGGCGGCGGCGATCCGGGCCGCGCTGGCGACCGCGGCGGCGTGCGGGGCGGCGAGGTTCGTGATGTAGCCGGACGGGTCGCCGATCTCCTGGATCTGGAACCCGTCGACGACGATGCCGAGCTTCTCCATCTCCGGCTGGGAGCCCTCCTTGACCTCGGTGGCGACGCGGTCGCGCTCGCGGATGATCTCCTCGACGGTGAGGCCGCCGACGATCGACCGCAGGTGACCGGCGAAGATGCGCCCGCAGAGCTCCTCCATTCGCCCCTGCTCGTCGAGGAAGCGCCGGGCGGCGTTGGCGATCGACGCGGCGTCGTCGCCGACCTTGAAGAAGGCGACGGCGATCAGCTGGAGCGGGATGCCCTGGCGGGTGACGCACTCCTCACGGACCTCCGATTCGCGCAGGGCGAGCGAGAGGAAGCGGGCCTTCTGCTTGATCGGCAGCACGAACGACCCGTGGCCGGTGACGATGCGGAACTGGGTCGAGGGATCCTTGTGGCGGGACCCCGAGATCAGCAGCGCCTGATCTGGGGCCGGGACGTTCCAGAAGAGCATCAGCGACCTTTCGGAGAGAACTCAGGGAAGCGGGGTGACGCTCACGGTGCGGGCGGACAGGTGGTCGACGACGACCACCCGGGTGTGCTTGGCGATCGGCTCGTCCGAGACGGCGGTGAACGCCTCGGTGCCGCCGCGGATCGCGATCATCACCTCGCCGGGACGCTTTGGATCGACGGCGAGGGTGACAGTTGCTGTCATGCCGATGACCTCGTCGTCCAGATCGCTCATTTGAGGAACATACCGTGGGGCTTCCAGAAAATGCGCCGGCCCAGCCGGATGTTCAGTCGATCTGATCGAGGCGGCCGACGATCTCGGCGGCGTTGCGCGTGAACTGCGCGTAATCGAAGATCGCGTCGAGGTCGATCCCGGCGACGGCGGGATCGCCGGCGATCAGCCCGCGCAGCGGCACGCGCTCGCGCCAGGCCCGCTGGGCGGCGTCCTGGACGAGCCGGTAGGCGTCGTCGCGCGTCATCCCCCCGGCGACCAACGCCAGCAGCAGCGGCTGGGAAAACAGCGCGCCGTGCGTCAGCTCGAGGTTCTCGAGCATACGCTCGGGGTCGATCACCAACCCGCGGACGACCCGCAGCGCGAGGTGCTGCATGTAGTCGAGCAGGATCGTCGAGTCGGGGAGGATGACGCGCTCGACGCCCGAGTGGGAGATGTCGCGCTCGTGCCAGAGCGCCACGTTCTCGAGCGCGGCCTGGGCGTTGCCCCGCAGCACGCGGGCCAGGCCGGTGATGCGCTCGCTGACGATCGGGTTGCGCTTGTGCGGCATCGCCGACGAGCCCTTCTGCGCGCCGGTCCGAAACGGCTCGCTCGCCTCGAGCAGCTCGGTCCGCTGGAGGTGACGGACCTCGGTCGCCAGGCGCTCGAGCCCGGCGCCGGCGAGCGCGATCGCGCCGAGCAGCTCGGCGTGGCGGTCGCGGGCGACGACCTGCGTGGAGACCGACTCGGCCCCGATCCCCAGGCGCGCGAGCACCCGGCGCTCGTAATCCGGGCTGTTCGCGGCGTAGGTGCCCACCGCGCCCGAGATCGCCCCGACCGATGCCTGTTCGAATGCGCGCTGGAGGCGCTCGGCATTGCGGTGCGCCTCGAACGCGAATCCCGCGAGCTTGACTCCGAACGTCGTCGGCTCGGCGTGGATCCCGTGGGTGCGGCCGACACACAGGGTGAGCGTGTGGGCGCGGGCCTGGGCGGCGAGCGCGGCGACGAGCTCGCGGGCGCCGACCACGACGATCTCGCCGGCGGCGCGCAGCTGCAGGCCGAGCGCGGTGTCGAGCACGTCGGATGAGGTCAGTCCGTAGTGGATCCAGCGGCCGGCCGGCCCGACCGAGGCGGCGAGGACGTCGACGAAGGCGGCGACGTCGTGGTCGGTGATCGCCTCGCGCGCCGCCACGGCGGCGACGGTGAAGCTCGCGGCGCGGATCGCGTCGAGCTCGTCGGCCGTCGGCCCGTCGAGCTCCTGCGCGGCGGCGATCTCGACGCGGCGCCAGGCGTCCATGCGCGCCTGGTCGGTCCAGAGGGCGCCGATCTCCGGACGCGTGTAGCGGTCGATCACGCCGGGATCATCCCAGTTGACCGCCGTCGGCCGGCGGTCGGCCCTGGGGTGCCGGGGAGGGCGCTCAGCGGGTCAGCATCCGCTCGAGCAGGACCTCGGGGTGGGCCCGGGCGAAGCGGTCGAGCATGAACTCGCTGGTGAACAGGGCGAGCTCGGTGCCGTCGCTGCGGACGAGGACGTCGGCGTGCGAGTTGGCGCGCACGACCTCCGCGCCGGCGTGGTCGGTGCGGCGGGCGACGTTCCACGGCGTCGGGTCGAGCGCGACGGTCGCCCCGAACTCGCGCTGCAACCGGTCGACGGCGACCTCGAACTGGAGCGGGCCGACGCCGGCGAGGACAGGCATCGGGTCGGCGGTGCCGCCGCGTCGCAGGACGTGGACGACGCCCTCCTCGGCGAGCTGGGCGAGACCGCGGTGAAACTGCTTGTGGCGGGTCGAGTCGCGGTTGCGGACGCTGACGAAGTACTCGGGCGCGAGCGTCGGGATCGGCGGGAAGGCGACGGGCTCGTCGACGTAGAGCGTGTCGCCGACGCGCAGCTCGCTGGCGTTGATGACCCCGACGACATCGCCGGGGAACGCCTCGTCGAGCACGGCGCGGTCCTGGCCGAAGACCTCGTGGGCGTGGGTCAGCGCGAACGGTCGGCCGGTGCGGGCGTTGGTCGCGCGCATGCCGCGCTCGAAGCGCCCGGAGCAGACGCGCATGAAGGCGACGCGATCGCGGTGGCGCGGGTCCATGTTGGCCTGGACCTTGAACACGAGG
Source organism: uncultured Solirubrobacterales bacterium (assembly GCA_963742705.1). Classification (GTDB taxonomy): domain Bacteria; phylum Actinomycetota; class Thermoleophilia; order Solirubrobacterales; family Solirubrobacteraceae; genus Palsa-513. The sequence goes on along the minus strand of CAVUMZ010000010.1, from coordinate 98,605 downwards.
CCGGAGAAGGCCGCGTCGATCGGGCGGGGAACGCCGGCGTCGTCGGGTCGTTCGGTGGGCGCCGGGGCGAGCTTGTGGAGCGCCTCGAGCAGGAGCCCGACGCCGAAGTTCGAGACGGCCGAGCCGAAGAAGACGGGCGTGGCGCGGCCGGTGGCGAACGCGGCGGGGTCGAGCTGGCTGACGACGGCGTCGAGCAGCTCGAGCTCCTCGGCGGCGGTCGGCCAGGCGTCGGGCTCGGCGAGCGCGGCCTGCTCGGGCGAGAGCAGCTCCCGCGCCGCGCGCGTGGCTCCGCCGGTCGACCGCGTGAAGCGGTGAAATTCGCCGGTCGCGCGCTCGACCACGCCGCGGAAGTCGCCGGCGATCCCGACCGGCCAGGTCATCGGCACCGGCTGGAGGTCGAGCGTCTGCTCGATGTGGTCGAGCATCTCGAGCGGCTCCATGCCCGGGCGGTCGTACTTGTTGACAAACGTGATCAGGGGGATGCCGCGAGCGCGGGCGACCTCGAACAGCCGCAGCGTCTGGGCCTCGACGCCCTTCGCCGCATCCAGCAGCATCACGGCGGAGTCGGCGGCCGCGAGCACGCGGAGCGTGTCCTCGGAGAAGTCGTGGTGGCCGGGGGTGTCCAGCAGGTTGAAGACCGTGTCGTCGTGGCGGAAGCGGAGCACCGTCGAGGTGACGGATATGCCGCGCTCCTGCTCGAGCGCCATCCAGTCGGACTTCGACGCCCGGCGGTTGCGGCGGGCGTGGACGGCGCCGGCCTCGGCGACGGCGCCGCCGTAGAGCAGCAGCTTCTCCGTCAGTGTCGTCTTGCCGGCGTCCGGGTGCGAGATGATCGCGAACGTCCGCCGCCGGGCCGCCTCCCGGCCGATCGCCGCGGCGGTGTCGGCGACCCCACGCCCGGCGACGGGGTCGGCGACGGCGCCTGCGGCGTTGCTCACGCCATGGCCGTCTCGCGCAGCTTTTGCGCGACGTCCAGGCTCTGCAGCTTCTTCAGCGACTGGTTCTCGATCTGACGGATCCGCTCACGCGTGACGTTGAACGTCCGGCCGACCTCGTCGAGCGTCCGGGGATGCTCACCGCCGAGGCCGTAGCGCAGCTCGAGCACCCGACGCTCGCGGTAGCTCAGGCTTTCGAGCGCCTCCCGCAGCGCCTCCTTGGTCAGGATCTCCGCGGCCCGCTCGTACGGCGACTCGGACTGCTCGTCGGCGATGAACTGGCCGAACTCGGACCCGTCCTCGTCGCCGACCGGCTTCTCCAGCGAGATCGGCGCCTGGGCGGAGCGCTTGATCGAGTCGACCTCGTCGGGATCGATGCCGGTGACGACGGCGATCTCGTGGGGGGTCGGCTCGCGGCCGAGCTCGGTCACGAGCTTGCGCTCGGCGCGGCCGATCTTGTTGAGCTTCTCGACGACGTGGACCGGGATCCGGATCGTCCGCGCCTTGTCGGCCAGGGCCCGGGCGATCGCCTGGCGGATCCACCAGGTCGCGTAGGTCGAGAACTTGAAGCCCTTGCGGTAGTCGAACTTCTCCGCGGCGCGCACGAGGCCGAGCGTGCCCTCCTGGATCAGGTCGAGGAACGGCAGGCCCTGGTTGCGGTAGTTCTTGGCGATCGACACGACCAGGCGCAGGTTGGACTCGACCATGCGCTGCTTGGCGTCCAGATCGCCGCGCTCGATCCGCTTGGCCAGGTCGATCTCCTCCTGGGCGGTCAGCAGGCGGACCTTGCCGATTCCCTTGAGGAAGAGCTGGAGCGAGTCGGTCGTCATCGCGGCGGTCAGGTCGAGGCCGGTCTTGGCCCGGCCGCGCGTGCGCTTGTCGGGCGCCCGTTCGACCTCGCTGCCGGCGGCCGTGGCCGGGTCGATCTCCTCGACCAGCTCGATCTCCGACCGCTCGAAGAAGCCGTGCAGCTCCTCGAGGTCGGTCTCGTCGAGGGCGAGCTGGGAGACGGCTCCCTGGATCTCGGCGTAGGTGAGCACGCCGACCTGCTGGCCGCGGGCGATGAGGGCCTTGACCTCGTCGAGCTCTTGAAGCTCCTGAAGTTCAGCTACGGACATTTCAGCTTCTCCTGCCATCGATGTAGGTGAGGTCGCCGGTCGGTTCCGCGTTCGAGGCGCCACCCTCAGGCTCCATGAGCTTGGAGGCGTACTGCCCAAAAGGCGTGGGTTGCCGGGCGCGCGGGTTCGACGCGCGCCGGAGAAACGTGGCTCGGCAGCGACCCCGCCGCCCGCCCGCGCGTATCCGTGTCGCATCCGGCAGAGATGATTCTAGTAGGCGCGGAGCCGATCCGAGCCGACCGGCGGGAAATTTGCTCACCAGCCGGGCATCGGCATCCGGCGTCGCGGGCTCGATCGGCTGCCCGTCCAGTCCGCCGGCCGCGGCTCAGCTGAGCGCCGTCGGCCGTCCGCCGGACGGCGGCGGGCGGTCGCTGACGCCGAGGATGCGGGCGGCGAGCACCGCGGCGTTGCGGGCGTTGTCGAGGCCGACGCAGCCGACCGGGACGCCGGGCGGCATCTGGACGATCGAGAGGATGGCGTCGAGGCCGCCGGAGACCGAGAGCCGGCTCGAGAGCGGCACGCCGATCACCGGCAGGTCGGTGTGGGCGGCGACCACGCCGGGGAGCGCGGCCGAGAGGCCGGCGCCGGCGATGATCACGCGCAGGCCGCGCATCCGCGCGGTCTTCGAGTAGTCGGCCACCGTGTCGGGCTCGCGGTGGGCCGACATAACGCGCACCTCGTAGCTGATGGCGCGCTGGTCGAGCTCCTTGGCGGCGGCGTGCATCGTGTCGACGTCGCTGCGCGAGCCCATCACGATCCCGACGAGCGGGCTGTCAACGGGGATGTCCTCGAGCTCGGCGAGGGTCTCGGCGACCTCGGGGTCGCCGAGCGGCTGGGTCTCCGCCGGCTCCGTCGACGTCTCCGGCGGCCTGGCCGCGGGTCGCCCCGGGTTCACGCCGGCACCGGGCCGCGCGCCGGGACGGCGATGTCGCGCCGCAACTGTTTGCCGTCGAAGTCGATCACGTCAGCCGCAGCATATGCGGCCGCCCGGGCGGCGGCCGGGTCGTCGCCGAGCGCGGTCAGGTTGAGCACGCGCCCGCCGGCGGTCAGCACGCGCTCGCCGGCGCGGGCGGTCCCGGCGTGGGTGACCTCGACTGCGGCGTCGACGTCGCCGAGGCCGCGGATCTCGTCGCCGCTGGACGACGACTCCGGGTAGCCGCGGCTGGCCAGGACGACGGTCACCGCGCATTCGCGCGACCAGTCGAGCCGGGCGCCGGCGAGGCCGCCGGGGCGCGTCGACCGGGTCAGCAGGTCGAGCAGGTCGCTGCGCAGGCGGGGCAGCACGGCCTGGGTCTCGGGGTCGCCGAAGCGGGCGTTCAGCTCGAGCACGATCGGACCCTTCCCGGTCAGCATCAGGCCGGCGTAGAGGACGCCGTGGAACGGGGTGCCGCGGCGGCGCATCAGGTCGACGACCGGCTGGTGGATCGCGTCGGTAAGCCGCTCGGCGCCGGCGTCGTCGATCCAGGCGACCGGCGAGTAGGAGCCCATGCCGCCGGTGTTCGGCCCGGCGTCGCCGTCGAAGATGCGCTTGTAGTCCTGGGCCGGCGCCAGCGGCACGGCGCGCTCGCCGTCGCACAGCGCCAGCAGGGAGACCTCGACGCCGACGAGGCACTCCTCGACGAGCACCAGCTCGGTGTCGAAGCGGTGGGCGTCGAGCAGCTCCTCGAGCGCCGTCCGGGCGGCGGCGGCGTCCGCGGCGATCACGACGCCCTTGCCGGCGGCGAGCCCGTCGGCCTTGATCACCACGGGGTAGGCGTCGATCGCGGCGATGCCGTCGGCGACGGTGCGAACCGGCGTCCAGGCGGCGGTCGGCACGCCGGCCTCGACCAGCGCCTCCTTGGCGAACTGCTTGGAGCCCTCGAGCCGGGCGGCGGCGGCGGTCGGCCCGAAGGCGGGGATGCCGGCCGCGCCGAGCGCGTCGACGAGCCCGGCGACGAGCGGCCCCTCGGGGCCGACGACGACGAGGTCGACGCGCTGGTCGAGCGCCAGGCCGACCAGGGCGTCGAGGTCGTCGGTCGCGATCGCCGCGACCACGGCGTCGGCGTCGATCCCCGCGTTGCCGGGGGCGCAGACGAGCTCCGGCCGCTGGGGCGAGCGGGCGAGCGCCCGGATGAGCGCGTGCTCGCGTCCGCCGCCGCCGACCACGAGAACGCGGGGTGGGGCGTCGGTCACAGCGAGGCGATGAAGTCGTCGATCGGAATCGCCGCGAGCGTCTCGTAGCGGGCCGTGCCTCGGGAGCCGAGCTCGAGTGAGATCCGGGCCATCTCCGAATCGCCGGGGGCCTCGATGATGTTGATGAAGTCGAAGTGGCCGAGCGTGGCCCACTGGGCGACCACTCGGGCCCCGAGCTGTTCGACCTCCTGGTTGACCTCGAGGATCCGCCTGGGGTTGTTCTTGATCGTCTGCACTCCCTCCGGCGTCAGCGTGCAAAGCATCACGTAAGTCGGCATCTGCCCTCCCTTGAGCGGCGTTGCTATCTGAGTCGTTTCTACCTGATCGCCCGGCGCGGCACCGCACGGGCCGTCGGCGGCGACGCCGGCGGGCGCGCGTAACCTTCGGGGGCGATGCGCCTCCAGCTCGCCCTGCTCGCCGCCGCGGCCCCGCTCACTCCGGGCTTTGCCGCCGCCGACGCCCCGGTGCCGGCGATCCGGACGGCCCTGCGCTGCTACCTGCCGGGGCAGGAGGTGCGCGTGACCGGCAGCGGCTTCCAGCCGGCCGACCGCTACAGCGTGATGCTCGACCGGACGCTCCTGGGCACCGGGCTCGTGCGATCCGACGGAACGATGGCGGGGCGGCTGTCGAGCGGCGGGGTGCCGGCCGGGATGCACCAGGTGATCCACCGCGTCGTGGTCGCCGACGGGGCGCTGCAGGCAGGCATCGGCTTCCGCACGACGGCGTTCGGGGCGTCGTTCGCGCCGGCCACCGGAGATCCGCGGTCGCTGCGGGTGCGCTACACCGTCGACGGCATCGGCCTCTCGGCACGCGCGGGGGCACTCGTCTGGATCCACTACGTCGACCCGGTCGGCCGCTTGCGCCTGAGCACGCCGATCGGGCGCACGCGCGGCGTCTGCGGGAGCCTCCAGAGCATCCGCCACCGGCTCTTCCCGCTGCGCGTCGGCCGCGGGGCGTGGCAGCTCCAGTTCGACCTGCACAAGCGCTTCGGCGCCGCCAGCCGGCCGCGGATCGTGCTGAAGGTCGCGGTCGGCGCCTAGGTGGCCGACTCCGTCGACACCGGCGCCAGCGAACCGGTGAACACCAGCTCGCCGTCGACCCCGTCGACCGCCACGGCCTCGCCGTCGTGCAGCCGTCCGTCGAGCAGCGCGAGCGCGAGGCGGTCGACTAGCTGCTTCTGGATCACCCGCTTCAGCGGCCGGGCGCCGTAGACGGGGTCGTAGCCGAGGTCGCCGATCAGCTGGCGGGCGGCATCCGTCAGCGTCAGCTCGATCCCGCGGGCGGCCAGGCGCTGGCTCAGGCGCTCGGTCTGGAGTCCGACGATCGCGCCGATCTGCTCGCGCGAGAGCGGGGCGAACTCGACGATCTCGTCGAGGCGGTTGATGAACTCGGGCTTGAAGTGCTCGCGCAGGGCGTCGCGCATCTCGGCCCCGCGGCCAGGTCGGATGTTCGAGGTCATCACCAGCACGACGTTCTTGAAGTCGACCGTGCGGCCCTGGCCGTCGGTCAGCCGCCCGTCGTCGAGCACGGCCAGCAGCGTGTTGAAGACGTCGGCGTGGGCCTTCTCGATCTCGTCGAGCAGCACGACGCTGTAGGGGCGGCGGCGGACGGCCTCGGTCAGCTGGCCGCCCTCCTCGAAGCCGACGTAGCCGGGTGGGGCGCCGATCAGCCGGGATACGGAGTGCTTCTCCATGTACTCGGACATGTCGATCCGGACCATCGCGTCCTGCGTGTCGAACATGAACTCCGCCAGGGCCCGGGCGAGCTCGGTCTTGCCGACGCCGGTCGGGCCGAGGAAAAGGAACGATCCGATCGGGCGGTCGGGATCCGACAGCCCGGCGCGGCTGCGGCGGATCGCCGTGGCGACGGCCTCGACGGCCTCGTCCTGGCCGATCACGCGCCGATGCAGGCGGCTCTCCATGTTGATGAGCTTGGTCGTCTCCGACTCGACCATCCGCGCGACCGGGATGCCGGTCCATACGGCGACGACGTCGGCGATGTCCTCGGGGTCGACCTCCTCCTTGAGGAAGACCGCCTCGCCCGCCAGCGCGGTGCCGGCCGCCTCGCGCTCGGCGAGCGCCTTCTCGAGCCCGGGAATCTCGCCGTAGCGGAGCTCGGCCGCCCGCTGGAGGTCGGCCGCACGCTCAGCGCGCTCGGCTTCGCGCTGAGCCTGCTCGAGGCGCTCGCGCAGGTCGCTCTCGCCCTTGATCGCGTCCTTCTCCGACTGCCACTGGGCCTTCATCGCCGAGGACCGCTCGCGCAGCTCGGCGAGCTCGCGCTCGATCGCGGCGCGGCGCTCGGCCGACGCGGCGTCCTTCTCCTTGCCGAGCGAGGTCAGCTCGATCTCCAGCTGCATCACGCGGCGGTCGACGGCGTCGATCTCGGTCGGGACGGAGTCGATCTCGATCCGCAGCCGGGACGCCGCCTCGTCGATCAGGTCGATCGCCTTGTCGGGAAGGAAGCGATCGGCGATGTAGCGGTCGGACAGGGTCGCCGCGGCGATCAGGGCGGCGTCCTGGATGCGCACGCGGTGGTGGACCTCGTAGCGCTCCTTGAGACCCCGAAGGATCGCGATCGTGTCCTCGACGGTCGGCTCGCCGACGAGCACCGGCTGGAAGCGGCGCTCGAGCGCGGGATCCTTCTCGATGTGCTTGCGGTACTCGTCCAGCGTGGTCGCCCCGACGGCGCGAAGCTCGCCCCGGGCGAGCATCGGCTTGAGCAGGTTGGCGGCGTCGACGGCGCCCTCGGCGGCGCCGGCACCGACGATCGTGTGGAGTTCGTCGATGAAGAGGATCACCTGGCCGCGGGCGTCGGCGACCTCCTTGAGCACCGCCTTGAGGCGGTCCTCGAACTCGCCGCGGTACTTCGCCCCGGCGAGCAGGCTGCCGATGTCGAGTGCGACGACCCGGCGGTCGCGCAGCGACTCGGGGGCGTCGCCGGAGACGATGCGGCGGGCCAGGCCCTCGGCGATCGCCGTCTTGCCGACGCCGGGCTCGCCGATCAGCACGGGGTTGTTCTTGGTCCGGCGCGACAGCACCTGCATTACCCGGCGGATCTCGTCGTCGCGGCCGATCACCGGGTCGAGCTTGCCCTCGGCGGCCTCGGCCGTGAGGTCGCGGCCGAACCGCTCGAGCGCCTGGTAGCGCTCCTCGGGATTCTGGTCGGAGACGCGATGCGGTCCGCGGACCTCGGCGAGCGCGGTCAGCAGGCGCTCGCGGGAGGCGCCCACGGCCCGAAGCGCCGCCCCGGCGGGCCCGCCGTCGGCCGCCAGAGCGAGCAGCAGATGCTCGGTCGAGACGTAGTCGTCGCCGAGGCCCTTGGCCTCGCCGTCGGCGGTCCGCAGCAGCCCGACGAGATCGCTCGCCGGACCCGGGGAGTCGCCGGACTGGAGTACGGGCAGGGCGTCGAGGCCGGCGTCGACGGCGCGGCGCACGCCGGCCGGGTCGGCGCCGAGCTTGCGCAGGACGGAGACGACGATGCCGTCGGCGTCGTCCAGCAGCGCGGCGAGCAGATGCCCGGGCGTGATCTGCGGGTTGCGTCGCGTCTGCGCGTCCTGGGCGGCGGCGGCGACGGCTTCCTGCGAGCGGACTGTTAGGCGGTCAGGCTGCATAAGATCTAAGTGTCTTTATAGCAGATCCAGCGCCGATGTCAATAGTGCACTAGTCTCGGTCGGGTGAACCCGATCGAGGAGCTCCGGGCGCGCGAGCCGCTCTTCCACCGCCCCGAGCTCGGCGGCGACTTCGCCGCGATGACGACGACGGACTTCTGGGAGGTCGGGGCATCCGGTCGCCGCTACACCCGTGCCGAGGTGCTCGACGGGCTCGCGGAGCGCCACCGCCGGCCCGCACGAGGACGCGTGGGAGGTCAGCGACTTCGACTGCCGCGAGCTCGGCGCCCAGACCTACCTCGTGACCTACACGCTCGCCCAGGGCGAGCGGCGCAGCCGCCGGGCGACGCTATGGGAGCGGGCGGCCGGGGACTGGCGGGCGATCTACCACCAGGGCACGCTCGCCCCAGCCTGAGGTCGGTCAGGCGGCGCTCGGGTCCGGGGTGAGCGTGCCGGGGCCGGGCGCGGTGGCCGGCGGGGCGGCGTCGTGGTCGACGCTGCCCTCGACGTTCAGGCGTGGCAGCGCCCGCTCGAGCAGGCGCGGGAGCTTCCAGTTGGCGTCGCCGCAGAGCATCATCAGGGCCGGGACGAGCGCCGAGCGGACGATCAGCGCGTCGAGCGCGACGGCGCTGGCCAGGCCGAGCCCGAACAGCTCGATGATCCGCTCGCCGCCGAGGATGAAGGCGCCGAAGACGAGGATCATGATCGCCGCGGCGGCCGTGATCGTGCGGCCCGTCGCCGCCAGCCCGCGCGTGATCGCCAGGCGGTTCTCGCCGCTGCGCCGCCATTCCTCGTAGATGCGGCTGACGAGGAAGACCTCGTAGTCCATCGACAGGCCGAAGAGGATCGCGAACATCAACACGGGCACGAAGGCCTCGATCGGACCGGTCTTGTCGATGCCGAAGACCCCGGCGGCGAAGCCGTCCTGGAAGACGGCGGTGATCACGCCGAAGGCGGCGCCGGCCGAGAGCAGGTTCATCACCGCGGCCATCGCCGGGATCACGAGACTGCGGAAGACGGCCGTGAGCAGCAGGAAGCTGAGCAGGACGACGACGCCGATGAACAGCGGCAGCTTGCTCGAGAGGACCTGGCTGAAGTCCTCGAAGATCGCCGTCTGGCCGCCGACGAGCACGCGCAGGCCGGCGCTGGTTGCGGACGGAACGACATGGCCGCGCAGGTCGTCGAGCAGGGTCGTCGTCGACGCGTCCTGAGGCGAGCCCTTCGGATAGACGTCGGCGATCGCCACGCCGCCGCCGGTCGGGGTGGCGCCGAGCACGGACGTCGGGGTGGCCGCGACCACGCCGGGCGTCGCGGCGGCGGCCTCGCGGACCCGCTCGAACGCGGCTCGCTGGGCAGGATCGTCGACCTTGGCGACGAGCTGGAGCGGGCCGTTGTAGCCCGGGCCGAAGCCCTTGGCGAGGAGGTCGTAGGCCTTGCGGGTCGTCGTGTTGGTCGGGTCGCTGCCGTTGTCGGACGAGCCGAGGCGCATCGAGAAGAAGGGGATGGCGATGACGGCGATGAGGACGGCCGCGACGGTGGCAAACAGGGCGGGTCGGGCGCTGATCGCGGCGCTCCAGCGGGCCCAGAAGCCGTCGGTGGCGACCTCGGGCCGGGGGCCCGACGCCGTGAGCTTGCGGCGCTGGCGGCGCGAGAGCACGCGCGGGCCGATGAAGCCGAGCATGGCGGGCAGGAACGTCAGCGCGGCGAGAACGGTGAAGGCGACGGTGATGCTCGCGGCGATCGCCACGCCGTAGAGGAAGCTGACGCCGAGGGCGAACATGCCGAGCAGGGCGATGCACACGGTGATGCCCGCGAACATCACGGCCCGGCCGGACGTGTCGACCGCGTCGACGATCGCGTCGGGCACGTCCTTGCCGCGTCCGATCCCCTGGCGCATGCGGGTGACGATGAAGAGGGCGTAGTCGACGCCGACGCCGAGCCCGATCAGGAGCGAGAGCTGCGAGGAGAACGAGGCCATGTTGATGACGTGGGACAGCAGCCCGATCACGGCGGTGCCGACGCCCAGGGCGACGCCCGTAGTGACCAGCGGGGTTGTGGCCGCCAGCGCCGACCCGAACACGAGCAGCAGGACGACGAGCGCCGCGAAGGCGCCGATGCCGGTGCTGGCCGCCTGTGTCTGCTCGGCCAGCTGTGCGACCTGACCGGAGACCTCGACCTCGACCTGGGGGCTGGCGGCGCCGCGCGCGGCGTTGACGAACCGCTTGGCCTCCGGCTGGAGGATCTTGATCGATTCCTTGGTCAGCTTGACCTCGGCGAAGGCGACGGTGCCGTCGTGGGAGATCTGCTGGGCGCCGGCCTTGGCGTACGGGGAGCTGACGCTGGCGACGTCGGGCAGCTTGGCGAGCCGGGCGAGCATCGGCGCGATGCGGGCGCGCACAGCCGGGTCGCGGACGCTGCCGGTCTTCGCGGCGATCACGATCTGCTCGGTATCGCCGGCCGCCTTCGGCGCCGAGGCGCGGAGCAGGTTCAGCGCGTCGAAGCTCTGGGTGCCGCTGAGGTCGAAGGTGTCCTTGTAGTCGGTGCCGATCGACTGCTTGGCGCCGGTCAGCGCGACCAGGGCGATCAGCCAGACGACGATGACGACGCGCCGGTGCACGACGCACCACCGGGCAAGTCTGCGCATGCTTGTTCTCTCTCGTCGAGGGCTCAGGGTCGGGCGGCCCAGGCGGCCGCGACTTCCGCGCCAGGCGATCGACCCCACCGGGGGATGAACTCGAGCCTGGGCGCCCGCCAACGATACCAGTCGTCCGCGGCCCGGCCGATTGCGTCCATCATCGACGCGGGGGTCGCTTGCGTCCCCGACGTCGGCCGCGGCGCGCCCGTTCGTCGGCCGGTCGGTAACGCCGCTGACCCTCGCCGGTCGACCGTGGCGCTGCGTCGGCTCCTGGTGGCTACTGACTCGGCGGTCGGCGAATCGGCGGCTTGTACGGCGAGCGGGCGTCGGCGCTGCGAACGATCTCGGTCGACCCGACGTACGGGACGACCTCGTAGCGGACGATCGACCGGCGGACGCGCTCGAGCTCCTCCTCCATAGCGATCTTGGCCACCAGCGCCTGGCGTTCGAGGTCGGCGAGCCGCGCCCGGGCGATCTCGAGCTCGGTCTCGAGCGCCAGGACCCGCTCGACGCCGGCCAGGTTGAGCCCGAGCTCGACCGTCATCTGCTGGATCCGCCGCAGCCGCTCGACATCCTCGTGCGAGTAGAGCCGGGTCCCCTTCGGCGAGCGCTTCGGCTCGATCAGGCCGCGCGACTCGTACATGCGCAGCGTCTGCGGGTGCATCTCGGCGAGCTCGGCGGCGATCGAGATCATGAACACACCGCGATCGGAGGAGACCTCGATGCGGGTCATGCGACCGTGTCGAACAGCCGCGCCCGGGGGTTGCCGTTGAGCACCTGCGAGAGTGCGTCGACGGCCTCCTGTTGCGCGGCGTTGAGCTTGTCGGGCAGGTCGATGACGAAACGGTAGTGGATGTCACCGCGTCCGTCGGAGCCCAGCCGCGGCGGCCCTTCGCCGCGCAGGCGCTGGACGGTTCCGTGGCGCGTTCCGGCCGGCACGCGGAGCGTCTTGCGGCCCTGCAGGGTGGGCACCTCGATCTCGCCACCGCGGAGGGCCTCGACGACGCTGAGCGGCACCTCGACCTCGATGTTCTCGCCCTTGCGGGTGAAGACGCTGGACGGGTCGACATGGGTCACGACGTAGAGGTCGCCGGGCGGACCGCCGCGCTGCCCGGGCTCGCCTTTGCCGGCGAGCCGGATGCGGCTGCCGTCGCGCACGCCGGCGGGGACGTTGACGCGGAAGCGCTTGACGGTGCGCGTGACGCCCGACCCCTGGCAGGTCGGGCACGGGTCCTCGATCACGGCGCCGCTGCCGCCGCAGCGGGAGCAGGGCTGCGAGATCGAGAACATGCCCTGCCCCTGGGACTCGATTCCGCGGCCCTGGCACTGCGGGCAGACGGTGGCGCTCGTGCCGGGCCGGGCGCCGGTGCCCGAGCAGGTGCCGCAGCGCTCGGGCGTCGGCACCGTCAACGGAACCTGCGCACCGTTGACGGCCTGATCGAAGCTGATCTGGATCTGCGCCTCGAGGTCGCGACCGCGCTGCGGCGCCGTCCGGGCGCGCGTCGCGCCGGTGGTGCCGGGCCCGGCGCCGCCGAAGAGATTGGAGAGGATGTCGCCGAGCCCGCCGACGTCGAAGCCGCCGGCCCCGAACGGCGAGCCGGCCGGCCCGGCCGCGGCGAAGGGCCCCTCCCCCCGGTCGTAGGCGCGCCGCTTGGCGGGGTCGCCGAGCACGTCGTGAGCCTGGGAGATCTCCTTGAAGCGCTCCTCGGCCTGCTTGTCGCCGGGGTTGCGGTCGGGGTGGTAGCGCCGGGCGAGCTTGCGGTAGGCCTTCTTGATCTCGTCCGGCGTCGCCTTCTTCTCGACGCCGAGCACCCCGTATAGGTCCTTGCGTGCCATCTCAGGACCCTCGGTCGTCCGGGGTCGGCTCGGCGGCCGGCGCGGCGGCGACGACGACGCGGGCCGGGCGGATCAGCGTGCCGTTCATGCGATAGCCGGCCTGGTAGACCTCGATCACGGTGCCCGGCACGGCGCCGGCGACCTCATGCTGGGCGATCGCCTCGTGCAGCTCCGGGTCGAAGCGCTCGCCCTGGGAGGTGAAGGACTCGACGCCGGCGCGGGCGAGCGCGCCGCCGAGGTCGTCGCGGACGAGCCGCATGCCCTCGAGCAGATGCCCGCCCTGGCCGTCGGCGCCGGCGGCCGCGAGCGCTCGCTCGAGGTTGTCGAGCGCCGGCAGCAGTTCGCGCACGAGCCGCGCCACGGCCCGCGCCTCGGCGGCCGCGGCGTCGCGGACCACGCGCTTGCGGTAGTTCTCGAGATCGGCGCGCGTGCGCTGGGCGAGCGCCAGATACTCGTCGCGCTCGGCCGCCCGGGTCTGGAGGTCCTCGATGTTCACGGGCTCCGGCGCCGGCTCCGCCGCAGCGCCGGCCCCCGGCGCCGCCGCGTCCTGCGGCGGCGCCTGTGGCTGGTCGGTGGTGGTGGGCGTGGCGGCGGTGGGCTCGTCGGTCGGCGGCGCCACGTCGGCGGTGGTGCGCTCGTCGGCCATTACTTGACGCCCGGCTCGTCGACCACTTCGGCGTCGACTACGTCCTCCTCGGCGGCGGCGGAGGCGCCATTGGAGGCGGGTGCCTCCTGCTGGGCCTGCTGCGCCTTCTCGTAGATCGCCTCGGACACCTTGTGGAACGCGGTGTTGAGCGCCTCGGTGCGGGCGGTGATCTCGGCCGGGTCGGTCGCCTCGAGCGCGTCGCGGATCTCCTTGATCCGCTCCTCGATCTCCGTCTTGGACGACTCGTCCACGGCGTCCCCGAGGTCCTTGAGCTGGCGCTCGGCCTGGTACGCGGCGTTCTCGCCGTTGTTGCGCGCCTCGGCCAGCTCGCGCGCCGCCCGGTCGTCCTCGGCGTGCGACTCGGCATCGGCGACCATCTGCTTGATCTCGGCGTCAGACAGGCCGGAGCCGGACTTGATCTCGATCTTCTGCTCCTTGCCCGTGCCGAGATCCTTGGCCGAGACGTTGAGGATGCCGTTGGCGTCGATGTCGAAGGCGACCTCGATCTGCGGGATGCCGCGCGGCGCCGGCGGGATGCCGGTGAGCTGGAACTTGCCGAGCGACTTGTTGTAGGTCGCCATCTCGCGCTCGCCCTGGAGGACGTGGATCTCGACCGAGGGCTGGTTGTCCTCGGCGGTCGAGAAGGTCTCGGCCTTGCGCGTCGGGATCGTCGTGTTGCGCTCGATCAGCTTGGTGAACACGCCGCCCTTGGTCTCGATGCCGAGCGTCAGCGGGGTGACATCCAGCAGCAGCACGTCCTTGACGTCACCGGCGAGCACGCCGGCCTGGATCGCGGCGCCGACGGCGACGACCTCATCGGGGTTGACCCCGCGGTGCGGGTCGAGCTTGGTCAGCTCCTTGACCTTCTCCTGCACCGACGGCATCCGCGTCATGCCGCCGACCAGCACGACGTGGTCGATCTTCGGGGCGCCCTTGTCCTTGGCGTCGTTGATCGCCTGGCGCACGGGGGCGACGATGCGGTCGAGGAGGTCGCTCGTAAGCTCGGCCATCTTGGCCCGCGTGAGGCGCATGTCGAGGTGCTTCGGCCCGGTCGCGTCGGCGGTGATGAACGGCAGGTTGATCTGCGTCTCCTGGGTGGTGGAGAGCTCGATCTTGGCCTTCTCGGCGGCCTCGTAGAGGCGCTGGAGGGCCATCGGGTCGCTCTGGAGGTCGATGCCCTGCCCGCGCTTGAACTCGCCGACGAGCCAGTCGACGATCGCCTTGTCGAAGTTGTCGCCGCCGAGATGGTTGTCGCCGGCGGTCGACTTGACCTCGAACACGCCCTCGGCGATCTCGAGCACCGACACGTCGAAGGTGCCGCCGCCGAGGTCGAAGACGAGGATCGTCTGGTCGGTGTCCTTGTCGAGCCCGTAGGCCAGGGATGCTGCGGTCGGCTCGTTGATGATGCGCTTGACCTCGAGCCCTGCGACCTTGCCGGCGTCCTTGGTCGCCTGGCGCTGGTCGTCGTTGAAGTAGGCCGGGACGGTGATCACGGCCGAGTCGACGGTCTCGCCGAGGTAGGCCTCGGCGTCGGCCTTCAGCTTCTGGAGGATCATCGCGCTGATCTCCGGCGGCGAGTACTGCTCGCCGTTGGCCTCGACGCGGGCGTCGCCGTTCTTGCCGGAGACGACCTTGTAGGGGACCATCGACTCCTCTTCCTTGACCTCGGCCTCCTTGCGGCCCATGAAGCGCTTGATCGAGAAGATCGTGTTCTGCGGGTTGGTGACGGCCTGGCGCTTGGCGACGGTGCCCACCAGACGCTCGCCGGACTGCGCGAAGGCGACGACCGACGGTGTCGTCCGGCCGCCCTCCGAGTTCTCGATGACCGTCGGCTCGCCGCCCTCGAGGACGGCCATGCACGAGTTCGTGGTGCCGAGGTCAATTCCAATCGTCTTGCCCATGTTGTCCGGACTCCTTACTGTCCTTGAGAAAAAATCTGAGTCTGAGTATAGAAGATCTCGCCCAGGTCCACAAGCCTGGCCGGCCGGTCGGGCGCACGCCGGGGGGTCGGTCGCCGGGCGGGGGGCCGGGCGGCCCGCCCCGAGCCTCAGGCGACGGGCTCGGACACCCGCGCCCGGGTGGCGAGCATCAGCTCGAAGCGGGACTCGGGATCCTCGAGCGCCGCACCGAACAGCTCGCGCAGGCGGGTCAGACGGTAGCGGACGGTCTGCGGGTGCACGTGCAGGGCGGCGGCGACGTCGGGCACGCTGCCCTGCCAGCGCAGCCATTCGCGCAGGGTCGCATGGAGCCGCTCGGCGGCGCCGGGCGTGAGCTCGGCGAGCGGCGCCAGGCGACGGTCGGCAAGCTCGCCCAGGAGGGTCTCGTCGTTGTGGAGGATGAGCGCCGCGAGCTGCTCGCCGGCGACGATCAGCCCCGACCCCGTCAGCGTGCCGGCAGCCTGTAGGCGCAGGCAGGCGCGGGCCCGGGCGAAGCTCCGGCGGGCGTCGGACGGCGCGACCGTCGGGCCGATCGCCGCGGTCGTTCGGCGCAGGGACGCGAGCAGCGCGTCGCGGCGACCGGGTGCGTCGGGATCGGGCAGCAGCAGGCAGCTGCAGCCGTCGATGGCCGCGGCGACCGCCCCGTGCCCGACGCGGGCGGCGAGCCGCTCGGCGTCGAAGTAGTCGCAGGCGAGCACGGCGAGCCGGCGCGGGAGCTCCCAGCCGACCGCCGCCGCCGCCTGCTCGACCTCGTCGGACGGGGCACCCTCCACGAGGAGGCGGATCAGGTGCTGGCGGCGGCCCTGGCGCTCGCCGGCGCGGGCCGCCTGCTCGCTGGCGTAGCCCTCGGTCGACTCGGCCGACAGCTCGTCGATGTAGGCGAAGATCGACTCGGCCAGGAGCGTGAGCTGCTCGGGATCGATGTCGCCGCCGCGGGCGGCTGTGCTCGCCAGGCGCCGCCAGGCGATCCGGGCACCGAGCCGGTAGGCGGCCTGGAGGGCGTCAAGGCCGCGGCCGGCGCGCAGCTCCCCGCGGCCGAGCTCGACGTAGACGCTGCGCCCGGGTCGGGCGGCCGGACCAGGGGCCGGGCGGCCCATCTGCTCGACGAACTGGCGCAATGCCTCCTCGATCGCGGTGCGCACGGTCCGGCCGAAGGCGCCGTGCATCGCCCGGCGGTACTCGGGAACGTAGGTGCCGACGGCCGCCGTGATCTCCTGGGCCAGCCCGGCCAGCTCGGGCAGCAGCAGCGCGGCGAGCCCGGGGTCGAGCGCCTCCCACGGCTGCGACGACGCGAGATCTTGTTCGATTTTGCCAAAACTGCTCTCCACAATTGGAGATTGTGCCAAGAACCGACGTGAATGTGCGTCTAGGCTTCACAACATGACCAGAGCCGAACGGAACGTCAACATCGCCGCCGTGACCATCCCCTTCCTCGGGCTGATCGCCGCGGCGACGCTCGCGTGGAACGACTGGCTGCGCCCGCGGGACCTCGTGATCTTCGCCTTCATGTACGTCTTCAGCGCCTTCGGCGTGACGATCGGGTTCCACCGCATGCTGACCCACCGGGCATTCGAGACGTACAAGCCACTGCGCAACCTGCTCGCCGTTATGGGCTCGCTGGCCGTCCAGGGCCCGGTGCTCGACTGGGTCGCCGACCACCGCAAGCACCACGCGTTCACCGACGAGGAGGGCGACCCGCACTCACCGCATGCCGGTCAGGGCAAGGGCGTCGGCGGCATGATCCGCGGCCTCTGGCACGCCCACGTCGGCTGGCTGTGGGAGACCAACGGCCAGGCGCAGAAGCGCCGGTACTGTCCGGATCTGCTCGATGATCCGAGCCTGCGCTGGATCCACCGGCACTTCCTCCAGTTGACCGTCGCGACGCTCGCCGTCCCGTTCGTCGCCGGCCTCGTCTGGAGCGGGACGCTGCGGGGCGGCCTCGAGGCGCTGCTGTGGGGTGGCCTGGTGCGGATCTTCCTGATCCACCACGTCACCTGGAGCGTCAACTCGGTCTGCCACTTCTTCGGGTCCCGGCGCTTCAAGACCGACGACTTCTCGACCAACGTCTTCTGGCTGTCGCTGCCGACGCTCGGCGAGTCATGGCACCACAACCACCATGCCTTCCCGCGGTCGGCCCGTCACGGCCTGCGCTGGTACGAGCTCGATCCGTCGGGCTGGCTGATCCAGATCTTCGCCAAGGTCGGCCTGGCCTGGGACGTCGTCCTGATCGACCGTGACAAGCAGAAGGCCAAGCTCGCCAAGCCGAGCGCGTCGCCGCGGCCGCAATCCGCCGGCGTCGGCGCCTGACCGGCCTCGCGCCGACCGCTGCGTGCGGCCGCGCTGAAGTTCACGGGGCCCCGCGCGCGCCGATCTCCGGATGACGCCGCGAAAGCCGCGCTGAGAAGTTGCTCGTGCGGTTCCGGGGCCGGGCGGGCCTCCGGAACCGCAGCGAGCGGTGGCCGTCGAGGCGTGGGGGCGCGTCGACGTCCGTTTCGCGCTCGGGGAAGGAGAGGGTAGGGCTCCCCGAGCCACGCTTGGTTGGCCGCGGCGTCCGCGCGCGGCTTGAAGACAGATCCTGCTGCGCCCTTGTTTCTCCTCGTCGAGTCCCACCTTGAGAAGAAGTACGGCGCCGGATCAGCCCGCGTTGCGAGCCGTGCGTCCACTTCCGTCCTACACATCTCGATCACGACGCCTGACAGGCACCGAAAACCGGAGCGGAGAAGATATCGCAACGGCGGGAAGTAATCAACATCCCCGGCTCGCGGAACGAGCCCGGCCTCTGCGTGGCGGCCTACGACGTCCGGCGCGCCCGGGCCTCCCCGACTGGCTCGAGGACCGGCTGTATCTCGACAAGCTCGCCCGCGGACCGCTGCAGGTTCAGGCGCACCCCAGCGGCGAGCTGGTCACGACGGTCCGGCGCGACGTGCATGGTCGTCATCGACCGCCAGGCGGATGAGGTCGACCACCGGCACCGCCGGGCCCGCCGTCGTCCGGCGGAACTCCGCCAGCGCGTCCGGCCCGAGGCCCGCGAAGCCGGCGAGCACGGCGTCGTGGTAGTCGCGGCTGATCACCGCCCGGCCCGACGCCCGCCCCGCCGCGTAGCGCCGCCGCGCCGCGTCCAGGCCGACGAAGGCCCAGACCGGCCCGTCGAGCTGGGCCGACACGAGCCGGCGTACGTCCGCCCGCCGGTAGTTGCGCTCGCGCGCGTCGAGCCGGGCGAGCTCGGCCGCGTCGACCGGGAAGGCCACCCCGTTGACGTGACCCGCCGGGTCGGGCGCGATGCTGAGGAAGGTGACCATCGCCGCCGGCCGCGCCCGCGTGACCGGGTCGACGTAGTACTTGTAGCCCGGCAGGTCGACGGCGTTGTCCATCGCCACGTCCCAGGCCCGCCGGTGGCCCCGCAGCCGGCACGGGACCCCACTCGCTCCGGCGAGCAGCGACCCGTAGCCGAAGACGTGACCCGCCGTCACGTCCGGGCGGTGACCCCGACCGCCGGGCACATGCGCACGAGCACGCACGTCGAGCACGCCGGCGACCTGGCGTGGCAGGTGCGCCGGCCGTGGCGCAGGAGGTTGACGTGGAGCTCGAGCTCGGCACCCGCGGCGGTCAGGGCGAGCATGCCGTCGTGGAGCTCGGGGAACGGCGCGCCCGGGCGCAGCAGCCCCAGGCGGGTGGCGACCCGCGAGACGTGGGTGTCGACGGGGACGTCGCGGCGGCCGAAGCTGAAGAGCAGCACGCAGGCGGCGGTCTTGCGCCCGACGCCGGGCAGCGCGCAGAGGTAGTCGCGGCAGCGCTCGAGCGGCGCGTCGGCGAGCCAGTCGAGCTCGACCGGGTCGCCGATGGCGCGGAGGATCGCCTGGATGCGGGCCGACTTGACCTTCGAGATGCCGCCCGGCCGGATCGCCGCCTCGACCTCGGCCAGCGGCGCATCGCGGACGGCCTCCCAGGAGGGGAACCGGTCGCGCAGGCGCAGGAAGGCGACGTCGCGGTTGCGGTCGTTCGTGCTCTGGCTGAGCACCGTCAGGATCAGCTCGTCGACCGGGCGCCGGTGCGGCGGAGCGGACGGGATCCCGTAGCGCGAGCGCAGGCGATCGCGGACGCGGCGGACCCGGGCGCGGTTCGGCGGGGTCCAGGCGGCGGCGGCCGGTCGGGGCGGGGCGGCTTTCACGCGAGGTATTCTCGGGCGTCTGATGCCCGCCGTCGAGGAACACCGCGCCGCGATCGACGGGGTCCCGGCCAGCTTCGACGGCGAGCGGGTCGACATCGACGGGCTGCCGATCTTCTGGCGCAGCGCCGCGACCGCCGCCGGCCCGCCGACGCTCTACGTCCACGGAACGCCGACCAACGCCGACGACTGGACGCCGTTCCTCGCGCTCGGCGGCGGCATCGCCCCGGACCTGCCGGGCTTCGGCCGGTCGGGCAAGCCGAACAGCTTCGACTACACCATCGGCGGCTACGACCGCTTCATCGAGCGCTTCCTCGAGCTCCAGCAGATCGACCGGCTGAACCTCGTCGTCCACGACTTCGGCGCGGTCGCCCTGGCCTTCGCCCAGCGCTTCCCCGAGCGGATCGCCCGCCTCGTCGTGATCGACGCCGTGCCGCTGCTGCCCGGCTACCGGTGGCACCGGCTCGCCCGGACGTGGCGCCGGCCGGGGGCCGGGGAGCTGGCGATGGGGGCGTTGAGCGAGCGACTGGTGCGCCGGCTGGGCCGCGAGGTCAACGTCAACCCGCTGCCGGAGGAGCACATCAAGTCGGTGCTCGACCACTTCGACTACGGGACCCAGCGGGCGACGATCAAGCTCCACCGCCGCTCGCCGCCCGACATGCTCGCCCAGGCTGGTGCCCGCCTGGCGGAGATCGAGGCCCCGGCCCTGATCGTCTGGGGCGAGCGTGACCCGTACTTCCCGGCGGAGTTCGCCGACGCCTACGCCGCGGCGCTCGGCGGCGAGACGGAGGTCGTCCGGGCGCCCGACGCCGGCCACTATCCGTGGCTCGATCAGCCCGACCTGATCGACCGCGTCGTCGCCTTCCTCGAGGCCTGACGCGTTCCGGCGTGTCCCGGCATGGGCCGCCGGGCCCGGGCTGGCGGCGGCGATCGCCGCCGGCTACCTGATCTGGCGGCCGCCGAGCGCCGATCTCGCGGCCGCGCTCTACCGGGTCGGACAGTTCAGCCGTGACGGGTTCGTCCTCTATGACCCGCAGTGGTACGCCGGCTACGACCCGCTCGGATACAGCCTGCTGCTCGGCCCGCTCGGCTCCGTGCTCGGCGCGCGGCTGCTGGCCGCGACGGCCGCCGTCGCCGCCGCCGCGCTGTGGGACCGCCTCGTCGAGCGCCCGGCCGCGTCGCTGTGGTTCGCCGCCGGGATCGGGATCTCGCTCGGCTCCGGACGCGTGGCCTTCACGCTGGGCGTGGCGATCGGTCTCGGGGCGCTCCTGGCCGCCCGCCACGGCCGGACGCCGGCCGCGCTGATCCTGGCCGCGCTCAGCGGCCTCGCCAGCCCGCTCGCCGGGGCCTTCCTCGGCCTCGCCGCCGTGTCCCAGCGGCGCTTCCCGCTCGCCCTGGCGGCGCTGATCCCGGCCGCGGCGCTCGGGCTCGCCTTCCCGACCCCCGGCTACGAGCCGTTCGCCGCCTCGAGCTTCTGGCCGGCGCTCGCGCTGATCGCGATCCTCGCCGCGGCCGCCCCGCGGCTGCGCCCGGCCGCCGCGCTCTACGCGCTGGTCTGCGTGGCGGCGTTCGTCCTGCACACCCCGGTCGGCGGCAACGCTGTGCGGCTCGGCGCGCTGTTCGCCGGTCCCCTGGCCGTGCTCGCGGTCCGCGACCGCCGCGTGCTCGCCGTGCTCGTCCTGCCGTTGGCCTACTGGCAGCTGCAGGCGCCGATCCGCGACGTCGTCACCGCGGCCGGCGATCCGTCGACCGGCGCGGCCTACTACGCCCCGCTCGAGCGCTATCTGGCCGGCCGGGCGCCCGGGCGGATCGAGGTCCCGTTCACGCGCCAGCACTGGGAGGCGGCGCTGCTGGCCGTGCACGTCGCCCTCGCGCGCGGCTGGGAGCGCCAGCTCGACATCGCCGACAACCCGCTCTTCTACCGCCCGCGTCTGAGCGCCGCGGCCTACGGGGCCTGGCTGCGGTCGACCGCGGTCTCCCTGGTCGCGCTGCCCGACGCGGAGCTCGACTACTCGGCCCGGGCCGAGGCGGCGCTGATCAGGGCGGGGCAGCCATACCTGCGGCCGGTCGCGCGGCTGGCCCACTGGCGCGTCTACGCCGTCGTCGGCGCGACGGCGCTGGCCACGGCGCCGGCGACGCTGACCGAGCTCGGACCGAACGGGTTCACGCTGCGCTTCGCCCGGGCCGGGACCAGCCTGGTGCGGCTGCGCTACAGCGACCACTGGAGCGGCTGCGTGCGGGCGGGCCCGGGGGGCTTCACGGAGGTCACCGCCGCCGGGCCGGGGCGCGTGCGCGTGGTGGCCCGGCTCGCCGGCGGAATCCTTTCGGAGCAGGATCGGGCGTGCCCGGCGCGGGCGGTGGGGGCCGGGCCGGTGGGGTCGGCGGCCACGACTGGTGATCGCGGCCGCGGCGCAGGATAGGATCCCGGTTCTCCGATGCTGATCCGACCCGGCTCAATCCGGGCGCGTGTCCTGCCGCACGGTTGGTTAGACATCGTCCGCCAGCTGCTGCTGTTCGGCGGCGCCTACATGCTCTACCGCGTCGTGCGGGGGCTCGCTGACTCGCGCACCGCGGTGGCCTTCCAGCACGCCCGCGAGCTGATCGGCGTCGAGCGGACACTGCACTTCTTCGTCGAGCCGAGCGTCCAGACCTGGGCGGCCGGCAGCCATCTGCTGATGGAGGCGGCGACGTGGCTCTACCTGACGGCGCAGAGCTCGGTGCTGATCGGGGTGCTGCTCTACCTGTACATGTTCCACAACCGGAGCTTCTACTTCGTGCGCAACATGCTGATGGTGGCGATGGGCGTCGCGCTCGTCGGCTACTTCGTCTTCCCCACCGCGCCGCCGCGCTTCCTGCCGGAGTGGGGCTTCTTCGACTCGGTCTCCGACTTCACGGGCGTCCCGGCGACGACCGCGTCGGTCAACGCCCTGTTCAACCCCTACGCGGCGATCCCGTCGATGCACGTCGCCTTCGCGCTGATGCTCGGCTGGCCGCTGGCCCGGCTGACGCGCCACCGGGTGGTGCGGGCGTTCTGGTTCTGCTACCCCTTCATCATCACCTTCGTGACGGTGGCCACCGCCAACCACTTCCTGGCCGACGCGATCCTCGGCGCGCTGACCGCGGCTCTCTCGGCCTACGTCGCGCGCCGGCTCGGCCGGCTGCGCCCGCAGGCCTGGAACTTCGGCCGGCCGGTCGGCGCCACGTGAGCCCGCTCGAAGCGCCGCCCCGCGCGCCGGCGCGCCCGGCTCGAGGGGGCGACTCGCGGTCGACCATGCGCAGCCTGCTGATCGAGTCGCGGCTGACGCCGAACGCGATCTCCCTGACGGGCCTGGCGCTGAACGTCGTCGCGGCCGTGCTCGTCTGGCAGCAGTACTTCTTCCTCGGCGGCGTGGCCTTCATCGTCGGCTCGATCATGGACACGCTCGACGGCCGCTACTCGCGGATGTCGGGCAAGGGGACGCCGTTCGGGGCCTTCCTGGACTCGACGCTCGACCGGTGCGAGGAGGGGATCGTGCTGACGGCGGTCGCGATCCAGTTCGTCCGCGAGCAGGATCAGGCGGCGACCGCGGCGGTCGTGATCGCCGTGCTGGCGTCATTGATGGTCTCCTACACCCGGGCCCGGGCCGAGGCGCTCGGCGTCGAGTGCAAGGTCGGCATCGCCAACCGGGCGGTCCGCGTCGTGATCCTGTCAGCCGGGCTCGTCTTCGCCCGCGGGGCGTCGCTGGGGAACTTCACGCTGCTCGAGCCCGCGGTCTACGTGCTGGCGGCGCTGAGCGCGATCACGGTGCTCCAGCGGATCATCCACGTCCGCAAGGCGCTCTCCATCTCGGCCTGACCACCCCGCGGGTGTAATCGAACGTCGCCAGTCGTGTAGCTGGAGGCAACGCATTCAAGAAGGGATCACCCAAACGTGAGCAAGACCAACGGCAAGGCTTCCAGCAGCAACGGCGCGTCGCGCTATCAACCGGACAAGGTCCGGGTGGCGATCATCGGCGTCGGCAACTGCGCCAACAGCTTCGTCCAGGGCGTCCACCACTACCGCGACGCCGACGCCGACCTCCAGGTCCCGGGCCTGATGCACGTCGACCTGGGCGGCTACCACATCCGCGACATCGAGTTCACCGCGGCCTTCGACATCGACCGGGAGAAGGTCGGCAAGGATCTGGGCGAGGCGATCTGGTCGGGCCAGAACAACACGATCAAGTTCGCCGAGGTACCGGCCCAGACCGGGGTCACCGTCCACCGGGGCATGACGCACGACGGGCTCGGCAAGTACCTCAAGCAGAAGATCGAGAAGGCGCCGGGCGAGACGGCCGACATCGTCGGCATCCTCAAGGACACCCACACCGACGTCGTCGTCTCCTACCTGCCGGTCGGTTCCGAGCAGGCGACCAAGTGGTACGTCGAGCAGGTGCTCGAGGCCGGCTGCGGCTTCGTCAACTGCATCCCGGTCTTCATCGCCCGCGAGGACTACTGGGACAAGCGCTTTCGCAACGCCGGCCTGCCCATCGTCGGCGACGACATCAAGTCGCAGGTCGGGGCGACGATCGTCCACCGGACGCTGGCGCGCCTGTTCGCCGACCGCGGCGTGAAGATGCTGCGCACCTCGCAGCTGAACGTCGGCGGCAACATGGACTTCTACAACATGCTCGAACGCGAGCGGCTGGAGTCGAAGAAGATCTCCAAGACCAACGCCGTGACTTCGATCATGGACCACAAGCTGCCGGCCGAGGACGTCTACATCGGGCCGTCGGACTACGTCCCGTGGCTGACCGACCGCAAGTGGGCCCACATCCGAGTCGAGGGCCAGGCGTTCGGCGACGTGCCGCTGAACCTGGAGCTGAAGCTCGAGGTCTGGGATTCGCCGAACTCGGCCGGCATCGTGATCGACGCCGTTCGCTGCTGCAAGCTGGCGCTCAACCACGGCCTCGGCGGCCAGATCGACGGGCCGAGCTCCTACCTGATGAAGTCGCCCCACAACCAGCGCCCCGACGACCAGGCGCGCGCGGCGACGGAGGGCTTCATCGCCCAGTACGGCGGCAAGCCGGGCACGAAGGCCGCGGCGCCGACCTCAGCGGAGGCGCTCGCCGACTGAGCCGTGGTTGCAAGCGCCGGGCGCTGGGACCGCGTGGGCATTTCGCCCCGGTCCCGCCACCCCGGCCCTACGAACGGAAGGTCGGTCGTGCCGCTACACATTCGTCTCGCCGCCGGTGTCGTCGCGCTCGTTGTGTCGGCGGCCGGGTGCGGGGGCGGGGGCGGGGGCAAGGCCAAGCCGGTCGCCGGCCTGCCGACGGCCTACGCCGGGCTGCCGAGCGGGTCCGGGCTCGTCAGCTTTCGCCGTCGCGGCTTGTCGGTCGGCGTCCTGCCCGGGAAGCCGCAGCGCCTCGCGGCGTCGTTCCGGTACGCCGGCTCTGACGTCAAGCTCGTCTTCTACCTCTCCCGCCACGGCGACGCGGCGACCGAGGTCGGCTCCATCGCGACGACGCTCGACGACGCGGCGATCGCCAGCACGATCAACGGCGCCGCCAGCTCGTCCGGCGGGCAGGTCGCGGACGAGGTGACGACGACATATGAGGGCTTCCCGGCCCACGACGCGCTGATCGCCGGCATCGGCGGCCACAAGGGCACGTTCTTCCTGCGCGTGATCGGCGCCAGGCACGCCGGCTACGTGCTCGGCTACATCATCAAGGGCAGCCACACGACCCCGCCGGCGCAGTACCGCGCCTTGCTCGCGTCGCTGCGGATCGGCTGAGCCCCGGGGCGCCGGCGGACGGACGGCGCCGCCGCCGCGCAACGCCGCCGACGGCTGACCATATGCTCTGCTCTGGATGGAGCCGCGCTTCTCGATCGCCCAGGTGACGCCCCACCCGTGGGAGATGCGCTCGGAGCTCAACCGCTACGTCGAGCGCGTCGCCGCCGAGTTGTCGGGCCGCGGCCACCGCGTCGTCATCGTCGCCCCGTCGGAGTCGCCGCGCCTCGTGCGCGCCTCGCGCCAGGTCCTGAGCACCGCCCGCGATCGGCCCGCGGCGCTACTCGGGGAAGCCGGCGGCGAGCCTTCGCTGTTCGCCGCCGGCGAGGTGATCGCCGTCCCCGGCCCGACCGCCCGCCGCCAGGCCGGGCTCCCGGTCGATGTCGCCCGCACGGTCGAGGAGCTCCTGACCCTGGTGCCGCTCGACTTCGTCCACGTCCACGAGCCGTTCGCCCCAAGCCTGGCCAGCGCCGCCCTGCGCCACTCGCGCTCGCTGAACATCGGCAGCTTCCACGTCCCCAACGACCTGCTCGTCTCGACCCAGGTAGCCCGCCGCTTCGTCGAGTTGTTCTTCGGCCGCCTGGACGCCCGCACCGCCAGCTACGCCGCCACCGCCGCGATCATGGCCCGCCAATTCCCGGCCGATTACCGGGTGATCCTGCCCGGCGCCCAGCCCGCGACCACCAGGGACTGCTCCGCGGAATCCGTCGACGAGCAGCCGGTCCATATCGCGTACTTCGACGAGGAGGAGCGGGGAGCGATGCGGCTCTTCCTCCGCGGCCTCCGCCGCCAGGCCGAAGCGCAGGGCTGGCGGGCGACCGTCGTCACCGCGCGCGGATCCTCGGCGCAGCTCCGCGCCTCCCTGCGCGACCGCGTCAGCTTCGTCGACCCGGCCGAGCTCGATCGCGACGCCCTGCTCGCCGAGGTCGACGTGCTCGTCTGCGCCTCCGACGGATCCGGCCCCGCCCCCGACCTGCTGCTGCGCGCGATCGCCGCCGGCGCCGTCCCGCTCGCCTCGCGCACGCCGGTCTACGACGAGGTGCTCGCCACCGGCGAGCGCGGCCTGCTGTTCGAGCCGGGCGACGTCGACACGCTCGCCGCCCAGCTCGGCCGGCTTCTGTCCGACCGGTCGCTGCGCGACCGCCTGCGCGCCGCCGCCCGGCCGCTGCGGGCCGAGCTCGGCTGGGACCGCGTCGCCGGCGAGCTCGAGGCCGTCTACGGCGCGGTCGCCGCCCGCCGCCGTGACACCGCCGGCGACCCGGACGTGCGCCGGCGGATCTCCGGCCGGCCGCTGATCGACGTCGACCTGCACATGCACACCGACCACTCGCCCGACTGCGCCACGCCCGTCGAGGTGCTGCTGGCGACGGCGGTCGAGCAGGGCCTCGGCGCGATCGCGATCACCGACCACAACGAGGTCTCCGGCGCGCTCGAGGCCGCCGCGAAGGCCGTCGGAATCAAGGTGATCGTCGCCGAGGAGGTCAAGACCGCCAGCCAGGGCGAGGTAATCGGCCTCTTCCTCGAGCGCAAGATCCCCCGTGGCCTGACGCTGGCCGAGACGGTCGCCGAGATCAAGGCCCAGGGCGGCCTCGTCTACGTCCCGCACCCGTTCGACCGCATGCACGCCGTGCCCGACTACGAGCACCTGCTGACGATCCTGGACGATGTCGACGCCCTCGAGGTGTTCAATCCCCGGGTGGCGATCGGATCGTTCAACGAGGAGGCGGCTCGGTTTGCCGCCAAGTACCGGATCATCGCCGGTGCCGGTTCGGATTCGCACGTCGCCGCCGGCCTCGGCTCGGTCCGCATCCGCATGCGCGACTTCGACGGGCCGACCGAGTTCCTCGAGTCGCTGCGCGACGCCGACATCGTCACCAAGCCGACCAGTCTTCTGTACGTCCAGGCGCTGAAGTTCCTCGAAACCAAGGCCACGCCCCCGGGCGCCCGCCGGGCTCGGCGGGAGCGGCGCGTGCGCCGGGCGATGCGCAAGTCCTGATGCACGGCCAAGGACAAGCCGACCCCCGGTCAAAAGAGATCGGGCGCATGCCGGCCATCGACGACGAGATCCGCGAGAAGTATCTAGAGCGCGCGATCCGCGAGCTGAACCTGCTGACGCGAGAGATCCAGGGCTGCACCGGCTGCCCCCGCGGGGCCCTGACGCCGGTGCTCGGCTCCGGGCATCCCCAGGCCGACATCTTCCTGCTCAAGTACGCCCCCCGGCCGGCCGAGATCGAGGAGGGCGTCGCCTTCTACGGGCGGTCCGGCAACGCCCTGATGAAGTCGTTGCGCCGGCTCGACATCGACCCCCTGACCGTCTACGGCACGCTCGCGATCAAGTGCCCCGTGCCCGACACCGCCCTGTCGGACCCGGCCTGCATCGCCCGGGTGCTCGACGAGCTGGCCATCGTCCAGCCGAAGATCGTCGTCGTCATGGGCGAGGACGCGCTCGAGGTGCTCAACGACCTCGAGCTGCCCCTCGGCCGCCAGCTCGAGGCCGATCCGGGCGAGATTCAGGAGCTGACTCCGTCGATGGCCGCCCTTTACGTCCCCAACATCGACACCGCCCTCGACGACGAGCGCGCCAAGCGGGCGTTCTGGGCCGCCTTCCGCCTGCTCGGCCGTTGGTACGGCGAGCTGCCCCCCTACTGATGGCCGGAGAGCCCACCTCCTTGGACGTGCTCGCCGACGCCCTCGGCGGCGCCGACTTCCCCGTCGGGGCGATGAGCTCGCCCGACGGCGCGGTGACGCTGCTGCTCGTAGCGCTCGCCGACTGCCCGGCGCTTCTGGCCGCGCTCGGGGACGACGCCGGCGCCGCGCTGTTGCGCAACCACCGCGCCGTCGTCGAGGCGGCCGCCGCCAGCCACGAAGGTCAGGTCGTCAAGGGCGAGCAGGACGCCGTCATGATCAGCTTCTCGAGCTCGCATGCCGCCCTGCGCTGCGCGATCGGACTCCAGCGGACGATCTCGGGGCTCGAGGTCGCCCCGGTCGGCCGGTTGCGGCTGCGCGCCGGGGTCCACACCGGCTTCGTGATCTCAAGCGGTCAGGACGTCTTCGGCCGCAACGTCGTGATCGCCGCCCGCGTCGCCGACCAGGCCGCCGGCGGCGAGATCCTCGTCTCGGCCGCGGTGCGCGACTACACGGCCGGCGACGCGTCGCTGCGCTTCGAGGAGCGCGGCGCCGTCCACTTCCGCGGCGTCCACGGCGAGCACGAGCTCTACCGCCTCGACTGGGAGGCGCACTGATGCATTCGGGCGCCGCATCGGAGGATCGGACCGCCGGGCACGCCGGGACGGGTCGCGGCCCCGGCCGGGGCCGTGGTGGGGGGATCGACCGGACGCTGCTGATCGTGCTGGCGATCCTGCTCTTCGTGCTCTGCCTCGCCCTGCTCGGCTCGGCTCTGACCGGCGCGGCCGCGGCCTGAGCGCCGGTGGCCGACCTCGCGTGATCGGATGCGGCGTGCCGCCGGCGGTCTCCGGCGGGCGCTGGTCGGGCCCGGCCGGCGGCCGTCAGGTCAGGCCGGCGGCCCCGAGCGCCTGCTGGGCGAACTCGCCCGCCGTCTGCGGCCGGTCCTCCGGCTCCTTCTGCATCGCCCCGATGATCACCTGGCCGAGCGCCGCCGGCAGATCCGGGCGCTTCTCACACGGGTCCGGCGGGTCGTCCTGGAGATGGGCCCAGAGCACGCGCATACCCTGCCGGTCGCCGAACGGCGGGCTGCCGGTGAGGCACTCGACCATCACGCAGGCGAGCGCGTAGACGTCGGCCGAGCCGGCCACGGCCTCCCCGCGAATCTGCTCCGGCGCCATGTAGTCGAGCGATCCGAGCGCCTGGCCCGGGCGCGTCAGCACGCTCCCCTGGCTGTCCTTGGCGAGACCGAAGTCGGTGATATAGGCGGTGCCGTGCTCGTCGAGCAGCACGTTCCCCGGCTTGACGTCGCGGTGGACGAGCCCGTGCTCGCAGAGCGCGTCGAGTCCGGCGGCGGTCTCGGCGCAGATCCGCAGCGCCGTGGGCACGTCGAGCGAGCCCTTCTCCAGCCGGTCGGCGAGTGAACCCCCGTTGACGAAGCGCTGCGTCAGGTAGGGGATGCCCTCGTGCTCGCCGGTGTCGAGCACCGGCACGACGTGGGGGTGGGTCACCTGCGAGGCGATCCGCGCCTCGCGCTCGAAGCGCTTGCGGAAGACCGAGTCCATCGCCAGGTCGGGCTTGACCATCTTCAGCGCGATCAGCTCGCCCCCGGGCGCCTGCGCCTTGTAGACGCGGCCCATGCCGCCGACGCCCAATTCCGACTCGATCCGGTAGGGACCGACGAATTCTCCCGGCTGCGGCTCCCCCGGTCGCTCGGTCATCTGCGGCGATCGATCATCTGGCTCGCGCGGCCGGCGAATTGTGGGAGAGTGTTCGCGTTTCGCCCCACCGCAACGAGGATAGGTGATCTGATGCGCGAAGGAAATCACCGCCGTCCGATCCGCCGGCCGGTGCTCGCGCTCCCCGGTCT
Source organism: uncultured Solirubrobacterales bacterium (assembly GCA_963742705.1). GTDB lineage: Bacteria > Actinomycetota > Thermoleophilia > Solirubrobacterales > Solirubrobacteraceae > Palsa-513. The sequence continues at coordinate 69,313 of CAVUMZ010000010.1, read as the reverse complement.
GCTCGGCGCCCTCTGCCTCTGCCTCTGGCTCGCCGCCGCGGCCGTTCCGGCCGCAGCCGCTCCGATCAACGACAACTACCTCAACTCGCTGCGGCTCAACGATCCCGGCACCCGGCTGAACCGGACCGACACCCTGCGCGACCTCCGCGACACGACCGGCGCCACCGTCCAGACCGACGTGTTCAACCCGCCGATGATGGGCGGTCCGGCCGAGCCGACGACGTGCCAGGGCGTCAACTACGGCGCCACCGTCTGGTACGACTTCCATCCCGACGTGAACGGCGCCGTGCGCCTACGCACCTCCGGCTTCGACAACGTGATCTCGCTCGTCCCGTTCGACGAGGCGACCGCCCAGCCCGATTTCGCCGCCCGCCGCTGCGTGCCGAACGTGAGCACGAACCTCCAAGAGCTCGACGCCACCGTGGCGGCCGGCAAGGCCTACACCGTGCAGATCGGAGGTGTCAACAACGCCACGGGCATGCTCGAGTTTCTCTTCGACTTCATCCCCGACATCAGGCGGATCACCGCCGACGCCACGCTGATCGCCCAGGCGCTCCCGACCGGGATCCTCGTCCGCTCGCTGGGCGTCACGGCGCCCAAGGGCGCCCACGTCTCGGTCCGCTGCAGCGCCGGCTGCCGGCCGCAGGCGCGGACCGCCGTGAACGTTCGCTTCCCGCGTCTTGCCGGCACGCGGTTGAAGTCCGGCGCGCGGCTGCAGATCTTCGTCACCGCCCCGAACTCGATCGGCGTCTACGTCGAGTACAAGATCCGGAGCGGGAACTTCTCGAAGCTCGTCCGCTGCCTCGCGCCGGGCTCGCTGAAGCCGAAGCAGACGTGCTGAGGAGCCTGCGCAGCCCGCTGGCGATGGTCGCCGCCGCCGTGGCCGCGCTCGCCGCCTTCGCCGCCGCCTATGCGATCGCCCATTCGAGCGGCGCTGGGACGATCGGGGCATCCGGGCCGGCGATCGCGCCGCTGACGCTCGGTGGCGCCGCTCCGTCGGTGCCGGCGCTGCCGGGTCCGTCGCGCCCGCCGACGCTCCACACCCCTCCGCCGGTACACGTGGCTCCCGTCGCGCCGAGTCCCGGTCGGACCCTCGCGCCCGTGGCCCCGGCCCCGGCGCCGAGCCGTGGTGGCGGTGGCGGTGGTGGCGGGGGCGGCGTCACGCTGGTCGGGTAGCCGCCGCCCGCGCGCCGCCGCGGGCGGGGCGTAGAATCGCGGCCACATTGCTCGAGTCCGGCACGATGGTCGGGGGGTACCGGGTCGACGGCCTCTTGGGAGAGGGCGGCATGGGCACGGTGTATCGCGCGACCCAGCTCTCGCTCGAGCGCGTCGTCGCCCTGAAGGTGCTGACCGGCGAGCTGAGCGACGACGCCGGGTTTCGCGAGCGCTTCCGCCGCGAGGGTCTGCGCCAGGCGGCGATTGACCACCCGCACATCGTCTCGGTCTACGAGGCCGGTGAGACTGACGCCGGGCTCTTCCTGGCCATGCGGCTCGTCGAGGGCCCGACGTTGAAGGCCCTGGTGCTGGAAGGTGCGATCGACCGCCGGCGCACGCTCCTGGTGCTGACCCAGGTCGCCGACGCCCTCGATGCCGCCCACGCCGTCGGTCTGATCCATCGCGACGTCAAGCCCCAGAACATCCTGATCGGCGCCCGCGACCATGCCTACCTCGCCGACTTCGGCCTGACCAAGGGCTCCGACGAGGATGCTCTCCTAACCGAGCCGGGCCACTTCGTCGGCACGATCGACTACATCTCGCCCGAGCAGGCCCGGGGCGAAGGCGCGACGGCGCGCAGCGACGTCTACTCGCTCTGCTGCGTGCTCCACGAGTGCCTGACGGGCGAGGTCCCGTTTCCCCGGCCGTCGGAGCCCAGCGTCCTCTTCGCCCACCTGACCGTCGCCCCGCCGAAGGTCAGCAACCGCTATCCCGATCTGCCGGGGGCGATTGACGCGGTGATCGCCAAGGGCATGGCCAAGGACGCCGGCGAACGCTATCCGTCAGCCGGGGCGTTGATGCTCGAGGCGCGCCGGGCCTTCGCCGCCGTCGCCCCGGCGACCTCGACCGACCGCACGCGCATGCACCGGGTCGAGGCCGTGGCCGCCGCTCCGCCGGCGGCGCCGGCCGCTCCGGCGGCCGCAGCCCCCCCTGCCGAGGAGACGGTCGGGGTCGTGCGCCCGGCGCCGCCTGAGCCGACCGCCGCCCCCGCGCCACGCCGACGCTCGCCAGCCCCGCTGATCGCCGCGCTGATGGTCGCCGCCGCGGCCATCGGCGCCGTCGTCGGCGGCTCCGGCTCTTCCGGCCCGACGGCGCCGGCGCCGCTCGCGAACTCGGCCTCGGTCGGTCCGCTGGAGCTCTCCTTTCCCAGCGGCTGGCAGCGGCTCCAGGTCCAGCCGGCCGTCCCGGGCCTCACGTTCGCGAACGCGGTCGTCCTCGCGCCGTCGGCGGGGGCGTCACGCCTGGAGGCCGGGACCGTCGCCGCGACGGGCCCGACGCTCCTGCCCGCGTCGCTCCTGCGCCTGCTGCCGGCACCGGCGCCGGTCGGGCAGCCGGTGCGGCTCGGCGGCGGCGGTCTCGAGGCGTTGCGTTACGTCGGACTCCGCCCGCGCGGCCTGGCGGGGGCCGTGACGCTGTACGTCGTGCCGACGAGTCAGGGCGTCCTCACCCTCGCCTGCCGGCCGGGGGCGGCACCCGCCGCCGCATTTGACGCCGACTGCGCCCGCGTGGTCGCCTCGGCGCGGGTTGTCGGGGCGAGCGCCTATCCGCTCGGGCCGAACGCCCGCTTCGCCGCCCAGGTGCAAGCCGCCCTGGCGCGGCTCGCCGCGGCCCGGCGGGTGGCGGAGAGCCGCCTCGCCGGGGCGACGACCTCGGGCGCCCAGGCCGGCGCCGATCGCGCGCTCGCGGCGGCCTACGCCGCCGCCGGACGCGCGGTCGCCGCGACCGCGACCAACCCGCTGGTGGCGCAGGCGGCCGCCCAGATCGCAGCCGGGCTCGGGGCGGTCGCGCGCGCTTATACGAGCTCCGCCACGGCCGCCGCCGCCAACGACAAGTCCGGCTACGCCGCCGCGGGCCGGGCGCTGACCAGCGCCGGCGCGGACGCCGCCCGGGCGATCGCCGGGTTGCGCACGCTCGGGTACAAGCTCGGCGGCTGAGGCCGCCGCGCTCAGGCCTCGGCTGCTCCTCCGCCGCCCGGCGCCGGGGCGGCGGCCGCCGGCGCGGCGGGCGGTGCGCCGGCCGCCTCGGGGCTCGCCAGCGACCAGAGTTTGACCGTCGCCTGGCGGCCGCGGACCTCGCGCTCCTCGACGAAGATCACGTCGTCCGGCTGGTGGCGCAGCAGCTCGCGCGTCGATTCGGTGAACAGCAGCTGGTGCGGCGTGCCCTTCGTCATCCCCTCGATCCGCGAGGCCGTGTTCGTCGTGTCGCCGATTGCCGTGTACTCGAGCCGGCGCTCGGAGCCGACGTTGCCCGACATCACCGAGCCGCTGTTGAGGCCGATGCCCATGCGGAAGCCGTCGCCGAGCCCCTCCTCGCGCAGCCAGGCGTTGAAGCGCGGCAGCCGCAGGTCGAGCATCTCCCGGGCCGTGGCCAGCGCCTGGTCGGCGTGGTCCTCGCGCTCGATCGGGGCACCGAAGACGGCCATGATGCCGTCACCCATGTAGGCGACGAGGGTACCGCCGTGGTCGAGGATGCCGTCGCTCATCGAGCTGAGGTACTGGTTGAGCACGGAGATCACCCGGTTCGGCGGGAGCGACTCGGCGAAGCTCGTGAAGCCGCGAAGGTCGGTGAACATCACCGTCGCCGTGCGCTGAACGCCGCCGAGGCGCAGGCCGTCGTCGGCGCTCTCGAGGACCTGGCCGACGACGTTCTCGGGGACGAAGCGCGAGAACAGATCGCGCACGCGCTCGCGCTCTGACGACGCGGTGGCGTAGTGCACGCCGAGGGACCCCGAGGCGCTCAGCAGCAGGGCGGCCAGCGGGTAGACGAAGGCGACGATCAGGCCGCCGTCGAAGGCGAGCTGGCAGGCGACGACGAAGGCGCCTCCCATCAGCAGGGCCAGGCCGAGCGACCGGAGCGGCGAGAGGCGGAGGCTGGCGGCGGGGGCCGCCAGACCGAGCAGCAGGATCAACCCGACGTTCAGCCAGCCGGGGGCGGACTTCAGCGGCAGCGAGCGGCGGATGGTCTCGACCGCGTTGGCCTGGACCTCGACGCCGGGCATGAGGGGGCCGGCCGGCGTGGGGTGGAGATCCTGGAGCGCCGTGTCCGAAGCCCCGATGAGGACGATCTTGCCCCGGAAGAATCCGCGCGGAACCTTGTTCTCGAGCACCTTGTAGTAGGAGACGGACGGGATCGTGCCGGCCGGGCCGCCGAAGTCGATCCAGGCCGGCTTTCCCCCGAACAGCGCCGGCTTGATCTGGCGGTGGTCGGCCGCCTCGGCGACCACCGTCGCGAACGTCTGCAGGCCGCCGAGGGCATAGGACACCCGCCGGATGTCGTTGTCCGGCTCGCCCGGCGGGTTGAGGGCGCTCGCCGGGCGGGCGCCGATCGCCTTCAGCACCTTGTCGCCGCCGAGGATCCCGGTGTCGCCGCGCGCGTCCGTCGCGGTCGTGTCCAGCACCACCGGTACGCCGGCCGAGGTCGCTCCGTAGATCGACGAGGCGAGCGCGATGTTCTCACTCGGGCTCTTGGGCTCCTCGGTGAACTGCACGTCGAAGCCGATCGCCTTGGCGTGGTCGGCGACGAGGTGGTCGATCACCTTGGCGTGGAGTTGGCGCGGGTAGGGCCACTGGTACTGCGGCAGGTTGCTGAAGGTCGAGTCGTCGATCTCGACCAGGACCAGGTCCTTCGGTGGGGGCTTGGTGCCGCGGATCGAGAACCGGGTCGCCACGCTGTTGAGCTCCTGGCTCTTGAACGTATCGGTTGCGTAGGCGACGAGAACGAGCGCGGTCATCCAGGCGCCGACCGCGGCGAGCAGGGCGACCCGCTGGCGCGCGCGCGATAGGACGAACCGCCGGCGGAGTCGCATCCGCGGGCGCCTCAGCTCCCCACGAGCAGCGCCAGGAGGAAGAGCGCAACGACGTGGAAGCTCTGGTCGACGGCCCGGTCGACCGCCGGGTTGGCGCCGAACTCGAGGTGCTTCACGCGCGACATGTACCGCCCGATCAGGCGCCCGTCGTCCTGGATGAAGTGCGGGACGGCGATCAGCAGGGCTGCCCCGAGGACGGCGACCCCGAGGTCGTCCGCCAGCCAGATCAGCGCCGGCACGTAGGCCAGCGTGTAGGTGGCCACGTGCGAGGCCAGCGCCCGCCGCGGAACCCCGGCTCGCGTCAGCCCACCGTGCTTGTTGCAGGCCTGCCAATCGGTCTGGAATAGGTAGTCCCCGACCAGGTGGCTGACCACGAAAGCAACGAGGACCGCGACCCACCCCATGGTCGCGAGCTTAGCGCTAGGCTCGAAGCGTGGCCAACGACGATTCGGCGTTCTCGCTATCGCTCGACCTGATGATCAACGATCGCTGGGCGATCGTGGAGCCGATTTCCAGGGGCGCGATGGGCGCCGTCTATGTCGCCAAGGACAACGAGACCGGCGATCTCGTGGCCCTCAAGCACCTGACCGACACCCGCCACTCCGAGCGCTTCGAGGTCGAGTCGCGGCTCCTAGCGCTGCTGCGCCATCCACGCGTCGTGCGGATCCTCGACTACTTCCACGACGACAGCGGCCAGTACCTGCTGATGGACCTCGTGCGCGGCACCGACCTCCACGTGCTGCTCCAGCAGCGCGGCAACCCGGGCCTGCCGCTCGAGGAGGCGATCCGTTACACGCAGGAGACGTGCGAGGCGCTCCAGTACGTCCACGACCAGCAGATCGTCCACCGCGACGTCAAGCCGCAGAACCTGATCCTCGGCGGCGACGGCGTCGTGCTCGTCGACTTCGGCGTCGCCCGCCTGCTCGAGGACGAGGAGCCCGGGACGGTCGGCATCGGCACGCCGCGCTTCATGGCGCCCGAGGTCTTCGCCGGCGGCGCGGTGTCCCCGCGCAGCGACGTGTTCGGCGTCGCCGCCACGCTCTGGACGCTGATCGCCGGCAAGCCGCCGGTCTACGCCGGGACGACCAACCTCAGCTCGATCAACCCCGACGTCTCGCCCGAGCTCGAGCGCGCCGTCGCCGCCGGCCTCGAGCTGATCCCCGAGCGCCGCGTCGCCTCCGTCGGCGCTTTCGCGAGCGCGCTCGGCACCCCGCTGTCGCTCTCGCGCGGCGAGTCGCTCGCCCTGTCGATCCCGCAGGCGGCCGCCCCGCGCAGCCTGATGGAGGCCGTCGTGCGGACGGCCGCCGGCGTCTTCGACGCGGCCGCGTCGTCGATCGCCTTCATCGACGAGACGACGCACGAGCTCGTCTACCAGTCGGCCTGGGGCGCCGGCGCCTCGGAGATCGTCGGCGTGCGGCTCCCGCCGGGCACCGGGATCGCCGGCAGCGTGGCCCAATCCGGTCAGGGGCAGGCTGTGCCGAACTGTCGCACGGACCCCCGCTTCGCCGCGCGAATCGCTGCCGGCACCGGATACGTGCCGTACACGATGCTTGTCGTGCCCATGCTCCGCCAAGGCGAGCCGATCGGCGTCCTGTCGCTGCTCGACCGGCGCGACGGCGGCCTGTACGGCCCCGGGGATCTCGATCGCGCGGCGCTGTTCGCCGAGCTGGCCGTTACCGCCCTGAACGTGAACCCGAGCATGTTCACCAGCCTCGGGATGACGGTGACGTCGTTCGGGCGCCCGCGCGAGAGCTGACGCCGGCGGGCTCCTCTCGGCGCAGCCCGTAGGACGGAGTCGACGGCGCCGTCGGATACGCTGGCGAGCGCCGGTCGAGCGCGCACATGACCCCGTTCATCCCCGATACCGTCGCCGCGGATCCCTTCCCGCCGATCGCCGACTATGCGTTCCTCTCGGACTGCGAGACGACGGCGCTGATTGCCCCGAGCGGGAACGTCGAATGGATGTGCCTGCCGCGGATGGACTCGCCGAGCGTGTTCGGCGCGATCCTCGACCGCGACGCCGGGGGCTTCCGCCTCGGACCGGCCGATGTCGAGGTGCCCGCCGGTCGGCGTTACCTCCCGGGGACGATGGTGCTGGAGACGAGCTGGGAGACCCCGACCGGGTGGATCATCGTGCGCGACGTCCTCTGCATCGGCCCGTGGGTGCACGAGGCGCAGCGGTCGGTCAACCACCGCCGGTCGCCGACCGACTACGACGCCGACCACGTGCTGTTGCGAACGGTGCGCTGCGTGCAGGGCTCGGCCGAGGTGCACCTCGACTGCGAGCCGGCCTTCGACTACGGCGGCCTCGCCGCCGACTGGCGCTACGCCGGCCCGGGCTACCACGAGGCGATCGCCAGCAGCGAGGGCATGAACATCGAGCTGCGGCTGCTCACCGACATGCGCCTAGGCCTCGAGGGGCCGCGGGCACGGGCGCGGACCGTGCTCCGCGAGGGCGACGTCGCCTATGTCGCGCTGGGCTGGTCGGAGCTGCCGCTGCCGGCGACGTTCGCCGAGGCGCACGAGCGGCTCGAGCGCACCGCCCACCACTGGCAGGAGTGGCTGCGCCACGGTTCCTTCCCCGATCATCGGTGGCGCACGTACCTCCAGCGGAGCGCGCTGACCCTGAAGGGTCTGAGCTACGCTCCGACCGGGGCGATGATGGCGGCGGCGACGACCTCGCTGCCGGAGACGCCGGGCGGGACGCGCAACTGGGACTACCGCTTCAGCTGGATCCGCGACTCGACGTTCATGCTCTGGGCGCTCTACACGCTCGGCTTCGACTGGGAGGCCAACGACTTCTTCTACTTCGTCGCCGACGTCGCCGAGGCCGAGGAGGGGCAGCTCCAGATCATGTACGGGATCGGCGGCGAGTCGCGGCTGGAGGAGCAGGAGCTGACGCATCTCTCGGGCTATGGCGGCGCGCGGCCGGTGCGGATCGGCAACGGGGCGTACAACCAGCGCCAGCACGACGTCTGGGGCGCCGTGCTGGACTCGATCTACCTCCACACCAAGACGCGCGACCAGCTGCCCGAGCGGCTGTGGCCGATCCTCAAGCGCCAGGTCGAGACGGCGCTGGCCAACTGGCGCGAGCCCGATCGCGGCATCTGGGAGGTCCGCGGCGACCCGAAGCACTTCACGTCGTCGAAGATGATGTGCTGGGTCGCCGCCGACCGCGGCGCCCGTCTGGCGGCGCTGCGCGAGGACCGGGCGATGGCGGAACGCTGGAGCGCGGCGGCGGCCGAGATCCACGCCGACATCTGCGCCCACGGCGTCGACGACCGGGGGGTGTTCGTCCAGCACTACGACACCAAGGCGCTCGACGCGTCGGTGCTCCTGATGCCGCTGACCCGCTTCCTGCCGGTCGAGGATCCCCGCATCCGCGACACGGTGCTGACGATCGCCGACGAGCTGACCGACCAGGGCCTCGTCCTGCGCTACCGGGTCGAGGAAACCGACGACGGCCTTTCGGGTGAGGAGGGGACCTTCACGATCTGCTCGTTCTGGCTCGTCTCGGCGCTCAGCGAGATCGGCGAGCACGCGCGGGCCCGGCAACTGTGCGAGCGGCTGCTGTCGTTCGCCAGCCCGCTGCAGCTCTACGCCGAGGAGATCGACCCGCGCACCGGGCGCCACCTAGGCAACTTTCCGCAGGCATTCACGCACCTCGCGCAGATCAACGCCGTGATGCACGTGATCCGCGGCGACCGCGGTTCCGCCGGGGCGGCCTTCGCGCCCGAGTCGCCGCGCTCCCGTCCCTTCTCGTGAGCCCAAGCTGGTAGAACCAAGGACATGACCGACCGCGTCAACATCGGCGACACGCTGGGCGACTACCGCATCATCGGCGAGATCGGGCGCGGCGGGATGGGCATCGTCTTCCGCGGCGAGCACGTCTCGACCGGGCAGGCGGCGGCGGTCAAGTTCCTGCCGCCGGAGCTCATCGACGACGAGGACATGCGGCGGCGCTTCGCGCGCGAGGCCCAGTATGCGGCGTCGCTGCACCATCCCAACATCGTCTCGCTATATGCCGCCGGCGAGGACCACGGGGTCCACTACATGGCGATGCAGTACGTCCCCGGAGGCGACCTGCGCGAGCTGCTCGGGCGCGAGGGTCAACTGCATCCCGATCGCGCGGTCGCCCTGCTGCGCCAGGTCGCCGACGCGCTCGATGCCGCCCACGCCGCCGGGATCCTCCACCGCGACCTCAAGCCGGAGAACGTCCTTATCGCCCCGCGCGACGCCGTCGAGGCCGAGGACCACTGCTACCTGACCGACTTCGGCCTGAGCAAGAACAGCTCCCAGGACAGCGTCGCCCTGACCGCGAAGGGCAGCTACGTCGGCACGTTCCACTACACCGCGCCGGAGATGATCATCGGCACCGAGGTCGACCACCGGGTCGACGTCTACTCGCTTGGCTGCCTGCTCTACCAGGCCCTGATCGGCGAGCCCCCGTTCCCCGGGAGCCGCGAGGTCGAGGTGCTGCACGCGCACCTGCGCGAGCCGCCGCCGCGGGTCAGCGACCGCCGCCCGGAGCTGCCGCCGGCGCTCGACGCGGTGATCGCGGCAGCGATGGCCAAGGAGCCCGACGAGCGGCCCGACACCTGCCGCGCGGTGATCGAGGCAGCCGCCGCGGCGATCGCCGGCGTCCAGATCGCCGTGCCGTCCGCCGCCCCGCCGCTGCGACGGGTGACGCCCCCGGCGGCGGCAGTCCCAGCGCCGGACGTCGCGCCGCCACCGCCGGAGCCCGTCGTCCCGCACATCACGCTCGAGGTGACCGCCGGCAACGCCGTCGGCTCGGTGATCGACGTCCCGGACGAGCTCCTGATCGGTCGCATGGCCGACGGGGTGGGCGCGCTTGCCGACGACGTCGAGATCTCGCGGCGGCACGCCCGCATCTTCCGCACCGACGGCGGTCGCTACGCGGTCGAGGATCTTGTGTCGACGAACGGCACCTACGTCAACGGGCTGCGGATCGCCACGGTGACCCCGCTGGAGGCCGGCGACTGGATGGATGTCGGCGCGACGACACTCGTCGTCCGGGTCTGCGTCCCGGGGCCCGTCGTGCCGGTGCCCGAGCCGGCGCCGGAGCCGGCGGAGCAAACGATCGCCCCGCCCCCCTCGAGCCGCCGCGACGTGCCGCCGACCGAGCCGCTCGAGCCGGCGCCGGCGGCGGCGGCGGTGGAGGAGCCCGGGCCGGCGCCCGTGCCGGAGGCGGTGGAGCTCGAGATCGACGTCGGTGCCGACGCCGGGCCGCCGAAGTTGACGCTCCGCCTCGAGATCGATCTCGCGGCGGCGAAGATCGCGATCCGCTTCGACGACGACGACGACCCCATCACCGTCGTCCACCGCGACGGCCGCTGGCGCACCAAGCCGAGTTAGTCGAGCCCGCACCGAACCTCACGGACCGCTCAGGCGGCGTCTGGACGCGTCTGAGGCCGCCCGCACCCGTATTCACCAATCTGTCGGGGCGAGCGCCGGACGCCGGTGACTCACCGGATTGCGCCACTGATTTTCGTATGAGCCCACCGAATGGGCCAACCCGTCGATCCGTCAGCGGGTCGTAATTTTTTCCACTCGACGGCGCCGTGTCGGTCCACTATTCTGCGCCACGTGCCAGCCAAGCCCGGAGCGGACTCGACAATCGCCGTCGTCGGCGACGGATTCGGGTCGCTGATCGTCCACTCGACGGCGATGTACCTCGGCTTCCGCCCGGAGCAGGTCCGCGTCTACGGGCCGAGCACGAACCCGGTCGGCACCTACCAGCAGTTCGCCTTCAACCTCGGTCAGACGGTGCTGCGCTCGGAGTCGGAATCGCACTTCCTGCCGGCCGACTGGCCGACGTTCGGCCAGCTCAACGCCTGGTCGCACAAGCGCCCGAGCGTGCTGGCGCGATCGATCCGCCGCAAGTACAACCCGGGCGTGTCGGAGATCCTGGCCGAGGCCGGGGTCGTCGCGAAGGGGCTCGGCTGGAACGACTGCCGCGTCCCGTCGCGGGTCGGCTGGGTCCAGCGCGAGACCGATCCGGATCCGCACTTCGTCCTCTACGACGAGGACGCCAAGTTCCTCGGCCGCGCCAAGCACGTCATGCTCGCCGTCGGCCACGGCCCGCTGAACTTCCCGCCGGTGATCGCCAAGGCGCGCGCGAACCCGGCGATCGGCGATCGCATCGTGCAGTCGTACGAGCCGAAGGAATACGCCAAGGACGGCCGCTACGTCATCGTCGGCGCCGGGATCGCGTCGATCAACGACTGGGCGAACGCGCTCGACGTGGGCGGCAAGGTGCTCGCGCTGACGCGCAACCCGCTGCCGGACGACCAGGATCTGAACGTGCCGCGGTGCCTGTTCGAGGCCAAGGGCATCGACGTCTTTCAGGCGCTGCCGTTCGACGAGCGGGTCGCGTTCCTCGGCACCGTGCTCCAGGGCACGACCCCGCACCGCCGCAGCTGGGCGGCGCGAATCGAGCGCGGACGCGACGAAGGCCGCTTCGACGCGGCGATCGGCGAGATCGACCAGATCGAGCCGGGACCGGCCGGGCTACGCGTCCACATCTCCAACAAGCACGGCGAGGATCCGGGCTGGCTCGACGTGACCGGCGTCGTCGTCGGCACCGGCTTCAACAAGTCGGCCCTGACGATCCCGCTGCTGCGGCGGTTGATCGAGCACTACCACCTGCCGATCGAGCAGGGGCGGATCAAGCTCCTGACCAACTGCGGCGTGCCCGGCCTCGACCAGCCCGAGTCCCGGCTGTGCATGATGGGCCTGACCGCCAACAGCGTGATCCCGCACGGCGACACGATCGCCGGCCTGAAGTACATCGGCCGCCGCTTCGTCGCTGACTGCGCGCGGGCCGAGAGCCTGCGGCGGCGACCCTTCCCGAGCCGGCTGGCGATGCAGCTGCGCCTCTCGTCGGGCGCGGCCGAGGCGATGCGCGGCGTGCGCAAGACGGAGCAGCTGGCCTAATGTGCCCGACCCAGCTCGGCCGCATCGAGACGCGCACGATCATCCTGCTGCCGGGTGCGATCCTGGCGACGATCCTGTCGATCGTCAACAGCAACGAGAGCTGGATCGTGGTGATCGGGATCTACCTGATCATGGGCGTGATCCTCGACATCGTCTTCTACCCCTACGTGATCCGCTGGCAGCCGCCGTGGTTGACGTTCGTGCTGGCGGTCGGCGAGTTCGTGATCCTGTTCGTGATCGTCCACGAGATCGCCCGGGCCACGACGCCGCCGAAGCTCACGCTGACCGACGGCGATGCGATCTTCCTGTACTGGGTGACCTGGGTGCTGGCGATCTGGACGAAGATCGTCATCCTGCCGCTGTTCTCGCTCAGCTGGATCGAGAACGGCGGCGAGTTCCGCTTCACCGGCTGGTCGACCTCGCCGGAGCTGGTACCGACGCCGGTCTCGGTGATCGGCCGCCAGGAGGCCGCCGCCGGACCCCCGCCGCTGGCGATCGAGTTCTCTTCGGTCAAGGGCGTGCCGGAGGAGCTGCGCAAGCTGCCGGCTCCATCGGGCGTCCGGCGGGTCCCCATCGACCTCAGCTGAGAGTCGTCGGCGGGCGCCGTCGGCCCGGCGCAGGTGACGTGGAGTGACGCGAGCGGCCGCGACCATAGGCGTCTACGGCTTCGGGCACGAAGGCTTCCGGCGGGCGCTCGACCGAGGGCGCGTGCGGACCGTTCTGGACGTCCGCCAGCGTCGCGGTGTGCGCGGCAGCGAGTACGCCTGGGCCAACTCTCTGCGCCTCCAGGCGGCGCTGACGCAGGCCGGCATCGCCTACCGTCATCTGCCGCAGCTGGCTCCGACGACCGAGCTGCGCGAGCTCCAGTACCGGGAGGACGCGAGACGCGGCGTCGGCAAGCGCTCGCGGGTCGAGTTGTCGCCGGAGTTCCGCGCGCGTTACACGGCGGAGATCCTCGACCGCGTCGATCTCGAGGCGATCCTCGACGACCTGCCCGGCGAGGGGGTCTTCGCGCTGCTCTGCCTGGAGCGCGATCCGCAGGCCTGCCACCGTTCGCTCATCGCCGGGCGGCTGGCGGCCGACCACGGCGTCGGTGTCACGCATCTGCGGCCGTGAGCCGCCGGCTCAGCTGATCATCGGCCCCCCGGCGCCCATCGCCGGGGAGGACCAGCTGAAGCGCGTCACATCGTCGGGCGGGGCGAGCGCGCCGGGTCGGATGCCCCGGCGGACGAAGAGGATCGGTGCCGGGGCGGCGCGGGCGATCGCGGTCCGGGTCTCGCCGAGGCCCTCCTGGCGCCAGCGCTCGGACAGGCCGCTGATCAGGAGCGCCGCATCCGACGCCGCCTCGATCAGGCCGTCGCGGCCACCGGTGGCGATGATCGGCTCGGCGGCGACGCCGACGAACTGCTGGATCAACAGCGAAGCGTCGGCGAGCAGGCGGCTGGCGTCCTGCTCCTTGCCCTCCTTGCCGGCCGCCCCGAGCAGGCGCAGCGGGGCGCCGGTCGCCGCGGCGAGCCAGGCCCCGAGCTCGAGCGCGGCCCAGTCGTGCTCGGCGCCGCCGAACGGCACGATGATCGGACCGCCGGACTCGGGTCGGATGACGGCGTCCTCGCGCGCGACGAGGACGGCGACGTCGCACGGCGCCTTGCGCAGCACCGTACCGACCGCCTCGCGCGGGACGCCCGCGCCGAGCAGCGGCCGGCGGCCGTCGATCAGCAGCAGGTCGATCTCCTCGGAGTCGGCCAGTCGGACGAGATCCTGTCCGGGGTCGGCGGAGGTGAACGCGACCGCCCGGGCGGCCACGCCGCGCTCGAGCAGGCCGAGGCGCTCGCGCTGGACCTCGTCGTTGGAGCGCCCGAGGATGCGGCTCTCGGTCTGGAGGGCACCGCGGACGGCCGCGCCGCGCGGCGGCAGCACGAGCCGGGCGATGATCACCTCGCGCGGCGGTGGGGTCCGGGCGAGCGGTTCGACCAGCGCCATCAACTGGGCGACGGCGGCGTCGGTCTGCGGGGCGACAAGGATCGCCCGGGCGGGGATCGGGACGATCGAGTCGCGCTCGGTCTGGCGGCGAGCCTCCGTGAGCTCCTCCTCGATCGGCTCGCCGAACTCGTTCTTCGGATCGAGCAGCTGGAGGAGGGGGCCGGCCATGAACGTGGTGGCGAGCGCCATGATCACGAGCGCGGCGAACAGCGCCGAGGAGATCACGCCCTTCTCGAGCGCGAGGTTGAGGACGATCAGCTCGGTCAGCCCGCGCGTGTTCATGAGCGCGCCGAGCACGGCCGACTCGCGCCAGCCGAGCCGCATGACGCGGGCGGCGAGAACCGTACCGCCGTACTTGCCGGCCAGCGCCAGGCCGACGAGCCCGAGCGTGATGAAGAGCAGCTCCGGGCGGTCGAGCAGGCCGACGTTGGTTCGCAGGCCGGTGTAGGCGAAGAACAGCGGGAGCAGGAGAGTGACGACGAAGTCCTCGACCCGGTGCGCGATGTCCTCGGTCAGCCCGGCGTGGCGGGGCATCACGAAGCCCATCACGAAGGCGCCGAAGATGACGGCGATGCCGATCTTCTCGGTCACGAACGACGACAGCAGCACGCCGGCGAAGATCGCCGTGATCCATCCACCCGGCAGCCGGCCCATTTCGTCGTGGGCGGTGGCCGCGCGGGCGAGCACCGGCCGGACGGCGAAGGCCATCAGCAGGCAGAAGGCGACCGCCAGGACCACCGTCTTGATCACGCCGCCGGCCCCCCCGGTACCGGCGAACGCCGAGGCGAGGGCGATCAGGAACCAGGCCGAGACGTCGTTCATCGCTGCCGCCGACAGCGCCAGGGCGCCCAGCGGGCGCTTGAGCATCCGCCGCTCGACGACGATGCGGGCCAGCACGGGAAAGGCGGTGATCGACATGGCGACCCCGACGAAGAGGGCAAAGGCGATGAAGTTGGTGTCGGGCGCCAGCACGCGATAGAGGGGGATCGCTCCGAGCAGGCCGAGCGAGAGCGGCACCAGCAGGCTGGTGTTGGAGATCGTCAGCGCGAGCTTGACCCGTCCCTTGAGTTGCGTCGCGTCGAGCTCGAGGCCGACGAGGAACATGTAGAAGATCAGCCCGAGGTTGGCCGCGACGCCGATGTACGGCGTGATGTCCGACGGGAAGAGGGCGATCTCGGCCCCGGGGGCGATCCTCCCGAGCAGCGTCGGACCCAGCAGAATCCCGGCCAGCACCTCGCCCATCACGCGGGGCTGGCCGATCCGGGCTACGGCGGCGCCCGTCAGGCGGGCGAAGAGCATGACGATGACGATCGCGATGAAGAAGCCGGCGACCGTCGCGTCGGCCGCCCGCTGCTTGTTCGCGACGACGTGCTCGCTCGCCGCGCCGGCCGGCGCCGGCCCCTGAGCTGTCGCTGCCGGGCCGCCGGCGGCGGCGGGTGCCGCGGGCGCCGCGGCGAGCTTCAGGTCGATCTGGCGTCCGGCGGCGACGCCGGTCACCGACCGCACGCCGGCGTGGTTGCATTCGACCTGGCCGGTGAGCATGCCCGCCTTGTAGGACAGGGTTCCGCGCTTCGTCTTCGCGGACTTCACCTCGACCCGGCTGCCGGAGCCGTCGAGCGAGATCGTGCCGCCCAGGCACTGCGACCCCGGCGAGAGCTGATAGTCGCCGGCGACGCTCGCCGGCGCCGACAGCATCGGGGCGCCGGGGGCCGGGGGATCGCGCTTGAACGTCGCGCTGAGCGCGGCACCGCCGACCGTTCCGGTGAGTGTCCCGCCGGCGTACCGGACGTCGGCCCGACCGTGGGTGTGGTCGGCGCAGCTCAACGTCCCGGTGAGCCGGGAGCCCTTGAAGCGCAGCTTGCCGCCGGCGCCCGACTGCGGCTCGGCGAAGGTGACGAACTGGCCGGACTGGACGACGTTGAACTGCTGTCCAAGGCAACTCGAGGAGCCGGCGGCGACGTCGTAGCCGCCGGCGATCTGGATCTGCGCGTGCTCCCCGGACCCGCGCGAGGCGACGACGGCAACAACCGCCAGCAGCACGGCGACCAAGAGGCCGTAGTAGATAACCAGGCGGCGCGTCCCCACGCTCCGCGGGGCAACGTCCCCGGTCGAGCTCATGCGAACCGGAGTCTAGGTGACACGCCGCGGATCGGGCATTCGGACGTGACGCGCGCGCCGATGATGGTTATGCTTGGCGCCATGCCATCGTTTCTCACGGGGGGGTGCGAATGCCGGCGCTAATTCTGAAGAGCGGGCCCGATGCAGGCAAGCGGTTCGAGATCAATTCCGACGCCGTCGTCGTCGGACGCGGGGACGTCGACTGCGTGATCGACGATGCCGAGCTCTCGCGCAAGCACGTAACCGTGCGGGCGACATCGGGTGGCCTCGAGGTGGAGGACCTCGGCTCGCTCAACGGAACCTGGTTCGACGGCAAGCGCCTCGATGGCGCGACCGTTATCCCCGACGGCGGCGTGATCCGTCTCGGCGGCAAGATCGAGCTGCTCGTGGAAGTCGCAGCCCCGGCGCCCGCCGAGGCGCGGACCGTCGCCGCTCCGGTCGTCGTGCCGCCCCCGGCCCCCGCCGAGCCGGCACCCGTCGCGGAGCCGGCGCCGCCGGTCGCGGAGCCGCCGACGCAGGCTGCCCCGCCGCCGGCGCCGCCTGAACCCGAGATCGTCTCGGAGGGTCCGCCGCCGACGAACATCCCGGTCAAGGCGAGGTCGACATCCAAGCCGCCGCCCGAGCCGCTGCCGCCGGCCCCACCCGATGCGTCGACGGTGCCCCCGCGCCGCCGGCCGGCGCCCGAGCCGGCGCCGCCGGCCCCACCCGATGCGACGACGGTGCCACCGCGCCGCCGGCCGGCGCCGCCACCACCGTCGAAGTCACGACGCGCGCCCGCGGGCGATGCCGCGGCTCCCCTCGGCGCCTTCTCGCCGCCGGCCAAGTCGGGCCGGCGTACCGTCGCGACGCGGCTCGTCCTCCCGGCGTTTCTGACGTTCCTCGTGATCTTCGCGACGGCAATCGCGCTGATCATCTATTTCGCCGCTGCCTGACGCCCAATCGGGCCGGCGCGACGGACGGCAGCCGGCCGGCGCCCACATCCCGACGACGCCGCGACCGGCGACCAGGGGGCACGGCTCGGACGCTGGCGGCTACTTTGTCGCGAGGTAGAGCGCGACGATCAGGCAGACGAGCAGAAAGATCGCGACCGGCGCCAGGTTGGCGCGCTTGCGCACACGCACGTCGTAGAGGCTCGTCAGCTCCTTCGGCTGGGCGCTCTTGACCGCGACCGGGACCGGGGCCTCGGCGACCTCCTGCGGCACGTAGGTCGGCGCCCGCGGGGCCATCGCGAGACCAGGCGGAACGGTGCGGATCGCCGACGGGACGATCGCGATCTCCTCGCGCGTGCGCAGTTGGAGCACCGTCACCCCGATCAGCAGCTCGTCGCCCGGATCGAGGCGCGACGGGTTGTGGAGCTCGGCGTGGTTGATGAACGTGCCGTTGGCAGACTGGAGGTCCTCGACGACGGCGCTGCCGTTCCTTGCCGTGACGCGCGCGTGCTCGCGCGATACCTGAAGGTCGTCCAGGACGATGTCGGCGTCGGCCGAGCGACCGATCACGACGCTTCCGGCGACGGGCAGCTGGCGCCCGGCATCTGGTCCCTCGACGATCTCAAGCGTCAGTTCAGCCATGGCTCGCCGCGAGTATACCCGTCGGCGCGGCCCAAATAAAATCCTTGTTGCGCCGCGCTGGACGCTCTTGCGGTGCGTGCCTGCGTCCAAGATATTGTCCCGTGTATGGCCGACTTCGTGCTGCGCGTGGTCGAGGGGAACGCCGCCGGGACCGAGGTCCCGGTCGGGGACGAGCTGATGCTCGGGCGCGGGGTCGAGAAGCCCGGCAACCTCGGCGGCGACGCGACCCTGTCACGCCGGCACGCCCGGATCGTCCGTCGCGACGGGGATGAGCTCCTGCTCGAGGATCTCGGGTCGCACAACGGCACCTTGGTCAACGGCGCGGCGATCACCGAGCCGGTGATCCTCGTCGCCGGGGATCGAATCGAGCTGGGCGAGACCGCACTCGAGTTGATTCGCGTCGAGCCGGCTGTGCCGTCGGATCCGGGGCGCACGCGTGTCTCCCACCGGATCGTCGCCCCCGGACCCCCGCCGGCGGCGGGCGACGCGCCGACGCCCACCGCGGGCGATCAGCCGACGCGCCTGGGGGAGGTGCCGGCGGTCGCGCCGGTGCCGGCGTCGCAGGATCAGCCGACGCGCTCGGGGGAGGTGCCGGCGGTCGCGCCGGTGCCGGCGTCGCAGGATCAGCCGACGCGCTTGGGGGAGGTGCCGGCGGTCGCGCCGGTGCCGGCGTCGCAGGATCAGCCGACGCGCCTGGGGGAGGTGCCGGCGGTCGCGCCGGCGCCGGCGCCGGCGTCGCAGGATCAGCCGACGCGCCTGGGGGAGGTGCCGGCGGTCGCGCCGGTGCCGGCGTCGCAGGATCAGCCGACGCGCTTGGGGGAGGTGCCGGTCGAGGCCGCCGGTTCGGGCGACCAGCCGACGCGCGGCGGGGTGTCGCCCGCGCCGGCAGAGGAGGAGGCCGCGCAGCCGGAGGAGGCCCCGCGCGCGCCGTGGTGGCGCCGGCTGCTGGGCGGTTCGCGGTGACCGAGCCGGCGGGGCCGGCTGGACCAGACCGCTAGGGACGTACCGCCGGTACGCAGAGCCGGGGATCCGGCTCGAGGCCGAGGTCGGCGAGCAGCGCCTGATAGGTGGCAGAGTCGACGACGCAGGCGGCCGGGCCGCGCCGGTTGCCGATGGTCAGGAGACGGTCGCCGGCGCCGGGGCGGGCGCCGAAGCTCGGTGTTTGCCTGGACGTTTCGACGAGAGCTTGCACTTCTGCGGACCTCCGACTCAGGGGTTGCTTGCTGGCACCGAGACTAGGCGCCGGCCGCGGCCGCGACTGTGCGATCCGTCACATAGAGCTCGTCACTCGCCGTCCATCGTGAGGACGATCTTCCCGAGCTTGCCGCCGGCGGCGAAGCGCGTGTAGGCGTCGGCCGCGCGGTCGAGCGGGAACGTCTCGGCGACGAGAACCCGTACCGTCCCGGCGCCCAGCAGCGGCAGGACGTGACGCTCGAGGCGCCGGGCCGTCAACGCCTTCTCCTCGAGCGGCCGCGCCCGCAACGTCGAGGCCATGATCCGCCCGCGCTTGGCCATCAGCGCTCCGAGGTTGAGCTCGGCCTTCGCCCCGGCGCCGATCCCGATCACGCAGATGCGGCCGCCGACGGCGAGCACCCCGAGGTTCCCGGCGAGGTTCGGGGCGCCGACGAGCTCGAGGATGACGTCGAAGGGGCCGCTGTCGGCGAAGGCTTCCGGGGCGAGCACCGCGGCCCCGAGCGCCGCGACATCGGCCCTGTGCGCAACGTTCCGGACGGTGGCGGTCACCCGGGCGCCGGCAGCGACCGCCAGCTGGACGGCCGCGGTGCCGACGCCGCCGGCCGCGCCGTGGATGAGCAGGCGCTCGCCGAGGCAGAGGCCGGCCTGGGTGAAGATCGCGTCGTGCGCCGTCGTGAAGACCTCGGGTACGCCGCCGGCCTCGGTCCAGTCGAGCTCCTGCGGCACCGGCATCAGCTGGCGCTGATGGACGACGGCCAGCTCGGCCTGGCCCCCGCCGCCGACGATCGCCATCACCCGCTCGCCGGGGGAGAAGCGGCTGACCCCGGGCCCGACCGCGGCGACCTCGCCGGCGAGCTCGAGGCCGGGGATGTCGGCCGGAGCGTCGGGCGGAGCCGGATAGCGGCCACGCAGCTGCATCATGTCCGCGCCGTTGAGGCCGGCCGCCCGCACCCGCACGAGGACCTCGCCGTGGCCCGGCTCCGGGTCGGGGTGCACCTCGACCGTGAGCTTTCCGTCCCGGATCGTCGCCGCCCGCATGACCCAAGCGTAACCCGCTGCCGCGCCGGGCCGACCTGCGACACTGGTGGCGTGGACGCCCGGATGCGCCTCCCGGCCGGTGGCACTGCCCGGCGTCTGCCCCGCGGGGGCTGCGGCTGATGGCCCTCCCGGTCCCCGGTTACAGGCTGACGGCGATCTCGTCGAAGGCCTACGAGCATCCGGCCGACCGGGCGGCGACCGCCGCGCTGGGGTCAATCCCCTACCTCGACAAAGCGGTGCGCAAGCTGATCGAGTTCGGCTACGAGCGGGCGCTGCGCCAGAGCCTGCTCGGGGCGGCGATCCGCCTCGGCGACGACCAGCTGCCCGAGGTCTGGCGAGCCCACCGCCGGGCCTACGCGACGCTCGACATGGAGCCCGTCCCCGACCTCTACCTCTCGGCGTTCCCGTTCGCCAACGCGATGACGATCGGCGCCGGCAAGCCGGTCGTCGTGATCCAATCGGAGATGGTCAGGCAGCTCGACCCCGAGCGCCTGCGGGCCGTCTTCGCCCACGAGGCCGGCCACGTCCTCTCCGACCACGTCCTCTACCGCACGGCGCTTGCGATCCTCCTGCGCCTGGGCGCCACGGTCCGGCTGCCGATCGGCCTGCTCCCGGTCCGGGCGGCGCTGCTCGAGTGGTCGCGGGCGACCGAGCTCTCCTGCGATCGGGCGGCGGCCCTGGTGATGCGCGACCCCCTGGTCGTCTGCCGCGTGCTGATGGCGCTCGCCGCCGGCGCCGAGGCCGACCGCCTCGATCTCGACGCCTTCATGCGCCAGGCGGCGGCCCAGCGCGAGCAGGGCGGCGGCCTCGACCGGCTGTCACGGCTGACGATCGACCTCGGCCTGACCCACCCCCAGCCGGTCAAGCGCATCGGCGAGCTGATGGCCTGGGTCCGCGAAGGCCACTACGACCGCATTGTCGACGGCGACTACCCCCGCCGCGACGAGCCGCTGCGCCCGCGCGAGGAGGCCGCCGACGCGGTCGCCCACTACACCGAGCGTTTCACGGCCTTCTTCAAGGACGCCGGCCAGACCGTCCAGCAGTCGCTCAACCAGCTCGGCGACTGGCTCAAGCAGCAGGATAAGGGCGAGTAGACGCGCCTAACCGCGTTCGAGCAGCGCGACGCACTCGATGTGCGGCGTCTGCGGGAACATGTCGACCGGGCTCACCCGGCGCAGGATCCACCCGGCCGCGACGAGCTGAGCGGCGTTGGGGGCGAGCGTCGTCGGGTTGCAGGAGACGTAGACGATCCGCTTGGGCGACGCCTCGATGATCCGGCGCACCACCTTGGCCGACAGCCCGGCCCGCGGCGGGTCGACGACGACGAGGTCCGGTCGGCCGGCCTGCTCGACGAGGTCGCGCATCGCCAGTCGCACGTCGCCGGCGAAGAAGGAGACGTTATCGATCTCGTTGCGGGCGGCGTTGGCGATCGCGTCGGAGATCGCCTCGGGGATCAGCTCCAGACCGAACACCTGGCCGGCCCGCGGGGCCAGCGTCAGGGCGATCGCCCCGGTGCCGCAGTAGAGGTCGTAGACGCGCTCCCAGCCCTTCAGGTCCGCCGTGCGGGCGATCAGGGCGTAGAGCTCGTCCGCCATCTCCGTGTTGGTCTGGAAGAACGCCTCGCCCGAGATCCGCAGGCTGAGGTCGCCGACCCGCTCGTCGAACTGGGCCCGGCCGGCGACCAGCTCGGTCTCGCCACCGGCGGTGGTCTCGGACATCGCGTCCGTGCGCGTCCAGAGCAGGCCGTCACACGAGACGGCCGCCGCCAGCCCCTCGACATCGATCGCGCTCGCCGAGTGGGCGGTGATCAGGCGCAGCTGGATCTGGCCCGACCGGCGCCCCTCGCGGACGACGAGGTTGCGCAGGAGCCCCTCGTGGGTGCGGCGGTCGAACGGCTCGAGGCCCTGCGACCGGCACCAGTCGAGCACCTCCCGGCGGGCAGCGTTGCCGCGCTCGGAAGCGAGCAGGCAGTCGTCGACGTGGGCGATCCGCTCCCACGACCCCGGCTCGTGGAAGCCGCAGACGAGTGCGCCGTCGCAACCCCGGCCGAACGAATACTCGAGCTTGTTGCGGTAGCGCCACTCGGCGACCGCCGGGACGATCGGGTCGAGCTCGAACCCGTCGAGGTGCCCGATCCGCACGAGCGCCTCGCGGACCTGGCCCTGCTTGATCTCGAGCTGGCGGGCGTAGCTCAGCACCTGCCACGGCGCCCCCGGGTGGTCGGCGAGCGGCTCGACCCGGTCGGGCCCCGGCTCGATCACGGCAAGCGACCGGGCCTGGGCGTAGGCCCGCTTGCGCTTGTACACCCGCGCCCGAACCAGATCGCCCGGCAGCGCCCCGTCGACGAAGACGACGTAGCCGCCCGGCGTCCGGGCGACGCCGGCACCGCCGAAGGCGAGCGAGTCGATCCGCAGGTCGAGCTCGTCGCCGACCGAGACGCGCGTCGTGGTGTCGGGTGCGTTCATCCGCTCCCTAGCATCGCAGGCGGCCCCCGGCCAGCGGCCCCCGGTCGCTGCGGCGGCGGTCGATCCGGTACGCGGCCGGGCCGGCGGCGGCCACGCGGTCGATCGGGCGCGCGGCGGGCCGGCGGCGCACCGGGACCGCGGGCGCGTCAGGCGAGCAGGAGCTCGAGCAGCGCCTTCTGGGCGTGGCGGCGGTTCTCGGCCTGGTCCCAGATCCGCTGGCGCGGGCCGTAGAGCACGCTCTCGGTGATCTCCTCGCCGGTGTGGGCCGGCAGGCAGTGCAACGCGATCGCTCCGGACGCCGCCCGGTCGAGCAGCGCGTCGTCGATCCGGTACGGCCCGAGCGCCGCCCGCCGGGCCTGCGCCGTCGCCTCGTCGCCCATCGAGACCCAGACGTCGGTGTAGACGGCGTGCGCCCCGCGCACGGCCTGCTTCGGATCGGTCACCAGCGTCGCCGGTCCGGCGTCGGCCAGCTCGTAGCCCGGGGGCGAGGAGACGACGACGTCGAGGCCGGCGAGCGAGCCGATCACCGCCAGCGAGCGGGCGACGTTGTTGCCGTCGCCGACGTAGGTCAGCCGCAGCCCTTCGGGCTGGCCGAACGCCTCGCGCAGGGTCATCAGGTCGGCGAGCGCCTGGCACGGGTGGTGGCGGGGGGTGAGCATGTTGAAGACGGGGATCTCGGCCCATTCGGCTAGCTCGGCCACCAGCTCGTGCGACCCGGTGCGCACGCCGACGGCATCGACGTGGCGCGAGAGCACGAGCGCTGTGTCACGGATCGACTCGCCCCGGCTCAACTGGAGCTCGCCGGCCCGCAACACCATCGGGTGCCCGCCGAGCTCGACGATCCCAGCCTCGAAGCTGACCCGCGTGCGGGTCGACGGGGCCTCGAAGATCAGGGCGATCGTCCGGCCGGCCAGGGCCTGCGAGGACCGGGGCGCCGCCTTCAGCTCGAGCGCCCGGTCGACGATGCCCTGAAGCTCGTACTTGGCGAGCTCGGTGCCGTTGATGAAGTGTCGGGGCATCGGCGGCAGTCTAGATGCGCGGACGTGCCAAGATCGGCTTCGCGTGACGGTACACCGAGCCATTTCCGCCGCCCTCGTCGCGGCCGCGATCGCCGGCTGCGGCGGCTCGGGCGGCTACGCCCCGACGAACCTGACCACGGCCGCAGCGCCGCCGACGGCTGCCGGCCCGACCCGGGCGGCGACGGCCAACGCCGTCCGCGTGACCATCCGCAACCTCGCCTTCGGACCGCACACGATCACGACGACCGTCGGCCGCCCGGTCGAGTGGATCAACCGCGACACCGTCGCCCACACCGTCACGACGCCGGACGGGGCGACGATCTCCTCACCGCGGCTCGCCCCCGGCGCCCGCTTCGTCTACGTCCCGGCGAAGCCCGGACTCCTGCGCTACGTCTGCACGATCCACCCGTCGACGATGTCCGGCGTGCTGATCGTCCGCGCCGGCTGACGTCCTACCGCCCGAGCCGCAGGCCGTAGCCCTGCATCATCAGCAGCGCCCGCTCGCGCATCGACCCCCGCCGGGGAAGGATCCCGAGCTCGACGCCGGCGGCGTAGGCGTCGAAGAAGCCGCGCACCCGCCACAGCCGCCGCTCCTCGGCGTCGAGCTCGCAGTAGAAGACGACGTGCAGCGCGATCGGCGCCCCGCTCGGCGGCAGCGACTCCAGCGCGGCGGTGTTCGTCCCGGAAAGCTTCACCGGCAGCGCGACGAAGCGGCCGCCGCCCAGGCGCTCGCCCCCGCGCTTCGCCACCAGGTCGGGAAACGCCGACCAGGCCCGGGCGGCGTGGCCGGCGATCGCGCCCGGGCCCAGCAGCGGGGTGACGGTCAACGGGTCCTCATAGTGGACGTCGGGTGCGCACACGTCGCCGAAGGCGCCGGGGTCGCGGCCCGACCAGGCGGCCTCCCAGGCATCGGCGATGTCGTCGATCAAAGCTCGGCCAGGCCCTCGGCGGTCGTCGAGGCCCGGGCGTGGCGCAGACGGGGGATGCGCCCGGCGCCGCGGGCTGCCAGCCCGGCGGTGACGCCGCCGGCGATCGCCCGGGCCATCGCGATCGGGTCGCGGGCCCGCGAGATCGCGCTGGCGCAGAGCACGCCGTCGCAGCCGAGCTCCATCGCCAGGGCTGCATCCGACGCCGTGCCGATACCGGCGTCGAGGATCACCGGCACGCCGGCTGCCTCGCAGATCAGGGTGACGTTGTACGGGTTGCAGATGCCCATGCCGCTGCCGATCGGCGAGCCGAGCGGCATCACCGCGGCGCAGCCGACGTCCTCCAGCCGCCGGGCCATGATCGGGTCGTCGTTCGTGTAGGGCAGGACGACGAAGCCGTCGGCGACGAGCTCCTCGGCCGCCGCCAGGAGCTCGGGCGCGTCGGGCAGGAGCGTCCGCTCGTCGCCGATCACCTCGAGCTTGACGAGATCCGTCGCGAACGCCTCCCGGGCCAGCCGGGCCGTCAGCACCGCGTCGCGGGCCGTGTGGCAGCCGGCCGTGTTCGGCAGCAGCTCGACTCCGGCGGAGTCGAGGACGTGGACCAGAGACCCGCGGGCGCCCGGGTCGATCCGGCGCAGGGCGACCGTGACCAACCCCGTCCCGGACGCTTCGATCGCCCCGGCGAGCAGATCGAGGCTGTCGAAGCCGCCGGTGCCGAGCAGCAGGCGCGACTGGAGCATCCGCCCGCCGATCGAAAGGCCGGTGGCCTCACCCTCCCTGGATAGCACCGACCACCTCCACGCGGGCGCCGTCGGCCAGCTCGCGCGCGTCCCACTCAGAACGCGGCACGACCTCTCCGTCGACGGCGACGGCCACACCCCGGGCGCCGACGCCGAGCTCGCCGAGGAGGGCGGCGACCGTCTCGGCCCCGGGCCGCGGCTGGCCGTTGACGACGATCATCCGACGAGCGCGCCCGCCAGGGCGTCGACCATCAGCGAGGCCGTGAGTGGCGCGAGCAGGATGCCGTTGCGGTAGTGGCCGGTCGCCAGCAGCAGCCCGTCGCGGTCACCCGGCCCGATCAGCGGCAGGTTGTCGGGCGTGCCCGGGCGCAGCCCGGCCGCGTGCTCGACCAGCTCGAGCTCGAGCACGCCGGGGACGAGCTCGGACGCGTCGCGCAGCAGCTGGTAGGCGGCCCCGGCGGTCACCGCCCGGTCAAACCCACGCTCCTCGACGGTCGCCCCGAGCACGTACTGGCCGTCGCCGCGCGGCACCAGATAACCGCCGTCGAAGCGGACCACGCGCTCGAGCAGCCCGGGCCCGGCCGGGTCGCGCAGCCGCATGATCTGGCCCTTGACCGGCCGCACCGCCGCCGCGCCGAGGCCGCCCGACCACGCCCCGGCGGCGATGACGACGGCCGCCGCGCGCAGGGTTTTACCGTGGTCGACGCGGACGCCCTCGACGCGCCCGCCACGGCCGTCGTGCCGACCGACCAGGCCGAGGACGGCTGTCCGCTCGAGCAGCTGCGCGCCGGCGGTGCGGGCGGCCCGGGCAAGCGCCGGGAGCACCCAGCGCGGGTCGACGCTCTGCTCGGCAGGCACCGAGACGGCGAGCCGCAGGGTCGGCGCCAGCGCCGGCTCGAGCCCGCGGGCAGCGCTCGGGCGCAGCCGCACCACATCGAGGCCGAGCTCACGGCGAAAGGCGAGCTCACGCTCCAGCCTGACGGCCTCGTCGGCGTCGCGGGCGACCACGAGCGTGCCGCCGTCGCGCAGGCGCGACCGCGTCCCCGACGCCGCGGCGAGCTCGGCGGCGAAGTCCGGCCACAGGCGCGCGGAGGTGAGCCCGAGCTCGAGCAGCCGCCCGGCGGCCGGTCCGTAGCCAGCCTCGGCCACCGGCCCGAGCATTCCGGCGGCCACGTGCGACGCGCCCCGGCCGAGCGCGTCGCGTTCGACCAGCGTCACGGCCAGTCCCTGCTGGGCGCAGCGCCAGGCGACGGCGAGTCCGATCACGCCGCCGCCGACCACGAGGACATCCGGCTGGGTCATGGTCCGGATGCTAGTGGTCGCGCACGCAGGCGATCGGCGATCGGCGGGAGCCGAGCAGCTGGCTGATCGCCGCTCGCTCCTCGCCTGGCGACACGTCGAGGCCGCGCGTTCGCTCGGCCGGGCGAGGGGTGCCGAGCACCAACGTCGTCATGACCCGACCGGCGCGACCCGGTGGCGGCTGCCACACTCCGCGGGTGACGGCCGACGAACGTCGGGCGGCGCTCGCGCGCGCCAGCCTCTACCTGATCTGCGATCTCGGCCAACTCGCGTCGGCCCCGCTTGACTGTGTCGACATCCTCCAGCTGCGCGAGAAGCGGGTGTGGCCGCGCAAGCTGCTCACGGCCGCCCGGGACGTCGCCGCGCGCTGCGCCGAGCGGGGTGTCCTCTTCATCGTCAACGACGACCCCCGGCTCGCGCTCGCGGCCGGAGCCGACGGCGTCCACGTCGGCCAGACCGACATGCCGCCGGCGTCGGCCCGGGAGATCGTCGGCGACGATCTCCTGATCGGCCTCTCGACCCACACGCCGGCCGAGATCGACGCGGCCACCGGCGCCGACTACATCGGCGTCGGCCCGGTCCACGCCACGCCGACCAAGCCCGGTCGGCCGGCCGTCGGCCTCGAGCTCGTCCGCTACGCGGCGGCCCACGCGACCGTCCCGTTCTTCGCGATCGGCGGGATCCACGCGGCCAACGTCGACGCCGTCCGGGCCGCCGGGGCTCGGCGAATCGCCGTGGTCCGGGCGATCGCCGCCGCCGACGACCCGGTCGCCGCGGCGCGGGCGCTGCGCAGGAGTGAGCTTGAGCGAACCGCCTAAGCGTCGCAAGCCCCGACCCATGGCCGAGAGCCGGCCGCGCCCGAGCCCTCCGCCCGCCGCCCGCAAACCCGAGGCCGCTCCGAAAGAGTCCCGTTCCGAGCAGCGCGCGGCCGTCGTCCGTGCCGACCTCGAGCCGCTCGCGCCCGGAGAACTGCCGGCCGCGCTCGCCGTTTCGATCGCCATCGCCGCCCTGCTCGGGCTCGGCAACCTGATCGCCTACGCGGTCGGGGTCAAGATCAACGGCCGCCACCCCGGGCCGGGCATCCTCAGCTTCAGCGGGGTGATGGCCGTCGGCGTGTGGGGGATGGTGCGGCGGCGCTACTGGGCCGTCCTCGCGTTCCAGGCGCTGGTCGCCGTGACCGTCCTCTACTTCTGCCTGCTGCTGATCGTCGCCTCCAACGCCCTGGCGCTGATCGTGTGCCTGCTGGTGATCGGCTGCGGGTCCTGGCTGTTCTGGAAGCTCGTGCGCGTGATGGCGCGGATCCAGGCTCCTACCAGTACATCCCCTTGACCTGGTCGCCGAGCACGTAGACGTCGTCGTAGAGCGACTCCGGCCCGGGGAAGGGCGAGCGCTCGGCGAACTCGACCGCCGCGTCGACGCGGGCCATCGCCTGCGCGTCGATCTGATCGCGCTCCGGCGCGGTGATCACACCGGCGGCCTCCAGCCGGTCGCCGTAGCCGCGGAGCGGGTCGCGCAGCCGCCACTCCTCCACCTGCTCCTTGGTCCGGTACTCCTCCGGGTCGGCCATCGAGTGGCCGCGGAAGCGGTACGTCAGCGCCTCGACTAGGACCGGCCGGCGCTCGTCGCGGGCGATTCGCAGCGCCTCGAGACAGACAGCGTGGGTGTCGACGACGTCCATCCCGTCGCAGCGCATGCCCGGGACGCCGAAGCTCTCACCCTTGCGCACGAGGTCGGTCACCGCCGAGTGGCGCTCGAGCGACGTGCCCATGCCGAAGCGGTTGTTGGTCACCATGAACACGACCGGCAGATGCCACAGGGCGGCGAGGTTCATCGTCTCGCCGAAGGTCCCCTGGTTGCTCGCCCCGTCGCCGAAGGTGCACAGCGTCGCGTCGTCGGTGGCGAGGTAGTCGGACGCCAGGCCGAAGCCGGCCGCCAGCGGGAGGTTGCCGCCGACGATCCCGTAGCCGCCCATGAAGCGCCGGTCGAGGTCGAACATGTGCATCGACCCGCCGCGGCCCTTGCAGCAGCCGTCGACCTTGCCGAAGAGCTCGGCCATCACGGCCTCCGGGCTCGTCCCCCGGGCCAGAGCGTGACCGTGGGAACGGTAGGTCGAGATCAGGTAGTCGTGCTCGCGCAGGGCACGCGCCGCGCCGACGATCGTCGCCTCCTCGCCGATCGCCAGATGGAGGAAGCCGCCGACCTTCGCCTTGGCGTACATCTCACCGGCACGCTCCTCGAAGCGGCGGATAAGGACCATCGTCGCGAGCCATTCCCGGGCCGTCCCGGCGTCCGGAGGCAGGCCACCCGACCCCTGGACCGCCGGCTCGTCTGGCATCAACTCACGATAGCGTCAGTCCCCGTCCCCGAGCCGGTCGACCATCCGCAGCAGGTCGAGCGGGCTGAACGGCTTGGTCAGGAAGAGGTCCGCGCCCGCCGCCTGTGCACGGTGGCGGGCCGAGTCCTCGGCCGAGGCGGTGAGCATCACGATCGTCGCGTCGACGAGCCCCGGGTCGGCGCGCATCCGCCGGCAGGCCTCGATGCCGTCGAGGCGGGGCATGTCGATGTCGAGGAAGACGAGCTCGGGCTGCTCGCGCACGGCAACGACAACCGCCTCCTCGCCGTCGGCCGCCTCGAACAGCTCGAAGTGGGCGACATCCTCCAGTGTCGTCAGCAGCAGGCCCCGGATGAACGGGTCGTCGTCGACGACGAGGACCGCCCGCCGCCGGCTCATGAGACCTCGACGCGGACGGCGTCGAGCGCCGCCTCGCTGATCTCGCCGAACGCGGCGATGATCGCCGGGTCGAAGTGCGCGCCCGCGCCCGCGGCGATCATCTCCCGGGCCTGCGCGATCGACGACGGGGCGCGGTAGGGCCGCTCGGTGGTCAAGGCGTCGAGCACATCGGCCACGGCGAAGACGCGCGCCGACAGCGGGATCGCCTCGCCGCGCAGCCGGTCGGGATAGCCGTTGCCGTCGTAGCGCTCGTGGTGGTGGCGGATCACATCGCGCGCCTGCCCGAGGAAGTCGATCTCGCGGACGATCTGGTAGCCGGTCACCGGGTGCTGCTCGATCACGAGCCGCTCCTCCGGGGTCAGCCGTCCGGGCTTGAAGAGGATCGCGTCGGGTACGGCGACCTTGCCGACGTCGTGGAGCAGGAAGCCGAACTCGATCTCCCGGTCGCCGGCCATCTCCAGGCCGGCGGCCTCGGCGATCATCAGCGCGTAGGCCGAGACGCGCTCCGCGTGCTTGCCGGTGTAGGCGTCGCGCGCCTCGACGGCGTTGGCCAGCGCCCGGACCGTGGCCATGTAGGACTTGTGCAGCTCCTGCGTGCGCGCCCGTTCCTGCTTGAAGGTCTCCCGCAGGTCGGCCGCGTAGCGCTCGAGCTGGCGCTCCTTGTCGTTGGCCCGCGCCTCCTGAAGCGCCAGCTCGGCCCGCAGGTCCGCGATCACGCCCGGGCCGACCGGACTGGGCTCCTCTGGTGGCGTCGTCACGTTCGATCAGCCTTCCTCGCCGGGCGGGGGGTCTCTTCTATATCACCGAGGGCCGTCCGCACCGCCCGCGCCGCCTGCTCCACCGGCAGCACCGGTACGCCCAGCCGGGTCTCTGCGGGTCCGGTGTCGCCGGAGAAGAAGATCATCGCGCGTCCGGTCCGCCGGCCGCGCAGCGCGATGGCGTCGACGACGGCCTGCGGGTCGCTGAGTCCGGCGTCGATCAGCGCCACCTCGTAGCGCGCCCGGGCGCACGCCGCGCCGGCCGCCGCCGCTCCGGTCTCCCAGTGGTACTCGACACCCAGGCGGTCGAGCGCCGGCGCCAGCTGTCCGCGCATCTCGTCGCGGCCGATCGCCAGCACCCGCGTCCGCCCCGAGGCGACGGCGACCGCCAGCACGGCACCGAGCTCGCCGCTGTCGATCGGCTTCGGCACGACCCACTCGCCGGCGAGCACGCCGTGGTCGGCGAAGACCGAGACGAACACGACCGGCACCAGCCGCGTGCGCGGCTCGGCCCGGATCGCCCGGAGCGTGTCGATCCCGTTCATGCCCGGCATCAGCACGTCGAGCGTGACCGCGTCGAAGCGCTCGGCCCGTAGCCGGGCGAGCGCGTCCCGCCCGGAGTGGACGCGCACCGTGTCGACGCCGAGCGCCCCCAGCTTCTCGGCGATCAGGGCGGTGATCTTCGGCTCGTCGTCGACGACCAGCACCCGGCGCCCGGCGATTGTCGACGTGGGCACCCGGCCGGCCTCGACCGACGCCCGCGGCAGCGTGACCGTGAAGGTCGTGCCGACGTTGGGCTGGCTGTCGAACTCGATCCGCCCGGCGTGGAGGTCGACGAGCGACTTGACGATCGCCAGGCCGAGGCCGGTCCCTCGCTCGGCCCGCGACCCTTCGCCCCGGTAGAAACGCTCGAAGACGCGGGCCCGCTCGTCGGCGGTCATGCCGCGTCCGGTGTCGGCGACGGCGATCTGCAGGCCGCCCGCCGCCGCCCGCAGCCCGACCCTGATCGTCCCGCCGTCACCGGTGTAGAGGTGGGCGTTGGTGAGCAGGTTCGTCACGATCTGACGGACCCGACCCGGGTCGACCAGCGCCTGGGCGAGCGGCTGGTCGACGTCCAGCTCGAGCACTTGGTGCTTGTCGGACAGTCGCGGCCGGATGAGCTCGACCGCCTCGAGCACGACCGCCCGCAGATCGGTCGCCCGCCGGTAGAGCTCGACGTTGCCCGCCTCGATCTTCGCCACGTCGAGCAGGTCGTTGACGAGATCGGTCAGCCGATTCGCCGAGAGGGCGATGATCCGCACGAACTCGCTCTGGCGCTCGGTCAGGCTCCCGGTCGACCCGAGGAGCTCCGCGTAGCCCTTGATCGACGTCAGCGGACTGCGCAGCTCGTGCGACGCCGTCGCGACGAAGTCGGTCTTCGCCCGCTCGAGGCGAGCCCGCTCGGTCACGTCGCGCACCGTCCAGATCACGCCGGCCCCCGCGCCCGGGCCGCCGCGGCCGGCCGTCGACCGCGCCGCGCCGAGGCGGGCGGCGGTGATCGCCAGTGTCTGGCCCCCGGGCCGCTCGACGATGACCTCGCCGCGCAGGGCGTCGGCCAACCGGGGCAGGGGGCTGCCCGGGTCGTCGGCCCGCCGGCCCGGGCGCAGCTCGGCCACGAGCTCGCCGGCCCGC
This sequence comes from uncultured Solirubrobacterales bacterium, assembly GCA_963742705.1. Classification (GTDB taxonomy): domain Bacteria; phylum Actinomycetota; class Thermoleophilia; order Solirubrobacterales; family Solirubrobacteraceae; genus Palsa-513. Next base: position 37,826 of record CAVUMZ010000010.1, on the reverse strand, counting down.
GGGTTGGCCGCCGCGACGCGGCCGTCGGGCTCGCACAGGATCAAACCGTCGCCGAGGCTCTCGATCGTGATCGCCAGCCGCCGCCGTTCGGCGTCGAGCTCCGCCGTGGTGGCGGCCAGGTCGTCGCCCATGCGGTTGAACGCCTCGCCCAGCGTCCGCAGCTCGGTTGGGCCGCTCGGCGCGACGCGCGTCGAGAGATCGCCGCCGGCCATCTGCCGCGTCGCGTCGACCAGCTCGCCGAGCGGCCGGCGCATCGTCCGCACGAGCGCCGCCACGAGCAGCAGCACGGCGAGCAGGGCGAAGCCGCCGCTGACGACGATCGCCACCAGCGCCCGCCGCGTCGCGTTCGTCGCCGCCCGGCGGGCGTCGTCGCGCCGGACCGCCTGGCGCGTGGCGAGCCGCACGCTCGCGTGGCGGGCCCGACTCAGGTGCACGGCGATCAGGCGGCGCGTCCGCGGACCGATCGCCCGGGCCCGCCCGGCCAGGTCCCGCGCCGCCCGCTCGGCGCGCGTCTCGGCCCCGAGGAAGCGGTTGGTGGCGGCATCCGGGGCTGCCCCGGCAAGGACCTCGCCCTGTGCCGCGGCGGCGGCGTGGGCGCCCGTCGCCTGGGCGATCGCGGCCGGCGCGCGCTGGCCCGCCGGCCGCGCGAACTGTGCCTCCTCGATCGTCGCCGCGGCCAGCAGGTTGGCGGCCGCGACCTGGAGGCCGCTGGTCACCGACAGCTGGTCCTCGTAGCGCTGGCGGGCGTGGTAGAGGGCCGCGATGCCCAGGCCGGTGATCGCGGCCAGGATCACCGCGATGCCGACCAGCGCCGCGCTCAGCACCCGGGCCATCGACAGCCGCCGCAACCGCATTCACGGGCGACGTTAGCTGGTCCGCCGGTCGCCGCCACCTGTCCCGAGGCGACGGGTCGATGATCTACGATCGACGTCATGGGACTGGTCACCGTCTGGCTGCGCCAGGTGTTCCTGGCCGGGGCGGCCGCGACGCTCGTGCCGGTCGTCGCGCTGATCGCCGTGGCGGTTGCCGTCGGCGCCGGTGGCCTCGGCGGCCTTGGTTCGCTCGGCCAGCTCGTCTCGGGCCCGGGCGTTCCGCTCGGCGCCGCCCACGGCGGCCCGCACGGCCGTCAGTCGACCGGGGGTGCCGGGGTGCTCGTCGCGGCCGTCCCGGTACCGGCGAGCCAGTCGCCGGTGACCCCGCCCGCGCCGAGCGGCGGCGGCGCGCCGAGCAGTGGCGGCGCGCCGAGCAGTGGCGGCGCGCCGACCGCGCAGACGCCGGCCGCGCAGACGCCGGCCGCCACGCCGCCGTCCGGACCTGCCGCGACGGCGTCGCCACCCGCCGCGACCCCGCCGTCGCAGCCGGCGGCGACCGGCACGCCGCTCGGCCACACGGTCAACGGGGTCACGCAGGGCGTCGGCACCGTCGTCACGCAGGCGACCGGCGATCTCGGGGGGGCGGTGAGCCAGGCGACGGGCGGCGTCGGCGCTGCGCTCGCGCCCGTCAGCCAGCCTGTCGGGTCGCTCGTGACCAACACGGGCACCGGTCTCGGCAGCGCCGTAGCCGGAGCCGGCGCCGGCCTCGGCAGCCTCGTCGGCGACCTCGGCCGGGTGCTCGCCGCCGTACTCGGCGACCGTACGGGCTGAGCCGCGTCAGTCCTGGCCGAAGCGGCGCCAGCGCGCGATGAAGGCATGGGGCTCGAGCTGGGCCAGGTCGGCCCGCAGCGCCCGCGCCATCCGGCTCGCCTGCTGGGGCGCGCAATCCCAGAACAGGACCGCTTCGCCCGAATCGATCTCGACCACCTCGATGTGATCGACGCGCTCGGTCCGGGCCAGGGCCGACGGCATTCGTCCGGCCCGCGTCACGATCAGGCGGTAAGCCTGCTTGGCGATCATGCCGGCAGCCCGCCGGGCTGACGCAGCAGCTCGCCGGCCTGTTCGAGGCAGCGCTCGCCGACGAGCACCCGGTCGCCGACGACGACCGCCGGCACGTCGGTGACGCCGAGCTCGCGGGCGGCGTCGGTCGCCCGCGCCAGCGCGTCGGCCACGCCGCGGGTCCCGGCCGCCTTGAGGACCGCGGTCGGGTGCATCTCGCAGGCAGCCGCGGCGATCACGACGTTGTCAGGGACCGACAGCGCGTGGCCGCCGGCGAACGCCTGGCGAAAGGCCGCCTGGGCGAAGGCCACGGTGCGGCCGAGCTGCCGGGCGTAGGTGGCGACCCGCATCGCCAGGGCGCTGTCGAACGGGAACGGGGCCGGCCAGCGCAGCGGCTGGAGGCCGGCCTGACGGGCCCGGCGCTCGAGCTCGGACCGGAAGATCACTTCCTCCTCGGCGCAGCGGTAGCCCTCGAAGGTCTCGGCGCCCGGCAGCCGGCTCGCCAGGATCGGACGCCACTCACACGGGCCGGGGAGGACCTGGAGCGCCCGCTCGGCCGCCAGATAGGCCTCCGGGCTTGCGAGGTCGAAGTAGAACGCGCCGGTGACCACAGACCGCTTAGCCGTGGATCAGCCAGCCGTCGGCGTCCCGGGCAGCCTCCATCACTGCTTCGGCGAGCGTCGGGTGGCCGTGGACGATCCGGGCGACCTCGGCGTAGCCGCCCTCGAGCGCGCGCACGTTGACGAGCTCCTGGATCAGCTCGGTCGCCTTGGCGCCGACGATGTGGCCGCCGAGCAGCTCGCCGTACCGGCGCTCGCCGACGATCTTCACAAGGCCGGTGCGGTCGCCGTAGACCGTCCCCGCCCCGACCGCCCCGTACTGGACGCGGCCGACGACGACGTCGTGGCCGCGCTCGCGCGCCTGGGCTTCGGTGAGCCCGAAGCTCGCGACGTTCGGCATGCAGAAGGTCGCCCGCGGAATGTCCTCGTAGACGATCGGCTCGGTTTCGCGGCCGGCCGCCGCCTCGACGGCGATGATCGCCTCCTCCGAGGCCTTGTGCGCCAGAGCCGGGCCGGCGACGAGATCGCCGATGGCAGACACCCCGGCGAGCGACGTGCGCATCGCTCCGTCGACCGCGATCAGCCCACGCTCATCGAGGGCGATCCTGGCCTCGACGAGGCCCAATCCCTCGACGTCGGGGCCGCGGCCGGCGGCGATGACGAGGTAGTCGACGGCGGCCGCCTCGCCGCCGTGGTTGAAGGCGACGGAGTCCGCCCGCGCGTCGACGTCGACAACCCGCGTTGACGTGTGGATCTTCATTCCCTGCTTGCCGAGGCCCCGCTCGACGAGCTTCGAGATCTCCGCGTCCTCGGTCGGCAGCACCCGGTCGAGCGCTTCCAGCAGCAGCACCTCGGTGCCGAGGCGCGCATAGGCAGACGCGATCTCGACGCCCGACGGCCCGGCCCCGACGACGGCCATTCGTGGCGGCAGCTCGGTCAGGCCCCAAGCCTCCTCGGTGCCGATGACCCGCCCGCCGAAGCTCGTTCCGGGGATCGGGCGCTTGACCGACCCGGTCGCGAGGATGACGACGCCGGCGGCGATGTCCGTCCCGTCGAAGCTGCCGCCGATCCGCACGTTGCCGTCGTCGGTCACGGCCCCATGGCCGGCGATCACGTCAACGCCGTTCTTCTTCATCAGCCCGGCGACGCCGCCCGTGAGCGTCTTGACGACCCGTCGCCGACGCGCCACCACAGCGTCGAAGTCGACGGTCGGCGCGCCGACGACGACCCCGAACGTCCCGGCCTCGCGCACCTCGCTGAGCACGTCGGCCACCCGCAGCACCGCCTTCGCCGGGATGCAGGCGTAGTTGAGGCAGCGTCCGCCGATCGCGTCGCGCTCGACGATCGCCGTCTTCATGCCGAGCTGCGACGCCCGCACCGCGGCGACGTATCCGCCGGGTCCGGAACCGATCACGACACAGTCGTAGGAGGACTCGGCCACCTTCCAATCATACGAGGCCCGGCCCGTCTGCCCCGCCCCGCGGCGGCTGGGCCGGCCGCGTCGCGGACGCTCGCGCCACGTCGACACCGGCGAGTTTGGACGAGCGCTTCGCCTGGCCTGGACTCGTGGTCGGAGAGATCTCGCCGGTGCCTTCTCTAGCGTGCAGCCTGTGTCAACGGATCCGCTCCGGACCGATCGCCGACGCCGCGCGGGCCCGCGCGGATGTCGTGTGCCCTGGGGTGCTGTCTGCGAGCGTGCCGAAGTGGGCGCGGAGGCGTTTGTCGCAGGCCCAGCGGAACGTGGCGTGGCGGGATTTGCCGGATTCTTTGGCTACGGGGGCTTGGCCGGCGTCGGCGGCGAGGCTGTCGCGGGTGGGGTAGCGGGCGCGGTTGTCGCCGATTTCGGCGAGCAGTCCGGCTGCGGTGACGACGCTTTTGGGGTCTTTGAAGAAGGAGAGGAAGATCGGCCCGTCGGGGTGGGTGCGCACCGCGTCGGCGATCTGGCTGGTGAGCCGCCGGATCTGGTTGACGATCGGGCTGAGCACGGCGATGAGACCGGCGACGGCGTCACGGCGCGCTTGGGCTTCGAGTTCGCCGAGCGCGGCGATCGGTGCTTCGCGCAACCGCTCGAGGAGGTCTTCGACGGGGCGGCGTCCGCTGTAGGCGTGCCGGTCGAGGAAGCCTTGGAGGCGCTTGGGGCCCAGTGTGCGTGCGTCGCTCGGGCTGGGGTAGCGGGCGAGGAAAGCGGCTCGTCAGGCTCTCGACGTCAGCGAAGATGCGCCGGCCGCCGGGCCACGACGCGTCGAGCTCGGCGCGGAGCTGGTTGGCGAGGTGAACGCGAACGCCGACGAGGTCCTCGCGGGTTCTGGTGAGGACGCGCAGCGCGACGGTCTCGTCACCCGACGGCGCGAGCGCGGCAAAGCGGTGAATCTTGGTACGCGCGAGCTCGCAGAGCACGAACGCGTCGAAGCGGTACCCTCTGGCCCGGGGGGCCGGAAGTGCTCAATTTCTCGGCGATGGTGGGCCGGTGGACATCAGTGAACACCGTTGACGGGCAGCCAGGAAACGCCCGACGGAGGAGACATCGGGTGCTAATCGCGAGAGGCACGCTGAGCGCCTGGCGCGCCGAATCCCAGCAGGAGACGCCGTCTGCGACGCAGCGACGCCAACGCGCCGCCTTCGCGTCGGGATCAGTACGTCGTGCCATTCGCTGGCCCAGTCCAGTGCGGCGACCCTCGCGACTGCGGCTGGCCGAAGTCGATCCGCTTGAGCAGGTGGGGTGCCGCGAGCGCCGTTACCGGCATGCCCTCGCTGTCGCCGACATGTGCGCCGCCGCGGCTTCGGTCCCGCTTGCGGTCAGCTTCGTCGGGGGCGACCAGCTACGCGTCTGGTATCTGCTGCTGATCCCGCTGATGATGGTCACGTCGAAGGTTCTCGGGCTGTACGACCACGACGAGCTGGTTGTGCGAAAGTCGACCATCGACGAGCTCCCGCTACTGATCAGCCTCGCCTCGACCTTCACGATCCTCGTCTGGGTGACGCGGCATCTGACGGTGCTTGGCGCTCCCGGGACCGCGGCGATGGCCGCGCTCTGGGGCGCGCTCACCGTCAGCCTGAGCGGGGGCAGATCACTGGCGCGCACGGTCGCCGCGGTGACGTCGCCCCCGGAGCGCTGCCTGGTGCTCGGCGATGACCGCGCATTAGATCGCCTTCAAGGGCCGCTGGCCGGGCAGCGGAGCGTCTCGCTCGTCGGGGCAGTGTCGCTGGATCGGGCGCTCGACGACGCCTCGCGGCTGCACGAGATGGCGAGCGCCGAGCAGATCCACCGGATCATCATCGCTCCGGACGAGACGCTGCGCCCAGCGGAGACGCTCGAGCTCGTCCGTCGGGCGAAGGAGACCGGCCTGCGAGTGAGCCTGCTACCGGGCGTCCTCGAGGCCGTCGGCAGCTCGGTCGTGCTCGATGACGTCGGCGGGGTGACGCTGCTCGGCATGCCTCGCTTCGGCCTGACGCGCTCGTCGATGGCGATCAAGCGCGCCTTCGACGTGGCAACAACGGCGGCGCTGCTTGTGGTCGCCCTGCCGACCATGGCGGTCGCGGCGCTGCTGATCCGGCTCGACAGTCCCGGCCCGGCGTTCTTCCGCCAGACCCGCGTAGGTCAGGACGGCAAGCACTTCGAGATGATCAAGCTGCGCACGATGGTCGACGGCGCCGAGGCGCTCAAGGAGGGCCTGCTGGCGCTCAACGAGACGCACGGAATCTTCAAGATCGCCAACGACCCGCGCATCACGCGCGTCGGCCGGTGGCTGCGCCGCACTAACCTCGACGAGCTTCCGCAGCTGATCAACGTTCTGCGCGGCGAGATGAGTCTTGTCGGGCCGCGGCCGCTCGTAATCGACGAGGACGCCCGGGTGCTCGGCAGCGACCGCAGCCGGCTGCACCTCAAGCCCGGCATGACCGGCCCGTGGCAAACACTCGGCAACCGCGTCTCGCTGGTCGAGATGGTGAAGGTCGACTACCTTTACATCGCCAACTGGTCGCTCTGGATCGACCTGAAGATCCTGCTCCGGACGATCCCGCACGTTGCTGCCGGACGGGGCCGGTAACCCATCGCCTATTCGCGGGCTGCCGCGAGCTCGGTCCGCAGCTTGCCGAGCGCCCGGTAGATGCGGCCCTCGACGGTTGTCAGCGGCTCGCCGATCACCCGCGCGATCTCCGGCATCGTTAGATCGGCGCCGTACCGCAGCGAGACGGCGAGCCGCTCGTCATCGGAGAGCACCGCCATGCCGCGGCGCACTAGATCCCTGTCCGCTACGGCGTCTGCCCCCGGGGCGGCGGGGCCCATCTGCGTCGGCGCGCCGGTTCGCTCGAGCGCGCGGGTCTCAGCCGAACGCCGTCGCGCGTCGTCGCGCAGGCAGTTGAGCGCGATCGCGTATAGCCACGTCTTCTCGCTTCCCCGCCGCGGATCGAATCGTCGCCGCGCCCGCAGGATGCGCTCGAACGTATCGCCGACGAGATCCTCGGCCAGCGACCGATCGCCGGTTCGATACATCAGGAAGGCCAGCAGCGGCCGCGCGTGCGCGGCGTAGAGCCGATCGAATTCGGAATGTCTAAGCGACGTCGCCCGGACGAATATAGCGATCGATGTCGGGAATTGCCCGCGCCATCCGTACAAACAGGAGATGAGCCAATTCGACCACGGGGAGCTCCCGCCCGAGTTGAGAGACGTGGCTGATGTTCTCCGCCGCGACCGCTACCACGCTAGCGACCTCGAGCTGGACCAGATCAAGACACGGACAATGAGGCGTGCCGTCGCAGCGCGCGCCACGAGAGGCGGACTCATGCGCAAAAGAACCCTGCTCACCACGTTGATCATGATCGGGGCGATCGGCACCGGCTCGGCCACCGCCTTCTCCATCGGCGGCATCTCGCTGCCGAACGTCACCTCCTTCTTGAACGCCGGCTCGCTCTTCGGCAGCCGGCCAGCTCCTTCGCGCCCGCCGGTGACGATTCCCGGCACCACGGCTGGACTCGGCGCGGCGACTGGTGGAGTCACACCCCCGGCGAGCGCAGCCGCGGCCGTGTACGGGCAGAGGCAGGTCCTCCTCCTCGTCGTCTGCGGCCCGATCGTGAGTCTCCGCGTCGATCACTCAGTCGGGTGTTTCGCCGTAGTCATCGGCGTCGGACGCGGTCGGCCGACCGGGACGATCACCTGGACGAGTAGCAGAGCCGGCACGTTCAACCCGCCGACCTGCACGCTGAACCGTGGCGGGAGCTGTCGGACGCGCTACACGCCGGCCGTGACCGGAGTTCACGAGATCACCGCCCACTACTCGGGTGACGCCAACTACGCCCCGGCGACCTCGTCGTTCCCCGGCGGCTTCAGCGTGATTCTGTAGCCAGGGGGCGGGCGTCCTCGCGCCCGCCCCGTCTTGCTCCTCGGTCGTGGGCTGGCGCCGGCTCGACCGTCCCGCCCGCACGCCGCCGCTGCTGACCCTGAGGATCTAGGCTGAGCCCATCCGTGGACGTCTGACCATTGCGGCCGGCCTGCTGGGCGTGGCGATTCTCGGCTACGTCTGCATCGGCATCGGCAGGCCGGGCAGCGGCGTCGGGCTCCTGATCTCGATCGGCCTGCTGCTGCTGGCGGGCCTTCGCGCTCGCAAGCATCCCGACCAGGCGGCGATCGTCGGGCTGATCGGCTCGCGCGCGCTCCTGCTCGTGCCGGGCGCGGCCGTCGTCTACCTCTCCTTCGAAGCCGGCGGCTTCTTCCCGGCGCCCCCGGCACTGGTTGCCGTGATCCTCGGCCTGATCCTGGCGGCCAGGCTCATCCTGGGGGCCGCGACTCTGCCCGGCGGGCGGCTGACGCCGATGATCATCGGCGCGCTCGCCGTCTACGCGGCCTGGGTGCTGCTGTCGGGCAGCTGGTCGCATTCGCCCGAGCGTGCGCTGCGGGAGGCCGACCTGGCGCTCGTCTACGGGCTCGGTTTCGTGCTCGCGGCGACCGCGGTCACGGGCCCGGCCGACTTGCGCCGGGTCATGCGCGGGCTGGTGCTCGGCATCTCGTTCGTCTGCCTGGCCGCCTTCCTGTCGCGCGCCGTGCCCCGTCTGTGGCCGATCGCCGCGAGCCTCGACACCCAGCGCATCAGCTATCCGCTGACCTACTGGAACGCGCTCGGGCTGCTCGCGGTGCTCGGCATCATCCTCTGCGTCGGGCTGACGAGCGACGACCGCGAGTCGCGCCTGTCCAAGGCGCTGTGCGCCGTGCCGGTGCCGCTCCTGGCCGCCACCCTCCTGCTCACCTTCTCGCGCGGCGCGATCGCGGCCGGAATCGTCGGGCTCGCGGTCTACCTGGTCCTCGGGCGCCCGCTGTCGCTGCTGAGCGCCGTGGCGGCGATCGCACCGCCGATGGCGATCGCGGTGATCGTCACCTACCGGGCCACGTCGCTCGCGCAGACACTCAACCGAAGCACGATTCAGGCCAGCGAGGGCCATCACGTCGCCGTCGTCGTCGGTCTCTGTGCGCTGGGCGCCGGCCTCGCACGGGCGGTTCTCAGCGGCGTCGACGGACCGCTCGTACGCTTCGGCGGTCGCCATCCGGTGCCGGTCGCAGCCGCGCGCACGGCGTGGGGCGCCGCTCTCGTCCTGGCCGTGGCCGGCGCCCTCGCGGTCGGCCTGCCGAGCACGGTGGGGACGCAGTATCACCGGTTCATACGCGGCTCACCCGGGCACGTCCAGCTGCGTGATCGCCTCACCGATGCATCGAACGACGGTCGCATCGGCGTCTGGCGGGTCGGCATGCACGAATTCGACATGGCGCCGGTCGTCGGGATGGGCGCCGGGACTTTCGAGCTGGCCTGGTACGCCCACCGTCCAAAAGGGCAGGGCCAGGTCACGGAGGCGCACTCGATCTACGTGGAGAACCTCGACGAGCTGGGGCTCGTCGGCTTCGGCCTGCTCGTCGTAGTCCTGCTCGCGATGCTGGTCGCGATCGTCCGCAGGATGCGGCAGTCACACCGGCCGCTCTACGCCACCGTCCTCGCCGCAGTCCTGATCTGGATGATCCACGCTGGCATCGACTGGGACTGGGAGATGCCGGCCGTGAGCCTGCCGATCTTCGCCATCACGGGCGCCGCGCTCGGCGGCGGTGGTCATTCACCGGAGCGGCGCCGGCGCCCCCTGCCTGCGATCGCCGTCCTGCTGGTCGCGGTCGCGCCGGCCCTGGTCGCCGTCTCTCAGACCAACGTCGCCGCCAGCACGGCGGCATTCGCCGCCGGCGATTGCGCCACCGCGACCAGCACGGCCAAGACCGCGCTCGAGCCGCTCGCCTTCCGCCAGGGCCCCCACGAGATCCTTGCCTACTGCGCTGCGGCGCGACGCGAGCATGACCGTGCGGTCGCGGAGATGGCGTCCGCCGTGCGCGACGACCCCAATAACTGGGAGCCGCGGTACGGCATGGCGGTCGTGCTCGCGGCGATCGGCCGCGATCCGCGGCCGGCCCTCCGCGCGGCGCTTGCGCTCGACCCGCGGGAGCCGGTCGTGGTCGCGCTCGCCGACGAGATCCGGGCCGACCGCCGCACCCACTGGCCGGCCGACGCCGCCGCGGCGCCGTTGCCGATCGCAGGCGTCTATGGGGCTTCGATCTCGGCCCTGCGCACAACCGCCTCCAGGTAGCGTGTGGCCATGGCCGTGATGCGCTACCGCGAGGCACTGAACGCGGCGCTGCGCGAAGAGATGATCCGCGACGACCGGGTGATGCTGATGGGGGAGGACATCGGCGTCTTCAACGGCGCCTTCAAGGTCACCGCCGGTCTGCTGGCCGAGTTCGGCGACCGGCGCGTCCGCGACACGCCGATCTCCGAGAACACGATCGTCGGCATGGGCGTCGGCGCGGCGATGACCGGGCTGCGACCCGTCGTCGAGCTGATGACGATCAACTTCTCCCTGCTCGCGCTCGACCAGATCGTCAACCACGCCGCCCACATCCACTACATGTTCGGCGGCCAGGTCCGGGTCCCGCTCGTCGTGCGGATGCCTCAGGGCGCCGGTCATCAGCTCGGGCCGACCCATTCACATTCGTGGGAGGCGATGTTCCTCCACGTGCCCGGGCTGCTCGTCGCCGCGCCGTCGACCGCGGCTGACGCCAAGGGCCTCCTGAAAGCGGCGATCCGCGACGAGAACCCGGTCGTCTTCATCGAGCACGAGTACCTCTACGGCCAACGCGGCGAGGTCCCCGACGATCCCGACCTGATCGTCCCGTTCGGCATGGCCGCCGTCCGCCGCCAGGGCGCCGACGTCACGATCGTCGGCATCTCCCGGATGGCGGTGACGGCCGAGGCGGCCGCCGTGATCCTCGCCGACCAGCACGGAATCGAGGCGTGCGTGATCGACCCGCGCACGCTGCGGCCGCTCGACCTCGAGACGATCCTCGCCTCGGTCCGCGAGACCAACCGCTGCGTCGTCGTCGAGGAGGGCTGGCCGCACGGCGGCGTCGGCGCCAACCTGTCGGCCCTGATCGCCGAGCACGCATTCGACCACCTCGACGCCCCGGTCGCCCGCGTCGCCGGCGCCGACGTCCCGATGCCGTACTCGCGACCGCTCGAGCAGGTCGCGTTCCCGCACGAGGCGCAGATCGTCGACGCCGTCCTGGGAACGCTCGGCCGTGTCTGAGATTTCGATGCCGCGGTTGTCAGACTCGATGGAGGAGGGCACGGTACTCAAGTGGTTGAAGGCCGCCGGCGACGAGGTCCGGCGCGGGGACGATCTCGTCGAGATCGAGACCGACAAGGCGACGATGACCTTCCAGGCGGACGCCGACGGCCGCCTGGAGATCCTCGCCGGCGAGGGCGACACGCTCCCGATCGGCGCCCCCATCGCCCGGCTCGGCCCGGCTTCGCCGCCGGCCGCCGGCGTGGCGCCCCCCGTGGTCGCCCCCGCGGCGGCCGTGCAGGGGACGCCGCCGATCGTGGCGACGCCTGGCCGCCCGGCGCCCGCCGGCCCGCCGCTGGTCTCGCCGGCGGCGGCCGTGCAGGGGACGCCGCCGATGGTGGCGATTCCCGGCGGCCCGGCGCCGCCCGCCGCCGGGGAGCGGATGCGTGCGTCGCCGATCGCTCGGCGGATCGCCGGCGAGCGCGGGGTCGATCTCGCCGGTGTGACGGGCACGGGCCCCGGTGGTCGGATCGTGCGTGCCGATGTCGAGCGGCACGATCCACCGGCTCGATCGCCGGCCGGGACCCGGCCGGACCCGTCACCGCCCAGCGTCGAGCCCGAGCCCACCCGTTCGGCCGGGGCGACGCCACCGGCGTCCACGCCGGCACCGCCTGCGATCGACCCGCCAACGTCGGCGGGCGGCCCCAAGGGCCACGTCACGGTGGAGGAGCCGACCCGGGCCCAGCAGGTCGTGGCCCGGCGGATGTCGTCGTCGAAGGCGACGGTGCCCGAGTTCACGCTCGCGGCCGAGATCGACATGGGGCGGTGTGTCGAGCTGCGCGAGCGGCTCCGGGCGATCGCCGGCGACGGACCCGTGTGTTCCTACAACGACATCGTGGTCAAGGCCTGCGGCCTCGCCCTGCGCGAGCATCCCCGGGCGAACAGCGCCTGGCGCGACGGACGCTTCGAGCTCTACTCGCGCGTCAACGTCGGCGTGGCCGTCGCCGGCGACGGCGTGCTCGTGGTCCCGACCGTGCTCGACGCGGACGTGCGCCCGCTCGCCGAGATCGCCGCCGAGACCCGCCGTCTCGCCGGGCGCGTCCGGTCCGGCCAGATCACGCCGCCCGAACTGGCCGGGGCGACGTTCACCGTCTCGAACCTCGGCATGTTCGGCGTCCGCAGCTTCACGGCCGTGATCAACCCGCCGCAGGCGGCGATCCTCGCCGTCGGCGCGGTCACGGCCCGACCGCTGGTCCGCGACGGCGCCGTCGTCGCCGGGCACGCGCTGGACGTGACCCTGGCGTGCGACCATCGCATCCTCTACGGGGCCGACGCCGCCCGCTTCCTCGCCCGGATCCGCGAGCTGCTCGAGGAGCCGCTGGCGTTGCTGAGCTGACGGTCTCACCCACGGCCCCGACCGACGGCGCTCGGCCCGATGTAGGTCGAGTTGGGAGCCATGTTCGGATCGACCGTGATGCCCGGCGGCGAGATCGCCGTGTTGACGATCAGGCACAGCCGCCGCGCCGGATCCTCCCCCGGCACGCACGTGCGGTAGAGGTTGACGTCCATGCGCCACGTGTCGGCCCCGTCGATCCGCCGCTGGTAGGCGGCGGGCGCGTGGAGCGCGACATACGCGCGGACGGCGTCCGACTGCGCCCGGAAGGCCGCGGCCGCGGCCCGGAGCGCCGGACGGTGGGCGATGCCCAGGCCGGCGACGACGGCTACGCCGACGACGATCAGCGCCGTGGCCGCGTAGTCGCGGGCGACCACCCGCGGCAGATCCGGCCGCCGCCGGCGGACCGCGATCGCCGTCACCGGCGCGGCGCCCGCCACGAGCCCCAGGTTGAGGAACCCCGCGAGCAGCACCCCGCCAACCAGGCCGGTGCCGTCGCTGACCGGGAGCAGGTGCAGCAGGAGCGCCTCGCCGGCCACCGCCGCGGCGAACGTCGGCCACTGCCAGGCGCCGCGCCGTCGCCAGCGCAGGCGCGTGATCGCCTGCCGTGCCACGGCTACCAGGCTAGCGGCGTGTGCGATCCTGGGTCGATGGACGAGATCTGGGCCTGCCACCTGGGCCTCACCCCGTACGGCGACGCCGTCGACCTCCAGCAGCGCCTCCGTGCCGCCCGCCAGGACGACCGCCTGCCCGACGTCCTGCTCGTGCTCGAGCATCCGCCGGTCTACACCCGAGGACGCCGCTCACAGCCGGGCGAGCTCCCGCACGGCTCGGCCTGGTACCGCGACCGGGGGATAGAGATCCTCGACACCGACCGCGGCGGTCGCCTCACCTATCACGGCCCCGGCCAGCTCGTCGGCTATCCGATCATGCGCACGACCGACGTGATCGACTACCTCCGCACGATGGAGCGGGCGATCATCGCCGCCCTCGCCGAGGAGGGCATCCACGCCGCCGTGCGCGACGGCCTGACCGGCGTCTGGGTCGAGGATCGCAAGATCGCCTCGATCGGCGTGCACATCTCCCGGGGTGTCACGACCCACGGCTTCGCCGTCAACGTCGAGAACGACCTCGAGCCGTTCAGCTGGGTCGTGCCCTGCGGACTCGACGGCGTCCAGATGACATCCGTCGCGCGCGAGACCGGGCGTGCGCGGGCCCTGCCATGCTTCCGCAAGCGGATCGCATACCAGTTCGCCCGCGCCCACCACCGTCGCCAGCGGCTGGTCTCGCTGGCCGTACTCGAGTCATCGACGCCGCCCGTACTGGCCGGCCAGGCACGCTGACGGGTGGCCGACCGAGGCGGCGGGGTGGGCCCCCGCCGGCCGACGGCCGAACCAAGCCAGTGGCTAGGCCTTTCCTGAGATCAACGCGCCGCCGAGGCCGGCAAGAGCGAGCTCGGTCAGGCCGCCGCACAGCGCCGCCCGAAAACCGATGTTGCCCGAGCTCTTCGCCCGTTTGGTGGCCAGCAGCCCGAGGACGTCGGCCGCGAGGCCGAGCTGGAGGATCAGCGGCTGCGCCTCGGCCGGGCCCTGGAGCATCGCGACGCCGAGACCGGCGTTGCTGGCCCCGTTCAGGCGCACGAGGTAGGACACCGCGCCGTTGCGTCCCGGCTTGAGGCCGGTCAACATCGCCACGAGTCCCGGCGCGAGGATGCCGCTCACGCCGATCGCCAGGCGCGCCCCGCCGAGGAGCTTCGCCGGGGGAAGCTCGCCCACGCCGCCAAGTCCACCAACCTTGCCCAATGCGCCCTCAACTGCAGACTTCACGTCTTCGATCGCTGACAAGCTAATCCGCCCCCTATACCCTTAGGTCGATGACTGAGCGTGCCCATGTTACCCGCTCCCGCGCGAAGCCGGGCGGAATGAATGTGCACGAGATACTAGGTTCGAACACGGTCGACATGCGTAAACGCAAGCCACCGTGGTTCAAGGTACCCGCTCCCGGCGGCCCGCGCTATAGAGAGCTCACGGCACTGATCGAAGCCGAGAATCTGAACACCGTCTGTCGCGAGGCGGCGTGCCCCAACGTCGGCGAATGCTGGGAGCGCGGAACCGCCACCTTCATGATTCTTGGCGACACCTGCACCCGCCGCTGCGGCTTCTGCAACGTGAAGACCGGCAAGCCGACCTGGCACGACCCGCTCGAGCCGGCGCGGGTCGCCCGGGCCGTCGCGCGGATGGGCCTGCGTCACGCCGTGATCACCTCCGTCGACCGCGACGACCTGCCCGATCTCGGCGCCGGCGCCTTCGCCGCCGTGATCGGCGAGATCCGCCGGGCGGCCCCGACCTGCCAGGTCGAGGTGCTGACGCCCGACTTCCAGGGCCAGGAGATGCCGCTCGCCCGCGTGATCGCCGCTCGACCCGACGTGTTCAATCACAACGTCGAGGTGGTCCCCCGCCTCTATCCGCTGGCCCGCCGCGGATCCGAGTTCCGGCGCTCGGCACGAGTGCTCAGAAATGCGAAGGAGCTCGGCGGCGACGACGTGACGACAAAGTCCGGGCTGATGGTCGGCCTCGGTGAGACGCGCGAGGAGCTCCTCGACACGTTCGGTCGGCTCCGCGAGCACGGCGTCCAGGTGCTGACCGTCGGCCAGTACCTGCGCCCGAGCGCCGACCATCTGCCGCTCGTGCGCTACTGGCACCCCGACGAGTTCGCCGACCTCGCCCGCGCCGCGTACGCTCTGGGCTTCGAGCACGTCGCCGCCGGACCGCTCGTGCGGTCCTCCTATCACGCCGACGAGCACGTGCCCCAGGGCCGCGCCGGCGTCGGTCCGCTCGCCGCCGCGGGATGACCCGGCGCCGCGCGGGCCGGCACGCATGATCCCGCTCAAGGACGACATCCCGACCGATCGCCCGGCGATCATCACCTACCTGCTGATCGCCGCCAACGTGATCGCCTACCTGCTGGCGATCCGCCACGGCGGGTCCCTGTGGAGCGGGCCGAGCGCCGAGGTGTCCGTCCACTACGGCGCGATCCCCTACGAGTTCTCCCATCTCGCCAGCCACTGCGACCTCGCCGGCGGCGGGCTCGTATGCCAGGGCCAATCCGGCGCCCCCCTCGGACAGCCGCCGGCGCAGCCGGCGACGTGGCTGACCGCCCTGTCGAGCATGTTCATGCACGGCAGCCTGATCCACATCGCCGGCAACATGCTCTTCCTGTTCATCTTCGGCAACAACGTCGAGGACTCGATGGGCCGCCCGCGCTTTCTCGCCTTCTACCTGCTCGGGGGCCTCGCCGCGCTCGCCCTGCAGATCCTCGTCGACCCGAACGCCGTCGTACCAACGATCGGCGCCTCCGGCGCGATCGCCGCCGTCCTCGGCGGCTACATCCTGCTGTACCCCCGCGCCCGCGTCCTGACCGTCGTCTTGATCGTCCTGTTCTTCACCGTGATCGAGCTGCCCGCCGTCGTCGTGCTCGGGATCTGGTTCGCCCTCCAGGCGCTGCTCGGCGCGGCCGGCCTCGCCGACCCCGCCGGCGGTGGCGGCGTCGCCTACTTCGCCCACGTCGGCGGCTTCGTCTTCGGGCTGGCCCTGATCAACGTCTTCGTCGCGCGGCGCAAACAGGTCGAGCCCCGGGTGCCCCTCTCGTGGTAGCCGTGGCCGGTCGCGCCGCTGGTCTGGCGCTGGCGCTGGTCGTGCTCGCCGGCTGCGGGGCGGCGGCGCCGCCCAAGCCGGCGACGCCCCCGGCGCCGCGGTCGCCGGCGGCGACGGTGGCGCCTCCGTCGGTTCCCAGCGCGCCCGCGCGCGCCATGGCCCGGTTCCATCCGCAGGCGCGCGCCGGGATCCTGATCGACACCACGACCGGCCGCGTGCTCTGGGAGCGCCACCCGACCGAGGTCCTGCCGATCGCGTCGCTGACCAAGATGATGACCGCGCTCCTCGTCGTGACCCGCGCCCACGCTGACGCCAAGGTCCTCGTCACCAAGCAGGCGCTCGCCTACCGCGGCTCGGGCGTCGGTCTGCTGCCGAAGGGCAAGCGCGTACCCCTCGAGCCGCTCCTCTACGGCCTGCTGCTGCCGTCGGGCAACGACGCCGCGATCGCGCTCGCCCAGCACGTCGCCGGCGGGAGCCTGACCAGGTTCGTCGCGGCGATGAACGCCAAGGCCCGCCGCCTCGACCTCGGCTGCACCCACTACACCTCGCCTGACGGCTACGACAACGGCAACCGCTCGTGCGCCGCCGACCTCGCGCGCCTCGCGGCCGCCGACCTGGCCGAACCGCGGATCGCCCACATCGTCGCCCAGCGCAGCGCGATCCTGCGCTTCCCGATCAAGGGCGGCAAGCTCTTCCTCTACAACAACAACCCGCTCCTGCGCACCGGCTTCCCCGGCGCGACCGGCCTGAAGACGGGGGAGACCGACGCGGCCGGGAAATGCCTGGTGGGGACGGCGACGCGCGGCGGCGTGCGCCTCGTCTCGGTCCTGCTGAACGCCCCGCACCTCGACCAGCAGGCGGGGGCACTGCTCGAGGCCGGCTTCCGCGAGGAGGGCGACCCGGGCCCGTGATCAGCAGGTCGGCGCGGGGGTGCTGGCGACGTCGGCGGTCCGCGTCCCGGCCGTGGTCGTCACGCGCACGTACGCCTGCCCGAGCAGCTGCTTGATCATCGGGCTGCCGTAGACGAGGCAGTTCGTCGCCTCGGTCACCGTGCTGTGGTCACGCGGCAGGTCGCGCACGCCGGTCGCCGAGACCAGGCGCTCGTAATCCGACAGCGGCGGGCTGTCGTTGAACTCGATCTCGTACGCGGTGACCCGGCCGGCCCGGTCGACCGCCTGGACGGTCCACAGCGGCTGGCCGGGCCCGCGACCGCGCGACGACTCCCGGTGGCTGTGGGCGAACACCCCCCTCAGCGCCCCGAGCCCCGTATAGGCCGCGGCCGCCGCCCCCGGGGGCCGCCCCCCCGCGCCGGCCGGCGCCGTCTGCTGCGCCGGCGGCGGCAGGGCGACCGAGGCGCTGTCGCCGCAGCCGGCGAGCCCGAGACCGAGCGCGCCGCACGCGGCCGCCGCCGTCGCCATGGCTGCCCGCCGTCGCCTCAGGGCTTCTTCGCCTTCGGGGTGCGCAGCGGGCGCGACAGGATCACTCGCTTGGCCACGGTCGTCGTGCTCGGCGCCGGCCCGGCGCAGACCGCGGTGATCCGCAGGCTCGCCGCCTGCCCGCTCTGATTGCTGGACTCGGCCAGCCAGCCGATCGACGGGTGGCCCGGGAGGCCGACCACCGTCGGCCCGGCGCTCGGCGTGTCGTAGGCCGGCGACTCGCCGAGCGGCGAGACGACCGTCGCCGACCCGCCGGTCGCGGCGTCCCCGCTCGGGCAGTCGATCTCCGCCCGCACGAAGTGCCTGGCGGGCATCGCGAACGCGGCCGCGGCGATGAACGTCGTGAGGCTCGCCGGCGGGCTCGCCGTCGCCGGCGTCCCGTCCGCGTTCTTGCCGTTTGCCCCCGCCGTCCCCGCCGGCCCCGCCGGCCCGGGCGGGCCCGCCGGGCCCGCCGGTCCGGGCGGCCCCGTCTGGTTGAACGCGAGCGCGTGCTCGAAGGTCGAGCAGGCGTTCGTGTGGAACCCGGTCGGGTCGGACGCGATCCGCAGGTTCCCGACGTTGCTCACGCAGCCCTGGATCGTCGACGTCGTGTCCGCGGCGACCAGCGATCCGCCGACCCCGGCAGCGCAGGCCGCGACGACCACCACCAGGACTGTCCTGCGCCCTCCGAGTGCCATGCTCACCCCATCCGTCGAAGTTGTCCGGCGTGCCACACTAGCCGAGTCGCGGCAGCGTCTGGCGCAGCGTGAGCATCGGTCCGAAGAGGTCGCCGTGCCGGGCGATCCGCCCGGGCATGTCGCCCGCCAGGAAGGTCAGCCGCCCCGGGTCGCCGAGCCGCAGCGCCCGCTCGAGCTCCCCCCAGGCGAGCGGGGCCGAGACGCTCGGCTGGGGTCGGGCCCGCAGCGAGTAGACGCAGACCGTCGTCTTGTGCTGGTCGTTCTGACTCCAGTCGATGAACACCCGTCCCGGCCGCAGCTCCCGGCTCATGCGCGACACGACGAGCTCCGGATGCTGCTGCTCGAGCAGCTGGGCCACCGCCTGGGCGAACGGCTTCGTCTGGTCGTAGCCGGTCTCGGTGTTCAGCGGCACGTACGCCTGCAGCCCCTTCGACCCCGACCCCTTGACCACCATCTCCAGGTCGAACGCCCCGAACAGCTCCCGCAGCCACACGGCCACCCGCGCGCACTCGAGCAGACCGGCCGGCTCGCCCGGGTCGAGGTCGAAGACCACGGCCGTCGGCGCCGCGATCGCTCCGGCGAGCGACAGCGACGTGTGCAGCTCGATCGACGCCATCTGCGCCGCCCACATCAACGACGGTCGGTCGTCCACCACGCAGTACTCGATCTCCCCCGCCGCCCGCCCGCTCCAGATCGCCGCGGTCGCGACCCAGTCCGGCCGGTGCTTGGGGCAGCGCTTCTCGTAGAAGAACTTGCCGTCGACCCCGTCCGGGTAGCGCTTCAAGGTCAGCGGCCGCCCGGCCATGTGCGGGACGAGGACGTCGGCGATCTCCGCGTAGTAGTCGATCATCTCACCCTTCGTGAAGCCCGCCTGCGGGTAGAGCACCTTGGCCCGATTCGACAGGCGCAGCCGCCGTCCGTCGACCAGTGCCTCGACGGCCTCGCCCTTCTCCGCGACGATCTCGTAGCCCGGCGCCCCACCGGCCACGGGCCCCGTCGCGGCCGGCACGAGCGCGCGGTCGGTGCCCCCGCCACGGTCGGCGTCGACCCCAAAGGATTCCCGGATCACCTCACGCGCCGGCTTGTCCTCGCGCAGCCCCTTGTAGGACGGGGCCCGCAGGCTGCCGTCGCGCGTCCACTCCGCGAACTCCACCTCGGCCACCAGCTGCGGGCGCGCGAAGATCGACCCGGCCGGCGGCTGGCGCCCCACGAACGGGCTCGACGGCTGCTCGAGCGGAGCGAGCAGGCTCGCCAGGCGCCCGAGCTCGGCCTCGCCGAAGCCCGTACCGACGCGCCCGGCGTAGCGCAGCCCGTCGTCGTCGTAGTAGCCGACCAGCAGTGCGCCGATGCGCGACTGGCGCTGTCCCTGGCCGGCCGTCCAGCCGCCGATCACGAGCTCCTGGCGGCTGCTGTTCTTGATCTTCACCCACCCGCCCGCCCGCCGGCCCGGCTCATAGCGGCTGTCGAGGCGCTTGGCGATCACCCCCTCGAGACCGCGCGCAGCGCTCGCCGCCAACAGCCCCGCCCCGTCGCCCTGCTGGAGCGCGGGTGTGGTCCAGGCCGGCCCGCTCAGCTCGAGCTGCTCGAGGAGCGCCCGCCGGTCGCGGTAGGCCAGGCCCATCGTCGACCGCCCGTCGAGGTAGAGCAGATCGAACAGCACGTAGACGATCGGCACGCCCGCCGCCCGCCGGGCGACCTGCCCCGCGCTCAGGTGCATCCGCTGCTGGAGGCGGCCGAAGCTCGGCAACCCGTCCTCGTCGAAGGCGACGATCTCCCCGTCGAGCACGGCTGTGCGCGCGCCGAGCGCGTCGTTGAGGCCCGCCAGCTCCGGGTACTGGGCGGTGATGTCGTTGAGGTTGCGGCTCTCGAGCCGAAACTGCCCCGGCTGGTGGTAGGCGAGCGCGCGGATGCCGTCCCACTTGATCTCGTACGCCCAGCTGCCGTCGTCGGCCGGCAGCGGCCCGCGCTGCGCCAGCGCCGGGCGCAGATGCTCGGGGAACGGGTCGCTCGGCCGGATGCGCTTGACGGTACCGCCGGTCGGCCGATCGCGCCTAGAGTCCTGCTCGTTCTCGTGAGCCCGCCCACCACCACGACGCCGCCTGCGACCCCCGGCGCCCACCACCAGCCCGGCCTCGTCGACCATGCGATCGCCGGCGGCCGCCACCTCTATCAGCAGGTGCTCGAGCTCGCCCACGACCGCCCCTACGTCCCGGTCGGGGTCGTGCTGCTGTGTCTCGCCGCGTCCAGCCTCTACGCCGCATCGTCGGTGCTCCAGCAGCGCGAGGCTCGCCTCGCCCCACCCGAGATGACGCTCCGACTCGGCCTGGTCGGACACCTCCTGCGCCGGCCGCGCTGGCTGCTCGGCAACCTCGCCGACGTCGGCGGCTACGCGCTCCAGTTCCTCGCCCTGCGCACCGGCTCGCTCGCTCTCGTCCAGCCACTGCTGGTGACCGGGCTGATCTTCGCCCTCGTCGCCGACGCCGTGCTCGACGGCCGGCGACTGACGCGGACCGAGGCGGCCTTCATGTTGACCACGGTCGCCGGTCTCGTCCTCTTCCTCTCCGTGTCCCGACCCGGGCCCGGATCGCCGCACGGGTCGCGTCTCGGCTGGACCGTGCTCGGCGCCTGCGCGCTCGTGGTCGTCGGCGGGCTCCTGCTGCTCGCCGGCCACACGCCCCGCCGCCGGTCGCTCTTCCTCGGATCGGCGACCGGCATCCTCTTCGGCGTCGTCGCGGCCCTGACCGAGAGCTCGGCTCATCTGCTCGACCACGGCATCCCCCATGCCCTGGGCCACTGGCAGCCGTACGCTCTCGCCGCGTGCGCCGTCGCCGGACTCGTCCTGATCCAAAGCGCCTTCCAGGCCGGGGACCTGAAATGGTCGCTCCCGGCGCTGACCGTGATCGAGCCGGTCACGGCGATCCTGATCGGCCAGTTCCTCTTCGGCGAGCACATCGCCGTCAGCGGGCTCGCGCCCGTCGGCGAGGCGCTCAGCCTCGTGCTGATGTCGGTCGGCGTCGTCGGCCTGAGCCGGGCCGTCGCCACCGTTCCCGACCAGCCGCCGCGTCGCGGTGTGCCGACCGCCCCCGGCTGAGGCGTCCGTACGCAGGCGGTCAGAGGCGCCCACGCGCCCCGTCGAGCTCGACGCGCGGCCGGCTTCGCGCCGGCGTGGCCGGTTCGCGCCGGCGGGGCCTCGCCGGCGCCCGTCGGCCGGCGGCCACGACGGCGGGACGCAACCCGGCTGGTAGCGTAGGCGGCCAACGCCTCGCGCGGCGGGGCGGCCAACTTCACTACTACGGAGGCGTAACTCATGGCTCAGTTCGATCGTGCACTCGGCAAGCTCAAGGAGGCCGCCGGCTCGTTCACCGGCGACGGCTCGCTCAAGGCGTCCGGCAAGGTCGACCAGGCGGCCGGCATCGCCAAGGACGCCGTCGGCAAGGTTGCCGGGGCGGTCAAGGGAGCGATCAACTCCGACGCCGTGCAGAACGCGATCAACTCGCGCAAGAAGCAGGACTGATCAGCGGCGTACTTGCGTGAGCCGCCACTAGCCCCGGGGGCGGCGTGGCGGCTTGAGCCGCCGGGCCCACGATCAGGGCGATACGGGCTCGGTCCCACCACCGGCGGGACCGAGCCGTATCAAGCGACTACAGGGTGGTGACGTTGACCGCCTTGGGGCCCTTGTCGCCGTTCTCGGCGTCAAAGGAGACCTTGGCGCCCTCGGCGAGCGAGCGGTAGCCGTCTCCGCCGATGCCGCTGTGATGCACGAAGAGGTCCTTGGACCCGTCGTCGGGCGTGATGAAGCCAAAGCCCTTGTCGTCGCTGAACCACTTCACGGTGCCGGTTGGCATACGTGTTCCTCCGGTTTTCATGTGCTGGCTACGCGGAGGATGCTGTCCAGCAACGACCGACGAGTTCCTGCACTGCTTTGTCGAATTGGATTCGACCTGAAGCTCGAGGATAGCGGTATCAGCCGGGTCGCGGGGCTTTTCTGATTTCGGTCTGCGGCCTCGCTGCCGCCGGACCCCGTCGCCTTCGGGGCCGACCGGCCGGGCGCAAGACGGCCTGCGTGGCGGTGCATCAGTCGCGCGCGCGTCTAACGTTCGCCCGGATGACCTCCTCCGAGCCGTCGGCCCACACCGCGCCGGAGCTGCGTCCATGCGTCCGATGTGGCGTCGAGATCCACGCTGCCAGCGGCTACTGCACGCTCTGCGGCGCGGTCCAGCGCGTCCCGAGCCGCGCCATCCGCTGGCTGATGGCGCTGGCCCTGATCGTCGTGATCGCCGGCCTCGCGGTCGCCGGCGGCCTGGTCTTCGGCAGCTCGACCGGCCCCCCGGCCCCGTACACGCTCTACCGCTCCGCCACGCTCCAGACGCTCGTTCCCCGCGGCTGGACCGGCGGCCCGGTCGCCGCCCCCGCCCCCGGCGCCGCCCGCGTCGTGTTCAGCGATCCGGCCGACCCGCGCGTCCGGCTGACGTTGACGGTGATGCGTCCGGCCGTCGGCACCGCTGTGCACCGCGCCCGCCGGATCCGCTCGATCGCGCGGTCCCTGGGCGACTTCCACCAGGACTTCTTCGCCCATGTCGTGCTCCCCGGCGGTCGCCCGGCCTGGCGGTTGACCTACACCGGCAACGGCTACGCCCACATCGTCTACGTGTTCTCCGCCTGCACCCCGCCGGCCGCCCTGACCGTCGACCTCCGCGCCGTGCACGTGGCCGATCTGCGCACGCTCGTACTGCACATCCCCGACGCGGCCGGCGCCGACTGCGCTGTCGGCGGCTCGCCGGCCGCCGCGGCCTCCCGGGTCGGCGGCTCGGGCGCTCGCGGCGATTCGCTCACGAGCACGACGGCGGGCGGGTAGGCGCGTCAGGCGGGGGCAGCGGCGGGTGCCGGGACCGGCGGGGGCGCGGCGACGGGCACGCCGATGAAGCGCAGCAGCTCCTCGTTGAAGCGACGCGGCCGCTCGAGCATCGGCATGTGGCCGGTGTCGTCGAAGAGGAGGACCTCCGAGTCGGCGATCAGCGCCGCCATCAGGTCGGCGTCGGCCGTCGGGACCTGCATGTCGTTGCGCCCGTGGACGATCAGCGTCGGGCAGCCAATCGAGTCGAGGCGGTCGCGGTAGTCGTAGCTCGTCAGTGCCGCGAACCCCGGCACCAGGCCCGCAGTCCCGAAGCCGGCGAACAGCTCGAGCAGCAGGTCGCTGGCGATCCGCGACGGATGGCGGACCATGCCGGCGAAGATGATGTGCCGCGTCGCCGGGCGGGCGATCAGCCGGTACTGGGCGTCGCGTGACGTCGGGATCGTCCACCCGAGCAACTTGATGAAGGCCCCGGCCGGCTGGGGCATCAGCTCGGCGATCGAGTACCCGGCTGCCGCCGCCAGGACGAGCCGGTCGACTCGCGCCGGGTGGCGGATCGCCACCTCGGCGGCAGTGAAGCCGCCGAGCGAGTTGCCGACGAGGACCACCTCGCCGAGCCCGAGGTGCTCGCACAGGGCGTCGACGGTGCGGGCGTAGTTGGTGATGGTCAGGCGCTCGGCCGGCATCGGCGACGCCCCGAAGCCGGGCAGGTCGACCGCGATCACCCGCCGGTGCTCGGCCACGCCGGCCAGGTTTTCGAGAAAGCACTGCCAGCGACCCGCCAAGCCGTGGATGAATACGACCGGCGGCCCGTCGCCGCCCCCGAGATCGATGTACTCCACCGGCCGGCCGAGGATCTCCGTCCGCCGGCGGTGCTGGTTCCAATCGATGCTGCGCCAGTTCGGATCGGCCCCGGCCCCGTAGTCGGCGCTGGCGCGAAGGCCGGCCCGACGCGACGCCGGCAGCGTGCGCGTCGGCACGATCCGCCGCCGCCGGCCCGGGCGGCTCGGGTTGACTTGTGTGCTCCGTCCGATCACCGGCCGAACTTTAGTCGCTCCTCCTTCGGCGCTGCGGCTCGAGCGGTGCCGCCGCCGGACGTCGCGTCGTGCCTCGGAACGTACGCCAGGCCTGTCCACGCCTGCCGCCTGACAGACAAGTTGCGCCTCTCCAAACGGGCGTCGCTATGGTCGCCTTGTTGTCAGACCGCGACGCTTGCCCGGCTGCCGTGTTCGAGTACCCGTGCCGGCCAGACCGATGAGAGACTCTCCGCATCCGCCACGTTCCTCGGCCGTCGGGCTCCTCCTCGTCGCGATCGTGGTCTTCGCGGTGGCGCTCGCCGGCGCCGGGGCGGCGCTCGGCGCCGCCGATCCCGGCGGCCTGGCCGCCCCGAGTGGCGGGGGCACGCTGCCGACGACGCCGGTGGCCAAGCCGAAGGCCGTCGCCAAGCCCAAGGCCGTCGCCAAGGCGAAGGCCGTCGCCAAGGCGAAGCCGGTCGCCGGCGGGGGCGCGCCGCCGAGCGTGACGGCCGCGCTCTGCCTCGGCGCCTGCACCGCCGGCAAGCACGCCGTCCCGCTCGGCGGGATCCTCGTCCTCCACGGCCACCGCCTCGGCCGCGGCATGTCCGTCCTCTTCCCGAGCCGGGCGGTCGCCGCCTCCGTCCACGCGACGGCCAAGGCGACGATGCGGCTCTCGCGCGAGGGGTTCATCGTCAACGTTCCGCCCACCGCCCAGACCGGGCGCATCGTCGTGGTCGCCCAGTCGGGCCTGCGCTCGAAGCCGTTCGGCCCGATCCGGTTCTTCTCCTCGGCGCCGAAGATCGTCGCCCCGGCACCCAACGCCGCGCCGTCCGGAAGCGCCTTCGACGGCCCCGGGATGTGGATCTGGTATCTCGCCAAGAGCGACGCCGGCAACCTCGACGCGATCGCCGCTCAGGCCTTGGCCGCCGGCGTGCGGACCGTCTACGTCAAGAGCTCCGACGGCTCGACCAACTTCTGGTCGCAGTTCACGCCCGGCCTCGTCGCCGGACTCCACCAGCGCGGGCTGCGGGTCTGTGGCTGGCAGTACGTCTACGGAACCCACCCCGCCGCCGAGGCCCTGCTCGGCGCCCGGGCGGCGGCGATGTCCGACTGCCTGGTGATCGACGCTGAGGCCGAATACGAGGGCAAGTACAGCTCCGCGCAGACGTACATGCAGACGCTGCGCGCCGCGATCGGACCCGACTACCCGGTCGGGCTGGCGTCGTTCCCCTATGTCGATCGCCACGAGTCGCTGCCGTACTCGGTCTTCCTCGGCCCCGGCGGCGCTCAGTTCAACCTGCCGCAGATCTACTGGCACGAGATCGGTGTCAGCCCCGATGTCGCCGTCGCCCACACCTACCACGAGAACCGTGTCTACGCTCGGCCGATCCTGCCGCTCGGCCAGACCTATGGCGGGGCCCCGCCGGCGGAGATCGCCCGCTTCCGCCAGCTCGCGGCCGCCTACGGCGCCCGCGGCATCTCCTGGTGGGACTGGCAGGAGACGACCGCCAACGGCTGGGCGGCGCTCACGCAGCCGCTGACGCCGCCACCGGATATCGCCGTCGATGTCACGCTGCCGCTGTTCTCGGCCGGTGCCAAGGGCGACCAGATCGTCTGGCTGCAGGAGCATCTCGCGGCGGCCGAGCCGCAGACCCCGACGACCGGGCTCCTCGACGCGCCGACGGTCGCGGCGCTCGTCGCCTTCCAGGCCGCCCGCGGCCTGCCGCAGTCGGGCACGACCGACCCGGCGACCTGGGCCGCACTGCTCGCGCTGAAGCCGGTTGCCGTCGACTGGACGGCCAACGCCGCGCCTGGGTAGCGGCTAGCGGGGAGGGGGCCGGGCTGGGGCTCCGGGGGTCGGACTAGCGCCGGGCGGCGGCGCTCGGGATCGGGTCGAGCGCCATCAGGCGGCCGCCGTCGAGCTCGAAGCGGACGCTGACGGGGACGCCCGACGGGCAGCAGTCAGCGTCACCCGACCGATAGATGCCGTAGCGAAGGGTCACGTCGGTGTCCCCGTGCGCCGTGACCGCGATCGTCCCGCTCGCCGCGGCGGCGTCGGTCCCTAGATACTTGGCGCCGCTGAAGAAGAACGCCTGCTGGACGTGGGCGGAGCCGGTGCGCGCGCCGACGAGGACATGCAGCGTCTGGTCGGACGCGAAGGTTGCCGTCGACACTGGGGCGAAGCCGAGCCCGCGAAGTCGCGTCACGGCTGTCTGGAGGGCGTCGCCGGCCGGCGTTCCGCCGGACGGTGTCACGTAGGCAGGGGCCGGCTCCGTCCGCGTCGGCGTCGTCGGCGCTGTCGTCGTCGGGCTGGTCGTCGTCTGCGGGGAGGTCGTCGTCGCCGGGGGCGGGCTCGTCCCGGTATCCGGGGTCGGCGCCGTGACGGTGACCGTGACGGGACTCACGCTGTGGTTGGACGACGGGGTCGAGCTCCCGCAGGCGGCGACGGTCGCAGCCAGCGCGAGAATCACCGGGGCCGTCGACTTGATCCTCATCTCAGGAATCGTATTCGCGTCACCGCAGCCGGCGCCTGCGCAATGATCGTCTGGATGCGGCCTGGTCGCAAACTTGCGCTCGCGTCGGTGGCGCTGCTCGGCGCGTGCACGACCGTGCTCGTCCTCGCCCCGCCGACGGTCGACCGGCCGCGCGTGACCCCGCCAGTGCGGTATCCCCCGCCACCGTTGACCGTACGCGAGGCCCGGCTGGCGGCGCGCGAGCACGCGGCCATCAACCACGTCCTGACGTACACCCCGCGCGTCTTCAGCGGCGGCCCGCGGGTGCGCGAGGTGGCGCTGACGTTCGACGACGGGCCGGGCCCGTTCACGCCGGCCGTGATCGCCACGCTCAAGCGCTTCCACGTCCCGGCGACGTTCTTCCAGGTCGGAACTGCGATCGCCGGCTTCCCGCAGCTGGCTCGCAGCGAGCTTCTCGCCGGCTTCGGAGTCGGCGACCACACCGAGACGCACCCGTTCCTCGCCGCCCTGCCCCCGGCGGCCCAGAGGACCCAGATCGTCGGCGAGGCGCGCCGGATCCACGATTACGGCGCACCGTACCCACGGCTCTTCCGCCCGCCGTACGAGTCGTTCGACCCGACCACGGCGCGGATCGTCCGGGCGGCGGACATGCTGATGGTGCTCTGGAGCGTGGACACCAAGGATTTCTCGCGCCCCGGTATCGCCAGCATCGCCGCCACGGCATTCGCGCAGGTGCGGCCCGGGGCGATCATCCTCATGCACGACGGCGGTGGCCCTCGTGGACAGACGGTCGCCGCCCTGCCGCGGGTGATCAGCGGCCTGCGCCGCCGCGGGTATCGCCTCGTCACGGTCGGGCGGCTGATGCTCGACGATCCCCCGCCGGTGCCCCGCCATGTTGCGCGTCGGCCCGGCCATGTCGTGGCGGCGCGCCACCGCCGCGTGGTGGCTCGGCCTCGCCGTGTGGCGGCTCGGCCTCGCCGGGTGGCGCCGCGGCACCGCCGCGTCGCGGCTCCGCGGCGGTAGGCCCAGCGTCCTTCTGAGTCCGAACGCCCCGCTCGCGAGGGGACAGGCCGCCGCGGACGAGCGCGAAAGTTGGCTACCGCCGTTGGATCCGCTAGGTTGCGCTCACGCCGAATCCGGGGCTGTGCCCTGGAGCGGGGGGCCCGAGCAGGTGGGGCGAACCGAGTGCATGCCGACTCGGAGCGAGGTGTCGCTAGCCCGTCAGCTAACCCCGTAGGCCGATGAAAGGGTTTTGTGGTTTCGAGTCCGGTCGCCAAGGCGCTCCGCATCTGCGTGTTCGCGCTGAGCGGAGCGATGGGCGCCGTCATCGCGCCCGGCGTGGCTGCGGCGAGCGCCCCGGCCGGCAGCGGCGGCGCCAGCTACGGGGTCCTGCCCGCCGCGGCGGCCCTGCCGTCAACCCCGATCGCGCTCACGCCGCCGCCGCGGCCGCTTCAGGGCGCGGCTGACGCCGAGGCGATCGTCGCCCAGGCCGTCTCGGTGCTGGCCACGCACAGCCTGCGGCCCGGCAGCCACGGCCAGCTCGTCGTCGCCCTGCAGAACCTCCTGCTGCAGACGGGCGCCAGCATGACCGTCAACGGCCGCTACGACGCGACGACCGTCAGCGTCGTACGCAGGTTTCAACGCGCGCACAAGATGAAGGTGACCGGCATCGTCGATCCGCCGACGACGACGGCGATCGCCGCTGCGGCCCGCGCTGCCGCCGCCGCCGCCGCACCCGACGACGGCTGGATCTTCCCGCTGGCCCCGGTCGCCCTGGTCGCGGCGCCGAGCACCTGGACGCTCGACCAGGGCGTTGATCTCGGCGGCGCGCACGCCGAGTGCGGTTCGAAGTTGATCGAGGTGGCCGTGGCCGCGGGGACGATCGTCAAGATCGGGATCAACGGCTTCGGTCCGAGCGCCCCGGTGATCCGCGTCACCGCCGGCCCCGATGCCGGCCGCTACGTCTACTACGGCCACGCCGCGCCGGCCCTCGTCACCGTCGGGCAGCAGGTCGTCGCCGGCCAGCCGATCGCCGAGGTCGGCTGCGGCAAGGTTGGCATCTCGAGCTCGCCCCACGTCGAGCTGGGCATCAGTGCACCGGGCGGTGGTCCCTGCTGTCCCGGCTTTCACCAGACCTCGAGCGAGTCGATGACCCAGCTGACCTACGCCTACAACTACGCCCGCGCCCATCCGACCCCGGTGCCCGCAATCCCGACGGTCGGTCCGGCGCCCCTGCCGGCGGCGGGCCCCGCGGCTCCGGCCCCGGCGGGCCCGCTCGGGACGGTCACCGGCGGCGCCTCCGCGGCCCCCTGATCCGCCGGCGCCCCAGCCGCGGGGCGTCGTGTTCTCGCCGAACCTCGCAATCTTTGTCACAAGCCGCTACAGTCGCGCCCGGAGCGAGGGTGATGGGTCGGTGAGCAGCGTCGCCGTCTGGAGTGAGGGCTCACAGGCGGCGACGTAGCTCCTGCTCTCGTCGGCCCTGATCTGGGGGTCGCTATCGTCGGCTGGTGCCCGCTCGCAGCGCAGGAATCCTGATGTACCGCCTGCGTGACGGCGGCCTCGAAGTCCTGCTCGTCCATCCGGGCGGACCGTTCTTTCGCCGCAAGGACGCCGGCGTCTGGAGCATTCCGAAGGGGGAGCATGCACCGGGCGAGGACGCCCTCGGTTGCGCGCGTAGAGAGTTCGCCGAGGAGACCGGTTCACCGGTCGGCGACGGCCCGCTCATCCCGCTCGGCCAGATCAGGCAACGCAACGGCAAGATCGTCACGGCCTGGGCGCTCGAGGGTGACCTCGACGCCGACCGGATCGCCAGCAACACCTTCACAGTTGAGTGGCCGCCCCGGAGTGGGCGTTGGCAGGAGTTCCCGGAGGTCGACCGGGCCGGCTGGTTCGGACGAGTCGAGGCGGCCGAGAAGATGATCGCCGCCCAGCAGCCGCTGATCGACCGACTCGCCGCCGAGCTCGGCCTCGCGGCGGGCGGCGGGACGGCGGGCGTGGCGCGGGATGCGGCGGGCGGCTTGGCCGGCGGTCCGGCGGACGGTGCGCCACGGGATGCGGCGGACGGTGCGCAAGGCGCCGGTTAATTGCGAAGGACCCGGCTGGAGGGCCGGGTCCTTCGCGTGACGACCGCTTGGAGAGAGGGCGTCAACCTGGCGCCCACCTGCAGTGAACACGGTCTGGGTGGCGATGGCTTTGGACACCGGTCCCAAATGCGTCGACCGGTCGTCCAGCATCCCGGCGGCCGCGGACGCGGTCTACGTCCGGGTCGGGCGCACGCCGGTCGACAGCAGCGCGAGGTCGGCTTCGACCATGAGCGCCACGAGCTCCTCGAAGGTCGTCCCGGGACGCCATCCCAGCTGACGCTCGGCCTTGCTCGAGTCGCCGACCAGGTGGTCGACCTCGGCCGGGCGCATGAAGCGCGGATCCTGGCGGACGTAGTCGTCGGGCGCGAGACCGACGTGTGCGAAGGCGACATCGACGAGCCGCCGCACGCTGTTGGCGACGCCGGTCGCGATCACGAAGTCCTCGGGCGTGTCCTGCTGGAGCATCAACCACATCGCCTCGACATAGTCCTTCGCATAACCCCAGTCGCGCTCGGCGTCGAGGTTGCCGAGCAGCAGCTCGTCGGCCAGCCCCAGCTTGATCGAGGCGACGGCGTGGGTGACCTTGCGGGTGACGAACTCGAGGCCGCGGCGCGGACTCTCGTGGTTGAAGAGGATGCCCGAGCAGGCGAAGAGGTCGTAGCTCTCGCGGTAGTTGACGGTGATGAAGTGGCCATAGGCCTTGGCGACGCCGTAGGGCGACCGGGGGTAGAACGGCGTCGACTCGGCCTGGGGGACCTCGAGCACCTTGCCGAACATCTCCGACGACGACGCCTGGTAGAGCCGGGCTTCGGGCATCACCTCGCGCATCGCCTCGAGCATGCGCGTCACGCCGGTGCCGGTGAACTCGGCCGTCAGCACCGGCTGGGTCCACGACGCGGCGACGAACGACATCGCGGCGAGGTTGTAGATCTCCTCCGGCTCGGTCGCCCGGAGCACGTCGGTCAACGAGCGTTGGTCGAGCAGGTCACCCGAATGCAGCTCGATGTCGTCGCGGATGTGGGCCAGGCGCTCGAAGGTCTCCGTCGAGGAGCGGCGGACCATCCCGTGGACGTCATAGCCCTTTTCGAGCAGCAGTTCCGCGAGGTAGGAGCCGTCCTGGCCGGTGATCCCCGTGATGAGGGCGCGACGGCCGGTCATCGGCCGGTCACGACGCCGGCGCGCGCCCGCCACCAGTCCAGCGTGTCGGACATCGTCTGCTCGAGCGGGATCTCCGGCTGCCAACCGGTCGCTGCGACGAGCTTGTCGTTGGATCCGCGGACGTCCATCACCTCGTGCCTTCGTTCGCGCTGGGGATCGGTCTGCTGCCTGATCTCCAGTGTCGTGTGCGCCGCCAGCATGGCGAGGATATCGGCGATCGGAGTCGATCGTCCGCGGCAGACGTTGTAGGCGCCGGGCGCGGCGGCGGCGGCCGCCAGCCAGTAGGCCGCGACGACATCCCGCACGTCGGTGAAGTCCCGGCGGGGGCGCAGGTCGCCGGTCGCGATCGTCACCGCCGCCTGCCCGGCGGCCTCGGCCGCGGCGATCTGCGAAGCGAGCGCGGCGACCACGTAGGCATCGGTCTGGCCCGGTCCGCAGTGATTGAAGGCGCGGGCGCGGACGATCTCGAGGCCGTGGGCGTCGGCGTAGAAGCCGCTGAGCAGGTCGACGGCGGCCTTGCTTACGGCGTAGGGGTTCTGCGGCCGCAGCGGCTCGAGCTCGGTCACCGGCAGGCGCTCATCGGGCACCGGCCCATATGCCTCGCCCGAGCAGCTGACGAGCACGCCGGCGTCGGGCGCCTGGAGCCGGACCGCCTCGAGCAGGTTCAGCGTCGTCGTCAGGTTCCCCGCGATCGTCGCTCGCGGGTCGCTCCATGCCGCGGCCACCGATGCCTGCCCGGCGAGATGGAAGACGCGCTCGGGGCGAGCGCTTCGGACCGCCGCGGCGGTCGCCACGGCGTCGAGCAGATCGACTTGAACGAACTCGTCGAGCTGCTCTCGGAGCGCGTCGTCGATCGGCGTACGGCCAAGGCCGAGCATCGTTGCGCCGCTGCGGCTGCCGAGCCCGACGAGGTGACGGCCAACGAACCCCGAGGTGCCGGTGATCAGGATTCGCATCTCGCCAAGCTACATGGCCCTCCTTAGCCCGAGCGTACCGAGCTCGGCGACCTGCCGGCGTGCTGCGCTCACCACTGGTACGGCAGGAACTTGCCGTTGAAGGTGACCTCGACGCGGTCGCCCTCGGGATCTGGGATCCGGCGGATCCCGGCCTTGAAGTTGATCGCACTCATGATGCCGTCGCCGAACTCCTCGTGCAGCAGCAGCCGCAGCGCCGGACCGTAGACGCCGAGCGCCTCGTAGAATCGGTAGAGGGTCGGGTCCGCCGGGATCTCCAGGCGCTCGCCGATGCGCAACGGCGGGATCGCGGTCAGCTCCGCGACGCTGTCCGGCTCGAGGCCGAGCACCGCGACCGCCCGCTGTGCCTGATCCTCGGTGAGCGGGTGCTGGCCGAGCAGCGCCGCCGTCACGTGCACCGGATCACCGCCGATCTTCTCCGAGAGTGCTCCCCAGGAGAGACCTGCGTCGCGCCGGCGACGGTCTATCTCCGCCCGCAGCGCCTCGGTCACCAGATGTTCACCACCATGCCTGGCAAATCATCGTCTGATTGGCCCGGCCGCGCAACCCCGGCTGCGCGAGGCCCAGCTAGTGTCGGCTCTTGCCTTGGCGACTTGAGAGGAGGCCGCGGGTGGACTGCTCGCCGCGTCGTGACGGTGCCGCCGGCCCGGGCGTCCGTCCTCCGCTCATCGCCATCGTCAGGTCGTGGACGAGGATCGGCCTGACCGGCTTCGGCGGCCCGCCGGCGCACATCGCGCTCCTGCGCCGCCTGGTCGTCGACCGGGCGGGGTGGATGGACGCCGTCGCCTTCGAGGACGCGAACGCCGCGTGCAGCCTCCTCCCGGGGCCGGCGTCGACGCAGCTGGCGATCTTCTGCGCGTATCGCGTCGGCGGACGGGCCGGGGCCGTGGTCGGCGGCCTGGGATTCGTCCTGCCGGCGGTGGTCCTGATCCTCGTGCTCTCGACGCTCTTCCTCGGCCAGGCGCCGCCGCTCTGGGTGCGCGGCGCCGGCGCCGGGGCCGGCGCCGCTGTGGCCGCGGTCGCCGTCGACGCCGCCCGCGGATTGCTCCGCCCCCGTCTGCGGAGGCGGATGGCCGACGGTGGCCGGGACTTGCGCTGGCTCGTCTACGTCACCGCGGGCATCGGGGCGGCCGCCACCGTCGGGCCGTTCCTCGTGCTGGTGCTGCTCGGCTGCGGTCTCGTCGAGCTCGGGCTGCGGAACCGCTCGGCGGCCGCCTTCCATTGGTGGCCGCTCGCCGGTGTTGCCCACCCGGCCGTCGCCGCGGGCGGGCTGGCCTCGCTCGGTTGGACCGCGCTCAAGGTCGGTGCGCTCTCGTTCGGCGGCGGCTTCGTGATCATCCCGCTGATGCAGGGCGATGCCGTGAACACCTATCACTGGATGACGAACGCACAGTTCCTCAACGCCGTCGCCCTCGGCCAGGTCACCCCCGGTCCGGTCGTCGCGACGGTCGCCGCGGTGGGCTATGCCGCCCACGGGCTGCTCGGCGGCCTGGTCGCGGCCGGGATCGCGTTCGCGCCCTCGTTCTTCTTCGTGCTGCTCGGCGGCGGGCGCCTCGAGCGACTGCGGGCCGACGACCGGGCGCGGGCCTTCCTCGACGGCGCGGGTCCGGCGGCCACCGGGGCGATCCTCGGGGCGGCGATCACGCTCGCCGGGGCGCTACGCGAGGACTGGCAGTTCTGTGTCCTCGCCGCGGCCGGCATTGCCCTCCTGGTCGCGCGGCGTGGGGTCGTCGAGACGCTGGTGTTGGCTGCGGCCGTGGGGATCGTGGTTGCCCTGGCCGGGTTTGCCGTGCCGTAACGGCGGTCGTCGGGATTCGAGGTCGCAACATCATGCGGACGGCCGGCTGGCCTTCGCGGGTCAGGAGGTGGGACGCGCGGGTGCGGGCCCGGTCGCGCTCCCAGCGCTCGCGGGCGGCGGTGTCCGCAGCCCTCACGCGGCCCAGGCGGCACGGGGGAGCATCAAAGGGCTCCGGGACCGGATCGATCGGGCATCGCACGTCGGACCGTAGCCGCAATCGGGGCGGTCCATGCGTCGAGGTGGCCGCCGGCCCCGGACTGACCCCCCGCGTCTGAGCGGCCGGCCGGTGCGTCAGACGGTTTGTCGGCGCCGACGGCGGGTATCTGCGGTGTCGCAGCACCGACCGAGAGGAGACACACATGACCATTGATGACAGGCCCGAGCGACAGACCAGCCCGGCGGACCCGAACGACAGCGGGACCGGAATCGGCAGCGACGTCAAGCAGGGCCACGACCCCGGCAGCCCGAGCGACGAGGAGAGCAGTGGCAAGGCGCGCGACGCCACCGGAGGTCACGCACCGATGGACGACGACCCGACGCCCCGATAAGGGCGCCGGTAGGGCAGGGCTGACCAGCAGTTGAGCTGCTACACAAACCACATGTGAGAGGTAGGGAAACGCATGCCAGATCAGGAAGGCAACCAGAAATCGGACGGTGTGCCCGGCACGCCGCTGCATGCCTACGGCGACGGGCGCGAGAGCGACGCGAACGAGGGCTCGCGCGGGATCACCGGCGACGAGGGCACGGGCGACCCGGGCTCCTACCACGAGGGCGGCCACGAGGAGGACAGCCAGTTCGGCGACACACCGCCGCCGACCGGCCACCAGGATGCGCCCGGCGCGCACACCGGCTCCGGGGCGGGCGTCGCTGACCCCGACCGCGTCTAGCCAATAGCCAGCCTCACCCGAACACCGCGGCCCGGCCCGCCTATTTGAGCGGGGGGTCGGGCCGCGTCGGTGTCCGTCCAGCCTAACCCCGACGAGGAGTCCCGAACATGGCCTTCCCAGTTCCCAGCATCCAGCCGGTCAGCCGGCGACGGCTGCTCACCATGGCCGGTGGGCTGACGGCCTCGGCCGCGACCGCGGCCTCTCCTCTGGCGACGGCGGCCCTGGCGCGACCGCGCTACACGCAGCACGGCAAGCTGCCCGTCGCCGCGATCGAGGCCGCGCTCGGCGCGCGGGGCACCGTCAGCCAAGGCGTCCTTGACATCGGCATCGAGCGCCGCGACCTCGGCCCGGTCACCGGGCCCCAGGGCGTGGTCTTCACACCGTCGTTCGAGCTGCACGGCGATCTGACCTTCCAGCCCCTCCAGGGCGGCCGGGCCTTCTTCAACGGCGACCTGGCCCTCCTGCCCCAGGAGATAAACGGCGTCATCGATGCGATCCTGCGAAACGGTCTCGTCTTCCAGGCCTTCCACCAGCACTTCTACGACATCACGCCGGAGGTCTGGTTCATCCATCTGCGCGGTGTCGGCAGCCCGGTCGGGCTGGCCCGGGCGGTTCGCCACGTCCTTGCGGTCACAGCCACGCCATTGCCCCAGGAGCCGCCCAGCAACCCGACGACCCCGCTGGACTCGAAGCGGCTGGCACGGATCCTGCGGGGCGACGCTCAGATCGGCAGCGACGGCGTCGTCACGGTGGCGGTCAGCCGGACGGACAAGATCGTCATCGGCGACGTCGAAGCGTCAGCCGAGGCGAACATCTCGACGACCGTCGAGTTCCTTCCGCTCGCCGCCGACGGCAGCCGGGCAGCCGCCGCGCCGGACTTCTCGATGACCGCCGGCGAGATCACGCCGGTGATGCGCGAGATGCGCCGGCAGGGATGGGACATCGGCTGCCTCTACAACCAGGAGTCCGCGGAACAGCCGCAGCTGTACTTCTCCCATCAGCTCAAGACGGGTGATCCCTACGCGCTGGCCGCTGAGGTCCGCCGGGGGCTCGACCACACGCGCGCCAAATGACGCTACGGCCACGGTACAGAAGCCCCTACCCTGTCTGACGGTGGAGCGGGTCAGCCGCGGTAGCCAACGAAGTTGACCTTGGCGGGCTGGTCGAAGCGGAGTTGAAGTTCGCGCTCGGGTCGGGGCAGCTCGACCGTGACGTAGCGCGCCGCGCCCGACCGGCCGGAGGCGAGGACTGTCACGGTGGCACCGCCGCCTTGCACCGAGACCTCGACGGCGTCGCTGTCGGCGACCACTCCGATCATGAGCTCCCGGGTCCGCGCTCGGAGCGCGACACCCAACCGCCCG
Organism: uncultured Solirubrobacterales bacterium; assembly: GCA_963742705.1. Lineage (GTDB taxonomy): Bacteria > Actinomycetota > Thermoleophilia > Solirubrobacterales > Solirubrobacteraceae > Palsa-513. Next base: position 2,047 of record CAVUMZ010000010.1, on the reverse strand, counting down.
CCGGGGTGGACCTCGAGCCACTCCCCCGGATGGAAAGCCACGCGGTCGCTGTCGAGGGTGCTGAGGGGCCATGGCCGGATGAACTGCGGTGACCCCGGTACCGCCACGGGGGTGAGGATGAGATCGAGCCAGTCGCGTCCGAAGACGGGTGCCAGATCAGGGCGAGCGTCCTCCAGGGTGCGCGCCAGGCGCTGCTCGTCGCAGATGACTGGGCGGACGTCCATCAGGAGCGGGTCGTAATTGGAGGCGATCACGTGCTTGCGCAGGTCTCCGAAGACGAGCTCGAACTCGTGGTAGCTGACTCCACGTCCCCAACGCGTCAGCGCGGTCTGTGCGTCTTCGTGGCCGCGGAGCTCCGCCTCGGCCATGGCGGCGACGAACTCCTGGCGTGGGGCATGACGGGCGTAGCGGAGCGCCAGGTCGTCCGGCAAGAGATTGAAGAACGGCATCTGGGTGGTGTGGTGGTCCCAGTGGACGAGGCGGTTCGGCGCCTCGCAGACGACGATCACGCCATCGCGATGCACGACCCGCCGCGCCAGCGCGAGAACGTCCAGGCGCTCCTGAACACTGAGGTGCTCGAGCACTGCGTAGAGCAGGAAGACGTCGACGTGACCGGCGTAGCGCTCGACCGCGGCCGTGATCTCCTGCGGCGGCCGGTGATGGAGCTCGGCGTTGGTCAGGCCGCCGTGCGACAGGACGTCGTGCGCCATCGCGATCGCGCCCTCGTCGATGTCGAAGCCGATGTGGCGGCCGGCGCGAGCGGCAAACGCCCGGCTGACGAAGCCCACGCCGCACCCATACTCGAGCACGGTCTTGCCCCGCAGCGGGACGATCTGCTCGATCCACGGGATCAGGTGGTCGGAGGCCGCGTCGAAGCGTCCGTCGGTGTCGAAGACGCCCGGCATCAACTCGGTCGGCACGTCGGTGAGCTTATGGGTCGGTCTACCGGGGCGGACGGGCGGGCTGGCGAGCCGCGGCCCGCTTAGCGGCCCGGAGCGGCTGGGTGAGCCTCCAGCTCAGCGAGCTCTTGATGTTCTCGAGCGCCCGCTCGGCTCCGTCGATCCGGTGCGACAGGGTCAGTACCTCAGCTCGGAGCTCAGCTTCGCGCGTCTGCGCCGCGTCGAGTTCGCCCGCGAGGCCGGGGCTGTCCGACTGGGTGGGCGGGGCCTCGTCGTCGGCGACCAGGAGGTCCCGGACGCGGGCGAGGAGGGGACCGCTGGGGTGGTAGCGCGTCTCGTAGACAGACCCGTTGGCGCTGGTGCGGGCGGGCTCGTCGATCACGACCAGTCCGAGCCCACCCCACAGCTCGTTGCGCAATGCCGGCTCGGCGAACAGCTGGCCGGAGATCCAGTCGAGATCCACATACGCCACCTTCGGCCACTCGTCGAAGCGCACCGCCTCGATGCCCTGCCGGACCCGTTCGTTGGCCACGTCGTGAAAGAGGATCACCGCCCGGACTACGGCGTCGGAGTCGAGCAGATCCTCGAGATCCCGGCGAACCCCCTCAGCCGAATGATCCCCGTCGACCATCACGAAATCGACGCGACGGCCGTCTCGTGCGAGGTCGGCCAGGAACGCCGGGAGCAACTCGTGCGAGTCGCCGGTATGCAGCGTGACGTTCCCCGGCAGCGGAACGCTGGGCGGCTCGAGGTCGAACGAGTGTGCCTCCTGCGCGTGGGCGGCGATCCGGCGCAGGCACGCGCCCTGGGCCGTCCCGATCTCCACGGCCAGGACAGGTCGCAGCTGGGCGAGCACCCCTTCGACTGCGGCGCGCTCGCCGAGCGACATCTGCCAGATGGCGTCGTCGAAGATCTCTAACGGCACGAGAGCGGATCATAGGGTTCGCCCGTCCCAGCCGTTGACGGGCCCGTCCGGCCGGCGTCTCAATTGCGGCGCCGTATGAAGCCCACTAGAGCCCTCTTCCGGACTCGAACCGGAGACCCCTTCCTTACCATGGAAGTGCTCTACCAACTGAGCTAAGAGGGCACTCGGCCCAAGGTTATCCGACGCAGACCTGACGGAAGTGGCGTCGCGTCCTCCAAGCGGA
>CAVUMZ010000009.1:0-17339 GCA_963742705.1 uncultured Solirubrobacterales bacterium | reverse complement strand
TCGACACGCCTGTCGGCCGGCTCCTGGTCGCAGCGACGTCGATCGGTCTGGTGCGGATCGCGTTCGAGACCGAGCCGGTCGACGGGGTGCTGGCCGACCTGGCGCAGCGGCTGTCGCCCCGGGTGCTCGAGGCCCCGGCACGCCTGGAGGGGACGCGTCGCGAGCTTGACGAGTACTTCGCCGGCCGGCGGGTGCATTTCGATCTGCCGCTCGACTGGTCGTTGACGCGCGGCTTCCATAGGGCCGTGCTGGGCGCGACGGCGCAGATCCCCTACGGGCGGACGGGGACCTACCGGTCGGTGGCGACGGCGGCCGGCAACCCGGCGGCGGTGCGGGCGGCCGGAACGGCGCTGGCGACCAACCCGCTGCCGATCGTCGTTCCCTGCCACCGGGTGCTGCGGTCCGACGGGGGCCGCGGCGGCTACCGGGGCGGCCTGCCGCGCAAGGAGGCGCTGCTGGCGCTCGAGGCCACCGGCGAGTGACGCGTACGTTCCGCCTGACCGGCGCTGACGGTCGTCCGCAGCCGAGCGCGGTGCCGGGCACACTCGGCGGCCACCGGCGGACGGGGATCTACGGCCGGCTGGACTGCCCGTCGGCGCGGGCGGCGATCGCCCGGGGCGGCTACGTCACCGAGCGGGTGTTCTTCGCCGACGCGACCGCCGCCCGGGCCGCCGGCTACCGGCCGTGCGCCCGCTGCCTGCCCACCTGCTACCGGGCCTGGCGCGACGGCCGCTGGTGATCCTCCTGAGCTGGAATGTCGCCGGCCGCGTGGCTCGCCTCGGCGAGCAGGTCCAGCGCGTCGTCGAGCTCGACGCCGATGTCGTGTGCCTGCAGGAGGTCACGCCGACGACCACCGGCCCGTGGCACCGGGCCCTCGCGGCGAGCGGGTATCACGTTCCGGCGGCTACCGCCTAGACCGTCTGATCGTCTCGGCCGGGATCGGGGTGGTCGCCTGCTGGTACGAGCACGACTGGCGTGAGCGCGGGCTCTCCGACCACTCGCCGCTGGTCGCCGAGCTCCTTTCGAGTGGCTTCCCGCTGTGCCCGTAGACCGACGCGACGGCGGGGACTCATCGGTCAGGCGCGTTCGAGCACGACGACGGGGATCTCGCGGTCGGTCTTCTCCTGGTACTCGTCGTAGGCCGGCCAGGTGTCGACCATCGTCGCCCACAGCGCCGGCTTCTCGGCGGCGGTCGCGACGCGGGCGCGGACCGGGAAGCGTTCGGCCTTGACCTGGATCTCGGCATCGGGGTTCGCCTCGAGGTTGAGGAACCAGGCGGGCGGGTCGTCGGCGCCGCCCTTGGACGCGACGACGAGATAGTCCTCGCCGCTGCGGTCGTAGATCAGCGGCGTGCTTCGCTGCTCGCCGGAGCGCCGGCCGGTCGTGGTCAGGATCAGGGTCTGCGTGCCCCGCCAGTCGTGGCCCTCCGCACCGTCGGTGTCGCGGTATCTCCGTACGTGCTCGGCTCCGAACAGCATTTGCGGCTCCTTTCGGTTCGGTCTGCGACCGGTGTCGGCCTCCCGTCGATCCTACGCGGAGAAGTGCCGGCAACCTGTCGAAACGCGCCACCCCGCCCCGTCTTAGACGATGAAGCCGCAGATCGCGCGGTTGTAAGCAACCACCAAGGAGCCGCAAGATGCCCAAATACATGCTGCTGATCTACAACCCCGTCGAAGGGGGTCCGCCGCCCGAGCAGATGGGGGCGATCCACCAGCGGTGGATGGCCTACGGCCAGTACCTCGAGGACGCCGGGGCGCTCGTGGCCAACCACGGCCTGAAGGGCGCCGAGGCGGCGACGACCGTCCGCGTGCGCGACGGCGAGACCCAGCTGACCGACGGGCCGTTCGCCGAGACGAAGGAGCTGCTCGCCGGCTTCTTCCTCGTCGAGGCGGCCGACCTCGACACGGCGGTGGACTACGCGGCCCGCATGCCGAGCAGCGAGTACGGGTCGATCGAGGTCCGCCCGGTCTGGGGCGCTTGAGGCCGATGACGGGCGCGTCGACGCGATGGCCGGACCGGCGCCGATGAACGCCAGCGCCGCGCGGCGGCCGGGCAACGACGACCCGGCCGCCGCCGTCGAGCGCGCCTTCCGCGACGAGCGGGCGCTCGTGCTGGCGACGCTGATCGGCCACGTCGGTGACTTCCAGCTCGCCGAGGACGCCGTCCAGGACGCCTTCGCCGCGGCGGTCGCGACCTGGCCGCGCGACGGGGTTCCGACGCACCCGCGGGCGTGGATCATGGTCACCGCGCGCCGGCGGGCGATCGACCGGCTGCGGCAGCGGCGCTCGACCAGCGAGCGCACGGCGCGCCTGGTCGAGCTCGCCCGGCTCGACGCCCAGGAGCACATCGCGGACGGCGAAGCCGACGAGGACGGTGCGGTCGCCGACGATCGGCTGCGCCTGATCTTCACCTGCTGTCACCCGGCGCTCGCGCTGCCGGCCCGTGTCGCCCTGACGCTGAAGACGCTCGGCGGCCTCAGCACCGCCGAGATCGCCCGGGCCCACCTCGTCGCCGAGCCGGCGATGGCCCAGCGGCTGGTGCGGGCCAAGCGCAAGATCGCCGACGCCCACATCCCCTACCGCGTCCCGACCGACGAGGCGCTGCCCGATCGGCTGCGCGGCGTCCTGTCGGTCGTCTACCTGATCTTCAACGAGGGCTACGGGGCGACCACGGGCGACCGCCTGGTCCGCGGGGAGCTGTGCACCGAGGCGATCCGTCTCGGCCGCCTGCTCGCACGGCTGATGCCCGACGACGCCGAGGTCCACGGCCTGCTGGCGCTCATGCTGCTGCACGACGCCCGCCGCGAGGCCCGCGTCGACGAGCGCGGTGCCTACGTGCCGCTCGACCGCCAGGATCGTGCCCGGTGGGACGCCGGGCGCGTGCGCGAGGGGCTCAAGGCGCTCGACCGGGCGATGCGCCTGCGCCGGACGGGGCCCTACCAGCTGCAGGCGGCGATCGCCGCCCTCCACGTCAGGGCCCCGAGCCCGCAGGAAACCGATTGGCAGCAGATTGCCGACCTCTACGCGGCGCTGATGCGGGTCGCGCCGTCGCCGGTCGTCGCCATCAACCACGCGGTCGCCGTCGGCTTCGCGGCCGGGCCGGCGGCCGGGCTCGAGCTGCTCGCGGCGCTGGTCGACGAGCCGACGCTCGCCTCCTACCAGCCCCTCCACGCCGCCCGGGCCGAGCTGCTGCGGCGCGCCGGCCACCCGGCCGACGCCGCCGCGGCCTACCGGCGCGCGATCGAGCTCAGCGGCAACGCCGTCGAGCGCGCCGAGCTCGAGCGGCGGCTCGCCGGGCTCTGATCGGGTTTCGACCGGTCCATCCGTCCGCCAGGGCTTGGGCACGACGCCCGGCCCGCGACGCGACCGGCCCGGGTCCGCGCCGCACGAGCGTCACGGCGCCCCCGGCAGCTTGAGATGCACCTCCCCGGCACCGACGGCCACCTTCGCCCCACCGGCGAGCGAGACGACCAGCCGCCCCTCCCCGTCGACCCCGGCCCCCGTCCCGCTCCCCCCCGACCAGGCGACCTCCCGGCCGAGCAGGGCGTCGCGCGCGCGCCAGGCGTCGAGCACGGCCTCCGCCGGCTCGGCCAGCCAGCGCTCGAGTCGACCCAGCAGCGCCGCCAGCAGCGGCTCGATCTCCGCCGCCGCCCGGCCGAGCGTCCCCGCCCCGGCGCGCGCCGCCGGGGGCAGGTCGCCGACGTCGACCGCGACGTTGACGCCGATCCCAACCACCGACCATCCCTCGTCCGGCCGCCCCTCGACCAGGATCCCGGCGACCTTCCGCCCGTCGACCAGGACGTCGTTCGGCCACTTCAAGAGCGCCCGCGGGCCGGCGACTTCGGCGACGGCGACGCCGGCCGCCAGCGGCAGCAGGGGCAACTGTCCGCGCAGCACCAGGCTCATCAAGAGGGCGGCACCCGCCGGCGCGCTCCACGTCCGTCCTTGGCGCCCGCGTCCGGCGGTCTGCTCGGCGGCGGTGACCAGCGTTCCGTGCGGCGCGCCGGTGCTCGCCAGCGCCCGGGCGCGGTCGTTGGTCGAGTCGGTGCGGCGCAGGTGCAGGCGCGGCGTGCCGAGGCGCCCGACCCCCGCGGGGCTCATGCGAGCCGCAGGCGAACTTCCGAGTCGAGGCCGAGGTCGAGGCGCTCGGAGGCCGAGCCGCGGTTGATCGCGATCGCCAGCTGCTGCTGGGCGTCCTCGTAGAGCAGGACCTCGTCGGCCGCGCCCTCGCCGAACGCGTAGACGTAGCGTGCGGCGAACGGCCCGTCGACGACCTCGAGCTCGATCGACGCGCCGAGCGCGAGGCCGAACGACTCGATCTCGGCGTGGTCGACGTTGAGCTGGGTGTTGCCGAAGCGGTCGATCGCGCGGACCTGCGCCACCAGCGTGCCGTCCTCGATGCTGCTGCGCGGCAGGTCGAGGCCGACCAGGTCGGCGGGTGCGAACGGCAGACCGACGCCCTGTAGCTGGGCCCCGCCGGCCAGCGCCGCCGCGACCGGGGCGAAGATGTCGCGGCCGTGGAAGGTCGCGCAGACCGGCTCGAGGCGGTGCGGCGAGCGCCCGATGTCGACCGCCTCCACGACGCCGCCGAGCCGCTCGGCCGCGAGGGCGAGGAGGCCGTTGTCGGGTCCGACGAGGAGGTGGTTGCGCGCCGCCGTGCGTAGCGCGACCGCCCGGCGCACGGGTCGGCCGACGTCCGGGTCGACCACGGCCAGATGGACTCCCGGCGGCATGTAGGCGACCGCCCCGCGTAGGGCGACCGCGCCGGCACGGATGTCGTGGCGGGCGATTCCGTGTGTGATGTCGATGACCTGTGCCTGCGGGCACCAGGTCGCGAGCACACCGTGGCAGACGCCGACGAACTCGTCGTTGTAGCCGTAGTCGGACAGGAACGTGATAACGCTCACCCGCTGCAAGGTACCGCGCGCCGCGCGAGTGTAGGGCGTCGCCCTTACGATTTGCGCGCCGCGGCGTCGGCGACGACCGCCGCGACCAACCCGTCGATGTCGTGCCGGTCGGCCTCGACATCCGCCTCACGCCCGTGCTCGCGCAGCGTGGCGCTGGTGATGGGGCCGATCGAAGCGATTCGCGTCGCCGGACCGATCTCGCCGACCTCGAGGAAGAAGCGAACCGTCGAGGACGAGGTGAAGGTGATGTAGTCGGCGCCGCGCGCGCCGGCGAGCTCGACCGGCGACAGGGGCACGGCGATCGTGTCGTAGAGCGAGACGACGTCGACCTCGATCCCGCGCGCCCGCAAGGCGTCCGGCAGCACGTCGCGCGCCTGCGCCGCGCGGGCGATCACCGCCCGGCGAACCATGTGCCCCTCGAGCGCCTGCGCCAGGGCTTCGGCGACGAAGCGTTCGGGCACGACGTCGGCCGTGATCCCGTGCTCGGCCAGCGCTCGGGCGGTCCCCGGCCCGATGGCCGCGACCGTCGCCCCGGCGAGCGCCCGGGCGTCCTCGCCGCGGGCGGCCATCCGCTCGAACAGGATCGCGACGCCGTTGGGGCTGGTCAGGCAGATCAGGTCGACCCCGGCGAAGGAGGGCAGCTCCACCTCGCGGGCGACGATCCGGATCGCCGGCGCCTCGACCACGGCGGCGCCGAGCTCCGCCAGCCGTCCGGCGAGCCCGCTCGACTGGGCGCGCGCCCGCGTGACGGCGATCGTCAATCCGGCGAGCGGCCCGGCCGGCGGCGGCTCGCGCCACGCCAGTTCACGCCCGAGCTCGGTCACGGCGCCGACGATCGTGATCGCCGGCGCGTGCACCTGCGCCTCGGCGGCGACCCTGGCGATCGTCTCGAGCCGGCCGAACACGACCCGCTGGTCGGGCAGCGTCCCGCGCTCGACGACCGCCGCCGGCTCGTCGCCCGCCCGCCCGCCGGCGATCAGTCGGGCGGCGATCGCCTCGAGCTGGCGCACGCCCATGTAGAAGACGAGCGTTCCCGGGAACGCGGCCAGGGCCTCCCAGTCGAGCGCGCTCTCGGCCTTCGACGGGTCCTCGTGCGCCGTCACCAACGCCACGGCGCTCGCCCGGTCGCGGTGGGTCACCGGGATGCCGGCGTAGGCCGAGGCGGCAACCGCCGCGGTCACGCCGGGCACGACCTCGAACGGGATCCCGGCCGCGCGCACGGCGAGCGCCTCCTCGCCCCCCCGGCCGAAGACGAACGGATCGCCGCCCTTCAGGCGCACCACCATCGCCCCGGCCCGCGCTCGCGCGAGCATCAGCTCCTCGATCCGCTCCTGCGGGACCGAGGCGCCGCCGCCCTCCTTGCCGACGTAGCGCAGCTCGGCGTCCGCCCGGGCGCCGGCCAGCGCCGCCGGCGGGATCAGGCGGTCGTAGAGGATCACGTCGGCCGCGGCGATCAGCTCGAGCGCCCGCGCCGTCAACAGGCCGGGGTCGCCGGGTCCGGCGCCGACGATGCAGACACGGCCGGCGGCCACTACAGCATCTCTCCGGCGCCGGCCGCAAGCAACCTGCGGGCCAGCGCCCGGCCGAGCTCGACCGGATCGGCCCCGACCAGCTCGTCGCGGATCCACTCCGTCCCGTCGTCGCGGCCGACGAATGCCCGCAGCGAGAGCCCGCCCCCGGCGGCCGTGACCGCGTGGACGCCGAGCGGCGTGTGGCAGCCGGCGCCGAGCGCGCCGACGACCGCGCGCTCGCACCGCAGGGCCGCCTCGGCCGCCGTGTCGCGCAGCCCGGCGATCGCCGCGGCCGCCGCGGCATCCCCGGTCCGCGCCTCGAGCGCGAGACAGCCCTGCCCGGGTGACGGGACGAGCTCGTCGAGCGGTACGCCGCCGCCGCGCCCGAGGCGGTCGAGGCCGGCCATCGCCAGGACGATCGCCGCGAAGTCTCCGGCCGCCAGGCGGCGCAGCCGCGTGTCCACGTTGCCGTGGAGGGCGCAGACGTCCAGGTCCGGCCGCAGCGCCCGGAGCTGGGCCGCCCGGCGCAGGCTGCTCGTGCCGATGCGGGCCCCCGCCGGGAGCGCGTCGAGCGACGCCGCTCCGCAGAGCGCGTCGCGCGCGTCGGCCCGGACCGGGGCCCCGATCAGCTCGAGGCCGTCCGGCAGATCGAACGGCACGTCCTTGGCCGAGTGGACGGCCAGATCGAGTGACCCGTCGAGCAGGGCCCGCTCGATCCCGGCAACCCAGCGGCTCTTGTCGAGCACGTCACCCGATGGCCGGTCAGAACTCGTGACGATCTCGACGTCCTGCGTCGCCCCGATCGCCGCGGCGACCGCCCGGGCCTGGACGAGCGCGAGCGGACTCGACCTGGTGCCGAGCCGCAGGGCGCTCACGCCCGCTTGCGCGAGCGCGACAGCGGGAGCACGTTCTCGCCCGTCGCGGCATCCCCGGCCTCAGCGGCCGCCGCGGCGGCGTGCGACTCGGCCGGGGCCAGCCCGAACAGCTCCTGCACGAGCCGCATGCTGCCGTGGCTGCGCTCGGGATCGAGTCCCTTCAAACGGATCGTCGGCTCGTGCAGCAGGCGCCCCATGACCGCCCGCGTCATCGCCTCGACCCGGGCCAGATCCCGGGGCGACGCCGTCTCCCAGCGACCGGCGTTCTCGGCCAGCACCGATTCCACGATCGCGTGCCCGTGCTGGCGCAGGGCCCCGACGGTGGGGCGGACGTCGAGTTGGCCGAGCCAGTGGGCGAAGCGCTGGATCTCCTGCTCGACGATCTGCTCGGCCCGGGGGACGTCGCTCTCGCGGCTCGAGATGTTGCGGGCGACGACGGCCTGGAGGTCGTCGATGTCGCAGAGGGTCACCCCGTGGATGTCGGCGCAGGCCGAGTCGATGTCGCGCGGCACGGCCATGTCGATCAACAGCAGCGGGCGGCCGGGCCGGGCGCGCATCACGAGCTCGAGCTCCTCGACACCCACGATCGGGTCGGGCGAGGACGTCGAGGCGAGCACGATGTCGGCGGCCTCGAGCTGGGCCGGGAGGTTGTCGAGGCTGATCACACGGCCGCCGAAGCGGTCGGCGAGCGAGCGGGCGCGGTCGGCGTGGCGGTTGGCGACGAAGATCGTCGTGACCCCGTAGTCGGCGAGCGCCCGGGCCGTCAGCTCGCTGGTCTCGCCGGCGCCGATGATCACGACCGGCCGGCCGGCGAGATCGCCGAGCAGGTCGTGGGCGAGCTGGACGGCGACCGAGGAGATGCTGACCTGGCTCTGGGCGATCTGCGTCTCGTCGCGGACGCGCTTGCCCGTCTGGAGCGCCGCGGTGAACAGGCGGTGGGTTAGCGGCCCGGTCGTCCCGGCGGCGACCGCCGTCTCGAACGATCGCTTGACCTGGCCCTGGACCTCGTGCTCGCCGACGATCATCGACTCGAGCCCCGAGGTGACGCGGTAGAGCTGGCGAGCGGCGTCGCAGTTGCGCGGGGAGTAGATCACCTCGGCGAGCTCGGTCGGGCGGATCCCGGCCCGCTGGGCCATCAGGGCGAGCACGCTGCTCTCGGCGGCGACCGGGTCGCCGACGACGAGGTAGAACTCGGTGCGGTTGCACGTCGAGATCGCGACGGCTTCCTCGACGGCGGCGCTGGCCGTCGCCTCGCGCAGGACGGCCTCGTTGTCGTTGCCGCCGAGCGCGACGCGCTCGCGCAGGGCGACGGGCGCGGTCTTGTGCGAGACGCCGAGCGCCAGCAGCTCGCTCAAGACTCGTCCTCCGAGACCGCGGCACGCTCACGCAGCGCGAGCTCGGTCAGCTCGCCGAGCTCCCGCTCGATCCGTGTCAGCTTGGCGGCCATGATCGCGACGTAGATCAGCACCAGGGCGAAGAAGACGAGGTAGGCGGCGGCGACGTAGCCGTCGTTGGACGGAACGTTCACTTCGGCTGGGCCAGCGCCGGGGCCGCGCTGCGTCCGCGGCGCTCCTCGTCGCCGCCGAGCAGGCGCTTGAGCCGGCGCAGCTGCGACGCGGCGTGCTTGGAGGTCATCTCGTACTTCCACAGCGTCAGGAACAGCAGCGTCATCCCCAGCAGCGAGACGTAGAAGGTCAGGCGCACCGAGGCGGGCAGGTTGCTGTCGATGTTGCCGAGCACGCGCGGGTGCGTGTACGCCTGCGCCAGCCGGACGGCGATGAAGTTGAGCGGGACGAACGCGCCGGCGGTGACGGCGAAGACCGAGGCGTAGCGGGCCTGGCGCTCGGGATCCTCGATCGAGAAGCGCAAGGGCTGGTAGGTCGCGTAGAGCAGGAAGATGATGAGGAAGCTGACGAGCGTCGGCTCGTCCCACACCCACCAGTGCCCCCAGGCCGCCCGGGCCCAGATCGACCCGGTCACGAGCACGCCGACCCCGAGGATGATCGACAGGTGGATGGCGACGTAGGAGCGCATGTCCCAGCGGGCGTCGCGCGTGCGGAGGTGCATCGCGCCCATCACCCCGCCGGCGACGAAGCCGCAGAGAGCGACGATCGCCAGGGGCACGTGGATGTAGAAGATCTTCTGGACGAAGCCCTGGTCGGCATCCATCGGGGCGTAGAAGAACGCCAGGCCGAGCGCGCCGCTGAGGACGACTGCGGTCAGGACCGAGAGGGTCCGGAGTCCCTTCCCGTACATGCTTTTCTTCAGTCCTCCAGCAGAAAGTCGAAAACGGCGTAGGTCAGAAGCCCGAAGACGAGATCATAGAGGCCGAGGATGGTCAGCCAGCGCAGGGGGATCGCCCCGGGATGGCCGAGCGCCAGGAGCGGCGAGGTCGCGCGCGACGCGCCGATGATCACCGGCACCAGGAGCGGCAGCGCCAGCAGCGGGCCCAGCAGGTCGCGCGTGCGCGAGCGGACGGCGATCGCCGAGACCAGCGTCCCGACCGCGGCGATGCCGATGTCGGCCAGGCCGAGCACGGCGGCCAGTCCCGGGAGCGACGGCCCGAGCGACGGGCCGAGCAGCAGCAGGCCGAACGTCGGCACGGCGACGAGCTCGAGCGCCACGAGGTAGGCGAGCAGGGTCAGCGCCTTGGCGAACAGCATCGCGCTGCGGTCGACGGGAGCGAGCAGGAAGCCGTCGAACCCGCCCTGCTCGGCGTCGGCGACGAACAGGCGGTTGATGGCGAGGATCGACGCGAACAGGAGCGTCACCCACAGGATCCCGCTGGCCAGGTCGCCGTCGACGGACGCGCGGTTGAGGCCGAAGTGGAAGAGGACGAACGTCGTGATCGTGAACAGCGTCATCGCCGGGACCGATTCGAGCGTCCGCAGCTCGACGCGGAGCTCCTTGCGCAGGAGGGCGCCGACCGCCGCCCGGGTGGAGACGCTCACCGGTAGAGCTCCGCCACGGCCGCCGCGTCGAGCGTGTCGGCGCGGGCGTTCAGGCGGGTGCGCCCGGCCCGCAGCCCGAGCACGACGTCGGCCTCGGCGAGCCCGCCGGACGGGTCGTGGCTGGCGATCACGCGCGTGCGACCCGAGGACCGGCCGATCAGGGGCTCGACCAGCTCGATCGCCGCCGGGTCGAGGTTGGCGCGGGGCTCGTCGAGCAGCAGCAGCTCCGGCTCGTGGAGCACCGCCCGGCAGACGGCGAGGCGCTGGACCATGCCGCGCGAGAGCGAGCGGACGGGCTCGTCGGCCCGGCGTGTCATTTTGGTCGACGCGAGAAGTTCGTCGATCCGCCGGGCCGGGACCCCGTGCAGGCGGGCGTGGTAGCGCAGGTTCTCGCGACCGGTGAGGTCGCGGTAGAGCAGCGGCTCGTGGCCGAGCAGGCCGATCCGCCCGCGCACCGCCCAGTCGTCGTCGGGCAGCGAGCTGCCCAGCACGCGGACGACGCCTGCGTGCGGGCGCAGCAGCGTGGCCAGGACGCGCAGCAGCGTCGACTTGCCGGCGCCGTTGGGGCCGAACACGACCAGCGTCGTCCCGGCGTCGAGCTCGAAGCTGACGTCGGCCAGGGCGGTGCGCTCGCCGTAACGGCGCTCGACGCCGACCAGCTCGAGGGCCTTCGGCGTCAGGCTGGTCCGCCGATGGCGGCGGCGTGCGCGAGCTTGGCCTGGTCGATCAGGTCGAGCACGGCGTCCTCGCGACCGTCGCGCAGGAGCTCGACCGGGTCCGGCCGGCCGTTGACGATCGACTCGAAGAAGAGCTTGCGGTCCTGATAGGTCGGCAGCGTCGACTTGGCCCAGCCGCGGGCGTCGTTGAGCACGACGGCCAGGCGGGCGTAGTCGTCGCCGAAGAGCTCGCCGATCTCCCGCTTCATCCGCTTGGCCAGGGCCGGGGACGCCCCCGCGGTCGAGATCGCGATCGCCAGCGGCCCGGTGCGGACGATCGCCGGGAGGATGAAGTTGCACAGGGGCGGGACGTCGACGACGTTGACGAGCATCGCCCGGGTCTCGGCGTCCTCCCAGACGCGGATGTTGACGTCGGTGTCGTCGGTGGCCGCGATCGCCATGAACGCCCCGGCGAGGTCGGCCGGCTCGTACGCCCGCCGTTGCCAGGCGATCGAGCCCTCGGCAGCCAGCCGTTCGAGCTCGGGCACCGCGTGCGGGGCGACGATCTCGACGCGGCCGTCACAGGCGAGCAGGCCTTCGACCTTCTCGAGCGCGATCTCGCCCCCGCCGATCACCAGGCAGCGACGGCCGCTGAGCTTCAGGCAGGCGATGTAGAACGGCGTCTCGAGCATGTCGCGAACGCACGACTGGTCGCAGATCCCCTTGCGGAGCTGGCAGACGCATTCCTTGCCGGCGTAGGCCTGGGCGGGCATCGTCACAAAGCGTAGAGGGTCATCTGCCCGCCGGGGCGGCCGCGTAACGTCTGCAGTGATGGAGTACTTCGACGACCGGTCGATGATCCGCCGGGTTCACCGCGAGCATGTCGTCGCGCCCTACGGCCGGCGGGCGCTCCTGATGCAGGCGGCCCACCCGCTCGCCTTCGCCGGGCTGATGGCCCACACTCAGGCGTTGGACGAGCCATACCAGCGGCTGGCCCGCACAGCCCGGGTGATTCACGCCGTGACGTTCGGACCGCGCGCCGAGGCCGATCGCCTGACCCGCCGGGTCCGGGCGATGCACCGGCGGGTCCGCGGCGTGCTCGCCGAACCGGCCGGCCGCTTCCCGGCGGGAACGACCTACTCGGCCGCCGACCCCGAGCTCCTGCTGTGGGTCCTGGCCAGCCTCGCCGACTCGGGGCTCGTCGTGTACGAGCGCTACGTCGGCGCTCTGCGCCCATCCGAGCGCCGCGCCTACTGGGCCGACTACCGGCAGGTCGGGCGGCTGTTCGGACTGCGCCCGTCACAGATGCCCGATGTGCTCGAGGACTACATCGAGGACATGCTTCGGGGGCCGGACCTCCACGTGACCGCAGCGGCGCGCGAGCTGGCGATCAAGATCGTGCTCCATCCCCCGGTGCCGCTGCTGGCCCGGCCGCTGCTCGAGGTCGCCAACGTGGCGACGGTCGGCCTGCTGCCGGGGCGCCTGCGCGCCGAGTACGGGCTGCGCTGGGACCCGGTCCGGTCGCTCGCCGTCCGGGCCGGGGCCGAGTACTCCCGGCGTCTGGTCGTGCCGCTGCTGCCGGGACGGCTGCGCTTCGGCGGCGGCTAGCGAAGCGAGCCAGCGCATCGGCTTGACGCGCAAGTAGAGCCGGGCCGCCGGTGACGCCTCGCGGCCGCTGCGGCGCGCTCCACCCGATCGGGCGGAGCGCGCCGAGCTCGAACGTCTAGTGGCGGGAGCCGAAGACGCCGGCGAAGCGCCCGCCGTTCGACGTCGCCGCGGCGGGATCGACCTCCCGCAGGGCTCCGATGTGGACGTCGTAGACGAAGCCGCGGACCGAGTCCTTGCGCGGGATGAACGGGCTGGCCTTGATCCGCGCGATCGACTGGCGGACGTCTTCGTCGAGATCGGCGAAGGCCTCGGCGGCCCACTCGGGCTTGATTCCTATCTCGGCCTGGATGCCGGCCTTGAAATCGTCATCGGTGAAGGTGAGCATGCCGCAGTCGGTGTGGTGGATCAGGATGATCTCTTCGGTGCCGAGCAGGCGCTGGGAGATCGCCAGGGACCGGATCTCGTCGTCGGTGACGACGCCGCCGGCGTTGCGGATGACGTGCGCGTCGCCCTCCTTGAGGCCGAGCACGCCGTAGGGGTTCAGGCGGGCGTCCATGCAGGCCAGGATCGCGACCTTGCGGCCGGGGGGCAGCGGCAGGTCGCCCTTGTCGAAGGATGCCTGGTAGGCCTCCGCGTTCTGTAGCAGCTCGTCTGTCGTGCTCATCTCTGACCTCCGGTCGTTAGTTGCTCCAGGCGATTGTACCGAATCTCGATCGACTTTATGCACAATGGTCTGTCTGCCCGGCTTCCGCGCTCGCCGCAAGTCGAGCAGCGCGGCGCCGACGGGGACGCGCGAGCGCGACAGGCCAAAACCCGCGCCGGGTGCTCGCGCCGCCGATCACCGCCGGCGCGCGCTGCGCACCGAGCGACCGGCCAGCCGCACGAGCGCCATCGATCCGTGGCGCAGGGCGGCCTGGCGGTCGGAGTCGCGGACCGAGCGCAGGTCCGCCAGGGCCCGCGCCGCGCGACCGGTGTCCTCGTCGTAGGGGTGCCACCAGAGCGCACGGCCGATGGGCGGGTCCCAGGTGGTCAGCTTCGGCTGGACGCATGCGCGTAGTCCGTCGGCGCCCTGGCTGCGCCAGATGCTGCCGCCGGTGACTGCGCTCCACGACGGGCGCCCGACGCCCGGGCTCGGGAGGTGGTCGTTGATCCAGACCGTCCCCGCCCGGAGCTCCTCGGCGATGCGGCCGCCGTGATGGCGGTCGGCCGTCCAGACGGACGCGCCGAGTCCCGACGGCCCGGCGTTGGCCAGGGCGATCGCCTCGGTCGTGTCGGCGACGGCCAGCACCGCCAGCACCGGCCCGGCGAAGCGCTCGCGCAGGGGGAGCGCCCCGGGCTCCGGGCAGCGCAGCACCGTCGGCGAGCGGAAGGAGCCGGCGAGCCCGTCGGGGGACACCGCCGCCCCGCAGCAGAGCACGGCGCCCTCGGCGCACGCCTGAGCGACCGCCGCGGTCAGCCGCTCGGCCCGCCGGGCGTTGGCGAGCGGCCCGAGCTCGGTCGCCGGGTCGGCCGGGTCGCCCGGCGCCAGCCGCTGGGCGCTGGTGATCAGCTCGTCGAGAAAGCGGTCGTGCAGGGCCTGGGCGACGTAGATGCGCTTGACCGTGCCGTGCGCCTGACCGGCGCCGACGCACGCCGCCCAGAGGGCTCCGGCGACAGCCCGGGGAACGTTGGCATCCGCCTGCACGATCATCGGGTCGGCCCCGGCCAGCTCGAGCGTGGCCCCGCGCCCGGCGGCCGCGCAGATCTTGGCCACCTCGGCGCCGACCCGGGCGCTGCCGGTGAAGAGGACCCGGGCGATGCCGCCGTCGCCCGCCAGCGCGCGTCCGAGCTCGCCACCGCCGTGGACGACGCGCACGAGGCCCTCCGGGAGGCCGGCCCGGGCCAACAGCCGGGTCAGGCGCTCGGCCGCCAGGCTCGCCCCGGGCGATGGCTTGTAGATCGCCCCGTTGCCGCCGATCAGGGCGGCCGCGATCTGGCAGAGCGGTTGGGCGAGCGGGGAGCTGGCGGCGCCGATCACGGCGACGACGCCGACCGGCTGGTAGGCCGTCCGCGCCCGCTTGAGCGGGTGGAGCGCCCGGGCCACGCCGATCCGGCGCGGGCCGAGCAGCTCGACGCCGTAGCCCGACAGCCAGCGCAGGGTGTCGATCGCCGGCAGCTGCTCGAGCGTGGCGATCTCGGTGCGCGGACGCCCGCTTTCGGCGACGACGACGTCGGCGACCTCGTCGAACTCGTCGATCACCGCCTGCGCGGCCCGACGCAGGTAGCCGGCGCGGTCCTCGAGTCGCAGGCGCGCCCAGAGCCGCTGGACGCTGGCCGTCTCGGCGATCAGCGCCGGCAGCTCGTCGGAGGCCGTCACCCGCACGGCCCCGAGCGGCTCGAGCGTCGCCGGGTTGCGCGCCTCGATCAGACCGGGCCCGGGCGGAGGCGGTGCGGAGCCGTAGTCGATCGCCACCGTCAACGATGCTATTCGAGCGCGGCGGCCCGATCCCGGGTTTGAAGGCCGCACAGATCGACAAGGATGAATTCGGCTACGATTCCTCCTCGTATGGCCTTGAATATTAAGGACGAGCGAGCGGACCGGCTCGCCCGCGAGCTGGCGGCAGAGACCGGCGAGAGCATTACGGCAGCGGTCACCGTCGCCGTACGCGAGCGGCTGGAGCGTCTGCGCGGCGCCGTTCCGCGCGAGCGTCGCCGGGAGCAGCTGACGCGGATCGCGCAGCGCAGCGCGGACAGGCCGGTCCGCGACCCGCGCGCCGCCGACGAGATCCTGGGATACGACCCGGACGGACTTCCATCCTGAAGGGCCGTCACCGCCTTGGTGCTCGATACATCGGCGTTGCTGGCCGTCCTCTTCGGCGAGTCTGAGCGCGACGAGTTCATCGCTCTGCTCGGCGATGCCGACGACGCGCTGATCTCCGCCGCGACGCTGGTCGAGGCGTCCATCGTCATGCAGGCGAGGACCGGCGACGCCGGGGTGGACGATCTCGACAAGCTCCTGGCGGCGACCGCCGCGCGCTGCGTCGCCGTCGACGAGGCGCAGGCACAGCTCGCGCGCGAGGCGTTCCGGCGCTACGGAAAGGGCCGCGGCCCCGCTGGGCTCAACTTTGGCGACTGCTTCGCATACGCGCTTGCCAAGGCGACCGATCGACCGCTGCTCTATAAGGGCGAACACTTCACGCGGACCGACGTGCGGCCTGTACGGGCCGGCTGAACCCGGCGCTTGACTCGAGCCGCCGGGTCGGCGCTACCGTGGACGCCGTGGACGACCAGCTCAGCATCGGGGCGACGTTGGCGGCCAAGCACCGGCCGCTCGCCGAGCGGATGCGGCCGCGCACGCTCGACGAGGTCGTCGGGCAGCCGCAGCTGACGGCGCCCGACGCCCCGCTGCGCGTGTCGCTGGCGGCCGGGTCGCCGCACTCGATGGTCCTGTGGGGGCCGCCGGGGACCGGCAAGACGACGATCGCGCTGTGCGTCGCGCGGGAGGTCGACGCGGCGGTCGAGCAGCTCAACGCGGTGACGGACGGAATCAAGGAGCTGCGGGCGGTGATCGGCCGGGCCGAGCAGACGCGCGGCCTCGGCGGCCAGACGCTGCTGTTCATCGACGAGATCGCCCGGTGGAACAAGGCGCAGCAGGACGCGCTGCTGCCGTACGTCGAGAACGGGACGGTCGTGCTCGTCGGCAGCACGACCGAGAACCCGGGCTTCGAGCTCAACCGGGCGCTCGTGTCGCGGCTGCAGGTGCACATCGTCCGGCCGCTGACGGCGGCCGACCTCGCCGAGCTCGCGCGGCGGGCGCTGACCGACGCCGAGCGCGGCGTCGGCATCCCCGCCGGGGACGCCCGACCGGGCTACGAGCTCGACGCGGCGGCGCGCGACCATCTCCTGCTCGTCTCCGACGGCGATGCCCGGCGGCTGCTCGGAACGCTCGAGCGGGCGGCGCAGCTCACGCCGGGCGGCGGGGCGATCGACGTCGCGACGATCGAGCGGGCGGCCGGGCGGCGGGCTGTGTCCTACGACAAGGGCGCCGACGAGCACTACGCGGTGATCTCCGCCTTCATCAAGTCGATCCGCGGGTCGGACCCCGACGCCGCGCTCTACTGGCTGGCGCGGATGGAGGCGGGCGGCGAGGACCCGGTGTTCATCGCCCGGCGCCTGGTGATCGCCGCCTCGGAGGAGGTCGGGACGGCGGCGGCGGGCGGCCTGACCGTCGCCGTCTCGGGGATGCAGGCGGTGAAGATGATCGGGCCGCCGGAGTGCTGGCTGCACCTGGCGCACGTGACCGCCTATCTCGCCCGCGCGCCGAAGTCGTGGGCGGCCTATCAGGGGCTCGGGGCCGCGCGCCGGCTGGTCGCGGAGCGCCCGCATTACCCGGTGCCGCCGCAGCTGCGCAACGCGACGACCGCGCTCGACCGGGCGCAGGGGCACGGCGCCGGGTACGTCCACGCGTCGCGGGCGGGCGGCGAGCAGGTCGACTTCCTCCCGCCGGAGCTGATCGGCGAGCCGATCTACACGCCGTCGGGCAACGGCCAGGACCATTGAAGGGGTTCCGAGCGGGCGATTGTGGGAAATCGCCCCAAGCCGGGCCACGGTCAACTACATTTGGCAGAGGGTCGCCGGTCGCGACCGGGTGGAAAGGTCCATATCCCACCAGCTTCAGAGGAGATGAGGGTTTCGTGCACAAGCCAGGGAAAATCGCCGGTCGCGCGCTGATCGCGATCGCGGCAGCGGGGGCTCTGAGCGCCTGCGGCAGCAGCTCGTCGTCGTCATCGTCGACGGCCAGCACGGCCACCGGGGGCACGACCAAGTCGGCGACCGTCACGGTGGCCGAGGGA
>CAVUMZ010000008.1:0-46092 GCA_963742705.1 uncultured Solirubrobacterales bacterium | reverse complement strand
ACCAACTGAGCTATCTCGCCGCGCGGCGCCCGATGCTAGCGAGTCGGCCCCTTGGCCAGGCCGTCCGCCCGGCGGCGTACTAGGCTGCCCGGCTGATGAAGTTCAGAGGCACGGACCGCTCCGCGCGCCCACCGGGCGCCGAAGATACGCCGCGACGGACCTGGCAGGATCGCCTGGCTGGATCCGGCCGGTCCCGACGGAAGGGGTTTCGGGGGCGCATCGTGCGGCTGGTCACGTCGCCAACGCGGTTTCCGTTCGCCGTCGCGGCCGGCGTCAAGGCCGCCCGGGAGCGCCTGCGCCGCGGAGCGGACGTCGAGGAGCCGGCGGCCCCTGAGCCGACCGTACCGGGCGTGGCCCCGCGCGGATACGTGCCGCCGCAGCTGCCGGCGGTCGCGGGCCGCAACCTGATCAAGCGCTTCGGCGACGGCCCGGCCGCAGTCGAGGCCCTGCGCGGTGTCACGGTCCGGTTCGAGCGGGCCAGCTTCAACGCCATCATGGGCCCGTCGGGATCGGGCAAGTCGACGTTGATGCACCTGCTGGCCGGCCTCGACGTCCCGAGCGGCGGGGGTGTCGAGATCGGAGGTGTCGACCTCGCCGAGCTGGACGACTCCGAGTTGACCCAGCTCCGCCGCCGGCAGGTCGGCTTCGTCTTCCAGGCCTTCAACCTGATGGCGACGCTCGACGCCGAGGAAGAACATCGCCCTGCCGCTGCGCCTGGCCGGCGAGACGCCGGATTCGGCGTGGATGGAGTCGCTGCTGCGGGCCGTCGACCTGTCAGACCGGCGCGACCACCGGCCGGCCGAGCTGTCGGGCGGCCAGCAGCAGCGGGTGGCGATCGCCCGGGCACTCGTCGCCAAGCCGAACGTGATCTTCGCCGACGAGCCGACCGGGAACCTCGACTCGGTCTCGAGCGACGAGGTGATGCTGCTGCTGCGTCGGGCGGTCGACGAGTTCGGCCAGACCGTGGTCATGGTCACCCACGATCCGCTCGTTGCCGCCCACGCCGACCGGATCGTCTCGCTAGCCGATGGGCGCATCGTCGACGACAAGCCGAACGCCGACGGCCCGCCGCCGGCGCGGCCGGGGCCGCGCTGGCGATGACGAAGGTCACGCTCCGGGGCATGCTCGCCCGGCGGCTGCGCTCGGCGCTCACCGCCGCCGCGGTCCTCCTCGGGGTGACGGTGATCTCGGGCACCCTGGTCTTCACCGACACGATCAACCATGCCGTGTCGAAAGCGGTCACGAACGCCGCGCGCGGGGCCGACGTCGTCGTCTCGGGCCGCGCGCCGCTCGACTCGACGACGCAGGCGCCGACCGTCTCCGCCGCCACATTGACGAGATCCAGCGCCTGCCGGACGTCGAGCGGGCGCAGGGCGAGATCGCCGACGTGGCGTCGATCGTCGGGCCGGACGGCAAGGTCGTCAACGTCGGCGCCGGCGGGACGAAGGCGTTCTCCTACGTCGGCCCGCCGTTCCAGTCGATCCAGGTCGTTGCCGGCCGGCCGCCGCGGCAGCCGCACGAGGTCGATGTCGACGAGGACACGGCCGTGCTCGAGCACTTCCACCGCAACCAGCGGATCACGATCGCGACGCTGCGCCCGGCCGGCAGCTTCAAGATCGTCGGCTTCATCCGCTTCGGCGGGGCCAGCAACATCGGCGCGACCCTGCTGGCGTTCGATCTCTCGGCTGCCCAGCACCTGTTCCTCAAGTCGAACCGGGTCGACTTCGTCGATGTCGCCGGGCGCCCGGGCATCGCCCCGGCGACGCTCGTCCGGGAGATCGCCCCGCTGCTCGGGCCGCGGCTGATCGTGCGCACGGCGACCGAGCAGGCGACGCAGGACACCGACCGCGTGTTCAACCAGCTGTCCTTCCTCACGCGAGCGTTGATCGCCTTCGGGTTGATCGCCGTCTTCGTCGGCGCCTTCGTGATCTTCAACACCTTCTCGATCACCGTCGCCCAGCGCACGAGCGAGCTCGGCCTGCTGCGAACGCTCGGCGCCAGTCGCCGCCAGCTTCTCGCCGGCGTGCTCTTCGAGGGCTTGGCGATCGGCGTCGTCGGCTCGGTCCTGGCCACGGCGCTCGGCTACGGCCTGGCCGGCCTCATCCGCAGCTTGCTGGACGCGGTCAGCCTGCGCCTGCCGTCGACCCACGCTGTGCTCGAGCTGCGGACGGTCGTCGTCTGCATCGGCGTCGGTGTCGCGGTGACGCTGCTGAGCTCGCTGATCCCCGCGCTGCGGGCGACGCGCGTGCCGCCGCTGGCGGCGATGCGCGAGGGCGTCCGGCTCCCCGGGTCGCGTCTGGCCCCGGCGCTGCCGTGGCTGGCCCTGGCGCTGACCGGGGTCGGCGTGGCGCTGACCGTCGACGGCGTGACGGCGGGGCACTCGGTCGCCATCACCGTGTCCGGGGCGGTCGCGCTCACCTTCGGCATCGCGATCCTGACGCCGCGGGCTGTCCCGTTGGCCGCGCGCGTCGCCGGCTGGCCGCTCGAGCAGCGCACCGCGCTGGCCGGGCGCCTGGCGCGGGAGAACGCGGCTCGCAACCCGACGCGGACGGCGGCGACGGCCGCGGGGCTGATGGTCGGGCTCGCGCTCGTCCTGTTCGTGACTGTCTTCGCGGCCGAGACACGAGCGTCGATCCGCGACGTCGTCGCTCGGAGCTTCGCCGGCGACCTGGCCGTCACCAACCAGGACGGGTTCTCGCCGATCCCGGCGCAGGCCGCCCGGGCCGTGGCGCGGGTCCACGGGGTCCAGACGGTCTCGATCCTCAAGCGCTCGGACTCGCGCGCGGAGGTCGGGGGGAGTCAGCCGGTCAACGGTATCGACACGCAGACGCTCGGCAGCGTCTACCGCTTCGACTGGGTCGACGGCGACGACTCGCTGCTCGGACTGCTGGGGCCGAACGGCGCCCTCGTCGACACGGACTTCGCCACCCGGGCCGACCTGCACGTGGACAGCCACTTCGTCATCACCACCCCAGCCGGCCAGCAGACCGAGCTGACCGTGCGCGGGATCTACCGTGACCGGGCGCTCCTACCCGGCTACAGCGTCGCGCTGCCGACCTTCGACCATCTCTTCCACGAGCTGCGCGTCCGGCGGATCCTCGTCAAGCTCGTCCCGGGGGCGAACGCGGCGACGGTCGGGCGCAAGATCAACCGGGCCCTGGCCGCCTTCCCCGAGGCCCGGGCGCGGTCGGAGCAGCAGCTCAAGGACGTCGAGACGAACAGCCTCAACAGCATCCTGTACCTGTTCTACGCGCTGCTGGCGGTCAGCCTCTTCGTCTCCCTGTTCGGCATCGTCAACACGCTGACGCTGTCGATCCACGAGCGCCGCCGCGAGCTCGCCACGCTCCGTGCGCTCGGGGCGTCGCGGCGCACCGTGCGGCGGATCGTCCGCTACGAGAGCGTGATCACGTCGGCGATCGGAGGGACGCTCGGGCTCGTGCTCGGCATGTTCTTCGCCGCCGTCGTGACGGCGTCGCTGCCGGACGAGGGACTCAAGTTCGCCGTGCCGGCGATCGACGTCGTCGGCCTCGCCGTGCTGACGGTCGCCGTCGGCGTGCTCGCCGCCGTGATCCCGGCGCGGCGGGCCTCCCGCCTCAACATCCTCGGCGTCGTCGCCTACCACTGAACGCCCGCGGATTGGTCGCGGCCGGCCCGGGGTAGCCGATCAGCGGCACTGACGCGACGAGAAGGGAGCGCGATGTTCGACATCGAGGCAATCAGCGAGTGGCGCGGCCAGGACGTGCTCGACCCCGAGGACAACCGCGTCGGACGGCTCGAGGAGGTCTACCACGACCGGCACTCGAACACTCCCGGCTTCGCCTGCGTCAAGACCGGCCTCTTCGGCCGGCGCTTGTCCTTCGTCCCGCTCGCCGGGGCCAGCATGTCGCGCGACCACATCCGTGTCGCCCACATGGCCGACCAGATCAAGCGTGCTCCGAGCGTCGAGCCGGACGGCAGGCTGACCGCGGAGGAGGAGGCGGCGCTGTTTGACCACTACGGGCTCCAGGCGCCGTTCGATGCCGGCGGCCAGTCGCCGCGGCTGGTGCGCTACCAGACCGACGCCACGGCCGCACAGGTCGCCGAGGCCCACCACGTCGTCGCCGAGCAGGGCGATGTCGTCGGCGGCACGGCGGCGTTGACGCCGACCCCGACGCCGGAGAGCACGCCGAGCCCGATCGACGCCGATCGGCTGAGCTCGCTCGAGGAGCGCGTGGCGGCGATCGAGCACTGGCTGACCGACCGCGAGACCTGAGAGCCGGCACCCGCCGGCGGGCGCCAAGGGTCGTCAGTGGCGGGCCCTAAGAGCCGACGAGCGCCTTGGTCTGCTGGCGCGCCGGCGAGATCCGCACGACGTCCCAGGCGAGGCCGGTGAGCTCGAGGCCACGGATCACCCAGGCCGACGGATCGAGCTGCCAGCGGCCGAGGCCGTGGCGGGCGGACGTCGGGAACGCGTGGTGGTTGTTGTGCCACGCCTCGCCGAGCGTCGGCAGGGCCAGCCAGAGGAGGTTGCGCGAGTAGTCGTTGGTGTCGAAGTGCCGCCGGCCGAAGTAGTGGCAGAGCGAGTTGATCGAGAACGTCGCGTGATGGAGGAAGAAGGCGCGCACGGCGCCGCCCCAGAGAAAGCCGGTCAGGGCGCCCGCCCAGGTGCCCGTGAGCGCCAGCCCGAGCGCGGCCGGGAAGGCCAGGCCGACGACGACCCAGAGCGCGAAGTTGCGGTCGACGAACTGGACGACAGGGTCGGCCAGGAGATCGGGGGCGTAGTGCTCGGTGGAGGCGCGGTCGACGCCGCGGAAGGTCCAGCCGACATGGGCGTGGATCAGCCCGCGCACGGCGCCGAGCCAGCCGTCGCCGTGGCCGACGTGCGGGCTGTGGGGGTCGCCGTCACGGTCGGAGAAGCGGTGGTGCATGCGGTGGGTGGCCACCCACTCGGTCACCGAGCCCTCGATCGCCGCCGAGCCGAGCACGCCGAGGATCATGCGCATCGTCTTGCCCGTCTTGAAGCTCCGGTGGGTGAACAGCCGGTGATAGCCGACGGTGACGCCGAGGCCGGTCAGGAGATAGGTGATCGCCATCACGACGAGGTCCTGCCAGTGGAGCAGCCCACCCCAGGCGAGCCAGCCGGCGACGAACAGCAGCAGGAAGGGCACGATCGTGACGACCGCGTTGGCGACGCGGTCGGCGGTCTCGTTCGCCATCGGCTGACAGCCGCGGGTGTCGAGAGCCGCAGACCGGTGCGGCTCCGCCGCGGTGGCGCTGACGGGTGCGACCGGTTGGCGAGGGCGTTTTCGGGCGGGCGCGTCGCGCGGTCCGTCGGACACAACGGCTTTGGTCTTCGCGGGCGAGATCGGAACTGCTCCTCGGATGGCGATCATGGCGAGAAGTAGTCCGACCGGCGGCCCCGAACTGCAACGGCCGTTGTCGTCCCCTTCTGTACTGCGGTGCGCGCCGGCGCCTGGGGGCGTCCGGGGCGCCGAGCGAGCCTACCACGATGCGGATCGGAGAGATGCCTAGACTTCGACGGATGGACGAGTCCCCGCAGCGGATCCTGCCGCTGCGGCCGCCGCCGGGGCGGCCGGCGTAACCGCAGGCGCCGCCGGGTAGACGGGCGGGATGTCAGTCGCGCCAGACGACATCGACTCAGCCGCGATTCGCCGCGAGCTCGAGGCGCGTCGCGACCGGGCGCGCGAGCGCATCGCCACCCTGGCCAGACGGCCGGAGCGGGGAACCGCCCAGGGCTTCGGCAAGCGGATCGGCGACGGCACGATCGAAGCGGTCAGCCGCCTCAGCGAGATCGGCGTCGGAACGTCGCTCGAGCTCGGCCTCGCCCGCACCGAGCGGGCCCTGGCCAAGCTGGGGGAGGGGACCTACGGTGTCTGCGACGGTTGCGGCGAGCCGATCCCCTCGGCTCGTCTCCGGGCGCTGCCCGACAGCGTCCAGTGCCTGGCGTGCGCGGCGTCCGAGCGCCATGCGCGCCCCGCCCGCCGCCGGTAGGCCGGCCCCACACGCCGCCCCGCCCGCCGCCGGTAGGCCGGCCCCACACGCCGCCCCGCCCGCCGCCGGTAGGCCGGCCCCACACGCCGCCCCGCCCGCCGCCGGTAGCGCCGCCCCGTCCCCGCCCCGCCGCTCGGTCTGAGCGGCCCGAGCGGCGCCGGAGCCGGTCACGCAAATTCCCCGTAGCGGCTGGGGCTCGGATATCGTCGGCGGAGGTCAAGCAACGCTCAACGGGAGGCATCGTGACACGCTCAAACAGACGTTCATTCGGGGCCGCGGCGGTTCTCGTCGGCCTGCTCGGCCTCGGGCTGCCGGTGGCATCGGCGAGCGCGAGAACGACGACGCTGCACTTCTTCCAGCGGAGCACCAGCTCGAGCTTCCTCGCGCCCGACGGGACCCCGACGCAGTCGCCGAGCGCGACCAGCCCACCGGCGATCGGCGAGCGGTTCCTCGTCAGCGACGAGCTCTACGTCGGTACCCACAAGCGGCATGCAAAGACGTTCACGGCGACCGATCACCTTGC
The DNA here is from genome assembly GCA_963742705.1 of uncultured Solirubrobacterales bacterium. GTDB lineage: Bacteria > Actinomycetota > Thermoleophilia > Solirubrobacterales > Solirubrobacteraceae > Palsa-513. Next base: position 39,578 of record CAVUMZ010000008.1, on the reverse strand, counting down.
GTGCACGATCACCAGCGTCACGGGCGCGGCCACCTGCGACGGTCAGATCGCGATCGGCGGATCGATGCTGCTCGCCCAGAACGTCGTGGTGAACCTCGCGGGGGCGAGCACTGTCGTGACGATCAACGGCGGCACCGGCCGGTACCTCCACGCGCGGGGGACGGCGACCAGCGTGAGCGTCGGCAACACGCCGAACTCGGACTTCACCGTCAACTTCACCGGCTGACGACGACGCCCAACCTGCGGACGACCGTGGCACCGCTCGTCCGTGAGCGGTGCCCGGGACGCGGCGGGCTCAGGCGCTCTCGACGATCAGCAGCGCGTTGCCGTCTGGGTCGCGCAGCCAGAACATCGGCGGGACCGGGTCGCCCATGCGGCTGATCTCGGCGTCGACGTCGACGCCGCTCGCCTTCAGGCTGGCGTAGTCGCCTTCGATGTCGTCGGTCGCCATGGCGATGCCGGTCTCGACACCGCCGGTCGGCTTGCCCGGCGGGGGTGGGACGATCGCGATCGTCGTCTCGCCGCCGGAGGGCGCCACCTCGACCCAGCGGTAGCCGTTGCCGAAGGGAACGTCGGTGCGCTTCTCCAAGCCGAGCGCCTCCGTGTAGAACGCGATCGCCCGGTCCTGGTCGGAGACCGGAACGACGACGGTGTTGAGCTTGCTGATGCGAGTCTGGGTCTTGGTCACGACCGGCCTCCTGAAGCGGGATTGGATGACAGTCCTCAAGACCGGCGACCCGGCGAGAACTCATCGGTGTCGACGCTCGGCCTCGACGGGTGTTCGATGGCGGATCGGCGCCGATCTGGGCTAGTCTGCCACCCGGATTAGGAATTGAGATTTCCTTGGGAGGCATTGAGATTTCCATTACGATTCCGAGCGGGTCGTGCTCAAACGAGGCGAACCGCCGACATCGCGTTCGGGACGGGCGCGTCGACCCGCGCAATCGACTTCTCACAACGGGAGCAAGCATGGAAGAAACCGGGCCGACATCTCTGTTGAGCTGTCCGCGCTGCCACTTCGCGTTTCATCCGAAGGCGGCGAGTCTGACGCTCGACTACTGCCCGCGGTGTCTGGCCCGGCGGCACGGGGCGCAGCCGCTGCGCCGCTTCGGCGACCCGCCGACCGAGGCCGCGTCGGCCGCCTGGCCGACACGCCCGCGTCTGATACGGCAGGCACGCGACGGCGGGGCATCGGCGTCAGCTGACGTTGGGGAGTAGCGAGCCGCTGCGGTGCGTCGGTCAGGTGTCGGCGAAGCGATGGGTGAGGGTGTCGGCGTCGAGGCGTCCGGCCACGAGATCGCCGGCGACGTCGCTGAGCCGGCGATTGTGAGTTCGGGCGTGATCGCGTAGCGCGGCGAACGCCGCGTCCACGTCGATCTGGGCGCGCTCAGCCAGGGCACCCTTGGCCTGCTCGATCACGACCCGGCTGTTCAGCGCGCCCTGGAGCTCACCCACGACGCTGCGCGTCTCGCGCAGGGCGCGCTCGTGCAGGAGGGCCACCGCGGCGATGTCGGCCATGCCCTGCGCGAGTGGGAGGTCGGCCTCGGCGATCCGGCCCGGGACCAGGCGGAACAGATTCAGCGTCCCGATCGTCTCGCCCAGCACGCGCATCGGGACGGCCTGAACCGAGCGGAATCCCTTTTCCGAGGCGACGGGGACGAAGGTCGGCCAGCGCTCGCGGTCGGACGCGAGATCCTCGCTGAACACATCCTCGCCGCGCTTCCAGCAGTCGTAGCACGGACCCTCTTCGTTCTGGGACTGCAGGAGCTCGAGCGCCTCCGAGCGCTCGCTGGACGACGCCATCACGCGGAGCGCGCCCGCGGCGTCGGCGAGGAGCAGGCCGGCTTCGTCGCAGTCGAGGAGCTCCACGCAGCGCAGCGACACGCGGTGGAGGAACTCCAGGACGTCGAAGTCCTCGGCAAGCGTGTTGGCTATCTCGGCCAGGGTCTCGACGATCCTTTGCTCACGCCTCATACGCTGGTACCCGCCCTCCTGTCGCCGGATGCCCAGCGACGTTGAACGACCTCTGATCGGTGAGGAACACTCGGCGCCCTCATTCGGGATCCGGCAGACGCAGGCGATGGGTCATGACGTCTCGCGCCACGCCGCGGAGCGGGCGCTCGCTGGCGAATGCGTGGGCCCGCAGTCGCACGAAGGCGTCGTCCAGCGAGACCCCGAGCTGGGTGGCGACCATCCCGGTCGCCTGGTGTATCTCCGACCAGTGCGCCGGCTCGCGCGCCAGCAGCTCATGCAGAGAATCCGCCGGAGCCCCCGCCTGGAGCGCGAGGATCCCGTGGGTGGCGACGTCGGCCAGCACGAGGCCGAGCGCCAGCTCCTCGGTCGTGAGCGGGCCCGGTCGATCACGGTAGAGGGCCAGGACGCCGAGTCGGATCCAGCCCAGCTGCAAGGGCAGGGCGAACACCGCCGCCACGCCGGCCCGAAGCCCTCCGCTGGTGAACGCTGGCCACCGGACCACGGCCGGAGCGGCGAGGTCGGGCTCGAGCACGGGCCGTCGCGTCGTCCACGCGTCGACGCAGGGCCCTTCGCCCAGCGTGAGCTGGAGTTCCTGCACGGCGGCGATGCCCACGTCGGTCACGCCGGCCGTACCGCGCAACTCGCCGGCCACCATCAGCGACAGCCCGGCCCCCTTGAGCGACAGCAGCGTCACCGCGGCCTGGCAGACGCGATCGATCGAGGAGAACGGACCGTCGGCATCGACCTCGGCGATCGCGTGCAACACGACGCCGAAGCGATCGGACGCCACGCCGAAGTGGTCAGTTGCCATGTGCTGACCATAGGCCACTCGGCGCGACTCGGCGCGTGCGGTGTGCCTGGACGAACGTACGATGGGCTCGTGCGGTGGTCGACTAGCCGTACGCATGCTGGTTATTTGCGAGCTTCCACGACGAATCGACCAGGATCTTGACATCTGACGCCGACGTCGGCAGCACAGTCGACCCCCTAAGGAGTAAGGTCAATCAAGAGTCCAAATATTGCGTTGCTCGAGACCCCGGTGACGTCGTACAAAAATTACGACACCGGAGCCATTTAATGTACAACGTAAGTAAACGCACTCGGCTCGGCCTGCCGATCGCCGCCGCGCTCGTGGCCGCTGCGGCAGTCGGCGGTCCGGCTCTCGCGAGTTCCAATTCGTCGTCCGCATCGAAGACCGCGCATGCTGCCAAGACCGTTCGCGGCCCGCGCGGTCACACAGGCAAGACGGGCAAGACGGGCAAGCAGGGCCCGGCCGGACCGCAGGGCCCGAGCGGAAACAACGGCCCGGCCGGTGCGAACGGCACGTCCGGCACGGCCGGCGGCGGCGGCTCCGAGGGCACGATCCTGTACTCGGCGGTCAAGCCGGCGACCCCGCCGGTGTCGACGGTTCCGAACGCACCCCCGCCGACGACGCCTAACCCCACGCTGACGACGGTGTACGCGGGTCACGGCCTGCTGTTCACGGCCACGTGCGAAAATGTCGGCGAGGGAGCGGGGAAGCTCTCGATCGCGTTTTCGTCCACCACGCAGGGCAACGCCATCAACATCGACGGTACGGCGACGGCGAACTTCAGCGCGACCGACAGCGCCGGCAAGAAGATCCCGGACACGATCCTCTCCGGCCTGCCTGAGGGCAGCACGCACAACGTCACGTTCGCCAGCACCGACGGCGCCGTGGTGCATCTGCAGTTCGCGACATCGCTGGCCCAGACGGGTGCCGACTGCTTCGCGTTCGGCACGCGCGTCGGCGGCTGACGCGGTCAAGGATGGTCGTAACTCGGCGCTAGGGCGCTGAGATAGATCGAAGAGAACGGGGCGGCATATCTGCCGCCCCGTTCTTGTTCGTCGGGCTGCCGATGAGTGTCACATCGCCACGGCGACGTACTTCGTCTCGAGGTACTCGCCGATCCCCTCCTCACCGCCCTCGCGTCCGAATCCCGACTGCTTGACGCCGCCGAACGGGGCGGCGGCGTTGGAGACGACCCCCTGGTTGAGCCCGACCATGCCGACGTCTAGCGCCTCGGCGACGCGCAGGGCGCGGTCGAGATCGCGGGTGTAGAGGTAGGCGACGAGGCCGTACTCGGTGTCGTTGGCGGCGGCGACCGCGTCGTCGTCGGTCTCGAACGCGACGATCGGGGCGACCGGCCCGAAGATCTCCTCGCGCAGGACGCGGGCGTCGCCCGGGACGTCGACGAGCACGGTCGGGGGATAGAAGAAGCCCGGCCCGGCCCCGGCCGTGTGCCCGCCGACGAGGGCGCGGGCGCCGCGGCCCACGGCGTCGTCGACCAGCTCGACCACCTTGTCGACGGCGGCGGCCTCGATCAGCGGCCCGACGTCGACGTCGGGGTCGGTGCCCCGGCCGAGCCGCAGCCGCCCCATCCGGGCGGCGAGCCGGGCGGCGAACTCGTCGACCACCGAGGCGTGGACCAGGAAGCGGTTGGCCGACGTGCACGCCTCGCCCATGTTGCGGAGCTTGGCCGTCATCGCCCCGTCGACGGCGGCATCGAGGTCGGCGTCGGCGAAGACGACGAACGGGGCGTTGCCGCCGAGCTCCATCGAGACCCGCAGGACGCGGTCCATCGCCCGGGCGGCCAGCCGCCGGCCGACGTCGGTCGACCCGGTGAAGGACAGCTTGCGCAGTCGGGGATCGTCGAACAGCGGGTCGGTGACGTCGCCGGATCGGCTGGTGGTGACCACGTTGACGACGCCGTCGGGGAGTCCGGCCTCGCCCAGCACCGCGGCGAACGCCAGCATCGACAGCGGCGTCAGCCGGGCCGGCTTGACGACCATCGTGCAGCCGGCGGCGACGGCGGGGGCGATCTTGCGCGTTCCCATCGCCAGGGGGAAGTTCCACGGCGTGATCAACAGGCAGGGTCCGACCGGCTGGCGCATCGTCAGCAGCCGGCCGGCGCCGTTCGGGGTCGCCGCGTAGCGGCCGCCGATCCGCACGGCCTCTTCGGAGAACCAGCGGACGAAGTCGGCGGCGTAGGCGATCTCGGCGCGCGACTCGGCGAGCGGCTTGCCCATCTCGAGCGTCATCAGCAGGGCCAGGTCGTCGGTCCGGGCGGTGATCAGGTCGAACGCCCGGCGGAGCACCTCGGCGCGCTCGCGCGGCGGCGTCGCCGCCCAGGCGGGCGCGGCGGCGCAGGCGGCATCCAAAGCGGCCCGGGCGTCGTCCTCATCGGCGTCGGCGACCTCGCAGAGCACGTGCTCGGTCGCCGGGTCGACGACCTCGAGGCGCCCGCCGCCGGTGGCCGGCCGCCACTGCCCGCCGATCAGCAGCTGCTTGGGCGCCCGGGCGAGAACCTCGTCCTCGGTCACCGGCGTCGACTACCGTGGCGGCGATGCGGCGACTGTTGGCAGCCGGGCTGATCCTGGCGCTCGCCCTCCCCGGGGCGGCGGTCGCGGCGCCGATGCTGCTGATCTACGGCGGTGGCGACGGCCACGGGGTCGGCATGAGCCAGTACGGAGCCTACGGCTACGCCCTCCACGGCTTCGACTATAGGGCGATCCTGGCGCATTACTACACCGGTACCACGATCGCCCCGACGCCAACCGGGACATCGGTGCGGGTGCTGATGCAGCGCGGCGTCGGCAGCGTGGCCTTCAGCGGGGCCGGACGGGCCGCCGGGCGGCGTCTCCAGCCGGCCGGCGTCTACCGGGCGAGCGCCGCGGGCCGCGCCCACGTCACGCTCGCCGGACCGGGCGTGCGGACCGTGACGGTCGCGGCGCCGCTCGTGGTGACGCCGGCGAGCGCGGCGATGCGCCTGTACGGGGCGGCCGAGAACGGCCGGCGCGACGGCCGTTACCGGGGCTCGCTCGCCCTGACGCCGGACGGCGGTGGGCTCGACGCGATCGACGTCGTCGGCCTGGACGACTACGCGCGGGGCGTGGTGGCGGCCGAGAGCGACGCGTCCTGGCCGCTGGCCGAGCTCGAGGCGCAGGCGGTGGCGACGCGGACGTACGCGATCACCGACACCGGTCACGCGGGCTTCGACGTCTACGCCGACACGCGTTCGCAGCAGTACTCGGGCGTGGCGGCGGAGACGCCGGCCACCGACAAGGCCGTCGCGGCGACCGCGGGTCAGGTCGTGACCTACCAGGGGCATCCGGTGATCACGTTCTTCTTCGACTCCTCGGGCGGCCAGACGGAGAACGTCGAGGACGCCTTCCCGGGCAGCGCGCCGGAGCCGTGGCTGGTGTCGGTGCCCGATCCGTACGACACGCTGGCCCCGCGCCATCGCTTCAGCCTGAGCATGCCGCTGGCCACCGCGCAGGCGCGCCTGCACGTCCGGGGCCGGCTGCTGCGGATCGTCGTGACCCAGCGGGGCCGCTCGCCGCGGATCGTCAGGGCGACCGTCGTCGGCAGCGGCGGCCAGACGACGGTCAGCGGCCTCCAGCTCCAGTCGAGCCTGGGGCTGGCGACGACGTGGGCGTGCTTCGCGGTGACCGGTGCGAGCGGCGCCGCGCCCGGGGGTTGGAATGCCCCGTGCATGCCAGCGCCCTCTTCTGGGTCGACGCCGGCGCTGCCGCCGCTCGGACCGTCGACCCCGAGCGGACCGACCGGCGGTACCGGCGCTCCGCCGGTCGGCTGAGCGGGCCGCCGGCGCCTCTATCCTGCGGCGGTGGTCTCCTTGGCGCCGCTCCTGGCGATCGACACGCCGTGGCTGCTCTACCGGTCGTTCTTCGGGCTGCCGCGGTCGATCCGCGACGCCGGTGGCCGGCCGAACGGGGCGCTGCTGGGCACCGTCAACACGATCCTCTTCGCCATCGACGCGTGCAGGCCGCGGGCGGTCGTCTGCTGCTTCGGCGCCGAGGAGGCCGAGTACCGGGTCGCCCTCTACGCGGGCTACCACGCCCACCGCGAGCCGATGCCCGACGAGCTTCGGGCGCAGTGGGACCAGGCGCAGGAGCTGCTGGGGGGATTCGGCTGGACGATCGCCGGGCACGCGACGCTCGAGGCCGACGACCTGCTCGGGTCGTTCGCGACGACCGAAGCGCAGGCCGGGGGGCGGACGCTCCTGTTGACCGGGGACCGCGATCTCTACCAGGCGGTCGACGAGCACACGGCGGTGCTCGAGCTGCCCAAGGGCGAGCCGCCGGTCGAGCTCGGCGTGGCCGAGGTGCGCGCCCGGTACGGCGTGTGGCCGGCGCAGGTCCCCGACCTGATCGCCCTGCGCGGGGATCCGTCGGACGGTCTGCCGGGGGCGAAGGGCATCGGCGCCAAGACGGCGGCCGATCTCTTGCGCGAGCACGGGTCGCTCGAGCCGGTGCTGGCGTCGGCCAACCGCCAGCGGCCGCGGATCGGGGCGGCGCTGCGCGAGCAGGCCGACGAGCTGCGTGACTTCTTGAAGATCGCCACGTTGGTCCACGTCGACGTCGAGCGGCCGCCGGACAGGCTGACCGACTTCGCCGGAGGCGCCGCCGCGGCGCGGCGCCACGGGCTCGAGGGTCTGGCGGGCCGCCTCGACGACCGGATCCGCTGAGTTGCCCGAGGCGGCCGCCGCCGACCGGCGGCGTCAGCCGGTCCGGGGCCTGCGGCTCCTCGTCTTCGTCGTCGGCAGCGCGAGCCTCGGGACCGAGATCGCCGCCGCCCGGCTGCTGGCGCCGTACTTCGGGGCGTCGACGATCGTCTGGGCGAACACGATCGCCGTCGTGCTGCTGGCCCTGAGCGTCGGCTACGCCGTCGGCGGGCGCCTGGCCGACCGGTCGCCGGATGTGGCCACGCTGAGCCGGATCGTCGTCGCCGCGGGTGCGCTGCTGGCGGGGGTTCCGTTCGTCGCCCCGCCCTTCCTCGACACCGCCAGCCGGGCGCTCGACACGATCTCGGCGGCGGCGTTCCTCGGGTCGCTGGCCGGCGTGCTGATCCTGTGCGCCGTGCCCCTGCTGCTGCTGGGGGCGGTGACCCCGTTCGCCCTGCGTCTGTCGCTCGAGGGCGTCGCCGACTCGGGGCGGGTCAGCGGACGCCTGTCGGCGATCTCGACGCTCGGGGCGTTGACCGGCACCTTCCTCTCGGCCCTGGTGCTGATCCCGTGGGCGGGGACGCGCGACACGTTCGTCGGCTTCGCGCTGGCGCTCGCGCTGGTCGGGAGCCGCGGGGCGCGGGGGTGGGGGCTGGCCCTGGCTGTCGTGCTCGTCGTCGTGCTGGCGACGCCGCCGCGGAGCGTCCGGACGACGGCGGACGGGCGGGTGATCTACGAGGCCGACACGACCTACCAGCACGTGCGGGTGATCGAGCGGCCGGACGGTGAGCGCTGGCTGGTGCTGAACGAGGGGCAGGCGATCCACTCGCTCTACCTGCCGGGGTCATACCTGACCGGCAACTACTGGGACGATCCGCTCGTGCTGCCGCTGGCGACGCGGGGGGCGCCGCCGCGGCGGCTGGCGATCCTGGGCGACGCGGCCGGGACGACGGCGCGGGCGTACGGCCACTTCTTCCCGCAGACGACGGTCGACGCGGTCGAGATCGACAGCGAGCTGACGGCGATCGGCCGGCGCCTGTTCGACCTGACCGGGCCGCGCCTGCACACGATCGCCGCCGACGCGCGGCCGTTCCTCCGGGCGCCGGGGCCGCGCTACGACGCGATCGAGGTCGACGCCTACCGCCAGCCCTACATCCCGTTCTACCTGACGACGCGGGAGTTCTTCGGCGAGGCGGCGGCGCGGCTGACGGCGGCGGGGGTCGTGATGGTCAACGTCGGCCACCCGTCGACCTCGGGCGAGCTCGAGCAGGTCATCGCGGCGACGCTGCGGTCGGTCTTCCCGTATGTCGCCCAGGACGTCGTCGACGCGACGAACGTGTTCGTGCTCGGCAGCCGGCATCCGCTTGTGCCGGGGCTGATCACGGCCGCCGCTTCCGGGCTCGACCCCGGCCTGCGTCCGCTCGCCGCCGAGGTCGCCGGGCGGATCGGTCCGGCGCCGGCCGGCGGCGCCGTGTACACCGACGACCGGGCGCCGGTCGAGTGGCTGATCGACAGCTCGCTGTTCGGCTACGCGACGCGGCGCTAGGCGACGATCGAGCTGAGCGGCTGCCCGACGATGAGCCGCGGCCGTACCACGCGGTCGGCGGAGATCAGCCCGGGCGGGCCGGAGGGCTGGCGCAGCTCGTGCGGCTGACGCCCTGACGCCGTCGCCGGGCGACCGCGCGGGGCTCAGGCGGCGGTCGCCTCGGCGTAGTCCTTCAGGGCGCGCAGCATGCGGGCGTTCTCGCTGACGAAGGCCCGCTTGACCAGTCCCTGGGCGAAACGTACGGGACCGGAGAACGTCAGGTCGACGGTGCGCTTGAGATGGACCGAGTCGCCGGCCGGAGTCAGCGTCAGCAGGAGGTCGATGTGGATCGTCCCGGCGGCGCGGGGCTTGAGCGTCATCGGCTGCTCGAAGCCGAGGCGCGTCGGCCGGTCGTAGGCGGTGATGCGGCCGCGGCGCACCCCGGTCGGCCCGGGCTCGACGTAGGTCGTGCCGACGCCGATCGGGCCGTCGGAGATCTCGGTCGTGCCGTGGAAGGACTGGGATCCGGGCAGCCAGCGGTCGTAGCCGCGCAGGTCGGAGAGCAGGTCGAAGACCGTTTCGGCGCGGGCGGCTATGTCGGTCTCGAAGTCGAGCTGCATTAGCGATCACTCCCTTTCGGTCGGCGCCGCGAGAATACCGGCGGGTCATCGGTCCGGAGGCTATGCGAACATACGTTCGTCATGACGAGTCAGGGATCGGCCTATGGGCGCTTTCGCAAGGCGCTGAATCGCGGCAACCTCAGCCTGGTCCACGCCGCGGCGCTCGAGCTGCCGCACGTCGACTTGGTCGACGCCCTGCGGATCGTATTGCTGATGCGCGGCGTCGACGACGAGCGCTACGACCGGGCGGCGACGCGCTGGCTCGGCCGTTTCGTACTCGAGCGGCCGTCGGCCCGGCTCGAGGATCTCCAGCTGGCGCTGCACGCCCTCGAGGCGCTGCCGTACAACGACCAGGCGGCGCGGCAGACGCTCGGCCAGCTCTGCGAGGCGCACGGGCTGCACCGGGTCGTCGAGGCGCTAAGCGCGAGCCAGTCACCGGCCGGCGATGAGTCGACGCACTAGTCCGCTGCCCTTCGGCTTGAGCGCCGGTCGTAGCCCTCCGGCTTGAGCACGGCGCGCCGGTCGTGGCCCTCCGGCGTGAGCGCCGCACCCCTCGGCTTGAGCACCGCACCGCGTATTAGTCTTCGCCGCGTGCTCGGCATCGACCATGTGCAGGTCGCGGCCCCGGCCGGCTGGGAGGCGGCGGCGCGCGGCTCCTACGGGGAGCTGCTCGGCTTGGTCGAGCTGCCCAAGCCGCCTGGCCTGCGTGGTCGTGGGGGCGTTTGGTTTGCCGCCGGGGCCAGCAGCTCCACGTCGGCGTCGAGGCGGATTTCTGCTCGGCGCGAAGAGCTCACCCCGCCCTGCGCATCGTGCCGGACGAGCTCGACCCGATCGCGATGCGGCTGGCCGCCGCCGGGGCGGTCGTGACCTGGGATGCCGAGCACGGTGGGGTGCGGCGCTTCGCTACGGAGGACCGGTGGGGCAACCGCGTCGAGCTGCTGGCGCCGACCGGCGGGGAGATCATCACGCCGCGCCTGCGCCTGCGCGGATGGACGGCGGCCGACGCCGAGCCGATGGCGGCGATCAACTCAGACCCCGAGGTCACCCGGCACCTCAATCGCGCGGTCGATCGGGAGGCGGTCGCGGCGTTCCTGGGCCGGGCGATCGCCGCTTGGGCCGCGCATGGCTTCGGCTGGTACGCAGTCGAGTCGCGCGAAGCCGGCAGCGCGGGTCGCCTGCTCGGCTTCGCCGGCGTCTCCTACCCGACGTTCATGCCCGAGCTCGCCGCCCGGCCGGAGCTCGGCTGGAGGCTGGCCCGCTCCGCCTGGGGCCGGGGGCTCGCGACGGAGGCCGCGTGTGCGGCGCGCGACGACGCCTTCGGACGCCTTCGCCTGCCCGAGCTGATCTCGATCATCCACCCCGACAACGACCGCTCCCAGCGCGTCGCCGTCAAGCTCGGCATGACGCGGGACGGCCGGGCGGTCAACCCGGTGCTGGGCCGGCCCGTCGACGTCTGGCGGCTCGGGCCGCCGCCCGCCGACCGCGGCTGAGGTGCGGCTGGCGCCGCCGGGTACTACCTCCTGGGCTGAGCCATTGGCGTACGGTTGCGCCGGAGCAGGCAAACGCGAGCAGGAGGGTGGGCGATGCTGGAGTTCAGGGTGATGGGGTTGGTCGGGCTCGTTGCGCTTGGAGCGGCCGTGGCTCCGGCGGTCGCGAGCGGCGACGCGGCGCCGGCGACGATCTCGGTCACTGGGACCGGCGCGGTGATGCTGGTCCCCGACGTCGCCGACCTGTCGATCTCGGCCCGCAGCGGTGCCTACTCGGCGACCACGGCGCGCTCGCGCGCCAACGCGCGCACCCAGCAGATCCTCGCGGCGATCGTCCGCCTCGGCGTCGATCGCGGGTCGATCCAGACGTCCGGGATCAGCCTCGAGCGGACGTCGACGACGCCGCGGCGCCACCTCCCGCCCCGCGTCTTCTACACGGCGTCGAACTCGCTCTCGCTGCACCTGACCAAGGTCGCGCTCGTCGGCCCGGTGGTCGACGCCGCGACCGCCGCCGGCGCCGACAGCATCGACGGGCCGAGCTATTCGTTCGCCAACCCGTCGACCGGCCGCGGCCAGGCGACGCAGGCGGCGCTGGCCGACGCGCGCACGCGCGCCGACGCGGCGGCCGCCGCCAGCGGCTACCACATCACCGGCGTGCAGTCGATCGACATCGACCCGCAGGACGCGACGGTCAGCCCGCTGCCGCTCGCGGCGTCGGCCCCGGCCGCGGCCAAACAGGCGCCGACGCCGACGCCCACCTCGCCCGGGCGCGAAGAGGTTGACTCGACCGTCCGCGTCGTCTACGTCATGGCGGCGAACTGATGGCCGCCGACGCAGTCGCCCGCTTCCGCGACGCCGTCGCCTGCCGCGACGTCGACGCGATCGCCGCCACGCTCGCCGACGATGTGCGCCTCCACACCCCGACCCGCTGGCCGCCGATCGAGGGGCGCGACCGGGCGCGCGCCCTGTTCGCCGTCCTCGTCGAGCTGTTCGAGGACTTCGAGTACACCCACGCCGTCTCCGGCCCGCCGCTCGTCCCCGACGCCGGCATCGCCCAGACCCACGCGCTGGCGTTCCGCTGTCGCGTCGGCGACGACGCGATCGAGGGCATCGACCTGCTCGACGTCGACCACGACGACCGCATCGCCGTGTTCAAGGTCTACGTCCGCCCGCTCGGCGCCCTCGAGGCGCTCGCCAAAGCCGTCTCGGCCCGCTTCACGCGGCCCGGCTGAGTCGTTCAGGGCGGTCGCGTCCGACCCACGGCTGTCCGGACGGCGGCGGCGTATCCCGCCGTCGCCGTCGGGCGCTCGCCGTTACGTCCCGGTGAGGACGCAGCCCGAGCTGTGGTTGCTCCACTCCTGCTGGAGGTAGTAGCCGCTCGGGGCGCAGCGCATCGCTCCCGGCCGCCACCGGGCTCGACCTAGGGTGTGAACTTGACCGTGATTACGTCCCCGTCGGCGATCGGGTAGTCCCGGCCCTCGAGCCGCAGAACGCCCCGCTCCCGCGCCCCGGCGTACCCGCCCGCCTCGACCAGCGCCTCCCAGTTGACGACCTCGGCCCGGACGAAGCCCCGCTGGATGTCCGAGTGGATCTGGCCGGCCGCGTGCCAGGCGCTGAGGCCGCGCCGCAGATGCCACGACTGCGCCGGCTTGTCCTCGCCGGCGGTGAAGAACGCGATCTGCTCGAGCAGCTCGAACGCCCCCCGGACGACCCGCTGCAGTCCGGACTCGCCGACCCCCAGCTCGGCCCGCATCAGCTCGGCCTCCTCGGGGTCGAGCTCGCCGAGTTCGGCTTCGATCCGCGCCGACACCGCCACCGCCCCGGCGCCCTGGGCCGCGGCGTGCTCGGCGATCGCCGCCGGCACCACCGCCGTCCCCTCGTCGACGTTGGCGACGAACAGCACCGGCTTGGCCGTCAGCGGCCCGAGCAGCCGCAGGGCCCCCGGGGCGTCGGCCGGGACGGGGACGACCCGCGCCGGACGTCCCGACTGGAGCGCGTCGATCAGCTGCTCGAGCCACTGCTGCTCGGCGATCGCCGCCCGCTCGCCCCCCCGCGCCTCCCGCACGACCCGCCCGAGCCGCCGCTCCGCCTGCTCGAGGTCGGCGAGGATCAGCTCGGTCTCGATCGTCTCGATGTCGTGCAGCGGGTCGATCCGGCCTTCGGGGTGGATCACGTTCGCGTCGGCGTGCGCCCGCACGACGTGGATGATCGCGTCGGTCTCCCGGATGTTGGCCAGGAACTTGTTGCCCAGCCCCTCGCCCGACGCCGCCCCGGCGACGAGCCCGGCAATGTCGTGGAAGTAGATCGTGTCGTAGACGAGCTCGCTCGCCTTCAGCGTCTCCGCCACCCGGATCAGGCGCTCGTCGACCACGGGGACGACGGCGACGTTCGGCTCGATCGTCGTGAACGGGTAGTTCGCCGCCTCGGCCCCGGCCTGCGTCAAGGCGTTGAAGAGCGACGACTTCCCGGCGTTCGGCATCCCGACGATGCCGATCTTCATCGCCCGCCCCCCGCCACGACCAGACCCAGCAAGGCCCCGGCCAGGACGTCGGTCGGGTGGTGGACGCCCAGGCGCAGCCGCGACAGCGCCAGCGCCCCGGCCAGCCCGTAGACCGCGACGGCCGGCGCGCCCGCCCGGGCGAAGCCCCGGGCCCCGGCGAACGACGTCGCCGCGTGGGCGCTCGGGAAGCTGAGGTCGGTCATCGTCTGACTGTGGCCCCCGGCCGGTCGCCGCCTGCGGATCGCCAGCTTGAGGGCGGTGTTGATCGCGTAGGCCCCGGCCACCCGCACCGTCGCCCGGCGCCAATCGTCACGACGGGCCGGCGGCCCGGCGACGGCCATGCCCGTGCCCAGCGCCAACCAGATGGCCCCGTGCTCGCCCAGGCGCGAAAACGCCGCCACCCCCGGCGATCCGGCGCTGCCGGCCCGCAGCAGGCGCCCCACGGCGGCCTCGAGGCCGTCCGGACCGGTAAGCCGCGTCAGGTTCCGAAACCGACGCGCGGCTCGTCCGAGTCGATCCGCACGAAGCAGACCTGGGACCGATCGAGGTGCATCGTCGCGTCCTCGCAGACGAGCTCGTACCAGCCCTCGCGGACCTCGAGCCCCTTGTGGAACTTCTTGAGCTCGTCCGCCGCCACCCTGGCGGCGATCACCTGTCCGCCGCCGAAGCCGATCGAGATCCGCTGCGCCCTCGCCGCCGCCATCAGTGGGCCGCCTCGACGAGCTCGGTCAGGACCCCGCCGCACGCCGACGGGTGCACGAAGGCGACGCGCGACCCGCGCAGGCCGCCCCGGGCCGTCTTGTCGATCAGCCGCACGCCGTCCTCGCTCAGCTTCGCCAGCGCCGCGTCGACGTCGTCGACGCCATAGGCGACGTGGTGCAGGCCCGGGCCGCTGCGAGCGAGAAACCGCCCGACCGGCGTGTCATCGCCCAGCGGCGCCAGCAGCTCGACGTGGCTCTCGCCGATGTCCAGCAGCACCGCCTCGACGCCCTGCGACTCGACGACCTCCCGGTGCACCAGCGGCATCCCGAACGCCCCGGTCAGCAGACTGATCGCCGGCTCCAGATCGTTGACGGCGACGCCGATGTGGTCGATGCGGTCGAACATTGCGGCTCGAGTCTATTGATTGCCGCCGCCGCCCCGGGGGCCGAAGCGGGCGAGCCCGCCGCCTGGGCGGGGCCCGCGTCCCAGTCGGTCGCCGGCAACTCCTGCCAATCGTCGGTTCGCCGGCTGTCGGGGCCGCCTCCCGCGCAGGCGCGAGGCGGCCCCGTCCGATCGGTCAGCCGACGACGATCGTCCCGTGCATGAACGGATGCACGAGGCAGATGAACTTGTACGTCCCCGCCTTGGGGAACGTCACGTTCACCGAGGTGGGCCCTGGCAGGCCGCCCCCGAGCGCACCCGTGCTGAAGAACCCGTTCCCGTGCCCCGTCCCGTCGTACGCCGGCAGCGGCGGCCTGCTGCTCGGGAACACCACCAGCGGGCTGAACTGCAGCGTCGGCGGTCCCGCCGCGTTCGGCAGTGGCGTGACGATTCCGTTGGCGATCTTCGTCAGGTAGGCCGGCGGCCCGAACGAGAACGTGTGCGGCTCGGTCTTCGACGTGACCTGGAACTTCACCGTCCTACCGACGGCCACGTGGAGGGTCGACGGGAAGAACTTGAGGATCGCGATCTGGCCGCTGTCGTGCCCGCCCGTCACCGTGTTGGCTGGCGGCGTGTACTTGAGCAGCGCCTTGGCCCGCTTCGCCTGGCTGGCGAGCAGCTTCGCCGCCGCCGCGGCGTCAGCCCGCGCCGACGGGATCGGCGTCGTCCGCCCGACGACCCTGACCTTCGCGTCCATCCCCGGATGGATCACGCACTCATAGTTGAACGTGCCCGTCTTGGTGAACTTGAGCGTGTACGGCGGGATCGTCGAGCCCTGCGGGATGCCCGAGCCCGTCACCGTCGACCCGTCGAACGTCTTGCCCCCCTGCGGCAGGCCCCCGGCCGGCGCCACCTCGAGCTGCTTGGCGCCGTTGAACCAGAACGGAGCGCCCAGGGCATCGTTGAAGCCGCTGAAGATCGCCGTCGGGTCGGTCACGATGAACGGGATGTCGCCGCCGCCGGCCTTCCGAAAGGTCACGGTGTGGAAGCCGTTGAAGACCCAGCGCACGCTGTCGCCGACATGGATCGTCACCGTGCTGCGCGAGAACTGGTTGGCCTCCGGCGCCGCGTTGGGCCCGAACACCCCGTGGGCGCTACCGGCCGGCCCGGCGAACACCGTCTTCGTCGCCGCCTGCGCATTTCCCGCCCCGACAAAAGCGACCGCCCCCGCGACTACGAGCAGGCCCGAGACCCTTCGCTTCCTGACCATAACCCCCCCTGAAGTTTGAGCTAGCTAGAGACGACGATGCTAACCCGCGCCGCACGCTCCGCGCAACCCCCACTAACGGACGACTGACGGACGGTGGTCGACTGCCGGTGCAGTGCCTAATCGGGCACGCCGCCGACGGTGCCCCCGCTGCGGCGGAACGCCGCGATCGACGGCCGCCGGGCGACCCCGGCCATGATCCGGTCGATCGTTGCCCGCTCGAGCACCTCGTTGGCCAGGAGCTCGGCCGCCAGCTCGTCGAGCTTGTCGCGGTGGGCTTCGATCAGGTCGCTCGCCGCCCGCCGCGACTCGTGCAGGAGCTGCTCGCGCTCCTCGTCGCGAATTCGCAGCGTCAGGTCCGACACCTGCGCCTTCGAGTCGGTCCCGGTGACCGCGCCCGACGTCCCCATCGCGTAATCGGTGATCATCGCGTTGGCGATGTCGGCCACCCGCCGCAGGTCGTCTGAGGCCCCGGTCGTGACGTCGCCGAAGACCGCGTGCTCGGCCGCCCGCCCGCCGAGCAGCATCGTCATGAAGTCGACGAGCTCGTCGCGCGTCTTCAGGTACCGGTCCTCGTCGGGCAGGTTCAGCGTGTAGCCGAGCGCCCGGCCGCGCGGGACGATCGAGATCTTGTGCACCGGGTCGACGCTCGGCAGCATCTCCCCGCACAGCGCGTGCCCCGCCTCGTGGTAGGCGACGACCCGCCGCTCGTGATCGGACAGGACCCGCCGCGACTGCGCCCCGGCGATGATGCGCTCGAGCGCGTGGTCGAAGTCGAGCGCCTTGATCGCATCGCCCCCCCGCCGGGCCGCGAAGATCGCCGCCTCGTTGCAGATGTTCGCCAGATCGGCCCCCGTCAGCCCGCTCGTCTGCCGGGCGATCAGCTCCAGATCGACGCCGTCGAGATCCTTCCCCCGGGTGTGGACGCCGAGGATCGCCTCCCGGTCGCGCACGTCCGGCGGCGACACGTAGATCTGGCGATCGAAGCGGCCCGGTCGCAGCAGCGCCGGGTCGAGCTTGTCGAGCAGGTTCGACGCCGCGATCACCACGACGCGCCCCTCGGTGTGGAAGCCGTCCATCTCGATCAGCAGCTGGTTGAGCGTCTGGTCCTTCTCGCCCGAGATGTCCATCCCCCGTCGTCCGCCGACGGCGTCGAGCTCGTCGATGAAGATGATCGCCGGCTCGTGCTTGCGGGCGATCCGAAACAGCCGCCGCACCCTCGAGGCCCCCAGCCCCGCGAACATCTCGACGAAGCCGGCCGCCGACTGCGAATAGAACCGCGCGCCCGACTCGTGGGCGACCGCCTTGGCCAGCAGCGTCTTGCCGGTCCCGGGCGGGCCGTGGAGCAGCACACCGCGCGGCACGCGCGCCCCGAGCTTGGCGAAGCGCGCCGGGTCGCGCAGGAACTCGACGATCTCCTCGAGCTCCGCTCGCGCCTCGACCACGCCGGCGATGTCGTCCCAGCCGACCGCCCCGTCCGACGACGGCTTGATCTCCTGCGGCTTGTTCTGGGGCATCAGCCGCATCGTCCGGAAGATCAGGCCGACCATCGCGACCATGAAGATGATCGTCGCTACGCCGATCCAGTTCTGCGCGCCGCTCTGGAGGTCGTCGACGAACGTGGCAAGGACGATATTCATCACCAGATGAACTTCATCGGCCGCTGACGCCTGAGCTTGAGCCGGGTTCCCCGGCGCCGGTCATCGGCGGCGAGAGACGCCCGTACTTGCGTGAGCGACCACTAACCGAGCATCTCCCGGGCGACGTCCCGGAAGAACGCTGCCGCGAACCCGAGGTCGCGGACGTCGATCCGCTCGTCGGCCCCGTGGATCAGCGGGTCGGTCGCGTAGCGGTTGGCGTGCCGGTGGGGGAAGAAGCCGTAGGCCGTGCACTCGGGGAACGCGTCCCGGAACGTCCGCGAGTCGGTGAAGCCCGGCAGCACGACCGGCACGCAGACCGCGTCCGGCTCCTGCTCGCCGATCCACCGCTCGATGAAGTCCTTCAGCGGCGACCGCAGCGGCGACCGGTTGCCGACGACCTGCTCGGTGAACTCGAGCCGGTAGCCATCCTCCCCGAGCACCTCGCGGATCCGCCGCAGCGCCCCCTCCTCGCCCATCCCCGGCGGCACGCGGCAGTCGACCTGCAGCGCCGCCTCCGACGGGATCACGTTGATCTTCGCCGACGCCTGGATCCGTGTCGGCGACAGGGAGACCCCGAGCATCGGCTCGAGCAGCGGCGGCAGGCGCGGCTCGATCGCGCCGATCCGCCCGAGTGCCGCCGCCGTGTCGCCGTCCTCGCCGATCGCCTCGAGAAACGCCCGTCCCTCCGCCCCGACGTCGTACCCCGGCTGGCGGGCTCCCAGCTTCTCGAGCAGCGGCGCCATCTTCAGCAGCGCGTTGTCGCCCAGCCGCGGCATCGACGCGTGCGCCGCGACGCCGTCGGTCTTCAGCCTGAAGCGGAAGACCCCCTTCTCCGCGCAGCCGACGCAGTACAGGCGCCGGCCGTCGTACTCGAGGATGCCGCCGCCGCCCTCGTTGAGCAGCATGTCGCACCGGACCTTCTCCGGGTGCGTCCGCGTCAGCCACTGCGCCCCCTCGGACCCGCCCGTCTCCTCGTCGACGACGCAGACCACCAGCAGCGATCCCCGGGCCGGGCGCCAGCCCGACGCCGCGAGCGAGATCGCCGCCGCCGTCTCGGCGGCCGTCTGCGACTTCATGTCGAGCGCTCCCCGCCCCCAGACGAAGCCGCCGGCCAGATCGCCCGACCACGGGTCGTGCGTCCACTCCGAAGGCGTCGCCAGCACCGTGTCCACGTGCGACAGCAGGCAGAGCGTCGGCCCCGGCGCCTCCCCGTCGAGCCGGGCGACGAGGTTCGGCCGCGGCTCGGTGCGTCCGAGCAGCTCGCACGCGAAGCCGGCGTCCCCGAGCAGTCCCGCCAGGTACTCCTGCGCTCGGCGCTCGTCGCCCGGCGGGTTGACCGTGTTGAAGCGGATCAGCCGCTGGAGGACCGCGGTCGCCGCCGCCTGGAGATCGTCGCCCATCGGTAAGGAGACTAGTCCGGTGCGATCAGGGTCGCACCGGGGATGTGGGTGGCGACCCGCCGCGGGTCACGCGTCAACAGCGGCCGCCCCGTGACCGCGGCGTGCGCCCCGATCAGGAAATCCGGGAGCACCGCGGGCCGTGCGCCGCCCGACCGCCGGTACGCAGCGTGGGCGTGCCCGGCGAGGAAGGCCGCCGCGACCGGGATCTCCTCGATCTCGGCCATCGGCGCAAGCGCCGCGCGGATCGCCTCCACGCGCGAGAAGCGCGGCGCGATCTCGGCGAGCACCACCGCGTTGACGACCAGCGCGCCCCGCTGCGCCGCCCGCGTCAGCTGTTCCTGCGACCACTCCAGCCAGCAGCGGTCCTCGGTGAAGACGTCGAGCAGCACGCTGCTGTCGACGACCGTCCCCCCGGCCATGCCGGCTAACCGCGCGTCAGCGCGAGGATCTCGTCGGTGCTGAGTGCGACGTCGCCCGCGCCCCGCATCGCGCCGACTGCGGCGGCGGCCCGGTCACGGTCGACCAGGAGCCGAGCCCCGCGCTCGTCGAGCTCGAACTCGACCTCGCTGCCCGGACGGATTCCGAGCGCTCGCCGGACCGCGAGGGGGATCGTGACCTGACCTTTCTGCGTCACGCGCACGGTGGTAAGACTACCAAGTAATACCCACGGGCCGCGCGGGGTGCCGACGTGCGCTACGCCGCCTGTGGGAGCTCATCCCCGGCGGCGAGCGGGCTGGCCGGCGACCGCGTGGCCGCGGCGACTTCGGCCGGCGTCACGCTCAGCGGGTGGTGACAGGCGGCGAGGTGGCCGCCGGCGTACTCGGCCAGCGGCGGCTCGACCCGCCCGCACAGGTCGGTTGCCCGCGGGCAGCGCGTGTGGAAGCGGCAGCCGCTCGGCGGCGTGATCGGGTTCGGCGGCTCGCCCTCGAGCACATGGCGCACCCGCGCCCGGTTCTCCCGCGGATCGGGGATCGGGATCGCGCTCAGCAGGGCCGCCGTATACGGATGAATCGGCTTCGTGTACAGCTCGCCGGCCGGCGCCAGCTCCATCACCTTGCCGACGTACATCACCGCGATCCGGTCGGCGATGTGCCGGACGATCGACAGGTCGTGGGCGACGAAGACGTACGTCAGCCCGAGCGACTCCTGGAGCTCCTCGAGCAGATTGATCACCTGGGCCTGGATCGACACGTCGAGCGCCGAGACCGGCTCGTCGAGCACGATCAGCCGCGGCTGCATCGCCAGCGCCCGGGCGATGCCGATGCGCTGGCGCTGGCCGCCCGAGAACTCGTGTGGGAACCGCCCGAGGTGCTCCGGGTTCAGCCCGACCTCCGCCAGCAGCTCGCGCGAGCGGCGCTCGACCTGTTCGGACGCCACCCCGGCCAGGCGCACCGGCGCGCCGATGATCTGGCCGACTCGCTTGCGCGGGTTCAGCGACGCCTGCGGATCCTGGAAGACCATCTGCATCTCCCGGCGCACCGGCCCGAGCCGCCGCCGGCCGGCCTTGGTGATGTCGGTCCCCGCGAAGCTGACCCGGCCACCCGTCGGGTCCAGCAGCCGCACGAGCGCGCGGATCAGCGTCGTCTTGCCGCAGCCCGACTCCCCGACGATGCCGAGCGTCTCGCCCTCGACCAGGTCGAACGAGACGTCGTCGACGGCATGGACGTAGCCGGACCCGCCCCGCGAGAGGAGGCCCCCGCGCAGCGGAAAGTGGACCTCGAGGTGCTCGACCGCGAGCAGTGGCTCCCGGGCGGCGGCGTCGCTCACGCGATCACCGGGCCCTTGGCGGCCAGCCCGATGCCCGTCCCGAGCTGGCGCTCCCGGCGCTTGTCCTCCGGATCCAGCCAGCAGCGGTCGCGGTGCGTCGCATTCCCGGCGGTCCGCGCCTCGAGTCCCGGGACCTCGGTGCACCGGCCGAACTCGAACGGGCAGCGCGGGCGGAAGTGGCAGCCCCCGGGCGTGTTCATCAGCGACGGCGGCATCCCCGCGATCGCCGGCAGGCGCGCCCTGCGGTCGCCGTCGATCCGCGTGATCGACCCCAGCAGGCCCCAGGTGTACGGATGCTGCGGGTCGTAGAAGAGCTCGTCGAGCGTGCCCTGCTCGACCACCCGGCCGGCGTACATGACAAGGATCCGGTCGGCGATGTCGGCGACGACGCCGAGATCGTGGGTCACCAGGATGATCCCGGCCCCGGTCTCGCTGCGCAGCCGCCGCAGCTCCTCGAGGATCTGGGCCTGGATCGTCACGTCGAGCGCCGTCGTCGGCTCGTCGGCGATCAACAGGCGCGGCGAGCACGACAGGGCCATGGCGATCATCACCCGCTGGCGCATGCCGCCGGAGAACTCGTGCGGGAACGCCCGCGCCCGCTCCCCGGCGTGGGGGATGCCGACGCGCTCCATCAACTCGACCGCCCGCGCCAGCGCCGCGTCCTTCGAGATCTCCCTGTCGTGTGCCCGGATCTGCTCGACGATCTGGTCGCCGATCCGGTAGACCGGGTCGAGCGAGGTCATCGGGTCCTGGAAGACCATCGCGATCTCCGCTCCCCGCACCCGCCGCAGCTCGGCGTCGCTCGCCCCGATCAGCTCCGTCGCCCCGAGCTGCGCGGTCCCCTCGAAGTGGGCGTTCGGCCCCCGCGTCAGGCCCATCAGCGTCATCGCCGTGACCGACTTGCCGCTGCCCGACTCGCCGACGACGGCGACCACCTCGCCCTCGCCGACGCTGAAGGACACCCCGTCGACCGCCTGGACGACGCCCTCCTCGGTCCGGAAGGAGACGCGCAGCCCGTCGACGGCGAGCAGCGGCCCGGCCATCAGAGCCGGATCCTCGGATCGAGCGCCGCGTAGACGATGTCGATCAGCGCGCCGATCACCACGACCGCCCCGGCCCCGAACATCACGATCACGAGGATGGGCGGGATGTCCAGGCGGCCGATCGACTCCGCCGCGTACTGGCCGACCCCGTTGAGGCTGAAGACCGATTCCGTCAACAGCGCCCCGCCGCCGATCACCGCCGCGAAGTCGAGCCCCCACAGCGAGATGATCGGGATCATCGAGTTGCGCAGCACGTGCTTGATCATCACCCGCCGCTCGCTGATCCCCTTCGCCCGCGCCGTGCGGACGAAGTCCTCGCTCAGCGTGTCGAGGATCGTCGCCCGCAGGACGCGCGAGTAGACCCCGATGAAGAGCACCGACAGGGCGAACCACGGCATCAGCAGATGCGTGAACCACCCCCACGGGTCGACGGTCAGCTTGACGTAGCCGCCGAGCGGGAAGATCCCCCACTTGTAGCCCAGGAAGTAGAGCATCACCGCCCCGAGGAAGAACACCGGCGTCGAGACGCCGACGAGCGAGACGACCGTCAGCACCCGGTCCAGCCAGCGCCCGGCGGTGATCGCGCTCAAGACGCCGAAGACGATCCCGAAGAACAGCCAGATCAACGCCGCGCCGATCGACAGCGACAGCGTCACCGGGAGGTCCTGGCGGATCTGGTCCTCGACGTTGAGCTGCTGGGTGTAGGAGATGATGCTGCCGTCGAGCACCTTCTCCATCGTCTTGACGTATTGCACGTAGATCGGCTTGTCGAACCCCCACTGCTTGCGCACGTCGGCGATCTGCTGCGGCTGGGCGAGGCGGCCGGCAAGTCGCAGCGCCGGGTCGCCGTTGGGGATCGCCTGGAAGATCAGGAACGTCAGGACGGAGATGGCGAACAGCACGAGCACCGTCGAGATCAGCCGGCGGACGCAGAACCGCAGCATCAGGGCGCCTCGTTCGCCGGGATCGAGGCCGCGGCGCCGGCCGGCGCTTCCAGCCGCACCCGTGTGCGCGGATCGACGGCGTCGCGCACCCCGTCGCCGAACACGTTGATCCCCAGCACCGTCAGCACGAGGGTCAGCCCCGGCACGAAGACGAGGTGCATCGCGCTCGGGATGAGGCGGATCCCGTCGCTGATCATCGTCCCCCACGACGGGTTCGGCGCCTGGACCCCGGCGCCGAGGTACGAGAGCCCGGCTTCGAGCAGGATCGCGTTGGCCAGGATCAACGGCAGGAAGACGATGATCGTCGACGTCACGTTCGGCAGGATCTCGCTGAACATGATCCGCACGTGGCTGAGTCCCTGGGCGCGCGCCGCGTCGACGAACTCCTTCTCCCGGAGCACCAGGACCTGGCCACGGAGCGGCTTGGCCACGTACGGCACGTAGACGATCCCGATGATCACCGCCGGCACCAGCAATGAGTTGCCCTGGAGCTGGAAGAGCCCGAAATCGAGTCCGCCGACGGCGAGCGCCGTGCCGAGGGCCACGCCCAGCAGCACCGCCGGGTAGGCCCAGATCAGGTCGAGCAGGCGGGCCAGCACGGCGTCCGTGCGCCCGCGGAAGTAGCCGGCCGTGATGCCCAGGACGATCGCCAGCAGCATTGTCAGGAGCGTGGCGACGAAGCCGATCTCGAGCGAGTTGCGCCCTCCGTAGAGGAGGCGGACGGCGATGTCACGTCCGTTCGGGTCGGCCCCGAGAAAGAACCGCCCGTGCCAGGTCGGCCCGATCGGGATACCGGTCAGCGAGACGACGTTGGTCGCCTTGCCGTGTACCTGCACGACCTCCGTGACGTGGTTGTCGTTCGGACCGGTGTGGGCGATCTGGCTGGAATAGACCGGCGCGAGCAGGCAGAGCACGACGATCAGCAGGAACACCGCCCCGAACGCCAGCGCGACGCGGTTGCGGCGCAGCCGCCGCCAGGCGAGCGCGTACGGGCCGATGCCCGGCGGCAGGTCGCGCTCCTGCGCCCCCGCCAGAGCGGGGGCGTCGGACGCGAGCGCGCCGGCGTTGGTGGCTGGATCGATGGCCATCGGCTGGGTGGCCGCCGGGCGGGTCGCCCCGCCCGGCGCGCTCACGCTACTTCAACTGCCAGCTGCTCCAGTCGTTGCCGTAGACCGGGTGGAACACGGCCGACGCGAAGTCGATCCGGTTCGAGAGGAACTTCGGATGCTCCTGCGCCCCGTAGACGTTCTCGTAGGCCTGCTTGGCCGCGTACTCGTCGAGCGCCTGCCAGCGCGCCGCCACCGTCTGCAGCTGCGTCGCCGGGACCTTGTTGAGGAACGCGAGCTCGCTCTGGATGTGCGGGTCGTTGACCTGCGAGAAGTTCTGGTTGTTGGTGGACTGGATCGCGCTCTTGTCGAGCAGGAGGTAGAAGTCCGACGGGTTCGGGAAGTCCTGGTTCCAGTCGGCGAAACCGGTCTGCGGGTTGAGCTTGAGGTTGCCGATCGTCGGGAAGTACTGGGCGTCGGCGATGATCTTCTCGGTCGCCTTGAAGCCGATCGAGTTGAGCACGCTCGTGTAGTAGTCGACGTACTCGCGCCGCGGGCTGCGCATCTGCCCCCAGACGGTGATCGGCGTCCCGGCGAGGCCTGAGGCCTTGACGAGCGCCTTGGCCTTGGCCAGATCCGGCTTGGTCCCGAACGGGCACGGCGCCGTCGGGTGGCCGATCATGCCCGGCGGCAGGAAGAAGCAGCCCGGCTGGATCGTGCCGCTGCTGAGGCGGACGATCGCATCACGGTCGACGGCGTACTGGACCGCCTCGCGCGCCATCAGGTTGTTGAACGGCTTCGTCTGGGTGTTGAGGAAGAAGTAGAAGGTCGAGACCGACGGCTCCTCCTTGAAGCGGTCGGACGCCTGCGCCTGGATCTGCGAGGTCAGCGCCGGCGGGATCGTGTCGCCCCAGTCAAACGCGTCGGCCGAGTTGTTGAGCACCGACTCGGCCTCGGTCTGCGTGTTGGAGACGATCTTGACGTTGACGTCGACGTGGCCGGCGGCGATCCCCGGCAGCGGCTTCCAGCTCGGATTGCGCACGACCGAGAACGACTGGTTGGGCACGACGTTCTTGATCTCGTACGGTCCGACGCCCGGCGGCGGGTGGTTGGTCAGGTTGGACATTGCCGTCCCGGTGGGCACGAGGCCGGCCGCCGGGAAGGCGAGCACGTTCGGGAAGGCTCCGTACGGCCCGACCAGCGTGACCGTGATCTTGCCGGTCGCGTCGTCGGTCTGGATGCCCGAGATCGTCTTGGCCGTGCCCTTGTCGAACGCGTCCGCGCCGACGATGTTCGACGTGAAGAAGCTCTTGCCGCCCCAGTTGAGCTTGATCGCCCGCTGGATCGCGTAGGCGAAGTCGCTCGCCTTGACCGCGGCGCCGTTGGAGTAGGTCAGGCCCGAGCGCAGCGTCATCGTGTAGGTCTTGCCGTCGGCCGAGACCTGCGGCAGCGCCGTCGCCAGGCCGGGGATCACGGCGCCGCCGGCGACGCCCTCCTTGTGGGCGTAGGTGTAGAGGCCGGTATACGAGAGCCAGACGGCGTTGAACGACTGGGACGTGTAGCCCAGCTGCGGGTCGAGGTAGTCGGGCGCGGTTCCCTCGGCCACCGTGACGGTCGCCGACTTGGTCGTGCCCCCGGTGGCCGTGCTGGCCGTCGACGATGACGACGACGAGCTGCTGCCGCAGGCGCTAAGAGCCCCCGCTGCCGCGATCGCGATCAGCGCGCGACCGGCGATTTTCCCTGGCTTGTGCACGAAACCCTCTCCTCCTCTGAGACGCGTGGGACCTTCCCGAGACCTTTCCACCCGGTCGCGACCGGCGACCTCTGCCAAATGTAGTTCACCGAGGGCCGGCTGGGGGCGATTTCCCCGCAATCGCCCGCTCGGAACCCCTTCAATGGTCCTGGCCGTTGCCCGACGGCGTGTAGATCGGCTCGCCGATCAGCTCCGGCGGGAGGAAGTCGACCTGCTCGCCGCCCGCCCGCGACGCGTGGACGTACCCGGCGCCGTGCCCCTGCGCCCGGTCGAGCGCGGTCGTCGCGTTGCGCAGCTGCGGCGGCACCGGGTAATGCGGGCGCTCCGCGACCAGCCGGCGCGCGGCCCCGAGCCCCTGATAGGCCGCCCACGACTTCGGCGCGCGGGCGAGATAGGCGGTCACGTGCGCCAGGTGCAGCCAGCACTCCGGCGGCCCGATCATCTTCACCGCCTGCATCCCCGAGACGGCGACGGTCAGGCCGCCCGCCGCCGCCGTCCCGACCTCCTCCGAGGCGGCGATCACCAGGCGCCGGGCGATGAACACCGGGTCCTCGCCGCCCGCCTCCATCCGCGCCAGCCAGTAGAGCGCGGCGTCGGGGTCCGACCCGCGGATCGACTTGATGAAGGCGGAGATCACCGCGTAGTGCTCGTCGGCGCCCTTGTCGTAGGACACAGCCCGCCGCCCGGCCGCCCGCTCGATCGTCGCGACGTCGATCGCCCCGCCGCCCGGCGTGAGCTGCGCCGCCCGCTCGAGCGTTCCGAGCAGCCGCCGGGCATCGCCGTCGGAGACGAGCAGGAGATGGTCGCGCGCCGCCGCGTCGAGCTCGTAGCCCGGTCGGGCGTCCCCGGCGGGGATGCCGACGCCGCGCTCGGCGTCGGTCAGCGCCCGCCGCGCGAGCTCGGCGAGGTCGGCCGCCGTCAGCGGCCGGACGATGTGGACCTGCAGCCGCGACACGAGCGCCCGGTTGAGCTCGAAGCCCGGGTTCTCGGTCGTGCTGCCGACGAGCACGACCGTCCCGTTCTCGACGTACGGCAGCAGCGCGTCCTGCTGCGCCTTGTTCCACCGGGCGATCTCGTCGATGAACAGCAGCGTCTGGCCGCCGAGGCCGCGCGTCTGCTCGGCCCGGCCGATCACCGCCCGCAGCTCCTTGATTCCGTCCGTCACCGCGTTGAGCTGCTCGACCGCCGCGTCGACCTCCCGCGCGACGCACAGCGCGATCGTCGTCTTGCCGGTCCCCGGCGGCCCCCACAGGACCATCGAGTGCGGCGACCCGGCCGCCAGCGACACGCGCAGCGGGGCGTCGGGCGCCGTCAGCTGCGGCTGCCCGACGACCTCGTCGAGCGTGCGCGGCCGCATCCGCTCGGCGAGCGGCCGGTGCTTGGCCGCCAACGTCGCCCCGATGCTGAGCTGGTCGTCCACGGCGTCCACGGTAGCGCCGACCCGGCGGCTCGAGTCAAGCGCCGGGTTCAGCCGGCCCGTACAGGCCGCACGTCGGTCCGCGTGAAGTGTTCGCCCTTATAGAGCAGCGGTCGATCGGTCGCCTTGGCAAGCGCGTATGCGAAGCAGTCGCCAAAGTTGAGCCCAGCGGGGCCGCGGCCCTTTCCGTAGCGCCGGAACGCCTCGCGCGCGAGCTGTGCCTGCGCCTCGTCGACGGCGACGCAGCGCGCGGCGGTCGCCGCCAGGAGCTTGTCGAGATCGTCCACCCCGGCGTCGCCGGTCCTCGCCTGCATGACGATGGACGCCTCGACCAGCGTCGCGGCGGAGATCAGCGCGTCGTCGGCATCGCCGAGCAGAGCGATGAACTCGTCGCGCTCAGACTCGCCGAAGAGGACGGCCAGCAACGCCGATGTATCGAGCACCAAGGCGGTGACGGCCCTTCAGGATGGAAGTCCGTCCGGGTCGTATCCCAGGATCTCGTCGGCGGCGCGCGGGTCGCGGACCGGCCTGTCCGCGCTGCGCTGCGCGATCCGCGTCAGCTGCTCCCGGCGACGCTCGCGCGGAACGGCGCCGCGCAGACGCTCCAGCCGCTCGCGTACGGCGACGGTGACCGCTGCCGTAATGCTCTCGCCGGTCTCTGCCGCCAGCTCGCGGGCGAGCCGGTCCGCTCGCTCGTCCTTAATATTCAAGGCCATACGAGGAGGAATCGTAGCCGAATTCATCCTTGTCGATCTGTGCGGCCTTCAAACCCGGGATCGGGCCGCCGCGCTCGAATAGCATCGTTGACGGTGGCGATCGACTACGGCTCCGCACCGCCTCCGCCCGGGCCCGGTCTGATCGAGGCGCGCAACCCGGCGACGCTCGAGCCGCTCGGGGCCGTGCGGGTGACGGCCTCCGACGAGCTGCCGGCGCTGATCGCCGAGACGGCCAGCGTCCAGCGGCTCTGGGCGCGCCTGCGACTCGAGGACCGCGCCGGCTACCTGCGTCGGGCCGCGCAGGCGGTGATCGACGAGTTCGACGAGGTCGCCGACGTCGTCGTCGCCGAAAGCGGGCGTCCGCGCACCGAGATCGCCACGCTCGAGCAGCTGCCGGCGATCGACACCCTGCGCTGGCTGTCGGGCTACGGCGTCGAGCTGCTCGGCCCGCGCCGGATCGGCGTGGCCCGGGCGCTCCACCCGCTCAAGCGGGCGCGGACGGCCTACCAGCCGGTCGGCGTCGTCGCCGTGATCGGCGCCGCCAGCTCCCCGCTCGCCCAACCGCTCTGCCAGATCGCGGCCGCCCTGATCGGCGGCAACGGGGCGATCTACAAGCCATCGCCCGGGGCGAGCCTGGCGGCCGAGCGCCTGACCCGGCTGTTGGCCCGGGCCGGCCTCCCGGAGGGCCTCGTGCGCGTCGTCCACGGCGGTGGCGAGCTCGGACGCGCGCTGGCGGGCGACGGCGGCATCGCCCGGGTCCTCTTCACCGGCAGCGCCCGGGTCGGCGCCGAGGTGGCCAAGATCTGCGCGGCCGCCGGGCGCGGGGCCACGCTCGAGCTGGCCGGGGCCGACCCGATGATCGTGCAGGCGGATGCCAACGTTCCCCGGGCTGTCGCCGGAGCCCTCTGGGCGGCGTGCGTCGGCGCCGGTCAGGCGCACGGCACGGTCAAGCGCATCTACGTCGCCCAGGCCCTGCACGACCGCTTTCTCGACGAGCTGATCACCAGCGCCCAGCGGCTGGCGCCGGGCGACCCGGCCGACCCGGCGACCGAGCTCGGGCCGCTCGCCAACGCCCGGCGGGCCGAGCGGCTGACCGCGGCGGTCGCTCAGGCGTGCGCCGAGGGCGCCGTGCTCTGCTGCGGGGCGGCGGTGTCCCCCGACGGGCTCGCCGGCTCCTTCCGCTCGCCGACGGTGCTGCGCTGCCCGGAGCCCGGGGCGCTCCCCCTGCGCGAGCGCTTCGCCGGGCCGGTGCTGGCGGTGCTGGCCGTCGCCGACACGACCGAGGCGATCGCCCTGGCCAACGCCGGGCCGTCGGGACTCGGCGCGTCCGTCTGGACGGCCGACCGCCATCACGGCGGCCGCATCGCCGAGGAGCTCCGGGCGGGGACGGTCTGGATCAACGACCACCTCCCGAGCCCGGGCGTCGGGCGCCCGTCGTGGAGCGCAGTCACCGGCGGCAGCATCTGGCGCAGCCAGGGCGCCGACGGACTACGCGCATGCGTCCAGCCGAAGCTGACCACCTGGGACCCGCCCATCGGCCGTGCGCTCTGGTGGCACCCCTACGACGAGGACACCGGTCGCGCGGCGCGGGCCCTGGCGGACCTGCGCTCGGTCCGCGACTCCGACCGCCAGGCCGCCCTGCGCCACGGATCGATGGCGCTCGTGCGGCTGGCCGGTCGCTCGGTGCGCAGCGCGCGCCGGCGGTGATCGGCGGCGCGAGCACCCGGCGCGGGTTTTGGCCTGTCGCGCTCGCGCGTCCCCGTCGGCGCCGCGCTGCTCGACTTGCGGCGAGCGCGGAAGCCGGGCAGACAGACCATTGTGCATAAAGTCGATCGAGATTCGGTACAATCGCCTGGAGCAACTAACGACCGGAGGTCAGAGATGAGCACGACAGACGAGCTGCTACAGAACGCGGAGGCCTACCAGGCATCCTTCGACAAGGGCGACCTGCCGCTGCCCCCCGGCCGCAAGGTCGCGATCCTGGCCTGCATGGACGCCCGCCTGAACCCCTACGGCGTGCTCGGCCTCAAGGAGGGCGACGCGCACGTCATCCGCAACGCCGGCGGCGTCGTCACCGACGACGAGATCCGGTCCCTGGCGATCTCCCAGCGCCTGCTCGGCACCGAAGAGATCATCCTGATCCACCACACCGACTGCGGCATGCTCACCTTCACCGATGACGATTTCAAGGCCGGCATCCAGGCCGAGATAGGAATCAAGCCCGAGTGGGCCGCCGAGGCCTTCGCCGATCTCGACGAAGACGTCCGCCAGTCGATCGCGCGGATCAAGGCCAGCCCGTTCATCCCGCGCAAGGACTCGGTCCGCGGCTTCGTCTACGACGTCCACATCGGAGCCCTGCGGGAGGTCGATCCCGCCGCGGCGACGTCGAACGGCGGGCGCTTCGCCGGCGTCTTCGGCTCCCGCCACTAGACGTTCGAGCTCGGCGCGCTCCGCCCGATCGGGTGGAGCGCGCCGCAGCGGCCGCGAGGCGTCACCGGCGGCCCGGCTCTACTTGCGCGTCAAGCCGATGCGCTGGCTCGCTTCGCTAGCCGCCGCCGAAGCGCAGCCGTCCCGGCAGCAGCGGCACGACCAGACGCCGGGAGTACTCGGCCCCGGCCCGGACGGCGAGCGACCGGACCGGGTCCCAGCGCAGCCCGTACTCGGCGCGCAGGCGCCCCGGCAGCAGGCCGACCGTCGCCACGTTGGCGACCTCGAGCAGCGGCCGGGCCAGCAGCGGCACCGGGGGATGGAGCACGATCTTGATCGCCAGCTCGCGCGCCGCTGCGGTCACGTGGAGGTCCGGCCCCCGAAGCATGTCCTCGATGTAGTCCTCGAGCACATCGGGCATCTGTGACGGGCGCAGTCCGAACAGCCGCCCGACCTGCCGGTAGTCGGCCCAGTAGGCGCGGCGCTCGGATGGGCGCAGAGCGCCGACGTAGCGCTCGTACACGACGAGCCCCGAGTCGGCGAGGCTGGCCAGGACCCACAGCAGGAGCTCGGGGTCGGCGGCCGAGTAGGTCGTTCCCGCCGGGAAGCGGCCGGCCGGTTCGGCGAGCACGCCGCGGACCCGCCGGTGCATCGCCCGGACCCGGCGGGTCAGGCGATCGGCCTCGGCGCGCGGTCCGAACGTCACGGCGTGAATCACCCGGGCTGTGCGGGCCAGCCGCTGGTATGGCTCGTCCAACGCCTGAGTGTGGGCCATCAGCCCGGCGAAGGCGAGCGGGTGGGCCGCCTGCATCAGGAGCGCCCGCCGGCCGTAGGGCGCGACGACATGCTCGCGGTGAACCCGGCGGATCATCGACCGGTCGTCGAAGTACTCCATCACTGCAGACGTTACGCGGCCGCCCCGGCGGGCAGATGACCCTCTACGCTTTGTGACGATGCCCGCCCAGGCCTACGCCGGCAAGGAATGCGTCTGCCAGCTCCGCAAGGGGATCTGCGACCAGTCGTGCGTTCGCGACATGCTCGAGACGCCGTTCTACATCGCCTGCCTGAAGCTCAGCGGCCGTCGCTGCCTGGTGATCGGCGGGGGCGAGATCGCGCTCGAGAAGGTCGAAGGCCTGCTCGCCTGTGACGGCCGCGTCGAGATCGTCGCCCCGCACGCGGTGCCCGAGCTCGAACGGCTGGCTGCCGAGGGCTCGATCGCCTGGCAACGGCGGGCGTACGAGCCGGCCGACCTCGCCGGGGCGTTCATGGCGATCGCGGCCACCGACGACACCGACGTCAACATCCGCGTCTGGGAGGACGCCGAGACCCGGGCGATGCTCGTCAACGTCGTCGACGTCCCGCCCCTGTGCAACTTCATCCTCCCGGCGATCGTCCGCACCGGGCCGCTGGCGATCGCGATCTCGACCGCGGGGGCGTCCCCAGCCCTGGCCAAGCGGATGAAGCGGGAGATCGGCGAGCTCTTCGGCGACGACTACGCCCGCCTGGCCGTCGTGCTCAACGACGCCCGCGGCTGGGCCAAGTCGACGCTGCCGACCTATCAGGACCGCAAGCTCTTCTTCGAGTCGATCGTCAACGGCCGGCCGGACCCGGTCGAGCTCCTGCGCGACGGTCGCGAGGACGCCGTGCTCGACCTGATCGACCAGGCCAAGCTCGCGCACGCCGCCGCCATCGGCGGACCAGCCTGACGCCGAAGGCCCTCGAGCTGGTCGGCGTCGAGCGCCGTTACGGCGAGCGCACCGCCCTGGCCGACGTCAGCTTCGAGCTCGACGCCGGGACGACGCTGGTCGTGTTCGGCCCCAACGGCGCCGGCAAGTCGACGCTGCTGCGCGTCCTGGCCACGCTGCTGCGCCCGCACGCAGGCGTCGTCCGCGTGCTGGGCAGCTCGCTGCCCGACGACGACTGGGCGGTGCGCGGGCGGATCGGCCTGCTCGGCCACGAGCCGCTGCTCTACCGCGACCTCACCGGTCGCGAGAACCTGCGCTACCACGCCCGCCTGCACGGGGTCCCGGCCCGGCGGATCGACGAACTTCTCGCGTCGACCAAAATGACACGCCGGGCCGACGAGCCCGTCCGCTCGCTCTCGCGCGGCATGGTCCAGCGCCTCGCCGTCTGCCGGGCGGTGCTCCACGAGCCGGAGCTGCTGCTGCTCGACGAGCCCCGCGCCAACCTCGACCCGGCGGCGATCGAGCTGGTCGAGCCCCTGATCGGCCGGTCCTCGGGTCGCACGCGCGTGATCGCCAGCCACGACCCGTCCGGCGGGCTCGCCGAGGCCGACGTCGTGCTCGGGCTGCGGGCCGGGCGCACCCGCCTGAACGCCCGCGCCGACACGCTCGACGCGGCGGCCGTGGCGGAGCTCTACCGGTGAGCGTCTCCACCCGGGCGGCGGTCGGCGCCCTCCTGCGCAAGGAGCTCCGCGTCGAGCTGCGGACGCTCGAATCGGTCCCGGCGATGACGCTGTTCACGATCACGACGTTCGTCCTCTTCCACTTCGGCCTCAACCGCGCGTCCGTCGACGGCGACCTGGCCAGCGGGATCCTGTGGGTGACGCTCCTGTTCGCGTCGATCCTCGCCATCAACCGCCTGTTCGTCGCCGACGCCGAGCAGGGCGGGTTCGACGGCTTCCTGCTCGCTCCCGTCGACCGCAGCGCGATGCTGTTCGCCAAGGCGCTGACCCTGCTCGCCTACCTCGTGGCGCTCGAGCTCGTCGCCGTGCCGACGTTCGGCCTGCTGCTGCTCGGCCCGTCGCTCGGGCCGTCGCTCCCGGGACTGGCCGCCGTGCTCGGCCTGGCCGACATCGGCATCGCCGCGGTCGGGACGCTGGTCTCGGCGATCGCCGTCCGCTCGCGCACGCGCGACCTGCTGGGCCCGCTGCTGGCGCTGCCGCTCCTGGTGCCGGTGATCATCGGCGCGTCGCGCGCGACCTCGCCGCTCCTGGCGCTCGGCCATCCCGGGGCGATCCCCCTGCGCTGGCTGACCATCCTCGGCCTCTATGATCTCGTCTTCGGGCTTCTGACCTACGCCGTTTTCGACTTTCTGCTGGAGGACTGAAGAAAAGCATGTACGGGAAGGGACTCCGGACCCTCTCGGTCCTGACCGCAGTCGTCCTCAGCGGCGCGCTCGGCCTGGCGTTCTTCTACGCCCCGATGGATGCCGACCAGGGCTTCGTCCAGAAGATCTTCTACATCCACGTGCCCCTGGCGATCGTCGCTCTCTGCGGCTTCGTCGCCGGCGGGGTGATGGGCGCGATGCACCTCCGCACGCGCGACGCCCGCTGGGACATGCGCTCCTACGTCGCCATCCACCTGTCGATCATCCTCGGGGTCGGCGTGCTCGTGACCGGGTCGATCTGGGCCCGGGCGGCCTGGGGGCACTGGTGGGTGTGGGACGAGCCGACGCTCGTCAGCTTCCTCATCATCTTCCTGCTCTACGCGACCTACCAGCCCTTGCGCTTCTCGATCGAGGATCCCGAGCGCCAGGCCCGCTACGCCTCGGTCTTCGCCGTCACCGCCGGCGCGTTCGTCCCGCTCAACTTCATCGCCGTCCGGCTGGCGCAGGCGTACACGCACCCGCGCGTGCTCGGCAACATCGACAGCAACCTGCCCGCCTCGGTGCGCCTGACCTTCTACGTCTCGCTGCTGGGGATGACGCTGCTGTTCCTGACGCTGTGGAAGTACGAGATGACCTCCAAGCACGCCGCGTCGCAGCTGCGCCGGCTCAAGCGCCTGCTCGGCGGCGACGAGGAGCGCCGCGGACGCAGCGCGGCCCCGGCGCTGGCCCAGCCGAAGTGAACGTTCCGTCCAACGACGGCTACGTCGCCGCCGCCTACCTCGTCTTCTTCGCCCTGGTGCTGATCTACGTCGCGATCATGGCCGCCAAGCTGACACGGATCGAGCGGGAGCTCGGCGAGCTGACCGAGCTCGCGCTGCGTGAGCGTGCCGCGGTCTCGGAGGACGAGTCTTGAGCGAGCTGCTGGCGCTCGGCGTCTCGCACAAGACCGCGCCCGTCGCCCTGCGCGAGCGCGTCGCGCTCGGCGGCAACGACAACGAGGCCGTCCTGCGCGAGGCGACGGCCAGCGCCGCCGTCGAGGAAGCCGTCGCGATCTCGACGTGCAACCGCACCGAGTTCTACCTCGTCGTCGGCGACCCGGTCGCCGCCGAGAGCAGCGTGCTCGCCCTGATGGCCCAGCGGGCCGGGATCCGCCCGACCGAGCTCGCCGAGGTGATCTACTCCCCGCGCAACTGCGACGCCGCTCGCCAGCTCTACCGCGTCACCTCGGGGCTCGAGTCGATGATCGTCGGCGAGCACGAGGTCCAGGGCCAGGTCAAGCGATCGTTCGAGACGGCGGTCGCCGCCGGGACGACCGGGCCGCTGACCCACCGCCTGTTCACCGCGGCGCTCCAGACGGGCAAGCGCGTCCGCGACGAGACGCAGATCGCCCAGAGCCAGGTCAGCATCTCCTCGGTCGCCGTCCAGCTCGCCCACGACCTGCTCGGCGATCTCGCCGGCCGGCCGGTCGTGATCATCGGCGCCGGCGAGACCAGCGAGCTGACGGCCCGGGCGCTCGCCGACTACGGGGTCACGACGATCTTCGTCGCCAACCGCCACGCCGACCGCGCCCGCTCGCTCGCCGACCGCTTCGGCGGCCGTGTGATCAGCCTCGACAACCTCCCGGCCCAGCTCGAGGCCGCCGACATCGTGCTCGCCTCGACGTCCTCGCCCGACCCGATCGTGGGTGTCGAGGAGCTCGAGCTCGTGATGCGCGCCCGGCCCGGCCGGCCGCTGCTGTTGATCGACATGGCCGTGCCGCGCGACATCGACTCGGCCTGCGCCGACATCGACGGGGTGACCCTCTGCGACATCGACGACCTCCAGGCCGTCGTCGCCCGCAACATCTCGAGCCGCGAGAGCGACGTCCCCCGGGCCGAGCAGATCGTCGAGCAGGAGATCCAGCGCTTCGCCCACTGGCTCGGCCAACTCGACGTCCGCCCCACCGTCGGGGCCCTGCGCCAGCACGGGCACACGATCGTCGAATCGGTGCTGGCCGAGAACGCCGGTCGCTGGGAGACGGCGTCGCCGCGCGATCTCGCCCGGGTCGAGGCGATGACGCGGGCGGTCATGGGGCGGCTGCTGCACGAGCCGACGATCCGTTTGAAGGGACTCGATCCCGAGCGCAGCCACGGCAGCATGCGGCTCGTGCAGGAGCTGTTCGGGCTGGCCCCGGCCGAGTCGCACGCCGCCGCGGCGGCCGCTGACGCCGGGGATGCCGCGACGGCCGAGAACGTGCTCCCGCTGTCGCGCTCGCGCAAGCGGGCGTGAGCGCCCTGCGGCTCGGCACCAGGTCGAGTCCGCTCGCGCTCGTCCAGGCCCGGGCGGTCGCCGCGGCGATCGGGGCGACGCACGACGTCGAGATCGTCACGAGTTCTGACCGGCCATCGGGTCACGTGCTCGACAAGAGCCGCTGGGTTGCCGGGATCGAGCGGGCCCTGCTCGACGGGTCACTCGATCTGGCCGTCCACTCGGCCAAGGACGTGCCGTTCGATCTGCCGGACGGCCTCGAGCTGATCGGGGCCCCGGTCCGGGCCGACGCGCGCGACGCGCTCTGCGGAGCGGCGTCGCTCGACGCGCTCCCGGCGGGGGCCCGCATCGGCACGAGCAGCCTGCGCCGGGCGGCCCAGCTCCGGGCGCTGCGGCCGGACCTGGACGTCTGCGCCCTCCACGGCAACGTGGACACGCGGCTGCGCCGCCTGGCGGCCGGGGACTTCGCGGCGATCGTCCTGGCGATGGCCGGCCTCGACCGCCTCGGGCGCGGCGGCGGCGTACCGCTCGACGAGCTCGTCCCGTCACCCGGGCAGGGCTGTCTCGCGCTCGAGGCGCGGACCGGGGATGCCGCGGCGGCCGCGGCGATCGCCGGGCTGCGCGACACGGCGGCCGAGGCGGCCCTGCGGTGCGAGCGCGCGGTCGTCGGCGCGCTCGGCGCCGGCTGCCACACGCCGCTCGGCGTCCACG
The DNA here is from genome assembly GCA_963742705.1 of uncultured Solirubrobacterales bacterium. Lineage (GTDB taxonomy): Bacteria > Actinomycetota > Thermoleophilia > Solirubrobacterales > Solirubrobacteraceae > Palsa-513. The sequence goes on along the minus strand of CAVUMZ010000008.1, from coordinate 3,459 downwards.
CGGTCACGGCCGCCGGGGGCGGGCTCTCGCTGCGGGCATTCGTCGGCCGCGACGACGGGACGGAGTGGATCCGCGACGAGCTGGTCGGGGCCGATCCGGTCGAGCTCGGCCGGGCGCTGGCCCGCAGGTTGCTTGCGGCCGGCGCCGGAGAGATGTTGTAGTGGCCGCCGGCCGTGTCTGCATCGTCGGCGCCGGACCCGGCGACCCCGGCCTGTTGACGGCGCGGGCGCTCGAGCTGATCGCCGCGGCCGACGTGATCCTCTACGACCGCCTGATCCCGCCGGCGGCGCTGGCCGGCGCCCGGGCGGACGCCGAGCTGCGCTACGTCGGCAAGGAGGGCGGCGGCGCCTCGGTCCCGCAGGAGCGGATCGAGGAGCTGATGCTCGCGCGAGCGCGGGCCGGGGCGATGGTGGTGCGCCTGAAGGGCGGCGATCCGTTCGTCTTCGGCCGGGGGGGCGAGGAGGCGCTCGCCGTGCGCGCGGCCGGGATCCCGTTCGAGGTCGTGCCCGGCGTGACCGCGGCGGTTGCCGCCTCGGCCTACGCCGGCATCCCGGTGACCCACCGCGACCGGGCGAGCGCCGTGGCGTTGGTGACGGCGCACGAGGACCCGTCGAAGGCCGAGAGCGCGCTCGACTGGGAGGCCCTGGCCGCGTTCCCGGGAACGCTCGTCTTCTACATGGGCGTGCGCCAGCTCGAGGCGATCGCCGCCCGACTGATCGCCGGCGGGCGGGCGGGCGACGAGCCGGCGGCGGTCGTCGAGCGCGGGACGCTGCCCGACCAGCGGGTCGTGTTCGGCCGGCTCGAGACGATCGCCAGGGTCGCCGCCGAGGCGCAGGTGCACGCGCCGGCGATCACGATCGTCGGCGCCGTGACCGAGCTCGGGCGTGAACTGGCGTGGCGCGAGCCGCCGCCGGCCGGGCCGCTCGCCGGATTGACGATCGCCGTCACGCGGGCGCGCGCCCAGTCGAGCGGGCTCGCCGGACGGCTGGCGGAGCTCGGCGCCGCCGTGGTCGAGGCGCCGGCGATCCGGATCGTCGCCCGCGAGGTGGAGCTGCCCTCCTTCGCCGGGGTCGACCTGATCTGCCTGACCAGCCCCAACGGCGTCGCGATCCTGTTCGAGCGGATGGCCGCCCGCGGCGAGGACGCCCGGGCGCTCGCCGGGGCGACGGTCGCGGCCATCGGGCCGGGGACCGCCCGAGCGCTGGCCGAGCACGGGATCACGGCCGACGTCGTGCCCGAACGCTTCGTCGCCGAAGCCCTGGCGCAGGCGCTCGAGGGGCACATGGTTCGCCGGGCGGTGATCGCCCGCGCGGCGCAGGCGCGCGACGTGCTGCCGGACGCCTTGCGGGCGCGCGGGATCGAGGTCGACGTCGTCTCGCTCTACGACACGATCGCCGAGCCCCTGTCGCCGGTCGAGCTCGCCGGCGCGCGCGGCGCCGACTACATCACCTTCACCTCGTCCTCGACGGTTCGCTTCTTCCTCGAGGTCGGCGAGATCGGTCCGGCGACGCGAATCGCTTCGATCGGCCCCGTCACCAGCGCCACGCTGCGCGAGCACGGGCGTGAGGCGGATGTCGAGGCCGACCGGCACGACATCGACGGGTTGGTCGCGGCGGTCGTCGCCGACGCCGCGGCGCGCAAATCGTAAGGGCGACGCCCTACACTCGCGCGGCGCGCGGTACCTTGCAGCGGGTGAGCGTTATCACGTTCCTGTCCGACTACGGCTACAACGACGAGTTCGTCGGCGTCTGCCACGGTGTGCTCGCGACCTGGTGCCCGCAGGCACAGGTCATCGACATCACACACGGAATCGCCCGCCACGACATCCGTGCCGGTGCGGTCGCCCTACGCGGGGCGGTCGCCTACATGCCGCCGGGAGTCCATCTGGCCGTGGTCGACCCGGACGTCGGCCGACCCGTGCGCCGGGCGGTTGCGCTGCGCACGGCGGCGCGCAACCACCTCCTCGTCGGCCCCGACAACGGCCTCCTCGCCCTCGCGGCCGAGCGGCTCGGCGGCGTCGTGGAGGCGGTCGACATCGGGCGCTCGCCGCACCGCCTCGAGCCGGTCTGCGCGACCTTCCACGGCCGCGACATCTTCGCCCCGGTCGCGGCGGCGCTGGCCGGCGGGGCCCAGCTACAGGGCGTCGGTCTGCCGTTCGCACCCGCCGACCTGGTCGGCCTCGACCTGCCGCGCAGCAGCATCGAGGACGGCACGCTGGTGGCGCAGGTCCGCGCGATCGACCGCTTCGGCAACACCCAGCTCAACGTCGACCACGCCGAGATCGAGTCGTTCGGCCTCGCGCTCGGCGCGTCGATCGAGCTCGAGGTCGTCGACGGGCCGTTCGCCGCACGCTACGTCTACGCGTTCGGCGAGGGCGCGGCCGACGAGGTCCTGCTCTACGAGGACGCCCAGCAGCAGCTGGCGATCGCGATCAACCGCGGCTCGGCCTCCGAGCGCCTCGACCTCGGCCTCGACTCGGAAGTTCGCCTGCGGCTCGCATGAGCCCCGCGGGGGTCGGGCGCCTGGGTACGCCGCGCCTGCACCTGCGCCGCACCGACTCGACCAACGACCGCGCCCGGGCGCTGGCGAGCACCGGCGCGCCGCACGGAACGCTGGTCACCGCCGCCGAGCAGACCGCCGGACGCGGGCGCCAAGGACGGACGTGGAGCGCGCCGGCGGGTACCGCCCTCTTGATGAGCCTGGTGCTGCGCGGACAGTTGCCCCTGCTGCCGCTGGCGGCCGGCGTCGCCGTCGCCGAAGTCGCCGGCCCGCGGGCGCTCTTGAAGTGGCCGAACGACGTCCTGGTCGACGGGCGGAAGGTCGCCGGGATCCTGGTCGAGGGGCGGCCGGACGAGGGATGGTCGGTGGTTGGGATCGGCGTCAACGTCGCGGTCGACGTCGGCGACCTGCCCCCGGCGGCGCGCGCCGGGGCGGGGACGCTCGGCCGGGCGGCGGCGGAGATCGAGCCGCTGCTGGCGGCGCTGCTGGGTCGACTCGAGCGCTGGCTGGCCGAGCCGGCGGAGGCCGTGCTCGACGCCTGGCGCGCGCGCGACGCCCTGCTCGGCCGGGAGGTCGCCTGGTCGGGGGGGAGCGGGACGGGGGCCGGGGTCGACGGGGAGGGGCGGCTGGTCGTCTCGCTCGCCGGTGGGGCGAAGGTGGCCGTCGGTGCCGGGGAGGTGCATCTCAAGCTGCCGGGGGCGCCGTGACGCTCGTGCGGCGCGGACCCGGGCCGGTCGCGTCGCGGGCCGGGCGTCGTGCCCAAGCCCTAGCGGACGGATGGACCGGTCGAAACCCGATCAGAGCCCGGCGAGCCGCCGCTCGAGCTCGGCGCGCTCGACGGCGTTGCCGCTGAGCTCGATCGCGCGCCGGTAGGCCGCGGCGGCGTCGGCCGGGTGGCCGGCGCGCCGCAGCAGCTCGGCCCGGGCGGCGTGGAGGGGCTGGTAGGAGGCGAGCGTCGGC
>CAVUMZ010000007.1:0-231022 GCA_963742705.1 uncultured Solirubrobacterales bacterium | reverse complement strand
GCGGTTTCCGTCTTGGTCGGGACGACTCGTGGTGGGCAGAACCGCCGTACCCGTACCCGTATCCGTAGCCGTACCCATACCCGTACCCAGCGGAGTCGAGGGCGGACACGTCGTTGGCAATCACGCCGAGGACGCGGGCATCAGGGATCCGCCCGAGAAAGCTACCCATGCGCCGAACGTTGTCGCGCGTAGTCAGGTTCAGCCGGCCGACGACGAGCGTGGCGTCGGCGTACTGGACGAGCGGAACCGAGTCGGTGACTGAAAGCATCGGCGCCGAGTCGAAGATCAGGACGTCATACGTGGAGCGCAACTCGTCGAGCACCTCCACGACGCGGGCCGATTCGAGCACCGATGCCGGGTTTGGGGGGCGAGCCCCCGCGAGCAGCACGGAGATCGTGGATTCCTCGGACGCGACGTGGTGACCGTTCGTCTCAGTCAATCGGGGCGGGCGCCTCGCCGAGACTGGGCGAGTGCTGCGATGCCGCGGGCGTTTCCGGCGACGTGGTGCAGAACGTCTCCGAGTGTCGCGCTTCCGGCCAGCACATCCGTGAGACCAGGGCCCGCCGGCAAACCGAACATGCTGCTCTGCATGGGCCGACGTAGGTCGGTCTCGATGACCGCCACCCGGCTACCGGACTCGGCCATCGTGATTGCAAGGTTGCGTACGATCGTCGACTTTCCCTCCCCTGGTACGGCGCTGACCACCGCGATCGTGCGAGGTGGCGCGTCGATCGCGAGTAGGTGAACATTGGTTCGCAGGAGCGCGAATGCCTCGTGGAAGTCAGGTCCGAGCTTGACGACACCGTCATCCTGGGAGGCAGGGTCGGTCGAATGTGGCAGAGCGACCAGCAGGGGCAGGCCGTACTGGCGAGCGAGATCCTCGGGTTCCTTGAGCCGCCGATCGAACCGCTCTAGTCCGAAAGCGACGGCGATCCCGAGCGCCAGGCTGAGAACGAACGCGAAGATCGCATCCTTAGGCGGGTCCGGGGAGCTAGGGGCCGACGGTGTGGTCGCCGGACTCACCTGCCGCGTCCCGGTGGGGGTAAGTAGCGACGCCTTGAGCGTGCTGATCTGAGTGTTCAGGGCGGAGCGAGCCGTGAGATCGTCCGCCGATGTGCCGGTCCCGGAGAGCTGCTTCTGAAGGCCTTGGAGCTCTTCGGTGATCGCCGTCTGCTGGTCGCTGTTTGTGACGCTCACGAGCTGCTGCGCGTATCCGTTCGCAATGGCAGCTGCTTGCTGTGGGTTCCCCGAGCTACCGCTGATTGCGATGAAATCCTGGCCGGTCTGATCTGAGATCGTGACCTGCGAGATCAGGCCATCAGGTGTCCCCGGATAGTGGATCCTCTTGGCCACCGCCGCGGCGTTGCTCCGCGAGTACAACAGACCCGCGACGTCCTGCAGCGTACGGTCCGTAGGAAAGGCCGCGCCGCCGTTCAGCGGATTGCCGGGTGGCTGGTAATAGACCAGCGTCCCGGCATCGTAGACGTTGGGTTGGTGGCGGCTGTAGGCATAAGTGGCTCCGGTTGCCAAGATCGACGACAAAGAGAATGAACCACTTGCGTTGCCACACCGGGCGGACGTAGTCAACAAATTGTGGAGAGTTCTCTAGGGTGGTATCCACGGGGACGGCGGTCTCCAGGCAGCGGCGGCCGAGGCGGGATCGCGCGCTATGGTCGTGGCGGCGCGGGGCAGGCGACCCCCGTCATGGTACAGGTCGGCGAGTGTCGAGGGGTATCGTCCGCACGACTCGACCGCCGGTCCAGAGTGCCTAGCCAGTCAGGCCGGCCGACGCCCACGCTTAGGACGCGCGTCGCGGACCAGCTTTGATGCGAGTCTTTGTGCGGCATCTCACGCGCAGCTGATCTGGAAGCCTTGAGCTCGCGGTCGGCGCCATGATCGCCGCGATGGCTCACTCGCGATGGTGATCTACACGTCCGGGTCGACAGGCCGGCCGAAGGGCGTGATGCTGGACCCGAGAGACGACGGCAGCGTACTTCGGCGAGCCGCTTGCCGTGGCGTTCGGCATTCGTCGCCTCAGCCTCATCGACGTGCTCGGCGGCCATCGGCCGATCCCAACGCGGACGGGCTTTCGGCCATGCTGCACCGCGCGAGATCCACAACCGCCCCCCGCGCTTCAGACGAGGCTCCGCCGCCACGCCCATATGCGGCATCCGCACCGACACCGAATCCGCTCCCGCAGCCAAGCCGCCGGGCCAGCTCGTCGGGTTGCCCGCCAGCCCCGCGCATACCGCGTCAACGACCGCTCATCCGCCCGAACGATCGGCCGTCCGGCGCGTGTGGCGCCGACACCGAAAGCGCCATCAACCCGACGTAGCCCGCTCAACCGTCACCGTCCGGTCCTATAACCCGAACAAGTCCCGCGCCTCGCCAGGAGACTGCGGACGCACGAGCCCTGCATTCTCCAGCTGCGCGAGAGCTGTACACGCGTCCGTCCGAGCGGTCGAGCTCGCGATGGCAAACCGTGATGCGAGGGCAGCGACGAGATCCTCCAGGGTGCATGGAACTGCAAGGGCGTCCCAGACGCAGCCGGCCGCGGCGTTCAGTCGCGCCACGCTGCCCGTTTGGTGGTCGATGATCACGGTGACCCCGTCAAAGTTCTCCGACAGGGCGCTCTGCGCGCGCCGGTAGCGCCCGATGTCATCCACTGCCGCACGCCGATTCACTCTGGATGAGCGGCGGACGTGGCGGTGGGAAGGCGGCGAACGATGCGAAGTAGGCGACCTGTCGGAATGGATGCTGCAGCTGCAGCAGGCGTACGCGTACCGCGCTCCCCTTGCCGTCGAGCGCACCGTAACGGAGGGCGGTATGACCGGCAGGGAGCAGCACCCGGCGGCGCAGGAACGCGGGGATCTTCCGGCGGGAGCTGAGGAGACCGTCCACGAGTGCGCTCGCACGATGGGCAGGCGGCTCGTCGAGGAACGGATCCGCGAGGCGGCCGGCAAGCCGAGCGCGGGCGCCTCGCGCCGGCCCGAGTGCCAGGAGCCGCCCCGCCGGCAGTCCGACGAGCCGCTGGCACGTGACCGCCGCCGTAGCGAGCGGGAGCGCAAGCGGCGGATCAACCTCGACGATCGCTTGGAGGGCTCCGGCGGGTACGTCGGAGCCGTAGCGGTCCCACCAGGCCGCGATGTCTGCAGGCAGCCGCATCCCCACGAGCGAATCGCGAGCGTAGACCAGCAGAAGGATGGCGAGCTCATCGGCTGGGGCGAGCCGGCGCCCGTCGCCGCTCAACTCGGGATCGCTCCGCTCGAGCGCCGACCGCGCAAGACCTCCCGCCCGCGCGTCCTTCGAGTACCACTCGGCACGCCAGTGGACTTCGACGGTGGGCATCGTGTCGGCGGGATGGTCGAGGCGTTCGTGAAGCTCGCCGAACCACGGAGCGTCGCTCGGTGGAGGCTCGCCGTATCCCAGCATCTGCACGACCGCGACCGCCTCCTTGAGGCGATCCGGATCGACGATGACATCGACGTCCATGCACGGGCGCATACCCAGGTCGCCGTGGACGCGCAGCGCGAGGTCAGGGCCCTTGAGCGGCGCTGCCGCGATCCCGTGCTCCGTGAGACGGCGGAGCACCGCCCGTTGCACCACCGCTTGGATCGTTCCGAGCAGTCGAGTCCGCTCGGCGACCTCTGCGGCCGCGCGTGCCAGGTTCGGGAACCGGTCACGCCCGACCAGCTCGGACGATACGGTCGCCGACCAGCGCCGTCAGGCGGAGCCGGTGAGAGAAGCGCGAGCAGACGGTCCTCGTCGCACGCATCGAGCAGTCGCTCAGACGTCTCGCAGCCCAACGCGCGACTCCCCAAGCCACGCGAGAGGAGGAGGACAGCGGCTCGCTCCGTAATGTCGTCAGGCGGTACTCGGAGCGGACGGTGCATGTCGCGACGATATCCGTCCGAGCACGCGAGACTTGGACACCGGGTCAAGAACGCCCGGTCGGGGCGATCGTCGTGCCGTCGGCTTGCGCGGATCTGGGCGGGGGAAGACGTCTCAGCTCATGGAAGTCCTCGTCCGAAGCCGGTTCGAGCCCGTCGAGCCAGGCGTGCGCCCCGAACTCATCCCCCGGAGCGGTGACCCCGATGATCACGTCGCGGAACTCTCCGACCTGGGCGTGCCAGGCCTGGAGAATCAGCGAGCGCTCTAGGCAGCTCGCCCGGAGCGCCCACAGTGTCGTGCGCACGAAACGGCGGTAGCGTTGCTCGACGGGCAGCGGTGCGACCTCCTCGTGGGCCCGCTCCAGTCCGCCTTCGCTGAGCAGAGTCCTGAGCGCGTGGAGCTGCCTCGCCGTCTCGTGAGCAGCGGTCGCGGCCCGGCGGGCCCGGATCGCGATCGACGGCATCTCGTCTTCGAGGATCGATTCGTACACGGCGATCCGCGACATCACATAGTCGCCGGGTGTACGGCTCGTGCGCAGCAGCCTGAAGCGCCCTGTCTCGAGCAGCGCGTCGGTCTGCTTCGGCGCGGCGAAGAAAACCCTCACCCTGCGCGGGTTACGATCGAGCGAGGCGACGAGGTTGGCGACCACTGCCCGCCATGTCTCCCCTGAGAACGGAAAGTACAGGTAGATCAACGTCACATCGTCGGGCACCGCCCAGTCTCGCGCGTTTGCGCACACGATCTCGACGTCCCGGGTGCGCAGCCTCTTGCGACGCTGCTCGATGTTCGCCCGCGCATGCTGGGTGAGCTCGGCCGAGACATCCACGCCGATCACGCGGCGGAGACGGTAGTAGCGAGCCGCCATGTAGAGGACGCGACCCCGCCCGCAGCCGAAGTCGAGGAACACGTCGTCGGCGCTGATCTCCCACGGCCTCATCACGCGGGGAAGATACGTCCAGCCCGAAGCCTCGTAGATCGTGTTGTCTGGATGGAAGTGGTCCAGCAGCGAGTTGACGCCCTCGTGGGTCCTCAACGAGCCGTCAAACAGCACCACGCCGAGTCCGATCATGCGGCGGCGGAGGGCTCCCCGCGCCCATCGGATACGCGATGAGGTCGATCGCTCCCCGCGGCCCAGCTCCCGGCCGGACACTGTCAAACGCCTGGTCCAGACGTCGCGCGCGTTCCTAGGCTGCTTCTCGTCCATGTCAGTAGTGTGTCAGCGTTCCTCGACGCCGCGCCCACCGCAGTGATGCGTCGAGGCCGACGGCGCCCACCGCTGGCAGCGCGACCGCCGCGACAAGCAGACCGACCAGCTTCCAAGCAACGATCCTCCCGTCGAACAATGCCGCACGCTCGAGGTCGAGGAACCACGTCGGCGGGAGGGCGGAGGCGAGTGTGCGCGCAGCGGACGGCAGGACCCCGACCGGGTAGTAGACGCCGCAGACCAGGCCGAGCCCGGTCGATACAAACCCCGTGATCTGGTGACTGCGTCTGACGATGACGGTCGCGGCCGCCAGCAGTAGGCCCGCGCCGGTCATCATCACCAGCGCAGGGATCAGGATCGCGATCGCAAGTAGACAGCCACTGATCCCCCCTGACACGTTCACTCCTAAGACGAGGACCGCGAACGCGAGCGTGGCGCCGGCCATGCCGACGGCGCGCAGGACGGTGTAGGCGGGTCCGGAAGCGACGATCATCCAGGGTCTTGCGGGGGTGACGAGAAGGGGCTCGAGCGTCCCGTTGATCTGATCGTTGCGCAGTTGCGACGAAGGGCCGAGGAGCGCCTCGTCGAGCACCCCGAGCAGCGTCACACCGACGATGACGAAGGGAAAGTATCCGCCCTGACCCACTCCGGAGATCACGGCGGACTTGGTGCTAACCACGCGAGCCAGGAAGAAGAAGAGCAGCGCCACCGTGACGGCCGACAGGATCTCCAGGACTACGGCGAAGCGGTACGAGCGCCCGATCGCAGCATCGCGGCGCAGGAATGCGCCCAGCAGGATCAGGATCGCCATCAAGTGGCCGCGGCGAGTATCGCGTCCTGTCCCGCTCCGATCATGGTCTGGGCGATCACGCCATCGCGCAGGATGGCTACGGCATCGCTTCGCGCAGCCTCGCGCACGTCGTGCGTGATCATGAAGATCGTTCGTCCGTCGGTCCTGGCAGCCTTCAGCAGCTGCTCGACGAACTCGTCGGCACCCGCTGGATCGAGGCTCCGCGTCGGTTCGTCCAGAAGCAGCACACGCGGCTCGTGCAGCAGCGCCCTCGCGAGCGCCAAGCGAAGACGCATCCCCGTCGAGTAGGTTGCGAAAGGCCGGTCTGCGGCGTCTGCCAAGCCGACAAGGTCGAGGACGCCTGTGGTGCGGCGACGGCGCTCGGTGCGGCGAAAGCCGTGCAGGGCGGCGAAGAACTCGAGGTTGCGTCGCCCGCTGATCTGCGAATACCACGAGCGTTCCTCGGAGAGACAAACTCCGATGTGACGGCGAGCCCGGGCCGGTTCGCCTGACACATCGGCCCCACATACCTTGGCGCTGCCCGCGTCGGCCAAGAGCGTGCTCGCGAGGATGCGAAGCAGCGTGGACTTGCCGGCACCATTACCGCCCATCACCGCGACGAGTTGTCCTTGCGCGACCTCGAGATCGACGCCCCGCAGAACGGGTCGTCCGCCGAAGGCCTTACGGATGCCACTCAGCTCGATACCGGGACCGGACGCGCCGGTCAACTCCGCGGCGTCACGACATGGACATCGCCATGAAGGCGGTCATGTCCGAGAAGGCTCCGGCCATCATGGCCTGCGTGAGGTCCTTCATGTCTCCGAGCAGCTCTACCTTGGGGGCCTCGTAGGTGGCGCGCGAAGGACCGGCGGTGGACACGTCGTTTCGGTCTGTCATGGTACCCCCCAATTCAGTGTTCAGGAAACCGTCCGGCGCGATGATACCAGGCTCCTGCTATGGATTCTCGATTTGCGCTAGTGACGCGATTCCGCGCCTTAACGCGCCATCTCGGGTCCAGTCCGACCCACTCACGGTCAGGCTGGAGCCGGCGGGACGCCTCCCTGGGCCGCATGTAATCGGCGCGGACTCGGCGACGCTCCTCTGGGAGTTCGGCGCGAGCGCTCAACTCGAGCGCCGCTCGCGGGAGATCGTGTTGCGCGGTGCGCCGGATCCTGAGTATCTCCCCCATCCGATGCTTGTCGCGAGCCTCGCGGTCATGGCCCAGTGGGATGGGCACGTGGCGCTGCACGCCGGGTCGGTGGCCGTGGACGGCGGCGCACTGCTCATCGTCGGGGACAAGTTCGCCGGGAAGTCGACGCTGGTCGGGGCGCTGGCGCTGGCCGGCCACGACGTTCTCGCCGACGACGTCAGCGTCGCGACTGGCGCCTTCCTCGCCCCGGGTCCGCGGCTCGTCGACCTGCGGCCTGACGGCGCCGCGCTGCTCGGAGTGACGGCGCGTACGCTCCCGGTTCGGGCAGGCGCCAACCGCCGCCTCACGGCCGCGGCGGCGCCGGGGCTCGTCCCGATGCGGGCCATCGTCAAGCTCGATTGGGGCGAGCGCTGGAGCATCCGGCCGCTGCGTCTGGCCGAGCGCTTCGCGCTGCTGATCGGAGCGCTCGTGGTCAACCCGGGCGTCGCTGGTCCTCCAGCCCTGACGGAGTTGCTCAGCCTACCCGCCTGGAGTTTCGTCCGACCGCGGTCGGGCGCGGGCGATCTCACCGAGGGTGCGCGGCGCATCGCCCTGCTCGCAGCGGGTTGACCACCAGGCGAGCTGCATCAGCGTCCACGTGGCACTCTCGAACCCGTCGCGGATCCAGGCGGCACGCAGGAGCTCGGGATCGACAAGATGCGAGGGCCACCAGCGCGGTTCCCAGGAGCGAGCAAAGCTGCGGCACTGCTCGGCCCAGTAGACGCTGTCATACCCGCCCTTGCTCCGTCTGTCGATCAGGGTCGTCGGTGCGCAGTCACCGAACCACGCCCGCAGGACGTCGGCGCGGGTGGCTGGGCCGCGTGACCCGTAGTGGACGGCCACCGAGTCGAACAGTTCCTGCCGCGAGAACGGGTGCACGAGCTCGACCTCGGGACCGGCGGCGAACGCCATGTTCTGTCTCCAGACGCGGGTTGCTCGGCTCACCGGGATCTGGCGCCGGGCCACGTCGGCCCGCCACGGCGAGATCGCCGCCTCCTGGGCGAACGCTTCTCGGACGGTTTCGCGCAGCGGCTCGCAGAGCCACTCGCGGCGCGGCTCACCGCGCCGCGCGAGGGCGTGGCGGAGCGCCCGCGGGCCGGCCCAACCGAGCGCCGTGGCGACGGCGCGCGGAGACGGGCGCCGACGCAGCGCGAGGAGGTCGGCGACAAGCGCCCCGTCCGCGGGCATCGTAGCCTCGTCGCCGTATTCGCCGGTGAGGAGCGTCCCGCCCCTTGCCCGCGCGATCAGCGGCTCGTAGGTGTGGAAGAAGGGCGGCCAGAGCACGCCGCCGCGTGCACAGAGACGTGCCGATGACTCACCGATGATCTCATCGCTCGGGACCTCGATTCGCTCCCACTCCGTGACGGCGAGCTCGCGGATCACGAACTCCTGCCAAGAGTCCTCGTTCTCGTCGGGATGCGCGTTCGGATAGCGCTCGGTCATCGCGATCGGCTCTGGAAGGCCCTCGCGGCGGGCCAGATGCACTGCGAGTGCGAGAATGCACCCGGAGTCGCAGCCGCCGGAGAACGAGACGATGCATGGGGATGCCTGAAGCGCCCGCAGGATCTCTTCCTCCAGCACGGAGCGGGGATCGCGCGGGGCGATCTCCGGCACGACCGGGGGGGAGCGTTCAAAGCACCAGCCGCCGGCGAGCTCGTCATCACCGAGCACAGCGGGCCGAGCGACCGCGTCGTCCGCCACGGTCCCCGCCGGGATCACTGCGGAGCGTCGATGAGCAGGTTTTCGCTGCGCAGCGCGGTCAGGAAGGCATCGACGTCGGCTTTGGCGGTGGCCTCGTCGACGTCGAACGCCGCGAGCAGCGCGATGACGAGCTCATCGTGGGTGGTCCCGGAAATCAGGCGCTCCCACATCAGCGTGCCGCTGCGGTTGAGACTCAGATAACGGTCGGTCCTCGGGTCGAGGACGACGGCTTCGCCGTCGATGTTGCGCCAGTCAGTGCTTCGCAGCCGAAGTCGCGGTCCGGTGGGAGTCATCCTCAGGATGATGCCACCTCGATATGCGACGTACCGAGCGTCTTCACGAGCTGCCTTTCACCTGTCACCCAACACGTCCCGGTAGAGCTGCTCGACCCGGGCCCCCACGACGACGGGCCGGAAGTCGGCAACGGTCGCTGCGCCGCCAGCGATCAGCCGCGTGCGCAGGTGCGGGTCGCCTTCGAGCCGGCGCAGGGCCCGCGCGAGCGCAGACTGGTCCCCGAGCGGGTAGAGAACGCCGTTCGAGTCATGCCGGATGATCTCGGCCGGCCCCCCGGCATCGGGGGCGATCACCGGCACGCCAGCCTCCATGCCCTCGAGCACGACCTGCCCGAGCGGCTCCGGAATCAGCGATGCGTGCACGAGCATGTCCATGCGCGCGAGCTCGGACCGCACGTCGGATCGGAAGCCACGGAACTCGACGCGAGCGCCGAGCCCGAGCTCGTCAACCATCTCGCGAAGACGCTGCTCGAAATCCTCCTCGCCGAAGAGCGCCGCTCCCACCAGCACGCAGCGGGCATCGCGATCGGTGAAGGCGTCGGCGAACGCCCGCAGGAAGAGGTCCTGGCCCTTCCACGACGCGAGTCGCCCGACCATCCCCACGGTCAGCGACCGCTCTTCGATCTGGCCGCCGGAGCCCGTCGCCGGGCGCGTCTCCAGAACCGGCGAGTAGATGACCCGCGCTCGGCTGTTCGGCCCCAGCGTGCTCAACGTCGACTTCGAGTTGGCGATGACCGCCGAGGTAAGCCGTCCGATCATCACGCGCAGTAGGGCGACCGTCGCTGGCGGAAGGTAGTCGGGCGCGATCCTGTCGCGGACGTGCCAGACGACCGGCACGCCGGCGATCCGTGCGGCGATTGAGCCGTAGACGCCGGACTTCAGCGAGTTGGTGTGCACGAGGTCCGGCCGCAGGCGCCGCAGTCGCCGCGCGAGTCGCAGCACGTAGCCGACGGTCTCGAGCACCGCGCCGGCGGGCACTGCCCGAGGAACCACGTTGCCCTTGCGAAGCCCGCGCCCCCGCTCGCCCATCGGCATCACCTCGGCCGAGATCCCGGCCAGCACGAGCTCGTCGACCAACGGCCCGTCCTCCGCGAGGATCACGTGCGGCTCCACCCCCGTCAGCGCCGGCAGGAGGCGCAGCAGTGCCAGCTCGCCGCCGGACAGCTGGGCGACGTGGTCCAGATAGACCACGCGCAGACGCGACTCCAACGCCTCGGGCGCCACGGCCTCGGCGTACACGGCCTGGGTGCGAGCGACCACGTGCTCCCACGAGTGGCCTTCGGCGAAGCGTCTGGTCGCCGAGCGGCTCGGGAGACCGCCGGGCCGTGCGGCTGCCGCTATGCGGGCCGCGAGCACGGGCACGTCCCCCGACGCCACGGCGAGTGACGGGTCAAGGCCGGCGACCGCTTCGGGAAGCCCGCCCACGCGCGTGACGACTGTTGGGGTTCCGCACGCGGCCGCCTCGATCACGACAAGACCGAATCCTTCGAACGCGCGCGTCGGCACGACGCCGAGGTCGGCCGCGCGATAGAGGTCGACCAGCGCCTCGTCGCTGATCCGTCCGAGCAGCCGGACGCTGTCGCCCAGGCCACCGGCGGCGATCAGCTGGTCGAGGTCCCCGCGCATCGACCCGTCGCCGGCCACCAGCAACCGGGCGTCGGGCGGCAGCTCCGGCAGGGCCCTCGCCCAGGCGTCCACCAGTACGTCAAGCCCCATCCGCGGCACGAGCCGTCGTACACAGACGGCCACGAACGCACTCGCCCCGAGTTCGAGGCCGGCACGAGCGAGGTTGCGATCGCCCGGCGAGAAGCGTTCGAGATCAACTCCCGGCGGCTCGACGCGCACGTTCCAAGGCGAGACGCCATAGCGCTCGACGAGCACGCGTCGGAATGCCGAGCTCAGCACGACGATCCGCGTTGCCCGGCGGTACACCGTTCGCTCCAGTGCGCGCCGCAGCGGTCGCCGCACCGCGGAGCGATCACCCTGCGCCACGTTCTCGTCTGCCCACGGGCCCTGGAAGTGGACGACGAGCGGTAGCGACCGGACGCGCCGCAGGAGCAGCGGCGCGATCGCGTAGAGCGCGAAGTGCGCGTCCACGACCTCGGCCTCCGGGGCGGCGCGCCATGCAGCGGCGGCGAAGGCGAGCATCCGCGAGGGCAGCGGCGCGTCGTGGCGGGACACGGCAACCACGCGGTCCGGTGCGCCCGGGGCGGGGCCGATGACGATCCCGCGTGCCGCCGGTTGGCGCTCGAGCAGATCGCGGAAATACCGATCTAGGCCGCCGAGCAGAGCCGGAAACCAGCCCTTGCCGAGCATGAGTACCTCCGGGTGCCTCGTACCGTCTCGTTGCGCCTCGGGAGCCACCGTGGACGAGTCTACGAGGACTCTTTGGGGCGACCGACGCGGCCTCATTCGTGGGGTAGGCAGTGGGAGTAGGCTGCGCGTGCGCATGGGGGGACCGCACGAGGATGTCTCGAACCGCCTTCGGGGCCCGAACGTAGTCCGCTCCCGCGGACCGGCAGAGGCGCTCGGCGTCGCTGCCCCGACTCGGGTCGAAGACGGTTGGCGGGCCTGCTGAGCCCAAGACACCACAAGTCACGCAGGTCACGGTCGCGCCGATCCGGCGGGCGGGCTGCCCCACATCGTGGCTGGCGCTACGTGCCGGAGCTCGACGGCCTCAGAGCGCTCGCGATCGTCGCGGTGGTCGGCTTCTCCTACGAGCCGAGGTACGTCCGCGGAGGCTACCTCGGAGCGACCGTGTTCTTCGTGCTGTCCGGCTTCCTGATCACCGGGCTGCTCGCGGCGGAGTACCGGTATGGGCGCCGCGTCGACCTCAAGGCCTTCTACGCCCGCCGGAGCCTGCGGGTCTTCCCAGCCTTGATGGCGGTCGTCCTCGGCACCTTCGTCGCCGCGGCGCTCGTCGGATATCGGAGCATCCCGCCCCAGCACATCTACCAGGCGGGCGCCGCATCGTTGGTCTCGCTCAACGACTTGCTGCTCGGCGCCGGACATTCGAGCGGCTGGCTCGACCCCACATGGGCGGTGTGCGTCGAGATGCAGTTCTACGTCGTCTGGCCACTGCTTCTCGTGAAAGCCCTCAGGACCCAGCCCCGCGAGTCGGTCGGCCTCTGGTGCTACGTCGCGGCAGTTGCCTTCGCCTATCTCGGGTACAAGCTCTGGTCGAGGTTCGGCTTCGAGCGGACGTACTTCACTCCGATCGGCAGCCTGATGCCCCTGGCCGCCGGCTGCGCCGTAGCACTGACGCGACGGCGGCCCACCCGACGGGCGATGCGCGAGGCGACGTGGGTGGCGGCGATCGGGGCGGTCGTGCTGGTCGGCCTTGCCGTCGCCGGACCCGGTCGGGAGGCTCTGTCGGCGGTGCGCGAGGCGCAGCCGGGCGCGACGATCGCCGCGGCCGCGGTGATCTTCTACCTCGTCGAGGGCCCCGGCGTGAGGCTGCTGCGCACACGGGCGATCGTGTGGCTCGGGCGCCGCAGCTACACGATCTACCTCGTCCACACCGTTGTGCTGTTTGTCCTGCGCAACGCATCTCCGGCCATCTCGACGCTCGACGCCGCGGTGATCGGGATCCCGGCCAGCGTAGCGCTCGCCGGGATCTCCTACCGCTATCTCGAAGCCCCATTCCTGCGCCGCAAGCTGAGCTTCGCGCGAGTGGCGCTACCGGCGAATACGGCAGCAGCGGCGGCGCCACTGCCGTGAGGGATCCAACGGCGCCCGGGACGTCGCGCCGCCTCGGCGCAGACCCGTCGCAGCACCTGGAGCGACCCCCGCCGGGCCGAGGCGCGGCTCTAGCACCGACGGTCCGCGACCGGCGGCAAGGCGACGCCCAAGCGGATCGGTGGGAAGGATTAGCCGGGCGGCGGACGAATCCCTCCGGCGATGGCCGAGTCATGCCCAACCGTTCAACGCACCCTGGTCAAGTCGCCCCCCGAGCTCTGGGCCGAGCTGTCTGACCCCGAGTCCCTCGCCCGCCGCCTGTCTGACTTCGGCGAAATCCGCATCACCCGGCTGGTACCCGAGACGACCGTCGCCTGGGAGGGCGAACGCGCAAGCGGCACGGTCGAGCTCGAGTCCTCCGGCTGGGGGACCAAGGTCCGCCTGACCGCGCGCGCGAGCACCACCGCCACCCCGGTGTCCGCCCGCGACCGGATCGTCGCGGTGATCGAATCCGACGATCCCCAAGCGGAGGCGAACGCCGAACCGGCGCCCGCGGCCAGCGCCACCGACGACACCCCGTCAGACGGCAGCACCGCCGGGACCGACCCGCCGGGAACCAGGACGCGGATCTCGAGCGCGGCCGAGCGGTCGGCCGCACGCATGGCACGCCGGGCAGCCGAAGCGGCAGCCGCGGCCGTGGTCGAGGCGCCACCGCCGCCACCACCCGAGCCCGCAGCGGCGGGTCTGGCGCCCGCCGCGAGTCCCGGCTTCTTCGCACGACTCTTTCGCCGCCGCAAGCACTCCGCCGCGGTGGCGCCGGTGGCGCCTGCGGTGAACACGGCAGACCCAGACCCGTCTCCCGGACCAACTGCGGCGGAGGTGGCCCTGCCGTCCCCGCCCCGCGGGCGTACCGGACGCGACGAGGAGCAGACGCTGCCTCACGCGACGCTCGCCCGGCCCCTGCCGCTCGGCGAGAGCGCCCGCTACGCTGCACCGATGTCGGGCTCGAGCGCTCCCACCCGGGCAACCTCCCCGTCCGCCGGCCAGCAGCCGGCCGCGACGGCCCCACCTGCAACTGCGCCGGCGGCCGAGCGGACGCCGGCGAGCGGGCTCGACCCCGAGCGGACGATGGCGCTGCTGAGCGGCGTCCTCGATGATCTAGGGTCGGCCCACCATCGCCCCTTCTCCCGGGAATAGGCGCGCCCCGCCGCGCAGCCGGAGCACCCCGCGCCAGCAGCGCCAGCGGCCGCCTGAGACCTACGAGCAGAAGCTCGCCCACCTGGAGGAGCTGCGCGTCGAGGCGGCCCACGCCGACGGGCCGGGGGTCGAGAAGCAGCACGCGAAGGGCAAGTACACAGCGCGGGAACGGATCGCCAAGCTGCTCGACGCGGACAGCTTCCAGGAACTCGACGCGTTCGTCCGGCATCGGACCTACGACTTCGAGATGCAGAAGTCAAAGCCCCTGGCCGACGCGGTGATCACCGGGCACGGGACGATCGACGGCCGGCCGGTCTGCGTCTTCAGCCAGGACTTCACCGTGTTCGGCGGGTCGCTGGGCGAGGTGATGGGCCAGAAGATCTGCAAGGTCATGGACCTGGCCGCCAAGATCGGCTGCCCCGTGATCGGGATCAACGACTCCGGTGGCGCCCGCATCCAGGAGGGCGTGATCTCGCTCGGCGCCTACGGCGACGTCTTCCTACGCAACGTCCGCTGCTCGGGCGTGATCCCCCAGATCTCGCTGATCATGGGCCCGTGCGCCGGCGGAGCCGTCTACTCGCCGGCGATCACCGACTTCGTGCTCATGGTCAAGGAGACCTCGCACATGTTCATCACCGGACCCGACGTGATCCGCACCGTCAGCGGCGAGGAGGTCGACTTCGAGGAGCTCGGCGGGGCGATGACCCACAACACCCGGTCGGGCGTCGCCCAGTTCGCCGCCGAGGACGAGGACGAGTGCCTCGAGGACGCCCGCTACCTGCTGTCGTTCCTGCCCCAGAACAACCTCGAGCTCCCCGAGCGCGTCGCCCCGACCGACGACCCCGGCCGGATGGACGAGGCGCTCGACACGCTGGTGCCCGACAGCCCGAACAAGCCCTACGACATGCGGCGCCTGATCGAGCTGATCGTCGACGACGGCGAGTTCTTCGAGGTCCACGAGCATCACGCGACGAACATCGTCTGCGGCTTCAGCCGTCTCGACGGCTTCGCCGTCGGCATCGTCGGCAACCAGCCGCAGTCGATGGCCGGCGTGCTCGACATCGACGCCTCGCTCAAGGCCGCCCGCTTCGTGCGCACCTGCGACGCCTTCAACATCCCGCTGATCACCTTCTGCGACGTCCCCGGGTTCCTGCCCGGCACCGACCAGGAGTGGCGGGGGATCATCCGCCACGGGGCGAAGCTCCTCTACGCCTTCGCCGAGGCGACGGTGCCGAAGATCACCGTGATCACGCGCAAGGCCTACGGCGGCGCCTACGTCGTGATGTCGTCCAAGCACCTCGGCGCCGACCTCAACTTCGCCTGGCCCACGGCCGAGGTCGCCGTGATGGGCCCCGAAGGCGCCGTCAACGTGATCTACAAGCGCGACATCGCCTCGAGCCCGACGCCCGACGTGCGCCGCGCGCGACTGATGGACGACTACCGCGCCCGCTTCGCCAACCCCTACTCCGGGGCCGAGCGCGGCTACATCGACGATGTCCTCATCCCCCACGAGACGCGGCCGAAGCTGATCGCGGCGCTCCACACGCTCCAGACCAAGCGCGATCCCGGCCCGCGGCGCAAGCACGGCAACATTCCCCTCTGACCGCGGCGTCAGAGGTCGACGGTCTGGGCCTCGATGCGCCCGTCGCGCCAGGCGGCGTAGACGGCGGCGCTGACCGCGAGATCCTGGATCGCCAGACCGGTCGAGTCGAACATGGTCGTCGTGCCCGATGCCGAGCGCCCCGGCGCCTCACCGGTCAGGACGGCGCCGAGCGTCGTCACCCGCTCGCGGCCCACGAGGCCGGCGGCAACGGCTCCGGCCAGTTCGCCGCCGTGAGCCGCCTGCTCCCACTCGTCGCAGTAGAGCTCGCACGCGGCGACGGCGGTGATCGTCGCCTCCGCCTTGCCCGATCCATCGGCGCCGAGCATGTTGAGATGCAGGCCGGGCCGCAGGCAACTCTCGTCGATGATCGGTGCCGCGCCGGGCGTCACACAGCAGACGATGTCAGCCCCGAGCGCCTGTCCGGTCGATCCGGCCTCCCAGCCGAGCTCGGCGGCCACGGCGGCCGCGACCTCGGGCCGCGGGTCGGCGCAGATGCCGGGCCCGTAGCCGGCGGCGGCCATGCACCGGGCGACCCAGCCGCCATGGAGGCCGCAGCCGATCACGCCGACCGTCGCGGCCGCATCCGCGGCCAGCGCCTGCGTCGCGATCGCCGCGACCGCCCCGGTCCGCAACGCAGTCACGGCGCGCGCGTCGATCAACGCCCGCAGCTCGCCGGTCGTCGCATCGGAGAGGGCGATCACCCCGGACACAGCCGGGAGCCCGAGGCTCGTGTTGCCCGGGAACGAGCAGATCCACTTCAACAGGGCGTAGCCGGCGCCGCGGGCCGGCATCGCCCGGAAGTCGCCACCGGGTGGGCAGTCGAGGTAGACCTTCGCCGGCATCTGCCAGTCGCCGTGGTGGTGGTGGACGAAGGCGTCGCGGACGCAGGCGATCGCATCGGCCGGGCTGACCGCGGCGAGGACCGCCTCCTGGCCGATCACTGGCAGCGCCATGGCGGCGAACCCTACCGCCCGTGCAATCATCCACAGCCGTGACCGGCAACCGCAGACACCGCGCCGCTGAGGCCGCGCCGGCGGGTCGGCCGCGGCTGACGCTCGTCGCCCCCGCCGCCTCGCCCGAAGAGGCGGCAGCGATCGTCGCGGCGCTCGAGCGCTACATCGCGGACACCGCGCCACCACCGCCGCGCCCGGCGAGCCGTCCGAGCCGCTGGCTGCGCGCCGCGCTGCTCGAGGGCGTCGGCCGCACCGATCGCCGGCGCGGCGCCTGGGGCGATCCCCATCCCTGAACGGCGGCGCCCGTGCGCGTGACGGCGAAGGCCGACTATGCGGTCCGGGCGGCGGTCGAGCTCGTCGGCGCGTTGGAGACCGCCCCGCGCAAGATGGACGAGGTCGCGACCGCCCAGGAGATCCCAGTGTCGTTTCTCGAGAACATCCTCACCCAGCTGCGCAGCGCCGGCATCGTTCGCAGCCAGCGCGGCCCCGACGGCGGCTACTGGCTGGGCCGTCCAGCCGCCGAGATCACGCTGGCTCAGGTCATCCGCGCCGTCGAGGGACCCCTCGTCGGCGTCCGCGGGCAGCGGCCGGAGGAGGTCGCGTACAAGGGGTCCGCCGAACCCCTCCAGCGGGTCTGGATCGCCCTGCGGGCCAACCTCCGCGCCGTGCTCGAGCAGGTCACGGTCGCCGATGTCGCCGCCGACGAGCTTCCGGAGGACATCCTCGCGCTGACCCGCGCCGAGGATGCCTGGCAGGCTCGCTGACCGCCAACACAGCGAAGTAACACACCACACCGGGCGGCCCGCTATGCTCGGCGCCACCAGGTTCACGGCGACGCACAGCTGAAGGGCGTGATGACACAGACTCCCGACATCGTCACCGGCGGCGCGAGCGGCGCCCGGCAGCGCGCGAGCGCACACGAGGCCGGCGTCGCCGGCACGAACTCCGGGGACGCGGCGGCGGCGCCCAAGGCGGGCGCGCTCGAGTTGCACGTCTGCATGGGGCTCAACTCGTGCACCAACCACGACGTGGCCGGGACCGCGCCGATGGCGGGCATGGGCACCTGCGCCACGGCGATCCACGTCTGCCACGGCGACAACGCCTGCCGGAGTCAGGGCGGCTGCGGTTACGCCGGATCCGACTACGAGCAGGCGAAGCCCGGCAACCAGGCCTGTAGCGGCAACGGGAGCTGCGCGAGCCCGATCAACGAGAGCCGCGTGTTCTCCGCCGGCCCCTACAAGGGCAAGAACGTCTGGAAGCGGGCGCGCGCGATCTTCGAGGAGCGGATGTACGAGGCCGGGGTCGTCTTCGGCCCGTCGCCCGGCGAGGGCTACCCGGACGACCTCGTCCCACCCGGTCACGACATCCAGTGACCGAGCCGCGCCTCGGGCTGCCGCACCTCGGCTTCGGCGTCGGGCTGCGCTCGGCCCACTACGACCACCTGCTGACGCACTGGCCGGAGGTCGACTGGTTCGAGGTCGTCTCCGAGAACTTCATGGACTCGGGCGGCCGGCCGCGCCACGTGCTCGACGAGATCGCCGCCCGGTACCCGGTCGTCGCCCACGGCGTGTCGTTGTCGATCGGCTCGACCGACCCGCTCAACCGCGACTACCTCGCCCGGCTGAAGCGATTCGTTGACGAGCTCCAGCCCGCCTGGGTCTCAGACCACGTCTGCTTCACGGGCGTCGCCGGCCGCAACACGCACGAGCTCGTGCCGATCCCGTTCACCGAGGAGTCGCTGACCCACGTGGTCGAGCGGGTGGGCGCCGTCCAGGAGCTGCTCGAGCGCCGGCTGGTGCTCGAGAACCCGAGCTCGTATGTGACCTACGTCCAGTCGACCATGACCGAATGGGAGTTCCTCGGCCGGCTGGCCGAGGAGGCCGACTGCGGGCTGTTGCTCGATGTCGCCAACGTCCGCCTCAGCGCCGTCAACCACGGCTTCGACGCCGTCGAGTACCTCGAGGACCTGCCGCACGAGCGCATCGTCCAGATGCACCTCGCCGGC
The DNA here is from genome assembly GCA_963742705.1 of uncultured Solirubrobacterales bacterium. Lineage (GTDB taxonomy): Bacteria > Actinomycetota > Thermoleophilia > Solirubrobacterales > Solirubrobacteraceae > Palsa-513. The sequence continues at coordinate 212,518 of CAVUMZ010000007.1, read as the reverse complement.
CACACGGAGATGGGCACGCACATCGTCGACACGCACGACCGGCCGGTTGCCGACCCGGTCTGGGAGCTGTACCGTCGGGCGAGCGAGCTGACCGGGGGCGTCTCGACGCTGATCGAGTGGGACGAGGAGCTGCCGCCGTTCGCGGAGGTCCACGCCGAGGCGCTGAAGGCAAAGCGCTACGCGTCGTGAGCGACCTCGCCGCCACGCAGCGCTGGATCCAGGACGCGATCACCGACGGGGCGATGAGCGCGCCGGCCGAGGTGGTCGCAAGCTCCGGCGGCCTCGACGCCCGCGCGCGCCTGGGGCTCTACAGCGCGACCTACCACCGCCGCCTTGTGCTCTGCCTGCGCGAGAGCTACCCCGGGCTGCTCCACGTCCTCGGCGACGAGCTGTTCGACGACTTCGCGCTCGACTACCTGCGCGCGCGGCCGCCGCGCAGCTACACCCTGAACGACTTGGGCGCCGGCTGGCCTGACCATCTGGCCGCAACCAGGCCGGACGCGGACGACTCGTGGTCGGACTTCCTGATCGACCTCGCGCGGCTCGAGCGAACCTTCCTCGAGGTCTACGACGGGCCTGGGGTCGAGCGGGCGACGCTCGCCGCGGCGGCCGATTTTCCGGTCGACGCCGATCTGGACGCGACGTTCACGCTCGTCCCGTGCCTGCGGCTGCTCACCGCCGGCTTTCCCGTCGGCGACTACCTCGTCGCCGTCCGCCGCGGCGAGGATCCGCCGCTGCCGGCGCCAGCACCGAGCTTCACCGCCGTCAGCCGCCGCGACTATGTGGTCACGGTCACCGAGCTGGGCCGAGTCGGCCACGCGCTGCTCGAGGCGTTGACCGGTGGCGCCACGCTCGGCGTCGCCGCCAGGGAGCGCCCGACGAGGCCTGGCAACTGGTCCGCGGCTGGGCTGAGCAGCGGCTGATCGCCGCCATCGACCGTCCATGACAGGAGTGCCGCGATGCAGACGCTGAAGTCCAAGTACCCGATCAACGCCCAGGCTCCGATCACGACGATCCCCGAGCTGCGCAACCACCTCCACCAGGCGGCGGCGGTCGAGCTGTCGACGGTGCCGCTCTACCTGTACGCCGCCTACTCGATCCAGACCGCGAACTACTCGCAGTGGGCGCCGGGAATCTCGGCCTTCCGGGCGATCCGCAGCGTCGTGATCGAGGAGATGCTGCACCTGTGCCTGGCGCGCAACCTGCTCGTGGCGATCGGCGGGGGCAAGCAGATCCACTTCTACGACCCGGACTTCGTCACGAGCTACCCGACGCCGATGCTGCATCGCGCGCCGCCGCTGATCCTGCACCTGGAGCCGGCGTCGGTCCACTTGATGCAGGACGTCTTCATGCCGCTCGAGCAGCCGGCCAAGGCCGACGCCCCGGCACAGCCCGACGAGTACAACACGCTCGGCCAGTTCTATGCGGCGATCGAGGCCGGCTTCGAGCGCCTCGACGGGCCGGAGCTGTGGGCAGATCCGGAAACCGAGCTCCAGTACGACCGGGCCTACTGGAACAACGACGGGGGCGGGGCGCCGATCGTCGTCTCCGACCTCAAGACGGCCAAGCAGGCGATCCGGACGATCGTCGAGCAGGGCGAGGGAGCCGCGCCGGGCGACCCCGACGTCCCGCTCAAGCCGGCGGACCCGACGCTCGGGCTGGACGAGCTGTCCCACTACGCGAAGTTCTCGCAGATCGCCCTCGGGATCGACCTGATCGGCAATGTCTATCCGGTCCCGAATGACCCCAAGCGAACCGACTTCGACGGTTCCGTCGGCCAACTGGCGACGCTGTTCGACGCCGCCTACTGCTACGTCCTCTGCCTGATCGACGCGCTCTACAAGGCTTCGTCGGCGACGAGCAAGGCCGGCCACCGCAGCGAGCGCTACGGCCTGGAGCGGACGTTCGTCGCGGCGATGGGCGGGCTGCTCTACCCGATCGCCGACCTGCTCGTGCGGCAGCCCGCCGCGGACGGCGCCACGCACGCGGCGCCGGCGTTCGGGTTCTACGCGTTCGACGGCGAGGGCACGCGCAAGGAGCAGCTGATCTGCCTGTGCGACGAAGTCCTCGGCGCCTACCCGAGCCTCGGCGGCAACGACGGCGTCAGGCAGCTGATCGGCGCGCTCCCGGCGGTTTAGGCGAACACCCGCGGCGCGCCGAGCCGCGCAGCGACGATCTGGCCTTCCTCGAGCTCGAGCTCGGCGGCGCGCTCGCGCGTCAGCTGCGCCCAGACCTCGCTGCCGTCCTCGAGCTTCAGCTCGACGCGGACCTCGAAGCCGAGGTGGACGATCCGCTCGACGAGCGCCTCGGTGGCCGTGCCGTCGGCGTCGGCCAGGATCTGGATGTCGTGCGGGCGCAGCAGCGCTCCCCCGACGCGGTTGACCGGACCGATGAACGACATCACGAACTCGTTGCGCGGGTGCTCGTAGAGCTCACGCGCCGTCCCGACCTGCTCGATCCGCCCGGCGTTCACGAGGACGATCTGCTCGGCGACGTCCATCGCCTCCTCCTGGTCGTGGGTGACGAAGATCGTCGTCACGTGGATCTCGTCGTGCAGACGCCGCAGCCACTCGCGCAGCTCGCCCCGGACCTGGGCGTCGAGCGCGCCGAACGGCTCGTCGAGCAGGAGCACCTTGGGCGCCGGGGCCAGTGCCCGCGCGAGCGCCATCCGCTGCCGCTGCCCACCCGAGAGCTGCGACGGGTACCGCTCGGCGAGGCCGTCGAGTCGCACGAGGCCGAGCAGCTCGTCGACGCGCGCCGCGATCTCTCCCTTCGGCCGGCGGCGGACGCTGAGGCCGAAGCCGACGTTGTCGCGCACCGTCATGTGCTTGAACGGCGCGTAATGCTGGAAGACGAAGCCGACGCCGCGTTCGCGCGCCGGCGTCGTCGTGACGTCGGCGTCGCCGATCAGGACCCGTCCCGAGTCAGGCGTCTCGAGGCCGGCGATGATCCGCAGCAGCGTCGACTTGCCGCTGCCGCTCGGCCCGAGCAGCGCCGTCAGCGACCCGTCGGCCACGCGCAGGCAGACGTCGTCGAGCGCGGCGAAATCGTCGTAGCGCTTGCTGACGTTGTGGACTTCGATCGGCATCAGGCGGTCCCTCCACGGGCGCGTCGGGTGAGCAGGTTCATGATCAACAGCGTGGCCAGCGCCAGCAGCGCCAGCACGACCGCGGCCGCGTAGACCCCGGTCGTGTCGAAGTTCTCGTAGCGGTCCTGCACGTACAGCGGCAGCGTCTGCGTGCTCCCCTCGATCCGTCCCGAGACGATGCTGAGCGCGCCGAACTCCCCGAGCGCCCGCGCCGTCGTCAGGACTACGCCGTAGACGACCCCCCAGCGGATCGCCGGCAGCGTGATCCGGCGGAACGTCTGCCACGGCCCGGCCCCGAGCGTCGCCGCCGCCTGCTCGGCGTCGGTGCCGACCTCGCGCAGGACGGGGATCGTCTCGCGCGCGACGAACGGCAGCGAGACGAACGCCGTCGCCAGCACCATCCCGGGCAGCGAGAAGATCACCTGGAGCCCGTGGCCGGCCAGCCAGGTCCCGAACCAGCCGTTGGTCCCGTAGACGAGCAGCAACCCCAACCCGACGACGACCGGCGAGACGGCGAACGGCAGGTCGAGCGCCAGGCCGAGGAGTCCCCGGCCGCGGAAGCGGTGGCGCTCGAGCAGGATCGCGATGCCGATCCCGAAGGCCGTGTTCAGCGGCACGGCGATCGCGACGATCTCGATCGACAGCCAGAACGCGTGGATCGCGTTCGGGTCGCTGACCGCCCGCCACACCGGCGCGAGGCCGTGCTCGAAGGTACGGAAGAAGATCATCAGCACCGGCGCCACCAGCAGCAGGCCGAGGTAGCCGAGCGCGACCCACCGCAGGCCGAGCCGCCACGACCGCCCCGCCTGCTCGCTGGCGACGACCCGCTCCGGGACCGGGGCCGCCATGCCCTCCGCGACCCGGGCCACCGGCGACGCGACGGCGAGCTCAGACATAGCGCGTCCTGCGGTTGCCGAGACCGGCGAGCGCACCCAGGATCAGGAGCGCGGCGAGCAGGAGGACGAGCGACACGGCAGCCGCCCCCGGCAGGTTGTCGTTCTCGATCTGCCCGAAGACGTAGGTCGCGCCGACTTCGGTCTTGAACGGCAGGTTGCCCGAGATCAGGACGACCGAGCCGAACTCGCCGACCGCCCGGGCGAAGCTGAGCGCTGCCCCCGAGAGGATGGCCGGCATCAGGTTGGGGAGCACGATCCGTCGCCAGATCGCGAACGGCCCGGCGCCCAGGGACGCCGCCGCCTCCTCCATCGACTCGTCGAGCTCGAGCAGGACCGGCTGGACCGAGCGCACGACGAAGGGCAGCGTCACGAAGAGCAGCGCCAGGCCGACCGCCGCCCGGGTGAAGCTGACGTCAATGCCGACCGGGCCGCCCTTGCCGTAGAGCGCGAGCAGCACGACGCCGGCGACGATCGTCGGCAGGGCGAACGGCAGGTCGATCATCGCGTTGACCACGCGCCGCCCCGGGAACTCGTCGCGGACCAGCACCCAGGCGATCAGGGTCCCGAAGACGGCGTTGATCGCCACGACGATCAGCGAGACGATCAACGTCAGCTTGATGGCCGCGACCGCTTCCGGCGCCGACACCGACCGCCAGAACGCGCCGAGCCCGCCATCCCCTGAGCGCGCGAGCACGGCCGCGAGCGGCAGCAGCACGACGAGCGAGAGGTAGATCCCGAGCACGCCGCGGCCGATCCCCCCGGCGCCGATACGAGGCGCCGAGGGCCGCGGGAGACGCCGCAGGGGCAGCGCACGCGCGCTACTTGGCAGTGGAGACTCCCAGCGACTGCTCGATCTTCGTCACGACGCCGCTCGTCGGGTCGAAGAACTGCTTGGTCACCTGCGTCCAGCCGCCGAGCGAGTCGATCGTGAACAGGCCCGCCGGGGTCGGAAACGCGCTCGCGCCCTGGGTCCCGGCGACGACCGGGCGGTAGCCCTGGCTGGCCCAGATCGCCTGTCCGGCCGGGGACAGCAGGTAGCTGACGAACGCACGAGCGGCAGTCGAGTCGCCCTTGGTGACGACGGCGAGCGGGTTCTGGATCAGGATCGTGTCCTTGGGGATCACGTAGTCGACCGGGGCGCCCTTCTTCTTGTCGGCGATCGCCTCGTTCTCGTAGGCGATCAGGACGTCGCCCTTGCCGGCGAGGAACGTCTGGGTCGCGTTGCGCGCCGAGGTGTCCTGGCTGACGACGTTGTGGAAGAGCGCACCGAGGTACGCCTGGGCCTGCGCCGGCGTGTCCCCCTCCTTGAGCTTCGCCCCGTAGGCCGCCATCACGTTCCAGCGTGCGCTGCCCGAGCTGAACGGGTTGGGCGTCAGCACCTGGACGCCGGGCTTGGTCAGGTCGTCCCACGTCGCGATGTGCTTGGGGTTGCCCTTGCGCACGAGGAACACGGCGACCGAGTCGGTCACGAAGCCGTGCGTCGCGTTCGCGTTCCAGCTGGGCGCCACGAGCCCGGCGGCGACGAGCTTGGTCACGTCCGGCTCGAGCGAGAAGTCGACCACGCTCGCCGGCAGCCCGGCGAGGACGGCGCGGCTCTGATCTCCGGACGGGCCGTAGGACTGGCTGAACGTCACGCCCTTGCCCGCCGGCGTGGCCTCGAAGGCCGGGATCAGCGCGCCGTAGGCCGCCTGGGGCGTCGAGTAGGCGACGAGGCTGACGTGCTTGCCACCGCCGCCCGAGCCGCCACACGAGCAGAGGACCGCCAGCGACCCGATCAGGGAGAGAGGCCCGGCTGCGCGCTTTAGATCCATGTCCACTTTCTTGACGGATTTTATGCGAATAGATAGAAAACTAAAGCGGCCATTTCAGCGCCGCTCGGCGGGAAAAATACCAGAAAGCCGCCCGCCTTTCATGTGTTAGGATTTTGGCCGTCCGAGCGACCCCAGGAGGACTCCGATGGAGCCAGCTTCACCCACCGCAGGCCGGGGCTCGATCGCCGACCCCGAGATCCGCACCGACGTGCCCGGGCACGTGATCCCGATCCTCGAGCGCGAGTTCGACGACTTCGACACCGAGTCGGCCAAGTTCCTCCGCGGCGAGACCGAGGAGGTCCAGTTCATCGGCTTCCGGCTCAAGCAGGGGGTGTACGGGCAGCGGCAGGCCGAGCGCCAGATGATCCGCGTCAAGCTCCCGTTCGGCGGCATCAACCCCGAGCAGATGGAGGCGTTCGCCGACGCCGTCGAGCGCTGGGTGCCGCTCAAGAAGGGCCACATCACCACGCGCCAGAACTTCCAGTTCCATCATGTGCCGCTCCCCGACGCCGCCGAGTTCATCCGCGAGATCAGCGCCGTCGGGCTCTCCTCACGCGAGGGCTGCGGCAACACGATGCGCAACGTCACCGGCGACCCGTGGGCCGGCGTCTGCGAGGGCGAGCTGTTCGATCCGACGCCGTACGCCGGCGCCTACGTCCGCTACTTCGTGCGCAACGACGTCTGCCAGCTGATGCCGCGCAAGTTCAAGACCGCCTTCAGCGCCACCGACGACGACGTGGCCATCGTCGGCATCCACGACGGCGGCTTCATTCCCCGCATCCGCGACGGCAAGCGCGGCTTCGAGATCCGCATCGGCGGCGGTACGTCGATCATGCCGCGGGTCGCGCCCACCCTCTACGAATTCGTGGAGGCCGACAACGGCGACTACCTCAAGGTGACCGAGGCGGTGCTGCGGATCTTCGACCGCCAGGACTGGCTGCGCAAGAACCGCGCCCGCGCGCGGATCAAGGTCATGATCGACAAGATCGGGATGGACGCCTTCCGCGAGCAGGTCGAGGAGGAGCTCCGCGGCGACTGGGTGGCCGAGCGTGACTTCAGGATCGAGCCGCTGCTCTTCGTCCACGACGAGGAGCCCGGGCCGGCGCCGGCGGCCGCCGCCGGCTCGCCGAACGGCGATTCGCGCGAGTTCGAGCGCTTCGCCCGCGACAACGTCCGCCCCCAGCGCCAGGACGGGTTCGTCACGGTCGAGATCAAGGTCACGCGAGGCGACCTCTCGCCCGAGCAGTTCCGCGGCCTGGCCGCGATCATGCGCGAGTACTCGGGCGGCTACGCCCGCGTCACCGTCCAGCAGAACCTCGTTCTGCGCTGGGTCCACGCCGCGGCGGTCTACGACGTCTGGCGGGCGCTGTCCGAACTCGACCTCGGCGACGCCGGGCCGCGCGAGATCTCCGACGTCGTCAGCTGCCCCGGCACCGACAGCTGCAAGCTCGGCATCACCAGCTCGATGGGGCTGAACGCGGCCGTGCAGGAGCGGATCGAGGCGATGGCGATCGACGACGAGCTGACCCGGCAGATCCACATCAAGATGAGCGGCTGCCCGAACGGCTGTAGCCAGCACCACATCGCCAACATCGGCTTCTACGGAGCGTCGATCAAGGTCGGCCAGCACACCATCCCCGCCTACATCCCCCACCTCGCCGGCAACTACGTCGGTGGCGACGTGGCCTACGGCAAGCGACTCAAGGCCCGCCTTCCCGCCAAGCGCGTGCCCGAGGCGATCGAGCGCTGGATCCGCTACTACCAGGCCGAGCGCGAGGACGGCGAGGCGTTCAACGCCTTCGTCGAGCGCGTCGGCGTGCCGGCGTTCGAGCTGGTCGTGAAGGATCTGACCCTGCCCGTAGAGTTCAGCCTCGAGACGATGAACCACTTCATCGACTGGAACCGCTCCGAGCCCTACCAGGTGATCCGCGGCGAGGGCGAGTGCGCCGTATGAACACGCAGGCGGCGCCGCCCGATCTCGAGCGGCGCACCGCCCCGGAGGTGCTGGCCTACGCGGTCGAGCGCTTCCACCCCGAGCTCGTGATGGCCTGCTCCTTCCAGAAGGAGGAGTCGGTGATGCTCGACATGCTGATGGCGATCGAGCCCGCCGCCCGCGTCTTCACGCTCGACACCCACGTGCTCTTCGACGAGACGCGCGCGACCTGGCGGGCGTTCGAGGCGCGCTGGGGCGTGCGCATCGAGGTCATCGACGTGATCGACCCGGCCGGCGAGCCGTGGTCGCGCGAGCACTGCTGCACGAGCGGCGGGGCCAAGGCCGACGGGCTGCGCAGCGCGCTGAACATGGCCGAATGCTGGATCACCGGTCTCCGGCGCGAGCAGTCGCCCACCCGAACGCGCTCCGAAAAGATCGAATGGGACGAGCGCAACGGCCTGTGGAAGGTCAACCCGCTGGCGGACTGGACCGAGCGCCAGCTGTGGACCTACATCCACGAGCACGAGCTGCCCTACAACGAGCTCCACGACGCCGGCTACGCCTCGATCGGCTGCGCGCCGTGCACGCTCCCGGGCAGCGGCCGCGACGGCCGCTGGGCCGGCGACGCCAAGACCGAGTGCGGCCTCCACGGGGACGGCTGATGGACCCGCTGATCATCCTCTTCGGCTTCGGCGTCGGCATGCTGGTGGCGACCACCGGCATGGGCGGCGGCTCGCTGATGACGCCGCTGCTGATCCTCGTCTTCGCCGTCAAGCCGGTCGTCGCGATCGGCACCGACCTGATCTACGGCGCCGTGACCAAGACCGTCGGCGGCTGGCGCCACTTCCGCATGGGGACCGTGCACATGGGGACCTCGCTGTGGCTGGCGGTGGGCAGCATCCCCGGCGCGATCCTCGGTGTGCTCGCCCTCAACCGGCTGCGCAGCGCCTACGGCGGCAAGAGCTTCGACCAGTTGGTGCTCGTCCTCGTCGCGGCGGCGCTGATCGTCACGGCCACAGCTGTGCTGATCCGCGCCCTGCTGATGCGGCGCGTCAAGGAACGCGAGCGCGTCGAGCTGTCGCGGCGAGATCGTCAGGTCGCGGTCGTCACCGGCCTCGTGATCGGCTTCGTCCTCAGCGTGACCTCGGCCGGCAGCGGCTCGCTGATCGCCGTCGTGCTGATCCTCTGGTTCCAGATGAAGCCCCGCCAGGTCGTCGGCACCGATGTCTTCCATGCCGCGATCCTGCTCTGGGTCGCCGGCCTCGCCCACCTCTTCGACGGCAACGTCAACCTGTCGCTCGCCGGCAACATCCTGATCGGCTCGCTGCCCGGGGTGTGGATCGGCACCCACTACTCGGCGCGGCTGCCCGACGACGCGCTACGGCCCGCACTCGGGATCGTCCTGCTCGCCTCAGGTCTCGCGCTGATCTCCAAGGCCGGCTACACGATCTCGCCGGTGATCATCGTCGGCGTGCCCCTGGCCGTCGCCGCGGTCGCCTACACCCTGCACCGCGTCCGACGCGGGCCGGCTCCGGCGGCCGAGCATCCGCCGGTGCTCATCCCCGCCGGCGAGGCCTCGCGATGATCCCTCCGCTGGCGTCGCTGCGCCTGACCCACCTCCGCGCGCTCGAGTCCGAGGCGATCCACGTGATGCGCGAGGTGGCGGCCGAGTTCGAGCGGCCGGTGCTGCTCTTCAGCGGCGGCAAGGACTCGATCGTCCTCCTGCGCCTGGCCGAGAAGGCGTTCCGGCCGGCGCCGTTCCCGTTTCCGCTGATGCACATCGACACCGGCCACAACTTCCCCGAGGCGATCGAGTTCCGCGATCGGCGCATCGGCCGAGCTCGGCGAGCGCCTGATCGTCGCCTCGGTGCAGGACTCGATCGACCGCGGCCGCGTCGTCGAGCAGCTCGGTCCGCGGGCGTCGCGCAACCGGCTCCAGACGACGACGCTGCTCGACGCGATCACCGAGCACCGCTTCGACGCGGCGTTCGGCGGCGCCCGGCGCGACGAGGAGCGGGCGCGGGCGAAGGAGCGGATCCTGTCCTTCCGCGACGACTTCGGCCAGTGGGATCCCAAGAACCAGCGGCCCGAGCTCTGGAACCTCTACAACGGCCGGCTGAACCAGGGCGAGCACGCCCGCGTCTTCCCGATCTCCAACTGGACCGAGCTCGACGTCTGGGAGTACATCGAACAGGAACGGCTCGAGCTGCCGTCGCTGTACTTCGCCCACGAGCGCAAGGTCTTCGAGCGCGACGGCATGCTCTACGCCTACCGCGAGGACCAGGAGCTCGCCGCCGGCGAGGAGGTCTTCAACGAGACGGTCCGCTTTCGCACCGTCGGCGACATGAGCTGCACCGGCGGCGTGCGCTCGCACGCCGCGCTGATCGCCGACGTGATCGCCGAGATCGCCGCGACCCGGATCACCGAGCGCGGCGAGACGCGCGCCGACGATCGCGTCAGCGAAGCGGCGATGGAAGATCGCAAGCGGCTCGGGTACTTCTGATGGGTCTCGACCTCCTGCGTCTCACCACGGCCGGCTCGGTCGACGACGGCAAGAGCACGCTGATCGGCCGCATGCTCTACGACTCCAAGCAGGTCTTCGCCGACCAGCTCGCCCACATCGAGGACGCGTCGCTGCGACGCGGCGGCTCGGGGGTCCTCGATCTCGCGTTGCTGACCGACGGGCTCCGGGCCGAGCGCGAGCAGGGGATCACGATCGACGTCGCCTACCGCTACTTCGCCACGCCGCGCCGGCGCTTCATCATCGCCGACTGCCCCGGCCACCAGCAGTACACGCGCAACATGGTCACCGGCGCCTCGACCGCCGATCTGGCGATCGTCCTGCTCGACGCGCGCAAGGGCACCGTCGAGCAGTCCAAGCGCCATGCCTTCATCAGCGCGCTGCTGCGCATCCCGCATCTGGTCGTCGCGGTCAACAAGATGGATCTGGTCGACTACTCGGCCGAGCGCTTCGCCGAGCTGGTCGAGGAGTTCGGCGCAGTTCGCCGGCAAGCTCGACGTCGCCGACATCACCTACATCCCGATCTCCGCGCTCTGCGGCGACAACGTCGTCGAGCCCTCCGAGCGCCTGAGCTGGTACGACGGGCCGACGCTGCTCGGCCACCTCGAGGAGGTCGAGGTCTCCTACGACCACCCCGACGAGGTCCCGGCGCGGTTCCCCGTGCAGTGGGTGGTCAAGCCGGCGGTCGGCGACTACCGCGGCTACGCCGGCCAGCTGGCGAGCGGCGCCCTGCGGACCGGCGAGGAGGTCGTCGTGCTGCCGGGGGGCCGGCGGACGCGGATCGCGGCGATCGACACCTTCGACGGCGAGCTCGAGGAGGCGGTGGCGCCGCTGTCGGTGACGCTGCGGCTCGAGGACGAGATCGACGTCGCCCGCGGCGAGCTGATCTGCCACCCGGACGCCGCGCCGTCGGTCGGTCGCGAGCTCGAGGCCGACCTCTGCTGGATGGGCGAGGCGCCGCTGCGGCCGGGCGGTCGCTACGCGATCAAGCACACGAGCCGCAACGCCAGCGCGATCGTCGACACGCTGCACGACCGGGTCGACGTCCACACGCTCGAGCGGAGGACTGGCGCCGGGCGAGCTCGCGCTCAACGACATCGGGCGGGTGTCGCTGCGCACGAGCGCTCCGCTGGCGTTCGACGCGTATCGGTCCAACCGGCGCACCGGGAGCTTCATCCTGATCGACGAGTCGACCAACGCCACGGTCGCCGCCGGGATGGTCCGGGCCGCTCAGGTTCCCGCCTGAGGCGGGTCCCCGCTCCTCTACCGCGCTCGCCAGAGGGTCGCCTCGATGTCAGCGGTCAGCAGGTAGAGATCGAACTGGTCGGGGTCGTTGGGATCGAACGGATCGAAGCCGAGTCGCCGCCACCAGGACCGAGTCGGTGCGTTGAGCGCTGTCACTACGACAGCCCGGCATGCCGCTTTTTCGTTGAGCTCGGCTGCCGTCGCGAGAACATGGGCCGCGAGCGCGGTCCCGATTCCAAGGCTCGAGTAGTGGCGATCGACCGCGAGCCGTCCCAGCAGCAGCGCAGGCACCGGATCAGGCGCACCCTTTGCGAGCACACCCGGAGCGGTGGATCGGTCGATCCCGGTCATCGCGACGCTTGCGTACCCGACCACGACATCGTGGCCGTCGGCGATGACCCAGGTGGCCGCGGTGTCAGCGTCGCCGCTTCTGCCCGGCGTACCGGCGCAGCCACTCGTCGAGAACCGGCTCGCCGCTGTCGAAGTGGCCCCGGGCATGCCGGCTCGGGTCAAGCAGCGCCGGCCGGCGGAGCTCAGTCAATCCAGCGGAACTTGCGCTTGCGACGCATCGAGCTCGCGAGCCGGTCGTTGACCGCGGCCGGTCGCTCGAGCGCCTCGGTGAACGCGGCGGCCGCTTCGCGAGACAGACGGATGCTCGAGCGCTCAGCGAGGATTTCCTCGGCCTTAGAGGCCGCCGCCTGAAGCACGAACGCGGAGAGGTTCAGGTGCGATGCGGCAGCGGCTCGTTCTAGCAGCGCCTTATCTGCAGGGCCGACGCGAATCTGGAGGCGCTCTTCCCTGATCGCTGCCACGTACTCACGTGGCCGTCCTCGAGCAGAATGTCAAGCGATCCTACGTGACTCGCGGTCTGGCTGCTCGAGATAGACGACGCGGTCGTCCAGTCGTTCCCCCGCGACGTCTTGATGGCGGAAATCAGCGGCTCGATCCCGTGTGGTCGCCGTGAGAACCGTGAGGAGAGGGCGATCAGAAGGCCGTGGTGATGGGCGCCGGCGTTGCTGTGCTCGGCGGCGATTCTGGTGAAGTCCACGACGTTCTCGGTGAGCACCGAATAGCCGCCGCCGATCGCCGCGGCGAAGACCTCACGGTCAGGGCTGCCCGCCAATTTGAGCGCGCTGACCGTGCTGGCGTCGATTCCGACCGCCTGGAGGCCGTCCGCGAGCGCGCCGGGATACATCTCGTCGACGAGGAGCTTCACCGCGCTTCGGCGGCGATGGTCTCGCTGCGATGAAGATCGATCCGGGCCTGGATCTCGTCTGGATGGGCGTCGCGGTAAGCGAGCGCTGCGTCTATCAGCGGGCGGGCAACGATTCCGTCCGACGCGAGTTCGGCGGCCGGGTCCTCGACCGATCCGAGGTCGTGGTCGTCAAGCCACAGCGCGATCTCCCACACGTCGGGGCCGGCGATCAGTCCGGCGCGCCGACCCGTCGGCCCGTCACGGAACGTGATCATCGGATGCTCGTCACGACGGGCGCCCTCCTCGGCGTAGCGGCGCAAGCGGTCGGACAGGCTCTCGCCCGCCGCGCGGGCGCGGAGACGCAGGCGCTCAGCGAGCCCATCGTCAAGGCGGACGGAGACATTGACAGACATGATTACAGTGTTGCACGTTGTCAGCACGGGGGGTTGGGTTGTCACCTCAAGGCCCGAGCGCGGGCCCAGGTGGACGCCGCATCGATTGTGCTAGACGCTGGGCCTCCCAGCGGACAGCAGCTCCCGACAAGCGGCGCGCGAGCGGACGACCCGGCGAGGGCACGGGTGGGCAAGGCCGACTAAGCTCAGCGGCCGATGTTCGCGAAGGTTCTCGTCGCCAACCGCGGGGAGATCGCGGTCCGGATCATCAGCGCGCTCGACGAGCTCGGCGTCGCCAGCGTGGCCGTCTACTCGGAGATCGACCGCGACGCCCTGCATGTGAAGCGCGCCGGCGAGGCCTACCTCCTCGGGCCGGCGCCGGCGGCCGAGAGCTACCTGAACGTGGAGCGGCTCCTCGACGCGGTCGCCCGGTCGGGGGCCGAGGCCGTCCACCCGGGCTACGGCTTCCTCGCCGAGAACGCGGCGTTCGCCCGGGCGTGCGACGAGGCCGGCGCGGTCTTCATCGGACCGCCGGCCAGCGCGATCGACGCCATGGGGTCGAAGACGCGGGCGCGCGAGCTGATGGCGGCCGCCGGCGTGCCGATCGTCCCGGGGACGACCGAGCCCGTGGCCGACGTGAAAGCGGCGCGAAAGATCATCGACGTCGACATCGGCTACCCAGTCGCGGTGAAGGCGGCCGGCGGGGGCGGCGGCAAGGGCTTCCGGGTCGCCCAGTCCGCCGACGAGCTCGAGGAGGCGTTCGCCGGGGCGGCCCGCGAAGGCGAGAAGTTCTTCTCAGACCCGACGGTCTACCTTGAGCGCTACCTGCCCGACCCCCGGCACGTCGAGGTGCAGATCCTGGCCGACGCCCACGGCCACGTCGTCCACCTCGGGGAGCGCGACTGCTCGATCCAGCGGCGGCATCAGAAGCTGATCGAGGAGTGCCCGGCGCCACCTTGGGTCGTGGACGCCGAGATGCGGGAGCGGATCGGCAGAATCGCGGTCGACGCGGCGCGGGCGGTGGACTACCGGGGGGCGGGGACGGTCGAAGGCCTGCTCGCCGACGGCGACTACTTCTTCCTCGAGATGAACACACGCGTTCAGGTCGAGCACTGCGTGACCGAGATGACGACGGGAATCGACATCGTCAAGACCGGGATCCGCATCGCCGCCGGCGAGCCGCTGCCCTTCGCCCAGGACGACGTTGTGCTGCGCGGCCACGCGATCGAGTGCCGGATCAACGCCGAGGACGCCGGGAGGAACTTTGCCCCAGCCCCGGGGCGGATCGCGCATTACCGAGAGCCGAGCGGGCCCGGTGTGCGCGTCGACTCGGGTGTCGGAGCCGGCGACGAGGTCTCGCCCATGTACGACCCGATGGTGGCGAAGTTGATCGTCTGGGATCGTGATCGGGAAGAGGCGACGCAGCGGATGCTCCGTGCCCTCGAGCAGTACGAGATCGACGGCCTGAAGACGCTGCTCCCGTTTCACCGGGCACTCCTGGCCACCGAGCAGTGGGCCCGGGGCGAGACCTGTCGGGACCTGCTCGAGGATCGGGAGTGGCTTCGCTCGACGACGGCGGCATCCGGCGGCGAGGATGACGGGGGGAGTGAAGAGGAGCCGAAGCGCACGGTGCAGTACACCGTCGAGGTCTCAGGACGCCGGTTCGACGTACGGGTGATTGGGACGGCGCCCGGCGGCGACGGCGACGACCGGGCACCCGCCAACGCTGCTCGCAGGCAGCCACCGCGACGGCAGGGCCGCGCCGACGGGGACAAGCCGAGCGCCGGCGGCGGCGATCAGCTGCGCTCGCCGATGCAGGGCACGGTGCTGAGGATCGCCGTCGAGCCCGGCGCCGCGGTCGAGCAGGGGGCCCTGGTGGCGATCATCGAGGCGATGAAGATGGAGAACGAGGTCACCGCGCACAAGGCGGGAAAGATCAGCGACCTGCCGATCGAGGTGGGCATGTCGGTCTCCTCGGGGGACACGCTCGCCGTGATCGAGTCGACGGGTTGAGCCCGACCATGGACCCCACCGGCGACGCCCCTCCGCCGTGACATGAGTGACGTCCCGGTCGTCTGGCGAGCGGAGGGTCACGAGGCGCCGGCGGTGGCCGGCCTGCTCGTCGAGTTCCGGGATTGGAACGGCGGCGACTGGCCGTCCGAGAACGCCTTCCTCGCCTCGGTCGAGCGTCTGATCGAGCGCGCCGACACCGAGTTCCTGCTGGGCGCGGTCGATGTCGACGCGCCGCCGGCGGCGGTCTGCCAGCTGCGCTACCGCTTCTCTGTCTGGGTGGCAGCGGAGGACTGCTGGCTCGAGGACCTCTTCGTGACCGCGTCGGCCCGGCGCCGCGGGGTCGGGCGGGCCCTGGTGGAGGCGGCGGTCGAGCGCGCGGCGGCACGGGGCGCGCGGCGCGTCGAGCTCGACACCAACGAGACCAATGCCGGGGCGCTCGCCCTTTACGAGTCGCTCGGGTTCTCGACGCGGAGCAAGGGCGGCGGTACGGGACGAAACCTTTTCCTTGGACGGCGACTCGAGCCGCCGCGCGGCGGCTGAGGGTCAACCGCCGCTAGCTCGACGGCGCTCCAGCCCCTGCTCTATCTCCGCCGTCAGGCGGGCGCGGAAGGCGGCGGGCGCGAAGCGCTGGGCCGAGCGGGCGATCTCCTCGGGCGTCGTGTCGATGCGATCGCTGCGCCTCAACGCATCGATCAGGCCGTCGGCCGTCGCCTGCGCGAAGAACGCGCCGCTGAACCCCTCCGTCACCGTCTCGAGGGCGCCCCCGCCCGCGAAGGCGACGACGGGCTTCCCGGCCGCCTGCGCCTCGACCGGCGTGATGCCGAAGTCCTCGCTGCCCGGGAAGCAGAGCGCTCGGCAGGACTCCATCAGCCGGGTCACCTCGGCGTCGGGCAGGTTCCCGTGAAACGCGACCGTCGGGCCGGCGGCGGCTCGGAGCCCGGCGAGCGCGGGCCCCAGGCCTACGACGTCGAGGCCGATGCCCAGCCGGGTGGCCGCCGCGACGACGAGGTCCACCCGCTTGTAGCCGAGCAGTCGCGAGACCACGAGCAGTCGCTCGCCCCGTGGCCGCGGCGTGAAGCGCTCGACACTCACCGGAGGCGAGACGACGGGAGCGTCGATCCCGTAGGTCGCGCGGATCCGCGCACGGATCGACTGACTGATCGCGATATAGAGGTCCGCGCGCCCGGCGGAAGCCTGGTCCACCCGGCGAAGCCGGTTGCGCACCGGACGGAAGGCTGCCTGCTTGAGGGTCGAGGCGCCGAGGTACTCGTCGCCCCACAGCCAGCGGGCCGGCGTGTAGCAGTAGACCGCGTGGAAGCTCGCCGGCGTGGTGCGCACCATGTGCGCCCAGCCACTCGAGCTCGAGACGACCACGTCCGCATCCAGCTCCCCGAATCGCGAGAAGGCCAGCGGGTAGAGCGGCAGGAGCGTCCGGAACCGCCGATCGACGGGCAGGCGATCGAGGAACGAGCAGCGGATGTCGTGCTCGCGGAACTCAGGGAAGGTCGACTGCGCCCGATAGAGCGACGTGTAGATCGGCGCGGTCGGCCACATCTCGGCCATCTCCAGGACCACGCGCTCCGCGCCTCCACGCTGGTTGAGGTAGTCGTGAGCGATGACTACCGACTCGAATCGGTTCGACGGCGCGGGCGAAGGCGGCGGGACCATCTCGGTCGTGCGCATGCGATCGTCAGGACGAAGCAGGATGTCGCGACCGTAGCAAGCGCCGAGGGCGGGCGCGCTCCGGCGACTGGTTACTGGTTGACCCCGACGCGGGCGAGGTTGGCAGCGTGCAGCCGCCGCTGCTCGCCGCCGCGGCGCACGAGCGGCAGCGCAACTCCGCGCGGATCGTCGCGCAGCCCCTCGACGTAGGCCCGGTCCTCGCGCAGGATCGCCGCCGCCCGACCCGGGTCGAGCGGCTCCCCGTGCCCGGGCACGACCCAGTCGGCGCGAGCGACGAGGCCCTCGAGTCGGGCCAGCGTCGCGAGATACCCGTCGACAGACCCCTCGACGACGGGGATCTCCACCGGTGATAGGTAGTCCCCGCAGACGAGCACGCGCGCCCACGGCACCCAGACCGCCATTCCGTCGACGGTGTGCCCGTCGGCCGGATGCAGCTCGAGCTCCCCGTCTCCCAGCCCACAGTAGCCGGGCACCGGCAGCGCCTCCACCTGGCCGAGCGAGAGCGGCGCCAGCCGCTCGACATAGTGGCGCTCGTCGAACTCGCGCAGCTCGCGCTGGGTCGCGGCCGGCTCGGCGCGCAGGCGCGCTGCCGTCGTCTCCCCCACGCCGAGCGAGGCGCCTGGGAACGCCAGCCGCCCGAGCAGGTGGTCCCAGTCGCCGTGGGTGACCAGCAGCCCGCTGAAGCCGAACCCGGCCTGGTCGAGCAGCACCGGCAGCGCGTCGAGCTCGTCGGGATAGACGGGCGAGTCGATCACGAACGCCTCGTCGCCGCAGCGCACCGTGGTGCATGTCGTCTGCCAGACCCGGCTGGTCAGGACGAGGACGTCGGCGTGGAGACCGACCGCCCGCACGACGGCGACCTAGGCGCAGCGGCGGCCGGCTGCCGCCATCACGCGACGCCGAGGAGCTTGGCCGCCTCGCGCAGGGTCGGCACCTCGGCAGTCGGCTTCTTCTGGCCGGGCTCGAGCGTCTCCTTCTTGCGGTTGACCCAGATCACCGGGACCTTGGCCTTGAGGCACGGCTCGACGTCGTGGTAGTAGCTCGAGGCGACGTGGACCCAGCCCTTCTTGCCGCCGACGCGGCGGGCGCACTCGGTGAAGTGGGCGGGCTCGGGCTTGTAGGCGCGGACCTGCTGGGCGGTGACGACGAGGTCGAAGTCGGTCTGGATGTGGCGGCGCGTCTGGCCGAGCAGCTTGTCGTCAATGTTCGCGATCAGCCCGAGGCTGTACTTCTTGCCGAGCTTGTCGAGCTGGACGCGGGTCTCCTTGAACGGCATCCAGCGCTGGACCGACTCGGGCAGGAAGCCCGAGCGCGACGGCTCGAGCGGCCAGCCGAGACGCTTGGAGATCTCCACCGCGGTGCGGCGCAGGACCTCGGCGTAGAGCTCGTAGGATCCGCCCTGGATCTCCCGCTCGATCTCGTGGAACATCGGGATCAGCTCGTCGCGGGTGATCGTGAACCCGTCCCGCTGGGCCTCGGCGGCAAAGGCGTCCCAGATCCCCGTCTCCCAGTCGATCAGGGTTCCGTAGACGTCGAACGTGACGAAGGTCGGCTTGGCGGGAAGGGGCATGTCGGGGAAGGCGTCCTTTGTCGGCGTGGCGCGGAGACGCACCGATTATGAACCTCTATTAGAGTCAGCGCCCGGCCGATGGATCTCCTCGAGTACCAGGGCAAGCAGCTCCTGGCCCGCCACGGCATCCCGGGTCAGGGCGGCCGGCCCGCCCGCACGGTGGACGAGGCGGTCGCCGCCGCCGAGGAGTTCGGCTACCCGTGCGTGATCAAGGCGCAGGTGCTCGTGGGCGGGAGGGGCAAGGCCGGCGGCATCAAGCTCGCGCGTGACGCCGCGGAGGCCAGGACGCACGCGATGGCGATCCTCGGCATGGAGATCCGCGGGTTCACCGTGCAAGAGGTCTGGGTCGGCGAGGCGGCGGCGATCAGCGAGGAGTACTACGCCTCGGTCGTGCTCGACCGGACCTCGAAGGCTCCCTTGATGATGCTCTCGACACGCGGCGGCGTCGAGATCGAGACGGTGGCGGCGGAGGATCCCGGGGCGCTGGCGACGGTGCACATCGACCCGCTGGTCGGCTACCAGCCGTTCCACGGGCGCCGCCTGGCCTACGCCGCCGGCATCGCGCCCGACCTCGTCAAGGGCGTCATCGCCTTCCTCGGCTGCCTGTATGAAACGTTCGTCGCCGAGGAGGCGCTGTTGGTTGAGGTAAACCCGCTGATCGTGGCGGCGGGGCGGGAGCTGCACGCCCTGGACGCGAAGATCACGCTCGACGACAACGCCCTCTTCCGTCATCCCGATAATGCGGTCCTGCGCGACACCGCGGGCGACGACCCGCAGGAGCGGATGGCGCGCGAGCGCGGCCTGACGTACGTCAAGCTCGACGGCGACATCGGCATCCTCGGCAACGGCGCGGGCCTCGTCATGTCGACGCTCGACGTCGTCGTGCAGAACGGCGGGGCGCCGGCCAACTTCCTGGACGCCGGCGGCGGCTCGAAGGCGGGGGCGATCACGGCGGCGATCGAGGTCATCCTCTCGAACCCGAAGGTCAAGGCGGTGCTGTTCAACATCTTCGGGGGGATCACCCGGTGCGACGAGGTCGCGCGCGGCCTGATCGAGGCGTTCGCGCAGATCCGGCCGACTGTGCCGTTCGTCGTGCGCCTCGACGGCACTAACGGCGAGGAGGGCCGCGCTCTCCTCAGCGAGGCCGCCCTCCCCAACGTGCACCCGGCGGCGTCGATGGACGCGGCCGCCGAGCTCGTCGTCGCGCTCGTCAGGGCGCAGCCGGCGGGGACGACGCCGTGAGCGTGATCGTCGACACGACGACGCGCCTGTGCGTCTCGGGCATCACCGGCAGCGAGGGCCGCTTCCACGCGCTGAACAACCGCCGCTACGGCACGGCCGTCGTCGCCGGCGTCACCCCGGGCAAGGGCAACCAGGATGTCGAGGGCATCCCCGTCTTCGACACCTTCATTGAGGCGATCGCGGCGACCGAGGCGAACACCGCGATGATCTTCGTCCCGGCCCGAGCGGCGGCGGACTCGATCCTCGAGGCGGCCGACGCCGGCATCCAGACGATCGTCGCGATCACCGAGGGGATCCCGGCCCACGACGAGCTGCGCGTCTACGCCCAGCTCCACCGCACGCCGGGGATGCGACTGATCGGCCCCAACTGTCCCGGCGTGCTATCCCCCGGCAAGGCCAACGTCGGGATCATCCCGGCGGCCTTCTTCCGCCCGGGCAACGTCGGCGTCGTCTCGCGCTCTGGCACCCTGACCTACCAGGTCGGCAACGAGCTGGCGCAACGCGGCCTCGGCAACTCGACGATCGTCGGCATCGGCGGCGATCCGGTCCCGGGATCGAGCTTCGTCGACATCCTCGGCCTCTTCGAGCAGGACGCGGAGACCGAGCTGATCGTGATGTCGGGCGAGATTGGCGGCGACGCCGAGGAGCAGGCTGCCGTGTTCATCGCCGCCAACGTCACCAAGCCGGTCGTCGCCTACATCGCCGGATTCGCAGCGCCACCGGGCAAGACCATGGGCCACGCCGGGGCGATCGTCTCGGGCTCGAAAGGCACCGCTGCGGCCAAAGCGGCGGCGCTCGAAGCCGTCGGGGTCCGGGTCGGACGAACGCCGACCGAGGTTGCCGCGATCGCGCAGGAGATCCTCGCCGGCTGACACCAGCCGTCGCGCCACGCACGGCCGGCGTTAAGCTTCAGCAATGCCAACGTCCTCGATCTCCTTCGCCCGGGGCGCCCCGTCGCTCGACATCATCGACGTCGAAGGGCTGAGCGCGGCCGCAACGCGCGCCTTCGCCAACGACCCGGCCGGGACGACCGCGTACGGCACGTCGGTCGGCTACGTCCCGCTGCGGCGGTGGATCGCCGAGCACCACGGGGTCGAGGAGAACCAGGTATTAGTGACGAACGGGTCGATGCAGGCCGACGCGTTCCTCTTCGACGAGCTGGTCGAGCCGGGCGACGAGGTCGTCGTCGAGAGCCCGAGCTACGACCGCACGCTGCTGGCACTCGGCCAGCGGGGGGCAAAGATCCACGCCGTCGCGCTTGAGCAGGACGGCATCGACACGACCGCCTTGGGGCGCCTGCTCGCCGGCGGGGTGAAGCCGGCGCTCGCTCACATCATCCCGACCTTCCAGAACCCGGCTGGGTACACGCTGTCGCTGCCAAAGCGCGAGCAGCTGCTGACGCTGGCCGCGGCGCACGGGTTCACGATCTTCGAGGACGACCCGTACGTGTCGCTGCGGTTCGTCGGCGAGACCGTGCCGTCGATGCTCTCGCTCGACCAGGGCGGACACGTTGTCTACGCGTGCTCGTTCTCGAAGACGGTCTGCCCGGGGATCCGGGTCGGCTACCTCGTCGGGGACGCAGGGATGATCGGCAAGATCGCCAAGCGGGCCACGAGCACGTACATCTCGCCGAATATGGTGGCTCAGGCGATCGTCTACGAGTTCTGCGTCTCAGGCGCGCTCGAGCGGTCGATCGAGACCGTCAAGGCGGCGCTGTCCGAGCGGGCGTCGGCGCTGGGGGGGGCAATCGAGCGTGAGCTGCCGGGAGCGAGCTTCGTCGCGCCGGAAGGCGGCTACTTCATGTGGGTGACGCTGCCGCCGGGGATCGAGGCGGCGCCGCTGGTGGCCGCGGCGAAGGAGCGCGGCGTGGCGATCCTGCCGGGCACCGACTTCAAGCTCGGTGGTGGCGAGGACGCGCTGCGCCTGGCGTACTCGGCGGTCACGCCGGTCGAGATCGAGGACGGGATCGCGCGAATCGGCGAGGCAGCCCGCAGCCTCGAGGGCGCTACGGCTTAGCGCCCGTGGCGCTCCCCGCCGAGCCCGACTGCTCGGGCAGGGGGGCGGGAGATCGAGGCGGTCTCGGCGACGCTCGGGGTCAGCCGGCGGCTGCCGCCCGCGAAGTGAGGACGCGCTCGTCGGCGTCGCTCGCGGGATGTAACCGTCGCGCTCGAGCCCGGCGACACTCATGCCGCTTCGGCCCTGACGGCTGCACCGCACGCGCGACATTCGCGCGATTGCCGGCTGCCGGCAGATCGTCGCTGAAGCCGACCACCTCGTCGGAGCCCGCGGGGCCCGACGGCACTGAACGCGCTCCGCGCCGATCTGGCGTCCGGTGAATACGTAGTTGACTGGTAGCCCGGCGCTACCGGCACTTCGGTCCGACTGGCCGAGCGCTACGCCAACATGGGCTCGGGGACTTATGGGCGTTCTGCCAGTCGATGACGAGCGCGACGCGCCGCATAAAGGGCCCCCGCCAGTGCGGCCCGAAGGCCGGACGGCCTGCGCGGCCCCCACGCCGCCGGCACCCGCCCGTAGCGGCCCGCGCCGGCATCGCTTGGCCTTGCCGGAGGAGCCCCGGGCACCTTGATCGCCGGCGGGCCGCCGGACCGACTGGTTGCCAGCGCCGTTTCGACCATCGGTAGGCGGAGACGCCTGGCCACCAGTGCTCCTTGGCACATACTGAAAAGCCACCGAATCCTCGGAGCCGCGCCCGATGCCCTCGAGCGCATCCCGCAGGCTCTCAGAAGAGCTTGAACCCGGTGGAGGTCGTCAGCGTTCCCCTGGCGGCGTCGCCGCCGCCGTCGGTGATCGAAGCCGCGGGCGTGAAGCCGAGGACGCCTGACGAGCTGTTCGTGGCGCTGCCGGCGAGGCCGGTGACGTTGATCGTCACGGTCGTGCTCCTGCCGGCGTTCGCGAGCACGACCGCCCCGCCGAACGTGGCCGCCTCCGCGCTGCACAGGGCGATGCAGCCGCCACCCAGGTAGCCGGCGCTGCCGGTGTCGAGCACTCCCTGGGCGATCTGGGGAATCGTCAGCGTGACGTCCGGGGCGACCAGGACGCCGAGCAGCGTTCCGGCCCGGTTTTCGCTGGCGCCGCTGATCGTGCTCGGGACGCTCGCGGCGGCGAGCGACTGGTTGAAGGTCAGGACGAGCTTGTCGCCGTTCTCGAGCTTGCCGTTCCCCGCCCCACCGCCGGATTGGAGCGAGGAGATCGCCGTGACCTGCGGCCCGGTCGTGTCGACCAGTGCCATGCTCGGCGACGTGTAGGTCGCCTGGTTGCCGACGTTGTCGGAGACGAGGTACTCGTACTCGTAGCAGTGGCCGCTCGTCACGGTCGTGTCGGCGCCCCCGGCGAGCGTGACGGGCGTGAACCCGCTGAAGCCGCCGCACGTCTCGGTCAGCGTCGTCAGCGTGGCGACCGCCCGCCCGACGCTGCCCCCGGGGGCGTTGACGCCGGACTGGGCGTCGGTGCCGTTGGTCGTAGTGATCGGGACCGAGAGCGTGTTCTGGACTCCGTTCGCGTAGCTGATGCTCCCGCCGGCCGGGGCCGTCGTGTCGCTCGTGAAGGTGATCGTGCTCGCCCCGCTGTTGCCGGCGTTGTCCAGGCCGGTGACGGCATAGCCGCTCGGCGCGCTCGGGTTCGCCGTCCAGCTGAACGTGCTCGAGGTGAACGGTCCGCCGGTCGGCGTGCTGAGCGTCTCGGTCGCGTGGGTCCAGCCGGTCGTCGCGATGTTCGGGAAGGATGCCGAGGCAACTCCGGAGACCGGGTCGGTGAGGGTGTCTACAAGCTTGAAGGATCCGGTGCCGTTGCCCTTGAAGTAGAGGGTCGTGCCGCTCAGATAGGCGCTGAGCGGGCTCGCGAGGCTGAAGGCCTGGGTCGGCGCCTGGGTGTCGACCTGGGCGACACTGGCGCTCGTGTAGGTCGCCTGGTTGCCGAGGACGTCGGAGATCACGTAGCGGTACTGGTAGCAGTTGCCGCCGCTGACGGTGGTATCGGCGTACGGCGAGACCGGGTTGGTCGCGACCGTGGCGAAGGCGCCGTAGCTGCCGCAGGCGCCGGCTGCGAGCGTCGCCGCCTCCCGCTGCAAGAGGCCTGAGCCTGCGTTGACGCCGGAGCCGGCGTCGGCGCCGGGGGTGAAGCTGACGCTGACCGACGCCGAGGTGTAGGAGCCGTTCGTGTAGCTGACGCTGCCGCCGCTCGGTGGCGTCGCGTCGGGCGTGGCCGTGAACGTGGCACCTGCCGACTGGACGGTGGCGTGGCTGGTCGCCGTCACGCTCTGGGTGCCGCTCGGCGCCGTCGGGTTGACCGCAGCGTAGCTGTAGGTTTCGACGCCGAGCGCCCCCGGGGTCGCGGTCCACCCCGACCCGAAGGTCGGGAAGCCGTAGCTCGCGATGCCCGAGAAGAGGTCGCTTGCGCTGGCGGTGAGCGTGAAGCTTCCGCTGGTCGCGCTCGGCAGGTAGTAGATCGCGCTGCCGACGACGGCGGCGTTGGCCAGCGCGGAGAAGCCGAGGGTCGGCGCGGCGGGAGCGGTGGTGTCTACCTTGATGTCGGGGCTGGTGTACGTCGCCTGGTTGCCGACCGTGTCGGCGACGACGTACTCGTAGCGGTAGCAGGCGGGGCCCGCGGACACGGTGTCGCTCGTCGGCGCGGTCGGGTCGTTCGCGCCGACCTGGGCGTAGGCGCCGTAGGCACCGCAGGTGCCGTCGGCCGTGCCGCCCGAGCTGAGCGTGGCGGATGCGCGCAGCAGCTGGGCGCCGCTCGCGGCGAGCCCGGACCCGCCGTCGGCGCCCTTGTTGAAGACGATGCTGAGCGTGCTCGACTGCGCGTAGCGACCACCGGCGCCGACGAGGCCGGTCGCGTCGACGGACCCGGCGGCCGGCGGGGTCGCGTCCTTGACGACGATGAACGCGCTCGCGTTCGTGGCGGCGCCGGCGGCGTTGTCGGTCGCAGTGAGCGTCTGGGCTCCGGGGGAGGCGAACGCCGCGTTGGCCGACCAGCTGTACGTCGCGGTGAAGGTCGTGCCGGCGCTCGGGGTCGTGACGTTGCCTCCGCCGGTGAAGCCGGCGAGTACCGGGAACGCGACCTGCGCGACGCCGGAGCGAGTGTCGCTGGCATTGGCGGCCGCCGTGAAGCTGCCCCCTTGGTTCGGGTTGTAGTAAACCGTCGAGCCGGAGACGAACTGCGATGCGGTGCCGGTGACCGGCGTGATCACGGCCGCGGGCGGGGTCAGCGACCCGGGGGTCGTCGTCTCGACTTTGATGTCCGGGCTGGTGTAGGTGGCGAGGTTGCCGACCTTGTCGGGGACGAGGTACTCGTAGCGGTAGCAGGCGTTGTCGCTGGGCACGGAGTCGGTGACCGGCGAGGTAGGGTCGTCCGAGCCGATCTGGGCGTAGCTGCCGTAGCTGCCGCAGGCCCCTGCGGTCGTGCCGGGGGAGCTCAGGGCCGCGCTCGCCCGGAGCAGCTGGGCACCACTCGAGGCCAGGCCTGAGCCGGCGTCGGTGCCCTTGGCGAAGGCGACGCTCAGGGTCTGGGATTGCGAGTAGCGAGTGCCGGTCCCGACCAGCCCGGTGGTGTCGACCGAGCCACCGGCGGGAGCGAGCACGTCGTCGACGAACGAGAGGACGCTCGTCGCCGTGTTGCCGGCGATGTCGCTGCCGGTCACGGTCTCGGTCGGCGCGCTCGCCGTCCCCGCGGACCAGCTGAAGGCGTTTGAGACGTAGGGGCCGCCGGCCGGCGTCGTGACCAGCGAGGAGGTGTGGGAGAAGCCGGTCGAGGTCCCCGCGAGGGCGGCAGTACCGCTCGAGGCCGGTCCTGACCCTCCGGTGTCGGTGAGCGCATTGGTGAGCGCGAGCGAGCCGACCGCGGAGCCGCGGTAGTAGACGGTGCCGCCGGCGAGGCTCGATCCGCCGGTCTGGTTGGAGACGGCGAGCGCGTTGGTCGGCGCGACCATGTCGATCTCGACGATCTGCGTCTGGACGCCCGACGAGTTGCCAGCGATGTCGGTCGCGAAGTACTTGATCGTCGTGTTCGTCGAGATCGAGAGCTGCGCAGAGTAGGCGTGCGCGGTGCCCGACGTCGTCGGGTCGCTGCCGTCCGTCGTGTAGGTGATCTGCGCGACGCCGGACCCGGTCGCGTCGTTGGCGCTCAGCGCGACCGCAACCGGCGAGCTCCCGCTCCACCCCGCGGCATTCGCGGCCGGAGTGAGCTGGGCGCTGACGGTCGGCGGGATCGTGTCGGTGACGATCGCGACGCTGGCCTGGGACGCGAACGGCGACGCGTTGCCGAGGGCGTAGACGGTGTGAGCGCCGTCGGTCGTGCTCGGGATCGTCAGCGAGCTGATCGTCGCGGTACCGGCCGAGCCGACCGACGACGGGGATCCGGTCAACGTCGTGCCGGCATCGAGCCGGTAGGTGACCCCCTCGGACGCGGCGAAACCGGTGATCGCTCCGGTGGTCGACTGCGGCAGCACCGGGCCGAACAGCGTCTTGACGAGCGTCAGCGTCGCCGCGGCGACCGTCACGACGCCGCTCTGGGAGCTCTCTGGGCCCTGCCAATTGGTCGCGATCCCCGGCGTCACGGTGTAGCGCCAGGACCCGGCCGGGACACCGGTCTCGACGCAGCTCAGCGCGCTGATCGTCCCGGAGCACCCGGCCAGCGCGGTCTGAAGCACCCCGCTGGGGGTGTAGCGCTTGACGAGGTAGCCGTCGACGGCGAGCCCATTGGAGAGCGTGCTCGCCCCCCAACTCACGGTGACCCGCCGTCCGGCCGCGACGCTCGCCGTCGGCGTGGCCCCCTGGTTGACGCTGGCGGCCGCTGCGGCGCCGTGGCTTGCCGAGCTCGACGCCGCAACCCAGAGCGCCCAGGCCGACACAGCGCCCCCGGCGAGCAGGCAACAGGCAAGGAGCGCGGCAAAGCTCCACCATACGCGCCGACCCACGGGCCCCTTCCGCAGTCGACTTGCGGCGTCCGTCGCCGACATTCAGGTGCCAGCCGTCAGATAGACAACGAAGGAAGCGCCCTGGCAGGCGCCGCCGGCGCCCGTGCTCATGGTCACCGCGCTTGCCAAGTCGATCGACAGCGATCCGTCGGTCGAGCCGACCCTTGGGGGCACCGACCAGCCGGCGCCGCCGTTGGTCTTGGTGGTGAAGCTCAGCGCCGCGGTGGAGCAGGTCGCGTGCCCTGAGTCAACGGCGAATCCCCCCGTCCCCTGGGCTGTGGAAAGCGACAGAGAGCCGACCTTGAGGCTTACTGAGTTCGGATTGTCGACCGTCACGGCCACGTCGCTTTGGCCGCCGGGGTAGAGCCCAGCGCTGGGAGTACCCGGGGTCAGCGTGATCGCCTGAGCACCGGCCGTGGCGCCCGAGCCCGAGCCGACACCAGCCGTCGTCCAAAACGCGAGCGCACTCGCGGCGGCGATGAGCACCCCGACCGCACAAGCCACGATCAGACTCATACGGTGGCGGCCGGCGCTATGCATGAGCCGGGGGTGGAGCATTCCTGGTGCTCTCTTCCGATTGGGGTGCGAGGCGGTGCGGCGACCCACCCGCGCTGCCCAGTGGACGAGACGGGGCGGCCTCAGGGACCGCCCCGCGGAGCGCCTCGCTCGAGCGAACTAGCTGGCCGTGTTCCTACGCCGCGGCGAACGTCAAGTTGACGGTCACGTTCTGACAGCCGTTCTGGTTGGCGGCCGAGTCGATCATTGCCAGCGTCGCGCCTGACGGCGAGAAGGGAGTGGCTCCGGCGGCAAGGTCGGCGTTGATCGCTGTCGGTTGCACGAGCGTGAAATCTGCGGCGGTGCAGCCCGTCGCGGCAGAGCCGTCTGAGATGTTGTTGATCGAGGCGATCGAGTAGCTGACGCCCGCGACATACTGCTTCGTGGTCTTCGGGTTCGTGATCGTGAAGTTGACGGGCTGGGCTGCTCCGCCCGGAACCAGATTGCTGATTATGCCTGTCTGGGTGACGGTGACGGCTGCACTGGAACCGGTGGTCGCGGCGCCTGTGCCAGATCCGGTCGTCGTCCAGTAGGCGAATGCCGCTCCGGCCACTGCGAGGAAGGTGAGAACTGCGGCTGCGGTGATCTTCCGGCGCCTGGTGAATTTGCTCATGAACACTGCTCCCTCTATGGAACTGATTTCGGAGCAGGTGTTCCCGTTCCGGTCCTTCCACCCCTATCGGCGGTCGGACTCGAAACATGAGACGGCTTGAGGAAATGCCCCGCTACTCGACAGATGGTTGACCGCGACCGGGCGATGCCGGCCTTCTTACCGGCCGCGGGCGGCGGCAACGAGCGGAACCGTCCGAATCAGGATTTTCACGTCGATCCAAAGCGACCAGTTGGCGACGTAGAGGTAGTCGACCTTCACCATCTCCGCGAGGGAGACCCGTTTGCCGAGCGTCTGCCAGGGACCCGTTATGCCGGGTTTGAGGTGCAGGCGGCGACGATCACGGCCGAGCACGCGGGCATCCTCGGCGGGCACGAGGGGCCGCGGCCCGACGAGGCTCATCTGGCCGCGCAGCACGTTGATCAGCTGCGGGAGCTCATCGAGGTTGGTGCGGCGCAGCCAGCGCCCAGCTCGGGTGATCCTGGGGTCGTCGGCGATCTTGAACAGACCAGTCGTCTCGTTCAATGCCGTCAGGCTCTCCTTGAGTTCGTCGGCACCGTCGATCATCGTCCGCAGCTTGATCATCGAGAAGTGCCGGCCATCCTTGCCGACGCGCGTCTGACGGAAGAACACCGGCCCGACGCTGTCGAGCCGGATCAGCAGCGCCGCGAAGGCGACGATCGGCAGGCCGGCCACGAGGAGCAGCGACGTCACAACGACATCGAATGCGCGCTTGACCGCCATCGACGAGCGCGTCAGGCCGAAGCGCGGCACGCCGAGCAGGGTGATTCCACCAATGTCGTCGAACACGACCGAGCTTCCGACCGCCTCGAGGATGCCCGGTAGCAGACTCACCCGGAGACCGGTCTCCTTGGCCCGTCGCACCAGCTCGAGTGTGTCCTCCGGGCACAGCGTGTCGTCGGGGGCGATGATGATCCGGTGGACCTGCTCGCCGGCGGCGAGCTCGGGAAGCCAGGCGACGTCGACCAGCGCGCGCTCCAAGCCGACGCAGCCGACGAGCGTGACTCCGTGCTGGTGGTCGAGCGGGACCCTCAGTCGATCGTACGCCCGTTCGTCGCCGAGCACGAGGCAGCGCTCGACCGGCGACACGCGTGCGGCGATCCGGCGTGCGATCGAGCGACAGCCGGTCAGGCTGGCAGCAAGCGCCCCCCAGAGCGCCGCCATCGCCGGCGTGCCGGGGGCGCCGAGCACCGTAAGATGACGGGTGCCCCAGACGAGGAGCGTGAACGTCGAGGCGAGGCTGACCAGCTGGGGAAGCTCGTCGAGAGTCGATTTCTTGACGACGAGCTCGTCGTGGTCATACAGACCGAGGACTCGCGACGTCAGCACGATCAACGGGATCAGGATCAGATACGACCCGCGGAGGCGCTCACCACCGAGGAGACCAATGGCGAGCGGAACGGAAACCGCTGCGGCGACCATGTCGGCACCGACAAGACCGCGGCGGTAGTTGCGTTCACGACGATCAACCTGATCGAGTGGGCCGGCTTCGGACAGGCCCAGGCGCGACGGACGACGCCGGACGTACGGTGCGGTGAGGACTGCGACGTTCCCGTCGCCCGGGCGCACCGGGGCGTCCGTTTCCACTTCGCCATCGAGAACCCGTCCTCTTCTCATGCCGCTTCGCGCCATGTTCTTCTTTGCGACCCCTTTTTGCACAGCGTGCGCGAAATGCGTCCCCGTGGTAAGCGATGGACCCCAGACTCCGCCAGCCCCAGAAGGAGCACCGTGAGGTGGCCAAGAACATACCAAGCCGAGCGCAGCCGAGCGCCTCTTGGTGGCCGAAATGTCACGGCGAGGGCCGTGTTATCGCCTAGTACTGAGCAGCGCGACCACGCGGCGCTGCTGATCACCAAGGCGGGCCCGGCTCAGCGCCCGTAGCGCTCCTTGCCGAGCACGAGCTGCTCGGGCAGGGCGACACGCGGGGGCGGGGAGGGATCGGCCAAGACCGAGACCGTCTCGGCCACGCTCCGGGTCAGCACGCAGCTGCCCCCGTCGACGCCGACGACGAGCTCGTCGGCGTCGGTCGCCGTCAGCGTGCCCTCGAGCCCGGGCTCGATGCCGGACGCCTTCAGATAGTGCAGCAGGTCCTCAGCCTCGTTCTCGAAGCGCAGGATCCGCACATGGGCGCCGAGCTCGACATCGGCGAGCGGGACGCCCTCGATCCGCGTGCCACCGATGATCGGATGACCGTGCGGGCAGGTCTTGACGTCGCCGATCGCCGCGAGCATCCGCTCCTCGAGCACGGGCGACATCGCGTGCTCGAGCCGCTCGGCCTCCTCGTGCACCTCATCCCAGGGAATCCCCAGGACATCGGTCAGGAACCGCTCGATCAGGCGATGCCGGCGAACGACCTCCTCGGCGTGCTCGGACCCGGACGTCGTGAAGCTGATCGCCTTGTCCTGGGCGCGCGTGATGTAACCGTCGCGCTCGAGCCGGCCGATCATCTCGTGCACCGTCGGCGCCGACAGCTGCATCGCCCGGGCGACATTGGCCCCGGTCATCGGCAGCCCGGCCTCGCTCAGCCAGAACAGCGTCTGGAGGTACTCCTCCTCGGCTACGGTCGCCTGGTCGCCAGCCATGCCCGCATGCTACCGGGGCATCATTGGGCCGACGCCGGCGGACGGGGGGCGCCGGCCGCGGTCGTCGTGCCGAGCGGCCGGTCGGTCGCGGCGGATGTAGGCTCCGGCGGTGCCCCTGCCGTTGACACCGCCGGTGCTGCCGCAACTGGCGCGCCCGGCGGCGGCGCTGCCCGACGGCGAGGGGTACGCGTTCGAGCCGAAGTACGACGGCTTCCGGGCGATCGTCTTCGTCGACGGGGACGACGCCCTGCTCCAGTCGCGCAACGGCAAGCCGCTGACCCGGTACTTCCCGGAGCTGGCGTTCCCGGCCGGGCGCTACGTGCTGGACGGGGAGATCGTGATCCGCGCCCCGGGCGGTGGCGAGGAGTTCAACCTGCTGGGGCAGCGGATCCACCCGGCGGCCTCAAGGGTCGCGCGCCTGGCGGCGGAGACCCCGGCGACGTTCATGGCCTTCGACCTGCTGTCGTGGGACGACGAGGTCCTGCTCGAGCTCCCGTGGTCGGAGCGCCGGGCGCGCCTCGAGGCGCACGACCTGGGCGCATCCGAGCTGACGCCCGTGGTCGACACGGCGGCGGCGGCCGAGGCGTGGCTGCGCACGGCCGAGGGCGTGATCGCCAAGCTGACGGCGGCGCCGTACCGTCCGGGCGAGCGGACGGGCATGCTGAAGGTCAAGCGGGTGCGGACGCTCGACGCCGTGGTCATGGGCTGGCGGCCGGGCAAGGCCGAGGGCACGGTCGGGGCCCTGATCCTCGGCGCCTACGCGCCGGACGGCCGCCTGCGGGAGATCGGCCACTCGTCCGGCTTCAAGGCGGCCGAGAAGCGCGAGCTCGTCGGCCGCCTGGCGCCGTACGAGACGGGCGAGCGGGGATCGGCCGAGGCGTCGCGGTGGACCGCCGGGCGCGACCTGGAGTGGGTCGCCCTGCGGCCGGAGCTGGTCGTCGAGGTCAAGTTCGACCACGCGTCCGACGGGCGCATCCGCCACGGGGCAAAGGTCCTGCGGTGGCGCGAGGACAAGCCGCCTGAGGCCTGCACGACCGACCAGCTCGACGCCTAGGGACGCACCAGCGCAAGCCCGTCGAACCGGGCAAAATCGCGATCGAATGAGACAACCGTCGCGCCGTATTCGAGCGCGAGCGCGGCGAGATGGGCGTCGCCGACGAGGTTCCCACCCGTCCCCGCCTGCTCGAGCAGGCCGCGCAGCAGCGGCAGGTGCCGGCGCGTCGGCTCGATCGTCACCGCCGGCGGTGAGTCGAGCCAACGCTCGAGCACCGTGGCTGCCTGGGTCGGCGTCAGCGGACGGGGCAGGATCGCCGGATGGGTGCCGAGCCGGAGGAAGGCGAGCACGACCGTCCAGGCGAACGCGACGGCCTCCTGGCCGGCCAGCGCTCGGCGCAGCCAGTCGCTCGCGGTCAGATGCTCACGCGCGCCTTCGTTGACGGCGTTCAGGAGCACGTTGGCGTCGACGAGCAGCACGATCAGGCGCCGCGCGCCAACCGGGCCGCGAGCTCCTGATCCTCGAGCTCGCCGGCCAACCGCAGCGCCTTGGTGATGTCGACGAGCGGCTCCCCCATGTCGTAGGTCGGGAACGAGGCCTCCGCCCCGGCCGGGCCGGGCCATGCCGGCGCGGATCGCGTCGTTGACGGCCTGCTTGAACGTCAGCCCGCGCTCACGCATCGCGCGGGCGATGAACGCCTCGACATCCGCGTCCAGCGTTACCGTTGTCCGCATCGTTGCATCTTAGCATCATCACGCCTGATGTTCTGATGCATACCGCCCGGCTGACGGACTGCCCGACGCCCACGCGGCGGCCGGCCTGCGATGCCAGACCTGGCTACGATCGGTCGGTCGCCGGAGAGTGCAGAAGGACGTGGCTCTGCACGAGGGCAGCGGCGACGTCGGCGAGCCGTAGGCCGGAGTGCTGAGAGTGGGTTCGGAGCATGCCAAACGCCGCGTCCTCGTCGATGGCGTGTCTCCCCATGAGGATGCCCTTGGCCTGCTCGATCACGGCGCGGCGCCCGAGGGCTCCGCTGAGCTCGTGGTACGCAGCGAAGCGCTGCGTGGCGATGTCGATGGCGCCTTGAAGGTCCTGCGGGTTCGCGCCGACGATGTAGGCGTAGATGCCGCGCTTGGCGGCTTCGCGAACGAAGTCCGGATCCGCGGCGGGGAGCAGTGCGATCACCGGATAGCGCGCATCGGCGACGATCCGATCGACCAGCTCGAGGGCATGCTCGGAGGACTGGTCGAGCGCCAGCAGGGCGACATCGGGTGCTTCGGCCTGGGTGGCGGCTGGGATGGTGTCGACACCTGACACCTCAGCCACCACGTCGTGGCCCAACCCCACGACGACCTGGCCGAGGACGGCCGGTCGTTCGCTCCACTGGTCGCAGATCAGGATGCGCAGGCGTTGAATAGCTGGCTCACCCCGCTGGGCCGAGGTGCGTCATCGGCTGGGCCGAGTTGGAGGCGCCGTCACCGGTGTCCCATGGCACGCACGGGCCATGCGATAAAATTTGAGTGTCTTGTGGTCGATTAGCACGGCGAGCACCTGATTTCTCGCGGCACCAGAGGCTGTTCGGGTCAGTAGTGCTGTGCTGGCGGAACCTGGTCCTCATTCGAAGACATTGTCCTGGCCGCACCCGGCCAAGTCATCGGTCGACCGGGGGATACCGCTTCACCCGGTCGGGTGAAATGACCATCGTGATCTGCTGAACACACCCCACTTGGGTGAGCGCATGCGACAAGCCGCCAGCAGCGACGGACCGGAAGGGTTGACGACTTCCTGTCGCGATCGAGGAGGAGCCACGGCAAGCCGCCGCTCCCGCTCTGGGATCATGATGGGTCATCGACCCGTTCAGAGACCAACCGGAGTCGTTGTACGGGATCTCGGTGCAGATCGCCAGCTTGCGCATCCTGCCTGAGATCTACGACTTGGCGCTGACGTACTGCTTGACTCTCACGGAGTCGGAGACGGGGTTCATTGGCCTCGTGAACGAGGGTCGGGTCGACATGGACCTCGTCGCGGTAAAGGGGTTTGCTCCTCCGGATCCGAAGTTCTTTGAGCGGTTCAGGCGCATGCCGCTTCGTCCCACCGTCTTCGGGATCGTGGTCACCGAAGGCCGCCCGAACATCTCCGACGATGTCGAGAATGACCCTGCGAGTGCGGGCCAACCACCGGGCCATCCCCGCGTGCGGCGCTTTCTCGGAGTACCGCTCCGAGTGAGCGGCGACGTAATCGGGATGATCGGCGTAGGGAACAAGCAGACGGGTTACGGGCCCGAGGACGAGCGTCTGCTGTCCACATTCGCCAACCAGGTCGCCGTCGCTATCGACAACGCCATGCTGCATGAGCATCAGCAAGAGATGATTGCCAGGCTCCAGCAGCTCAACGCGCATCTCAGTCAGGCGGAACGCGAGCAGCTGATCGCGCTAGAACGCGAGCGCACAGTGTCTGGGCTGCGTCCGGACCCGAGTACCCTAATCCGGACGCCACCGTCGCTCAACAACAGCCAGCAAGAGATCCTTCGTCTAATAACGGAGGGGCTGTCGAACAAGGAGATCGCCAGCCGCATTCACCTCAGCGAGAACACGGTGAAGTCCCACATCCAGGCAATCCTGCGAAAGCTGGAAGCCCGCAACCGCGTCCAGGCGGCAGTCAAAGCCACAAAGGCAGGGTGGGTGTAAGCAGGACTGTCAACCATTCGCACCTCGCCGCACCGCACCGGTCAGAGCCCGTCGCCGGCGGCCGCGATCGTCACCGGCTCCACGCCTGGCAGGATGACGCACCGTGCAAGTGCTCGTCGCCCCCGCCGCCTTCGATGGGACGCTCCGGGCGAGCGTCGTCGCGGCGGCGATCGGCCGCGGGCTCGAGGCGGCCGGGCTCGAGCCGCCCGACCTCTGCCCGGTCGCCGATGGCGGCCCCGGGACGATCGACGTCCTGCTCGGCCGGCTCGGCGGCGAGACGGCCGCG
The DNA here is from genome assembly GCA_963742705.1 of uncultured Solirubrobacterales bacterium. Lineage (GTDB taxonomy): Bacteria > Actinomycetota > Thermoleophilia > Solirubrobacterales > Solirubrobacteraceae > Palsa-513. The sequence goes on along the minus strand of CAVUMZ010000007.1, from coordinate 178,257 downwards.
ACGACGATCGACGGCCGGCCGGTCGGCTACGCCGTCCTCGACGGCGGGGCGACCGCCCTCGTCGAGCTCGCCGCCGCCGGTCCGCACGGCGTTGGGCCGCTGATCGTGGCGGCACTCGAAACCGGTGCCGACGTCGTGCTCGTCGCACCGGGGGGCGTGGATGTTTCCGACCGTGGGGCCGGGGCGATCGCCGCGATCGAGGCCGGCGGCGGCCTGCGCGGCGCCCGCCTGGTCGTGCTCTGCGACGTCCGTGCCGATTTCGCCGGGCCCGGCGGCCTCGGCCCGGTGCTCGCGGCGGAGCTCGGCGCGGAGCTGCGGTCCGGGGCCCAGTTCGTGCTCGACGCAGTCGACTTCGACCCCCGGATGCGCGCCGCCCGAGCGGTGATCGTGGGCGCCGGCCAGCTCCAGCGCGCCTGCCTGGAGGGGCCGGTGCTCGGCGAGGCGGCGACCCGCGCCCGCCAGGCCGGCGTGCCGACCCACGCGATCGTCGGCGTCGACCGGCTCGAGCGCTTCGACGCCCGCATCCTCGACCTCCAGGAGATCCGCACCGCCGCGACCGTGGCGGAGATCGAGGCGGCGGCGTCGGACCTGGCCGGCCGCCTGTGAGCGCCGGCTCCGACCGGTGGGCTTTCGCCAGCGTCCACTAGTCTCGACCCATGGCAGACGGCCCGTCCGAGCCGCCCGAGCCCTCGCGGGGCGCGGCCCGCCCCCCGATCTCGCGCCGGAATCTGCCGGGCGGAAGGCGCGCGGTCGTGATCGGCGCCGGTTCGTTCGGCACCGCGATCGCCGTGCTCCTGGCGCGCGGCGGGCTGCGCACGACGCTCCAGACGCGGACCGAGGCCCAGACCCAGGTGCTGATCGGTGCGCGCGAGAACGTCGTCTACCTGCCGGGGGTCGAGCTCCCGCGCGACCTGCGCATCGAGCCGGTCAGCGCCGGCCTGCAGCGCGCCGACTACGTCTTCCTCGGTGTCCCGTCGATCGACCTGGCGGCGGTGATCGACGCCCTCCCCGACGCCGGGCTGAACCGCCGGGCGGCGGTCGTCTCGCTGTCGAAGGGCCTCGTCGGCCCGGACGGGACGCCGCCGACGATCGTCCTGCGCGAGCGCTTCGGCGCCGATCGCGTCGCCTGCATCGGCGGTCCGGCCCACGCCGACGAGATGGTCACGGCCGGGGCCGGACTCGTCGCCGCCTCGACCGACGAGGACCTCGCCGAGGCGCTGACGAACGTCTTCACCCGGGCCGGCATCGTCTGCGAGCTCTCGAACGACCCGATCGGGGTCGAGCTCGCCGGAGCGGCGAAGAACGCCGCCGCGCTGGCCTCGGGCGCCACCGAGGCCCAGGGCCTGAACGCGGCGGGCGCCGCCGCCGGGCACATCTTCGCCGAGATCTGGCGCTTCGCCGAGGCCCAGGGCGCGCGGCCGGAGTCGATGATCGGGCTTGCCGGGACCGGCGATCTCGTGGCGACGGCGCTGGCCCCGCAGAGCCGCAACCGCCGCGCCGGCGAGCTGCTCGCCGAGGGTGTCCCGGCGAGCGAGATCCACGGCCGGGTCGGCCAGGCCGTCGAGGCGCTCGAGTCGGTCCCGCTGCTCGCGCTGGCGCTCGACCGGGCCGGCTTCGCCGCACCGGTGACGAGCGCCCTGGCCAAGCTGATCTCGGGCGAGCTGCCGCTGGGCGACTGGGTCGCGCTCGTCCGGGCGACCGTCCCGCCCCGGGCCGGCTGGGGCCGGCCGTCATCGCCGGGCTTCTGGCTGCGGCTGCGCGACTGGCTGCGGGCGCCGTTTCGCCGCGGCCGCGGCCACCAGGCCGGCAGCACGTCGACGCCGCTGCCGCGGACCGAGCGCTTCCGCACGCCCGAGCGCGGCCGCTGGCGGCTGCGCTCGCGCGAGTGACCGGTCAGCCGCTCGGCCGTGGGTGGGCCTGCGGCCGGGTGATCGACCCGTCCGGCGGGCCGCCGCCCAGCCGCTCGAGCTCGCGCGTCGCCCGCGGGGCGAGGCCCGCGAGGTAGGCCAGCAGGGCGACGGTCGACCCGGCCGCGAGGACCGCGATCGATCCGAACACGCCGGCCAGCGGCCCGGCGACGAGGTAGCCGAGCGGGAGCAGGCCGAGGGACACCATCCAGTCGTAGGAGCTGACGCGCGAGAGCAGCTCGGGTGGGATCCGCTCGGCGAGCGCCGTCTCCCACCAGACGTCGAACAGCGCGACGCCGACGCCGGCGGCGGCGGTCGCCGGGATGACGATGACGAGCGTGACGCCGGCGGCGTAGAGGATCCCCGTCACCGGCCAGAGCAGGACGCAGAGCATCGCCGCGCGCATCGGCTGGCGTGGGCGCCAGCGGGCGCCGACCAGCGAGCCCATCACGGTGCCCGCGCCCAGGGTCGCGGCGACGATCCCGAACACGGCGATGTCGCCGTACTGCTCGCGGGCGACGACCGGACCGAGCACGAACCACGGGGCAAGACCGGCGAACAGGGCGACGGAGAAGGCGGCGAGCGTGGCCCAGACCCACGTCCGCGAGCGGACCTCGTCGAAGCCGGCGCGGAGGTCGGACCCGAGCGTGCGCGCCCGCTCCGGCGGCGGCTGCTGGTCGGCGGCGGCGGCCCGGCGGGGGCGTGGGTGCACGCGCGTCAGGCAGGCGGCGCTGAAGAGGAAGCTGGCGGCGTCGAGCGCGAACGCCGTCCCGGCGCCGATGCCGAGTACCAGCGCGGTGCCGACGGCCGGACCGAGGAACTCGGCGAGGTTGTCGACCATCGACGTGACGGCTTTGGCCTGCTGGATCTCCGCCTCGGGCACGGTCTGCGGGAGCAGGCCAAACGCCGCCGGGCGGAAGAACGCCTCGGCGGAGCCGAACAGGGCCTCGAGCACGACGAGCTCCCAGATTCGCACCGTCCCGGCCAGGATCAGTCCGGCGAGCACGGCGTGGACGGCGAAGCGGACCAGATCTGTGGCGATCATCACGCGGTGGCGCGGGAGGCGATCGGCCCAGACGCCGCCGAGGAGGAGCAGCCCGACGAGCGGCAGGGCCTGGGCGGCGAGCACGAGGCCGAGGTCGCTGGCGCTGCCGGTCAGCCCGATCACGTAGAGGGCGAGCGCGATCGTGACGATGCGGTCGCCGAGGAAGCTGGCCGCCTGGGCCAGCCAGAGGTAGCGGAAGTCGGGGTGGCGCAGGACCCGCAGCACTCTCGGCGGCGTGAGCGGGCGCAACCGCGGACGGCTGCTCAGCGCCCGAGGGCGAGCGTCGTGACCACCGCTTCGTAGACGCCGGCCCCGTGGGACTCCTGGGCGACGCTGACGTTCGGCCGGCCGGCGACCGCCGCTCGCAGCGTCGGGTCGCGATCGACGGCGTTGGCGACGAGCCAGAAGTGGCCGAGCGCGTCCGCGGTGGCCAGGTCCTCGCGCGAGTCGCCGACGCCGAACGTCTCGTGGCGACCGAGTCCCCGGGCGCGCATGTGCGCCGCGACGGCCGCGGTCTTCGACGCCCCGGCCGGGATCAGGTGGTAGCCGCGGACGTGGTCGTGGACGGCGAGGGCGGCCGAGCGCCGGTGGACGACGCCGTTGTCGACGATTCGCAGGTTGCCGTGCCCGTGCTCGGCCAGCAGGGCGTCGACCTCCGGGGCGTCGACGCGGCCGCGGAAGAGGTGGGAGATCTCCCGGCCGGTGTGCCACGGCTCGTGGTACTCGAGGCTCCCCTGGTAGCGGTCGAGCAGCAGCGCCGGGGCGCCCGAGGCCTCGATCTGCTCGTACACGGTCCGCTCCCCCGGGCGCAGGTCGCCGGTCAGCCAGTGCTCCTCGCCGTCGAAGACGAGCACGCACCCGGCCTCGTAGATGTAGGAGGTCGCCCCGAGCAGGCGGGCGTCCTCGCCAACCTGGGCCTGACGCCGGCCGGACATCAGCACGACCTCGATGCCGGCGCGCAAGCAGGCCTCGATCGCGCGGACGCCGAGCAGGGAGACGCGCCCGTCGCCGTCGTGCAGGAGCGACGCGCCGCGGCCGAGCAGCGTGCCGTCGAGATCGAGGTAGGCACAACGGGCGACCATGCGTGCCTACTATGCCAAGCGGTGGCAGACCTTCCCGTGACCGCGGCCGCCGCGACTGTCTCGCCGGACACCTGGGGCGCCCTGCTGGACGACGACCGTGTCGTCCACCGAGCGTCGGAGTTCGCCCGGACGGCGACGAGGACCGGACTGCCGGAGGACCTGCATCCGCTGGTGGGCGAGGCGCTGGCCGGGGTCGGTATCACCGGTCTCTACTCACATCAGGCGGAGGCGTTCGCCGCCGCCGCGGACGGGCCGGTGATCGTGACGACGGGGACGGCGTCGGGAAAATCGCTCTGCTTCAACCTGCCGACGCTCGACGTCCTCTGCCGGGACCGTCGGGCGCGGGCGCTCTACCTCTATCCGACGAAGGCGCTCGCCCAGGACCAGGCCCGGGCACTGGCCGCGCTCGGCCTGACGAAGGTGGTGCGGCCGGCGATCTACGACGGCGACACCCCGCCGGGGGCGCGGGCGCAGATCCGCCGGACGTCCAACGTGATCCTCACCAACCCGGACATGCTCCACCTCGGGATCCTGCCCAACCACGGAGCGTGGGGCGAGCTGTTCGCGAACCTGGCCGTCGTCGTGGTCGACGAGGCGCACGTCTACCGGGGCGTCTTCGGGTCGCACGTGGCGAACGTGCTGCGACGGCTGCGGCGGATCGCCGCCGCCTACGGGACGTCGCCGCGCTTCCTGCTGGCGTCGGCGACGATCGCCAACCCGCTGGAGCTGGCCGAGCGCCTGACGGGGTTCGAGACGTTGACGCTGATCGAGCGCGACGGGTCGCCGCGCAGCCGGCGGCGGATCGCGATCTGGAACCCGCCGGTGACCGACGCCGCGCTCGGCCAGCGGCGGTCGGCGCTGGCCGAGGGGGCCGAGCTCCTGGCGCGGCTGGTGGCCGGCGGGGCGCGGACGATCTGCTTCGTCCGCTCGCGCAAGGGCGTCGAGCTCGTCCACCGGATGGCCCAGGCCGAGCTCGAGCGGATCGGGGCGGGCGAGCTGGCGGGGCAGATCACGCCGTACCGGGCCGGCTACACGGCGGCCCAGCGGCGGGAGATCGAGGTCCGGCTGTCGGGGGGCGAGCTGGCCGCGGTGATCACCACCGACGCGCTCGAGCTCGGCATCGACGTCGGCGGCCTGGATGCGGCGGTCGTGATCTCGTTCCCGGGCACCGTGGCGAGCCTGCGGCAGATGTGGGGGCGGGCCGGGCGGCGGGGCAGCGGCCTAGCCGTGTACATCGCCGGCGAGGACGCGCTCGACCAGTTCTTCGCCCGCCACCCCGACGACTTCCTCGACCGGCCGGTGGAGGCGGCGATCCTCGACCACGAGTCGGAGGAGATCCATCTCCAACACCTCGTCTGCGCCGCGCACGAGGGTCCCCTGGACCCGGTCGGCGACGCTGAGTTCTTCGGGCCCCGGGTGGAGGCCTACGCCGAGCGGCTGGTCGGCACCGGGGAGCTGCGGCGCAAGGACGCCGTGTTCGTCGTGCGCCGGCGCGAGCGCTATCCGGCCGGCGAGGTCTCGCTGCGCTCGGCGTCGGCGGAGCGCATTGCGATCATCGAGGCGCAGACGGGCGAGGTACTCGGGAGCGACGACGCCAGCCGGGCCTACTCGACGTTGCACGAGGGGGCGATCTACTTCCACCTCGGGCAGCGCTACATCGTCCGGGCGCTCGATCTCGAGTCGCGCGACGCCTGGGTCGAGCCGTTCGACGGGGACTACTACACGCAGCCCAAGAGCGCGACGGAGACGCTGATCGAGCGGCTGCTCGACCGGCGCGAGACGCTCGGCGTCCGCCTGTCGTTCGGCCGGGTCACGGTGACCGACACGGTCCTGGCCTATCAGCGGCGGCGCGCGAGCGATCACGAGGCGATCGACCTGACGGCACTCGACCTGCCGTCGTCGACCTTCCCCACGCAGGCGCTCTGGTTCGAGCTGGACGAGGTGCTGGGCGGGGAGTTCCCGGCGGAGCTCCTGCTCGGGGCGCTCCACGCGACCGAGCACGCGCAGATCGCCGTGCTGCCGCTGATCGCGATGTGCGACCGCTGGGACATCGGCGGGCTGTCGACCAACGCCCATCCGCAGACCGGCGGGCCGACGATCTTCATCCACGACGGCCATCCGTACGGGGTCGGGATCGCCCGGCAGGCGTTCCGTGAGTTCGAGGCGCTGGTCGCCGACGCCGAGCGGCTGATCGGCGAGTGCCGGTGCGAGCACGGGTGCCCGTCGTGCATCCAATCGCCGAAGTGCGGCAACCTCAACGAGCCGCTGTCCAAGCGCGGGGCGCTCGAGCTGCTCGGGCGGATGCTGGCGACCGGCGGGCCGACCGGGGTGCCCCGTTGACGTCGGCCCGGGATGTAGCCGGATCGTTGCGCCACCAACGAGTACCGGCTGACACCGTCGACAAAACCCGTAGCATTGCCGCCTAGCGTGGGTGCAGAAGAAGCCATGCGGCCCGGCCGCATGCTCCAACGAGTGCTGGGGATGTCGGCACGCAATCGGAGCATCAATCTGTTGTGGGCGGTGCCGGGTGCGGCGCTGGCGCTGGGCGCTACCGTGATCCTGATCATCGTGATCGGGTCGGCGACGAGCGGCCACGGCGATCCGATCGACCCGGCGCACCAGCCGACGATCGCCGAGGGGCCGACCAACCGGATCGCGCTGCGCGAGGGCTGGTTCCTGATCCGCGACCCCAAGAACCTCGGCGGCCACCTCGGCTATGCCCAGGGCGACTTCACCGGCGGGGCGGTGTCGGTGCCCCATGTCGCCAACGCGTCACCGGTCACCGGGGATAACGGCGTCAAGAACTACGCGGGCTCGATCGCCTGGTACAAGACGGCGTTCACGGTGTCGACCGCCGGCGTCTACGCCCTGCGCTTCGAGTCGGTCAACTTCCGGGCCGACGTCTATCTCGACGGCAAGCACCTCGGCTCGCCGCACCTGGGCACCTACCTGCCGTTCGAGTACCACTTCAACGCGACCGCCGGGACGCACACGCTCGTGGTCAAGACCGACTGGCGCGATCCGGCCGGGCAGAGCGCGGCCGGCTTCCACCGGACATGGTTCAACTTCGGCGGCATCAACGGCGAGGTCTCGCTGCGGGCGATTGGGGCGAGCGATCTCGTCAACCCGACGGTCACCACGACCTTGGCGCCGGCGTCGGACGGGTCGGTCTCGGCGCTGGTCACGGTCACCGTCGAGGTCCACAACAACGCGCCGGAGCGGACGATCACCCCGAGCGGGAGCCTGAGCACCGGCGACGGCTCGGTCAACCTGCCCTTCGCCGGGGTCGACCTCGGCGAGGGCAAAGTGGGCACGGCGACGGCGACGGTGACGATCGACAATCCGTCGCTGTGGTCGCCCGAGCACCCCAATCTCTACGACCTCGACCTGAAGGTCGGGGACGAGAGCGAGTACAAGGCGAAGACCGGCCTGCGCGAAGTCGGTGACGCCGGCGGCCACCTGACGCTCAACGGCGCCCCCCTGGTCCTGCGCGGAGCTTCGATCCAGGAGGACTTCCAGGGCACCGGCGACGCGTTGACGCCGGCCGACCAGGACGCGATCGTGCAGGAGCTGAAGGACCTCGGGGCCAACGCGACGCGGTCGCAGCACCCGCTGGACCTCGGCCTGCTCGAGCGGCTCGACGCCGCCGGAATCCTCGTCTGGCAGGGCGTCGGTCCCGTCGACCCGTCGGGTGCCTGGCTGTCGAATACGCCGCCGCTCGAGCGGCTGGCGGAGAAGCGGGCGCGGATCACCGTGCGCCAGGCGCAGGTCCACCCGTCGATCATCGCCTGGAACCTGGCCAACGAGGTGGCCGGCAACGGGCATCCGGGCGGGCAGGCCAAGTACGTCGAGGACGTCGCGGCGTGGATCCACACCTACGACCGCAACCGGCTCGTGGCGCTCGACATCTGGGGCCCGCACCCGCCGAAGGTGGCCGGGCCGATCTACGCCAATGTCGACGCGATCGGCGAGACGAACTACCTCGGCTGGTACGAGTCGCCGCTCGTCTCGCAGACGACGCTGGCCCAGCTGATCAAGCAGCGCCTCGACTCGCTGCACAAGGTCTTCCCGGGCAAGGTGCTGATCGTCAGCGAGTTCGGCGGTGAGGCGAACTATCTCAACCCGGATCCGGTGCCGGGCAGCTACGACTTCCAGTCGAACCTGCTGACGACCCACATCAACACCTACCGGACGCTGCCCTACTTGAGCGGGATGCTCGTCTGGGACCTGCGCGACTTCGCCGTGTCACCGGCCTTCGCCGGCGGGTCGATCCGCCACGCCGTGGCCCACATCTCGCTCGTGCGCGGCCTCAACCAGAAGGGCCTGATCAACTACGAGGGCGTGAAGAAGTCGAGCTTCGGGGTGGTCGCGAACGACTTCGCCGCGGTCGCCGCCGACGAGAAGGCGGCCCAGGCGGCGGCGCAGGGCCACTAGCGCGCGGCGCCGGGCGCCTGCGCCTCGTCCGGCAGGTCCGGGGCGACCTTGATCGTCTGGAACGACTGCCAGGTGATGCGCAGGATGACGAGGGTGATGGTCAGGCCGATGATCGGGTCGCCGAGCCGCAGGCCGAGCGCGACGACGATCGAGCTGGCGACGACCGCGAGGCTGACGAGCCCGTCGGTGCGGGCGTGGTTGCCGTCGGCGATCAGGGCCGGACTCCCCAGTCGGGCGCCGGCGCGCAGCCGGATCCGGGCGGCGATCTCGTTGCCGACGAAGCCGACCAGGCCGGCGGACGCGAGGATGCCGAGATGGTGGAGCGTCTGCGGGTGGAGCAGCCGGTCGACGGCGGTGACGGCGGCGACGCAGGCGCTGACGAAGATCGTGGCGACGACGAAGTAGCCGGCGCGCTTCTCGGCGACGAAGGAGCGCAGCACGAAGGCGATGCCGAGCGGGATCGCCGTCAGCGCGTCGCCGAAGTTGTGGATCAGGTCGGCCAGCAGCGCCACGCTGCCGGTGGCCAGGAAGATGACGCCCTGGACGATCGCCGTGGTGAGCAGGACGCCGAGGCTGATGGCGACCGTCTTCAGGCCGTCGCGGGAGCGCATGATCGACCGGTCGACGAGACCATGGCTGTGGCCGTGCCCCCCGTGATCGTGCCCCCCGTGGCTGTGGCTGTGGCTGCCGTGAGCGAGACCGCCGTGCTCGTCGTGAGCGTGGGCGCCCTGGCCGTGACCGCGGTGCTGACTGGCCGCCTCAGGCCCGGCGGCACCCGTCACGAGGCCTCCGCGGACGTGGCGAGCAGCGGCCGGGGGTCGAGCGTGAGGTGCTGGACGTGGAAGATGGCCTGGTCGAGGAACTCGGCCAGATGGGAGTCGTGCAGCCCGTAGATGATCTGCTTGCCCCGCCGCTCGCCGACGACGAGGCCGAGCTGACGCAGCGAACGCAGCTGGTGGGAGACCGCCGAGGACTCCATCCCGACCGCTGCGGCGAGCGTCCCGACCGAGCAAGGGCCCTCCTTCAGGCGCCCGAGGATCTGCACCCGGCTCGGAGCGGCGAGCACCTGCATCAGCTCGGCCACCGCCCGGGCGAGCGGCGCGTCTATCACCGGCGGGACGACGTGGCCGTGTTCCCCGTGAGTCATGGGAACAAATGATAGATGATTCAGATGTTCACTGATGCGCGGTATGCTCGGGAAACCACCCCAGGCTGGCGCGACGCGCGCGAAACGCGCGGGGCTCCACGGCGGCGCATCTCGCGGCCGAGCGAGTCGGCCGGTAGGCTCAGAGGCATGCCAACGCTCGTACTGGGCAGCCCTCCTCCAGAGCTTCAGGCGCTGCTGGAGCGTCGCCACCGGGCTGGCGTCGACCGCCTCGACGAGGTGTGGCAGGGTGTCCACCACATGGTTCCCGCCCCCAGCTTCGAGCACGCGCATGTGGCCCAACAGCTCGCCGTGCTGCTCGACAGCCCGGCGCGCGCAGCCGGCCTGATACCAACGATGCACGAGTTCAACCTCGGCGAGTCCGAACACGACTTCCGCGTGCCCGACGGAGGACTGCACCGCCCGGGAGCCGCCGGCGTGTGGCTCCCGACCGCCGCACTCATCGTGGAGATCCTCTCCCCGGGAGACGAGACCTGGCAGAAGCTCCCGTTCTACGCCGCCCACCGCGTCGACGAGATCTTGATCGTCGATCCCGGGGAGCGATCCGTCGCCTGGCTCGGGCTGCGTAACGGCGAATATGAGCCCGTCGCCCGCAGCGGGCTGATCGAGCTCGCGCCAACCGAGCTCGCCCACCGACTCACCTGGCCCTGACGGCTCCTCAGAGCGTGCCGAGCCGCCCGGGCGGCCAGTAGACGGAGATCGCCTGGCCGACGACCCAGGTGAGCGGCACCGGGCCCCAGAAGCGGCTGTCGTCGGAGTCGCCGCGGTTGTCGCCCATCAGGAAGACGTAGCCCCGGGGAACGGTGATCGGGTTCGGGAGGTCGCAGCCCTGGCCGTCGGCGCAGGGTGCCGTGTAGGAGTCGGCCTCGCGCACACCGTTGCGCAGGACATGGCCGCCGGTTACGGCGATGCGGTCGCCGCCGACGCCGACGACCCGCTTGATGAAGGTCTGGGAGCTCGGCGTGCTCGTCGGCGTCGGGCAGGCGCTCCCCGGGGGGACCGGAACGCCGCAGCGGGCGGGCGTGAAGTCGGCCCCGTGCGGCGGGTTGAAGACGACGATCTGGCCGACGGTCGGATCGGCGCCGAGGCGGTGCGAGAGCCGGTTGACGATTACGCGGTCGTTGACGTGGAGCGTCGGCACCATCGACGCACTGGGGATCTTGTAGGGCTTGACGGCGTAGGCCTGGACCGAGAACGCCAAGCCGACGGCGACGGCGATGGTGAGCGCGAACTCGAGCAGCCCACGCCCGCGCCCGCCGGGACGGAGCTTCTTCATGGCGTCGATGATCGCAGGCGGCCGGGCCGGCGGTTCCAGTTACGCGGCGTTGCCGCGGGCGATCTTGCGGAGATCGAGCGCGGCGTCGAGCACATCGTCGGCGACGCCGTGCTCGCGCGCGACCTCGCGCAGGGTGCGCCCGGTGGCCGTGGCGTCCTTGACGATCGCGCTGGCGCGGTCGTAGCCGATGTAGGGGTTCAGGGCGGTGGCGACGGCCAGCGTCGACTCGGCGCTGCGGGCGCAGCCGTCGAGGTTGGCCTCGATCCCGGTGACGCACTTGGTGTCGAGCACGCCGATCGCGTTGGTCAGCAGCGTGATCGACTGGAGCAGGTTGCGGGCGATCAGGGGGATCCTGACGTTGAGCTCGAAGTGTCCCTGGAGCCCGCCGATCGTGATGGCCATGTCGTTGCCGATCACCTGCCCGGCGACCTGGAGCACGACCTCGGGGATCACGGGGTTGACCTTGCCGGGCATGATCGACGAGCCCTTCTGCAGCTCGGGCAGGAGGAGCTCGGCGATCCCGGCGCGGGGGCCGGAGCCCATCAGTGAGAGGTCGTGGCAGATCTTGGTCAGCGAGACGGCGAGCACCTTCAGGGCGCCGGAGAGCTCGACCAGGGCGTCGCGGTTGGCCTGGGCCTCGAACGGGTCGGCCGGGGCCGCGGCGTCGACGCCGGTCTCGGCGGTCAGGCGGGCGCGGACCCGGGCGGCGAACTCGGGGTGGGTGTTGAGGCCGTTGCCGATCGCCGTGCCGCCGAGCGGGATCTGGGCGACCCGGGGCAGCGTCCCGGCGATGCGCTCCTGGGCGAGGCGGATCTGGGCGGCGTAGCCGCCGAACTCCTGGCCGAGCGTCACGGGTACGGCGTCCATCAGATGGGTCCGGCCGGACTTGACGACGTCGGCGAATTCGGCGGCCTTGCCGGCGAGCGTGCGCTCGAGACCGGCGAGCGCCGGCAGCAGTGCGCTTGTCACCTGGTCGAGCGCGGCGAGGTGGACGGCCGACGGAAAGACGTCGTTGGAGGACTGGCCGAGGTTGACGTGGTCGTTGGGATGGGCGCCGGCGCCGGCGAGCGTCGCGATCACCTCGTTGGCGTTCATGTTGGTCGAGGTCCCCGAGCCCGTCTGGAACACGTCGATCGGGAACTGGTCGTCGTGGTCGCCGGCGGCGACCGCGGCGGCCGCCGCGGCGATGCTCGCGGCCAGCTCCGCGTCGAGCAGCCCGAGCTCGCCGTTGACGGTCGCGGCGGCGCCCTTGATCCGAGCCAGCCAGCGCACGACGGCGACGGGAACGCGCTCACCGGAGATGGGGAAGTTGTCGATCGCCTTCTGGGTCTCGCCGCCGTAGAGGCGCTCCGGATCGGTCATGTGCTCGTCCTCCGATGGTTTGGCTACCGGCCGGCCACGTTACACACAGAAGGCGGCCAGTTCCCGGGCGACGCCGACCGGGTCGTCGTAAGTGAGCAGGTAACCCGTGCCGGCCAGGACGCGCAGCTGGGCGTCCGGGATCAGCTCGAGAGCCTCCTCGGCGAGCGCCAGCGGATGCAGGGCGTCGTCGTCGGCCCACAGCAGCAGGACCGGCTGGTCGAGCCGGGGGTAGGCGGCCAGCAGCTGCTCCTGGGCGCCGGACGGCCAGCGGGCGGCGAAGCGGGCCCAGGAGCGGGCGAGCTTGGCGTTGCCGCCGACGTCGGCGAAGGCGTGGCGGACGAGGTCCGACGCCTCGGGCGTGCCGCGGGCCGAGAGCTTCGGGCCGAGCTCGGGCCGGAACACGGCCTGGGCGCCGTAGGAGAGGGCGCGGTCGAGACCGGGGACGGCGGCGGCGCGCACGGCGATCCGCCAGGTTCGCCGGAGGCGGGCGTGGGTCGGGCTGCCGTGCATGCGGTTGGGCATCAGGACCAGCCGGCTCGGGGTGATGCGGCCGTCGAGCGTGGCGTGGAGGGCGAGCTCGGCGCCGAGGTCGTGGCCGCCGAGCAGCGGGCGCGGGCCGAGTACCTCGGCGCTGAACCCGGCGAGCACGTCGAGGAACCATTCGCGGGTGTACGGGAAGGCCGAGCCGGCCTCCGAGTCGCCGTGCAGGGGCAGGTCGGGCAGGACGAGGCGGAAGCGGTCAGACAGGGAGTCGACGAGCGGCTCCCACTCCTTGTGCGAGAGCATCGCCGAGTGCAGCAGGGCCAGGGTCGGGCCGGTGCCGGTCTCGCGGTAGGCGATCGCGGGCGCCGTCGCCGTGGTGGTAGAGCCGGAGCCTCATCCGCCGGGCTGCCCGGCGACGATGCCGCGATGGAGCGCCTGCAGCGAGGCGGCGCCGGCGCCGCGGAGCGCCGCCGCGGTCTCGACCCGCCGGGCCAGCTCGGCGGCGACCCCGTTGGTCTGGGCGGCCCCGCGCCGAGTCGCGCCGACGAGGTACCCGAGCGCGAGCGCGGCGGCCGGGTCGGCGACGGCGCGGGCGGCGAGGCGGTCGGCCTCGGTGCTCAGCAGGCCGCCGACCTGCTCGAGCTGCTCGGTCGAGCGGGCGCGGGCGACGCAGGTCGAGATCGGCGTGCCGTCGGTCAGGCGGACCGGCCCGGGCGCCGCCGCGAGGGCATGGTCGTAGGCGTCCGCGCTGACGGTGCAGGCGACGGGCAGGGCCGGCGTCCCGCCGCACCCGGCGAGACCGAGCGCGACGCCGGCGACGATCCCCAGGGGTCTGCTGGCGCGGCGCGGCATCGTAGCCATCGTATTCCCAGGGCTGACGTCCGCCGGCGCGATTAGCGTTGGATGGAGATGGGTCTCGTCCCGGGCGATCCGCTGGCTCACCGCGCACTCGACTCGCTGCTGCGGGCCGAGGCGAGCGTGCGGCGCCAGCTGTCGGGCGAGCTCGCCCGGGAGGGGCTCTCGGCGTCGGGCTTCTCGGTCCTGGTCGTGCTGAACACCGCCGGGGGCGAGCTCGAGATGCGGGCGCTGCGGGCGCGGCTGCGGATGTCGAAGGCGAACGCGAGCGAGGTCGTCTCGACGCTGGTCGCGGCCGGCCTCGTCGACCGGCGGCGACTGGCGCGCGACCGGCGAGCGGCGAGCATCGCCCTGAGCGACGCCGGCCAGGCGGCGGTCGACCGGCTGTTCCCGGAGCACACACGCCGGGTCGCCGACACCTTCGCCGTGCTCGACGAGGCGGAGAAGCGCTCGCTGGCCCAGATCTGCCGCAAGCTCGCCGCCTGACCCGGGCCGGTCAGGCGAGCAGCCGGAAGTCGACGTCGAGCGCCCGGTAGGTGTCGAGCGCCCGGGCGTCGCGTGTCGCCAGCGGCAGGCCGTGCTCCGCCGCGGCGGCGCCAACGAGGGCGTCGTACACCGAGCCTCCGGCGATGCCCGCGGCCGGCAGCCGCGCCAGCAGCGCCGCCGTGGCCCCGTCGCCGAGGAACCGCGAGTGCGGGAAGTTCGCGGCCAACAGCCGGGCCACGGTCGCCGGCGTGCGGCGGGCCGGCCCGGGGAGCCGCGTCAGCACCGAATATGTCTCGAAGGCGGCGTGGCCGGCGAGGCCCAATCGGCTGCCGGCGAGCGCGTCAATGACTGCCCCGTGGTTGCGGTGGTCGGCCACCGTCAGCGCCACGGCGACGCTGGTGTCGACGAGCAGGAGCGCGTCGCGGCTAGCGCTGGTCGCCATCGCGCAGCGAGCGCACGCCGTCGTCGTCGAGGACCACGCCCGACGCCGGGATCACCAGCCAGCTCCCGTGCTCCTCGACCGACTCGGCGGCCACGGGCTCGATCCGGAGCCCGGCCCCGTCGGCGTGCACCTCGACCGTGCCGGGACCCAAGCCGAGGCGGTCGCGCAGCACCTTGGGGATAACCAGACGCCCCGCCTTGTCAATGGTTGCCTTAATGCCCGAAGAGTACCATTGAGCCTGCCGACTCGGCGGGGCCGGCTCGGCCGGGCCGCCAACCTAGAATCAAGTGGGCCCATGGCCCACCGGACCGTCGATCCCCAGCAGTCGTTCCCCGCACTCGAGCTCGAGGTGCTCGAGCGGTGGCGCGAGCGCGACGTGTTCGCCGCGTCGCTGCGCCAGCGCGACGGGGCCGACCCGTGGGTCTTCTACGAGGGGCCGCCGACGGCCAACGGCCGGCCCGGCGTCCACCACGTCCTCGCCCGGGTCTTCAAGGACATCTACCCGCGCTACAAGACGATGCGCGGCTACCGGGTCGAGCGCAAGGGCGGCTGGGACTGCCACGGCCTGCCGGTCGAGATCGCCGTCGAGCAGCAGCTCGGGCTCGAGTCCAAGGAGGAGATCGAGGCGTTCGGGATCGCCGAGTTCAACCGCCGCTGCCGCGAGTCGGTGTTCGAGTTCCTGGAGGATTGGAACCGCCTGACCGAGCGGATCGGCTTCTGGATCGACCTCGACGACGCCTACCGCACGCTCGACGACTCCTACATCGAGTCGGTCTGGTGGGCGCTCGAGCAGATCCACGCCAAGGGCCTCCTCTACGAGGGTCACAAGGTCGTCCCCTACTGCCCGCGCTGCGGCACCGCCCTGTCCTCGCACGAGGTCGCCCTGGGCTACAAGGACGTGTTCGATCCGTCGGTCTACGTCCGGATGCCGGTCGCGGCCGCGGCCGGCCCGCTCGACGCCGGCGACGAGCTGCTGATCTGGACGACGACCCCGTGGACGCTGGTCGCCAACGCGGCGATCGCCGCCGACCCCGACCTGATCTACGTCCGGGCGCGCTGGCAGGGCACGGTCTACGTGCTCGCCGAGTCGCTCGTCGGCCGCGTGCTCGGCGAGGAGGCGGAGGTGCTCGGCGGCTTTCCCGGCCGCGAGCTCGACGGGATCGCCTACGTGCCGCCGTTCGACTACCTCCCGGGCGCGGCCTGGGGCGACCGGGGCCACACGGTGCTGATGGCCGACTTCGTCTCCGACAATGACGGCACCGGCCTCGTCCACACGGCGATCGCCTTCGGCGAGGACGACTTCCGCCTGGGCGCCGAGTACGGCCTGAACGTGGTCAACCCCGTCCGCCTGGACGGGACCTACGACGAGTCGATCGGCGAGTACGCCGGGCGCTTCGTCAAGGAAGCCGACGCCGACCTGGTCGAGGACCTGCGCCGGCGCGGGCGGCTGCTGCGAGCCGAGCTCAAGGAGCACTCCTACCCCCACTGCTGGCGCTGCGGGACGCCGCTGCTCTACTACGCCAAGCCGTCCTGGTACATCGCCACCACGAAGGTCCGCGACCGCCTGCTGGCGGCGAACGAGACGGTCGACTGGCACCCGGCGCACATCAAGCACGGCCGCTTCGGCGACTGGCTGACCAACAACGTCGACTGGGCCCTGTCGCGCGAGCGCTACTGGGGCACGCCGCTGCCGATCTGGCGCTGCGCCGGCGGCCACCACGTCTGCATCGGGTCGTTCGCCGAGCTCGAGCGCCGGTCGGGGACGCCGGTCGGCGATCCCCACCGGCCCTATGTCGACGAGATCGAGTTCCCGTGCGCCGACTGCGGGGAGCCGATGCACCGGGTGCCCGAGGTGATCGACGTCTGGTTCGACTCCGGGGCGATGCCGTTCGCCCAGCACCACGCGCCGTTCGAGCACGAGCAGCGCTTCGAGCAGTCCTTTCCGGCCGACTTCATCTGCGAGGCGCTCGACCAGACCCGCGGGTGGTTCTATTCGCTGCTCGCCGTGTCGACGCTGCTCCACGACCGGGCGCCGTACCGCAACGTCGTCTGCCTCGGGCTGATCCTCGACGGCGAGGGCCAGAAGATGTCGAAGTCGCGCGGCAACATCGTGGCCCCCGACGAGATCCTCGACCGGTACGGCGCGGACGCCCTGCGCTGGTACTTCTTCACCGCCAAGGCCCCGTGGGACGGCTACCGCTTCGGGGCCGAGGCAGTCGGCGAGGCCGGCCAGCTGCTCCTGCGCCAGCTCTGGAACACCTACTACTTCTACGTGCTGTTCGCCAACGCGACCGGCGTCGACCCGAGCGCCCAGGCGAGCCCGTCGGACCTCGACCGCTGGGTGCTCTCGCGCCTGGCCGAGACGGTCGCCGAGGCCGGCGACCGTCTCGACGCCTACGACGCTACGGCCGGCGGCCGGGCGATCGGCGCCTTCGTCGACGACCTTTCCAACTGGTACGTCCGCCGCTCCCGCCGGCGCTTCTGGGACGGCGACCCGGCCGCCTTCGCGACGCTTCGCGAGTGCCTGGTCACCGTCGCCCGCCTGCTCGCCCCGTTCACGCCGTTCGTGGCCGACGAGGTCTACGACAACCTCGACGGGACGTTGCCGAGCGTGCACCTCGCCGACTACCCGGTGGCCGGCGCGCGCGACGACGAGCTCGAGTTCGCGATGGCGACCGCCCGCGAGACGGTGCGCCTCGGTCGGGCGGCGCGGGCCCAGGCCAAGGTGCGCACGCGCCAGCCGCTGCGCGAGGCGATCGTCGTGGCGAGTCCGCGCGAGCGGGCGGCGATCGAGCGCCTCGGCGAGCTCGTGCGCGACGAGCTCAACGTCCGCCGCCTGCGTTTCGTCGCCGCCGCCGACGAGCTCGGCCAGCACCAGGTCAAGGCCAACTACCGGACGCTCGGCCCGCGCTTCGGCCGGTCGATGCCGCACGCCGCCGCGGCGATCGCCGGCCTGGACCCGGCCCACGTCGCGGCGACGCTGCGCGGCGGCAGCCGCGTGGCGATCTCGGTCGACGGCCACGACCACGAGCTCGAGGCCGAGGACCTGATCGTCACGCTCGCCCCGCTCGAGGGCTACGGGCTCGAGCGGGACGGCTCGCACGCCGTGGCGCTCGAGCTGGCACTCGACCCCGAGCTCGTGCGCGAGGGGCTCGCCCGGGAGATCGTCCACGCCGTGCAGGCGGCGCGCAAGGCCGCCGGCCTCGAGGTCGAGGACCGGATCTCGCTCGCCCTGGGCGGCGACGCCGAGCTGCTCGACGCGGCCCGGGTACACGACGACTACATCGCCGGCGAGACCCTCGCCACCCAGCTGGCGATCGACGGGATCGGCGCCGGGGAGACCGTCACCGTCGACGGCCGCAAGCTCGTGATCGCGCTCCAGCGCGCCTGATCAGCAGCCGGAGCGCGGATCGCTGGTGCTCGGCAGCGTCGGGCACTGCTCCCAGTAGGTGCGGTAGAACACGCCGAGCGAACCCGCCTGGAGCGTGTTGGTGTCGGGCTCGTAGGTGAAGTGCGACGCCTGGCCCAGCGTGACGGTGTAGCCGGCGATCGCTCCCGTGAAGATGCTGTTGTTGCTCGGGCTCAGCGTCACGTCCGAGTAGGGCGCGTAGAGGGCGTAGGCGCTGTTGCTGTTGTTCGACAGCGTCACGCTGTTTGACCCCAGGCTCGGCGGCAGCGCGCCGGGGTTCCCGTAGACGTAGATCTGCGCGTTCAGGGCCACAGACCCGATGCCCGGGTTCAGCGCCGCGTTCTGGGCCATCGAGAACGTCCCCGTGCCCGGGGTGCAGGGCGGGTTGGTGAGGCTGCCGACCTGGCCCGAGTTGGGATCGGTCGGCGAGTCGACGAAGATCGTCGTCGTCGCCCCCGGGGCGATATAGACCGTCGAGTTGTTCGACAGGGTGAGCTGGCAGAAGTTGTAGACGCCGCCGGCCAGGGTCACCGAGCTGTTGTTGCCGAGGGCGAGTACCCGGGTGGTCGCGTTGAACGTGACACTGCCCGTCCTGCTGTCGAGGCCGCTGGCCAGCCGGTAGTCGCAGTTGGTCTGCGGTATCGGCGCCGGCGGCCCGCAGCTGCCCCCGGGGTAGGTCGTGTTCTGCCAGGACGTGCCCGGGTTGACCGGGGTCAGCGTCGGCCAGGGGCTCGCCAGCGCGATCACCGGGCCGGCCCCGCCTGACGCCCCCGCGGGTATCACCGTCGCACCCGGGGGAACCGCGTAGCCGTCGATCATCGTCGTGCCGCCGCCGATCGTCAGCGTCCCGTTGGTCCCGATCAGCGCTGGGTTCTGCGCCGTGCCGAGGACGACGTTGTTGTTGCTGATGGTCACGCTCTTGGTGCCGTAGATCGCGGCCGGGAAGACGGGTTGGGAGTTGTACGCGGCGACGCGCTCCTCGACCCGGGCGCGGATCGTGCCGTTGACGAGCCCCTCGGCCGTGACGCAGCGCTGGGCGATCACGTTCTGGCCGTTGCTGACCGTAGTGCCGGCGCAGCTGTCGGTCGACGCCAGCGGGCCCGAGACCCAGTACTGGAAGCTGACGCCGTTGCCGAGCGTCTCAGGTCCGACGCGCGCACAGAGGTTGCCGCTGGCGATCGTCGTCGCCGGACTCGTCGGGCAGTGGCCGGCGTCCGGCCGCAGCACGTTGAGCCGGTACGTGGCGACGTGCAGGCCGGCGTCCGCCGCCTGGAGCGCGGTCTTGCCGCCGGTGTCGCGGTTGGCGAGGCTGTTGGTGTGGACGGCCACCGTCACCGCGACCCCGGCGAGCAACAGGGTGATCATCATCACCAGCAGCGCCACCACGAGCGCCATGCCGTGCTCTTCGCGCAGCCGCGTCATGTCGCCATCAGGGTGATCTGGGAGGCGAGCTGCGCCTGGTCGTAGGCGAGCCCGACGTTGGTGGCGGCCGACGCGGCGACCCAGACCACGACCTCGACCCGGGCGAGGTTCAGGACCGTGCTGCTGATCGCCGCGGCCTGCCCGACGTTGAAGTTGAACGAGACGGGCGTCGGCACGCCGGCCGCCGCCGTGACATGGGCCTGCGCGATCACGCCGATCGGCTGCGACAGGAGGCTGCCGAGCACGCCGCCGAGCAGTCCCCCGGGGACGATGTACAACCCGAGGCAGACCGTGGCGGCGACCGCGACGCCGCTTGACGACTCGAGGTAGGTCGTCACCCCGCCGGTGCCGTTGAGGTTGAGCGTCGTGCCGGCCGGGACGGCTGGCGCCACCCAGGTGTGGGTCTTGGTGTTGTCGGCCGGCGGGGCCCCGCAGCTGCCGCTGCTGGCGCCGCTGGCCGGCACGAGCGGAACGCCGGGGGTCGTCGCGCAGCCGAGATTGAGCGCGAAGCACGGAGGCGTCGAGCAGGCCCCGGTCGGCGGCGAGGCGATCAGCTGGTCGGGCGACCCGGTGAGCAGCGAGCTCAGGGCGCTCAGCAGCGTCGGGTGCAGGTTGTTGCCGCTGCACGACGGCGGGGAGTAGCCGCTGCCGTACGGGGTGTCGCTGAGGAAGTAGGTGATCGGCGTTCCGCTCAGGGCGTTGTTGCACAGGACCTGGGCGCCGCCGCCGTTGCCGCACTCGGTGTTCGGACTCTGCAGCGGGTTCTGCTGGCTGTTGCTGGGCGCGCCGGTCGGGATCGCGTTCGGATCGGCGATGTAGGTCGACACGAGCGCCGGCGCGGTCGGCTGGGCGACCCCGCTGATCGTCACGACGACCGTCACGCGCTTGTAGTCGCGGTCAGTCGGGCAGATCGTGCCGCCGGTACAGTTCGGGTCCCTGGCGTAGGTGATGTAGTCGTAGACGTAGCCGCTCGACGTTGCGTCGCTCCACGGCTGCGACGGCGCGACGGTCCCGCCGACGAACGCCGTGGCGCCGTAGGTGCAGCCGTCGACAACGAGCGGCTCGGTGACCGTCGACCCGCCGGGGGCATGGTCGGGCTGGTAGGTCGGCGGGACGCCGGCCGGCGCGGCCGGGCAGGCGCTGGCCGGCATCGTCACGTAGTAGCCGGGATCAGTCGGAGCGGCGGACGCCGCGGGCGACGCGGTCAGGCCCACCTGGCTGTAGGGCAGCGAGGCGACGCGCTCGAGCTCGAGCTGGGCGCGGTGGGCGATCGACGTCTGGCGCTCGGCGACGCTCGAGAGCCGCCGGCCGGCGTCGAACGCGCTGATCGCCGCGACCGTTCCCACGAGCAGCACCGTGATCGCGACGAGCAGCTCGATCAGGGAGAAGCCCTCCTCGCGGCGCATCATGCCCCCGAGTCCTGGTTGCGTAGGTAGACGGCGGTCGCGAACGTAGTCGTGTGCGTGAGGCCGCCGCTCTTGAGATCACCCGAAGCCGGGACCTTCATCGTGACTTGGACTTAGGGCGGGGCGAGGCTGGCGATCGTGTCCTCGTAGCTCTCGTCGCAGGCCGGCGGCGTCGGCGTCGTGTCGGGCACGGCCGGATCCGCGTAGAAGAAGACCGAGCCGGCCGAGAGCGTGCCGGTGCCGTTGCAGTAGGCGGCGATAGACCCGTTCGCCACGTGCTGGATGTCGAGCGAGCCGGCGCTCGCGGGCACGGCCGGCAGCGCCGCGGGGTAGAGCGATTGGAGCCGCGCGCAGCGCCGGAAGCTCCCGCCGAGGGAGTCGGCCGCCGAGCAGTCGTACCTGATGTCGTAGTTGACGCCGCTCGCGTCGCGGAGCAGGAACTCGATCGCGTTCGGGCCGGCCGAGATGATCTTCGTCGCCGAGCGGAGGTCGTGCGTGAAGCGGGCCAGGGCGGTCTGCGTGCTCGCGACCTCCTGGCCGAACGCCTGGTCGCGTTGCTGCTCGCGGGTGCCGGTGATCAGGAACGCGAAGCTGGCGGCGACGACGACGCTCAGCAGGGCGAGCACCACCAGCAGCTCGATCAGGGTGGTCCCCCGCTGATCGCTGCCGAGGCCGGGCCGATCGGGAGGCTCGTCGTCGTCCGGGGCGACGGGAGCCGTGCGGTCACCCGCGGCGGCGGACCAGTCGGTCCGGGCGGCGAGGGGAAGGGCGAGGGGGGCGAACAGGCGGATGCGAATGACTCGGCAGCCGTTACGGCCGCATAAGCAACTCGCTAAAAACCCGTATATCTGCCTAGGTAGTAGCAGCCTGCATAGTTAATTCGCCTAGGACCGACAGCGCGGCGATCACGCCGTACGGTGCCGCCGAGCGGCACTCCGCGTCAGGCCCCGCCCCGCTGCGCCGGTGCCCGCTGCGCGAAACAGCTTCGGGCGTCGCAGCTCCGAGCGGCCGGCGGCCGCCCGGGTGCGTCGTCCCGGATCAGGCGAGGGCGGGGTCCAGCGCGGCCTCGATGCCCTTGCGCTTCTGCGCCCCGACCAGCGTCTGCACGGCGGCGCCGTTACGGAAGAGGATCATCGTCGGGATCGAGAGGACGCCGAACTGGGCGGCGGTGGCCTGGTTGTCGTCGACGTTGAGCTTGACGATCTTCAGATCCTCGCGGTCGGCGGCGATCTTCTCGAGCTCGGGGCCGACGACGCGGCACGGCCCGCACCACGGGGCCCAGAAGTCGACGAGGACCGGCGTCTCTGATTCGATGACCTCAGCCTGGAAGTTGGCGTCGGTGACGGCGGCAAGTGTGCCCATTTGCTCTCCTTCGGATCGGCTGCGTCTCATTACTATACAAAGTGTAGTGCGTCCTAGCCGAGGGCCAGGGCGAACAGGTGCGGGGCGACGTAGACCTCGAAGACGGCGGCGAGCACCAGCGTCGGCAGGGCGATCGCGACGGTCACGACCGTCGCCGCCAGGAGCTGATCCCACTGCCCGCGCCGGCTGGCGATGATCCAGGCGGCGAGCGGCAGGAACAGCGCCGTCAGCTCGGGCAGGGCGTGGGGCATCAGCAGCGTCAGCAGGAGGCCGGGCGACGTGTGGAGCGCGGCGGCGACGCTGGCCGCCTGGGTCCCGATCACGAGCGCCTGGGCCGAGAGCGAGAAGGTCGTCGCGGCGATCACGAAGACGATCGCGAAGCGCCCGCCGTGCTCGTGCAGCCAGCGCGTGCGGCCGAGCTGCTCGCGCGCCTGGAGCGGGAGCGAGCTGCCGGCGATGAAGCCGGCGACGCAGGCCATCGCGTGGAGGGCGAGGACGAGCAGGTTGTGGCCGAGCACCCAGACCACGTCGCGCGCGTGGCCGACGACGAACGGCGGCCGGTTGACGATCGCCTGGGCCGGGCTGGCGATCCCGGCGATCGCCCAGACGGCCCCGAGCAGGCACGTGGCGGCGGCGAGGCTGCCGAGCAGCCAGACGCGCAGCACCGACCAGGGGGCCCGCCGCCACGTCTCGAGCGTGTGCCGGGTGCTGCGAACCCCCTCGACGAAGGCATAGGCCGAAGGCGCCGGCGTCACGGTGGCCACCAGAGCGCATCGGCCGGCGCGAGCGCCGGCTTGAGTCAGTCGCCCCGCCGGGCGGCGAGGCGCAGCCGCGGCAGCATCCAGCAGGCCTCGATCGCGATCAGCGGCGACATCTTGCTGCGACCGAGGCGGCGGTCGCGGAAGACGATCGGCACCTCGGTGACGGCGAAGCCGCGCAGGATCGCCCGGTAGGTCAGCTCGACCTGGAAGGCGTAGCCGTGCGAGCGGACGGTGTCGAGGTCGATCGCCTCGAGTACCTCCCGGCGAAAGCACTTGAAGCCGCCGGTCAGGTCCCTGACCGACAGGCCGAGCACGGAGCGGGCGTAGATGCAACCTCCGCGGCTGAGCAGCCGCCGCGTCGCGCCCCAGTCGACGACGGCGCCCCCGGGGACGTAGCGCGAGCCGAGCGCGAGATCGGCCCCGGCGTCGACGGCCCCGAGCAGCCGGGTGAGATCGGCCGGATCGTGGGAGAAGTCGGCGTCCATCTCGAGCACCGTCCCGGCGCCGTGGGCGAGCGCGTGCCGGAAGCCGGCGAGGTAGGCCGGGCCGAGGCCTTCGCGATGGTGGCGGTGGAGGACCTCGACGGCGTCGTCGGCGGCGGCGAGGCGGTCGGCGATCCGGCCGGTGCCGTCCGGCGACGAATCGTCGACCACGAGCAGCCGGTGACCGTCGGGCGCCCCGGCGGCGAGCGCGGGCAGGGCGGCGGCGACCACCGCCTCGATGTTCTCGGCCTCGTCGTACGTCGGCAGGATCAGCCATGCGGGGCCGGGCATGGCGGCTTACCCTAGATGAATCACCCCGACCTCAAACACGACGATCGCGGCCGCGCTCGACGAGCTCGGCGACCTCTACGAGCTCGACGGGGCGGTGATCCACCGCGTGGTCGCCTACCGCAACGCGGCCAAGGCGATCCGCGACGCCCCGGTCTCGGTGGCCGAGCTGGCGCTCGCCGGGCGCGTCACCGAGCTGACCGGGATCGGCCAGACGCTCGAGCGCAAGATTCTCGACCTGATCGAGACGGGCACGATCCCGGCCGCCGAGAAGCTGCGCGCCCGGTTCCCCGCCGGGCTGCTGGCGATGACGGCGCTGCCGGGCCTCGGTCCCAAACGGGCCCGGCGCCTGTTCGACGAGCTCGGGATCGACTCGCTCGAGAGCCTGGGGGCGGCTGCGCGCGGCGAGCGGCTGCGGCAGGTGCGGGGCTTCGGGGAGAAGTTCGAGCAGTCGGTGCTGGCGTCGCTCGCCGCCGTCGAAGCCGGCGAGCCCCGGGCGCGGCGGGTGCTGCTCGACCGGGCGCTGGCGGTCGGCGAGCTGATCGTCGGCGAGCTGCGGGCTCGGGCCGGCGACGGGTCGACGCGAATCGAGCTGGCCGGGTCGATCCGCCGGCGGGCCGAGAGCGTGAAGGACATCGACGTCGTGATCGCCGCCGAGGACCCCCGGCAGCTGCTGGACGCGCTGCCGGATCTCGAGGCGCTCGACCGCGGCGGGCGGACGGGCGACGGGGCAGCCCGCGGGGTCACCCATACGGGGATGCCGGTCGAGGTCAGGGCGGTGGCGCCCGACCAGTTCGGCAACCTCCTCCAGCATCTAACCGGCTCGGGCCCCCACAACGCCGCCCTGCGCGAACGGGCCGTCCGGCGGGGCCTCAGCGTGTCCGAGTACGGCGTGCTCGCGGCGGAGACCGGGGTCGTCCACCGGTGCGCGACCGAGGCCGAGGTCTACGGGCTGCTCGGCCTCGACTACATCGAGCCGGAGCTGCGCGAGAACCGCGGCGAGCTCGACCGGCCGCGGCCCGAGCTGATCGAGGTCGGCGACATCCGCGGCGACCTGCACTGCCACACGGTGGCCTCCGACGGGCGGGAGACGATCGCCGAGATGGCACGGGCGGCCGCCGGCCGCGGCTACGAGTACCTGGCGATCACCGACCACTCGGCCAGCCACGGCTTCGGCAACCACGTCTCCCCCGACGAGCTGCGCCGTCAGATCGAGCGGATCCGCGAGATCGACGCGCGCATGCCCGAGATCCGCCTGCTCGCCGGCAGCGAGGTCAACATTCTCCCGGACGGGTCGCCCGACTACGACGATGACCTGCTGGCCGAGCTCGACTGGGTGATCGCCAGCGTGCACACGGCGTTCCAGATCGGCAGCGACGCGATGACGGCCCGGATCGTCGCCGCGACCGGGCATCCGCTGATCGACGCGATCGGCCATCCGACCGGTCGCATGATCGAGCGGCGGCCGCCGTATCCGGTCGACATGGACGCGGTGATCGCCGCTGCCGCGGCGTCGGGGACGCTGCTCGAGATCAACTCGAACCCCAACCGGCGTGACCTCGGCGAGGTCCACGCCCGGGCCGCGGCCCAGGCGGGGGTCGGCATCCTGATCAACTCCGACGCCCACTCGAGCCCCGGCTTCGACGTCCTGCGCTACGGGATCTGGACCGCCCGCCGGGCGTGGCTCGGGCCGGCGGCGGTGCTCAACACGCTGCCGTGGGCGGAGTTGGTGGGGCGGCTCAAGCGGCCGCGCTGACGCCGACGAGGGGCGCCCGAAGGTGAGTCGGGGAGGCGCGCCGGTCCCGGCCATGGTCGGTCCCCGCCGCGCTGGCGAGCACGCACGGTGTGCCGGTCACTCCGGGCCCGCGGTGGACCGGGTGTGCGGTCGACCGCGATCCCTGGCCGCCCCGAACGCGCCGACGGTGGACGAGGTGATAGCCACCCGCAAGGGCCCGTAGCTGAGACCCGCGACGAGCTTGGCGGGCCGGCGGGAGTCAGCCACCCGCAGCACGCGACGCACAACCAAACGTGGGCGAAGGCCGGGTGCTTAGACGCAGTGACGCCGCGACGCGGGGGAAGTGTCGTTCCTAGGTACGTTAACACTTACTGTGTAAGCAAAAAGGCGGCGGTGGTGCTCGTGGCAGGAGCGGCGGCCCGAGGCCCAGGCTAATGAGGACCGACGATGCATTGAAAACGTCGGGCGAGAACTCCGGCACCGGCCGAGCTTGACAATAAGCACCGCGAGCACCCAGTATGATTGCGTTGCGAACGAGGCGTTCCGTTGCGGAATGGGCTGAGTACGGGCAGTTGTTGGCCGGTCTCAGCCCGCAGTGTCGAGAGCACTCACAGGGAGACATGGAGACCCTACGCATCCTGATCGCGAACGAGGGGGCCGAGCGCCTCGACCGGCTTGCGGCGATCGTGACCGAGCTCGGCCACGAGGTGGTCGGGCAAGGCGTCGACGTGCGATCGGTCGGCGCGTTGACGGCTCGTGTCCGGCCGGACGTTGCCCTTGTCTGGCTCGGCCTCTCCTCCGAGCACGCGCTCGAGATGATCGAGCAGATCGTGCAGGAATCGGCGTGTCCGGTGATCGCACTGCTCTCAGCCTCGGAGCCCGCCTACGTCCACGAGGCGGCCAAGCGGGGCGTGTTCGCCTACATCGTCGACACCACCCCGCAAGAGCTGCAGAGCGCGATCGACATCACGCTTCAGCGGTTCAGCGAATATCACAAGCTCCAGGGAGCCTTCGGCCGTCGGGCGGTGATCGAGCAGGCGAAGGGCATCCTGATGGGTCGCTACGCGATCGGCGCCGACGAGGCCTTCGCGATGCTGCGGGAGCAATCGCAGCGCAGCGGGCACAAGCTCGCAGACCTGGCGGCGGCTGTGGTGAGCAGCCATCGTCTGCTGGCTCCATCGCCCCGGGAGCCGGACTATGAGTTAACTTGCGGAGCTGCCGGTTTCCTGCCGCGCGGCACCGGGTAGACTCAAGAAACGGCGCCTCAGACATGTCCGTCCCGCGTAAACCGCGCGAGCCGGCGTCGACGCCACGCAGCAGCCGCCCTCAACAGCGCAGGACGGAGCCACCCGGCCGCTCGGCCGGCACCACTCGAATGAGGAAGGCTCCCGATGAGTGCCCAACTGTCACCACCGCATGCGGCGCGTGTGCCCTTCGCCGCGAAGTCGTCGCTCGCGCTCGCCCTGCTGGTCGCGTCGCTGTCGGCGACCGGCGTAGCGTCCGCAGCTCCAAAGCCGAGACATCCCGCCCCCTGCTCGTCACAGCGCACCAAGGCCGCCAAGGCCCGCTGCGTCAAAGCCGTCGCGCAAGCGGCGCGCGCCAGAGCCAAAGCCAAAGCTAGGGCGGCGTCAGCTCTACTCCCGCCCCCGCTGGGCACGACGGAGCCGTTCGCGGTGCTGGCGGGCTCGGGCGTCACCAACACCGGCCCGACGACGATCGGCGGTGATATCGGGACCTTTCCGACGACGACGATGTCAGGCACGGCAACGCTGACCGTCAGCGGGACGAATCACGGCGGCGACGCAGTGACGCAGCAGGCCAAGCAGGATTGGGTTCCCGCCTATGACAACGCGGCCGCCCAGGGTCCACCCTCGCCGATCGTCAGGGACCTCGGCGGACAGACCCTCCTCCCCGGGGTCTACAACTCCGCATCCTCGATCGGTCTCACCGGCGCGCTTACCTTCGACGGCGGGGGCGACGCGAATGCCGTCTTCATCATGCAGGCGGGCTCGACCCTCACCACTGCGTCGGCCAGCAGCGTCAACCTGATCAACGGCGCACAGGCGTGCAACGTCTTCTGGCAGGTGGGGAGCTCCGCGACCCTCGGGACGGGATCGAAGTTCGTCGGGACGATCCTTGCGCTGACGAGCATCACCGTCACCCACGCCGTGACCATCGACGGTCGAGCGCTCGCTGACAACGGCGCCGTCACGCTCGACACGGACACGATCATCAAGCCGTCCTGCTCGACCGCGGGCGGCGGCACGACCGGTGGCGGCACGACCGGCGGCGGCACCACGGGTGGCGGCACGACCGGCACCACCACCGGCACGACCGGCAGCACCACCGGCACGACCGGGACGACAACAGGCACCACCGGCACGACGACCGGGACCACCGGCACGACCGGCAGCACGACCGGGACCACGGGCTCGACGACGGGCACGACCGGAACCACAGGCAGCACCGGCACGACCGGGACCACGGGCACGACGACGGGCACCACCGGTACAACCGGCACGACCGGCAGCACAACGGGCACAACCGGCGGGACGACCGGCACATCCGGGGGGACTACCGGGAGCACCACGGGTACCGCCGGCACGACGACAGGTACCACCGGCGCCACAACCGGCACGACTACCGCACCACGGGCACCACGGGCACCACCGGCACCCCAGGGACCGCGGTCAGCACCGTCGGCACCCCGGCGAAGCCGACCGCCACGGTCAAGGCCAAGGCAAAGGCCAAGCCCAAGGTCGTGGTCCACCACGCGGCGCACAAGAAGGTCCACAAGACCCTCGCGCACGCGCCGGTGTCTCCAGCGCGCAAACCGGCGGCGTTCACCGGCTGAGCGGCGGGCGGGGGGCCGCTGGCCCGGGCCCCCCGCCGGACGACGAGAGCCAATCGACAATGGACAAGCTTCTCCCCAGAGCCACCGCGATCATGGCCGGGTGCGTGCTGGCCGTCGCGGCGGCGGCACCCGCACCGGCGGACGCGGCGACCTCAACCGCGGTGGCGCCACAGGTGACGGCGACGCTGCGCTACTCCACGCACGCGATGTCCTGGTCGGGCGGGACGCCGCGACCGCTGGAGGTGGTGAGCCGGACGCGACCGATCACCGGCGAGCCGACGGTGCTCCCGATGCTCGCCCGCGCCACCGACCGGCACGGGGTCGCCTGGGTCGAGGTGCTCCTCCCGGGGCGGCCCAACGGCCACGCCGGTTGGATCACGGCCCGGTCGGAGACGCCGGGCATCGCCCACTGGCAGATCGTCATCCGGCTATCGGCACGACGGGTCACCGTCCTCCACGACGGACGCGTCGCACGGATCTTCCGGGCGGTGGTCGGCGCCCCATCGACGCCGACGCCGGTCGGGCGCTTCTTCGTCGAGGAGAGTGTCCTGTTGGGCGGCGCGGCCGCCGGCGCGCCGTATGCGCTGGCGCTCAGCGCGCGCTCGAACGTGCTCCAGGACTTCGAGGGCGGGCCGGGGCAGATCGCGCTCCACGGCACCAACAACGTCGGTGGCGTCCTCGGCACCGCGGTCTCCCACGGATGCATCCGACTGACCACCGGGGCGATCACGTGGCTGGCCACCTGGGTGGGCCCGGGCAGCCGGGTCACGATCCGGCGCTGACCTGGTCAGCGCCCGAATTGCTCGGTCACTTGCTCCGACGTACGCTGCGCGAGCAGGGGATGGGCGGAGACGAGCGCCGTTGCGACGTCGACGAGCGTCTGGCCGGTGCGCTCGGCATGCCGGCGCAGCATCTGGTCTGCCTGCCCGGCGGCGACGCCGTGGTGGACCATGAGGATTCCGCGGGCCTGCTCCACCGCCGCCTGCGGTCCCGACGCACCGTGGCGCGCGCGGTAGGCGTCGAAGCGCTGGAGCGTCACGTCGAGCGCGGTCGACAGATCCTCCTGGTGGTCGTCGAAGACGACGTCGAACACACCGAGCGTCGCCGCCGAGCGGACGAGTTCAGGCGACGCGGCGCGCAGGACCGCGATGACCGGGCAAGTCGCGGTGTCGACGATCCGCGCCAGCAGATCGAGCGCGTCCGTCGAGACGAGCGCGACCAGGGCGATCGCGACATCCGCGTCGTCCAGCGCCGTCGCGCGACCGACCAGATCGCGACAGGCGACCACCTCGTGGCCGAGCCGCTCGAGGATCTGGCAGAGAGGCTCGGGCAGCTCTTGCTCGGCGGGCACGATCGCGACGCAGAGCGACGGCTTCCTAGCCTGTTGATCGACCACTCTCGTTGCCTTCCCGTCCGTGGATCCGGCTAACCGCGCAACTGAAGTTCGGTAGGCCGGAGCAAACGGATCACCACACCCGCTTGCCTGCGGCGGCGATCGGTTCAACGCCCTCGCCCGCAGCGCCGGGTTCAGGGGACGGGCGCGCCGCCGAGCTCCCGCCGCAGCGCCGCCACGAGCTCCCCCAGCGGCGAGCAGTTGCCCGGCGCAGGCGCGGATCGTCCGCTCAGTCCCAGCTCGAGCTGACGCGCGAGTTCGCCGGCGCCGGCGAAGCCGAACGTGCCGGCCGACCCGGCCAACCGGTGTGCGTGGCCCCTGGCGCGCTCCCGCTGCGGGTCGCCGAGCCGGCCGGCGAGCCCGTCGGCGACGGCGTCCTCGAGCGCTGCGACGGCCAGCAGGATCTCGCCGCGATGACGGTCCCAGATCAAGCCGAGGGCCGCCGCCGCCCGCTCGGCCTCCCCCGGGCTGGGGTCGGTCACCCGCTGCCGGCCGGTCGACGCGCCCAGCCGAGGATGTCTGCGACCTCGTCGGACAGGGTCATCGGATCGAACGGCTTGGCGATCACGGCGCACACCCCGATCTCCGCGAAGCGCGCCCGGTCGGCCGGCTGAAGCTTGGCCGTCAGCAGGATCACCGGGATCCCGCAGCTGTCGGGATCCGCCTGGAGGCTCGCGAACGTGGCCGGCCCGTCAAGGCCGGGCATCATCACGTCCAGCAGGATCGCGTCCGGACGCTCCTCGCGGGCGCGCACGATCGCGTCGTAGCCGCAGGAGGCGGTCAGGACCTCGTGGCCGCCGACCATCTCGAGGCTCATCTGGGCGACCTCGCGAATGCCGTCGTCGTCATCGACGACGAGGATCCGTCGCCTAGCGCGCACGGCCGGTGCCCGATCCGTCGACGACGGCGCCCGCGAGCGCCGCAGTCCGCGGCGACGGGATCGCCGGCGCGGCCGGCAGGACGAACTGGAACGTGCTCCCGTGCCCGATGCTCTCGGCCCAGATGCGCCCGCCGTGCTGCTCGACGATGCTGCGGCAGATCGCCAGCCCGAGGCCGGTACCGCCCTTCTCGCGCGCGTCGGACGAGTCGACCTGCTGGAAGCGCTCGAAGATCAGCTCGAGCTTGTCCGGCGGGATGCCGCGGCCCTCGTCGCGCACGGCGAAGACGATCTCGTCGCCCCGCGCGTCGGCGCCGAGCCAGACGGTGCCGCCGTCGGGCGAGAACTTGATCGCGTTCGAGATCAGGTTGGTCAAGGTCTGGAGGATGCGATCGGGGTCGGCCCACAGCGCCCCGTGTCCGGCGGGGACGTGCAGCGTCCACGCCGGCCAGCATCGCGGCTGTGCTCATCGCGTCCGCCGCGTCGTGGACGAGTTGGCCGGCGTCGCACGCTTGGCGCGCGAGATGGACGGTGCCCGACTCGATTCGCTCGATGTCCAGCATGTCGTTGACGAGACGGACGAGGCGATCCGTGTTCTCGAGCGCGACCTCCAGCATGCGCTCGGCCTTGGCGGGCTCGGACTCCAGCACGCCGCTGGCCAGCAGCCCGAGCGAGCCGCGGATCGAGGTCAGCGGGGTGCGGAGCTCGTGGCTGACGATCGAGACGAACTCACCCTTGGCGATCTCGACCTCACGGCGGGCGGTGATGTCGCGCAGGAACGCACTGAACGTGTGGCCATAGTCGGTCACATGGGAGGAGACCGTCAGTTCGACCGGAATCGTCCGGCCGTCGCGATGGAGGACGGTGCGCTCGAGCCGCCGGTCGAGCACGTCGTCCTCGCCCGTGGCCAGGAAATGTGACATGTGGCGCCGGTGTGCCTCGCGGCGTTCCTCGGGAAGGAGCATGGCGACGAAATCACGTCCGAGCACCTCCTGCCGCGTCCAGCCGAAGCTCGCCTCGGCGGCGGAGTTCCAGTCGGTTACCAGACCCTGTTCGTCGAAGGACATGAAGGGGTCGTGGGCCGCCTCGAGGACCAGTCGGGTCCCGCCGAGCACCGCGAGGTAGCTGCGGAAGACCAGACCGAACCTGGCGACCACGCAGGTCAGCGCCGTCGCGGCGAGCGCGACGGCCACGAGGTTCACCTCGTCCAGGGCGCCCGCGACGACCATCACGATGGCGAGGACCGCGAAGCCGACCGGCACCACGAGCGCCCGTCCGCCCGGGGTCCGTCGGACGATCATCGGCGCGTCGGGATCCAGCCAGGCCGCGGCGCCGAGCAGCACGAACGGGAAGATCCAACCGAGGTCGACCACCCCGCCCACGACGTAGCTGTCCTGTGCGACCTGGGTTGCGTAGACCGTGTCGGTCACGGCCCAGACGACGAAACAGCCGGCCATCAGGCTCGCCGCGCGACCGAGACGCCAGGCGTTAGCCGCGGCCATCTGGAGGACCAGCACGGCGAGCACCAGGTCACCCACCGGATACGCCAAGGCCGTCGCGCGCTGGGCGAGCGAACCGCCGCCGGCGCCGCTGGCGGCGAACGCGGCCGAGATCGAGCCGAGCGCCGCCCCGGCGATCAGGACGTCGAGCATCACGGCGCCGGGGACGCCGCCGGCCGCCCGCACGCGCAGGGCCAACGCCGCCGCCATCGGCAGGTAGAAGGCAACCCAGAAGACGTCGGCCGCGGACGGCACCGGGCCCCCCGCTGCGCCGTAGAGGGCCGCGTAGACCGTATTGCCGGCGACCTCCAGGACGAAGGCGAGTGAGATCAACGACCAGACGGCGCGATCCTGGGCGACCGTCGCCGCCCGCCACAGGCAGAGCGCGGCCCCGATCGCCGCGGCGGCGTCGTAGACATACTGCCCAAACACCTGGTCGACGGCCTGACCACCCCAGTGGCCGGGCGCCCGGATCAGCGCGGCTGTTGCCAGCGCGAATCCGAGCCCGATGAGCGCCCGCACGACCAGGGGTCGATGCCGGCCGTCGAGTTCAGGCGCGATGGCGTCCGCTCACGGGTCTCACCTGCCGCACCGCCTGGGTGCGCGATGCCGGTGTCGGAGCTGGGTCATGACCCTTCCTGTGAGCGGACTGCGGATGCAGCCCTGACCGGCGGCCTCAAACCCCCGAAAATGCTGGTCGAAGCTCGTATAAGGGTACCAGCTGTGACCGCCTGTCACGGCGACTTCGAGAACCGTCGTGGACGAACGGAAAAGGGCGGTCGCGGCGTTACCGGTCACGCCGGTAGCGGTAACCGAAACCGCGCACCGTCTCGATCAGCTCCGCCCCGATCTTGCGGCGGAGGTAACCGACGTAGAGCTTGACCTGAGTGGTCGATGCACCGCCCCGGTCGGTCCAGACGAGCTCGAACAGCTGGTCGCGGCTTAGCACCTGGTTGGGGTGGCGCACAAACGCCGACAGGAGCCTGAACTCGAGCGGTGTGAGGGCGACCGCCTCACCGCGCAGCCTGACCGTCGCCTGGGCGAAGTCGACCTCGATCAAATCGTCCGCGTAGGCCGCGTTCGTCCGCACCGACCCGCGCGTGCGTCGCAGCAGTGCGTCGACCCGTGCCAGCAGCTCTTGGCGGCCGAACGGTTTCGCCACATAGTCGTCGCCGCCGGCGCGCAGGCCGCGCACGCGCTCGAGCTCTGTCGTGCGCGCGGTGAGCATCAAAACCGGCACGTCGCTCAGATCGCGGATGCGCTCGAGCGTCTGCCAGCCGTCGAGCTCCGGCATCGTCACGTCGAGGATCACGAGATCCGGTGGATCGGCATGAAATGACCGCAAGCCGGCGCGGCCGTCCGCCGCGACCCGCACGTCGTGGCCGGCTCCGCCCAGGAGCTGTTCGAGCGCCTCGCGGATCATGACGTCGTCGTCGATCGCGAGGATCGCTGACCGCCTCATGCGGCGGGCGCCGGCGCGCCGTCGGCGGTGGCTGGGCTTCTCATACCTGTTTCCTACCCCGTCACGCCCGGATTCATCAGTCGCCGGCCCACACTCGTCCCTCCAGAAGCCGCGACGAGTCAAGGACGACTGCGATCTTCCCGCCTTACGACAAGCACAGTAGGTCCCGCATGGTCGAGCATCGACGAACGGTGGCAATCTGCCTCTTCGCGGCGGTCTGGGCGGCACTGGGCACATTCGCCGGCGTCGCCCGAGCCGCGAACGACGGGTCGAACTGGGCGGGCTACGTCGCCAGCGCCGCGAGGGTCAACTTCACGGACGCCAGGGCGACGTGGGTCCAGCCGGCCGTATCGTGTCTGGTCGGACGGCCGACGTACATGTCGAACTGGGTCGGGCTCGGCGGTGACCGCACGCCGGACCTCGAGCAGATCGGGAGCGAAGCCGACTGCGGAGCCGACGGTCAGGCGACCTACTCGTCGTGGTTCGAGCTGGTGCCATCGATGTCGGGAAGCCCCAACGTCGCCGTGCGACCCGGGGACGTCATCAGCGCGTCGGTCACGGTCAGCGGACACACCGTCGATCTGCGTCTGTCGAATCGAACGCTGGGAGTGGCCTTCGCCCAGCGCTTCACGGCGAGCTCAGTCGACGTCAGCTCGGCGGAGTGGATCGTCGAGGCACCTGCCGTCTGCGCCACCGAGGCCGCCGCGAGCTGCCACGACTCGGTGCTCTCGAGCTTCGGCTCGACGGGGTTCTCCGGGATCTCGGCCACGGCTTCCGGACATCGCGGGGCGCTGCTCGACCGCCGCTGGTCGGCGACCGCCTACTCGTTGCCCGTCGGCCCGGGATCGACGCGCGCGCACCCGACCACGCGCCTGGACGCCATTCCGGGCGCACCGACGGACGCCGGCGCCGCCTTCTCGGTCCGCGTCGGGGCGCTCGGCGCCCGCGTCCTCTGATCCCGACCGGGGCGGGTCAGCGAAGCCCGAGCTGTGGAAGGACCAGTTCGGCGACGAGACGATCGACCCGGGCTGGGGTGAACGGTTCGAGCACCGCGACGGCGGCCGTGGCGTAGTCGGTCCGCGGCGAGTCGAGCGCCGCGCGGATCGCCGGCCCGAGATCGTCGCCGACGAGGCGGGGATCGAGCCGGCGGGCGAGCTCGAGCGCGACGTACGGCCCGGGGGCGGCGCTCGTCACGAGCAGGCAGCCGTCGGCGAGCGCCTCGAGCTGGGCGATGCCGTAGTCCTCGCGACGGGGGGCCGTGACGTAGACGCGGGCTCGGCGCAGGAGCGCCCGGTAGGCGGCACGGTCGACCATGCCCACGCAGCGCACGCCCGGGCCGGGCGGGACCTCGACGCCGGCGACGACGAGCTCCTCGCCGTCACGGCGGACGCCCGCCCAGGCCGCCAGCACCCGGTCGAGGCCCTTCTTCTGCGGGTTGGCCCCGTAGGTGATCGCCGCGATGTCGCGGGTGGCCGCCGGCGGTCCGGAAGCCTCGACTGGGACGGGCACGACGATCGCCGGGGCGGCGGAGGGCGGCGCCTCGGCGCGCGCACCGTCGCTCTGCGGCAGCAGCAGCGGGGCTTGGGCGAGCCGACGACGCTCGAGCGGCCGCTGCCAGAGGCCGTGCCGGCCGGAGCGGTTGGCGGCGGCCGGGGCGTCGAAGCGGATCGCCCCGGGCCGCGGCCAGAGCAGGGCGGCGGTGATCGTCGAGTAGATCACCGCGGCCGCCGACTCGCGCGCCAATGCCTGGCGGGCCGCCGTGCGCGCCGCACGGGCCCAGAGGAGATCGGTCAACGCGAACGTGCGAACGTCGGGCTGGGATGCCGCCGCCGCGAGCCCGACACTGGCGCCGGCGCGACGCAGCGCATCGACCAGCTCGCCGTCGGCCGCCCGCAGCCCGACGGTCGAGCCGAGCGAGACGACGAGGACGTCCGTCACGCAGCCTGTCCGTCGCGCTGCGGCAGGTAGGCCTTGAAGCCGGGCGTGCGGGTCAGCGAGATCGGGGCGAGCGGCGAGGTCGACTCGACGTGGAAGCGGGCACCGTCGCGCTGCTCGATCGCCAGGACGGCGGCGTGCTGGCGGCGCCAGGCCAGCGCCCAGATGATCGCGAAGCCGCTGGCGATCCCGGGGATCTGGGGCGCGACGAAGCCGAGCCCGCCGCCGAGCACCGTGAGCACGAAGAGCGGCCAGAGTCGGTTGACGATCACGCGGGTCGGCTTCTGCTCGGGCAGCGTGGCCTGGGCGCGGGCGCCGGCGAGCAGGCGGGCGATCGGCGGGCTCGTCTCGTTGCGGCGACCGATGAACGTCCCGGCCGCGGCGGCGACGGCCCACCAGACGAAGGCCAGGAGCGCCGTGGCGGGCGCACCGTTCTCGCCGGCGCCGATCACCGTGACTGCGGCGAGGGCCGTCGCCGCCCCGGCGCAGAGGAGGACCGTCGTTCGGAGAAAGTCGACGAACGACACTTATTGAAGGAGGCCGCGGAGCACTTCGCGCACGCCGGCCGTGCCGTCGACCATCAGGTCGGCCTGTCGCTCGAGCTCGGGCGGCGTCTCCTCGGAACGGACGCCGAGGCAGAGGGCGCCGTCGCCGAGCGCCTCGCGCAGACCCCGGAAGGCGTCGATGTCGGTCTCGTCGTCGCCGATGTAGAGCCCCTGGGTCGCCGGCCCGAGGCCGGCGACCCGGCCGGGCGTCGCCTCGAGCAGGCCGGCGACGCCCCGACCCTTGTCGATCGGCAGCGGCGGCCTGACCTCGAGCACCTTCCGCCCCCAGTGGACCTCGAGGTTCTCGGCGCGCGCCTTGGCCTCGACGTCCCGGACGGCGGCCAGGGCGGCGTCCTCGTCGGGGGCGCCACGCCAGTGGAAGCCGAAGATCGGGCCCTTGTCCTCCTTGCGCACGCGCAGACGGGCGAGGGCGTCGGTGTCGATCGAGTCGGCGAAAGCGCGGATCTTCTTGATCCACGGGGCGATCTCCGCGTCCAGCACGACCTCGGTCGCCCCGGGCGCCAGACGCTCGCAGCCGTGATTGCCTACGTATGCGATCGACCCGATCGCGACGAGACGGCGGGCGACGGCGGCGGCGCGACCGCTGATGCAGGCGACGATGCCGTAGCGCTGGGCGATCTCGATCAGCAGGCCGCGGGTCGTCTCCGGGACCTGAGCGTCGGCGGCATGGCGGACGATCGGCGCCAGGGTGCCGTCGATGTCCAGCAGGATTGCCGAATGCGCCGGGTCGGCGCGCATCGGCCGCAGCGATTCGGCCAGCGAGGCGGCGATTGGCACGCTATCTAGTATGCCGCTCATGCCCGCCGCCCGACCGCTTCGGCTCGCGGCGATCGGAACGGCGGCCGGCCTGGTGAGCGGACTCTTCGGCGTCGGCGGCGGCGCCGTGATCGTCCCGCTGCTGGTGATCTGGCTCGGCTACGGCGTGGCCGAGGCGACGGGGACGTCGCTGGCGGCGATCGTGCCGACGGCGGCGGTCGGCACGACGGTACAGGCCCTGTACGGCAACGTCCACTTCGGCGAGGGGTTGTTGATCGGGCTGCCGGCGCTCGGCGGGGTGCTGCTCGGCACCTACCTTCAGCAGCGCGTCCCGAGCCGGACGGTGGCGCGGCTGTTCGCCGGCCTGCTCGTCGTCGTCGCCGTCGAGCTGCTGGCCCGATGATCGAGCTCGCGGCGATCGGGCTGCTCGCCGGGGTCGTTTCCGGGCTGCTCGGGGTCGGCGGGGGCGTGCTCTTCGTGCCGGGCCTGGTCTTCGTGGCCGGGCTGACGCAGGTCGATGCCGAGGCGACGTCGCTGCTGGCGATCATCCCGGTCGCCCTGCTCGGGGCGTGGCGCCAGGCCCGCTACGGCAACCTGCGCCTCGGCGACGGCGTCCTGGTCGGCCTGCTGTCGGTGATCGGGGCCGTCGGCGGCGTGGCGCTGGCTAACGTGCTGTCCGGGCGGGCGCTGCGGGTGCTGTTCGCGCTGCTCGTTCTGAGCGCGGCGGTTCAACTCCTGCGAGGCGAGCGGCGGGCGCGGACCGCGCCGGCCGGTGGATCGGATCGGTTATCCTGAAATCGAATGGGTCTCGAAAATCCGACACACATCGCGATCCTGGTGGTGGTGCTCCTGGTCATCTTCGGGGCCAAGCGCCTGCCGGAGATCGGCAAGTCCCTCGGCGAGGGCATGCGCGGCTTCAAGGACTCAATCAGCGGTAACTCGCCGCCGGAGTCGCTGACTCCTCCGCCGCCCCCGCCGCCGCCCGCGTCGGCGGCCGCCCAGGCGGCGACCGAGCAGCCGCCGACGCCGACACCGGCGCCCGACCCCCGCTGAATCTCAGGCGGGTGCGGCTGGCCGCACCCCCGCTGGCCGGCTGCCCCCCTGTGCAGCCGCCGGTTTTCCTGCCAGGCTGCGCGCGTGGTCCTTTCGTGGCCGCGGGCGAGAACCGCGACCGGGAACTGAGGGCGGTCCCGCCTGGCGGCAGGGAGCCGCACGGCCATCCTCGGCGCCGGGGGGTCGGCGTAACCCTTTGACTTGGGAGGTAGGAATGGGACGTACTGCTTCACGTCTGGTTGGTGTCGCCGCCAGCGCGGCGGCACTCGCAGCGCTCGCCGGAGCCTGGGGCGTTGCCGGTGCCGGCGCCACGCCGGCCGCGAGCCTGCCGGTGGTGACGGTGACCGCGACGGGCACGACGATCAGCGTCGGTGGATCCCTCGTCTCGGGCGCGGTCAACGTGGTCACCACGACTTCGGGCGAGGCCGAGGCCGATCCGGCCTTCTTCGCGCTCAAGCCGGGGGTGACGGCAGCCGCGGTGACGGCGGCGCTCGCGGAGAAGCGGGTCCAGAACACGCCGGACTACCTGAACCCGCTCGGGGCGATCGTCTTCGACGCGGCGTCGCCGCGTGGCGTGAGCCAGGCGCAGGTCGTACTGGCCCCGGGTGCCTACGTCGCCGTCGATGCGGCGGGCAACAACCCAGTGAAGTGGCCGACGACGACGTTCACCGTCACCGCCAGCCCGAGTCCGGCGGCGCTCGACGCGCCGGCGGCGACGATCTCGGCGATCGAGTTCGCCTTCCGGGGACCGACGACGCTGCATCGCGGGTCGATCGTGCGAGTCAGCAACGACGGCTTCCTCGACCACATGTTCCTGGCCTTCCCGGTGCGGAGCGCGCGGACCGCCAAGCAGCTCGAGACGGCGCTGCGGGCCGGCCGCGACAGCTCGGCGCAGAAGCTGATCACCGGCAGCCCGATCGGGTTGGCGGGACCGCTGTCGGCCGGCGCGTCCCAGCAGGGCGTGCTGAACGCCCGAGACGGCTACTACGTCCTCGTCTGCTTCATGGACACACAGGACGGCCGCGAGCACACGCGGCTGGGCATGGAGCGGACGATCCGCATCGTCGGCTGAGGGTCGGGCGAGCCGCCGGGTCCCGCGCCAGCTGGCGCGGGACCCGGTCGGTCAGTCGCAGGGCGCGGCCGGCGCCCGGCGGCGCGCCGAGGCGGTCCCGAAGACGCGATCCCAGTAGGGGGCGCTGACCCCGAAGCCGGTCGTGTCGTCCTGGAAGTGATGGCGCATGTGCGATTCGCGCAGCATGCGGCCGAGGCGGGTCGTCGGACGGCGATGGTGGACGTAGTAGTGGGTCATGTCGTAGATCAGATAGCCGGCGATGAACCCACTTTCGATCCCCGGCGCCAGGCGCGTGCCGAAGATCGCCAGGAAGGCGAGGTAGAAGAGGACGGCGAGCGGGACGCTGACCGACGGCGGCATGACGAGCCGCTTGGGGTCGTTCGGGTGCTCGTGGTGAACGCCGTGAATGATCCAGTGCAGGCGGGCGCCGAGCCCGTCCGCCGGCTCGAAGTGGAAGACGAGACGGTGCATCCAGTACTCGGTCAGCGTCCAGAGGACGTAGCCGGCGAGGAACAGGGCGGCAGCCGTCGCGAGCCCGAGTCGGCCGACGGCGTGGACGGTGAAGCCGATGATGAACGGACCGAAGACGACGGGCGGGACGGCCGGGTGCACGCGGGAGAGACGATCGAGCAGGTCCGATTCGAACATCCGCGGCGACGCGCGCAGCTGGTCGGTTCTTCTGGATGTCGCGTTCATGGCCCCCTCCAGAGCGTCTCTTTATGAGCGAATATCGCGGGATTGAGCGGGCGCGTCAAGTGCCGGGTCAAGCGACCGGCGCCCCTAACTAAGCTCGCCAGCGTCATTGTTGCACGCGCAAGCACCTGCGTTATGCTGGGCGGCATGGAACTCGGCGTCGCAACCTTCGCTGACCTCGGCGGCGGCATCAGCCCACGGCAGCGAATGACCAACCTGCTGGAGGAGGCGCAGCTGGCCGATCAGCTCGGCCTCGACGTGTTCGGGATCGGCGAGCACCACCGCGCGGACTTCCTCGTCTCGTCGCCGGCCGTGGCGCTGGCGGCAGTCGCGGCGCAGACCGAGCGCGTGCGCCTGTCGAGCGCGGTGACGGTGCTGAGCTCGGACGATCCGGTGCGGGTCTTCCAGGACTTCGCCCAGGTCGACCTGATCTCGGGCGGGCGGGCGGAGATCATGGCCGGGAGGGGGTCGTTCATCGAGTCGTTCCCGCTGTTCGGCTACGACCTCGACGACTACGACGACCTCTTCGCCGAGAAGCTCGAGCTGCTCCTGGCGATCCGCGAGTCGGAGCGTGTGACATGGTCGGGCCGACTGCGGGCGCCGCTGGAGGACGCGGGCGTCTGGCCGCGCCCGGTGCAGGCCCGGCTGCCGGTCTGGCTCGCCGTCGGCGGCTCGCCGGGCTCGGTCATCCGCGCCGGCCGGCTCGGACTGCCGCTGACGGTCGCGATCATCGGCGGTCAGCCGGCGCGGTTCAGGTCGCTGGTCGAGAGCTACCGCACGGAGTTCCGGGCGTCCGGGCACGACGCTTGGCGGAGATGAAGGTCGCGATCAACACGCACGCGTTCGTCGGGGCGACCGCGGCCGAGGCCAACCGTGCGTTCGCCGAGCCCGTACCTGACGATGATGAACCGGATCGGCCGGGAGCGCGGCTGGCCGCCGTCCGGCCGGCGGGAGTACGACGCGCTGCGGGCGCCACGCGGCGCGCTCGCGACCGGGTCGCCGGAGGAGGTCGTCGAGAAGCTGCTCTACGAGCACGAACTGTTCGGCCACGAGCGCTACATCGCGCAGATGAGCGTCGGCGCCGTCGCCCATACCGACGTGTTGCGCTCGATGGAGCTGTTCGGCACCGAGGTCGCGCCGCTGGTGCGGGCCGAGGTCGCCCGCCGTACGGCGGCGCCAGCCGTACCGGCTTCGCAGTGACGGTCCAGCGACGCTCGTGTTCGCCGCTTCATTCGTCGTCGGCGGCCGCCACCACGAGCAGGAGGTCCTTGGCGTTGACGTGAGTTCCGACCGCGGCCACGATCTCCTCGACTGCGCCATCGATCTCGGCGTACACGGCGGTCTCCATTTTCATCGCCTCGATCGTCGCCAATCGGTCGCCGCGGGCCACGGGCTGGCCGGCGGCGACGGCGAGGGAGGCGACGATGCCCCGCATCGGCGCGGCGACATGGCCCGGGTCCTTTGCGTCGGCCTCGCGCCGGGCCGCCGCTGGCGCCAGGCTCCGGTCGCGTACCTTCACGTTGCGGGGTTGGCCGTTCAGCTCGAAGTAGAGCGAACGCAGGCCGTCGGAGTCGGGCTCGCCGACGGCGAAGAAACGCAGGATCAGGTCGATGCCGCGCTCGATCTCCACGGTGAGCTCCTCGTCGTGGTGGAGACCCCAGAAGAAGACGGGCGTCGGCAGCACGCTGACGTCGCCGTAGCGCGCGGCAAAGTCCGCGAACTCGACGAACACCTCTGGATACATCAGGTAAGAGGCGAGATCCTCGTCGCTGGCCGGCCGATCGATCTTGGCTTCCAACTCCGCGCGCGTCTGGTCGAGGTCGACCGGAGGGAGCGCCTGTCCCGGCCGCACGCGGAGGGGCTCGCGACCCTTCAAGACCTTGCGCTGCAGCTCTGGTGGGAAGCCGCCCGGCGGTTGCCCGACGTCGCCGTGGAAGAACTCGACGATCGACTCGGGGAAGGCGACCTCCCGCTCCGGGTCGAGGATGTCGTCAGCCCCCAGATCGTTGGTCACCATGAGCACCGCCAGATCGCCGACGGCCTTGGATGTCGGCGTGACCTTGATGATGTCGCCGAGCAGCGTGTTCGCCTCCGCGTAGGCCCGGGCCACCTCCGGCCAGCGGCCCTCGATGCCCAGCGCCTTCGCCTGCTGGCGCAGGTTGGTGTACTGGCCGCCCGGCATCTCGTGCTCGTAGACCTCCGAGGCGCCGGCGCGCATCGGGCTCTCGAACCCGGCGTAATAGGTGCGCACCGTCTCCCAGTAGTGCGCCGCCTGGGCCAGCGGCGCCCGCGGCAAGCCGGTGTCGCGCTCCGTGTGGCGCAGAGCCTCGACGATCGCTCCCAGATTCGG
Organism: uncultured Solirubrobacterales bacterium; assembly: GCA_963742705.1. Taxonomy (GTDB): domain Bacteria; phylum Actinomycetota; class Thermoleophilia; order Solirubrobacterales; family Solirubrobacteraceae; genus Palsa-513. The sequence continues at coordinate 136,345 of CAVUMZ010000007.1, read as the reverse complement.
CTGCGAGGTGAGCCCGCTCATCGGGTCGATGGCGGCGTCGACAGCGTCGACGCCGGCCTGCGCCGCGGCGAGCACGCTGGCTGCCGAGGCGCCGCTCGTGTCGTGGGTGTGGAAGTGGATCGGGATGCCCACCTCCTCGCGCAGCGCCCGGACCAGCCGGCGCGCGGCCTCGGGCTTGCAGAGGCCGGCCATGTCCTTGATCCCGAGGACGTGGGCTCCCGCCGCCTCGAGCTCCCGCGCGATGCCGACGTAATAGCCGAGGTCGTACTTGGACCGCGCCGGATCGAGGATGTCGCCCGTGTAGCAGATCGCCGCCTCGCAGACGGCGCCCGACTCGAGCACGGCATCCATGGCCACGCGCATGTTCTCGACCCAGTTCAGCGAGTCGAACACCCGGAACAGGTCGATCCCGCCCGCGGCGGCGCGAGCCACGAAGAACCGGACCACGTTGTCGGGGTAGTTGGTGTAGCCGACCGCGTTCGAGGAGCGGAGCAGCATCTGCAGGAGGATGTTCGGAACTCGCTCGCGGATCGCGGCGAGTCGCTTCCAGGGGTCCTCCTTGAGGAAGCGCATCGCGACGTCGAACGTGGCCCCGCCCCAGCATTCGAGCGATAGGAGCCCGTCGAGCTCGTGCGCGTACATCGGTGCGATCCGCAGGAGGTCGTGGGTGCGCACCCGCGTGGCCAGCAGCGACTGGTGGGCGTCGCGAAAGGTGGTGTCGGTGAGCAGCAGCCGGTCCTGCTCGCGCATCCAGCGGGCGAATCCGGCGGGACCAAGCTGCTGTAGCAGACCACGCGTCCCCGGGCGCAGCTCCGGGCGGTCGCGGCCATCGGGCACGGGCGCGGTCGCGAGCGCCCCGGGCTTCACGTGCCCGGCCACGGCCGGGTTGCCGTTGACGAGCACCTCCCCGACGAACGAGAGCAGCCTCGTGCCCCGGTCCTGCCGGGGGGCGAAGTCGAAGAGCGCGGGGGTCTCGTCGATGAACCGGGTCGTGATCTCGCCGGCCAGGAACGCCGGGTGGGTGATCAGCGCGTCGAGGAAGAGGAGGTTCGTCTTGACCCCGCGGATGCGGTACTCGCGCAGCGCGCGGCTCATCCGCGCCACCACCTCCTCCGGAGTGGGCGCCCACGCGGTGATCTTCTCCAGCAGCGAGTCGTAGGACGGCGTGACCACGGCACCGACGTGGGACGTGCCGCCGTCCAGGCGGATGCCGAAGCCGGTGGCCTCGCGCTTGGTGATGATGCGCCCGTAGTCGGGGATGAAGTCGTTCTCGGGATCCTCGGTCGTCACGCGACACTGCAGGGCGTGGCCGTTCAGACGGATGTCCGCCTGCGCGGGGACGCCGCTCGCGGGTGTGCCGATCAGCTCGCCCTCGGCGAGGCGGATCTGCGCCCGCACGAGGTCGACGCCGGTCACGACCTCGGTGACGGTGTGCTCGACCTGGATCCGGGGATTGACCTCGATGAAGAAGAAGCGACCGGTGTCGATGTCCTGGAGGAACTCGACCGTGCCGGCATTGCGGTAGCCCGCCTCGCGCGCGAGGCGTACGGCTGCCTCGCACAGCTCCTCACGCGTCGTGCGGTCGAGCGCGGCCGCCGGCGCCCGCTCGACGACCTTCTGGTGACGCCGCTGGACCGTGCAGTCGCGCTCGTAGAGATGGACCACCTGCCCGCTCACGTCACCGAGGATCTGAACCTCGAGGTGGCGTGCCCGCTCGACGAGGCGCTCCAGGAAGATGTCGTCGCGCCCGAAGGCGGCGCGCGCCTCCCGCCGGGCCGCCGCGACTGCATCGAGGAGATCGGACGGGTCGCGGACGACCCGCATGCCGCGCCCGCCGCCGCCCCAGCTCGCCTTGACCATCAGCGGGAAGCCGACCTCGGCGCCGAGCCGCTCGATCTCGCGATCGTCATCGGTCAGCGGTCCCGTGGCCGGCATCACCGGCACGCCTGCCTGTTCGGCCACCGCCCGCGCGGACACCTTGTCGCCCAACCCCTCCATGACGGCGACCGGCGGTCCGATCCAGACGATCCCGGCCGCCTCGCAGGCAGCGGCCAGCTCGGGGTTCTCAGACAGGAAGCCGTAGCCAGGATGGATGGCGTCGACGCCGACGTCGCACGCGACCCGCACGATCTCCTCGATCCCGAGGTAGGCCGCAACCGGCTCCTTGCCCCGCCCGACGAGGTAGGACTCCTCGGCCTTGAACCGATGGAGTGCGAAACGGTCCTCGCGCGAGTAGATCGCCACCGTGTTCAGCTGGAGCTCGGCGGCGGCCCGGAAGATGCGAATCGCGATCTCGCCGCGGTTCGCGACCAACAGCTTCCCGATCTTCCGCGCCATCAGACGGCGAGCATACGCCCGCGGTGGCGTGGCCCGGCTGGCGCCAGCGACGAAGCGGCGAAGGAATCGAACCTTCCAAGCGCCGGGTCACGACGCCCTGCCGGTTTTGAAGTGCGTGCGGAACGGATCAGCAGATCCCGTATCCAGGGGATTAGCGGCGCTCAAGTTCGCTCAGGTCAGGTTAGAATTGCTGGCCTCGGGACATGGTTCGGGACACGCTCTGCTCCCCGCGCCGGCCACCGCCGTTTCACGCCTGGACCGCGCCGTGTGCCTCCGGGCGCGATGCACGCGGGCGGCGATCGGACTCGCGGCTGGTCCCGATACGGGAGTGCAGGTCGACGGTGACTGCAGGGAGCCCGGCATTGCCGATTGTGGCTCGCGGAGCCACGGGGTCCTGTCACGGGAGCCCGTGAGGCGCCGGCCGCCAACGCGGGGTCTTCACAGACTCGCGCAAGCGGCGTCGTGTTGGCGATAGGACGCGGGAGCGTCCCTGTCATCGCCGAGCGCGCGGTGGCGCTGTATGTAACCGATGGGCTGTTCGCGCGAGTGCTCGCTGACCCGACTCGCCCGTAGGGCGTCGGAAGCTGTGGGCTTGCCGGCTGACTCGATGGCCCCCGAGGGGTCAGGGTGTTCCCGGCCGCGTGCCCTCCTCGATGCGGTCGTTCGGGTCGGGCACGGCGGCGCGCGGACGGAGGCAACTCGCGTCCGGCCCGGGTGGAATCCCCAGCCGGCAACCGATGCCCGGCGGCCCCAAGGAACGTGCCCGATCCATCCACTCGCGACGAGCTAGCCGCGTATGCCCTTGCGCGCTTTGACGCCCTACTCCGGGGCGCAGCGCCGACAACTGAAGACGCGAAGAGGCTCGACGAGCTTCTCGCGGACATCGCACTGAGGCCCGGAGCCCAGCGGGGGGCACCCACGCGCCGCTCGGCACCCTGCGCAGCCGCGCCCACGCAAAGCCAACTCCAACGATTCTCCCTCGCTCGCGCGGCGGAGCGCGGGAGCCGGACCTGACCCCCGGGGCCCGGCTCCCGCATGGCCCCGGCTGAAGCGGGCGTCGGTCAAGCCTCCGGCTGGGCGTGTGCTTCTCGTCCGGAGCGAGGCTGTCCGAGTCGATGTAGACCACGACTGCTTTCGTGCCGACGCGAGCGTCCGGCACCCCGAGAGACGTCGACGCACGCCTGTGTACGCCGTTACCCTAACGCGTCGAGTTGACCACGCGGGACAACGTTGTTGTCAGCATCCAGATCCCAGGCCCACAGGTGCCGGTCGACCACGAGGCGGCCCGACTCGACCTCGCCCTTCTCGTCGAATTGTTCGACGACGAGAACCGGGTCTCCCTCAGCTTCGATCACCGTGACAGACGGCTCTCCCCTCGCCACGCGCTCGTGCCAGGTGATGGCGCTGATCGCCGCACGGCCACCCTCGACGGGCAGCCACCGCCGTTCGGAGAAGTTCACACGGCGATCGAAGTCGCCCTCGACCAGCCCGGCGCTGTTCGCCATGATGATTTCGGCCAGAGTCTCAGCAGCGGAGCTGTCGTCTCTCTGTAGCGCCGTGTCGGTGCCATAGCTGGCGCGTCCGCCGAGGACATTGCCGTCGATCTCGCCGATCTCGACCCGGAAGTCGGTGACGATAGGCGGGCTGAAAACGTCGAGCGTCAGCTCGACGCGCCTGAGGAACCGACCGTCATCGCGCTTGCGGTCATACCCACGAACCCTGACCATTGCGATGCCCCTGTCCGCTGCGACGTCGCGGGCGCCAGCGGTGAAGCCAACCGTCGTCACGATCGCGACGTCGACATCCCCCAACTGGACTCCGATCCCGACCAGCGTGTCCATCACTTCCTTGCCGACCGTTTCGCCGTAGTGCTTGCACTGCACGATCAGACGCCGCTGCTTGCCGGCTGGATGTCGCGCGACCACGTCGAGGGTCTGCTTTGCTCTCGCCCCGGCGGCCTGCTCCGAGGCCTGCTGCCTGACTTCAATCCAGCCGAGGCCGGCCAGCACGATCGCCGTGAGGCGCTCGTATGCCGTCCCCGGGTTGCTGGGAATGAAGCCGAACAAGACCTCGTGCAACAGATCGAGCGTATTGACGTCACGCGGCATTAATAGTCATTTGCCAGGCTGGCGCCGGTGGTTATGCGACCTGACTTGCCGGTGGGATGTCGAACGGAACTGTGGCGTCACCGGACCGGCTCCACGCCAGAGCGCCGACGAGCCCGAGCCGTTTGAGGTCATGCGCGAGCCAGGAGTAAACGACCGCCGAGATCGGGTAGCGCTCGCCGATCTCGAACCGCATGCCTCCGTGCGTGCCAGTGATCCACCGCGAGGCCGCGGGTCGGGCCGCGCGCTGCTGCTCGTAGATCGGCTCGCCCAGCGACAAATCGTAACCCTCGTTACAGACTCGCATGGATACCTTACTGTCCGATCCCGGCATGAGCGCCTCCATGTAGCCGGCAAGATGCGGGGTTCCGCCAAATCCCTGCTGCCGCTGACCTTTGCTCACGAAGCCGACGATGTGCACAGGCATGAGGACGTGGTGTTCGAGTTGCCGGAGGAGCGTTGGCATCCAACGTGCCACGAGGTCGCTGTAGGCAACAATCGCAGCCTCGTAGATCTTTGTGGCCACTTCGACCAGGCGCCCGTCACTGTAGAAGTCGCCGATCCACGTGCCCCCTCCGCGAACACGGTCGGCCGGAGGAACCGCGGCCACGAGTTCAGTGTCGTCGCGAGCCAGTGCGTTGGCGACAATCAGGCGGAGGCCGCGGAGATCGTGCGTCGCGCTTGACTTCCGGAACAGGACCGGCCCGCGTTCGTAGATGTCCGCCGGCACCGTCTGCAGAGCCTGGGCAAGCTGCGAAAGCGGCAGTGCGTGAGTGACGAGAATGCTTTGCCCGAGGAGGTCGCACGCCGCTGCCCAGTTGGCTTCGTGCCCGAGCGGGCCGTCCGGAATCACCGGGAACGCCCGGTTGCGCAAGACTCGGTCGAGCCGGTCGTGGATCCCCTTGGACGCCCACGCCCACGCCCATGCCGCGCCCGGTCCCACCTGGGTTCCTCGGAGCGTCCCCCACTCCGGGCCGCGCGTGAATGGGTGCATCGCCGCCGGCATCGCGAAGACGTCTGGCCGAGGCTCCGTGCTTCGCCAGAAGGCGACCGTCATGTGGGTTGGGCCGCTCGACACGGCCATCGGGAGGACGCGCCCGGTCGTGTCGACATCGCAGGTCAGTTGGGCGAGCGGGCCAAGACTGTCCGATAGCGCCTGAAGCGCCGCGCGGGCCTGGACCCCTCCTTCGCGCCATGGCGGCGGTGCAGCGCCGCCAAGGACCGCCTGACCAAAGGTTGCGTCGAGTACGCGCAACGCAAAGCCGGGCTCAGTCGTAAGCAGTGGCCCGAGGAGCTCCTGCGCTCGCTCCGAGGATCCAAGGCTGACAGCGAGCGCGAGGGGGTAGCGCCAAAGCTCAAGGTCCTCCGGCGCCGCCAGCAGCTGCTCGGCGCCGAGTTCGGCGAGCAGCAGCGCCTGCGCTGCGAACCACTGCGCGACCGCCGGTAGCGTGAACACGAGGCCCGCCCCCCGACGCCGTAGCATGCCGGTCGCCAGCAGCTCATCGGCTCGCACGCCTCCGACCACGTCGCCGATTGGCACCGGTCCGAGCTCCCGGCTAACCGAACGGACGGCAAGCGCGCGTAGGTGCTTCTCATTGACCGCGAGGTTTCGCGTCGCCCTCTCACCGAGCATCGCCATCAAGTCGATTGGTGCTTGTGGAGTGCCGCTATGCTCGCGCATCCAGATGCCGACCAGAAGTGCGAAGAACGGTTGGGTCATCGTCGCCTGCACCGGCTCAGCGAGCGTGTACAGATTTGTGACGATCTCTCGGTTTCCAGCCCCGATCTCCACGCAGTGCTCCTGCTCGTCCTCCGTTAGAGGCGGAAACGACTTGTGCTCCGGAGCCTCGGCGAGTGCCGGCACCGCGCGAGACGTCATTAACAGAGTCGTTGACGGCCAGGTGCCGACCAAGACACGCGCCTGAGTGAGGAGGTCGCTGGCGGCTTGGTGGCCGATCTCGTCAACACCGTCGACCACCACCGTTGCGCCTGCCGTGCGGACCTCGCCCACCTCAACTCCGGCAGCCTCTACCGCCGCCTGGAGTGACGGGCGGCAGTCGGACGCGGCAAGAAAGACCGGGACCGGCGCGCTTGCCTCGGTGGCCGCACGCTCCAACGATGCCTGATGGTGCCGCTCCGAGGCGATGGACTTGCCCGAACCCATCGGCGCGGTCCACACCACGAGTGGTTCCGCGGGCCCCGGACAGAGCGCGCCATCCACTGCCCCGAGGCGTCGATCCTCCGCCAGCGCCACGGACTCCGTCGGGGTCAGTCCGACGCTGGTCCAGCGCGCCGCGCAGCGAGCGAGCGATGCGCGCCAGAGTTCGTCAAGCCGCTGCGGACGAGCGAGTTCCCCGCTGGGCGCGTCAATACCCAGGAACTGGTGGCGGACGGTGTGCATTCTCGGCTGGTCGAGGACGGCAACGACTCGCTCGAGATGAAAGAGGTCCACGGGGCAGTCAGCCGCCCGCCGCAGTTCGCGGCGCTCCGCAAGACGAAGCTCCTGATTGGTGAGGAAAGCCAATGCATCAGCTTGGTTCGCCTGGACGCCCTCGTAGTCGCCGAGGAACTTGTCCTTGATGTCCTTGAAGGTCTGCTGACCACGCGCGAAGTAGACCGCCATAACCCAGCTCTTTCCGTCGCGATTCGCAAGCGCGTCCGCGGTTCCGTCCTTGCCGCCGAGCGGGTGGCTCGGATCCAAGTCGGTAAAGCCTTGGTCGAGCAAGATTTGGGCTGCGAGCCGCTCCGACCGGGCGCGACTCTCAGTCCACTCGCGCAGTCGGTACCAAGTTTCGTCCCACCGGGAGTCGCCTCGCACCGCTTCGAGTCTGCCATGCCGCCCGGACCACCCGAGCGGCACGAGGCTCGGCGCTGCTCAGGCGCGGCGTGGCGCGGCAGCCGCGCGTCGGTGCGCGCTCCCATCCGCGTGGTGTCGCAAGACGCCGGTCTGGCGAGCCAGCTATCGATCCGAGCCCCGGCCTGCGAGTGTCATCCGCGGTAGGCGTGAATGCACGTGGTTTCGCTGATGCACCTCGCCTGCAATCGCCGAAGAGCAGGCGTAGCGTGGGAGTCAACGATGGGCTCGCATTGAAAGGGCAAGCGCGCCGCAGGGGGCGAGACCGACGCCCGCTTCGGCCAGGCCATACGGCCGCCGGCCCCGGCGATCAGCCGATGACTGCTGGTCGTCCCGAGCAGGTCTGCGGAGCCGCCCGCTTGAGAACCCCGCGTTCGTCGACAAGCGGCGCTGTGGCGGGCGCGGTGGAACCGTCGAGCCCGCTTCTCGAACGCCCTCGCGTGGACTGGCTCAAAGGAGCCCTTCGTCGCCCAGGGTCGCCCGGACCGCTTCACGAGACTGGACCGCGTGCTGGACGGCCTCCTTGCGGAGTCGCTTCATGTGGTCATCCAGTTGAGGGTAGCCCTGGCTCTGCTCGACGGCCAGGAGCGTTGTCGAGCGCAGCTCGGCTTCTGGACTCGTGACGCAATGCGTGCGAAACGCTGTGAGGCTGAGCCGGGCACACTCGAACGGATTGAGGGCGTGCTGTCCAGCCTTCGGGCAGACTGCACGGACTATCTCGTGCGCAGGAACGACGTGCCAATGGCCGGAATCGCTGCAATAGACCACCAGCACCAGATACTTGAACGCGCGCACTTGATTCAAGTTGAAAAATGGGCCGGAGGTCTGCTTGATCTCGACGAGGTGGCCGTCCAGCCAAGCATCGCCCCCGGAGGCCTTCGCCGCCAGTGTCGCTCCTGTGATCTCGCAGAACAGACGCTCGGCGAGTCTGCCGGCGCGAGCAATCCCGCTCGGAACGCTCTCCTGATCAGTCACGGCGAGGAGGCTATCGAGGCTGCGCCGGACCCCCGCCGGATACACCGGGGGGCCGGCGCTACGAAGTTCCACGGAGCACGGGGCAAACCTCGGCGCGTGTCGCCCTTGCCATGGCGCACCAGGATCGCGCCACGGTGACAGTCGAGATCGCTCTCGCGCAACGCCAGCGCCTCACTGATCCGAAGACCGTCGCGCCGCAGCACGATGATCAAGGCCGCACCGGAGGAGCTGACCAGCGCGCAGTTCGCGCCGCCGGATTCGCCGCGTCGGGCGCCGCGCGCGCAGAAACGGGATGATGCGCGTGATGGCGACGCTTGTCTCAGTCGGAGGGACCACGGCGCGCGAGCCACGGCTCGCGCTCAGCGTAACGTTCGAACGCACGGGCATGGATGTGCCGTCCGTCGCGCAGGTGGTCAAGGCGCTTGGCCTTCTGACGAGGCTGTTTGCCATCACGTCGCCGGCCGGACCCATTGCTGAAGGCCCTGGCTACGAGGGTGTGGTCCGCGCACTGGCGGTGTTTGAACACGAGGGCGAGCCAGCAGTTGTAATCGGACGCGAGCGCGCCGTTGATGCCGTGCGGCTGAACGGAGCAGCACTCTCCCGAGGTGGCTACGTTACCCCTGTTGGCTTGATCTCCTCAGTGGCGGTAGTCGAGCACGAGGGACAACCGCTCATCATCATGGGGGGGCGCGATGGCGCGCTTCGTGGCAGACGGTTAGATAGACCAGGTCCTTTCTTCGTGGCGTGCGCCCACCGGGGCGGCGTAGCGGCTCTTGCGGTGATCGAGCACGAGGCGCGACCGCTCATTACCCGAACTCAACCGGTCGTCGCAACACCGGGCTATTGGTGAGTCAACGGTAGCGAGTGGAACAGGCCTCGGGCCGGAGGCCCCCGTGTGGCTGTCGTCGCGGAGGCTGAGCCCGAGGGCGAGGCCGGAGCGGCGATAGCCATGCGCGCGGCCGCGCCGGGGGGTCCTGGGTTGGGTGTGGCGTCGGTGTCGTTGTCGGTGCGGGTCAGGCTGCTGCGGCGAGGTGCTCGTTGAGGACCTCGGCAGGGGTGCGCCACGCGAGTGTCTTGCGCGGCCGGCCGTTGAGTGCGGCGGCGATGGCAGCGAGGTCCTCGGGGCCGTGACGGGCCAGGTCGGTGCCCTTGGGGAAGTACTGACGCAGCAGCCCGTTGGTGTTCTCGTTGGTTCCGCGCTGCCAGGGGCTCTGCGGGTCGCAGAAGTACACCTGCAAGCCGGTATCGATCCTCAGCCTGGCGTGCTGGGCCAGCTCGGCGCCCTGGTCCCACGTCAACGAACGACGGAGGTGGGCGGGCAGGTCGCCGAGATGGGTGGTGATCGCGTCGCGGACAGCCTCAGCCCCGGCGCCCGTGACCGGTGGCCCGTTCTTGGTCTGAGGGCCGTCGCGGCCGGGCATCGGCGGCAGGTGCAGCAGCATCGTGAATCGGCTGGAGCGCTCGACCAGCGTGCCGATCGCGGAGCGGTCGGTGCCGATGATCAGGTCGCCCTCCCAGTGCCCCGGGACGGCGCGGTCGGCGGCCTCAGCGGGCCGCTGACTGATCATCACCTCCTCAGAGATGAAGCCCTTGCCGCGTGCGCCGACCCTGGCCCGGGGGACGCGCAGTGCCCGTCCGGTTCGCAGGCACGCGACGAGCTCGCGCTTCAGCGCGCCGCGCCCTTGGACGTAGAGCGCCTGATAGATCGCCTCGTGCGAGACGCGCATCGATTCATCATCGGGGAAATCGACCTTCAGCCGGTTTGAGATCTGCTCCGGGCTCCACGCCGTCGCCCACCGGCGATCCTGACGCCGGGGCTTGTTGCGGCCCTTCCACGGCGACGCGGTCGGGCCCGCCGCAGTCCCGTCAGGCCGGCGCACCTCACCGGCGAGGCGCAGCTGCACGTACTCACGCAGCTCGTCGTCGGCGGCCAGCTTGGCCGTCTTCGGCCGTCGCGCCATCAGTTCGGCCTTCCACTGCGCGACCGATGCGCGGTACTCGAGCTTGCCGCCCCGAGTCGCCGCGTTGCGCCGCAGCTCCCGCGAGATCGTCGACGGCGAACGATCAACCGCCCGCGCGATCTCGCGCACCCCGGCGCCCCGGGCGCGCAGCAGCGCGATCTCCTCGCGCTCCTCAAAACACAAATACCGACACGAGACCTCGCCGAGCATGAACGTCGCCATCCCGCCACGCTCGCGAAACCATCGGACGCCAGCCGCCGTCGAAACCCCGATCGCCCGGGCGGCGTCATCTGTACTCAAGCCTTCGGCGATCCGCCGCCAGAACGCGCGCTCCATGTCGCGCCGATGCGACGGCGCCCCAGGCGACTTCATCGGCGAACGGCCCGTCAACTCCTTCATCCATCCGGCTGGCCTGCCCATCACAACCTCCTCGATCAAGGTGTTGCGACGACCAGTTGAATCCGCCTTATCAGCGCGGGTCATGATGGGGCACTCCGCAGCTGGCGGATCCCGGGGACCATCGGCCCGCTCGATGTCGCTCACGCCCATGACGGACGGGCTGTCTCGTCGTTGGTGGTAGTGGACCTTGACGGCGAGCCGCTCATTATCAGTGGCGGGGACGACGGGACGCTCCGGAGCTGGCGAGTTCACAGTGCGGGTTGGAGGCTCGACACGAACGTGCACGTCGGTGCGGTGTCGGCGTTGGCGGTCGCCCGCTGTGGCGGAGAGCTCATGATTATCACCGGTGGCGAGGATGGGACACTCAGGAGCCGCCGCCTCGATGGTGTACCCGGCTCCCTCGATGTTGTGCCGGCACACGCCAACGGGGTGAGAGCGCTCGCAGTCGTCGAATCTTGGAACGAGGGAACGCAGAGCCTCTCGAGCGACCGATTCTCCGGCTCCGATGAATCGATGATTGTTAGTGGCGGGGGCGACGGTGCTCTCCGTAGTTGGCACTGCGACGGCCGGGCCGGGGATTTCAACGTATCGGCGGCCCACGATGGCGGCGACGTGTCGTCGCTCACTACCGCGCGGATCCGCGCCCTGCCTCTGCTGATCAGCGGAGGAACGGACGGCATGGTTCGGAGCTGGCGGCCAGCCCCGTGGTGGGTATACCGATCCGCCTACCGTGAGCCACCGCCTTGGACGAGCCTCGGCGACGAAGTGGCAAGCGAACTCGGTGTACGACGTCTGTCGTACGTGAACCCACTCGAAGTGCAACTCCATCTCCCCGAGGCGGTTATAGCGGCACCCGTGATGTTGGGGTTTATACTCTACGCGCTCCGCCGCTTGAGTACGGTCGACCTTGACATCCGGGTCGATCGGGCGGAACTACGCGCTAGGCTCGCGGCGGCCGAACAGGAAGCGCGAGGCCTAGCCGAGAACCCTGTGGCTACTCGCCTCACGGACGAGATGGACAGGGCACTTGAAGACTCTTGGCAGATAACCGAGACCACCATCACGGACCCCGAGGAGTAGCCCTCGCGGGTGCGCGAGGAGCCCGAAGGCGATTCAGCTTCGCTACACCCGGCCCGTGGGCGCCCACGGACCAGCCACGCCATCACCTGACCCCCCGCCCCTTGCCCGGGCTGCCCCCGACGCCGACCCCAGAGGCGCCACGACACCCCCGGCTCTTAGCGCTGGATCCTGGTCCGTTGTTTGGTGCGCGCGAGCCAATCCGCAGCTAGTACTGACCGTTCTCGGTTGGCCCGCCGGACGTCTGCCCTTGGTCGCCGGGTTGAGATGGCCGTAGACGGTGGTGCGGGCACGCCGAGGAGATCCGCGATCTGTTGGACCGTGCGCTCGCCGGCGTCGTAGAGCTGCCGAGCGAGGATGGCTTGCTCGGGGTTGAGCTTGGGTCGCCGGCCGCCCTTGCGTCGCGTGACGCGCGGCGGTGAGCCCGTCGCGGGTGTTGGCGATGATCAGCTCGCGCTGCAGCTCCGCCGGCACGGAGAGCATGCCGAACATGGCGCGGCCTCCGGCGGTCGGGGTGTGGTGCCCGGCTCGATGACGTGCAGGCCCACGCCGCGCTCGCGCAGCTCAGCGCCGAGCGTGACGAGGCGAAGCACCGATCGGCCGAGGCGGGTCGAGAGGCGTTATCTTCAGCGTGTCGCCATCGCGCAGCAGACGCAGAACCTCGTCCAGCCTCGGGCGGCTCGCCTTCGCACCGCTGGCATAGTCAACGTAGATCGCCTCGCTGACGCCGGCGCGGCGGAGCGGGTCGACCTGGCGGTCGGGATTCTGGTCGGCGGTCGAGACACTGGCGTAGCCGAGGAGCATCCGTCGAGATTCGAGCGCATCGCCGGGAGCGCGAACTCCGGCGGCACCTCCAGGAACGGCTCGGGACCCTTGTACGCCAATTAGCGGTCGACGAACGACATCACCGCCAGCGTATCTGGGCCCAGGAAATCACCTCAGGGGTGGTGCTTCCCCGGTTGGCCACGTCGCTGCTACTCCGAGACCTACCGGCATGTCGCGCCCTATACCGGGCAACGTGGAAGCCGCCCGCCACGACGACTGCTCCCGGGCTTGGAAAGAGGCGTCAACGTCAGGGCCTGGGAGATGCTCGCTGCGGACGATCTCCGATCGCCCCGGCGTCCGAGATCTCGCTCTTGCACCGTCCGGTAGAAGTGAGCGTGGCGCGACCAACCGCGGGGGTGCTGGCCGATCACCCGCACGCTGGAACGGGAGCCCTCCGGGTCGAAGTACCCTGTCGCCAGTGCTGTCCGATCGGGACCAGCAGCGCCTTGAGGAGGAGCTCCAGGGCCTCGGGCGGCCGGCGCCGCGCACGCTCGCTTCGTCGCATCTCCTGATTGCGCTGAACGCACTCGACGACGCGTGTACGTTCGAAGCGGTGCTCTCGCCTCGGCGCATCTGGCCTCTCGGACGCGGGGATCCGCCGCAGGCGTTCGCCACGCTGGCCGACCTCACGCAGCGCGACTTCTGTTGCACGGCGGCTCTCTTTGCGGCGTTCGCGGCGGAGGCCTTCGTCAACGACTTCCTGGACGTGCACCTGCGCCACAAGCTCACCGATGTCGAGTTCGGCCAGATCGATCGCTGGTCGACCCTGCGCAAGTACCTCAAAGCCGTTGAGCAGGCCTATGGCCGGCTGTTCTGGGAAGGGGACGACGTCATGCCCGCCCTCAAGGACCTGTTTGATCTACGCAACCGGCTCGTTCACGCGCGTCCGGGCGCCGGACCGGCGATGGCCGCCACGCGTGATGCCGACTGGCGGCGCGACTACCCGCCGTCGCGTGTCGCGCGTTGGCTCGTGGCCGTCGCCGGCGCTGCGGAGTCGATGGAGATCCGCTGCTACGGCTTCGACTACCTCTCCTTCCCAGCGACCTTGATCTGGCGCGGCCGGCAGATCGTCCAGGCGCGCGGCGTGGCGGCCGAGCCGTTGCCTCCCCCGAGGACGGCCGGCCAACCGCCGCTCATCGAAGCCCTCAATGCGGAAATCGCGCGGAGCACCGCCGAACTGGGGCGTGTGCGACTGACGTACCATGAGTTGCGCGACGCTCGCATCGCCCATGCCAGCGCCGTGGGGCCGTGGGACGCCTTCACTGAACTCGTCGTCCGGCAAGCGACTACGGAGCCCGACCCGTCACCGATCGGCCCGGACGATCCTGGCGCAAGCAAACCGACGACTGAGTCTTGACGGCACCCGCAGCGGCAGCACAGGCGTTCGCCGGTCCGAACTCGCGTTCGTGCGCAGGCACGCGAAACCGCGGAGGAACCTGCACGACAGCCCTCACTTTTCGCGCCAAGGCTTATTCCGAGCGCGGTCGCATCGACCCGAGCACCGCAGCGCAGAGCTACTCGGCCTGCGCCGAGCGACGCTCTTCTGCCTCGCGGCGGTCGGCTGGCAGCGGGCGATACTCGGCGAAGACTTCGATCTCCTCGGCGGCGAGCGGCACCAGCGTGATCTTCCACGAGTCTCTACCGCCGGGGAGGCGCTCAGCCCGGGCAACCTTCATTAGCGGCAATTGAACCACGCGCTCGGCGAGTGCGATCTCTCGGCCGAAAGCCACCGTCACGGCTGTGTGGCGCACCTCTATATCCGACCCAGAGCGACGGAAGTTCGCAAGCGTCTCTGAGGTCCCAGTCATTTCGACGAAGCGCAAGCGGTAAGTCTCGCCGCCGGCGCGCAAGATGTCCGCGGCCGTCGCCAGAACGTCGATGTCTGCACGCGCGATCTCGTCAGGAATGGCGGGTGCTGGAAGACCCGTGAAGCACTCGATCTGGACCAAGGCGCTGAGCAGACGAGCCATATCGGCGACATCTGGGTCCAGTGCTTGCCGGGTGGTGGTCTTCACAACCGTCGGCCGTAGGCGTGATCGGTCCGAGATGCGGACGCTGCCCGCGCCATGCACGGCGACCATGACGTCCGCGGCGTCTGCGCGCTCCGCCAGCGGAGCACCCTGCTGACCGGTGCGGAACCTCAACGTGAAGCTCGTCTGACCCGTACCTTCGTTTACCGACCACCGCGAAAGCATCTGCATCTCGAGGCCACCACGGGCTCCCGCCAACGCGATGTCCCAGTCGGGCGGCGCCTCGACTGGGAGGAGGTCGATGTCGAGCGCCGCCTCGCCGAAGTCTGTCGACGCCTCGAGCCGCACGTAAAACGGCGGCGCCTGAGCGACGGACTTGATCAGGATCTCGCCACTCAGCGGGCCCTTGATGAGGTCTTGAAATGGCCGGGGCATACGATCGACCGCAAGCTTCACCCCGTCTCGCAGGAGCAGGCGTCCGCCGCCGGCGAGTAGTTCGGCCATCATTCGCCGCACTTCCTGGCCTTCGGCCGAGTCGTCTGTGACGAGCCGAACCGTCGGTCCGTAGTGTGCCAGGGCGGTAGAGCTGCGTGGAATTGCGTCTGCGAGGAGCACGTGGGAACCACGTGCAATATGTAGGCGCAAGATCGCGCCTGGACTTTGCGGCGGCTCCGGCGAGCCTCTCTCGAGGGGAAACAGAGCCCACGAGAAGTGCGGGTCGGATGCCTGAACGAACTCGTGGATCGCGGCCTGGCGCTCGACAACGTGCTCGCCCGTGGAGAGCTCGCCACCAGCGCGCAGCGCGCGCTCCATGACACCGATCGGATCGGCAGGGCCAAAGAAGCGCTGGGCGATACGCTGACCGCGATCATTCTCGAGAAGACGCGCGCTGACTTCCGCGGCGCCCCAGTAGTCGACTCGCACCGCATCGTGCCGAGCGCCGAGCCGCGCGTGAAAGGCCACGTGCTCGTCGCGCGTGAGATCTCGCGGGAACACGAAGGTCACCCACTCAACCTTCCACAGCGCGACCGCGCGATCCAGCGACTCCTCGCACTTGACCCAGTGAATCTCCCGACCGTAGTGCTTGGCCTGCCAACCGCGTTGTCCCTCACCCGGGCGAATCGCGGACGGCAAGACGGTATCGAGGCCGCCGTCGGGAGCGCGCATGCGAACGGTACGCTGGTCCTCGCCGTGGGCCAACAGAAACGTCATCTCCTCCCACTCGTCGTCGTCCATCCGCTCAAAGGCGAACGGCGAAGCTGACAGAGGGTCGCGCGGCGCCATCGGCCAACCTTAGACCGGCCCGCGGCGCCAACCTTCCCCCAGGCGCGGTGAGCTGTCCTTGCCCATCTAGTCGGCTGAGGTCGACGCTGCGCCGAGTCTCGTGGCTCGTGTGCTCCCCGCGTACGGCCGCGGCGCTCCGAGCTCTCGCCTTCCCATTCGGGAATCACGCCGTCAGCCTTCATCGGCTCCGTCACATGGCCACTCCGACCGCCGCACGGTCACCGATCGAGAACGACTCTGTCGAGTCCGTTGTGCTGCTTTAGGTCGATTGCGGGCGTCTCCCGGATCGCCGGGAGTGCACCTGCCTTGGACGAAGCTCGGGCGCGGCCAGCGCGCCGCGAGGCGCGTCCGCAACCGCCGGCGGGAGCGAGAGCGCTCTGGCCACCGAAGCCCAGATCCCCCCGGGTCCTCCATCGCGGAAGCCCTTGACCCGGCGGGACGCCCGCCGCCGTCCAACACGATGCTGTAGGCCAAGGTTGTCGCGGCCGTGCGCGTCCTGAAAGCAACCCAGCCCGCCCAAGCTCTCGGCGCCGCAAGGTCGGCTGGGCACGGCCGGGGTGAATCCGGATGCCGAGTCCACCCCCAGAGAAGTAGAGTCGCGCCCTATGGCGACGGCGGAACCCAGCGATGCGCCGGTCGACTCGGCGACGACGTGGGTCGAGTTGGTGGCGTGGCTTCCGGTCATGCTCGAGCACCTTCTGACGTCGGAGGTGTTCCACGTCGACAACCGTCCTCCGCTCAACCAGCGGGGTATCTACCTGTTCTCTGAGGCGGGCCGCCATCTGTATGTGGGTCGCACCGGAATCACGGCACGCGCGCGGGCCCAAGGAGGAGCGCCCATTACAAGCTTTCGGCACCGGTTTGATCAGCACACACAGCCGGGTCGACCTCCGGGGGCGTCGTCCTTTGCCAACCGCCTCATGCTTCAGCGGGCCAGTGAGCGCGGCATTGTGGTCCGCGCCGACTGGTGGGCTGCGCGAAATGCTGACACCGCGGAGATCTACGACCTGTACAAAGCCGCAAAGGTGCGCGTCGGCGCGATGGAATGCCGCGTCGTGCCGTTCGCCGACGACGTCAGGGGTGTTCGCTCCACGGTCGCCGAGGTTTACGCCCACGTGCATCTCCGCACGCCGTACAACGATTTCTCCACGTCGTGATCGACCAGCACTAGTGTCGAGTCGCAAGGAGTTCGCCCGGTGGACGTAAGGGTCGAGAGCAGGCCTCGCATGCGAGGCGCGCCTGGCTCCGGCAACGGACGACGAGGGAGACAGTCGCCCTTGGGGCGGCAGACGCCCGCATCGGCAAGTCCGAGCAGGAGGCCGGAAGCCGCGGTCAGGCCCGGCGCCGTGCCGCTCATCGTCCGATACGAGCACCCGCCGACCCACGACACCGGGCGCCCGCTGCTGGGCGAACGCGCAAGCGCCTGGCCGCCGCCGGCCGCTTGGCCCCGGCGACCACTTTGTCGCCAATCCGATCGTGCGACGGAAGCCAGCGCTATTTGAAAGGGATCGTCCGCGCAGCGGGCAGCCGTCTGTTCGCGACTCGCGTCGAACGGTCTCTGCTGTAACCGGTCCGGCGGCCTGGCGCGCGTACGCGCGTAGCTGCGCACCGTGAGCCACGTACGAATGCCCACGATGACACGGACGACCGTCCCTCGGAGCGAATTGTGGCCCGCCACGGCCGGCGCTACTGCCCAGACGACGCGCGCCTGGTCAAGCCTGCTGCTCCTCACCCGCGCACCGACCTCATGCCAGAGCACCTGGCGAGCCGCGTAACCACCCGCCGGACGCCCGCCCAGCTCGCTGCGCTCGCTCCCGGGGCGGGAGAACCGGCTAGGCCGGCCACCGTGGGAACGGCGGGCTCAAGTGGCCCCACTGCGGCGGTGGGCCGCGCCGGGGCCACTGCGAGCCGCCGCTCCCAGCCACCGTTTCGCTCTGACGGTCCTACCCGGTTCGCCCATGCTCCGGGTCTCATTCTGTCCAGCGCGGGGCGTCGCACGACATCACGAAGGCTGTAGTAGACATCGACACGGCCATCGGGTACACTGAAGTGTACACCGCGACCTAGGAAGGACATTTCCGTTGATCTACGGCTTCTGGAACAACAAGGGAGGCACGGGCAAGACGAGCCTCTGCTTCCAGTCGGTCTGCTTCTATGCGCACGAGCACCCGGACGAGCGCGTGCTGGCAATCGACGTATGCCCGCAAGCGAATCTCTCCGAGATGCTGCTTGGGGGGCTCACCAACCACGGCAGCACGAACCTCCTTGCGCGCCAAGGTGAGATTCCGCGTGCCACGATCGGCGGCTACTTCCAGGAGAGGCTTCCGTCCCCGTACTCAACCCCGGTGATCACGCACGCAGACTTCATCACGCGCCCACACGACTATAACGCTGCCATACCGCCGAATGTTGCCCTGGTGTGCGGCGATCCACTGCTCGAGCTGCAGTCGAACGCGATCTCCACGCTGGCGAACACGCAGATTCCGGGCACCGATGCGTGGGCCAAGGTCATCACCTGGCTCCGCGACTTTCTCGCGCCGCTGGGAGACGACTACGACACCATCTTCATCGATGCCAATCCGAGCTTCTCGATCTACACGCAGATCGCGTTGGCCGCCGTTGATCGACTCGTCCTCCCCGTCATGGCGGACGACTCCTCCCGCCGCGCGGTGCAGAACGC
Source organism: uncultured Solirubrobacterales bacterium (assembly GCA_963742705.1). GTDB lineage: Bacteria > Actinomycetota > Thermoleophilia > Solirubrobacterales > Solirubrobacteraceae > Palsa-513. The sequence goes on along the minus strand of CAVUMZ010000007.1, from coordinate 117,878 downwards.
GTTCTCGCTCGTCTATGGGCTCAAGCTCCCCTCGCCGATCTACGCGACGTACGCCTTCGCGACGCGCCTCACGGCGGCAGGCGGAAGCCTGCCCGAGGTCCATGTGATCGCAAAGAACCGGCTCACCCAGTACATGGGACCGGCGTCGGCTTACGGCGCGGTCCTCCGCTCCATCGACCAAGATGTGCAGGGGCTCCTGGCGTCGCATCCAGACAAGTTCTCGTTCGACACCATGGCCGATGGCATCGTGAATATTCGGGACTTTCAGACGACCGGCGTTGTCGCGTTCGCGCGGGGGTGCCCGTTCTATCGACTGGCCTCCGGCCGCCTCGACGTGATGGGTCAGCGCATCCAGGTCAACGAGCCATATCGCCTTCAGTGTGTCGCGGCGATGCGCGAGCTGGTCGACAAGCTCTAGCGCCGGGCAGCCCGAACGACGTTTACGCCGGAATTCAGCGCCGCCGAGGCTCGCCTAGCCAGGACGCTGCCCGACACCCGCCCACGCCGCATTGACGCCTCTCGGCCCCCAGGCGCCCAAGCTCACCGAGACCACTTACGGCTGAAGCGACACCCACTTGACCAGCTTTGTTGCGAGGCTCGTCGCTTGACCGGCCCGCGTGCGGTCGGCGTCGGACTCCGCGGCAAGACGTCGAAGCGCTGCGATGACCGCGGGTATGCCGGCCCCGAACTGGATCGACGAGGTACTGCCACCGTCGGCCTGTGCCACGAGGTAGACGATGGTGTCAACGAACGCGTCGTCTTCCATGGCCGCCCGGAAGTCGTCCCCAGTCAACAATCCGAGGTCTTCGCGAGAGAAAGGGTACGACATCGGCGTCACGGCCGCGAATCCTAGCCGAGCACGTCGGTCCGACCCGCCGCAGCGGCCAGGGAAGATCTGCGGACGGTCGCCCAGGCCTCGGCTGCCGATGCGGGGCGTCGCTTGGTGTTCAGGCCGACCGGCGGAGCACTTCGTCGCCGAGGCGATCGGGCGCGAGCGCCGGCCGCCCAGGACGAAAACCGATCGTCCGGATCGGGACGGACGCCAACCCGAGATGGTCCGGCTGTCGGGCGAACCAGGCCCTGCGCAGGCGGACGCGATCTATGGATCGCCGGCGAGACGAGCGATCCTGGTGACGACAATGGGCAGCAATCCGCGCCGGCAGTGTGATGGGTGGAAGACGAAACCCAGGGCGTTGCCGAGCTCGTCCGCCCCTACACTTGAGCTGTGGCGTCGAATGCTAACCAGGAGTCGTTGATCGAGCAGGCCGAGCCCGCCGAGCATCCGGCGGCCGAGGCCTCGGCACCCGGTGTCGACATCGCCACGGACGTCGCCCCGGGCAGCGTGCTGGTCGAGCCACCGACCGACTCTTCCGACCAGCTCACCGAGCTCAGCAAGGAGACGTTGCTGCCGGTCACCGGCATGGTCCGACTCAGCCGCCGCGAGCTGCGGGTGATCGACCATCCCGCCTTCCAGCGCCTGTTCGAGATCTACCAGCTCGGCCTGGCCCACCTCGTCTACCGGGGGGCCACGCACATGCGTGGCGAGCACGCGATCGGCACGCTCGAGGAGGCGACGAAACTCGCCGAGGCAACGCGCCGCAACGCAGGACCGGCCGACGTCACACCCGACAACGTGTGGCAGCCGGCCGAGCCGCTGAGCGACGTCGAGCTTTCGTTCGTGCGGCTGGCCGCCCTGCTCCACGACGTCGGCCACATCTCGGCCGGCCACACGCTCGAGGACGAGCTCGGGCTGCTCTCTCACCACGACGGTGATGAGCGGATCGAGACGGTTCTCGGCAAAACCACATGGCACGGGCGAACGTACCGCCCGCTGCGCGAGCTGATCGACAAGGCTTACGATGCTGACGCGGCCGCCGCCGGACAGCGTGGCGAGAACGGTGAACTGCGAAGCGCGAGCGAGCTGCTAGTGCTCCTCATCTCACGCGACCACAAGGATGCTGAGGTCACGCCCGGGACCGCGTTCCGGATCGGGGTGTGCCGGGACATCGTGGGCAACACGATCTGCGCCGATCTGCTCGACTACCTTCACCGCGATCTGCTCCACCTAGGCAAGCCGCGCATCTTCGACCCACGCCTACTCGAGTACATCGAGATTCGCACGCGCATCGTCGCCGCACGGCGCCGCGACCGGCTGGTGATCAATCTGCGAGGCACGCCACGGCCGCGACCGGACGCCATCACCGCGATCCTCGATCTGCTCGAGGCCCGCTACCAGCTGGCCGAGATCGCCTTGTTCCACCGTGTCAAGAACTCCGCCTCAGGGATGCTCGAGCGCGCGATCGCCGAGTACCGCGACACGTTCCCCCCGGGCGAGCAGGCGGGCGCCCTCGCCGCCCTCATCCCCCGCTTGCTCGAGTGTTCGGACCTCGAGATGCTCGCGCTGTTTGAAACCGAGCTCCTGGCGCGCCGAAATTCGCGTAACGCGGCTCGCGTCGACGGCGCGATTGACCTGTTGCGACGGCTGCGCGTCCGCGAGCTGCACCGCGATCTCCAGATCCTCTACGAAGACGACGTTGGTGGACCCGAGGCGGTGCGGGTGATCGTCGAGCGCTTCTGCGAAGCTCCCGAGCTGAAGGGCGATGAGGCCAGACATGCGCTGCAGGACGCGGCCGACTCCCGTCTCCTCGCGCTACGGACGCTCGAGCTGGATTTCGGTCTCGATCCCGGCAGCATCGTCATGTACTGCCCGTCGCCGAAGATGAACACAAAGCTCGCCAACGTCGGGATCTTCTACAACGGGGTAGTCGACTCGCTCGCAAGACTGGATACGAGCAGGGGCCGCCTGACCGGGGGTCACCTCGAGGCGCAGCAACAACGCTTCGGACGGCTCTGGCGCATCTCGTTCGCCATCGACAGAAGCGCGTACGATCAACTCGATCGTACGGGCTCGCGGGAGCTGCTTCAGGCCACCATCAGCCGCGTCGTACTCCACCGCCCGGCTTATGAGGCGAAGCCGGTCGAGGATGTCGTCCGGTCGATCGCTCAAGATCTGATCGGACTCGAGGGCTCACCATGGCACGGCCGGCCGCTGGTCGAGCCGGCTTTGAACCGCGAAAAGCCCGACGTTGGCTACCCAGGAGACGCACCATCCATCAGATCGTTCATCGGCGAGAGGGGGAGCGCGAAACGCGTAAAGCGCTGAGCGCGCATCTCGACCAGATCGCCGCCCAAATAGCGGCCGGCCGCGAGCTGCCGCTAGACCTGCCAGCGCTGTGTCGCGAACTGGGCATCGGCCTCCGGGTCGGACGGGCCACCGACCCACGACGCGGAGCCCTGATGCGGGCGGGTCGCGGCTGGGAAGTGGCGCTGATGCGAAACCACAGTCGTGCGGCGCCCATCAGCGCGCACGAGCGCTTTACGATCGCGCACGAGCTAGGTCACTACGTGCTGATGCGCGACACGACGTTCCGGGCACGCCGCGAAGCCGACTACTGGCTAGGCGAGGAACTGTGCAATCGCTTCGCCTCCAAACTCCTGATCCCCGAGCGCGCCCTCGCGGGCCTCGGCGAGCCCGGGTCGGGTCGCGAGCTCGCCGCAAGCGTCTGCGCGGTCGCGCGGCACGCCGGCGTGACGTTCGAGCCGGCAGCACGCGCGGTGGTGGAGCTCATCTCGGCGCCCATCGCGATCGGAACCTTTCGCCTCGACCCTTTCCCGCCCACGCGACGCCTCGGCTTCCGCGGCTGGTGGGTCGAGAACCGCGCGTGGTGGGGAGCGCGTGGGGGCCGAAGGCTCGCGGTCTATGCCGACCACGCCCTTGCCCCGGTGCTGGTCGGGATGCGCGCGATGAGCGCCGGCGAGATCGCTTCGCCCGCGCTCGTGGGCGCATGTAGCACGCGGCTGCGCCGAAGCGGCGGCATCAGCGCCTCTTTCACGGCGCTGCTGGCATCGGCGTAGTTCCCGCAAGGTATCGGGTCGCAGCGTCGCGCGGCTCCAGCATATGGCCGCGTTTAACCCTTCGCCGCAACGCCACTGGTCAAGATCAATCTCGCGAAGCGCGCTGCCGAGCCTGTCGCGACGTACCTGCCTTCGCATCGGCTCGAGCACCGCGCTGCAGCCGTGCCTGCGCGGAAGAAGGTCGCCACTCGATGATTGCTTCCGTCGAGGCGACCCGTCTCGGCTGCGAGTGCATCTGTCAAGGCCGGCCGAGAATTGACCCCCTAGCGCCGGCGACGAAGCGGTCGTGGGCGCTCAACGGCCGCTCGGCCGTCACACCCCACGCGTTCGTCCGGAAGCAAGCGCCGTCCCCGGGCACCGCAGCGTGACCGCTCGGGACGAGCAGGCAGTGCGCCGGTTGACGTGTCGGGGCTCCTGGTCGCCTCGGCGGAGCGGTAGCAGGTGGGAATAAGGTCCGCGACAACGAGGGAATCGGTGGGAGTCGACGCCGCGACGGAGCGGATGCCAGCGCGAGCGGACATATCCGCCGCGTCCATTGATCGTGAGGGTCGTCGCCGTAAGCCGGCGAGGATGCCCGGTGCTGTCACGCGACGGGTGCGGCGGCGCATCCAGGGTGTATCGCGCCGACCCAGCGACGGTCGAGGACGTCGCGGCGATGCGCGGGCGGGCCGACGATCGCACGGCCGGCGGTCACATACGGGCGGTCAGGTCCTGCCGCGTGGGTCGATGCTTGTCCGTGTCGAGATGCGTGGGCGTCGGCGCGCTGGGGTGGACTCGTGGGTCGGGAGCGTTCGGCCGTGGCTCGCTGATCGCGTGGAGCTGCCGTGACGTCCGCTGTTCTGCGCTACTACCGCTTCGATGTGGTGTGCCAGTACCCGCAGTGGGGGCAGCGGTAGCTTCGTTGGAGTGGATGGTCGTAGCCGCGGCCACGGTCGCTTTGGGAGCGGTGGACGACGCGGTTGGCCTCACCGCGACTCGCGAATTCGACTTTGCCGGTCCGGCAGCCGCGCCGTTGATGGCCGCCGGTAGGTCCGTGATGGTCGGCGGTGCGGGAGCCGAGCACGGCGCGGATGATGAGCGCGAGGGCGAGGACGATGATGAGGGTGGTTATGCTCACGGGAGGGCCGTCTGCTGCTGGTGGCGGTCGTAGTCGCGGAGTGCTTGGATGCGGTGCTCGGTCGGGGGGTGCGACGCGCCGGAGAGGAACCGGAACGGGATGGGGCGGTCATCGAGGAGCGCCTCGCGTTCGAGTAAGTCGGCGAGGTCGCTCGCCCAGCCAAGACGGGCTGCGTACTGGTCGGCTTTGAACTCGCGGGCGCGGAACCATGCGTCCCAGAATGGGCGGAGCAGGTTGAGCGCGAGTTCGCCGGAGACGATCCAGCCGACGAGAACGATCACGGTGATCAGGCATCCTTCGCCGAGCGCTTCGTCGAGACGGACGAAGAGGTTGGCTGGGAGCGCGAGGCGGTTCAGTGCGACGGTGAGGCGAGCGTCGATCGCGGTGAGATGCCCGACCTCGTGTGCGACGACCGCCTCGAGCGATACGTCCATCAGCGTGCCGGTCGACAGCATCAGCGTGTCGCCGAGGACCGCCCCGTTCGTGTTCCGGACGTCGTCGATGACAAACCACGACTTCGGGACGCGCATGCCGGGATCGCTCTCGCGGAGGCCGTCGAGCACGTCGTCGAAGATCTCGCGTTCGCGGTCAGACGGGGCCCGCCCGCCCAGCTGCGCGCGCCAGTAGCTGCCGGCACCGATCGGGCGGATCAGCGACACCACGGAGTAGACGAGCGGTCCGAAGCCAAGCACAAAGCAGACGCCGCTCACCGGGATGCCGCCGAGTTGGTCAAACAGCGGCAAGAAACCCGCGATCTTGAACGCGATCCCGACCGGGACGACGAGCACGACCGCACGCAGGAAGCCGCACAGTCCCTGCAGCGCGAGCGTGACGGCGTAGAGCAGGACCCAGCGCGGATCGCGGCCGGCAAGGTCGGGGCGGGCAAACGGCAGTCGGGGAGTCGGCAGCGATCTGCTGCGCCGGCCCGCCGGCGATCGGGACAATCCCGGTTCGAACATCTTCTTCTCGCCTCCTCTCGCAGACTTTGGGTTTCTCCGAGGCTTGGTGGTCAGCGCCGCCTGGGTTGCGGTCCGGGCTGGATGCGGGTCTCGTTGAGCCATCCGATCAGCTCGTCGAGGTCGAACCGCACGTAGTGCCCGAGCTTGTGGTGGGGCACCTTGCGGTCGCGGGCCTGCGCGAGCAGCCACGACGGCGGGACGCCGAGGAGCTTCGCCGCCCCATTCGCGTCGACGAGCGGGCTCGTCGCGCTGACGCCCCGCGCGTTGCGGAGGCGATCCCTGGCGCCGCGGGTCGGCGCCGGGTCATCGCGGCGCTCCGAGATGGTTGTGCGTGGCTGGAAGCTCACCTGGCTCTCCTCTCAGTTGCCACGACGCGGGAAGCAGGAGGGTGATCCCCGCGCCGACCGATCCCGCCAGCGTACCGGCCAGACACACGCACGTCACGCCCCGACACACGAGACTCAGGGCGGACGACCCCGTCCCCGCCGGCGGGCGCGGGCAGCAACGAAGCCGGTTGCTGCGACGCGCTCACGAGAGCGCTCCACGGCGCGGTGGCGTAGTACGGCGTCGCTGTGAGCAGGCCCCAAGCGGCGCCACGCACGAGCAGCGCACGGCCGCGCGGGATCGCCGCTACTTCGCCCGGTGACAGCGTCCGCTGCCGCGAAGTCTGGTAGGACACGGTTTCCGACCGCGCCACAGTCTCTGGACTGAACCAGCCGGTCGAGCTGCGTGTCACGCCGATCGTCGAGCTCACGAGCTGCCGGTCGTACTCGCCAAGGACAAGGCTCACGGCCTCGAGGGTCTTCGGATCGCAGACACCGGGCAGGATCAGCTTCGTCTGAAACAGCGAGAGGAATCCCTCCGCGGCCGCGTCGCCCCACCGCGCGCGGGCCTGGCTGAGGTCCTGCAGGCACACGAGGACGTGCAGGCCCTGCCCGCCCGCCTCGCTGACCAGCGCCGGCAGGTCGTGGATCGGCGCGATGTTCGCAACCTCGTCCAGGCAGAAGAACACCGGCATCGCCTGCGCCACGCCCGCGGCGGCCCGGCGGTACGTCGCGTGCCGGATCTGCTCCAACAGGCCGACGACGAGCGGCGCACACAGCGCCTGGCGGTGCGCGGGCGCGGTCACGAACACCGTGTCCGTCGATGCCGCGAACACGTCCGGGTCGAAGTTCGGCTTCGCCGCCACCGCCCGCGCCGCGTCGGTGTTGTACAGCGCGAGCACCCCGGCGGTCGCGGAGAAGATCGACGACCGCTCCCGCTCATCCGTCCGCGCGATGCCCTCCAGCACGTCGCACGCCACCTCGACGTTCTCGCGCTCCAGCACGGTCGCGGGCTGGTCGAGGTCATGGCGCAGCACCCAACGCAGCACGTCGCCGATCGACCGATCCGAACGGTTCGCCGCGTGCAGCAACGGCGCCAGAAGCGCCGCGGCGCGCTCGGACCAGTGCTGCTCGTGCGTCGTTCCGCGCCCCACCGTGGGCGCGGCCAGCGTCATCGCCCTGGCCATCAGCAGTGCCTCGTCCCAAGACCCCGAGGCCGCTACCGGCGACCACGACAACACCCGCACCCCGTCGATGCCGGCGTTCTCGCCGGTCGGATCGAACAGCCAGACGTCCCCGGCACGCCCGCGCGCGCCGCGCGTGGCCTGGAGGACATCGGGCTTGGTCGACGTCGAAACGCACGCGCCTGGGCACGCCAACAGCGCCGGGATCACGACGCCGCTCGTCTTCCCCGACCGCGGCGGTCCCAGCAGCAACACGCCATGCTCAGGGTCGGCGAACACCAACGACCCGCGGCGCGCGCCGAGGTACGCGCCGCCGCCCGCAGCGACGGCGTGCCGGCGGACCGCTGCGAGCGGATCGCCCGCAGGCCCAACCCGGGTCGACACTGGCGTCCGCTTGGTGGCCCGCCGTGCGGCGCATGCCGCTGCGGCCCGCGTCGCAACGACGGCGACCGTGATCACCGCCGCGTCCCGGGCGAGCGACTCGAATGGATGCGAGCCAGGATGGAGCAGCCCCCAGCACCACACCACGAACAACGCGAATGCCGCGAGCACAACGAGTGCGGTCACTCCGCCCGGGTCGCGCGGTCCGGGGTGGTGCTGGTGCTCGGGTCCCCAACGTCTACTCGATGCCATGGTCTCGTCCTCTCGCTTGTTCTCGTTCGCGCTGCTCGCACAGCACCCGACCAACCCTGCTCTCAAAGCCCCCATCGCGGCCGTCGCGGATCTCCGCGCGCTCGAGTACGGCCGACCGAGGGGCCGCGATCGACGGGTCGCGGCCGTCGCTTGGCTGCGGCGCCCTATGCGGATCGCGTGGCACTCGCCCGCGTGTCACGCTCGCGTGCTGTGCCCGACTGACTGCGACGCGCTGCCCAAGCCGGTCGATCAGATCGGCGTCGACGCCGTCGTGGCCGAGATCCTCGCGCGACAGGTACACGTCGGTCCGCTCGCGCGTCCGGCTTAGCGCGACATACGCCCGCTCCCGGTCGGTCTGCCAGCCACCCATCAGCACCAGTGCCCGGTCGGTCGTGAGACCTTGCGCCTTGTAAACGTGCTGCGCGTACCCGAGCCGCACGTCGCTGAACTCGCGCGTCGAGAACGCGACATCCCGCGGCTTGGGCTCGTCGGTTCGCAGCAGCACGCGGTCGGTGCGGTCATCGACGCTCATCACCGTGCCGCGCGTCCCGTTCTCCAGGCGCTCCATCCCCGGGGGGCGCAGCTGCCCCGTCAGCATCACCTCGTCACCCGCGGCGAGGTCGTACGGCCGGCCCGGCAGCTCGGCGCGACGCTGCCCGAGCTCGCCGGCCGCCGCGCGGTGCTGCTGCGCCAGCGCGTTCAGGCGGTCGAGCTCGTCGTTCGACGCGTCGGTCAGCATCACCACCCGGTCCCGGGGGTTCGCGGCACGCGCGCGGGCCCAGTCGTCGACCATTCCCTCGCCGGCGTCCGCGCGACCCTCATGGATGTGCAGCCGGCCGCGGTCGGCGTATGCGGCCAGCGCCCGCGCCGACTCGCCGGACCGCAGCTGCGACCACGCCTCGCGCTCCCAGTCGTGGTTCGCGCGGTGGACCTCGGTCAGCTCGACGGTCGGGGCGCGCTTGGCGATCTCCGTGAACAGGCCGCCGGCGGTGACCGGCGACAGTTGCGCGTCGTCGCCGACGAGCAGCACCTTCGACCGCGCCTCACCGACGGCGTCCATCAGGGCGTGGAGGCGGCGCGTGTCGGCCATCCCCGCCTCGTCGACGACGACCACGGACCGGTCGTCGAGGCCGAGACGGCCCTCGCGGTGGCGGTTGGTCAGCGCGTCGATCGTCATCGTCTCGCGGATCCCCGCGTCCGCGCCCAGCCGCTTCGCCGTCGCGCCCGCCACCGCGGTGCCGATCACGCGGCGGCCGTCGCGCTCCCACGCATCCCGAGCGGCGCCGATCACCACGCCCTTACCCGTCCCCGCCTGACCGACCAGCACCGCTACGCCACCCGGACCCGCCGCGGCGTCGAGCGCCGCTCGCTGCTCCGGGGTCAACGGCGCACCGACCCGCTCGGCAGCCGACTCGCCGGCCGCGTCGACCATTGGCTCGGGAACCCCCGGGGCGGGATCGCTGACGCGGTCCTCGACCAGTCGCAACGTGCGGTGCTCGAGGTTGCGCAGCTCCCGCGTCGTCCACCAGCCGCCCTCGAGCTCGACCAACTCGCCCGACCGCTCAAGGTCGCTGACGATGCGCTGCGCCTCGGCCGGCCGCATCACGCCGGCCGCGAGCTCGGCCGCGCGCGCGTCGAGCTCGCGGCGCTCGACCATCGACCGGTCCCGGGCCAGCACGTCGAGCAGCTCCCTGGCGACCGGGCGCTCCTCATGCCGCCCCGTGTCACCGAACAACGCCTCCCCGCGCCGCTGGCTGAGGCCGTACTCCTCCCCGACCGCGCGCCACGCCTGGTCGACGTCGACCTGCCGCAGACTCGTCTTCGTGCCGCGCGTCGCGACCGTCAACGCGCCAAGCTCACCCGCGCGCGGCGCGCGGCCATAACGATCACGGAACGCCCGCGCGGCGCGCTCGATGTCGTCCGTTCGCGCCGACCACCGCTTCGCGAGCTCACCCGGAACGCCGGTCGCCTCGAAGTAGCGGCCATCCCTGCCGGCGCGGCCCTTCACCTCGACACCGAGCTCGCCCAGCGAGTACGCCAGCTCCGCCCGGTACCACGCCCCGTTCACCCGCGCCGACCGAAACAACTCCCGCGAATCTACCGCCGCGAAGCGGCCGTCCCAACGCTCCGCCGCGACCACGACCACATGCGAATGCAGCTGCGGATCAGGGACGCCCTCGCCCTCCTGGCCGCGCGTCAACCGCGACGACGTGTGAACGAACTCCGCGCGCACCAGGCTGCGCGCCCGCTCCCATCGCAGCACCCCGTCCCGCCGGCGGCGGACCAGCTCAACGTCACGCTCGACCCGGGCCATCGCTGACGCGACCGCGCCGCGGTGCGCCGCCTCGATCTGCGCCCGACGGTACGGCCCCGACACCGCCCACAACGCCGACACCGACTTCGGCGCACTGAACGTCAAGTCCACCCCGGCGACGCGGGAGCCGTCACCGCCGACCGGGCGGATCGCCGATCCTGACACCGGATCGCGGCCCGCCATCAACGCCACCAACCCATCCCGCTCCACCCGGCAGTCCGGCGTAAGGCCGAGCCGACCCAGCGCCGCCGGGGAGCCCTGCCAGCGACCCGCCTCCCCGTCAGCGACATCGCCGACGTAGTAGTCGCCGCGACCCGTCGGCTCCGTCAGATACGCCGCGAACCCCGCCGCAGCATCACCCGAAATCTTGTGCGTCGACTGCATCCCGCCGAACGTAAAAGCCCACCCGACAGCCCGCAAGGGGCCGCCAAACCGAGCAAATCTGAGCGCACCTCAGGGCACCTCAGCCGCGAAGGCTTAACAATCCTGCTGGCCCGGAGCTCCTGCTCATGCACTTCCGGTGCGTCTGGTCTGCGTCGACTTTTCTTACCCGGGACGGCAGCTGACCGGCGGGAGCGATCTCGCGGGCGAGCGCTCACCGTGGGCGGCAGCGTGAGTGGGGGAGATCCAGCCTCGTGCATCGGGACTTCGCTGGAGGGCGCATGCCGGCGGCACGCAGTCGGGTGCACCGGCGAGTCAGCGGTCGATGCGGATCGAGCCACGCGAAATCCGGTGCGGCTCCTTTGTTACCACCGTGGTTGGTTGCCGAGGCGGCTCTTATCGGCCCAGGGAGAGCGCGCGACCGAAAGCCTCGCGGAAGCGGCGCTGCTGGCCCGAGCCCGGGAATGGGATTCGCTCGTCCACCACGGGGAGCCGCGCGTCGCTCAGAGCTAGATATGCCGCGTCGAACACCGATGTCTTTATCAAGATGACGCGGTCGGGTCTGAGCTCCTGAACTCGCCGCACAAGCGCCGGGACGTGGGCGGACAAAGGAGTGCCGTCGACTGGGTCCTCTCGCAGGTCGATCAGGAAGACGCCTGCATCCCGCATGGTGGCCAGGGCGCGCGCCTTCTGATCCCGATCGGAGTCTCGCCGAGGAGTGCCTTGGCTATCTCGCGGAAGAGCGAGTCGTGCGCGCTGACGTACTCGAAGCAGAAGTAGCGCTCGGGGGCTGAAGGCGGTGCCTCGGCGACGAGCAGCGTTCGGATCCGGTCCGGTCTGTACTTCGCCGACGCCTGCGCTCGTCGGTCACGCGCGAGCTGAGGATCAGTGTCGTGGTGCCTCCGATCTGGGCACGAGCGTCCTCGGACGCCGGCGCTTTGTGCAGCGTCGGCCGGTGTCGCGCAAGTCTCACCGGGGCCACCGGGCAAGAGTCGGATCTCTGAACCGCCACGCCCTCGCGCCTCGAACCAATGCGGGTAGCGGCGCACGCGCATGCCGAGCTGATAGCTGGGCGGCGACGCTCCGTCCTTCGGCCTAACGTAGAGCTCTCGCGCCGCAATCTCGTACGCAACCTGATCGCGCTCCACCCATCCTCGCCCGCGCATGACGACCGCCATTGCCTCATGCAGCGTGACCTGAGTCATCGACGCGACCTTACTGCGGGGACGCCGGCCCGGAGGATTCGGCGCCACCGGTTGGCTCGGGTCGCGGTGTTGAGGTCGACTGCCTCAGACGCCCTGGCGCGCCCGGTCGTAGACGCGTCGCGCGTAGTAGTCGATGAGCACCTGGCGGAACTCGTCGTCGTCGAGGATCCGTTTGAAGATCGCTTCGTTGTCGTCCATGCGACTCACGACGGTGCCGATGAAGCGGTCGTCGAACACGAGGCGAAAGTTCTCGAGGGTGTTGCTCTCGGCTTGGGCGACGACTTGCGGGTCGGCGATCCAGGTCTCCTCGAACTGGTCGAAGAGGAGCTGGTCGCGTTCGCTGAGGTTCAGACCGAAACGGTCGTTGAGTTGGGCCACGATCGCTGAGAGGGGCTCGAGCGCCGGGTCGTTCTGGCGGCCGCTTCCGTCGGCAAAGAGCGAGCTGACCTCGCCCTCGTCGCTCGTGAGGCCGAGCGACCCGGCGAAGGTCAGCTCGTTACGGAGGTGGGTCAACGCGACCTCCGTGCCGAGATCGAGGCGCTCGACGGTAGCAGCGCCGCGGACGTAGGCGGCGAGCGCGCGGCAGTAGGTGTAGTCGCGCTCGAGGCCGGTGTCGGTGAAGTCGACGACCTGAGATAGGAAGCTGTAGGCCCGCACGAAGCGGTCCAGGGCATCCTTGAACGCGAGCCGCTCCTCGTCGCCAAGGGATCGGAAGCGCTCGATCGCCGGGTCCATAGCCGCGTACACCCGACCGTGCTCCTGACCGGCAGGCGGAGCCAGGATCAGCCGCACCGTCGCCAAGATCTCGTCGGGCCGCAGCACGTCGAAGTCGTCGAGGCGGCGGCGGGTGTCGAAGAGCACGTTCGGGTCCGACGGCGGCGCGACGGTCCGCCCGTAATAGGGCTCGAACGCCTTGACGATGTCCTCGGTCTCGTTGCGGAAATCGAGCACGAACGTATCGCTCTTACCGTCGTAGATCCGGTTCAGCCGCGACAGCGTCTGCACCGCGTTCAGGCCGGTGAGCACCTTGTCGACGTACATGGTGTGCAGCAGCGGCTGGTCGAAACCCGTCTGGAACTTCTCCGCGACGATCAGCACCTGGTAGTCCTCGCTCGCGAAGCGCTGGGCGGTCTCCGCGAGCGGGAAGCCGTTCATCCCGGGCTCGGTGTAGGCGAGGTCGTGCTCGTCGATCACGCGGCCCGAGAAGGCCACGAGCGTCGCCAGATCCTGGTAGCCCTTCGCCTCGATGTACCGGTCGAGGGCCTGCTTGTAGCGCACGGCGTGGAGGCGGGAGGAGGATACGACCATCGCCTTCGCCCGCCCGCCGACCTTCTGGGCCGTGTGGGCGCGGAAGTGCTCGACGATGATCTCCGCCTTCTGGGCGAGGTTCGTCGGGTGCAACGCCACGAACCGGGCGATCGCACGCCGGGCCTTCGGCGCCTCGTACTCCGGATCCTCGGCCACCGCCTTCTCGATCCGCCAGTAGGTCTGGTAGGTCGTGTAGTTGGCCAGCACGTCGAGGATGAAGCCCTCGTCGATGGCCTGCCGCATCGAGTAGAGATGAAACGGCGCGTACAACCCGGTCTGCGGGTCGGGCGTGCCGAACATCTCGAGCGTCCGGGCCTTCGGCGTCGCCGTGAAGGCGAAGAAGGACAGGTTCGACTGGCGCCCGCGAGCCCCGACCGCCCGAGCGAGCGCCTCCTCAACGGCGTCGACCGCCTGCGCGATGAACCCAGCGTCCTCAGCCTCGGCGACGGTCAGCTCCCGCTCGTCGCTGCCGCCGAGCGCGAGCCGCAGGTCCTTGGCCGCCTCGCCGGTCTGCGACGAGTGTGCCTCGTCGACGATCACCGCGTAGCGCCGCCCCGGAAGCTCGCCGACCTTGTCCAGCACGAACGGGAACTTCTGGAGCGTCGTGATGATGATCCGCGCCTGCTCGCCGCGCAGCGCTTCGGCGAGCTGCGCCGAGTCCTTGTCGATCATCACGACCACGCCACGGACATGCTCGAACTGGTAGATCGTCTCCTGGAGCTGGCGGTCGAGGATCACGCGATCGGTGATCACGATCACCTTGTCGAACACCTTGTGGTCAGCGTCGTCGTGCAGCGTTGAGAGCCGGTGAGCGGTCCAGGCGATCGTGTTCGACTTGCCCGAACCCGCCGAATGCTCGACCAGGTAGCGCCCGCCGGAGCCGGTCGCTCTGGCCTCGGCCTCGAGTTTCAGCACGGCATCCCACTGATGAAAGCGCGGGAAGACCACGCGCTCAGCCGCCCGGCGCTTTGCCGCTGCGCCGGCGGCCGGGCGTTGGACGTGGATGAAACGCGCGAGGATGTCCATCCAGGCGTCCCGTGCCCACACGCGTTCCCAGAGGTACGCGGTGCGGTGGCCGTCCCGGTTCGGCGGATTGCCGGTACCACCGTTGTGGCCGAGATTGAACGGCAGGAACCGTGTTGCCGCGCCGGCAAGCCGCGTCGTCATGGCGGCTCGCTCCGGATCGACCGCGAAGTGGACAAGCGCGCGGCGCGCGAGGGTTAGGTTCGCCGGGTCACGGTCGTGGCGATACTGCGTGATCGCGTGCTCGATGGACTGGCCCGTCAGTGGATTCTTCAGCTCGGCAGTTGCCGTCGGGATGCCATTGACCAGCAGCACCATGTCGAGCGTCTTATGCGTGTCCTGCTCGTAGGCGAGCTGGCGAGTCACTGAGACTCGGTTGGCTTCGTAGAGTCGTTCAAGTTCCGCCGTCAGTTTGTGGGCCGGCTTGAAGAGCGCGAGGCGGATCGTCACGCCGAGGTCGACCACGCCTTGTCGCAGGACGTCGACCGTGCCGCGGCTGTCGAGCTCGGAGGCGATGCGCCGCTTGAAAGCACGCTGTGCAGCGTCAGCGTCGTTGCCATAGCGACCTAGCAACGCCGCCCACGCGTCCGCCTGGGTCGCGCCGATGAATGTGAACAGTTCGTCCCCGTCGAGACCGAGCACCGGATCGAAACTCGCGGCGGCTGACTTCACGAAGCCACTTGCGAGTAGAGCTCCCTCAATCGCGCCTTCGAAGCGCCGCTCGTCGACTGTCATGCCATCCCGGCCGCAACTTCGAGCTCCCCGGTGACCGCGGCGGTTACAAGCGCGGCGCGGCGCTCAATCAGGAGCCGCCGCTGATCGCGAAGGCGGGCTCGAAGCAGGGTTGTCGTGTCCCGGTGCCTCGTCAGAGCGGCTAGTAGGCGATCTTGATCGTCTCGTGGCGGCACCGGCACGACGAGATCCTTGTACTTCTCGGCGCTTACGTTCTCGATCGTGGCCTGGAGCGCCGCCTCGCCGATCTGGCTCCAGTAATGGCGCGTCCGGGTCCAGAGCTCCACCAAGCCCGGCAGGAGCTTGCGTTCGTCAAATGAAAAACGGATGAGATATCCAGCGAAGCAACATGGGCCCATCGACGATCGGTAGGCGAACGCCTTCCCGACGGTGGCCCCGCTCCGGGCGATGAGAAGGTCCCAGTCGGCGAGCAGGTACGGGCGCGCAACAGCTGGGGGCAGTCTGCGAACTTGGCCGTCACGTAACGTCGCGTCATGCGCCAGATCAGTGATTCGGATGTATCGAGGCCAATCCTCGGGTCCGTCCACGCCGGACTCCGACGCGCCGTACTGCGGTAAGGTCCGGATGAGTCGACGCAACGGGACTTGTCGCGCAGACGACCGGCAGAGCGAGGATTCGATCCTCACGTCCAACGCATCGTCGAGCAGCTCGCTCATCCGCTGCTTCTTCTCGAAAAGCGCATCGATCCGAGCGGTTTCGCGGTCCAAGTAATCGGCGATCATGCGCTGTTGAAGCGGCGGCGGACACGGCACCAGAACGCCGCCTATGGCGTCGGCGCGCAGTCCGAAGCGAGTAACGCCGGTTGCTGACGCCGAGAACTGCTCGCGCATCGGCTGTGACTTCAGCGCCCAAAAGAGAAAGCGTCCATCGATCCCGGGGCGCGGACGGATCAACGCCAAATGGTACCCGCAGACGACCCCAGGCAAGTCCCGAGGGACGAACGCGGGTACGGCGATGTCGTCTGCCGTCTCTGAGTCCTTCGTAATTACGACGTCTCCGGCGCGCAACGCAAACGACGCCATCTGGCCGGCCGTGGCCGTCGCGGGCATGAAGGGCAAGCCTGGGACGATGAGGTCGTTCGAGTAGACGTCGGTGTAGTTGCACAGGCGTACGGTCTTATCGCCGTCGACGGATTTCTTGTCCACGTTACTCACCCTGATCTCAGCGACGTGTTTCAGTCGGCGCGCCGTCACTCGGTCACGGCCTCGAGCAATCCGTGAATCTCCGCTTCTAAAGCCTTGATCTCCGCGTCGATCTCAGCAAGCGGTCGCGGAGGTACGTACTTGTAGAAGTGGCGCGTGAGTGGGACCTCGTAGCCGATCTTCGTCTTAGTTTGGTCGACCCAGGCATCAGGAACGTGCGGGTGTACCTCAGCCGCGACGTAGTCGGCGACGGCGCTCCGGTACTCGACCGTCGCGAGCCGCTCGTTCGGATCGGCGGCCCACCTGACCGGGACTGATGGAAGCGGGACGGTCTCGGTATCGCGCAGGTCGGAGTCCGACTCGGGGCGACCTTTGTTGTCGCTGACTACCGGGGCGGTGGGATCGACGATCCCTAGCACCTTCCACAACGGCTTCTGGATCTCCATGGGCATGGCTCCAAGCGGATCGCTGAGAAGTTGACGGTCCGTGGTCGAGGTGCCAACGAGCCTGGCAAGGGCGCTAGCGACCTCGGCTTGCTTATTGGCGGCGAGTCTTGCCCACTGCGTCGTCTCGGCCAGACGAGTCAGGGTGTCCTCCATGATCTCCCAACGCAGGCGCAGCGGTCGCTCGACGATGATCCGCTGGTAACCGAACGCCTCGTTCGGAAAGATCTTGACCCCATCCGCCTCGGCGAAGTCCGCATAGAGCCGCGTGATCTCAGCGATCTGCGCCGTTGAGATTTCCTGGCGCTTCGCGCCGAGCGACTTGCGCATCTTGACCCACAACTCGCGCGCATCGACGAGTTGTACCTTTCCCCGTCGTTCGGGGCGCTTTCGGTTCGTCAAGACCCAAAAATAGGTCGAGATGCCAGTGTTGTAGAAGAGCTGGTCCGGAAGGGCCACCACGGCCTCGAGCCAGTCGTTCTCGATGATCCAGCGGCGGATTTCGGACTCCCCCGACCCGGCAGCTCCGCTGAACAGCGGCGAGCCGTTGAAGACGATCGCGAGCCGGCTGCCCCCGTCGGCGACGGGCTTCATCTTGGCAATCATGTGCTGAAGGAAGAGAAAGCTACCGTCGTTGATCCGCGGCAGACCGGCGCCGAAGCGCCCGCTGAAGCCGCGCGACTCGTGCTCGGCACGAATTGCCTGCTCGACCTTCTTCCACTCGACGCCGAACGGCGGATTGGCCAGCAGGTAGTCGAACGTCCGGCCCTGGTGGCCGTCCTCGGTGAACGAATTGCCTCGCGTGATCCGCGACGGGTCGAGGCCTTTGAGCATCATGTCCGAGCGGCAGATCGCGTAAGTTTCGTCGTTGAGCTCCTGGCCGAAGACCTCGAGGCGAGCGGAGGCGTTGTGCTCGCGCAGGTATTCCTCCGCGACCGACAGCATGCCGCCAGTCCCGCAGGCCGGGTCGAAGAGCGTTCGGACGGCGCCGGCTCCGGTTAGGGCGTCGTCATCCTCGGCGAAGAGCAGGTTGACCATCAGCCGGATTACCTCACGCGGCGTGAAATGCTCGCCCGCGGTCTCATTCGAGAGCTCCGAGAAGCGGCGGACGAGCTCCTCGTAGAGGTAGCCCATCTCGACGTTGGAGACGACATCGGGGTGGAGGTCGATCTCGGCGAACCGCGAGAGGACGAGATACAGGAGGTCGCTACGGTCGAGCCGGCTGATCTGCTGGTCGAACTCGAACTTCTCGAGCACCTCTCGGCCCGCGGGGCTGAACGCGGCGATGTAGCCGCGGAGATTCCCGGCGATCTGATTCGGGTCGCTGAGCAGACCTCTAAAGTCGAGCGGCGAGGTGTTGTAGAAGCGCTGGCCGGCCACGAGCTCGAGGACGCGCTCGACGTTCTCCACTCGGCCTCGCAGGCTCTTGGCCCGGTCGAGCACCGCAGCCTTGGTCGGCTCGAGGACGCAGTCGAGCCGCCGCAGCACGGTCAACGGCAGGATGACCTTGCCGTACTCCGACTGCTTGTAGTCGCCGCGCAGAAGGTCGGCGACCGACCAGATGAAGCCGGCGTGGTTGTCGATCGGACGGGGTCGGTCGGGCAAGCGCACAGCAGAACGGTATCCCGGACGGCGCGCCCGAGCCCTTGAAGTGGAGCTCCTATAATGCTACAAGTTCGCTCCAACTTGCCGATACTTAGCTGACGCGCTGACCACCGATGATCTTCGAACTCCCCCAGCCCCGCCATGAGCGCCTTCCTGCAGCGCCACTTGAGCTTGTCGTATGGCAGCTCCAGTTCACCGAGGCCGCCGCCGTCGTCTCGCCGAGCGTGGGAACGGGCATCGCGGAAGCGCTTTCCGCCGACGGCGGCGGCGGCTTTCAGATGTTGCCTCTGTCGGCACTGACCCTGGCGCTCGGCCCTGGCCAGCCGCAAGGCGTGGGTTCAAGCCCTGAAGCCGACGGCTGGCAGCTGCGCCGCGGGCAGCTCGTCGTCAATGTGGGCCGTAGCGCCGTGGCGGTCGAGACTACGGCCTACGACGGTTGGACCTCATTCCGTGCGACGATCGCAGCACTGTGCGGCTCGCTTGGTGAGTTGATCAGCGTGCCAGGCGAGCAACGCCTTGGGCTGCGTTACGTGGACCGAATCGCGCTACCCGGCGTCATGCGGCCAGGCGACTGGAAGGATCTGCTCGCGCCGTGGCTGGCAGCGCCGCTCGCCCACGACAAGCTTGGCGACGCCGTGCTCGCCGTATCCGGCCAGGTCGAGCTGACTGCGGGGGAAAGCACGCGGGCAACGATCCGTCACCGCGCCTTTCCCGACTTCGAGCGCCGTGGACGCCACACCGTGATGCTCGACTTGGATACGTTCCGGCTCGGATACCGCCCGTTCGACGCCAACGCCGTTGTCACAATGAGCGATGAGTTCAACGACATCGCGCATCGGCTGTTCGAAGCCTCGATCACGCCCGCGCTGTACGACGTCTTTGCCAGAGAGGAGGATGGCCCCGTATGACGGTTCTGACCGGTCCCGACAGCCCGGCCCATGACGACACCGCCGCCGATGCCGCTGGCACCACGGTGCTGTTCTATCGGCCAACGTTCGCGCGTCTGTACGAAACTGCCGATGCCGCCTTCGCGACACCGACGCCCAGGCTCGACGTCAGTCGTGAAGCTGATCGGACCCGGGCGGTAACCACCGCAGATCCAGAGGCCGTCGCAGCGACCGCGGACGCCCCCGTACTCCACGCCGTCGAGCAGTTGCACGGATGGCTAAACGTGCCGTATGACGTCGTGGCCAGCATCGCGGGGTTTCGCAGTCCCTCTCTGATCCATCATTGGCGCCGCCAGCACCGCGAGGGCAAGGCCGTAAGGCAACGTGCGTCGTCCGTGGAGCGGCTACTGCGAGTACACGCGACGTTGCGGGCGATCGCCGAGGCGCTTGACGGCAACGTTCCGGGCCACGGCGTCCAGCTTTGGGCCCGCGACGGACGGGACGGTGTCTCGCCTCTAGATCTGCTGCTCGGAGGCGACCTGTCCGCGTTCGAGGAGGCCGCGCGCCGCCTCCTCGTGGATGGTTCTTCAAGCGACGTACGGACCTGGCGCCGAGCCACGGCGGAGGAGGAACGCGAGTTCGAGGCGCCCGTCGTAGCGAGCTCCCCCGAGTATGGCGAGTCCGATTTCGGGTGAGCGAAGGGGCGGAAGCCTGGTCACTGCAGGACGGCATCAAGACGCGGGAGTGGCCGGACGAGGTCCGGTCTGCCACGGCGGGACTCCGGCAAGGCCTTCTCTTAGCGGAGCCGCCGTTCCTCTATGCGGCGGCAGCAGCTCATCCGGTCCACGACATCACCCGACAATGGGCGCAAACGGCCAGGGCAACCACGGGGGCGGTCGTGCTGACGAATCCAGAAAAGCGACCGCCGTACGGCGTCATCGCCACCCAGACTTGTGACCTTGTCGAGGAGGGACCTCCAAAGCGACCGTGGGTCCTGCTTTGCCCGGTGTACGTGCTCCGGGTCAGCGCCCACGATCGTAAGGTGATCGCGGCCGGCCGAGGGTTTAATTACCTCTGCGCCGTCACCGGGTTAGCTCCGGTCGATGACGGTATCTGGGTCGCCGACCTACGCCTTCTGGTACCGGTTGAGAAAGGTTGGCTGGTCGGCCGGGCGGCCCAGCCGGCGTTCGCCGACGAGTCCGGATTCGACCGTTTCGCCGACCAACTCGCCGCATTGTTCGGCCGGCGCGCATTCGACGCGGCAGTCCTAGCCCACGTTCTCAGGCCAACCCAGGAGTTGCTCCGCGCGATAGCGTCGGAGCTCGGCGGTAGCGACCCTATAGCTGAAGTCGGCCTATCTCTCGGGCGCTCGAGGCTCGACCCGGCGAACGCCGAGATCGTGTTCATGCTGGACGGCGAGCTTCGCGGCGACCTTCGTGCCCGCATCGTCGACTGGTGGGAACCGATCGCCGAGGCTGCCCGCAACGCGGGACTTGAGTTACTCGTACCCCGCTTCGTCTCGGTCGACGACCTGTCGGCCCGCGAGTACCGCGCGCTCGACCTGCTGGACGCGGCGGCGCTCTCACCGCAGAACTGATTGCAGAGGCCGCGGGGACGGGTGCGCGAGACGCGAATTCGTCCCCGAGTTGTGTCCCCGAACTCCGCAGATTCGACCCTATCTGAGGGTATCTGAGCCCACTCCAGAGGCCCAAGAGTAGGGGAAGCGATCTCAAGGGCCGACTCGGAATGCCTCGGCCAAGAGGCTGGCCTCGCCTCCACGGTCGCGGTGGTGCACGTAGCGCATGGTCGTCTGGATGTCGGAGTGGCCCATCCATGCCTGAACGGCCGGGACCTCGGCGCGCCTGACCGCGAGCGTACCGAACGTGTGGCGCAGATCGTGGAACCGCAACTCGCGCAGGCCCGCCCGCTTCAATGCAGCCTTGTAGCGAGCCCGCAGCGCGCCGGCGTCCATGAATCCGCCGGCCGCACTACCGAACACCAGATCCTCGTCGCCAGTGAACTGCTCGCGCTCCGCGAGCTGGGCGAGGGCCTTCGCCACCTCCGGGACCATCGGCACCGACCGAACCTTGCCGCTCTTGGGCGTCCCCAGCCCGCCGTGCACGGTGTAGCTTCGCCGCACGCGGACCGCGGCGCCGGCGAAGTTGACGTCCCGCCACTGGAGCGCGAGCAGTTCCCCAAGGCGCAGGCCCGTGAAGGCGGCGGTCAGGTAGAGGGACCCGTCCTGCTCTGAGCCTGCCGCTCGCACGAGCGCGTGAACCTCCTCCGGCGAGAACGCGTCGAGGTCGTCGGACACGCGGAAGCGCGGCCGTTCCACCTCGGCCACCGGGTTGCGCGGGAGGCCCCAGACGCGCATCGCCCGACGGAAGATCCCGTGGAGGATCACGAGGTACTTGGCCACCGTGCGGTTCGACGAAGTAAGCGTCCCCTTCCACCGCTCGAGCAGCTCCGGCGTCACGTCCTCGAGCCGGACGTCGCCGAGGTCGCGCGTGATCCGTCGGGCAGTCAAGCGATAGTC
Source organism: uncultured Solirubrobacterales bacterium (assembly GCA_963742705.1). Classification (GTDB taxonomy): domain Bacteria; phylum Actinomycetota; class Thermoleophilia; order Solirubrobacterales; family Solirubrobacteraceae; genus Palsa-513. The sequence continues at coordinate 96,150 of CAVUMZ010000007.1, read as the reverse complement.
GCTCAGCGTTGAGGCCTTGCACGCCCGATCGTGCTCGACGTACCGCAGCCACTCAGCGGCCGCGTCGGCCACCGTCGCACCCGTCGCGACCATCCCCGGCAGCTCCCCCCGCCGGGCCTGCGCCAGGACCTCGTCGAGCCACGCCTCGGCCAGGCGCTTCGTGAAGTAGCCGGCGGGTGGGCGGCCGCGGCCCGTCCAAGCCGGCCCGAGCTTCTTCTGGACCTGGCGCCCATCCGGCAGGCGGTACTTCGCGTACCACGCCGGACCGCGCACGCGCTCGACACGGAAGACGTGGCCGCTTGGTGGCTGGGCGGGTCTCGTTGGCCGGGCCGACGGTGCCATTTCCGGGGATTATACCCGATGCCGGGGACATATTCGGGACACGCTTTGCATTCTGGGCTATTCGGCGGAGCCGCCGCAACCCCGGAAAAGCGCCGATTTGCAGCGACGAAGCGGCGAAGGAATCGAACCTTCCAAGCGCCGGGTCACGACGCCCTGCCGGTTTTGAAGACCGGATGGGCCACCAGGCCCCTGCCGCCCCGGGCGCAGGATAGGCGCAACGGATCGTCCGGCGGCAGCCGGCGCCCGCGCCACGACGATCGCGTACGACCCCCGGCTGAGCCGGGCTTGTGTGACCAACGTCACACAAGCAGCCAAGTCCTTCTGTAACGCTCGGTCGGCTATGCGCTATGCCACCAGCCCAACCACGGCCTCCCATCAGGCGCGCAGCCTCCGCATCGGCCGCTGCGCCCGCTGCCATGCCTCGGTGCTCTCGGCGGACGAGCACTACGGCGACGGAGCTGGCCTCGTCCACGCGGCGTGCGTCGCAGCGCCCCAGAACCCCGACCGCGAGCTCCGCCCCGCGGTCGCCCAAACGCCCCGTCGAACCAGGCGTCTCCCGACCGCGTCCGGCCGCCCGGCCCAAGTCGCGACCGCGATTCGCTAGACCGAGGAGCACCACCCATGACGCCCGCCCTGATGACGACCCGCGCATCGGCGACCCTCCGCAATTCCCCGCCATCGACCTCCGACCGCCCCCGCCGCCGCGGACGGCCGGCCCGGCTCTCGCGGCCGCTGATCCTCGCCAAGGCGCTCGAGCTGGTCGACGAGGAGGGCGCCGAAGCCCTGACGATGCGCCGGCTCGGCGCCGAGCTCGGCGTCGAGGCGATGTCGCTCTACCGGCACGTCGAGAACAAGCGCGCCCTGCTCGACGGCATCGCCGAACAGCTGATGTCCGAGGTGGATGACCGCCCGGCCGACGCGAACCTCGACTGGGCCACCGCCGCCCGCCACCTCGCCAGTGGGATTCGCGGCGTCGCCCTCGCCCATCCGGCGGCGTTCGAGCTCGTCGGCACGCGCGCGCTGAACACCCACGCGGCGCTCCGGCCGATCGAAGCGCTGCTCGCCGACCTGCGGCGCGGCGGTTTCGCCCCCGCCCAGGCCGTCGCCGCCTACCGGCTGCTCGTCAGCTACACCCGCGGCTTCGCCCTCGGCGAGATCGCCGGGTTCACGCTGGCCGAGGCGGCCTCCGACCCCGCCCGACTGACCGGCGACAAGCTCCCCGCAGACGAGTTTCCCGTGATTCACGAGCTCGTCGACGACCTCTCGCGCAACCCCGCCGACGAGCACTTTCACTCCGGTCTCGAGACGCTCCTCGACGGCCTGCGCCAGCGCCTCGCCCCCCTCAGCCACTGCGCCTGACCACCGTCCCGCCCGTTTCCGGGCGGAGCATGATTCGGAACGCGACCGCCAGGACGGCGCCAGCCGGCCCCGCGGGCGCGGGTCCGAATCAGGCGGAGAGCGCCTCTTTGACGCTCCCATCCAACGCGTTCACCCGGTAGAGGGCGAGCGCCTCGGCGCTCGCGAAGCGCCGACTCGGCGCCGGGTCGGGCCCGTGGTGGCAGAGCACGCAGTGGGCCAGCGCCAGCATCCGCTGCTCGCCGACGATGCCCGCCCCCCGGGCCTCCAGCAGCCGCAGGCCGAGCTGGATGTGTCCGACCAGCCGCCCCTCCTCGCTCAGTCCGATCGTCGCCCCGTAGGTGAACTCGCGCGTCTTGCCGAGGTCGTGGACGATCGCCGCGCACAGCAGCAAGTCGCTGTCCAGACGCGGATGCAGCACCGCCAGCTCCTGCGCCAGGGTCGTCACCGCGACCGTGTGCTCCAGCAGCCCGCCGAGGTAGGCGTGGTGACCGGCCCGCGTGCACGGCGCCCGCCGCCACGCCGCCCGCAGAGCCGGGTCGCCGAGCAGGGCGTCGAGCAGGCGCCGGTACTCGGGGTCGTAGATCTCGCGCGCCAGGTGCTCGAGGAACCCGTCGAGCTCGTCGAGGTCGCGGTAGGCCGCCGGCAGGAAGCTCGCCGGATCGACCTCGTCGGCCCCCGCCCGCTCGACCCGCTCGACCTCGATCTGGAGCTCGTCGCGGAAGCGCCCGACCCGCCCGTGCACGCGCACGACGTCCCCGCCGTCGAAGCGTCCGGACAGCAGGTCGGCGTCGCGGAAGGCCCGCGCCTGGATCGCGCCGGTCCGGTCGCGCAGCTCGAGCGAGAGGTACGGGCTCCCGCCCCGGGCGATCAGCCGCTCCTTGCGCGAGCAGGCGAACAGGCCGTCGACGACGTCGCCCTCGCGCAGCGTCGCGACGAGCGGGCCAGCCGGCGCCGACCCCGACGCGGAATGGAGCATGTTGCTCATCATGTACCTTGGTTCGGATGCAGCCACTCGTGTGGGAAAGCCGCCCCGACGGACTCCGGGCCCCGGCGATGGTCTGCGCGTTCAAGGGCTGGAACGACGCCGGCGACGCCGCGTCGGCCGCCCTCTCCTTCGTCGGAGCGGCGCTCGGGGCGACGCGCTTCGCCCGCATCGACCCCGAGGAGTTCTACGACTTCCAGTCCGCCCGACCGCTGGTCCGGCTCAGCGACGGCCAGGCCCGGGAGATCGTCTGGCCCGGCGTCGACATCTACCACGCGCGCATCCCCCGCGCCCCCCGCGACCTGATCCTGCTCGCCGGACCCGAGCCGTCGATGCGCTGGCGCGGCTTCTCCCGGCTGATCGTCGACCTCGCCGAGGCACTCGGCGTCCAGCTCGTCGTGACGCTCGGCGCTCTGCTCGCCGACGTCCCCCACACGCTCCCCGTCGTCGTCACCGGCCTCGCTTCTGACCCGAGCCTCGTCGAGCGCGTGGGCATGGTCGGCTCGACCTACGAGGGTCCGACCGGCATCGTCGGCGTCCTCCACGCGGCCTGCTCGGACGCCGCGATCCCGTCGGCCAGCCTCTGGGCCAGCGTCCCCCATTACGTCGCCGCCGCGCCCAACCCGAAGGCCGCCCTGGCGCTCGTGCGCCGGCTCGAGAGCCTCGTCGGCGTGTCCGTCGACGCCGGCCAGCTCGAGCAGGACTCGGCCGACTACGAGCGCCAGGTCGGACTCGCCGTTCAGAGCGACCCCGACGTCCAGGCGTTCGTCGAGCGGCTCGAGCGCAGTGCCGAGAGCCAGACTGCCGGGGCGACGCCCGAGATCCCGTCGGGCGACCTCCTCGCCCGCGAGTTCCAGCGCTTCCTGCGCCAGCGCGGCGCCGACGCCTGACCCCCCGCCACTCCAAATCACCGCTCGGCCGCCGGACAGGCGATGCGGAAGTCGCACCACGAGCACGCAGCTTGTGACGGTGTCGGCTCGAAGCCCTGGGCGAGCACCCCGGCGCCCACCTCGGCGACCGTCTCGGTGATCCAGTCCGAAGCGTTCGCCCCGGCGTTCGGCACGGCCACCCGCACGTCGTCGAGCACGTAGTAGTACGACCGCTCCGTCGCCTCGATCCCCCACGCCTCGCGCGCCCCGACGGCGTACAGGGCGAGCTGGACGTCGTCGCCGAGCTCCTCCGCCGTCCGCGGGACGCCGGTCTTGTAGTCGATCAGGCCGAAGCCGCCCCCGGCGAGGGCGTCGATCCGGTCGACCCGCCCGCGGATGTGGTGGCGGCCGAGCTTGAAGGCGAACGACCGCTCGAACCACCGCGGCTCGTCCCCACAGGCGGCCAGCCGGTCGCGATAGCGCAGCAGCGCCGCCCGCGCCTTGCCCCCGAGCTGGCGCTCCTGGTCGGAATCGCCGAAGCCGCCCCGGCGCCAGGCCGACTCGAGCAGCCCGAGCAGATCGTCGCTCGTCGTCCCCCCGGTCGCGTGGTAGCGCTCGAGCACCTGGTGGACGACGATCCCGAAGCGCTGGTTGAGCGTCGTCTCCTGCGGGATCCGCAGCACCCGGGCGAACTTGTACTTCAGCGGGCAGGTCCGATAGGTCTCGATGTCCGACGCCGACAATACGACCCCATCGCCCCGGCGGGCGAGGAACGGCTCGAGCGACGGCTCCTCCCGCGCCGCGCGCGTCGCCGCCCGGCCACGCTCGTCGCGCTCGGCCCCCAGCAGCATCTCGTCCAGCGGCGATGACTCGAAGATCTCCCGCTGGAGCGGGGTCGCGGCCTGGGCCAAGCGCGCGTTGATGTCGCCCAGAGACTCGTCCAAGCTCTGTCCCGCCGGTCGATCGAGCAGGGCCGCCAGCTTCACCAGCTCCAGGAAGCGCACGGCCCCGTGGGAGATGTCGAGATCGGTGTCGAGGCGCAGCTCGCCCAGCCGGGACCCGATCCGCCCGACGCTGTCGAGCAGCTCGTCGCGCAGCTGGCTGAAGGTCGAGTGGAGCGCCTCGGCCGGGCCGAACAGCTCCTCCGCCCGGTCCTCCCACGACCCGTCGATCGCCAGGCGGGCGTCCTCGACGAGCGCCGACGGCGACAGGCCGGCCCCGCGCGTCGAGGTCGCCGGGTAGGCCAGGACGACGCCCCGCCGGGCCCGCGTGATCGCCACGGCGAGCAGCCGCCGCATCCCCGCCGCGTGGCTCGGGGCGACTGCCAGCTCCGGCGGGACCGGCGGCCGCTCATGCGCCGGCGGCCCCGGCATCCGACCGGCGTCGAGCCCGACGACGAAGACATGGTCGAACTCGAGCCCGGCGGCCTCCTCCAGGGCGAGCACGGAGACCGCCCGCTCGGCTGTCGCCGCGACCGCCTCCTCCTCGCCCAGCCCGGCGTCGGCGACCGCCGTGATGTACCGGGCGAACTCGCGCGGCGTCGACTGCGGCGCCCGCCGGGCGTGCGAAGCCGCCAGCTCGCCGAGCTTGGCCAGGTTCACCAGCCGCTCGACGACGTCGGCCCGGGCGGTGAAGAGCTGCTGACGGCGCAGGCCGATCCGGTCGATCAGGCGGTGGACGAAGAGGTCGGGGCGGGTGGTGTCGAGCGCCGCCGCGGCTGACCGGTAGATGCGCAGGAAGGTCTGGATCCGCTCGCGCGCCTCCGGCGGCACCTGCGGCGACTCGGTCGCCGCGACCAGCGCCGCGACCATGTCGAGCTTGCGCCGGCGGGCGATCTGCACGCACCGGGCGACATCGATCGAGTTGAGCTCGATCGGCGGCCGGACCAGCGCCCGGACGACCGCCCCGGCGTCGCGCGGGTCGATCAGCAGGCGCAGCCACGCCAGCACGTCGCGGATCTCGACGCGCTGGAAGAAGGCGTCCGACCCGATCAGCCGGTAGGGCACCGCTCGCTCGGCCAGGGCCACCGCGACCGCCTGACCGTCGCCGGCGATCGACCCGACGAGCACCGCCAGCCGCTCCGCCGCGACCCCCTCGTGCGCGATCAGCCGCTCGAGTTCGGCGGCGACGCTCTGCGCCTCGGTGCGCTCGTTGGCGCAGCGCCAGAAGCCCACCGTGGCCGCCGCGCCCTCCCCTGGCTGGACCGACGGCCGGGCCGCCGCGCCCTCCCCCGGCCGGACCGACGGCCGGGGCCGCCGCCAGCCGCCGGGCCGGCGTCACCCTCGCGGACGGCGCGCGCCGCGGCCTGTATCGCCGGGGGACAGCGGAGACTCCCCGTGAGCCTGATCACGCTGCCGCCGTCCAGCCCGGCGGCCGGGGCGCCGTCGGCGGCGGTCGCCGTCAGCGACGCGCCGTGGACGGCCAGGCGGAGGATCACCTCGCGCTCGGCGAACGACAGCTCGGGCCAGTCATCGACCAGCAGCACCGGCCAGCGGCGAGCGACGCGCGCGCCGACCGCGGTGCTCCCGGCCGCGTCGGGATCGAGCAGGCGGGCGCAGTGGAGCAGCTGGTCGCCGGCGTCGAGCATCCCCCGCTCGGCCAGCATCCGGTCGTGGGCGAGGAAGATCTCGGCGAACTCGCGCTCGCGCGGCCCCCGCGGGTCGTCCTGAGCCGCGGCCCAGGCCGCGTACCGCCCAGCGTCGATCAGCTCCTCCTTGAGCCGATCGATCCGGGCGACGAAGCCGCCGAGCAGGGCGGCCGGCCGGCCGCGGAAGTCGTGATGGCGCAGATCGAGCTCGTCGACCCGGTCGAGCAGCATCGCCAGACGGTCGGCGGCGGTCGCCGCGACGGCGAACGGATCGACGCCGGCCGCGCGCGACTCGTCGGCGAGCAGGCGGGCGCAGAACCCGCGGACGCTGTCGACCGCGGCCTCCTCGTGCGGGCCGCGCAGGGCCGCCTCGGTCCGCTCGCACAGGTCGGCGGCCTTGCGCTCGCCGTGGGTCAGCAGCAGCACCTCGGCGGCCGGGCTGCCCTCGCCGACCAGCCAGACCAGCCGCCGTACGAGGACCTCGGTCTTGCCACTGCCGGCGTCACCGACGATCAGCAGCGGGCCGGCCGCGTGGCGCACGGCGGCGCTCTGTGCTTCGCTCAGGTCGACCAGGGGCCATGCGGGTGCGAGGGCCACCCCCCTAGGATATGGCCGCATGGGAGCATCCGAGGAGGCGCTCGCGCCGGACTGGCTGGGCGCCTGCCGGACGATCACCGCGCGGATGGCGGAGATGTTCGGCGAGCATCCGACGACCGCCCAGCGAGCGGTCGAGACCGGTCGCGGCGAGGGCGGCGACCAGGCGCTGGTGATCGACCGGGCGGCCGAGCAGATCGTCTTCGACGCACTCGACGCGTTCCATGCCGCCGGGCATCGCTTCACGGCGATCTCCGAGGAACGTGGAACGGTCGACTATGGGGCGCCGCTGCCGCTCGTCGTGATCGACCCGATTGACGGGTCGCTCAACGCCAAGCGCGGAATGACGCACTTCAGCCTGTCCGTGGCCGTCGCCGACGGACCGACGATGGCCGACGTCCTCTTCGGCTACGTCTATGACTTCGGCGCCGGCGAGGAGTGGCGGGCCCAGCGGGGCGCGGGCGCCTGGCTGGGGTCGAGGCGGCTCGACCCCGACCAGGCCGAGCGGCGCACGGCCGATGGCGAGCTCGAGCTGCTGGCGATCGAGTCCTCGAGCCCGCGCCATGTCGCCGACTGCGCCCCGCGGCTGCTCGGCCTGGCCCACCGGCTGCGGGCGATCGGGTCGATCGCGATCTCCCTGTGCCAGGTCGCCGGCGGGCGCGTCGACGGCATGATGACGCTCTGGCGGACGCGCTCTGTCGACGCCGCCGCGGCCCAGCTGATCGTCCGCGAGGCGGGCGGCTGCGTCGCGTTCACGGCGTTCGCCGACCCGCTGGGCGCGCCGCTCGACCTGGCCCCGCACTCGGCCGTCGTCGCCGCCCGCAGCCCGGCCGCGCTGGCCGAGCTGGCCCGGGTGCCATCATTGCCCCAGTGATCGATTGGCGCACAGCCGAACGAGTCGCCGGCTTCGTCGGCGGCTCGTCCGGATCTAACGAGACGCTGCCCGGCGACCTGGCGGCGATCGCGCACGACTCCGAGATCCGCGTCCGCGGCTACACGGGGATGACCGCGGCGATGGCCGTCGCCCCGCCCGAGGCCGTCTCGCGATCGGAATGGATCGCCGCCAACCTCAAGACCATGCGCCCGCTGCTCGACCCCCTGACCGGCCGCGTGGCCGAGGGGCTCGGGCCGTTGGCCGCGCCGCTGCGGCTGGCGACCGGCGTGGTCCTCGCGGCCCAGGTCGGCGCGCTCACCGGCTACCTGGCCCAGCGCGTGCTCGGCCAGTACGACCTCGCCCTGCTCGACGCGACGGTAACGCCCCGGCTGCTGTTCGTCGCGCCCAACCTCAACGAGGCGGCCGGCAAGCTCGACGCCGATCGCGAGGAGCTGCTGCGCTGGGTCGCCTTCCACGAGGTCACCCACGCCGTCCAGTTCACGTCGGTCCCCTGGCTGCGCGAGCACCTCGGCGGCATGCTCCGCGAGCTGCTCGACAGCCTCGAGGTAAAGGTCGACACCAAGGGCTTGCTGAACCTGCCCAAGGGCGGCGACATCCGCCAGCTGATCGCCACGATCCGCTCGGGCGATCTCGTGTCGCTGGTGATGGGCGACGAGCGCCGGGCCGTGATCGACAGGATGCAGGCGACGATGGCCGTGATCGAGGGACACGCCGAGCACGTCATGGACGCCGTCGGCGCCGACGTCCTGCCCTCCCAGGAGGAGCTCCGCGCGTCGCTCGAGCGACGTCGGGAGAACCGTCCGCCGCTGCTGCGGATCTTGGAGCGGCTGCTCGGGCTCGACATGAAGATGCGCCAGTACCGGGACGGCAAGCGCTTCTGCGACCGCGTCGTCGAGGTCGGCGGAATCGCCGCGCTCGGGCGCGTCTGGAGCGCGCCGGCGGCGCTGCCGAGCCTCGCCGAGATCGCCGACCCCGGCGCCTGGATGAGGCGAACAGCCGTTCCGCCGCTCACCGCCTGAACCCAGGCATTTGGCTCTATAGAGCCGACCTAGGGCTGCCGCCTGGACCGGATGTAACAAATCTGCGGGAGCCGGTTACAAACAGATGTTCGATGCTATTCTGCATACGAACAGAGAAGACGAAGAGCATTCTGTCCTCGATGTCAAGGAGTCCGCAGATGGCGTCCGAAGCCAACAACAAGCCTTCCCCGCAGGCCGCGCCGCGCAAGCGTGCTGCGACGACCCGCAAGCCCGCGGCCGCAGCCGGCCGCCCGGCGACCGCCAAGAAGACGCCGGCCGCGACGACGAGCGCCCGCACGACGACGGCCAAGCGCAACGCCACCGTCGCCGGCAAGGCCCGGACCCGCGCCGCGAAGGCGACCGTGACGGAGGCCAAGTCCGGCGCCGCCCTCGTCGGCAGCTACGCCGAGCGCGCCGTGCTCGTCCCCGTCGGCGCCGCACTCTCGGCCCGCGACCGCGTCGTCGGCGTCGTCGAGGAGGTTCTCGACACCTTCGGTACGCGCAAGAAGGCCGAGGCCCAGCTGAAGCGCTTCGAGCGGCGGGGCATCACCGCCCGCGATCGCCTCGATCGCCAGACGCGCAAGGCCCGCACCCGAGCCGAGCGCGAGGTCAGCCGTCGCATCACCACGGTCGAGAAGGGCGTCTCCGACCTCGACCGGCGCCGCAGCGACGCGGCCAAGCTCGTCCGTGACGGTGTCGAGGACGTCGGCGCGCAGATCCAGAACGCCGCCTCCAAGGTGCAGGAGACGGTCAAGTCGATCGCCTGACCGGCGCCTGACTGATCAACCCCTTCCCCCGCCCGGCCCGGAGAGGCCGGTAGCGGGACAGTCTGCCGGCCCATACCTCGCTGGCAGAAGCAGCACCCTCTCCTCCCTCAGCCTCCGGGGTGTCGCGATAGCGGCGCCCCGGAGGTGTTTAAACCGCCGCCCGGCGGCGCGGTCGGCCGGATAGACCGGTGTTTGGGACGGCGGGGACGACGCGACCGGCGCGATCGACCCTTCGAGAGCCCGGACCGGCGTGACCGGGAGGACGGACCCGTTTGAGACAATGGTCCGCATGGCCACCGTTGAGGAGATTCGCCGGGCCCTCGAGGTCGTGATCGACCCGGAGCTGCGCAAGTCGATCGTCGAGCTCGACATGGTCCGCTCGATCGAGCCGCACCCCGGCGGGGCGGTCGACGTGATGGTCTCGCTGACGACGCCCGGCTGCCCGATCCGTGGCCACTTCCAGACGTCGGTCCGCGACGCCGTGATCGGCCTGCCCGGGGTCACCGCCGTCAACGTCGGCTTCGACGTGCTCAACGACACCCAGAAGACCGAGCTCCAGCGCAAGCTCGGCCGGCCGTCGCTGCCGAAGGGGGCGCTCGCCCAGGTCGCCAACGTCGTCTGCGTCGGTTCGGGCAAGGGCGGCGTCGGCAAGTCGACGCTGACCGCCAACCTTGCCGCGGCGCTCCAGGCTGAGGGCAAGCGGGTCGGCGTCCTCGACGCCGACGTCTGGGGCTACTCGATCCCGCGCATGCTCGGCCTCGGCTCCGAGCGTCCGGCCGTCTCGCCCGAGAAGAAGATCCTCCCGCTCACGGCGCACGGCATCAGCGTGATGTCGATCGGCTTCTTCGTAGAGGAGGATGCCGCCGTGGTCTGGCGCGGGCCGATGCTCCACAAGGCGCTGACGCAGTTCCTCGACGACGTCGCCTGGGGTGCGCTCGACTTCCTCCTGATCGACCTGCCGCCGGGCACGGGCGACGTCTCGATGACGCTGGCCAACCTGCTGCCCCAGGCGACCTTCGTGATCGTCACGACGCCCCAGCCGGCCGCCCAACGCGTCGCCCGGCGGGCGGCGGAGATGGCCGGCAAGGTCTCGCTCGAGGTGTCCGGCGTGATCGAGAACATGGCCGGATTCGTCACCCCATCCGGGGAGCGCTTCCAGATCTTCGGCGAGGGCGGCGGCCAGGAGCTGGCCGACGAGCTCGACGTGCCGCTGCTCGGGAAGGTGCCGCTGACCATGGCCCTGCGCGAGCAGGCCGACGCCGGGCTTCCGCTGGTCCTCTGTGACCCCGACGACCCGGCCGCCCAGGCGATCCGCCACGCCGCCCGTGGCCTGCTCGCCCTGGCCCCGGCCGCGGTGCCGATCATGGCCGCGCCCGCCGGCTTGTCGCTGCCGATGGCCTGAGGCCGGGGCCAGGGCGCACCCGTGGACCTCGAGCCCGCCGAGATCCGCGTGCTCGGCTGCCTGCTGGAGAAGCAGCGCACGACGCCCGACGCGTATCCGCTCAGCCTCAACGCGCTGCGCCTGGCCTGCAACCAGGCGACCAACCGCGACCCGGTAGTCGACTACGACGACGAGACGATCCGCGATGCGCTCCACCGGCTCGGGCGGCGCCGCTACACCCGGCTGGCCAGCGGGGCCGGCAGCCGGGCGCCGAAGTACCGCCACCTGCTCGACGACGCGCTGCCGATGACCCGCGACGAGCAGGCGATCATGTGCGTGCTGATGCTCCGCGGCCCGCAGACGCCGGGCGAGCTCAAGCAGCGCGCCGACCGGATGCACCCGTTCGCCGACCTCCAGGCCGTCGGGGCGACGCTGACGCGGCTGATCGACCGGGGGCTGGTCGCGCGCCTGGACCGCCGGCCCGGGCAGAAGGAGGAGCGCTACCGGGAGCTGCTGGGCGACGACGACGCGGCCCTGCCGGTCGCGGCGCCTGCGCCTGCCGCCATCGGGATCGACCACGCACAGCCAGACTTGCCGTCCGCCGGTCCGGCGCCGACGTTGGGAACCGCCGCCGAACTCGAGGCTCGGGTCGCACGGCTCGAGCGGGCCGTCGCGGAGCTCGGAGACGAGCGCGTGGCCCGGCTGGAGCGCGAGCTCGTCGCGCTGCGCGCGGCGCTCGGCGGCTGATCGCACGCGGGCACCAGCCGCTGGCAGGATCGAGAGCGTCGGCGTCGAAGCGCCCGGGAAACGACCGAGGCGAAAGCGGGCGGCGACATGGTCAAGGAGTTCAAGGATTTCCTGCTGCGGGGCAACGTCGTGGATCTGGCCGTGGCCGTGGTCATCGGGGCGGCCTTCGGGGCCGTCATCACGGCGCTGGTCGCCGACCTGCTGACCCCGCTGATCGGGGCGATCTTCGGCAAGCACGACTTCTCGGCGCTGGCGTTCCACCTGCACGGGAGCACGTTCCTCTACGGCGCCTTCATCAACGCCCTGGTGGCCTTCCTCGGCGTGGCGACGGCGATGTTCTTCTTCGTCGTCAAGCCGGTCAACGTCATCTCCGCGCGGCGTGAGACGCCGGCCGAGAAGCAGAGCTGCCCGGAGTGCCTGTCGGCGATCCCGATCGCCGCGCGCCGCTGCGCCTTCTGCACGGCGCCGCAGCCGACCGCGGCCGACTAGGCCGTCAGCCGGCGGCGCCCTTCTCGAAGTAGGCGGCGTTGATCTGGATGTAGTTGCCCCACTCGGCCGGGACCTGGTCCTCGGCGAAGCAGGCGTCAACCGGGCATGCCTCGACGCAGGCGTCGCAGTCGATGCACTCCTCGGGGTCGATGTACAGCATCTCCGCGGCGTCGTAGTCGGGTTCGTCGGGGGTCGGGTGAATGCAGTCGACCGGGCACACCTCGACGCAGGAGTTGTCCTTGGTGCCGATGCATGGCTCGGCGATCACGTAGGCCATTGGCGGTCTGCTTCCTGTCTGAGGGTTTGCTCTGGCGTTAAGTATTACCGGTCGGCCTTCGCCGCCGAGGGCTCCCACCGCGGGCGGATAGGCTGGGGCGATGCTCCTGCTGACCGGCGCGACGGGCCTCGTCGGTCGGGCGCTGCTGCGGCGCCTGACCGCGGCCGGCAGGCCGGTGCGCTGCCTGGTGCGGGATCCCCAGCGGCTCGGCCGCGAGCGCGTGCACGTGCAGATCGCCCTCGGCGACCTCGGCGACCCGCAGTCGTTCCGCCACGCGCTGCGTGGGGTCGACGTCGTCGTCCACCTGGCGGCGACGATCCGCGACCAGCCGCGCGGGTCGATCGAGGAGCTCAACGGGATCGCGACCTGGCGCATGGTCGAGGCGGCCGGCCGGGCGGGGGTCGAGCGCTTCATCTTCTTCGGCGCGCTCGGGGCGTCGACCCACGACCGGACGCGTCTGCTGCGGGCCAAGGCGGTGGCCGAGCAGGCGGTCCGCGACGGCCCGGTCCGGTCGGTGATCGTCGCGCCGTCGCTGATCTACGCGCCGGGCGACCCGTGGTTGGCGCTGCTGGGACGGCTGTCGCTGCTACCGGTGATGCCGATCTCCGGCCGCGGGCGGGCGGAGTTCCAGCCGATCTGGGCCGAGGACGTCGCCGAGTGCGTGCTGGGCCTGCTGGACGGGGCCGGTGACGGGGAACGCTACGAGCTGGCCGGTCCGCAGACGTTGACCCACGAGGCGATCGTCCGCCTGGCGGTCCGGGCACTCGGCCGGCGGCGGCTGCTCATCCACGTGCCGACAGCGGTCGTGTCACGGGCGCTGCGAACGCTCGAGGCGCTGGCCAAGAGCCGGGCGTTCGCGACGTGGGACGAGGCCGAGCTGCTCGAGGTGTCGATGACCTCCGGGCGCGGGACCGCCGACGCGCGCCGGCTCGGCGTTTCCCCGCGGACGATGGCCGCGGTCCTGGGCGTGGACGTCGGGTGACTCAGGCGACGGGTGGCCGGCGGTCGGCCCAGGGGTGGGCGGCCTCGAGCTGGGCGGCCAGCCCCAGCAGCGGCCCCTCGCCGGCGGGGCGGCCGACGAGCTGGACGCCGAGCGGGAGGCCGTCTTCGCCGTGGAAGAGCGGCAGCGAGACGGCCGGCTGACCGGTGGCGTTGAAGATCGGCGTGAAGGGCGTGAAGTAGCCGGACCGGCGGAAGGTGGCAAGCGGGTCGGGGGCGGCGGTGTCGAGCGACCCGATCGGCAGGGGGCGTTCGGCGAGCGCCGGCGTGAGCAGGGCATCGTAGGGGTCGAGGAAGGTGACGAGCTGACGCGAGATCTGCTGGAGCTGCGTCTCGAGCGCCCGGAAGTGGACGGCGCTGAGACCCTGGGACATCTCCCAGAGGGCCCAGCTCATCGGCTCCATGTCGTCGGCGGCGGGAACGAAGCGGCCGGAGACGAGGGCGGAGAAGTGGATGCCGAGACTGACGTGGGCGGCGAAGTAGGCGCCGAAGAGGTCGGCGATGCCGTCCAGCTGCCAGGGTGGCGTCACCTCCTCGACGGCGTGGCCGAGCCCCTCGAGCAGCGCGGCGGCGTCCCGGGCGGCCTGGACGCAGGCCCCCTCGACGGGGGCGTCGGCGATCGGCGGAGCGGTGGCCAGGGCGATCCGCACGGGCCCGGGTGTGCGGGCGGCGGCGGCGGCGAACGGGTCCGGCGGCGGCGGAGCCCACGACCAGTCGCCGGTCTCGTACCCGGCGAGGACGTCGAGCAGGGCGGCGGTCTCGGCGACCGTGCGCGTCAGGACGCCGTCGCAGACGAGCGCAGAGTCCCCGAGCTCGGGCCCGCTGGAGATGCGGTTGCGGTTGGGCTTGAGGCCGACGAGGCCGCAGCAGGCGGCCGGGATCCGCAGCGAGCCGCCCCCGTCGTTGCCGTGGGCGACGGGGACCATGCCGGCGGCGAGGGCGGCGGCCGACCCGCCGGAGGACCCACCCGGGGTGCGGTCGACGTCCCAGGGGTTGCGGGTCGGGCCGAAGACGGCGGCCTCGCTGACCGGGAGGATCCCGTACTCGGGGAGCGTCGTCGTGCCGACGACGACGAAGCCGGCGGCCCGCAGGCGGCGAACCGTGTTGTGGTCGTAAGGGGCGACGAAGTCGCGCATCAGGTTGCAGCCCTGGGTCAGACGCAGGCCGGCGACGGCGCGGTTGTTCTTGATCGCGATCGGGACGCCGGCGAAAGGACGCGGGTCGCCGGGGCCGATCTCGGCGGCGGCGGCCAGGGCCCGGTCGGCGTCGATTTCGACGAACGCGTTGAGCGCCGGGTTGAGGGCTTCGATCCGGCCGAGCGCGTGGCCGACGAGCTCGACGGCCGAGATCTCGCCGGTCCGCACGCTGGCGGCGAGGTCGGTGGCCGGTCGGAACATCAGGTCTGCGGACACGGCGCCTCCTCCGGGATTCCTCGGTGCATCCTATCCTTCAAGGTCGGAGTCCCCGGCAGAAAGCGAGTCAGATGAGCGAAGTTCAGTCCGGCCTCGAGGGCGTAGTCGCGTTCGCGACCGAGATCGCCGAGCCCGACCGGGCCGGCGGCTCGCTGCGCTACCGGGGGATCGACATCGAGGATCTCGTTGGCGCCGTGCCCTACGAGCAGGTGTGGGGCCTGCTCGTCGACGGGACCTTCCTGCCCGGGCTGCCGCCGGCCGTACCCCACCCGCTCCAGGTGCGCTCGGGCGACCCGCGCGTCGACGTGCAGTCGGCGCTGGCGATGCTCGCACCGGAGTGGGGCTTCCGCCAGCTGATCGACATCTCAGACGAGCAGGCGCGGGAAGACCTGGCGCGGGCGTCGGTGATGGCGCTGTCGTTCGTTGCCCAGTCGGCGCGCGGCGCCGGCCGGTCGCCGGTGCCCCAGGCGGTGATCGACGCGGGCCGGACCATCGCCGAGCGCTTCCTCTACCGGTGGCGGGGCGAGGTGGATCCGGACCACGCCAAGGCAATCGACGCCTACTGGATCGCCGCGGCCGAGCACGGGATGAACGCGTCGACGTTCACGGCCCGGGTGGTCGCGTCGACCGGGGCCGATGTGGCCGCGGCCCTGTCGGCGGCGACCGGCGCCCTGTCGGGCCCGCTCCACGGGGGCGCGCCGTCACGGGTGCTGAAGATGCTCGACGAGGTCGAGCGAACGGGCGACGCCCGCAGCTGGGTCGATGCGGCGCTCGACCGGGGCGAGCGGCTGATGGGCTTCGGTCACCGCATCTACCGGGCCGAGGACCCACGGGCCCGGGTGCTGCGACGGACCGCGGGCGAGCTCGGGTCGACGCGATTCGAGGTGGCGAGCGCGCTCGAGCAGGCGGCGCTCGCCGCCCTGCACGAGCGCAAGCCCGACCGCGTGCTGGCCACGAACGTCGAGTTCTGGTCGGCGGTCGTGCTCGACATGGCGGGCGTACCGACGGAGATGTTCACGTCGATGTTCACGTGCGCCCGCGTCGCCGGCTGGTCGGCCCACATCCTCGAGCAGAAGCGCGAGGGGCGCCTGATCCGGCCGACGGCGGTCTACGTCGGCGAGCCGGCACGGGCGCGGGCCTCAGTCTCAGCTTAATCCTGCGGCAACAGGAGCTTGACCACCGGCTTAGCCGGTGTGGTTACCTTGGACCTGCGTCCAGTTGCAGGTATTTCGGCGGACGCCGAAGTCGGGCGGCCCGTGCCGGCGTCCGTGGAAGGTTCCCACTCGAAGGAGTTCCGATGAGCAAGACGACACGCGACGTGATGACCCCAGGTCGACCCGCCGACGGCGAGGTGGTCGTGGCCCGCCCGATTTCGGCCGGCGAATGGGTCGATCAGGCGCTCGGCGCGATGCTCGAGCGCCGGGCCGACCGTCTGGCGGTGATCGACGGACACGAGATCATCGGCAGCGTCACCCCGGGCGAGCTGGCGATCTCGATCGAGGACACCAGGACGTGGAGTGCCCTCTGCAGCTGACGTGACGGGCGGCGCTACGGCGCCGTGACGTAGACCAGGCGCCCGTCGGCCAGCTTGTAGACGGCCCCGACCTTCTGGCCGGACCCGACGACCGTCTTGCCGCTGAGCTGGACCGTCTTGATCTGGTCGCCCTGCTTGACGATCACCGTCTGGCCGCTGGCCTCGGTCCGGAGGACCGTGACGTTCGTGTGGGTCAGCAGGTCGGTCAGGTTGACCGACTGGAGCGCGGCGAGCAGGAAGGCGACGGCCAGGACGATGCCCAGGTCGAACAGGTTGACCAGGCCGTCGAGCGGGTCGCCGCCCCGGTCGACGCGCATCCGTGCCCGTGGTGTGACCTTGGGCTTCGCGCTCACGCCGTTTCCTCGTCCCGCGCCAGCTCGGTCACGACGTACTCGAGGTCAGACAGATCCTGGGCGTAGAGGCGATCGCGCACGAGCGAGATCGTGAAGGCGATCGCCCCGATCAGCAGGCCGAGCACCGTCACGCTGAAGGCGACCCTGAGGTTGTCAGACAGCTGCTTGACGTTGCCGGCGGCCAGGCCGGCCAGCGCCGGCGACAACGGAATCAGCGTCCCCATCAGGCCCAGCGCCGGGCCGAAGCGGACCAGCATGCGGCTCCGCTCGAGCCGCCGCAGCGACCCGAGGTCGAAGTCAGCCAGGCTCTTGGCCATCCGGTCGGTCGCCCCCGGCATGCCCCAGTGGGCGATCAGCTGGCTCAGGGCGTCGGCCATCGGCGCGCTTGCCGCCAGCCCCGACAGGGCGCGCGCCGCCGCCGGGGCGTCATTCTTCTCGAGGGCCTCACGCGCCGTCGTCGACGCCGCGTCCAGACCCCGGAAGTTGGTCCGCCGCCGCCGGCGCGACAGCTCGACCGAGAACGTTCCGAGGTCGAAGAGGACGAACACCAGCGCGCACACCGCGGCGACGAACACCGGGACCCGGAGCGCGTTGGCGATGTGAAAGAGGAGGTCTTCGATGCTGGCTACGGCGATCATGCAGGGCTCAGTGTGCCGCGTCGGCGCTCGGTCAGGCCCCCCAATGTAGCGATCGCGAGGGCGAGAGCGAGACCGATAACCACGGCGGCCGCCCCGGTGGCGCCGCCCTGGCTCTTGTGCGCCGCACCGGCCCCGCCGGCCGGCGGCGGCGGGGACAGCTTCAGGTCGAACGGCGACCCCGCCGCCGCCAGCAGAATGCCGTGCACGACCTGGGGGCCGCCGGCCTGCGCCCGCGCCGCCTGCGCCTTGGCCGCGCCGGCCGCTTTGGCTGCCTGGGCCGGCGTCTTGGCGGTCGGGTTGGCCTGCGGCTTGGGCTGCGTCGCGCCCTTGCCGCCCGTGCCGCTGCCGCCGCCGGTGCCGCCCTTGCCGCTACCCGAGCCGCCGGCGCCGCTGCCCGTCGCCGTGGAGTTGCCGAGCCCACTGCCGCTGGTCCGGCGCTTGGGGTGGCCGACGTGGACCACGACGACGGCGGAGACGCCGCTCGACCCCGCGCCCGAGACCGTCACCGTGGCCGGGTAGTCGCCGTCGGCCGCGAAGGCATGGCTCGGGGTCGCTCCGAACGAGCTCGCCCCGTCGCCGAAGCTCCACGAGTAGCTCAGCTGCACCCCCGCCGGGGGGTTGCTGATCAGCGCCGCGAACGAGACGGTCTGGTTGACCCGAGCCTCGGTCGGCGCCGCCGACGCCGTCACCTCCAGATGCGACGACGTCGTCGCCGCCGCCTCGGTCGGGCCCTCCACGGTGACGTCGATCGGCTCGCCCGGCGGCGTCGTGATGTAGTCGGACGCGTTGACGTCGTCCACGCCCCGGACCGGCCGGAAGTACCGGGTCGTGCCTCCCGTGACGGTGATCAGGGCCGGGCCCTGGGCGAACGGCGGGGGATCGGCAATGTCGATCGGTGACAGCGGCGCCGCCCCGCCGACGGTGACCGACGTGACCGTCCCGGGGTCGATGCCGGCCGCGCCCAGCAGCGTCCGGATCGACATCCCGTGCAGAGTGATCGGCTGGCTCTGGCCGGGCGCGCTGCGCAGCGTATAGGTGGCCGAGACGTCGCCGTCCGCCGTGATCTGGCTGCCGGGCACGGTGATCGTGCGCGATCCGACGTGGACCCGCGCCCCGGTGCTCGCCTGGGCCCCGGCGGCGCCGAAGCCGGCGATCACGGCCGCCAGGGCGCACGACACCAGGCCGCGAGCGCGGCGCCCGCGGGTCCGGGTCCTGGTCGTGGTGGCCATCTGGGTCAAGGATTCAAGCATCGGCCGTACCAAGAAGTTCTTTACCCCCCGGCCGGCAAGTCAGACGGCCGAGGGAGCCGGACGCCCCCGTGGCTCTAGATTCTCGGGCATGGACCTCGCGGGCATGCGCACCCAATATGACAGCGCCGCCCCGCTCGAGCCGCATGACCTCGACCCCGATCCGATCGCCCAGCTGCGGCTCTGGCTCGAAGCCGCCGTCACCGGCGGGCTGCCCAGCCCCAACGCGATGCTGCTGGCCACCGTCGACGCCGGCGGTCAACCCCAGGCGCGCTACGTGCTGCTGCGCGGGCTCGACGCCCGCGGCCTCGTCTTCTTCACCAACTACGGCAGCGCCAAGGGCACCGAGCTCGACACGCGGCCGCAGGCGGCGCTGACCTTCGGCTGGCTCGCGCACCACCGGCAGGTCCGGGTCACCGGCGCCGCCCGCCGCCTCGGCCCGCCCGAGAGCGACGCCTACTTCGCCGGCCGGCCGCGCCCGACGCAGATCGGCGCCTGGGCTTCAGCGCAGAGCACGGTGATCTCCGGCCGGGCCGCCCTGCTGCGCCAGGTCGCCGCGGCCGAGCACCGTTTCGCCGGCGCGCCCGTACCGCGCCCGCCGCACTGGGGCGGCTACGTCGTGCAACCCGACACCGTCGAGTTCTGGCAGGGCCAGGTCAACCGCCTGCACGACCGCCTGCGCTACCGCCGCTCGCCGGACGCCGGCTGGATCATCGACCGGCTCAGCCCGTAGCCGCCGCTGCGGCCTAAAGTCGGCCCGGTTCCGTGCCGATGGTCCTCTCAAACCCTCGAGCTACCACGGATGGTGGTCGGGCGGTCCCGCCGGGATCGGCGGGATGCCGCCAGAGGCAGAGGCGCCGATCCGTCGCGGCAGGCGGGAGGGGCAGAGCGGACCACCAGTGATGAAGCGCGCGTACGGCAGGAATCAGGGCGTCAGGCTGCGAGTCGCAATCGTCGCGGCGATGTCGACCCTCGCCCTGACGGCGGCCCCGGCGGCCCAGGCCGCCAAGGCGCACTCGCTCCACGGTGAGGTCGTCCACCTGCGCGCCGCCGATCGCGCGACCGCCCGCCTGACCGGGGCCCCCACCGGCCCGCTCGCGGCGATGTACCTCGCCCGCTCGCAGCAGCAGCTCGCGCTCGCCACGTCCGTCGCCGCGTCGATCGTCCGCGCCGGGCACACCAGGACCGGCTCCGAGCGCGCCGCGACGGCCCTCGGCCTGCTCGCCGACGAGCAGACCAGCCAGGCCCAGGCCCTGACCAGCGTGCTGGGCACCGTGCCGCCGGCGCTCGAGGCCGGCGTCGCCCAGGCGATCTCGACCGCGACCGGCGGCCGCCAGGGCGTGCTCGGTGTGCTCAGCGGGCTGCTGCCCGGGCTCACGCGCGCCTCCCGCCCGGTTGTCGCCGAGGTCGTCGCCGTCGAGTCCAGCCAGGGCGCCCAGGTCCCCGTCCAGATCGCCGGCATCCTCGGGGCGAGCGCGGTCACGTGCGCGGCGACCGGGGCCGTCCAGCAGGCACTCGTCGTCTCGACCCAAGCCTTCCAGATCGGCCTCACCGTCCTCGGCCCGGCCCTCGCCTTGGTCCCGGCCGCCGCCCGGGCCCAGGTCCAGACCGCGATCGACGGCATCCCCGCGCTGCTGACCGCCGTCGAGAGCCAGCTGGCCCAGGCGCTGCCCTGCTCCGGGGCCCCCGAGACGTCGTCGACGCCCGCCGCCGTCAAGGCAGTCCAGGCCCCGACCCTCCTCGGCGGGATGACCCAGCTGATCGACGGCATCCTCGGGACGTTCCTGCCGGGCGTCCTGAACGGACAATCGCCCACGCCGATCGCCGCTCCGGCCCCGCTCGCCGGGCTGCTCGGCGGCCTGCTCGGCGGCGGGCTTCACTAAGGGCTCGCACAGCGCCGTCAGGCGCCGACGCGCGGGGCGGCGAGCTCGGCCCGGCGGGCCGGATCCCACTCCTCGCGGTCGCGCCGGCGGCGCCGGCGCTCGACGCCGATGTCGAGGCTCGGCAGCGACCGGTCGAGCCAGGCCGGCAGCCACCAGGTCCACCGGCCGCCGGCCCGCAGGGCCGCCGGGAGCAGGAACAGGCGGACGATAGTGGCGTCGAGCAGCACGGCGATCGCCAGGCCGACGCCGAGCTGGCGGATCGTCGCCACGTCGGCGGTCGCGAAGACGAGGAAGACGCCGGCCATGATCGCCGCGGCCCCGGTGATCACCCGGGCCGTCCGGGCCACGCCGTAGGCGATCCCCTCGCGCAGGTCGCCCGTGCGCAGCCAGCCCTCGCGCATCCGCATCAGCACGAAGACCTGGTAGTCGATCGACAGGCCGAAGATCACGGTGAACATCGCGCTGACGGCGACCGCGTCGACGTAGCCCGGTCCCCCGAGCACCGGATGGCTGCCGCGCGTCAGCAGCGACAGCGCCCCGAACGAGGCGCCGACGGTCGCGAGGTTGAGGATCACGCCGACGAAGGGCACGAACAGCGATCGGAACACCGGCACGAGCACCAGGAAGGTGACCGCGACCAGCAGGCCGATCAGCAGGCCGATCCGGCTCTGACTCGACCCGGCGTAGTCGAGCAGCTCGGCCGCAGGACCCCCGAGCGCCGTCTCGGCGCCGGCGGTCTCCCCCAGCCGGCCGGCGATCCGCTCGAGGCGGGTGCGCAGCTGCGGCGTCGCCGCATCTGAGACGCCCGACCGCGGCACGATCAACAGGCGGGCCGCCTGGCCGTCGCGCTGGATGTTCAGGGCGAAGGCGAGCCCCGACCGCTGGCCCGGGCGGGCCCCGTCGAGCGCGGCAAGCACGAGGTAGCCCGAGGTGAAGACGCCGGGCGTACGGGCCAGGAACGAGAACAGGGCCGACGCGTCGGGGAGCAGCTTGCGCTCGGTGGCGGCGCGCTTCTTGCCCCCGCCGAGCGCGTCGACCAGCCGCTTGGTCTGCTGCTGACCGTTCGTCAGGCCGGTCACCAGGCCGCCGGCGTTGCCGCGTAGCGACGCCAGCTGCGACCCGAGCGCCGCCGTGCCGTTGGTCAGCTTGGTCAGTCCGGTGACGAGCGTCGCATCCCCCGTGGCCAGCTTGCCGATGCCGGCCGCCAGCTGCTGCTCGCTCGAGCGGATCCGGACGATGCCGTCGTGGAGCGTGTGGGCGCCGGTCCCGAGGTCCTTGGCCGCGTTGCCGAGCGTGGTCACCGCCCCCGAGAGGTTGGCCAGGTCAGCGCCGGCCGCGTTCTCCTGGTCGGCGAGGGCGCGCAGGCGGTCGCCGACGGCCCCGCCCGACCCGGCACCGGCGAGGCTGGCCGCCGCCGCGTTGACCGCGGCCGTCGCCGTCGCGTACTGGGGATCGAGGCGGCCGGCCTGCATCGCCGCCAGCGCCTTGGCCGCCGCGACGAGCTGCGCGTCGGCCGCGTCGACCGTGCCGGCCACGCCGCTCGTGGCGGTGGCGCCCGACTTCAGCTGGGCGGCGCTCGCAGCGAGCCGGCTGGAGAGCTGGGCCGTGATCGACAGGCCGGTATCTATGTCCGACGCCAAAGTCGCGGCGCCGCTGGCCGCGGTCGCCGAGCCGGCCGCGATGCGCGTCGCGGCGTGCTGGGCGCTGACCAGCCCGTGATCGATCTTGCGGGCGCCGGCACTGGCGCTCCCCAGGCCGGCATGGAGCTGGGCCACGGCCGCGGCGCCGCCGCTGCTCTTGGCCAGCAGCGACGAGATCGCCTGCGACGCCGTGGCGAAGCCCGCCTGGACCTGGGCGGCGCCGGCCGACGCCTGGCCGAGGCTCGTGACCAGGCCGGTGACGTCGCGCGCGCTCTGCTTGAGGTTGAGGTCGGCCCGGCGGACGTCGGTTCGGGCGTTGAGCAGCGGCCGCGCCTCGGCGGCCAGCGCGCCCGGGCCGAGCACGCCCGCGACATCGGGGTCGCGGCGGACAGCCCGCTGCGCCGCGGCGAGCGC
This sequence comes from uncultured Solirubrobacterales bacterium, assembly GCA_963742705.1. Classification (GTDB taxonomy): domain Bacteria; phylum Actinomycetota; class Thermoleophilia; order Solirubrobacterales; family Solirubrobacteraceae; genus Palsa-513. The sequence goes on along the minus strand of CAVUMZ010000007.1, from coordinate 73,722 downwards.
GTCGAGCCGGGGCTGGGTCGTGATCGTGCCGTTGGTGACGACGGCGATCATCTCGAACGGCGTCGCCCAGCCCGAGCCGACGACCCTGGTGAGCTCGTCGAAGTCGGCGCGGGCCGCGCTGCCCGGCGGGAGCTGGCGCGGGTCCGGCGGCCCGGTCGCCAGCGACAGCGCCGGCCAGGCGAGCGCGAGCAGGCCGGCGGCGACGATCGCCTCGAGCACCATCGGCCGGTGCAGGCTGCGTTCGGCGAACCGACCCCAGACCCCCGGGCCGGCGGCGGCCGACCGGCTGCGGCCGAAGCTGTAGCGCCGCACACGCGGGCCGAGCAGGACCAGCGCCGCCGGAGCGGCGATGATCGTGCTCAGTACGCCGAGCACGACGACGACGACGACGCCGAGCACCGCCGAGAGCAGGAGCGTGCCGGCCGAGACGATCAGCGCGCAGAGCATCGCCACGCCGACGGCACCGCCGGCGAACGCGACGGTCCGTCCGGCCCGCACCGACGCCGCCGTCGCCGCCCGGCTGATCGACGCGGGATCGCTGGCGTCGCCGAGCTCGTCGCGGAAGCGCGACACGACCAGCAGCGAGTAGTCGACGCCGAGCGCCAGACCCATCATCGACGCGAAGCTGATCGCCGCCTCGGTGATGGGGAAGAGCCGGCCGAGCAGGGCGATCACGCCGAAGCCGGCGAGCACGGTGCCGGCCCCGAGCACGGCCGGAATCACGGCGGCGGCGACCGAGCCGAAGACGAACAGCAGCACGATGGCGATGATCGGGATCGCGATCGTCTCCGCCCGGTGGACCGCCGCCAGCGAGGATGACTCGAGCTGGCCGCCGATCGCGGCGAGGCCGGTCACATGGGCGGTCACCGGCCGGCGCGTGATGCGGTCGACCGTGCGCTGGATGCTCGGCTCGATCGACGTCAGCTGCGAGTCGGGCTGGGAGTCGATGGAGACGACGATGAGACCGGCCGTCGGCAGCGGGCGCAGCTGACGTGACCCGGGCTGGACGTCCCAGGGCGAGATCACGCGCGCCCCGGTCAGCGCCGCCAGCGCCCGGGTCAGGACCGGGCCCTGGCGGTCGAGCGAGGCGGTCGGACCCTCGAGCAGGATCGGGACGGTCACGCTCGGGCCGAAGCGCTGGTCGAACAGCTGGAACTCGCGCGCGGACTCCGACCCGGCGACACCCAGCGTGCTGGCCGAGAGATACGTCTCGACCGACAACCCGACGACGGCCAGGGCGACGGTCACCGCGAGCCAGCAGAGCAGCGCCGTGCGGGGCCGCCGGACCCCGAACGTCAGCAGCCGGCGCAAGGCCCCGCGCCCGCGGCCACGGCCACGGCTTGCGGCTGTTCAGACCCCCGGCAACGCACCCCCGGCAGGGTACTCTCACGCCGGGCCACAGCAGAACGGCACGGCGCCCGGCGTCGTTTGGGATACTCGTCGCCCGGGCCTGAGGGGCCCGAAGCATCCACGGAACGGAGCAGTCCAGTGAAGCGACTCCTGGTTTCCATCATCGCCTTGGGCGGCCTCTGGGCAGCGCAGCCGGCGGTGGCCGACTCGGCCCCACCCGGGACGGTCGCCGAGGTTCCGGCCAACGCGGGCGCCCCGTCCCACCTGGGCATCGATGCCAAGGGCACCGGCGCCGGCTTCGGCGGCGCCTTCCCGCAGGGCGTCACGCTCGCCCTCTACAAGGGCTTCACGCTCGACCTGGCCGCCGCCGGGCGCTGCGGCGACACCGACGCCACCGCGGGCACCTGCCCCGCCAGCAGCCAGATCGCCTCGGGCGTCGTCTCCGGCACCGCCAGCCTGGCCGGCCTGTTCAGCCAGGCCGTCACCGCGCCGATCGGCGTCTACCTGGCCAACCCGACCGCCGGCGCCCTGGCCGACGTCATCTTCGAGGCCACGGTCAACGGCACCGTCGAGTCCGACCGGGGCCACCTCGTCGCCGTCAGCGACCCGACCTTCGGCTACGAGTTCCGCTTCGACCCATTGCCGACGGTGACGGCCCCGGCCGGAACGACCGTGACGCTCGACGAGTTCGCGCTCAACGTCGGCGCCAGCGCGACCGGGCCGGCGGCGACTCCGCCGACGAAGCTGACGCCGTGCAAGAAGGGCTACCACCACAACAGCAAGAGCAAGTGCGTCAAGAACACGCCGAAGCTCAAGCCGTGCAAGTCGGGCTACCACCACAACAGCAAGCACAAGTGCGTCAAGAACACGCCGAAGAAGAAGACGGCGACGAAGTCGGTCGTGGCGGCCGCGGCGACCACGGTGACGCACAACCTGATCACCAACCCGACGACCTGCACCGGCTCCTGGCCGGCTGAGCTGCGGATCCGCTACTCCGACCACACGCAGGTGCTGGACGCGGCGATCGGGTGCACGCCCTGAGCTGCTGAAGGGCGGGCCGCCCCCTCGCCTTCCGGCGGGGTAGGCCCAGGCGGCCGTTCGAGCAGGGCCTGGCGCTGCGGGTCCAGTTCGCCTGCGCGTTCAGCCATGCGTTCAGGGCGGCCTCGCCCTCCGGGGTGTACCTGGGCTGGCCGTGGGGGCAACGCGTCGAACGGGCCGGCAACCCCGGTTGCGCCGTCGCCACAGACGACGAGGGGCCCGGCTGACGCCGGGCCCCTCGGGTACTCGAACTCCCAGCGCAGAGCGCTGCTTACATCATTCCGCCCATGTCCGGCATCCCGCCGCCGTGGCCGCCGTGGCCACCGTCGTTCTTGTCGGGCAGCTCGGCGACGATCGCCTCGGTGGTGAGGATGTTCTTGGCGATCGACGCCGCGTTCTGCAGCGCCGAGCGCGTGACCATCGCCGGGTCGATGACCCCGGCCTTGACGAGATCGACGATCTCGCCGGTCGCCGCGTTCATGCCGAAGCCAGCGTCGGCCTTGCGGACGTCGTTGACGACGACCGAACCCTCGAGACCCGCGTTCTCCGAGATCTGCCGGAGCGGCTCCTCGAGCGCCCGCAGCACGATCTTCGCGCCGGTCTTCTCGTCGTCGTCCTCGTAATCGTCGAGCTTGATCGCCACAGCCGCCTCGAGCAGCGCGACCCCGCCGCCCGGGGACGATGCCCTCTTCCAACGCGGCCCGGGTCGCCTGGAGGGCGTCCTCGACGCGGTGCTTCTTCTCGCGCATCTCGGTCTCCGTCGCGGCGCCGACCTTGACGACCGCCACGCCGCCCGACAGCTTCGCCAGGCGCTCCTGCAGCTTCTCACGGTCGAAGTCCGAATCCGTGTTCTCGATCTCCGACTTGATCTGGTTGATGCGGCCCTTGATCGCGGCCGGATCCCCGGCCCCGTCGACGATCGTCGTCGTGTCCTTGCCGACGACGACCCGCCGGGCCCGGCCCAGCTGCGAGACCTGCGTGTTCTCGAGCTTGAGGCCCATCTCCTCGGTGATCAGCTCGGCGTCGGTGAGGATCGCGATGTCCTCGAGCATCCGCTTGCGCCGGTCGCCGAAGCCCGGCGCCTTCACGGCAACGCCGGTGAAGGTCCCCCGGAGCTTGTTGACCACCAGGGTCGCCAGGGACTCGCCCTCGACGTCCTCGGAGATGATCAGCAGCGGCTTGCCCGACTGGATGATCGCCTCGAGGATCGGCAGCACGTCCCGGACGGACCCGATCTTCTGGTTGGCCACGAGGATGTACGGATCCTCGAGCACGGCCTCCATGCGGTCCTGATCGGTGACCATGTACGGCGAGATGTAGCCCTTGTCGAACTGCATGCCCTCGGTGAACTCGAGGTCCATGCCGAACGTCTGGCCCTCCTCGACGTTGACCACGCCGTCCTTGCCGACCTTCTCGATCGCGTCGGCGATGACGTCGCCGATGTCCTCGTCGCCGGCCGAGATCGTCGCCACCCGGGCGATCTGGTCCTTGCCGCCGACCGTCTTGGCCTGCTCGCCGATGTGGGCGACGACCTGGTCGACCGCGCGCTCGATGCCGCGCTTGAGGCCGAGCGGGTTGGCCCCGGCCGCGACGTTCTTGAGGCCCTGGCGAACGATCGCCTGGGCGAGCACGGTCGCCGTCGTCGTGCCGTCGCCGGCCACGTCGTTGGTCGCCGTGGCGACCTCGCGGACGAGCTGGGCGCCCTGGTTCTCGAAGACGTCCTCGACCTCGATCTCACGGGCGATCGTGACACCGTCGTTGGTGATCGTCGGGGCGCCGAACTTCTTGTCGAGCACGACGTAGCGGCCCTTCGGGCCGAGCGTCACCTTGACGGCGTTGGCCACGGCGTCGACGCCGGCCTCGAGGCACTTGCGCGCCTCCTCGCTGTACTTCAGTTCCTTGTGAGCCATATCTTCTCCTGATGTGAAAAAGGGGGTCGGGCCGGTCAGTGGCCCGCTGCTCTGCTCGGCGTCTCTACGACTTCTCGACGCGGGCGAGCACGTCGGACTCGCGCAGGACGAGGAGCTCCTCGCCGTCGACCTTGATCTCGGTCCCGCCGTACTTGCTGTAGAGGACCTCGTCGCCCTCGGTGACCTCGAGCGGAATCCGCTTGCCGTCGTCGTCGAGCTTGCCGTCGCCGACGGCGATGACCTTGCCCTTCTGCGGCTTCTCCTTGGCCGTGTCCGGGAGGACGAGACCGCTCTTGGTCGTCTCCTCCTCGTCGATGGCCCGCACGATCAAGCGATCGCCCAGGGGCTTGAGATTCATGTTGAGACCTCCACTGAAGAGAGATGAACTAGCGTCGATCCGTCGGTCATGGGCTGATGTTGGCACTCTCGGACCCCGAGTGCCAGCCCGTAACAAGAAGATAGCACCGGGCGGCGCCTCGTCAAGATCCGGCTTGGCACTCCGCGGACGAGAGTGCCAATGTGCGTCGCCGGGAGCGCCGACCCGTCGGCACGACGACCGCGGCCGGAGGCCCCAGTCCGCCGGCGTCGACCATCAGAGAACCGCCGCGGACCCCGCCGGCGCTCTCAGTTCTGCGCTCCGCCGAACCCCTTGATCGCTTCGGTCATGCCCGCCGGCTTGTCGATGATCTGCGAGAAGCGGACGACCGTCACCGTATCCTCGGTCGACACGTCCCGCCCGTAGATCTGCTCGAGGAACTTGATCAGCTCCTCGTGGCGGCGGAACTCCGGGTTGTCGTGCTCGATGTCGCGCGGCGACAGCTCGCGCAGGCGCATCACCTCGACCTGGTCGATCACGGCGTCGAAGACCTTCTCCCGCGGCGAGTGCTGGTAGCCGATCGTCACGATCACCGCCTCGTTCTTGCGGTACTTATGCGACTTGTCGCCCAGGCGGATCGTCGCCGTCTTGCGACCGCGCTTGAGCTGGTCGGCGAAGATCGTCGAGTAGAAGTTGAGCACCTGCACGGGGCTGGAGGCTATCGGTCCGGCGGCGATTGCGATAGGGCCCGCCGGACCATCTGGCGCTCGCCCTCGTAGCTGAGCGCCGTCGACGCCTCGCTCAGCGGCATCCACCGCGCCTCCTCGACCTCGTCGTCGTGGTCGGCCGGGTCGCCTGAGCGGTAGCGGAAGAGAAAGAACGAGACGCGCTTGGGGACGGCCCGCCCCCGCCGCCGGTACCAGTAGCGCACATCGCCCAGGTGGCTGATCAGATCGGCCTCCACCCCGCCCTCCTCGCGCACCTCCCGGATCGCCGCCTCCTCCGCCGTCTCCGCGTCGTCGAGGTGGCCCTTGGGCAGGGCCAGCACCCGGCGTCCGTCGGCTGCCCGCCGCGTCGGCACGATCACCAGCACCTCGTCCCCGTCGCGCACGACGACGCCGCCCGCCGAGACCTCCTCCGTGCCCTTCGGGATGCTCAGAAGACGTACCGGTCGAGGGCCTGCGGCTGGTGGACGATCAAACGGCCCCGGCCCTGCGTGATCACGCCGGCGCGCTCGAGCACGGCCAGGAACCGGCTCGCCGACTCGCGCGAGCTCCCGGCCAGCTGGGCGATGTCGGCCTGCGTCGCCAACACCTGCACGTCGACCGCCGGCGCCCCCGCGACCCCCGCCTGCTCGACCAACTGGCGGAGCACCGTCGCCACGCGGCTCTGCACCGTCTGGAACGACTGGCGCGACAGACGCTCGTTCGTCTCGCGCAGGCGCCGCCCGAGCGCGATGACCAGGCGAATCGCCATCTGGTGGTGGGCGTCCAGCAGCCGGCGCATGTCCCCCCCGAGGATGGCGATCACCGCCATCGCGCTCGTCGCCTCGATCGTCGCCGACCGGCTCTCGTTCTCGAACATCGCCAGCTCGCCGAAGATGTCCCCCGACCCGAACGTCGCCAGGGTGATCGTCCGCCCGTCCGCGTGCGCCCGCACCGCCCGGGCCTGACCGGTGCGCACGATGTAGCACGTGTCGCTCGCGTCGCCTTCCCGGAAGACGACCTCGCCCGGCTCGAACGATCGCGGCACCGAGACCTCGCCGATGCGCTCGAGGTCCTCCGCCGAGAGGGTCTCGAACACCGGCACGGTCGCCAGCAGCTGAAGCGTCTCGCTTGCCACCGATGAGCTCATCAGCACCATTCCACACCATCGCGCCACCCGGCGCGACCGCCCGATCCCCCCGCTATCGTGCCCGTCGTGCCCGCGTCGCCCAAGCTGATCGCCGCAACCGCCCTGCTCCTGCTCGGGGTCGCCCCGGCGCTGGCCGCCGGCGCGGCCAAGCCGAAGGCCAAGACCCCACCGCCGATCACCTCGCGCCATCTCTGGGCCACCGTCGACGCCTGCAACACCGCCATGCACCCCCGCGTGATCGGCATCCGCGGATCGATGCCCGGGACCGGACTGAAGACCGAGACGATGTACATGCGCTTCCAGGTCGAATACCAGCAAGGCGCCGTGTGGAAGCCGATCACCGCCGCCGACAGCGGCTTCTTCAAGGTCGGCTCAGCCACCTTCAAGGCCCGGCAGTCCGGCCGGTACTTCACGATCGGCCCCGGCGCGTTCGTGCTGCGCGGGCTGGTCAGCTTCCAGTGGCGCAAGCGCGGCCACGCCGTCCTGCGGGCGACGGAGATCACGACCGCCGGCCACCTCGCCACCGCCGGGGCCGACCCGCCCGGCTACAGCGCCGCGGCCTGCTCGCTCCCGCCGGCGTAGTGCTCGCCACCCGAGCACGCCGGCGCCTCACAGCGGCACCTCGTAGCGGGCCGGCTTCGACTGCGCGTCGAAGAGCAGGCGGCGTCCCTGCGCCTGCGCCGGAACCTGGAAGCCGAGCTGGCACTGCGCGAGCGCGCCGGTGGCCAGCGGCGCCGTCGGCCGCGCCTGCGCCCTGCTGGTGCCGACCCGCACGTCCGGGAAGTAGAGCGTTCCGGCCGCGTCGCCGACGCGGTAGTGCAGCCCGCACGGGGTGAACCGCGGTCGGCCGAGGTTCCGCACGAGGACCTCCACGAACAGCCAGACGCGGCCCGCCGCCGGCGCAATTCGCCGCGCCGCCGTCACCCACGGCTGCTTGGGATTCTCGAACACGGCCCAGCGGACGCTGTCTACCTCGAACGGCGTCCGCAGCGGCCGCACCTTCGAGCCGTCGCCGCCGACGGTCGACCCGGCCGGCGTCGGCTGCGTCACCCGGCCGGTCGTCGTCGTTGCCAGGCCCCCAACCAGGATCACGGCGGCGACGGCCGCCGCGGCGACCATCACCAGACCGAGCAGCACGAGCACCACGCGGCGGCGCCCGCCTCGGGTCCGCCGGCCCTCGAGGGTCGGCCGGACCGGCTCGTGGGCGGCTCCCTCGCCAGGCGACGGCGGCGGGCCCAGGGTGAGCGCGGGCTCCGGTGCGGGCTCGGCCAGCGGCTCCGGCAGGAGCTCGGGCGGTGACCCTGGCTCCGGCGCTGGCTCGGGCGGGATCTCATAGGCCGGCTCCGGCGTCGGCTCGAGCTCGGGCTGCGGGACGGACTCGAGCGCCGGGTCAGACGCCAGCTCGAGGTCATACGCAGGCTCGAACCCGTACGCGGGGTCGAGCGCGTCGTCGGTCGCAGGGGCGTACGGATCGTCCGGATAGGCGAGCCCTGCGGGGTTCGGGTCGACCGCCGACTCGTCGGGCTCGTACGGAGACCCGGCGAGCTCCGCCGGCGCGGCCGGTGCGTATGCCGTCGGACCGACCTCGGCCGTGGGGGCCGGCCCGCCGAGCGCCGTCCTGAGATCCCAGTCGGCTGCGTCCATGCGGGCGGCGAAGCCGCCGCACACAGCACAATGGTCGAGGTGGTGATAGAGCCAGCTGAGCTCAGCGCTCGAGATCACGCCCTGGCGCCGGCTGAGCAGCAGGCCGGCGGCGCGCCGGCAGCGCCGGTGCATACGCCGGGTCGCGCGCAGGTGGTCGACCGCGGCGGAGCGCGCCGCGGCGGTGAGCTCTGACAATTGGGCCTCGGGCCCGAGGCCGGCCAGCGCTCCGGCGGCGAGGCGATCGGCCACCGGGGGACCGCAGGCCGTCGCGAGGTAGCCGTATAGCGCGGCATAACGGGCGTCGAGCTGGGCCTGTACGGCCTCCGCGTCGTCGGGATGCCTAGACAACGGCCGGACCCCGAGCCCGCGCCGGCTGACGCCGCCGGGTACACCCGAGCGATTGATGGCCGGCGGTCGGGAGCTTCACGTGTTCAGGTGAGCGCGAAAAGCCGCGGGTCGTTGGTGATGACGCCGGTCACGCCGAGACGGGTCAGGCGCCCGATCTCCGGGGCGTCGTCGACCGTCCAGACGTAGAGCTCGCCCCCGGCCGCGGCGATCGCCGCGACCAGCGCCGGGCTGACGAGCCGCCAATGGGCCATCAGGGCGTCGCAGCGGCCGCTGCGGATCGCCCGCGCCGCCAGCTGGGGGAGCGCCGCGCGGTAGCCGATGCCGATGCCGACGGCGAGCGCCCGGGTGCGCGGGTCGGCCGTGTAGTCGCGGCGCACGCGCGGGACCGACCAGCCGAGGCGCACCGACGGGTCGGCCGCGCGGATCAGAGCGAGGCTCTTGCGGTACATCGAGCTGACGAGCGACCGGTCGAGCAGGCCGGCGGCCCGCAGCGCGGCGAGCGTCCGCAGCTCGTACCCCGGCAGCTTCAGGTCGACGTCGAGCAGGACGTCGGCGAACGGCGCCGAGCGCAGATGCGACAGCGCGGCATCCAGCCGGGGCGCCAACCCGGTCGCCAGACGGTCGTAGTCGTGGGCGACGAAGAGGTCGCCGGTGCCGTCGACGTTGGCGCTCAGCACGTCGAACTCGATCATCTCGACCCCGGCCGCCAGCGCCGCGTCGAAGCTCGCCGCGGTGTTGCCGGCGACGATCCCGTCGGCCCCCTTATGGCCGACGCGCAACAGTGATGTCATACCTGGCACCCTGGGCACCAGTAGGTGACCCGGTTGTCGTCGCCCTGGCCGGCGCATCGGATCGTCGTCCCGCAGCGGCCGCACGCCTCGCCCCGGCGGCCGTAGACGGCCCGCGGGCGCGCCCGATGCCCGTCGCGGGCCGAGCGGGCCATCCGCTCACGAGCGCTGTGCACGATCGCTCGGGCCTCCTCGTCGGTCGTCCGGCCGACGGGCCGCCACGGATCGACAGCCGCGGCAAAGCAGGACTCGGCCTTCCAGACGTTGCCAATCCCGGCGACCGTCCGCTGGTCGAGCAGGGCGTCGCCGATCGGCCGCGTCGGATCGTCCTCGCGCAGCCGGCGCAGGAAGCGCCGCTCGTCGAAGTCAGGCCCGAGCACGTCGGGTCCGAGTCCGGCCAGGCGCTGGTCGAAACGCGTGCGCGCGTCGGTCGTCAGCTCGAGCACCGGCCCGTCGAACTGGACGATGACCTGAGCGTCGGCCTCGAGCACCAGCCAAGCCCGCCGCCGACTCTTGCGCCACGGCCGCCCGGCGTCGTAGACGGCCCAGGACCCGGTCATGCGCAGATGGGAGTGGAGGGTGAGGCCGCCCTCAAAACGGACGAAGAGGTGCTTGCCGTGGGCGTCGACGGAGGTCACCCGCCGGCCGCCCAGCCGCTCGGGCCAGGCCGCACCGCCGCTGCGCGGCGACGGCGTGCAGATCCGGTCGGGCACGCGGCCTTCGAGGATCGGGCGGATCCGGTTGGCTGCGTAGTGGATGGTGTCGCCTTCTGGCATCGTTCGACGAGCTTGGGCTTGTCCGGTCGGATGGGTCGAATACAGGGTACGCACGAGGTCGCGCGGCCGGCTCCGCGTCCGTCGCCGCCGCGCCGCCGCGTCCACCGTCGGCACGGTCGACGCCCGCGCCTGACGCGCGGTGATCCTGGCCGGCCACCTGTCAGGCCCGCAGCGTGAACCGGGCGCTCCCGTGGCAACCGAGCGCGACCACTTCGCAGAAATCGCTAAAGGTTCGGCCGGCTGCTGCCGATGGAACTCGAACCGGTCTGCTGACCGGCGCGGTGTCGAGCAGCGGTTTGAACGGCGCGACGCTCGCCACGGCAGGCCGTACAAAGCGGAGCACGAGCCGCGACGATTAGAGCGCGCGCCCGGAGCTCCCAGAAAGCCACCTACGGGTGGCGAGGGAGGTCATTGGACCCATGATCGCTGTAGGCGTAGTTCTTCTCATCGTCGCCGTCCTGGTCCCGAAGCTCGCCGTGCTCTGGTTCGTCGGCATCATCGTGCTCGTAGTCGGCCTCATCCTCGCAGTCCTCGGCACCATGGGACGCGCGATCGGCGGCCGGCGCCACTACTACTGAGCGGACGCCGGGGCGGTCGGCCGGGGAGCCGGCCGCTGACGTCGGGCGCACGCCGGGGCCGGAGCCGGCGCACCGCCGCGACCAGGCGTGCGGAGATCGCCGCCGTCGGGTAGAACGCCGCGGTGCCGTCCGAATCCCCGCGCCGCATCCAGTCGCTTGCGCTCCGCCTGGGCGCTGGCGATCGCCAGCTGTTCGACGCCGTCTCGCGCACCCACATCCCGTGGCTCGGTCGGGCCCTGCCGCGGCTCGGTCGCCTGGCGGACCACTCGTTCCTCTGGCTGCTCGTCGCCGCGGGCCTCGCCGCGGGCGGAGACCGGCGCGGGCGACGGGCCGCGCTGCGGGGCCTGCTCTCGATCGGGCTGGCCTCGGCGGTCGCCAACCAGCCGGCCAAGCGGTACTTCCGGCGGGCGCGCCCGTCCCGGGTCGGCGTGCCCGTTGTCCGCCATGTGCCTGGGCGCGCCGTCCCGGACTCGACCTCATTCCCGTCGGGCCACGCCGCCTCGGCCTTCGCCTTCGCCTTCAGCGCCGGCACCGAGCTCCCGATCGCCGCCGGCGTGCCCCTGGTGGCCCTGGCCGGAGCCGTCGGCTTCTCCCGCGTCTACACCGGCGTCCACTACCCGGGCGACGTGCTCGCCGGGGCGGCCGTCGGCGCCGCCGTCGCCGCCGTCTCCCTGCGCGTGTGGCCGCTGCCCGCGATCCCGCCCGGCGACGGGCCGATCGAGCGCACGCCGGCCGACGCGCCGGCCAGCCCCGACGGCGCCGGTCTGGCCCTGGTGGTCAACCCGGGCGCCGGCTCGGGCCCGCGCGCCGACGAGCTCCGGCGGCGCTTACCGGCTGCGGTCGTGCTCGAGCGCGGCGACGGCCAGGATCTCCGCGACCTGCTGCGCGCGGCGGCCGATACGGCCAGCGCGCTCGGCATCGACGGCGGCGACGGATCCGCCAATGCGGCTGTCGGCGTCGCGCTCGAGCGTGGCCTGCCGCTCCTGGTGCTCCCGGGCGGCACGCTCAACCATCTCTGCCGTGACCTCGGGCTGGATACGGTCGACGAGGCGCTCGCCGCCTTGGCGGCCGGCCGGGCGATCCGGGTCGACGTGGGAATGCTCGACGGCGAGCCTTTCGTCAACACGGCGAGCCTCGGCGCCTACCCCGAGTTCGTCGCCAGCCGCGAGCGGCTCGAACGCCGGATCGGCAAGCTCCCGGCGACGGCGGTCGCCGGAGTTCGCGCCCTGATCTCGGCCGAGCCGTCGCTGCTCGAGGTCGACGGCCGGCCGACCAGGGTCTGGCTGATCTTCATCGGCAACTGCCGCTACCTCCCGGACGGTCCGGCGCCGAGCGTGCGGGCGCGACTGGACGACGGCCTACTCGACATCCGGCTCCTCGACGGCGAGCAGCCGTGGGCGCGTATGCGCCTGCTCGCGGCGATCCTCGCCGGACGCGCCGCGGCGTCGCCCGGCCTGCGGGCCTGGCGCGCAGAGCGCCTCGACGTCCGCTCGCTCGAAGGACCGCTGCGCACGGCGCGCGACGGCGAGGTCGCCGAGGCCGAGCGCGAGGGCTTCGCGGTGTCCAAGAAGCGGGCGGCGGTGGTGCTCTACGCCGGGTGACGTCGGCCGGAGCCCGGCCGCGAGCCTCGCGGCCGTCTGGGTCGGGCTGCTTGTCGCCACGGTGCTCGGCGGGGTGATCGTCGAGGGCAACGGGTTCGACGGCGCGCTCCTGCGGTCGGTCGCCGGCGAGCGCACCGGCCCGGCGACCGACGTCGCCCGGACGCTGACGAACCTCGGCGGCCTCTGGCTGGACTTCGTCTTCGCCGCGGCGGTCGCCGTCCTCTGCGCCGCCGGACGCCGGCGCGACGCCGCCTTCGTCCTCTTGGCCGCCGGCGGGGCGATGCTGCTGACCAACGCGATCAAGCTCGTCCTCGAGCGCCCGCGGCCGCACGGCGGGCTCGTCGCCGTATCGAGCTACTCCTGGCCGTCGGGCCATGCCGCCAGCAGCATCGCCTGCTACGGCGCCCTGGCCGTGCTCGGCGCCCGCCGAGCCCCGCGGCCGGCGCGACCGGCGATCTGGGCCGCCCTGGGCCTGCTGACCGGCCTGATCGGCGCCACCCGCGTCTACCTCGGCGTCCACTACCCGACCGATGTCGTCGCCGGCTGGACGGTGGGCGGGCTGTGGCTGCTCGCCGTCGTGACGCTCGTCCCTTCGTCGGCGCACGGCCCCGGGCCGCGTGCTGAGCCTCACGCCGGGCGTGAGCGACGGTCCTACGGGCGAGCTGGCGGTTGGAGATAGACGATGCGGTCATCCAACCGTTCCCGGGCGACGGCTTCTATGGCTGCAATAAACGGTCCGATCCCGTGGGGTCGCCGCGAGAAGCGTGAGGAGAGCGCGATCAGGAGGCCACGGTGATGGCCTCCGGCGTTGCTGCGCCAGGAGGCGATTCTGGTGAAGTCCCCGACGTTCTCGGTGAGCACCGTATACCCGCCGGCGATCGCTGCGGCGAAGACCTCAGCGTCAGGGCTGCCCGCCAATCTGAGGGCGCCGAGGGTCCTCGTGTCGACGCCGACCGCCTGGAGGCCGTCGGCGAGCGCGCCCGGGTACATCTATCTCGTCGACAAGGAGCTTCACCGCGCGTCGGCGGCGATGGTCTCACTGCGATGAAGCTCGATTCGGGCCTGGATTTCGTCCGGATAGGTGAGGCGGTAAGCGAGCGCTGCGTCGATCCGCGAGCGGCTGACGACACCGTCCGAGGCAAGCTCGGCGGCTGGGTCCTCGACCGATCCGAGGTCGTCGAGCCACATCGCGATCTCCCACACGTCGGGTCCGGCGATCAGTCCGGCCCGCCGGCCCGTCGGCCCGTCACGGAACGTGATCATCGGATGCTCGTCACGACGGGCGCCCTCCTCGGCGTAGCGGCGCAGGCGGTCGGACAGGGTCTCGCCCGCCGCGCGGGCTCGGAGACGCAGGCGTTCAGCGAGCCCATCGTCGAGGCGAACGGAGACGTTGACGGACATGCGTGCAGTGTTGCACGTTGTCAACGACTGGCTCTCCGCTCCGGGGCAGATCTGACCGGCGAGTGCCTCGCCCCTTGCCCGCGATCCAGCGACCAGGCCTGCTCGACCACAAGGTGTCGCACCGAAACGCGGACCGCTCTGCGGGCACAGGCCTCGGAGACTGCCCGGCTCCTCAGGCGCTCAGCGTCAACCGCCGGGGCCCGGCCCGGAAGCCCAACTCGACCAGCACCGACTCCAGCGGCGACCCGATCACCTGCCCCCCGTCCACCCGCTCGAGGTCGAGCTTGCCCACCCGCCCGGAGCGGACCGCCGCCGCCAGGGCGCCGAGCCCGGCCCGGAGTTCGTCGCCGAACGTCTGCAGGCCGCGCCCCCCCTGCTCGACATAGAGGGCCAGCTGCGCCCCGACCAGCACCACGTGGGCCCCGGCCACGCGCGCCGGCCGGCGCCCGCCGGCCTCCGCCCCGACCCGCGGCCAGGGCAGCGCGGCCCCATACGGCTGGGCCGGGTCGGTCGCGGCGAGGACGAGCGGCGCGGCGTCCTCGAGCCGCCGGTCGGCCCGAAGTCGCTCGACCGCGCCCGGGAGCGCGAACTGGGCCCCGCCGAGCCCCTCGATGAAATAGCCGCGCCGGCACAGGCCGAGCGTCTCGAGCTGCGACAGCGAGTCGTAGAGGCCGGCGAAGCCGCCGGCCACGCCCTCGGCCAGGACGAGCTCGCGCGTGAGGATGCCGTAGCGCTCGAGCAGCAGCTCGGCCAGCGTCCGCCGCCGGACCGCCGGGTCGGGCACCGGGGCGAACAGCGACGCCGTCAGCGACCAGCGCCCCTGGACCTGCGACCGGGCGGCCCCGGCCGACCGCGACGACGGCGCGAAGCGGCGCCCCGACCGGCGGCCGAGGCCCGACGCCGGGGCCCGGGCCGGGCGGGCGACGGTCAGCCGCGGCGCCCGCAGCGGCGCCCAGGCGTCGTTGCTGGCCTCGCCGGCCCAGACGAGGTCCCAGAGCGCCTCGGCCAGGACCGCCGGCAGCAGGTCGACGTCGGCGAGCAGGTCGGTGAAGAAGCACGGCGACGACGCCAGCCGGTCGCGGACGACCCGGTGCTCCGGCTCGTCGGGGACGGCCGTCCGCTCGGCCCCGGGCGGCGGCCCAAGCGCCGCGGCGTCCTCGCGGAAGTAGATCGCCACGCGGCCCGAGCGCCGGCCGAGCGCCCCGGCCCCGACCCAGACGAGCTCGCCGGCGCTGCAGAGCTGGTCGAGCCACGTCGTCGAGTACGCGCCGAGGCGCCGGGGCAGGACGTCGCGCTCCCAGACCTCGGCGGCGAGCGCCAGGCCCTGCAGCGGGACCAGCGCCTCGCGCAGCCGCTCGATCCCGGCGCCCGCCGCCGGATGGCGGTCGACGCCCTGCCAGGACGGGAGGAAGGCGGCCAGGGCGCGCTGGTCGGCCGGCTCGATCTCCCGCCGCAGCGCGGCCAGCGACGCCCGCCGGAGCCGGCGCAGGACCTCGGGCGAGCACCACTCCCGCTCGCTGCCGCCGGGGCGCAGCTCGCCCCGCACGAGCTCACCGCGAGCCTCGAGCTCGCGCAGGGCGCTGCTCGGGTCGACCGCGTAGCGCGCGGCGACGGCGGCGGTCGTGAACGGCCCGTGAGAGCGGGCGTAGCGGCGGCAGAGCTCGAGCAGGGCGTCGTCGACGTCGACGAGGAAGACGTCGGGCAGCCCGGACGGCGGGGCGGCGCCGACGGCGTCGCGGTAGAGACCGGCGTGCTCGGCGGCGATCCACCGGGGTTCGCGCGCGACGCGCAGGCGCACGGCCCGCCGCTCGCGTTCGAGTTCGGCGAGCATCGCCTCGGCGTCGAGGCCGTCCAGGACGCGCGCGGTCACCTCTTCGCCGGTCAGGTCGCCCAACGCCCGCAGGACATCGTGGAGCGAGTCGCGCCCGGTCGCCTGCCACTGGGGCGAGCGGCGCTGGAGGTCGTCCTCGAGCGCGGCGAGCGCGCCCGGGTCGATCAGGTCACGGAGCTCGTCCTGGCCGAGCAGCTCGCGCAACAGGTCGCGGTCGAGCGCCAGCGCCGCGGCCCGGCGCTCGGCGGCCGGAGTGTCGCCCTCGTACATGTAATTGGCGACGTAGTCGAAGAGCAGCGACGAGGCGAACGGGGATGCCGCCTGAGTCTCGACCTCTACCAGCGAGATCTCCCGCCGCCGCACGGCCCGCAGGAGCTCCTCGAGCCCGGGCACGTCGAGCACGTCGCGCAGGCACTCGCGGTAGGTCTCGAGCACGATCGGGAAGTCCGGATACCGGCGGGCGACCTCGAGCAGCGTCTGCGCCTTGAGCCGCTGCTGCCAGAGCGGCGTCCGCCGGCCGGGGTAGGCGCGGGGGATCAGCAGGGCGCGCGAGGCGTTCTCGCGAAAGCGCGACCCGAACAGGGCCGAGCCGCCGAGCTCGGCGACGATCGCGTCGGCGACCTCGTCGGGCTCGGGCAGGACGAGGTCGGCCGACGGCGGGTCGTCGGCGTCGGGCAGGTGGACGATGATCCCGTCGTCGGACCAGATCGCGTCCGACTCGAGCCCGTGACGCTCGCGGATCCGGGCCGACAGGGCGAGCCCCCAGGCGGCGTGGATGCGCCCGCCGTAGGGCGAGAGCACGCACATCCGCCAGTCGCCGATCTCGTCACGGAAGCGCTCGATCACGATCGTCCGGTCGCTCGGCAGGACGCCGGTCGCCGCCTGCTGCTCGGCCAGGAAATCGAGCAGGTTGCGCGCGGCGAGCTCGTCGAGGTCGTAGTCGACCTGCAAGGTCGCCGCGTCCTGGTCGACCGCCCAGCGCGAGAAGGCCCCGATCGCCTCGCCGAGCTCCTTCGGCCGGCCGATCGAGTCGCCCTTCCAGAACGGAACGGCGCCGGGAGCGCCGGGCGCCGGGGTGACGATCACCCGGTCGCGGCCGATCTCCTCGATCCGCCAGGAGCTCGCCCCGAGCAGAAACGTCTGACCCGGGCGCGCCTCGTAGACCATCTCCTCGTCGAGCTCGCCGACCCGCCGGCCGTCGGGCAGCGTGACGGAGAAGAGGCCGCGGTCGGGGATCGTCCCGGCGTTGGTGACCGCGAGCGCCCGGGCGCCCTTGCGCGCGGTGATCGTCCCCCCGAGCCGATCCCAGTTGATCCGCGCGCGCAGCTCGCCGAAGTCGCTCGACGGGTAGCGGCCGTCGAGCATGTCGAGCACGTTCTCGAGCAGCTCGCGGCTGAGCTCGGCATAGGAGTACGCGCGCGTGACCAGGGCGTGGAGCTCGTCGACCGAGACCGACTCGGCGCTGGCGGCGATGGCCACGATCTGCTGGGCGAGCACGTCGAGCGCGTTGCGCGGGACGACCGTCGGCTCGATCCGCCCCTCGCGCATCATCCGCGTGAGCACGGCGCACTCGAGCAGGTCGGCCCGGAACTTCGGGTAGATCCGCCCCTTGCTGGTCGCGCCGACCCCGTGGCCTGAGCGTCCGATCCGCTGGAGGCCGCGGGCGACCGACTTCGGCGACTCGACCTGGATCACGAGATCGACCGCGCCCATGTCGATCCCGAGCTCGAGCGACGACGTCGCCACCAGGCAGGGCAGCTCGCCCGCCTTCAAGAGCTCCTCGATCGACGTTCGCTCCTCGCGCGAGAGGGACCCGTGATGAGCCCGGGCAATTTTCTGGAGCGGCTTCGGGTCGGCGGCGGGGTCGTCGGCGGGGGAGCCGGCGTCCGGGTCGGCGGCCAGGTCGTTGAGCCGCAGGGCCAGCCGTTCGGCGCTGCGGCGGCTGTTGACGAAGATGATCGTCGACCGGTGGGCCCGGACCTGGTCCAGCAGCTCGGGGTAGATCGCCGGCCAGATCGACCGACGGGTGGCCTCGCCGCCGCCGAGTCCGTCGAGCGACGTGAGGTCGCTGCCCTGTCCCTGGTCAGGCTCGACCATCGACTCGACGGGGACGTGGATGCGCAGGTCGAGCGAGCGGATCGACCCGGCGTCGACGATGCGGGCGCGGCGGCCGGGCCCGACCATGAAGCGCGCGACCTCCTCGAGCGGGTTCTGCGTGGCCGACAGGCCGATCCGCTGGAGCTCGCGCGGGCAGAGCGCCTGGAGGCGCTCGAGCGTCAGCGCCAGGTGGGCGCCGCGCTTGGTCGCCGCGACGGCGTGGATCTCGTCGAGGATCACCGCCTCGGCGGTCGCGAGGATCTCGCTCGCCCGCGAGGTCAGCATCAGGTAGAGCGACTCGGGCGTCGTGATCAGGATGTCCGGCGGGTTGCGGAGCATCGCCGCCCGGTCGCGGGCCGGCGTGTCGCCGGTACGGATGCCGACGCGCACGTCGGCCCCGGTTTCCCCGGCGGGCCCCCCGGCTCGGAACGGGGTACCGAGGCCGCGCAGCGGCACGCGCAGATTGCGCTCGACGTCGTAGGACAGCGCCTTCATCGGCGAGACGTAGATCAGCCGCGTGCAGTGGGGCGCATCCGCCGGGCCGGCGGCGCGGTCGGCGACGAGACGGTCGAGCGCCCAGAGGAAGGCGGCGAGCGTCTTGCCCGATCCGGTCGGCGCGCAGATGAGGACGTTCTCGCCCGTGGCGATCGCCGGCCAGGCGCCCGCCTGGGCGGGCGTCGGCGCCTCGAACGCAGCCTCGAACCAGTTGCGCACGAGCGGGCTGAAGGCGGACAACGGCACGGCGTTCGACGTTAGCGGACGGCCGCGACCGATCGCGCTGGACCAGCGGCCGCGTCAGGCGGGGATCGGCACCGGGGCGGTGAGTACGGCGTCGAGCAGGCCGGGGAAGCGCGCGTCGAGGTCCGCGCGGCGGAGCGTGTTCAGTCGGGCCGTGCCGTCCTCGCGCTGATCGACGATCCCGGCTTCCCGCAGGACGCGGAGGTGGTGTGTGAGCGTCGACTTGGCCAGCGGCAGGGCGAAGCTGCCGCACCGCCGGGGCTCGTCCGACGCGGCGAGCATGCGGACGATCGCCAGCCGCTGCGGGTCGCTGAGGGCGTGGAGCACCGCCGGGAGCTCGAGGTCCGCGACGGCGGGTTGATGGCGGCCCATGCCTTCATTGTACGACGATCGCCGAACTCATGGTACGATGGTTGTCGAATCAGCGAACCTCACGCGCCAGGCGTGCCCGGCCGTCCTCTCTGCGGAAGCGAGCAAGACCATGTCCGAGTCCACCGTCATCCCCACCCGGCCCCAGACCACGCGGATCGCCGCGGAGGCCGCGCGTGCGTCGAGCGGCGCCGACGCCGGCCGGGAGACCTCGCCCCGGGTCGCGGGGGAGAAGGTTCCCGGCTCGAGCGTGCTCGACGGCCGCCGCCGGACCGTGCGCCGCGCCAAGGTCGAGCTCGGCCGCCGGCCCGCGTTCTGGCTGCTCGCCGGGACGCTCGGGCTGTTCCTGTTCGCCTCGAGCGCGCCGTCGCCCCTGTACGTCGTCTACCAGGCCGAGTGGGGCTTCTCGACGATCACCCTGACGAGCGTGTTCGCCGTCTACGCGATCGCCCTGCTGGCGAGCCTCGTCGTCGCCGGGTCGGTGTCGGATCATGTCGGGCGCCGGCCGGTGCTGCTGGTGGCGCTGCTGGTCGAGGTCGTCGGCATGCTCCTCTTCGCGCTGGCCCAGGACGTCGTCTGGCTGTTCGCGGCGCGCATCGTCCAGGGGCTGGCCACCGGTCTGGCGATGGCGGCGATCAGCGCAGCGCTGATCGACCTCGAGCCGGCCGACCGGCCGCGCCTCGGGTCGACGCTCGGCGTTGCGGCCCCGCTCAGCGGTCTGGCCGCGGGCGCGCTCGGCGCCGGCGTCCTCGTCCAGTACGGCCCGGATCCGATGCGCCTGATCTTCTGGCTGCTGCTCGGGGCCTTCGCCGCCCTGGCGGCGCTGGCCACCGCGGTCCCGGAGACGGTCGCGGCAGACGGGCAGCGGCTGCGGTCGCTGCGCCCGCGCCTGGCCGTGCCGGCGTCGCTGCGCACGGCGTTCGTCGCGACGATCCCGTGCCTGGTGGCGACCTGGGCGCTCGGCGGGCTGATCCTCTCGCTGAGCCCGTCGCTGACGGCCGGGGTGCTCGGGGATCCGAGCCACGTCTCCGGCGGCCTGCCGATCTTCATCATGGCCGGCGTCAGCGCGATTGCCTCCGTGCGGCTGCGCGACATCCACGCCCGCACCGCCGCGCGCGGGGGACTGACGGCGATGAGCATCGGCGTGGCGGTCGCTCTGCTGGCGCTGGCCGCGCAGTCGACGTGGCTCTTCCTGGCGGCCACGGCGATCGCCGGAATCGGCTTCGGCCCGGCCTTCGCCGGCGCGTTCCGGGCGCTCACGACCCGGGCGGCGCTGGATCAGCGCGGCGGTCTGGTGTCATCGATCCTGGCTGTCGCCTACCTCGCGTTCAGCCTGCCGGCGGTCGCCGCCGGCGGCGCGGTGACCGACCTCGGCCTGCGCCGGACGGCCGACATCTACGGGATCACGCTGATCGCCCTCGCCCTGGTGGCGCTGGCGCTCTCGCGCCAGCTCGGCGATCCCCGGGAGGCGCTGGCTGACGGCTAGAGGCCGACCGGGTGGCGCACGACGAAGCCGGCGCCGGAGACCATGTTCGCCTGCCAGCGCGTGCCGGCGCCGCTCTGGCCACTGGTATCGAAGCGAATTCCGGCGATGACCATGTAGACGTGCGCCGCGTTGGCGTAGATCGTGATCCACTGCCCCGGCCCCGCCGCACCCCAGTTCTCGAAATCGCCGGACACCAGGGGCGCCGACAGCAGCCCGCCGCCGTGGAGCGCGAACGACACCGACCCCGAGCAGTCATAGCCCGCGTCGGTCCAGCTCGACCCGTGGCCGCCGCCGTAGATGTAGGGCAGCGTCGCGATCCGGTTGCCGGCGGCGATGATCGCCTGCACCACCGGCGGCGCCCCGGCCGGCGCGACGGCCAGACCACCCGCACCGACCGCGGCCTTGACGCCGGGCGCGACGGCCGCGATCTGCTCCTCGGTCGGCATCATCGCCCCGCCCGTCTCGCTCGACACCGACGCGATCGCCGAGCCCTGGGTCACGACGCTCCGCAGCACCGTCACGTCCTGCGCCGTGACGACCCCGTCCGCCGTCAGACGCTGGACCTGCTCGAACGCGGCGACCGCACTCTTGGTCGCCTTGCCGAACACGCCGTCGACCGGCGTCGGCTCGCCCGCCCGACTCAGGAAGTCCTGCAACACCCGCACGTCGTGCCCGCGGGCCCCCAGCACCAACGGCAGCCGATCCCCCAAGTTCCAGGTCTTCGCCGCCGGCGGCGCCTTCGCCTTCGGCTTCGCGACGACCTTCGGCTTGGGCTTCACCACGACCTTCGGCTTGGCGACCGGAACCACCACCGCCGGGACCTTGACCACGGGCACCTTCACCACCGGCACCGGCGCGCTCGCCGAGACCGGTGCGGCGACCGCCCCAACCGTCACCGCCGCATCAGCACCCCTGGCCCCGACCAGCATCCACGCGAACCCGACCACCAGCAGAGCGAGCGAACGGCACCAACCAAAGCTCACGAGCGACAGACCCCTTCTCTTTCGACATGCCTACGGGGTTAGCTGACGGGCTCGCGCAGAAAGAGCAGCGCTACGCCGCAGACGCGGCGATTCGCCCCGAGGAGCCACCAACGGCGACCCCAACTGGTTCCCCCGATCCTCCCGGCAAGGAGGACTCGGCTGATCGCGGCACAGCCTACCGCAGCCGGATGACGGTTGCGCAACTTCTTCGCGGCACGGCGATGATCCGGAGCGCGGGCCGGCGACGTTTACCCCAGGGGCGGCTATAGGCTGCCGACGGTCGAGTCGAGCTAGGGGAGGATGTCGTGCATGCCGGTAGGTGATTCTCACCTCGCGTTCGCCGAGGCTGCGGCGCAGGATGGAATCGAGCTGAACCTGGACGAGGCGTTCACGTGGCTGACCGAGGTCGGGCACATCACGCTCGAGGAGCTGGCGGACGACCCGCCGCCCCACAGCGACGCCGAGGCACTCGGCCAGGCGGCCGAGGCGCTCGACGACATCTGGCACGACCTCAAGGGCGACATCGACGTGCTCGCGTCCGGTCGCATCAATCTCTTCCTGTCGGTGGATCTCCTCCACAAGCCGACTGGGACCCTGATCGAGGTCGACGAGGCGCACCACTTCACCACCTTTCGCCTCAACTCGCTGAATTCCTATCCGCCGACGGCAAAACTCGGCTTCGACGTCGACGAGTATCGCGAGCTGTGCGAGGCCAACGCCGCCCAGTACGACCGCTTCAGCCGCCACCAGGCGGCGAAGGGGTTCGGCATCGGCGGGATCCAGCGGGAGCGCGCCTACCGCGACGCCCTGCGCGACCTGGCCACACCGGCGATCGGACACCCGCCGCTCCTGCGCTTCGTGGCCCTCGACGGCGACGGCGCGGCCGCGTACGAGCGCAGCAAGGACGCGCTGCGCGAGGCGCTCGACCTCTAATCGAGCCCGGCCAGGTCGCGGGCGCGGAGCAGGACGGCGTCGGTCATCGCCGCGGTCAGGCGGCCGGTGAAGGTGTTCTGCTGGCTGGGGTGGTAGCAGCCGAGGAGGCGGCCGTGGACCGCCCCGTGGCCGAAGCGCGGCCGCGGCCGCGCTGGCGGGTCTCCGGCGGCGACCCCGAGCCGGAGCGCGGCGTCCCAGGCGAAGGCGCCGAGGCAGACGATCACCCGCACCGAGGTCAGTAGCTGGAGCTCGGCGACGCTCCACGGCAGGCAGGCGTCGCGCTCGGCCGGGGTCGGCCGGTTCGCCGGGGGCGCGCAGCGCACGGCCGCCGTGACCCAGCACCCGCGCAGGGCGAGGCCGTCGCCCCGGGCACGCGACGTCGGCTGGTTGGCGAAGCCGGTCCGGTGGAGCGCGGCGAAGAGCCAGTCGCCCGACCGGTCGCCGGTGAAGATCCGGCCGGTGCGGTTGGCCCCGTGGGCGGCCGGCGCGAGGCCGAGGATCAGGACGCGCGCCGCCGGGTCGCCGAAACCCGGGATCGGGCGGCCCCAGTACTGCTGGTCGGCGAAGGCCGCCCGGCGCTCGCGGGCGACCTGCTCGCGCCAGGCGACCAGCCGCGGGCAGCGGGCGCAGTCGACGATCTGCGCCTCGAGCCGGGCGAGGCCGCTCTGGCGTAGGCTCTCATCCATGTCCGGCCGCCCGCTCGCACTCCTGGCGCTGCTGATCGCCGCCGGGGTCAGCGCCTGCGCGACGAACCAGAGCTCCGCCGGCAACTTCAAGGGCGACCAGGCCAAGGTCGCCTCGACGATCACTGCCCTCTCGAGCGCCGCCAGCAGTCACGACTCGACCAAGATCTGCACGAAGATCCTCGCCCCGGCCGTCGCCGCCGCGCTCAAGGCCGCCGGCGGGAGCTGCCCGAGCGTGGTCAGCAAGCAACTCGACACCGTCGACACGTTCGACGTCGCCGTGCAGACGGTGACCATCGCCGGGGCGACCGCCAAGGCGACGGTCAAGAGCACGAGCAACGGCAAGGACAAGACCGACACGCTCGACCTCGTGCGGCTGGCCGACGGCACCTGGCGCATCGCCTCGCTCGGCTAGCGGCATCGCCCGCGGGGTCAGCCGAGCGACGAGCCGTACTGGCGCTCGTAGTACTCACGGTAGTCGCCTGAGCGGATCGGCTCCCACCACCAGGCGTTGTCGCGATACCAGGAGACGGTCCGCTCGAGGCCCTCGGCGAAGCGCGTCTGGGCGCTCCAGCCGAGCGCGCGGACCTTCTCCGACCCGAGCGAATAGCGACGGTCGTGGCCGGGCCGGTCGGTGACGTACTGGAGCAGCGACTCGTCGCGTCCGCAGAGGTCGATGATCCGCCGGACGACCTCGATGTTGGTGCACTCGTCCGGGCCCCCGACGTTGTAGGCCTCGCCCGGCGCCCCGTCGGCCAGCACGGTGCCGATCCCGGCGGCGAAGTCCTCGACGAAGAGCCAGTTGCGGACCTGGAGACCGTCCCCGTACACGGGCAGGCGGTCGCCGGCGAGGGCGTTGAGGACCATCAACGGGATCAACTTCTCCGGATACTGGTACGGGCCGTAGTTGTTGGAGCCGCGGCAGATCACCGTCTCGAGCCCGTACGTCTGGTGGTAGGAGGCCACGAGCAGGTCCGCTCCGGCCTTCGTCGCGCTGTAGGGCGAGGACGGGTCGAGCGGCGAGCTCTCGGTGAACGAGCCTTCGGCGATCGAGCCGTAGACCTCGTCGGTCGAGACCTGGAGGTAGCGCAGCGACCGCTGGCGGGCCGCCTCGAGCAGCACGTAGGTGCCCTGGCTGTGGGTGCGCACGAACGCGTCGGGCTCGGCGATCGACCGGTCGACGTGCGTCTCGGCGGCGAAGTTGACGATCGCGTCGACGCCGGACACCAGCGCCCCCGCCACCGCCTCGGCGTCTTCGATCGCCCCGTGGACGAAGGCGAAGCGCGGGTCGCCCGTGAAGTCCGCGAGGTTCTCCCGGCGCCCGGCGTAGGTCAGCTTGTCGAGCACGACGATCTCGTCGTCGGTCGTGCGCAGGCGCAGGCGCACGAAGTTCGAGCCGATGAACCCGGCGCCGCCGCAGACGAGCAGCTTCATCGCGATCCCCCTTCCCGGCCGATCTCCTGGAGGTAGGCGCTCACGCCGTCGCGCCAGCCGGGCAGACCGACGGCGCCGGGCCGCTCGCTCCCGAGCACGCTCCACGCCGGTCGCTTCGCCGGTCGCGCCATCTCCTCGGTCGTCGCCACGAGCACCCGCATATCGACCCCCGCCTGGTTGAAGACCTCGATCGCCAACTCGTGCCACGAGCAGCGACCGTCGCCGGCGACGTGGTGCACGCCGCCGTCGCCGCGCTCGGCCAGCTCGACGAGGGCCCCGGCCAGATGCCCGGTGAACGTCGGGCAGCCGATCTGGTCGACGACGACCGCGACCTCGGCCCTGCCGCCGTCGGCGAGGCCGAGCATCGTCGCGACGAAGTTGCGCCCGCCGGCACCGAACAGCCATGCGCTGCGCACGACGGCGTGCCCTGCACCCGCGGCCAGCACTTCGCGCTCACCGGCGAGCTTGGTGCGCCCGTAGGCCGAGACCGGGCCGACCGGATCTGACTCGACGTACGGGGCGTCGGCCTGCCCGTCGAAGACGTAGTCGCTCGAGATGTGGACGACGCGCGCGCCGGCCGCCGTGGCCGCGCGTGCGACCAGCCCGGCCCCGGTCGCATTGACCGCGGCGGCCGCCTCCTCCGCAGCCTCGGCGCCGTCGACGTCGGTCCACGCAGCGCAGTTGACGACCACGTCCGGCCGGTGCGCCGCCATCGCCGCTGCGACCGCCGCCCCGTCGGTGATGTCGAGCTCCGCCCGGGTGAGTCCGACGACGTCGTGACCGCGCCCACCCGCGGCGTCCACGGTGTCGCGGCCGAGCATGCCGCCGGCGCCGGTGACGATCATCCGCATCAGGGGATCGCGATCTCCGAGTTGTCGCCGACCATGAATCGGTAGGCGCGCGGCTGCTGGCGGTCACGGCCGATGCGGACGTTGCGCCCGAGCAGCGAGGACTCCATCCGCCCGTGCAGGTCGCGGACCGCCGAGTCGGCGAGCAGGATCGAGTGCTCGACCTCGGCGCTCTCGATCTGGCAACGCTCGCCGATCGCCGTGTACGGCCCGACGTAGGCGTCGACCAACCGGGCACCGGCCCCGATGATCGCCGGCCCGCGGACGGTCGAGCGCTCGAGTCGGGCGCCGGCCTCGATGACCACCCGCCCGTCGACCTGCGAATCGATGAGCTCGCCGTCGACGCGCGTCTCGATCGTGTCGAGGACGAGGCGGTTGGCTTCGAGCATGTCGTCGAGGCGACCGGTGTCCTTCCACCAGCCGCGGACGATGTGCGGCTCGACCCGCGCCCCGGCGTCGACCAGGTACTGGATCGCGTCGGTGATCTCGAGCTCGCCGCGCGGGCTGGGCGCGATCGCCCGGGCGGCGTCGTGGATCGCGGCGGTGAACATGTAGACGCCGACCAGGGCGAGGTCGCTCTGCGGGTCGGCCGGCTTCTCCACCAGGCGCACGACGCGCCCGGCGTCGAGCTCGGCGACGCCGTAGTTCTCGGGATCGTCGACCGCCGTCAGCAGGATCAGGGCGTCCGGCGCGCCGGCGCGGAAGCTGGCGACGAGGTCGGTGATGCCGCCCTGGAGCAGGTTGTCGCCGAGATACATCACGAACGCGTCGGTGCCGAGGAACGGCTCGCCGGTCAGGACGGCGTGGGCGAGCCCGCTCGGCTGGTCCTGGAGGATGTACGTGATGCGGGCGCCGAAGGCCTGGCCGTCGCCCACCGTCGCCCGGATCTCCTCGCCGGTCTCGGGCGCGATGATGATCCCGATCTCGTCGATTCCGGCGGCGACGATCGCCTCGATGCCGTAGAAGAGGACCGGCTTGTTGGCGACGGGAACCAACTGCTTGGCGCTGGTGTGGGTGATCGGTCGCAGGCGTGTGCCCTTGCCGCCGGAGAGGATCAGGCCCTTCATCGCGGCTCGCAGACTACTCGGGTCGAGCGTACGCGCGGTCAGCTCGGAGCGAGCGCGCGGAGCCGCTCGGCGGCGGCCAGCACCGCGGCCCGGGCATCGGGCGGCTCGAGCACGACGGCGTCACCGGCCTCCTTGAGCACCTCGCGCACGAGCCAGTCGACCCCGGCGAAGCTCAGCTCGACGGTGATCGAACCGTCGGCGTACTGCTCGACCACCTGGCGCTGCTCGCGCGCCCAGCGCGCCCGCTCGGGCGAGATCCAGACGCGCGCCGACGCCGAGGCCGGGACGGTACCGGTCCGCGGCCAGCCGTCGACGTCGGCCGACGGGTTGACCTCCGGGCGCGGCTCGAAGCGCTCGCCCGTGCCCTGGGCCCGCTTGATCCGGTCGAGGCGGAAGTGGCGCATCGCCTGCTTGGCCGGGTCGTAGGTCGCCACGTACCAGCCCTCGCGGCCGTTCATCAGGGCGTAGGGCTCGACGCGCCGGTGGGAGAACTCGTCCTCGTTCTCCTTGTAGTAGTCGAGCTCGAGCAGCTCCCGGCGGGCGATCGCCTGCGAGACGACGCGGGCCACGCCCGAGTCGTCGCCGCTCGACTCGGCGACCTGGAGGCCCTGCTCCATCGGATCCTCGCCGAGCGCGGCGACGATCTTCTCGCGCGCGCTGGTCAGCGACCCCTCGGGGATGTGTTCGCCGATCAGGTCGATCGCCGCGACGAGCGCCTTCGCCTCGACCGGAAGCAGCCGGGCCGGGCGGGCGAAGTTGTCGCTGTAGGGCTCGGGGTCGATCTCGATCGTTCCGTCGTCTGAGACCTCGGCGTAGAGCACGTAGCTCCCGCCGCCGAAGTTGACGACGTTGAGCACACCGACGTCCTCGCGCAGCTCGGACTCGGTGATCTGGAGCCGGCCGCAGAGATCCTCGACCTCGAGCTGCCGGTTGGCCCGCCCGGCCTGGATCAGGATCGAGGCCAGGGTCACGAGGCGGGCGAAGCGCTCGGGCCGGATCGACGAGTCGGCGCGCGAGTCGCCGTTGCGCGCGGCCGTGGCCGTTCCGTTCGACACCGGCGTCGCCGGCGCCGGGGCGTCGATCACCGGGGCCGCCCCGACGAGGCCGTCGGCGCCGGCGTGGCGCTCGACGAGCAGGTCGACGCGGCGGCGCAGCTCGTCGACGAGCTCGGGTGGGCCGAGCACGCGCGCGTGCTCGCCGAGGCCGAGCACCCACGACAGCAACAGGCGGGCGTTGCCGTAGTCGGTCTCGAACACGCGGTCGCCGGCGGCGACATCCGGCGGCCCGGCGTGGAGCTCGCCGTAGCGGCCGAAGTGACGCTCGACCTGCCAGGCGACGCGCTCGGCGATGAGGATCTCCGCCCGCGCCCCGGGGCCGCCCGACTGCCACTCGGCGCGGTTGGCGTAGGCTCGCGGATCGAAGTCGGCCGGACGCCTGAAATCGTGCTCGGCCTTCGTTGCGTAGGCGACCTTGCCGCGGATCCGCGACAGGCGGAACACGCGCAGCGCCTGGCGTTCGTGGGCGAACCCGAGCAGGTAGAACTGGCCGCCGCGGTAGAGCAGATGGTATGGGTCGACCTTGCGCCCACCGACCTCGTCGCGCTCCATCGTGTAGTAGTCGAAGGCGATCGTCTTGTGGCGGAAGATCGCCGTCTCGATCTTGACCAGGCGCTGCGACAGCTCGTGGCCGCCGGCCGACGCGGTGATGCCCAGCGCCACGCCCTGCTGCTCGGGCGCCGCCAGCGGGCTCGGCCGCCCCCAGGTGATCTGCTGGAGCGCGAGCCGCAGCGGCTCGGCGTAGGCGAACTCGCCGTCCAGCAGCGACAGCGCCGTCGCCAGCGCCGCCAGCTCGGCGTCGGTGAAGGCGATCGCCGGGAGGTGGAAGTTCTCCGGCCGCAGCGAGTAGTTCTCCTGCTCGGCGATGCCGTCGACCGGCTTCTCGACGGTCAACGGGATGCGCAGCGACTCGAGCTCGGACCGGTCAGCGTAGAAGCGGCGGGCGAACGCGTCCTCGTTCATCCCGCTGTAGCCCTCGACGTCCCGCTTGATGTCGAGCGCTGTGACCGGGCGCCGCTCGGCCATCAGATAGGAGATCAGGGAGAGCTGCCGGATCAGCTTCTCTGTGTCCTTGGCCATCCGCCTCAAAGATAGAGCGCCCTGGCGTCATGCCCGCCGATAGCGGCCCCTATTTGGGAGTTTTGTCGACCCGCGGCGGGCCCTCCGCGGGGGACCGGGGCCTCAGGCCGCTTCGCGCTGCGCCTCGCGCTCCGGGGCCGGCCGCGCGCCGAAGAACGCCCCGCCTCCGAGCGCCCGGTCGAAACCCGACCAACGCTGATCGCCCGCGAGCTGCTTCTCGATCCGGTCGAAGCTGCCGAGGCGACCGCCGAGGTTGTCCACCATGTGCACGAGCGTCGCCTCACGCGTGCACGGAACGACCGGGCTGCCGTGCTCGAGCGTGCCGTGGTGGCTGAGGATGATGTGCAGCAGCGCCTGCGCGAGCTCCGGCGGGAACCCGTCGAGCTCCTCGATCGCGCGCCGCACGCGGTAGTAGCCGAGCGCGATCTCGCCCTGGAGGCGCCCGTCGTCGGACATCGAGATCACCAGACCGGCGGTGGCGTAGGCGTCGATCTTGCCGATGTCGTGCAGCAGCGCCCCGGCCACGGCTACGTCCCGGTCGATCCCGGGGAACGTCGCCGAGATCCCGCTGACCGCCTGGGCGACGCTGAGGCAGTGCTCGAGCAGCCCGCACCGGTACGCCTGGTGGTAGCGCTTTGCCGCCGGCGCCACGCGGAAGGCCGCCCAGACCTCCGACCCCTCGGCGAAGAGCGCGGCGAGCAGGCGGCGCAGGTGGCGGTCCTGGATCGTCGCGACGAGGTCGCGCAGGTCGCTCTCCATCTGGTCGGCGTCGCGCTGCGGTCCGTCGAGCAGATCCTCGACCGCGTAGGTTCCCGGCCGCGGCGCCCGCAACGCGCGGAGGCTGATCTGCGGCCCATGGGTCGAGTGGACGGTGAAGCGGCCGATCACGCGCACCGGGGCCCCGGGCCGGGCGATCGCCGCGGCCTCGGCGACCCCGTCCCAGACGATCGCGTGTACCTGGCCGCTGCGGTCGGCCAGGGTCAGCCGGAGCGCATCGCCCCCGTCGCGCTTCGCCTGCCCCTCGACCTCGCGGACGAGCAGCACCTGATCGAGCTCGAGGCCGGAGGTGAACTCGCGGATCAGCATGAAGTCACGGTAGACAACGGCGCGGACGGCAGACGACTGTGACGGATCGCACACATTCGCCGGCGACCGCGCCGTAGGCTCGCCGCATGACCTTCTCAGACGACATCGCCCGCCGCACGAACGCGACCCGCCCGGACCCCGGGCGCCGACCCCAGGTCGACGAGGGGTCGGTCGAGGACGCACTCGACGCCGTGCGCGCGCTCGACGCCGAGGCCTACCGCGAGCTGCTCGAGGCGCTCGGACTGACGCCGGACCCGCGCCTTTCGGTTCCCGGCTGCGCCGCCCGCCGCAGCTAGCTGCCAGGCGTAGCGCGCGAGCCCGCCGCGCGTGAACCGGCGGGCGCCTGCTTGCGCGCGGCGCGCGCCGGCCTTGACAGGCACACGGGCGGGATAGGCTCAGCACACCGATGACCCCGACGACGGCCCACCGATGAAGGCGATCAGCCGGCTGCTGCTCCTCGGCGGCGCCGCCGGCGTCCTCGTGGCCACGCTGCTGCCCTGGGTCACCGTCACCGGCATCCCGCTGCGGCTCGACCTCGGCGTGATCGGAGCCGAGGTCAGCCCGGGGCGTCGAACCGTGAGCGGCACGGAGACCTCGCTGTGGCCGGTGCTGGTCCTCGTCGCAGCCGTCGTCGCCCTGCTCGCCGCGCTGCGCCTCGCCCGGCGCGTCCTGCTGGCCCTCGGCCTCCTGACCGCGTTCGGCGGCGGCGGCCTCGTCTACTACACGCAGCACGTGATCGACATCGAATCGTCCAAGCACGGGGCGCTCGCACAGGCGCTGGCCCACGCGGTCCTGACCAGCTCGACCGACGCCGGGCCGCCGGTGCTGCTGGCCAGCGGCGCGGCCATCGCCCTCGGCGCACTGGCCGCCTGAGCCATGTTCGCCGTCTACGCCGACGCGATCGACGCCGACGATCCCCTGCGCGGGCTCGCGGCGGGCGAGCAGCCGGAGCCGCGTCCGCCCGACGGATGGACCACGGTCTCGGTGCGGGCGGCGTCGCTCAACCACCACGACATCTGGTCGCTGCGCGGCGTCGGCCTCGCCGCCGACCAGCTGCCGCGGATCCTCGGCTGCGACGCCGCCGGCGTCGACTCCGACGGCGCCGAGGTGGTCGTGCACTCGGTGATCTCCGACCCGGCCTGGCGGGGCGACGAGACGCTCGACCCGCGGCGGGAGATCCTCTCCGAGCGGCACCAGGGCACCTTCGCCGAGCGCGTCGCGGTGCCCCGGCGCAACCTCGTGCCCAAGCCGGCGGACATCTCCTTCGAGGAGGCGGCGTGCCTGCCGACGGCGTGGCTGACGGCCTACCGGATGCTGTTCACGCGCGGCGGACTCGACGCCGGCGCGACGATCCTCGTCCAGGGCGCGGGCGGCGGCGTTGCCACCGCCCTGATCGTGCTGGCCAGCGCCGCGGGTATGCGGGTCTGGGCCACGAGTCGCAGCGAGGCGAAGCGGGCCCAGGCGGTCGCGCTCGGCGCACACGAGGCGTTCGCCCCGGGGTCGCGGCTGCCGGAGCGTGTCGACGCGGTGATGGAGACGGTCGGCGCCGCGACGTGGAGCCACTCGCTGAAGGCGCTCAAGCCGGGCGGGACGATCGTGATCTCGGGCGCGACCAGCGGGAGCGACCCGCCGGCCGACCTCACGCGCGTCTTCTTCCTCCAGCTGTCGATCGTCGGCTCGACGATGGGCACGCGGGACGAGCTCGCCGGTCTGCTCGACTTCTGCGCCGAGCGCTCCGTGCGTCCGCTCATCCATGCGCGGATGCCGCTCGCGCGGGCGCGCGACGGCTTCGCGGCACTGCTCGACGGCGACGTGTTCGGAAAGATCGTCTTCACGCTCTGAAGTCGGCTGGGTGATCCCGGACGCCGCTCGCGCCGTATAGAAGGGCAAATGGGACTCGAAAATCCACTCCACATAGCCGTTCTCGCCCTCATCGTGCTCCTCGTCTTCGGTGCACGCCGACTACCGGAGCTCGGTCGTTCGCTCGGCAGCGGCATCCGGGAGTTCAAGGGCTCCCTCGACGCCAGCCACCAGGCACCGGCCAAGTCGCTCGAGCCGCCGGCGGCGCCGGCCGCCGAGCACCGCTGAGCCACCGACGCGTCGGGCGGCACGATCGCGGCGCGGCCGACGACCGCGCCGCGATCGCCGTCCGTCCGCACCCGGCGGGCGTGAGTTCACGGGGCGACGCGGCAGATCTTCACGCCGATGCGGACACCGTCCGAGTAGGCTGCGCGCAGCCCACTGGGATCGACGCATTCTGACTGGGTGCGCCCGAGACCGAGAAAGGGAGTGATGCTCCCCCCCGACACGAGCTCGTCCACCGCCGCCCCGACGGAGATCGAGGCCACTGCCCCGCCTGGTCGCGCCAAGTCCGCCCCGGCGTGGCGGGAATCGCTGACCGGCTACGCCCAACCGCACGTCGGTCGCGCCGTGCTCGACCTCGCCACCTCGATCGTTCCGTACCTCGGCCTCTGCGCCTTGATGTACGTCTGCCTCGACGTGTCCTACCTGCTCGTGCTCGCCCTGGCGGTGCCAGCGGCCGGGTGCGCGGTGCGGACGTTCATCGTCTTCCATGACTGCGGGCACGGATCGTTCCTGCCGTCCAAGCGCGTCAACGGCTGGGTCGGGGCTGTCGCCGGCCTCGTCGTCTACATGCCCTACCTCTGGTGGCGACACGACCACGCGGTCCACCATGCCACCAACGGCGACCTCGACCGGCGCGGCGTCGGCGACGTCCAGACGCTGACGGTCGGCGAGTACCAGCGCCTGACGCGACTGCGGCGGCTGGCCTACCGCCTGTTTCGCAACCCCCTCGTGATGTTCGGCGTCGGGCCGATCGTGACCCTGCTGCTGACGCCGCGGGTCTTCACCCGCGCGACACGGCCCCGGCTTCGGCGCAGCGTGATCGGGACCAACATCGGGCTTGTGTTCCTCGTCGGCGGGGTCTCTTTGATCGTCGGCTGGCAGGCGTTCCTACTCGTCCAGGTGCCGGTGTTCATGCTCGGCGGCTCGGTCGGAATCTGGCTCTTCTACGTCCAGCACCAGTTCGAGGACACCTACTGGCAGAGCTCGGAGAACTGGGACTACGCCGAGGCGGCGCTGCGCGGCAGCTCATACCTGAAGCTGCCGAAGATCCTCCAGTTCTTCACCGGCAACATCGGCGTCCACCACGTCCATCATCTCAACGCCCGGATTCCCAACTACAACCTCCAGCGGGCCCATGACGAGAACCCCGTCTTCCACGATGTGCCGACGCTCTCGATCGCCGACGGCCTGCACTGCGTGCGCCTGAAGCTGTGGGACGAGGAGAGCCGCCGGCTGCTGACGTTCGCCGAGGCCCGCGGCGTCACCGGGCGGCACGGACGACGGCGCCTGGCCTCGCGGCAATCGGCCAGCTCCTCAGCCTGAGGCCCACGCCGCCGACGGACGCCGGGACGGGGCCGGGCATCCGGCCCGGTGGCGGGTCCTGACCGCGCTGACGAGCGGCGACGCCGGCCCGGGCCGACCGCGCGGGGAGCTTCGGCAGCCGGCCTCCCTAGCGGGTGCCGGTGACGATCGTCTTGATCGTGGCCGTGACGCCGTCGGCGACCTCGACCACGACGAGGTAGGTGCCGATGTTCTTGATCGGCTCCTCAAGGTGGACCTTGCGCTTGTCGATCTTCAGCCCGCGCGCCTCGCGGATCGCGTCGGAGATGTCCTGGTTGGTGACCGATCCGAACAGGCGACCGTCGTCACCGGCCTGCTGCGCGATCGTCAACACCGTCTTGGCCAGCAGGGCCGCGTGCTCCTCGGCCCGGGCGATCGCCTCGCGCTCGGCCCGCTCGGCGGCGGCGACGCGCTGGTTGGCCACCGCGATCGAGCCAGCCGTCGCCGGCTGCGCCAGCTTGCGGGGAATCAGGAAGTTGCGCAGATAGCCCTTGGAGACGTCGATGACCTGGCCACGCTCACCGAGGGACTCGACGTCGGCAAGCAGGATCGCCTGCGGCATCAGCGGTCACCGCGGTCGCGCCGGCCGCCGCGCTCGGGTGCCTCGTTGGCGCCCTCGTTGACGTAGGGCAGCAGCGCCAGCTCGCGGGCGCGCTTGACGGCGCGGGCGATCTGGTTCTGGTGGCGGCGGCAGGCCCCGGTGATGCGGCGCGACCGGATCTTGCCCTTCTCGGAGATGAACTTGCGCAGACCGACGACATCCTTGTAGTCGACCTGCTCGACCTTCTCCTTGCAGTGGTTGCACGGCTTGCGCCGCCCGCTGCCGGGGCCGCCCTTCTTGTCACGCCTGCGGGCCGGTTTGGCCCGTCCACCACGCTGCTTTGCCATCTGATCCTTTGCAGTCTCTAGAACGGAATATCGTCGTCGCCCACGCCGACGCCGCTCGGAGTCCTCTGGAAGTCGCGCTCGTCGACCGGGACATCGCTCCTGGCGCCGATCCCGGCAGTCGTGAAGCCGTTGCCCTGGGCAGCGTCGTCGCGACCGCCCAGGAACTGGACGGAATCGGCAATGATATCGACTGCCTGGCGCTTCTGCCCCTCCTGGCTCTCCCACTCGCGCCATTCGAGGCGCCCCTGCACCCCGACGGGCCGGCCCTTGCTGAGGAAACGGGCGCAGTTCTCGCCCTGGGCGCCCCAGACGGTGACGTCGAAGAAGTTGGGCTTGTCCTCCCACTCGCCGGTGGCGCCGTTCTTGCGCCGGGTGTTCACGGCGACGCGCAGCTTGCAGACCGAGTTGCCGCTGGGCAGCGACCGCAGCTCGGGGTCGGAGGTCAGGTTTCCGGTGATCACGACGACGTTGAGGTTGCTGGCAGCCACGGTGCTCCTTTCGGGCCCTGTCCCCGGCTCGGGAACGGGCGAACGCTTCGCATTGGGATCTACCGAACCACTGTAGAGACGCCGTCGGCCGGCAAGGCGAACCGCCCCGCGTTTTGCGTGAAACGGCTCAGCGCGACGGGGCCGACGACGGCACGGGCGCGTCGGCGGCCGGCGGGCGCGA
This sequence comes from uncultured Solirubrobacterales bacterium, assembly GCA_963742705.1. Taxonomy (GTDB): domain Bacteria; phylum Actinomycetota; class Thermoleophilia; order Solirubrobacterales; family Solirubrobacteraceae; genus Palsa-513. The sequence continues at coordinate 39,445 of CAVUMZ010000007.1, read as the reverse complement.
CGGCGGCGGCGGCGTGCCGGGGGCGAGCTTGATGAAGCGATGGCGTACGACGCCGTCGGTGATCCGCAGCGTGTGGCCGAGCGTCGCGAGCAGCGCGGGCGTGGTGTGGAACTGGAGCAGGTGGTACTCGGCCTGGGTCCGGTGCTCGATCTCGTAGGAGAGCGCCCGCGTGCCCCACTCGTGATGGCCGATCAGCGTGCCGGCGGCCTCGATCGACCGCTTCGTGTCGGCGACGATCTTCGCCCGCGCCTCTTCGGTCGCAGCGAGATCGAGCAGCAGCATCAGGTCATATGTGGGGGTCTCCGAGGGCAAGCGACGCGGGACTATAACAGCGGCTACCCGGCGTCGCGGGTGCCCTTCGCGCGGATGTCGGCCAGCTGGTCGTCGATCCAGTCGCCCGGGTCCCGGGCGGTGACGATCGCCTTGAGGCCGGCCAGACGCGCGGAGCGGTCGGCCGTCGGCAGCGTCAGCGCCCGGTGGATCGAGTCGGCCAGCTCCTGGATGTCGAACGGATTGACCGACAGGGCGTACTCGCCGAGCTCCTCGTGGGCGCCGGTGTTCTCCGAGAGGATCGACACGCCGCCCTGCTCGTTGAGCAGCGGGCCCTCCTTGGCGACGAGGTTCATCCCGTCGAACATCGCGTTGACGAGGAGCACGTCGTAGTGCTTGTAGGAGGCCAGCGCCTCCTCGAGGTCGTCCCGCAGCTTGAGCTGGATCGGCATCCAGTCGGGCGTGCCGTGGCGGTGGTTGACGACGGCGACCACGGCCTCGATCCGCTCGAGGTACTCCGCGTACTCGGGCACGTCGGTTCGCGACGGCATCAGCTGGGCGACGAACGTGATCCGCTCGACGAACTCCGGGTGCTCGTCGAGGAAGAGGTCGAAGGCCGTGAACCCGCGCAGCACGTTCTTCGACAGGTCGGCCCGGTCGACGCGCAGCATGAGGTACTCGCGCCGCCGCTCGAGCAGGGTCGCCTCGAACTTGGCGACGCGGTCGCTGCGGGCGGCCGAGCGGGTGGCGGCGGCGTCGATCGGCAGCGGGTAGGCGCGGACCCAGACCTCACGACCCTCCCAGTGGACGATCCCGCGCTCGAAGTCGACGTCGAGGCCCATCAGGTCCCGGCAGCACTGGAGGAAGTTGCGCCGGTAGGAGCGCGTGTGGAAGCCGACGATGTCGTTGGCGAGGATGCCGGCGTAGAGCTCGTCGCGGATGCGCGACGGGAGCACCCGCCAGGTGTCCGACTGCGTCCATGGGATGTGGACGAAGTGGTGGAGGAAGACATCCGGGCGGGCGCGGCGGACGATCGCCGGAAGCAGGTAGAGGTGGTAGTCGTGGACCATCACCACCGGATCGGGGGTGCCGTCGATCTCGTCGATCACCGCCCGCGCCAGATCCTCGTTGACGACCGTGTAGCCGAGGTCGTAGGCGTCGATCTCGTTGCGGCGGATGTCCGGGGCGTTCGACTGGTCCCAGAGATAGTGCTGGATGAACCACAGCATCGGGTTGGCGAAGATGCTGTAGAAGGCGTCGTAGGCCGCCTGCTCGGACTCGACCAGGCGCACGAGGTAGTCCCCGCCGGTCGGCGAGCGCACCGAGAACGGGCGGCCGCCGTGGTCACGCGAGACGGCCGCGTCGTGCTCGTTCATCGCCGACGCGATCCAGACCGCCTCGCGGTGCGAGGCGAGCCCGGTCAGCGCGGTCACGAGGCCGCCGCCACCGCGCTGGATGCCGCCGTCGGCGTCGAACGTGACCGGGCCGCGGTTGGACACGAGCACGAGCCGCTTGGTCTGCTGCTCGGTCATCACGCGTCGTCGGTCAGGCGGTGCGCCACCCCAGCGACGATAGCTCGCCCCGGTGGTCGGCGGCGACTGCCGCCGGCGCCTCGCACGAGCGACGCCGCGAAACTTCGACGGCTCGAAACAGCGGTGCGCTAAGGTCAGGCCACGTGGACGAGAGCCCCATTGTCTTCGACGGGTTCGACCGCGCCGAGGAGGGGCTCCGCGAGGCTCTGACCTCGACTGGGAACGGCTATTTCTGCACGCGGGGCACGGCCGAGTGGGAGGACGCCGACGAGGTCCACTATCCCGGGACCTACGCCCACGGCCTCTACAACCGCGAGACGACGATCATGGGCGGCCGCCCGGTCCTCAACGAGGACCTCGTCAACCTGCCCAACTGGCTGGTGCTGAAGCTGAAGATCGAGGGCGAGGACGCGATCCGCCTGGGCAACGTCGAGCTGCTCGACTACCGTCACGAATACGAGATCGCCACGGCGATGGTGGTCCGCCGGCTGCGCTTCCGCGACCGCGCCGGCCGCGAGACGACGCTGCTGAGCCGGCGCTTCGCGAGCATGGCCCACTCGCATCAGGCGGCGCTCGAGTGGACGCTGACCCCGGAGAACTGGTCCGGAACCGTCGAGTTCGTCTCGGCGCTGGACGGGCGCGTGACCAACGGCGGGGTCGCCCGCTACAACCAGCTCGAGGGCCGCCACCTCGACCCGGTCTCCCCACGGACGTTCGGCCCCGAGGTCATCGCGCTCCATGTCGAGACGCGCCAGTCGAACATCTACATCGCCCAGGCGGCGCGGACGCGCGCCTTCCGCGGCTCCGACCAGGCCGACGTCAAGCGCTCGCTCTACCAGATGGAGGACTACATCCAGCAGGTCCTCTCCCTCGACGTCCACGCGGGCGAGCCGGTCCGGATCGAAAAGCTCGTGTCCTTCTACACCTCACGCGACCGGGCGATCAACGAGCCGTTGACCAACGCGGGCAAGTCGGTGCTGCGCTACCCGAACTTCGACGAGGCGCTCGGTCGCCACGTCCGCGCCTGGGACGAGCTGTGGCGCTCCAGCGACATCTACTTGCCTGGGGATGCGCGGGTGCAGCAGCTCCTGCGACTGCACATCTCCCACATCCTTCAGGTCTGCTCGCTGCACACGACCAACCACGACGCCGGCGTGCCGGCGCGCGGCCTCAACGGCGAGGCGTACCGCGGGCACGTCTTCTGGGACGAGCTCTACGTCTTCCGCTACCTCACCACACGCCTACCGGAGATCACCCGCGATCTGCTCATGTACCGCTATCGGCGCCTGGGCGAGGCGCGGGCCGCCGCGCGCGAGGCGGGCTATGCCGGCGCGATGTTCCCCTGGCAGAGCGGCAGCGACGGGAGCGAGGAGACGCAGATCGTCCACCTCAACCCCCTCTCGGGCCAGTGGGACCCCGACCTCAGCCACCGCCAGCGCCATGTCAACGCGGCGATCTTCTACAACATCTGGCACTACCACCAGGCCACCGACGACCTCGACTTCCTGCGCGACCACGGCGCCGAGATGATGCTCGAGATCGCCCGCTTCTGGGGGTCGCTCGCCCACTACAACCCCGAGCGCGACCGCTACGAGATCCACGGCGTCATGGGCCCCGACGAGTTCCACGAGCGCTACCCGGGGTCGGCGGAGGCCGGGCTGCGCAACAACGCCTACACCAACGTGATGGTCGCCTGGATCTGCGAGCAGGCCGAAGTCGTGCTCGGCCTGCTGACCCAGCGCCGGCGCGACACGCTGCGGGCGAAGATCGGGCTGAGCGACGACGAGATCGCCAAGTGGGCGGAGATGAGCCGCAAGATGTACGTGCCCTTCCACGACGGCGACATCATCAGCCAGTTCGAGGGGTACGCGGCGCTCGACGAGCTCGACTGGGACGGCTACCGGGAGACGCACGGCAACATCCAGCGCCTCGACCGGATCCTCCGGGCCGAGGACGACCACCCCGACCGCTACAAGCTCGCCAAGCAGGCCGACACGGTGCTCCTCTTCTTCCTCTTCACCCCGGAGGAGCTCACGCGGCTGTTCGCGCGGCTCGGCTACGACTGGCGGCCCGAGAGCACCCGCCGCAACATCGACTACTACGACGAGCGCACGTCGCACGGGTCGACGTTGAGCTACATCGCCCACGCCGGGGTGCTCGCGCCGATCGACCCGAAGCGCTCGTGGCAGCGCTTCCTGGTCGCGCTCGAGAGCGACGTCTCAGACATCCAGGGCGGCACGACGAAGGAGGGGATCCACCTCGGCGTGATGGCGGGAACGCTCGATCTGATCCAGCGGGCCTACACGGGGGCGCAGATGCGCGACGGCGTGCTCTACTTCGCACCCATGCTGACCGAACGCCTCGACGGCCTGTCGTTCCCGATGCAGGTCCACGGCACCCCGATCCGCGTGACGGTCGGCGACGGGCTGCTGACGGTCGTCATCACCGGCGGCTACAGCCGGCCGATCAAGGTCGGGATCGCCGACGACGTGCGCACGCTCGGCGCCGGCGAGCGCTGCACGTTCGCGCTCGACCAGCGCGCCGGCGTGGACCACGACACGAAGGCGGGCACCCGGTGACCGGTTTCCGCGGGGCGATCTTCGACGTCGACGGCGTGCTCGTCGACTCCCCGCACGAGGCGGCATGGCGCGACACGCTGACCGAGCTGATGGAGGGCGACTGGGCCGCGATCCGCGGCCAGACGACCTGGACCCCCGGGGCCTTCACGGCCGAGGTCTACCAGCAGGTCGTCTCGGGCAAGCCGCGGATGGACGGGGCGCTCGCCGCGCTCGAGCACTTCGGCGTCCCCGATGCCGCCGCGCGCGCCGACGAGTACGCCGCGCACAAGCAGGAGAAGGTCGTCGAGCTGATCGAGGCCGGCAAGTTCTCGGCCTACCCCGACGCGCTGCGCTTCCTGCTCGCCGTCAAGGACGCCGGCATCGCCGTCGCCGCGGCGTCCTCGTCCAAGAACGCCGGGCTCTTCCTGCGCCAGATTCGGCTCGACTCGTTCGCCGCCGCCGAAGGCCTCGACTATGCCTGGATCGAGCCCGGCCTGACGCTGCTGGGCGCGTTCGACGCCGACACGTCCGGCCGCCACTTCGAGCACGGCAAGCCGCACCCGGACATCTTTCTCACCGCCGCCCGCGAGCTCGACGTCGACCCGACCGCCGCGTTCGTCGTCGAGGACGCCGTGTCCGGCGTCCAGGCAGCGAAGGCCGGCGCGTTCGGCGCGCTCGGCGTCGCCCGGCACGGCGACGAGACGCTGCTCGAGCAGGCGGCGGCCGACCTCGTCCTCAGCACGCTCGACGACGTCGACCTCGCCGGCCTCGGCCAGGGCCGGTTGACGCGGCGCACCTGACCGCAGGGGCCACCGGGCGGCACGTCCGCGCACACGGCGTCGATCGCCAGCACCGGATCGACGCGACCGGATCGGCCCCGATCCGAAGCGGAGAAGACGCGGGAGCGCCGGGTTCAGCGCCGCACGCGGTAGTGCAAGTGGGTGACGCCGTTCTCACCCTCGAGGACCCGCGTGCGCTCCAGCTCGACGTGCTCGGGGCCGAGGTTGTCGAACAGACGGCGCCCGCGGCCGAGAAGCACCGGGATGAGATGGATCTCGAGCTCGTCGAGGACGCCGGCGGCCAGCGCGAGCTGTGCCGTCCCCGCGCCGTGGACCAGCACGTTCCTCGAGCCCGCAGCCCGCCGGGCCTCGGACATCGCCGTCGTGACGTCGGCGACGTAGGTGACGAGCGGCCATTGCCCCATCGCGGTGTCGGGCCCACGGCGGCTGAGGATGAAGATCTGCACGCCGTCGTGGTGGTCGCCGGCCCAGCCGCCGGCCGGCTCGAAGGTCCCCCGCCCGGCGACGACCGCCCCCGTCGCCATCGCCTCGTCGACCACCTGGCCGTTGGCGCCCGCCGGGCGGCCACCGACTGCCCCGGGTTCGCCAGGAGGCGGGAACCAGGCGTGGAGGCGGTCCCCGCCGTCGCCGAGCCCGTTGCCCGGTCCCGCGTTGGGCCCGGCGATGAACCCGTCGAGCGACATCGACATGTAGAGGACGGTGGCGGACACGGCGTCTCCCTTCCTGGACTGTGTCCTACCGAGACCGGGCGGTGCCGCGAAACTCATCGCTCGGCCGTGTCGTCGCCCGGACCGGCTCAGACGTCCGGGCGGGCCCGGCTGGGCGCGACGCGTGACGGCTCGTCGGGCATCTTCGGATACACCGGCGGCCACGGGGCGTCGAGGAGGCCGTTCGCCCGGTCGTTCGCGTACATCGCCAGCAGCGGCTCGAGCGTCTGCGGTGCGTCGTTCATCGCCTGCCACGGGTCGCCGGTACGGGCGAGCCGGTCCGGCACGGTGGCGATCGTCAGCGCGTCGGGATCGACCTCGTCGACGTCCTCCCAGCGCAGCGGGGTCGAGACCTGAGCACCACGGCGGGCGCGGACCGACCAGGCGCCGAACACGGTCTTGTGCGGGGCGTTCTGGTTGTAGTCGACGAACACGCGGCGGCCGCGCTCCTCCTTCCACCAGGCGGCGGTTATCACGTCCGGGCGCCGGCGCTCCAGCTCGCGGGCGACCGCCACCGCGGCCGACCGCACCGCATAGGCGTCCCACCGGGGCTCCAGCCGGACATACACATGGAGGCCGCGGTTGCCGGTGGTCTTCGGGTAGCCGACGATGCCGACCTCCTCGAGCAGGCGCCGGACCTCGGCCGCGGCGATGCGAACGTCGGCGAAGGTCGTGCCGGGCTGCGGGTCGAGGTCCAGGCGCAGTTCGTCGCAGTGGGCCGGATCGGCCGCGACGTAGGGCCACACATGAAAGCCGAGGCAGGCAAGGTTGACGGCCCAGGCGACGTGGGCGACGTCGGCGGCGACGAGTGCCCGCGACGGCGTGCCGTTGACCGTCTCCACCGTGGTCGTCTGGAGCCAGGCGGGGGCTCCGTCCGGCACGCGCTTCTGAAAGAACGATGGCCCGCCGGCGCCCTTGGGGAATCGCTGCATCAGCACCGGGCGTCCGCCCATGGTCCGCAGGAGCGGCACGGCGACGGCGACGTAGTAATCGATCAGGTCGCGCTTGGTCTCGCCGCGCTCGGCGAACATCACCCGCCCGGGACTCGTGATGCGCACCGAGTGGCCGTCGAGCTCGAGCACCTGGGCGGCATCGGAAACCACGAAGCCGAACGGTAGCGGCGGCCCGTCAGCGAGGCCACAGTCGCCGGCCGGTGGCAGGTCGAATCGTCCACCCGATTCCGACGGCTCCTACCCGACGACGATCAGCCGCTCGCCAGCCGTAGCGCGAAGGTCGTCTCCCCGGGGCGGGAGTCGACGTCGAGGCGGGCGCGCATCCGCTCCGAGAGCTCGCGCGCGATCGCCAGCCCGAGACCCGAGCCCTGAACGCCGTCTGAGGTGAAGAACGGGTCGAAGATGCGGTCGGCGGCGCCGGCCGGGATGCCCGCCGGCCCGCGGTCGGTGACGGCGAGGCTCGGCCCGCTGTGGGCGCCGGCGCGGGCCACGGTCACGGTGATCGCCGTGCCCGGCGGCGTGTGGAGGATCGCGTTGTCGATCAGGATGCGGAGGATCTGGGCGACGCGGTCGGCGTCGCAGTCGGCGCGGATCGCCTCGCGGCCGAGCCGTAGCTCCAGGCGGGAGTCATGCTGGTGCAGGGCCGGGATGAACTCGGCCGTAACCGCGCGCGCGACCAGCCCGAGGTCGGTCGGCGCCGGGTCGAGCTCGACCGATCCGGCCTCGAGCCGCGATAGGTCGAGCAGCCCGGTCGCGAGCTTTCCGAGGCGGGCGACCTGCTCGCGCACCTGGCCCACGAACTGGCGCCGCGTCTCCTCGTCGAGCTCCTCGTCCTGGATCAGCTCGAGGAAGCCGCCGAGCGAGAAGATCGGCGTGCGCAGCTCGTGCGAGGCCGTGGCGATGAAGCGCTTGCGTGCCGTGTCGAGCTCTTCGAGCTGTTGCTGCATCTCGTCGAGCGCGGCCGCCAGCTGCCCGAGCTCGTCGCGCGAGTCGACCGGGAAGCGGCCGCTGAAGTCCCCGCCGGCCACCCGGCGCGCCGCCCGCTCGAGCCGCCCGACGCGCAGGCTGAGCGCCCGGGCGACGAGCGTCCCGGCCAGCAGCGCGAAGCCGAGCGCGACGAGGCCGGCGATCAGCACCTTGCGGCGAATCAGCGCGACCGTCGTCTGGACGTCGCCGAGCGGGACGCTGAACAGCGCCACCCGGGCGACGCGGCCCGCGAAGAAGATCGGCAGCCCGACCGCCCCGGTGCGCTGATGCGACCCGGGGACGGTGCCGGTGACCGGCTGCCGGCCGATCGCCGCGCGCATCGCCAGCGGCAGGCGGTCGGGCGATGCCTGATCGGCGTCGGCACCCGACTCGGCGATCGGGTAGGCGAAGACGCCGGCGGTTCCCGAGCTGATCCCGAGCAGCGTCAGGTGGGCGCTCGCGCGGTCGGCGGCGTCACGCACGGCGCGGGCGACGCCGGCCTTGTCGATCGTCGAACCGACGGTGCGCTCGAGCGGCGGCAGCGCCGCCGTCGCCGCGGTCTTCAGGGCGGCGAGCTTCTCCGCCCGCAGGCTCGTCTCGAGCGACGGCGTCACGTAGGCGTAGACGCCGGAGATCGCCGTCAGCGTGATGATGAAGAAGAGCACAGCCAGCCGGTTGCGGATCGACCCGGCCAGCGACCGGCGCAGCCACCGACCGACCGCCCGGAGCGCCGCCCGGAGGCGGGCCCATGCGCCGGCCAGCGGCCGGCGCTCGGCGTCCGCGCCGTCGCGCGCCGGCCGCCGGGCCGGGGCGGCGATCTCAGGACCCGGCGTCGTCACGGAAGCGGTAGCCGACGCCGCGGACGGTGAAGAGGTATTCCGGCTCCTTCGGGTCGCGCTCGAGCTTCTCGCGCAGGTGGCGGATGTGGACGTCGATCGTGCGCGGGTCGCGATAGTCGGAGTCGCCCCAGACGCGCTCGAGCAGCGCCTCGCGGGTAAACACGCGGCCGGGCTCGCGGAGCATCGTCGCGAGGATCTCGAACTCGACGTACGTCGCCTGGACCGGCTCGCCGCCGACCCGGACCGAGCGCTTGGCCCCGTCGAGCGCGAGATCGCCGACGACGAGGGTCTCCTCGCCGATCCCGGGGGCCTGGGCCTGCGCCGAGAGCGACGCCCGCCGCAGGGCGGCCTTGACGCGGCTGCGGAACTCGCGCATCGAGAACGGCTTCGTGATGTAGTCGTCGGCCCCGAGCTCGAGACCGAGCACCTTGTCGATCTCCTCCGACTTGGCGGTCAGCATGATGATCGGCACCGTGCTGATCGCCCGCAGCCGGCGGCAGGCCTCGAGGCCGTCGACGCGCGGCATCATCACGTCCAGCACGACGAGGTCGAACTCGCTGTCGCCGAAGCAGGCCAGCGCCTCGGCGCCGTCGGCGGCGCGGACGACGTCGTACCCGTCCTTGCGCAGCGGGTAGGAGAGCAACGTGAGGATCGACTGCTCGTCGTCGACGAGCAGGATTCGCGGTGGGCGGTCGGTCATCCCCGAAACGGTTGCAGATCCGGCCGGCGTTGCCGCCGCCGAGCGATCAATACGCTGGTCCCGTGGTCGATCTGCGCCTGTACCGCCTGGCGTTCCTGCCGTTCGTCCTGGCCCTCGTGTTCGTCTCCTTCTCGCTCGGGGCGCGTCCCCGGCCGTTCACCTCGACGCTGGCGCCGGGGGCGTTCGACGGCGTCAGCGCCTTCAACACGCTCACCAACCTCGCCCGCGACTACCCGTCGCGCCGGCCCGGCTCCAGCGGCGACCAGCTGCTGGCGCGGCGGATGGCCGGCGCCTTCCGGGACGCCGGCTTCGCCACGCGCACCCACACCTTCACGGGCGACACGGTCGCCGGACGGCAGCCGCTGGTCACCGTGATCGGCCGGCGCCAGGGCAAGACGAGCGCAACGATCGTCGTCGTCGCCCACCGCGACAGCCGCAGCCCCGGATCGAAGGCCGAGCTCTCGGGCACGGCGGCGCTGCTCGAGCTGGCGCGCCTGTTCGGCAACCGTGTCACCCAGCGGACGCTGACGCTCGTCTCGACGACCGGCGGCAGCGGCGGCGCCGCCGGGGCGGCCGACATCGCCGGGCAGCTGGTCGATCCGGTCGACGCCGTGATCGTGCTCGGCGACCTCGCGGGGTCGCGGACACGGCGCCCGTACGTCGTGCCGTTCTCCGACGGGTCGCGGCTCGCGCCGATTCGTCTGCGCCGAACGGTCGAGACGGCGCTCCAGACGCAGCTGGGCCGCAGCCCGGGCGGGACCGCGCCGATCGACCAGATCGCCCGCCTCGCGTTCCCGCTGACGGTCGGCGAGCAGGGCCCGCTCGGCCTGGCCGGCCTGCCGGCGGTGCTCGTGCAGGCCAGCGGGGAGACGGGGCCGAGCCCGGGCGACGGCGTCACGATGACGCGGCTTCAGAGCTTCGGCCAGGGCGTGCTGCGGGCGATCAACGCGCTCGACACCGGCCCGGACGTCGGGCCGCCGACGCGCGACGTGCTGCTCGGGTCGCGCGTGCTGCCGGCCTGGGGGATCAGCCTGCTCGCGGCGATGCTGATCCTGCCGGCGGTGTTCGCCGCCGTCGACGTGCTGGCGCGTCAGCGCCGCCGGCGCGTGGCGGTCGCGCCGTGGCTGACGTGGCTCGGCGTGGCAACGATGCCGTTCGGCGCGGGCACGGCCTTCGCGGTCCTGCTCGGACGCAGCGGTCTCCTACCGGACGCCCCGACCGGCCCGGTCACGCCACGCCAGCTGCCGCTCGACGGCATCGGCGTGACGGCGCTGATCAGCGTCGCGCTCGTCTTCGGGCTCGCCTGGTGGCTGCGCCCGGCGCTGACCGTCCGACTCGGCCGCGCGGTCGCCGCGACGACCGGCGACCCGGCCACGATCGACGGGCTGGCGCCCGTGCTCCTGTTGACGCTCTGCGGCCTGGTCGCGCTGACCTGGTTCGCCAACCCGTACGCCGCGCTGCTCGGCGTGCTGCCGCTCCACCTCTGGTTGCTGGCGACCACGCTCGATCCCCCGCCCCCGCGCGGACTCGGGCTCGCCCTGATCGGGGTTTCGCTGGTGCCGCTGGCCGGCCTCGCGCTGCTGGACAGCGCCCGCCTCGGACTGGGCCCGACCGGGTTCGCCTGGACCGGGCTGCTGCTCGTCGCCGGCGGCCACGTCGGCCTGATCTCGCTGCTGCTGTGGTGCGTCGCCGGCGGCTGCGCGGCGGCCGCGCTGACGATCGTCCTGCGCCGGGCGCGCGACCACGAGCAGGCGGCGCCGCAGGTCACCGTCCGCGGGCCGATCAGCTACGCCGGCCCGGGCTCGCTCGGCGGCACCGACTCGGCGCTGCGCCGATGACCGCCGCCCGCGCAGCCGGCGCCGCCACGACCCGGTGCCCCCGCCGCAGGCTCCGGAGACTGGCCGATTCGCCGACCCGGCCGGCATTTGCGCGAGCCTCCGCGGGCGCCGGCCGATGAGCACCGAGAACGACATGCGCATCCTCAACCTCCAAGCCAAGATCGCCCACGGCGACTACGCGGTCGACCCCGGCAGGGTCGCCGCGGCGCTGATCGCGCATCCGGCGGCCCGCCGCCTGCTCGGGCTTACGCCGCTCACAGACGATGCTCGAAGCCACCGGGCGCGAGCTCGCCGTCCGCCCCAGTCAGACGGGCGCCCGCCGGCCGGCCGCCGGCCGTCCCCGGAGGATCCGCCGCCGCCACCCGGCCGACCCAGGTGAGCTCGGGCACGGCCCGCTCGGCCGCCAGCCGGTCGCCCGGGTCCAAGCAGACGCAGAGCTCGTAGTCCTCGCCGCCGCCGGCGGCCAGCGCCGCCGGCGCGACGCCGAGCTCGGCGGCGACCGCGGCGACACCGGCGGCCAGCGGCAGGGCGTCCAGGTCGATCGCCAGGACCACGCCGCTGCGTCGGCCGATCTGGGCCGCGTCGCCGGCGAGGCCGTCGGAGAGGTCGATCAACGCGTGGGCGCCGAGCGCGGCGAACGCCCGCCCCCAGGCCAGCCGTGGCAGCGGCAGCTTGTGCCGAGCGACCAGCGCGGCGGCGTGCGACCCGCCGGCGGCCCGGCCGTCGAGCACCGCCAGGCCGGCGGCGGCGCCGCCGAGCTCCCCCGTCACGCCGACGAGATCCCCGACCCGGGCGCCGTCGCGGCCGACGAGGTCGGCCTCGCGCTCGGCCCAGCCGACGACGGTCACGGCGACCATCGGCGTCGGCGAGCCGACGACGTCGCCGCCGGCGATCGTCGTCGCCGTCGCGGCCGCTAGCGCGTCGGCGCCGCGCATCAGCTCGAGCGCGCCCTCGGCGGACAGGCCGCCGCCGACAGCCAGGGAGACGTAGGCCTCACCGGGCAACGCGCCCATCGCCGCGATGTCTGACAACGCGGCGGCCACCGCGCGGTGGCCGACCTCCCGGGGACTGCTCCGAGAAAGCCGGAAGTGGACCCCTTCCACCATCGTGTCGACGGAGACGACGGCGAACGGTCGTGCCGCGACGACGGCGGCGTCGTCGCCGATCCAGCGCCGGACGTGCTCACCCCGGCAGGCGAGCGCCCCGGAGAGCGCGTCGATCAGCGCATGCTCGTCCGTACGCTCACCAGGGGGCCCGGCCCGCGACCCGCTCAGCGGTGGCGGTAGACGATCCGGGCGCGGTCGAGGTCGTAGGGCGAGAGCTCGCAGCGCACGCGGTCGCCCGGGAGGATCCGGATCCGGAAGCGGCGCATCTTGCCGGCGACGTGGCCCAGCACGACGTGGTCGTTGTCGAGCTTCACGCGGAACATCGCGTTCGGCAGGGCCTCGATGACCTCGCCCTCGAACTCAACCTTGTCTTCCTTCGCCACGTTGGGATCCTCGCACGGCCCCTCACGGGGCGCCGGTCAGCAGGCGCCGGTCGGCGCCCGTCGCCGCCCACGGTAGCAAGCCGACTGGTCAGCCGCTAATGCGTCGGCGCGGCGACGCCGCCGCCGACGCCGGACGGCGGCGTGACCGGGACGTTGTTGGTCTGTGGCACGATCAGCTTGGGCGTCTGCGGCAGGGCCGGCGTCCCCTGCGCCGGGGCCCCGCCGGGATTCGGCGTCGTCGTCGCCGGGGTGGTCAGCGTCGGCGCCGGCGTCGTCTGGGTGAAGGTCTGCTGCGAGCTCGTCCCGCTGGAGGAGCTGGCGAGGTACTTGCCGGTGAACGGCTTGTAGACGATCGGCGTCGTCGGCTTGGGGAAGCCCGCGCAGTCGCCCTTGGTCGCGACGACCATGTAGTTGTGCCAGATCTGCGCGGGGAACGAGCCGCCCTGGACCTGGATCCCGTGGACGTCGGTCATCGGGATGTTCCCCTTCGGATAGCCGACCCAGACGGCGGTCGACATGTGCGGGGTGAAGCCGTCGAACCAGGCGTTCGAGAAGTTGTCGGTCGTGCCCGTCTTGCCGGCGGCCGGGCAGCCGTAGTTGGCGGCGGTGCCGGTGCCGGAGAGGATGTTCTGGTGGAGGATGTCGGTCGCCTCGGCGGTCACGCCGTCGGAGAACGCCTTCACCCGCGGCGCGGTGGTGAGGTTGTCGACGTGGCCGTCGGGAAGGACGACCTTGGTCACGGCGATCGGCGTGTTGCGCCAGCCGCCGGAGGCGATCGTCGCGTAGGTGTTGGCCATCTCGAGCGGCGTCACGCCGACCCGCACACCGCCGAGGCCCTCGGCCGGGAGTCCGTCGAGCGGCGAGGTCACGCCCATGTCGATCGCGGTCTGGCGGACGTTGCGCGGGCCGAGGTCGAGATCGAACTGCTGGTAGATCGTGTTGTCTGACTGGAGCGTCGCCTGGACGAGGTTCTCGGTGCCGTTGTAGGTGTGCTCGTAGGTCTGGACCTTGATCGGGCCCCAGATCGGGTCGGTGAAGTCGAGCGGTTTGGACGTGTAGTAGGTCGAGTTCGGGTCGACGCCGCGGCGCAGGCCGGTCATCAGGACGATCGTCTTGAACGTCGACCCGGGCTGGCGGTGGGCCTCGGCGGCGAGGTTGAACTGCGACTGCCCGTACTGCTGGGATTGGGCCATCGCGCGGATGTAGCCGTTGCGCGGGTCGATCGAGACGATCGCCGACGCCGGGTCGCCGGGCCGGTTGAGCACGCCGGCGATCGCGTTGCGGGCGGCGACCTGGAGCTTCGGGTAGATCGTCGTGTAGATCTTCAGGCCGCCCTGGAGCACCGTGTTGGCGCCGTAGCGGTCGATCAGCTGCTGGCGGACGTAGTCGAAGAAGAACGGCTCGCGGTGGGCGGTGTAGTAGTTCGAGTGCTGGACGCCGAGCGGCGCGTTCTCGGCGTCGAGCGCCTGGCCGCCGGTGATGTAGCCGAGCTGCGACATCTTGTCGAGCACCTCGTTGCGCCGGCGGGTCGCGGCGGCCGGGTCGTTGAACGGGTTGTAGTTGGTCGGCGCCTGGGGCAGGCCGGCGAGCAGGGCCGCCTGGGGCAGATTCAGCTGGGAGACGGTCTTGTTGAAGAAGATCCGCGCCGCCGCCTGGACGCCGAGAGCGTTCTGGCCGTTGACGGTGCCGTACGGGACGGAGTTGAGGTAGTCGGTGAGGATCCAGTCCTTCGGGTGGGCCTTCTCGAGCTGCTCGGCGAGCACGGCCTCGCGGATCTTGCGCTTGAGCGTGCGCTGGTCGCCGCTGACGTAGAGGTTGTGGACCAGCTGCATCGTCAGCGTCGACCCGCCCTGGAGCGTCTTGCCGGAGCTGACGTCGGTCACGGCGGCGCGGATGATCGCCTGGAAGTCGACGCCGTGGTGCTGGTAGAAGCGCTGGTCCTCGATCGCGACCGTCGCCTCCTTGAGGATATCGGGAATCTGGGCGGAGGAGATCGGCGTGCGCAGCGTGTCGGACTGGATCAGGCCGAGCGGCGTCCCGTCGGCGGCGAAGACCTGCGAGTTGGCGCCGTTGTTGATCGGAGTCAGCGACGACAGGGGCGGAACGCTGTTGGCGATCGAGAGGACGTAGCCGACGACGATGCCCAGGGCGACGACGCCCGAGCCGAAGATCAGGCCGAGGCCGATCAGAAGGAGACGGGCCGGATCGCTGCTGTGGCGCCGGCGGCGGCGCTGTCGTTCACGTGCAGTCATCGGGTTCCCGAGGGGCGAGAAATTCTCGCACACGCCCTCTTTCGCTCGCGCCGGGCCCAACCCTGCGGGCCGGCTGCGATCATCGACCGACACCGATGCCGGCACCGACCACCGAGCTGGCGCGGCCGACCCTGCTGCGCCAGGCGCGGCTGCGGCCCCGCCCGAGCGAAGCGACGCGCGCTGCGGGTCTTGCTCTGGGGCTGGCTCTGGCGCTTGTGACGGCTGGTGGAGTCGGGGCGTTTCTGGCGTTCGGCCAGGTCGCCCACGGCGGCTTCGATCCGCCCGGCCTGGTCGATCACCTCGGGCCGGTGCGCGACGCCCTGGCGGCGCCGTTCGCCCGCTGGGACTCGGTCTGGTACCTGACGCTGGCCCGCGACGGCTACACCCCCGGGCCGACGACGGCGTTCTTCCCGCTCTACCCCCTGCTCGTGGCGCTGGTCGCCGAGCTGGGGCCCGGCCTGCTGATCGGCGGCGTGGTCGTCTCGGTGACGTGCCTGCTGCTCGCCCTGCGGACGCTCTGGGTGCTGTGCGAGGCCGAGCTCGGGGCGTCCGCCCCGGACGCCCCGCGGCTGGCGGTGCTGGCGACGGCGCTCGGGCCGATGGCCTTCTTCTTCACCGCCGTCTACGGCGAGTCCCTCTACCTGGCGCTGTCGCTCGGCGCCTTCCTCGCCGCCCGGCGCGGGCGCTGGGCGGGGGCCGGCGGGCTCGGGGGGCTCGCGGCGGCGACGCGCTCGGAGGGGGTGCTGCTGGTCGGCGCGCTCGGCCTGCTCTGGGTCGAGCAGCGCCGTGGGCCTGCGGCCGGGGGCGGGCGCGGCCGGGTGTGGCGGCGGGGGGCGATCCGGGCACCGACGCCGTGGCCGCGCCCGCGCCGGCGCGATCTGGCCTGGCTCGGGCTCGTGCCGCTCGGGATGGGCGCCTACCTCGGTTGGCTGGCGCTGAACGGAATCGACCCGCTGGCGCCGTTCACCGTCCAGCAGGTCTGGTACCGCCACCTCACCGGTCCGCTCGGCGGCGTCGTCCAGGGAGCGCGGGCGGCGTGGGGCGGCCTGCTGCAGCTGCTCTCAGGCCAGACGCGGACGATCTACTTCGCCCCCGCGGGCGGCGACCCGATGATCGCCGGCTGGCACAACGTGACGCTGTTCGCCTTCCTGCTCGCATGTCTCGTGCCGCTGGCCGGGGCGCTGCGGCGGCTGCCGCCGGCCTACGGCTTCTACGCCCTGGCGGGAGTCGCCCTGGCGATCTCCGACCCGGTCTCCCCGCAGCCGCTGACCTCGCTGCCGCGCTACCTCGTCGTGCTGTTCCCGCTGCCGATGGCCGCCGGCGTCTGGCTGGCGCGCCACGCGCGGGCGCGGCGGCCGCTGCTCAGCGCGAGCGCCGTGTCGCTCGCCGGCTGCAGCGGCCTGTTTGCCACCTGGCACTGGATCGCGTGAGCCCGCGCCGGGCGGTCCTCCTCGACGCGCTGGGCACGCTCGTCGGGATCGTGCCGCCGTTCACCCCGCTGCGCCGGCTCCTCGCCGAGCGGCACGGGGTCGCCGTCGGCGAAGCGGACGTCGTGCGGGCGCTGCGCGCCGAGATGGCCTACTACCGCAGCCACTGCCAGCAGGCCGGCGACGCCGCCGGCCTGGCGCAGCTGCGAGCCGACTGCGCCGGCGTCGTCGCCGCCGAGCTCGGCGCGCCGGTCGCCGGGCTCGCGCCGGCGCAGCTGACGGCGACCCTGCTCGACGCCCTGCGCTTCGCCGCCTACCCGGACGCCGCCGGCGCGCTGCGGCGGCTGCGCGCGGCGGGCCGGCGCCTCGTGGTCGTCAGCAACTGGGACATCTCCCTGCACGAGGCGCTCGCCCAGGCCGGCCTCGACGAGCTGGTCGACGGGGTCGTCTGCTCGGCGGCCGCCGGCGTCGCCAAGCCGGACCCGGCGATCTTCGCCGCGGGCCTCGAGCTGGCCGGCGTCGACGCGGGCGCAGCGGTCCACGTCGGCGACAGCTACGACGAGGACGTCGTCGGGGCGCGGGCGGCGGGCGTCGTGCCGATCCTGCTCGTGCGCTCCGATCCCGCCGGCCTGCTGGCCCCGGGCGGCGGTGGGCAGCCGGGTGACGTGCGGACGATCACCAGCCTCGTCGAGCTCGTTCCGTAACCTCAGCGCCATGGCGGTTGCCGAGCAGCAGGTCCCGAGCGAGCGCACCTGGCCGGCCGTGTTTGCCCCGCTGGGCCTCGTCGCCGGCCTCGGCGGGGCGATCGTCGGCGGGATCGTCGTGCTGGTGGTGGCGGTGATCGCCGGGGCCGACGCGTCGCATCCGCCGGCCGTCGTCAGCCTCGTCTCGACCTTCTTCCAGGACGCCGCGTTCATCGGCGCCGCCGTCTTCTTCGCCGCCCAGATCGCCCGGCCGCTCCCGGCCCACTTCGGGCTGCGGCCCGCGGGCGATCTGCAGCGGGCCTTGGCCGCCCTGATCGCCGGCTACCTCGTCTTCCTCGGCTTCTCGGCGCTGTGGGTCGCCGCGCTGAACCTGCACGACAAGGAGAAGATCGTCGACCAGCTCGGCGCCAACAACAGCGCCGCCGCGCTCGTCGCCGTCTGCCTGCTGACGTGCGCCATCGCCCCGATCGCCGAGGAGTTCTTCTTCCGCGGCTTCTTCTTCACCGCCCTGCGCAACCGCTTCGGGCCGTGGCCGGCGGCGCTGACGACGGGGATCGTCTTCGGCGCCGTCCACGCCGGCTCGGCCCCGGCCGGCTACCTCGTGCCGCTCGGCTTCCTCGGCGTCGTGCTCTGCCTCGTCTACTGGCAGACCGGGTCGCTCTACCCGTGCATCGGCCTGCACGCCCTCAACAACGCGATCGCCTTCGGGATCACCGAGCACTGGGGCTGGCAGATCCCGGTGCTGGCCGTCGCCTCGCTGGCGACGATAACGGTGGCATTACGCTCGATTGCGCGGCTGGCCCCCGCGGGGTAGGCTCGGCCGCTTGCGCCGCCTGACCCCGCTCATCTGCCTGCTGCTCGGTCTGGCCGGCGCGACGCCCGCAGGCGCCCAGCAGGACATCAACGCCGTGCAGCCGCCGGCGACGACCGTCGCGCCGACGGCCCCGCCGGCGACGACCGTCCGCGTCACCGTCGAGAACGAGGCGCGCCTGCCGGTGACCGCGGTGATCGCCGGCGGCCGGGTGCGCGTCGTCGGCACGGTGCGCCCGTACATCGCCGGCCAGACGGTGTTCGTGCGCACGTCGCGGGCCGACGCGAACCTCGAGGCACGGCAGGCGTCTATCGTCAGCATCGGCAACGGCGTCGGCTACTTCCAGGCGCTGATCGGCGTCGGCGGCCGGCCGGCGACGGTCCGCGTCGTCGTCTCGCATGACGCGACGTCGCTCGAGCCGGCGTTCGTCAGCGGGGTCCACCACATCACGACGGTCCGGGCGACGGTCTCGCCGGGCGAGCGGGGCCCGGCGGTCCGCCTCCTCCAGCAGGAGCTCGCAGCGATGCACTTCGCCGTGCCGCAGTCGGGCGTCTTCGACGACGGCACGGCGCGGGCGGTGATCGCCTTCCGCAAGCTGAACAATCTGGTGCGGACCGACCAGGCCAACCGGATCGTGTTCGAGCGGCTGGGGGCCGGCCTCGGCGCCTTCAAGGTCCGCTTCCCCCACCAGGGCGCCCACTTCGAGGGCGACCTGACGCACCAGGTGCTGGCCGAGGTGATGGCCGGCGGGCATGTGCGCCGGATCTACGAGATGAGCTCGGGCAAGCCGTCGACGCCGACCGTGATCGGCAACTTCAGCATCTACTCGAAGACCTTCGGCATCAACGAGAAGGGCATGGTCGACGCGAACTACTTCATCCGCGGGTACGCGATCCACGGCTACGCCGACGTGCCGGTCTACCCCGCATCCCACGGCTGCCTACGCATCCCCGTCCCGGACGCGGCGGCCGTGTACGCGTGGGCGCAGTACGGCTACCCGGTCGACGTCTACTACCGCAACGGCGGGGGCAGCCACACCGTCCGGGGCAACGCCGGACCGTAGTTGCGTGTCACCAGTGGGCTTCGGCGCGCGGCGGCGTGCCGGGGACGTGCGGATGCTTGGCGAGGGCCGTCGAGCGGGCGAGGATGCCGAGGATCAGGCCGTAGAGCAGCAGGCCGCCGATCAGGTCGATCGTGCGCGTGCCCCAGGCACTCGACCCGCCGGGCGCGAGGGCGTGGACGGGGCTGACGAGCACGCGGTTGACGTCGTCGATCGCGCCGCGCACGCCGTTGCCCGACCCGGTGCCGTGGATCGCCGGTCCGAGCACCTGGGCACCGGAGGAGCCGACCTCGGCCTGCGCCTGGTGCGAGGCGCCGCCGGCCTGGTCGAGACCGAAGAGGGCGAAGCTGACGAGAATGACGAGGCTGGCGAGGATCGCGGCCAGACGGAGGGTGGAGGAGATCATCGCCCTCCAGTCAACGGCAGCGGCCGGTGGCCGGGTGAGGCAGCTCGACGGATGTTGGACGCGTGCGTAGGATCCCCGCCGGATGACCGCGCGCGACCGGCTGATCGACGAGCTCCGCGAGCACGCGCTCGTGATCGGCGAGGTCGTGCTGACCAGCGGGCGGACAGCCTCCTACTACGTCGACGCCAAGCGGGCGATCCTGCGCCCGGCCGGCTTCGCGGCGCTCGGCGAGCTGGTCGCCACCGAGGCGGCCCGGCTGGGGGCGACGGCGATCGGCGGCCTGACGATGGGCGCCGATCCGGTCGCCTGCGCGGCGCTCGCGGCCGGCGCGCCGTGCACCGCCTTCTTCATCCGCAAGGAGACGAAGGCCCACGGGCTACAGCGCCGGATCGAGGGTCCGCCGCTCGGCGCGGATGACCGCTGCCTGGTCGTCGAGGACGTCGTCACCACCGGCGGTTCGACCCTCGCGGCGATCGCCGCGCTGAAGGAGGCGGGCCACGAGATCTGCGGCGTGGTCAGCGTGCTCGACCGGCTGGCCGGCGGCGGCGAGGCGATCGAGGCCGCCGCTGGGGCGCCGTACGTCGCGCTCAGCACGATCGACGATGTCTACCCGGCTGCGCCCAGATCGGAGCCGGGTCCCTGAGGACCGGCTGCGCTCGGCTCGTCGCCGCCGCCCGATACCTACGACGCCGGCCCGGGGGACCCGTTCCGATCTGGGCTCCGCCGAAGAACGAGCCGCCGCGCGGCACCAATCGTCGGAGGGGCGCCGTTGGCGGTGGTCAGTGCCCCCGCCAGGAATCGAACCTGGATTTGCCGCTTAGGAGGCGGCCGTCTTATCCGTTGGACTACGAGGGCTGGTGGTCGGTCAGGCTAGCTGGCGCCCGTCGAGCGCGGCATGCGCGGCGATGCGCTCGCTGAACTGCGCGAAGTCGGCCGTGGCCAGCTGCTGCGGCCCGTCGCAGTGGGCGTGGGTCGGGTCGTCGTGGACCTCGACGAGCAGGCCGTCGGCGCCGACGGCGGCGGCCGCCGCGGCGAGCGGGCCGACGAGCCGGCGGTCGCCCGAGGCGTGCGACGGGTCGACGATCACCGGCAGGTGCGTCCGCTGGCGCAGGGCCGGAATCGCCGAGAGGTCGAGCGTGAAGCGCGTCGCCGTCTCGAAGGTGCGGATGCCGCGCTCGCAGAGGATCACCTGGTCGGTGCCCTGGAGCAGGTAGTCGGCGGCCTGGAGCATCTCGTCGATCGTCGCCGAGAGGCCGCGCTTGAGCACGACCGGCATCCCCATCTGGCCGATCTCCCGCAGCAGCGTGTAGTTCTGCATGTTGCGGGCGCCGATCTGGATCACGTCGACGTGGTCGCGGAAGAGCTCGGCCTGGGTGATGTCGAGCAGCTCGGAGACGATCGGCAGGCCGGTCAGCTCGCGGGCTTCGGAGAGGATCTCGAGCGCTTCGACGCCGAGACCCTGGAAGGCGAACGGCGAGGTGCGCGGCTTGAACGCCCCGCCCCGCAGCATCGACGCGCCCGCGGCGGCGACGCTCTGGGCGATCGCGAACGTCTGCTCGCGCGACTCGACGGTGCACGGCCCGGCGATCATGCAGAACGTCGCCGGGCCGACCTCGCGGCCGGCGATCGTCAGCGTCGTCGGCTCGTGCATCGTCGCCTCGATCGACGACAGCTTGTAGGGGCGGCTGATGCGCACGACCCGCTCGACGCCGGGCAGCTCGGCCAACTCGGCGTCGAGCTCGTCGCGGCCGGCGGTGTCGCCGAGGGCGGCGACGATCGTCTGGTGGACGCCGACGGTCGTCTGCGCCACCAGCCCGAGCTCGACGACGCGCTCGGCGACCGCCTCGATCAGGTCGGTCCCGGCGCCCGGCTCCATGATCACGACCACGGCGCAACGGTACCGCTCAGGGCTCGCACGGAGATTACGTGCGGGCCCTCAGGCCGGCGGCGGCCGCCTCGCGACGATGCCGGCGACCCCGCGCGGGCGGCCCGACCGAACGGCCACGCCCTCGCGGTGGCGGCAGACGTGGAGCGTCGGGAAGGCGCCCAGCAGCTCGTTGGGCGCCAGCAGGAAGCGCGCGTCCATCTCCTTGCCGAGCTCGCTGACGTGGGCGGCGCCGAAGGTCTCGAAGACGAGCAGCCCACCGGGGCGCAGAGCCGCGGCCAGCGGAGCGAAGAGGTCGCGCTGGAGGTAGTTCACGTTGACGATCGCGTCGTAGCAAGCGTCGGGCAGCACGTGGGCTTCGAGGTCGACCGCCCGGGGCCGCACGTCGAGGCCGCTGGCGGCGGCCGCCGCCTGCAATGCCCGGATCGCCACGTCCGACACGTCGAGCGCGTCGACGGTGAAGCCGCGCTCAGCCAGGTAGCGGCTGTTGCGTCCGTCGCCGCAGGCCACGTCCAGGGCGCGTCCGCCCGGCGGCAGGAGGTCGGCGTTCTCGACCAGCCAGTCGGCCGGCGTGTCGGGAAACGGCGTGAAGTCGGGCTCGGCGTAGCGATCGTTCCATTTCTCCCGCACCGGCGGGACACTAGTGGCCACTAGAGTCCCCTGATGCCCCGTTTCCCGGTCGCCGGCAAGGTCGTTCTGGTGACCGGCGCCATGCGGGGCATCGGACTCGAGACGGCCAAGGCCCTGCACGCGCGCGGCGCCGCGGTCGCGCTCACCGACATCGACGCCGCCGGGGTCGAGGCGGCCAGCCGGGAGATCGGCGGGGACCGCGTGATCGGCCTCGGTGTCGACGTGCGCGACGAGGCCGCCGTCGCGGCCGCCGTCGCGCAGACGGTGGCGCGCTTCGGCGGCCTCGACGTCGTGGTGGCGAACGCCGGCATCGCCCCGCCGCCGCGGACGATGCTGCGGATGGACCCGGAGATGTTCGACCGCGTGCTCGACGTCAATCTCCATGGCGTCGTCCACACCGTCCGGGCGGCGCTCCCCCAGATCGTCGGGCGCCGCGGCCACGTCGTGCTGATCTCGTCGGTCTACGCCTTCACCAACGGGGTGATCCAATCACCGTACGCCGCGGCCAAAGCCGGCGTCGAGCAGCTCGGCCGTGCCCTGCGCGTCGAGCTCCAGGCGCACGGCGCAAGCGCCACCGTCGTCTACTTCGGCTTCGTCGCGACGCAGATGGTCGCCGACGCCTATGCCGATCCGGTCACCCAGCGCCTCGGCCGGACGATTCCACTCCCGCTGCGCAAGACGATCCCGCCGTCGGTGGCCGCCGCCGGGATCGTCGACGGCATCGAGCGCCGCGCCCCGCACGTGATCCTCCCGCGCCGGTGGGAGGTTCTGCGCCGGCTGCGGGGATTCACCGGACCGGCGACGGACGCGATCGCCCGCCGCCACCCGGTCCTCCAGAGGACGCTGCGCGAGGCCGACGCCGACGCCGGCCGTGGGCGCCCCTAGGGCCTGACGAACGTCGCCGGATCGGGGCCTTGGCGCTCGCCGGCGTCGAGGGCCTCGATCGCGTCCATCTCGGCGGGACTGAGATGGAAGTCGAAGACGTCGAAGTTCTCCTCGATCCGGGCCGGCGTGACCGATTTCGGGATCACGACGTTGCCGAGCTGGAGATGCCAGCGGATCACGGCCTGGGCCGGTGTCTTGCCGTGGGCGGCGGCGATCTCCGTGATCGCCGGGTCCTCGAGCACGGCGCCCTGGGCCAGCGGGCTCCAGGCCTCGGTCACGATGCCGAGCTCGGCGTGCTCGCGGCGCAGGCCGGCCTGCTGAAAGCGCGGGTGCAGCTCGACCTGGTTGACGGCCGGCGTGACACCGGTCTCGGCGATCAGCCGCTCGAGGTGCGGGGGGTTGAAGTTCGAGACGCCGATCGCCCGGACGTGGCCCTCGGCCTGGAGCTCGATGAACGCCTTCCAGGTCTCGACGTAACGGTCGTGGGCCGGCACCGGCCAGTGGATCAGGTAGAGGTCGAGGTAGTCCACGCCGAGGCGCTCGAGGCTGGCCTTGAAGGCGTGCTTGGCCTGCTCGTAGCCGTGGTCGTCGTTGAAGCACTTCGTCGTGATGAAGACCTCGCCGCGGTCGAGGCCGGCCGCATGGATCGCCTGACCGACGCCGGCCTCGTTGCGGTAAGCGGCCGCCGTGTCGATATGGCGATAGCCGGCCAGCAGGGCGCGGGTGGCAACCTCGGCCGTGTCGGCCGGCGGCACCTGGAAGACGCCGAAGCCGAGCTGCGGGATCTCGACGCCGCCCGGGAGGGGGATCTTGGGGACGTTGGCTGTGGAAGTGGTCATGCCTCTGTGGTGCCCGGTCGGCGGCGACCCAAACGCGCGGCCGCGCAGCGACTACTCTTACGGTGTAACGAGGGAGCAAGGAAGGGCTAGCCGGAGCATGAACACAGAGGCGGCGTCCGACGAGGCGCTGATGATCCGCGTGCAGGCCAACGACCCGCGCGCGTTCGAGATTCTCTACGACCGCCACCGCGGCGCTGTGTTCTGGCTGGCGATGCGGATCCTCGATGACCGGGGTCTGGCCGCCGACGCGACGCAGGAGGCCTTCATCAGCCTCTGGCACAACCGCGACCTCTACCGGCCGGCACGCGGCCGCGTCAAGTGGTGGCTGCTGCGCATCGTCCGTAACGGGTCGATCGACCTCCAGCGGCGCAGCCGCGACGTCGTTCTCCGCGGGGAAGGCGTCTTCGAGCTCGTCGCCGCGCCCGACTCGACCGAGGACGAGGTGCTCGCCGACGCCGAGCGGCGCGAGCTGGCCGTCCTCTTGGAGCAGCTGCCGACCGAGCAGCGGGAGGTGATCGAGCTCGCCTACTTCGACGGCCTCAGCCACGCCGAGATGACGCAGAAGCTCGGCCTCCCGCTCGGGACGATCAAGGGCCGCGTACGGCTGGCGCTCGAGAAGCTCCGCAACACGCTCCCGGACGACCGCGTCCTGCCCGCCGGCTGAAGCCGATGCCCGGGTCGGCCGGGCCGCTGGCGGTTGCGAATATGAGTGCCGTCAGGTGTGGGTGCCGACGGACGAGGCCTACTTGCGTGAGCGGCCGCTAGACGAACGGCGGCCGCAACGTCCGCGAGGCGAGGAAGTGCCAGATGTTGCGCACGCCGGAGATCGCGGTCTGGCGGCCTGAGCGCAGGCGCGCCCCGGCCGCGTTCGGCAGCTCGTGGCCGCCCCCGTAGATGCGCAGATGCTGGACCGAGGCGCCGTCGGCGCAGCCGCTCCAGACGTACAGGACGGTGTGGGCGGCGACGACCCGCTTGGCCGGCGTCCCGGCGCAGCGGTCGCGCGCCGCCCAGGCCTCGACGTATGGGAGTACCGCCCCGGCATGATTGGGCCCCGAGCCGGCATACGGGACCGTCGTGTCGGCGGTCCCGTGGATCTCGAGGATCGAGATCGGCCGATCGGGGTTGCAGGCCGGGAGCGCCCTGTAGCCGCCGGAGACCAGCACCAGCCCGGCGATCCGTGCGCTCAGCTCGCAGCCGACGCGGGCGGCCATGCCGGCACCGATCGAGACGCCGGTCGCCGAGATCCGCGTCGTGTCGATGCAGGCCATCGCCTCGACGGCGTCGAGCAGAGCCCCGGCGAAGACGACGTCGCGCGGGCTCTGGGAGATCGACCACTGCGGCCCGACCGAGGTCGGGTAGACGGCGGCGAAGCCTTCTTGGTCGGCCTCGGTCGACAGGCCCGAGTCGTCGGCGAACTCCGGGCCGCTGCCGCCGGCGCCGTGGAAGGCGATCACGAGCGGCAGTGCCCGCCCGGGCAGCGACTTCGGCATGTGCAGAAGCGCCGTGCGAACGCGTCCGCCGACCGTCAGCTTGATCGTCCGGTTGCCGACGATCGGCGTCGCGCAACCCGGTCCGGTGGCCTGCGCGGCCGCCGCCACGACTCCCGGCCCGATCGCCGCAGGCGAGGCCACGGCATGGGCGACCCCGGGCGCGAGGGCACCCAGACTGGCCGCCACGGTCACGGCGCGGACGAGGCGCGGACGGCCGTGTCGGAATCGCATCGCCCGGCATTCAACACCACCGCCGGGGCACATGCGCCGGTTTCCCGGGCGCCGCGGCGGACCGCGTCAGCGCCGCGGCAGGACGGCGAGCCGGAACGGACTCGCCGCGCCGGCACCCATGTCGGCTCTACGTCACGGCGGCGACGAACTCCTCGTCGGGAAAGAGCCCGTGCTGCATCGCGAACAGGCTCGCCGCGGCCCGCGTCGACGCGCCGATCTTGGCGTAGATGTGCTCGATGTGGTTGGCCACCGTCTTCGGCGAGATCACGAGACGCCCGGCGATCTCCCGGTTGGACAAGCCGCGGGCCGCCAGCTTGAGCACGTCGACCTCGCGCGCCGTCAGGCCGGCCGGTCCCTCCCGCCGGCGCGGCACGCGGTGGCCGGCCGCGCCGAGGACGGCCGCCACGACCTCGGCGTCCAGGCGGCCGGCTCTGACGTCGCCGTGGAGCTCGGCGGCCGCCTCGTCGGCTGAGCGCTCCGGACGGTGCGGGCGCGGCTCGCGCATCGCCTGGTAGGCGTCGGCGGCGGCCAGGATCCGGGCCGAGCGGGAGATCGCAGCGCCGGCGAGTCCGCGCGGGTAGCCCGAGCCGTCGAGGCGCTCGCAGTGGGCGACGGCGATGGCCGCGAGCGGGACGAGCGCCGGCGACTGCGCGAGCATCCGCTCGGTCAGATAGGGATGGATCCGCACACGCTCCCATTCGCCCGGCCCCAGCGCCTGCGGCTTGTCCCAGATCGCGTTCGAGACGCCGAGCCGGCCGAGATCGTGCACGAGCCCGGCGCGCCAGAGGGTGCGCACCGCCGCCGGGGCCAGTCCGAGCTCTGTCGCCGCCGCGGCAGCCAGATCGGCGACGGCGCGCGCATGCCCGAGGCTGTACGGGGACTTCAGGTCGACGAAGTTGGCGATCGCCTGGAGCGCGACGTCAGCCCGTTCGGCCGAGAGCACGACCATGAGCGCCGGCTCGGCGGCGATCACCGCATCCCAGCGCGCGATGGCATCGAGGCCGGCAAGGATGGTGGGCGCCTCCTCGCAGAGGATCTTGGACACCATGGGATCGAACTGCCTGCCGCCCCGCTTGTCGGCCAGGGCGGCCACGGCGGCCACGCCACCGACGCGGTAGGCGACCTCGGCGAACTCCGACAGCAGCGCCAGCCGGGACGCGATCGGCACGGCGTCGCCCCGGAGCTCGCCCGGCCAGCCGTGCCCGTCCCAGTGCTCGTAGACGCCCCCGATCGCCGCGGCCACGGCGTCCGGCAGCCCGAGCTGCCCGGCGAACGTGCGGGCGATCGCGGCGTGGTGGGAGATCATGTCGTCGACTTCGCGGTGGCCGGACAGCGCAAACTCGAGCCCGAGCCGAAATCGATGCAGCGGGGGGCTTCCCTGGCCGATTCGGCGCATGCTCGCCGCCGCCATGCCCAGGCTCCGCGGCTCGTGGTCGTACTTGACGGCCTTCAGGCCGATGTCGTCGCCGAACCACTTCGCCTGCTCGTGGGCGTCCGAATGACAGCCGACGTTGACGAGCAGAGCCGTGTAGTAGACGGTCGTCCGGTCCTCTTCGTCGAGCCCGATCCGCGCGGCGAGCCGCAGCGCGATCAGACACTGACGCAGGGCGTGCTCCATCGGCTGCCCGAAGCCGAGGTCGATCCCGAGCGACAGCGCCGCCACGAGCTCCGCCAACCGAACCTGCACGCGACCGGTTTCCCACGCCACGCAGCGAGACTATCCGCCCTCCCGGCCCGCGGGAAGATGAGGTGAACGCCCCATGACGATCCGCCGGCCGACGCCTAGTCTCGCCCCAGGCAGCAGCGGGTAAACCGGCATCCAAGGAGACAGCGATGGACCTGTACGCGATCATGCGACGCAACGGCTGGCGATCGGGCACCGAGCTCGAGGCCGCCGCCGCCCGCTCGACGACCGTCGGCAACGACGAGATGCCCGACGACGTGCGCTGGATTCGCAGCTACGTGCTCGACGAGGGCACCGGCTCGCTCGGCACCGTCTGCATCTACGAGGCGACGAGCCTCGACGCGATTCGCCGGCACGCGGCGCTCGCCGACCTGCCCGTCGACGAGATCATCCCCGTCGCCGACACGGTGGTCGTACGCCCCGATCCCCAACCCGCGGCGACGTAGCCGGGCGGCCAGCTCAGACCGAGATATCCAGCTCGAGCTGCTGCGGCGACGGCTCGAGCTGGCCGGTCACCGGCCGCGGCCGGCCGCGCTTGGACCAGTGACCGACGACCTGGCGCGAGCGGCAGGTGAAGCGATTGACCCCGCGCTCGATCGGCAGCACCGCCAACCCGTCGGGCGCCGGGCCCTTGACGTAGGCGAGGAAGCGCCGGCCGTGGATGTCGACCTCGACGATGTCCCCCGGCTGGATGCCCTCGAGCTTCACGCGCTCCCGCCATCCGGCAGGCGCGGCTCCTCGCCGCGGATGACCGCCTCGAGCGCCCGCCCGTAGTCGTGTCCGGTCCACCGTGCCGCCCGGGCGAGCGCGGCGTCACGCAGCGCTCGGCGCCGCTGCGGCGCCGCGAGCAGGTCGTCGACCGCCCGGCGCAGGGCCACCGGGTCCCCGGGCGGGACGAGCACCGCCGTCTCGCCGCCGACGACGTAGCCGGCGAGCCCGGCGACGTCGCTGGCCACCACCGGGACGCCGGCGTCGCACGCGTGCATCAGGCGAATCTGCGCCTGGCTGATGTGACCGTCGGTCATCGCGAACACGGCCAGCGCCGACGCCCCGAGCAGGCGCAGGTACTCGCCGGGGGCGACGTCGCTGTGCACGGTGGCGCCGGCCGGCCAGGGCAGGGCCGAGACCGCGGCCCGGTCGGCGCCGGCGCAGACGATCGTCAGCGGCCAGTCGGCCCCGGCCGCCGCGCCCGACAGCGTCGCCCAGTCGCAGAACGCCCGGCCCCCGGCCAGCACCCCGCCGTCCGCGGCGTAGGCGGGCACCGGGGCGGCGCGATCGTCGCGCCACGGCCATGGGACGTGGCGCACGCGGACGGGGTCGAGCCCGTAGTGGTCGGCGTACTCGCGGGCCTCCCACGCCGTCAGCACGCAGGCCGTGCGCACGGCCCGGGGAACCGCCCAGCGATCGACGCGCCGCCAGAGCAGGTCGGCCCGCCGGCGCCAGCCGTGCGCCGGGCCCGGGAGCAGCAGGAACTGGAGCACGACCAGCTTCGGGCGGCGGCCGAGCACGGCGCGCAGGAGCAGCAGCGCTCGCCAGCCGGGGTCGACGCGCACAACGACCACCGCCGGCCGGCGCAGGCTCTCGAGGAACAGCAGCACGCCGCGCAGCGGGCCGATCGCGGCGATCCGGGCCACCGGCGCCGGCGCCCGGCGCAGGACGTCGGCGAAGTCGTCGAAGTCGAGATACGGCCCGTAGTAGCCGTCGACGAGCACGCCCCTGCCCGCCGCGCCGAGCACGCTCAGTCGAGGTAGCTGGCGAACGCCGCCGGCGCCGCCCGGGCCGGCGCCTCGCGCTCCTGGCGCCGCGGGCCGAGGTGGACGAGGCCGAGCGCGAGCTCGTCGTCGGCCAAGCCGACCGCCGCCCGGCCGGCCGGTGTCGGCAGCACCGCCGGGGTGCGCCAGTAGCCGGCCAGACCGCGGGCGTGCGCGGCCAGGAGCACGATGTAGACGGCGCACGCGCCGGCGCAGACGTCCTCGAAGTCCTGGGCGGCGTCGCCGGTCTGGACGACGCTCGCCACGACCAGGGTCGGCGCCCGGTCGAGCTTGCCGGCCTCGGCCGGCCCGGCGGCGTCCTTCAGCGCGGCCAGCGAGCGCGGGCCGAGCACGCGCATCCGCCACGGCTCGGTCAGGCGGTGATTCGGCGCCCAGCGGGCCAGCTCGAACAGCTCGTCGAGCGTCTCCCGCGGCACCGGATCGGAGCCGTAGACCTTGTGCGTGCGGCGGGTCCGGATCGCCTCGTCGACGCCGGCCATCACTCGTAGAGCGACTCGCGCGCCAGTTCCTCGCCGTCGGCCGAGTAGAGCCTGACCTCGAGCAGCTCGCCGCCGAAGTCGTCCGGGGCCAGCAGGGTGAAGCGGTCGTCGTCGAGCGCGCACTGGTCGACGTCGACGCCGCCGAGCAGCGCCGTCGCCAGCGTCCCGTCGTCGACCAGGCTCCGCCCCCACACCAGCGTCATCGCCGCGACCTTCTCGCCGTGCCCGTGCCAGCTGCCGATCACCTCGTCGCTGAGGTCCAGATGCCAGTCGGGGTTGCGGGCGGCGGTCTCCTCGGTGAAGTCGGCCTGGGCCACGAAGTCGGTCGGCTCGTCGCCGTCGGCGTCCGGCACGAACGCGACGTAGCCGTAGATCTCCATCCCGGTCGCCGTCGCCGCGCTCGCCGGGACATAGGTCCGGCCGTGCCAGCTGCGATCCGGATAGAAGACGACCTCGCCCGGCTCGCCGGCGTCGCCGGCGACCGCCTGCGCCGCCCCGAGGAACTCGGTCCGCAGCCGATCGGCCCACGACCCGTCGGCGATCCCGTCGTGCGGCGGCTCGGCGGCATAGCGGGGGAAGACGCGGCTCGCGGGCGGCATGCCGAGCGGAGCTTAGTGGTCACCCGCAGACGGATGCCCTTACCGGCGCTCGCTGCGACCGCCGCGCCCCGTCAGACCTCGAGCAGCAGCGTGACCGGGCCGTCGTTGACGAGCTCGACCGCCATCCGCGCCCCGAAGACGCCGCGCGCGGCTCCGAGCGCCACGCAGAAGTGGTCATAGAGCGGCTCGGCGACGGCCGCCGGAGCCGCGGCGACGTAGCTCGGCCGGTTGCCGCGGCCGGTGTCGCCGTAGAGCGTGAACTGGCTGACGCACAGCACCTCCCGGTCGCCGAGCGGCTCGTTCATCCGCCCGTCGGCGTCGTCGAAGATCCGCAGCGCCCGCACCTTCGCCGCCAACCGCTCGGCCCGCGCGCCGTCGTCGTCCCCGGTCACGCCGAGCAGCACGAGCAGGCCCGGCCCGATCGCCGCGACCGGCGCTCCGTCGACCGCGACCGAGGCGCGGGCAACCCGCTGGACGACTGCTCGCATCAGAGCAGCAGGCTAGCCACCAGGCCGCCGGTCAGCACGAGGCCGGTGCTCCAGCCGATGGCCGCCGCCGCCAGCGACAGGTCGAGGCCGTAGGCGTGGGCGACGACGAGCGAGTTGACCGCCGTCGGCATCGCCGATTGCAGGCGGTAGGTGTCGGGCACGCCGCCGGACACCAGGCGGGCAAGCCCGAGCAGCGCCAGCGGGGCGAGCACGAGGCGGAGTCCGACCGCCGCCCCGAGCGCCCGGCCGCGGGCCCGCGGCCGGCCGGCGGCCGCGAGGTTGACGCCGACGGCGAGGAACCCGAGCGGGAGCAGGGCCAGCACGATCGCGTGCGAGACGTCGAGCAGCCACGGCGGGGCGACCGACGGCCCGCCGATCAGCCCGGCCGCCAGCGCCGCCAGCGGCGGGTTGCGCGCGGCGAAGGACCGCAGCCGCTGGGCCGCGCCGGCGCCGGCACGCGTCCCGAACGCCGCCCCGACACCGAAGCCGGCGATGAGCAGCGTCGGACCGGAGACGAGCTGGTCGTAGAGCACGGCCGTCGGCAGCTGACCCGTGCCGAGCAGGGCGCTTGTCAGGGGCAGGCCCAGATAGCCGGTGTTGGCCAGCAGACCGGCGCAGATCAGCGCCCCCGTCTGCGGGCGCTCGAGCCGCAGCACGCGCGCGCCGACGAACCAGCCGGCCAGGCCGGTCAGCGCCAGCGACAGATAGGCCAGGCCGAGGCCGACGCCGATCTGCGCGGTCAGGCGCAGGTGGGCGACGTTGGCGAACGTGACGACCGGGAAGAGCACGTAGAGCATCAGGCCGAGCAGGACCCGCGCCACTCGCTCCGAGGCCGTCCAGCGCCGGCCGGCCACGATGCCCGCGGCGCCGGCCGCGAGCACGACGAGCACGACGGCGATCAAGCGTCGCGCAGCTCGCTCGCCGCCTGCTCGGGCGCGAGCGGGTTCCGGGGCACCCCGGTTCCCAGGTCGAGCCCGCCGCCACCGCCCAGGCGCGGGAGGATGTCGATCCGCCAGCAGAAGTGCTCCGCCCCGCGCGGCGCCGTGCGGACCCATAGGTGCAGCGGCGGGCTGCCGCCGAGCCGGCGGGCCAGGCGCCGCAGGCCGTCGTGCAGCAGCCCGGCGCCGGTCGGCCCGGCGTCCTGGAAGCGGGCCCGCGGCCGCCGCGGGGCCAGCATCAGCTGGTACGGCCGGCGCGACGCGTACGGCGCCAGCAGCACGGCCTCGTCGTCGATCGCCACGATCCGCACCCGCCGCCGCACCTCCTCCTGGACCAGGTCGGCCTGGAGGTTGCCGCCGGTCGTGCGGACGGCGTAGGCGCCGAAGCGCTCGCGCTCGCGGGCGATGTCGGCGGGGACGAAGTCGAGCGCCAGCAGCTCGGCCCGGGTGTGCTCCCCGGGCCGCTCGTCGACGCTCAGATGCAGGCAGGCCGCCCCCTCGTTGAAGATCATCCGCTCACGCCAGACCGCGACCGCCGCCGCCACCTGCCCGGCGTCGAGCTCCGCCAGCGCCGCGACGCTCACCGGAGCGTTGACGATCACCTCGTGCGCCCCCACCCCCGCCACCGCCGTGTAGAGCGCCGGGCTCGCGTCGGCCGGCGGGCCGCCCCCCTCCGCCGCGCCCAGCGCCGGGGCGTCGCTCGGGAGCACGCGCACCGTCCAACCCGGCCCGTCGGCCGCCCCACCGCCCGGACGCACCGCCGCGAGCTCGGGTGCCGTAGCGCCCTCGCGACCCGCCGCGTACGGGTCGGCGTCCGGGTCGATCGCCCCCGCCGACCGGGCGCGCAGCCGCACGTCCCGCGGCGCCAGGATCGTCCGCCGGCCGGACAGGGGATCGACGCGCACCTCGGACACCGGCCAACCATATGAGAGCGTGCCGTCCGCTCGCCGTCAGCGCTCGCAGCGCGGCCCCCCCGGCGCCCGGCTCAGGGCCAGTCCTGGACGCGGCCCCGCGCCGGCGCCACCTCCGGCGCCGGTGCGCCCGCCCGGCCCCGGCACCCGGCCGGCATCGACCGCAATGACCCCCTGCGAACCCCCTACGCCCCGGCGTAGGTGTGAGCGTCCGACTCGAGCTGGGCGACGGTCAGGTACGGCCCGGCGTGGGTGTAGGCGAGCTTGCCAGTGCGGTCGTAGAACTCGGTCGTCGGGAAGAAGGACCCGGCCTTCAGGGCGAACGCCGTGTGCGCGCCCGGGTCCTCGTAGCTCGGGTAGGTCACCGGGAGCTGGCGCAGGAAGGTCCGGGCGTCGCCGGGCGAGTCGTTGACGTCGAGGCCGACGAAGGCGACCCGCCGGCCGAGCGCCACGGCCGCCTGCTGGAAGACCGGGAACTCGCTCCGGCACGGCCCGCACCACGACCCCCACAGGTTCACGATCGTCGGATAGCCGTGCAGGCCGGCGAGCACCGACTTGAACTGCCCGGTGCTAGCGCTCAGCAGCTGCCCGCCCTCGGCATGGAGGGTGGCGAGCGGGGGCGGCGACCCGACGAACGCCGCCTTGACCTGGGCGGCCGACGGGGCGGCGCTGTGCGGCGTCGTCGCTCCACACCCGGCCACCGACAAGGCGACGACGACCGCCAGCAGGCTGCGTTTGCGCATGTCCATCGCGGGGAAGTTTGGCATTTGGCGATGTTGCGGTATCCTTAAGCACATAGCGAGAGGTCGCTCCCGTACGGACGGGCTCTCAGCGAAGCCGGTGTTCTCGAGTCGCGCATCAGGTTGCCTGCGACTCCACCTCGTCGAAGTGCAGAGCCTCTATGGCTGATCCCATCTCAGTGGCCGCCCCGGCCCTTCCAAGTCCTGCCGACATCGCGCGTGCGGAAACCCTCACGCGTGAGCCGTTCCTGCACGAAGGCGAGGACGCCGCCGCCGCGCTGGCGCCCGGCACCCCCCGCCGGCGGGCGCTCGACGAGGCGCTGCGCGAGCAGGCCGAGGGCCGCCGCGAGCCGTCCCCGGGCTGGCGCCAGGAGTTCTCGCTGCTGCTCGGGCTCGAGCGCGTCCTCTCCGACGACGAGCCCAAGCTGGTCGACGGGACGACGCTCTCGGCCCACCAGGTCGACGCCCTGTCGGGCACGCTGACGGCGCTGCTGGCCGAAGCCCAGCGGACGACGAACGGCGCCAACGGGCGGGCCGCCGTCGACGTCCTGGCCGGGGCGTCGATCCTCGGCGACGACGACGAGCCCGAGGAGGGGCTGGCCGACGACGACGTCGTCGGGCCGGAGCCCGAGGACGAGGAGGACGACGACGACGACGAGGACGACGACGACTACGCCCCGTCGGCGGCCGAGGACGAGGACGACGACGAGGACGACGACGACGTCACCGCCGAGCTCGAGGCCGAGCTTGACCGGGCCGAGCTGGCTGCGCCCGACGAGGACTGGGACGAGGAGGACGACCAGAGCCAGGACGGCGAGGACCAGCTGCCCGAGCAGGAGGAGGACCCGAACGCGGCCAAGCGCTTCTGGTTCGAGCACGCCACGGGGGCCGGCAAGACGGTGGCCGCGCTCGGCTTCGTCGAGGCCTCGCGCACCGGCGGCGTCCTGATCCTCACCCACCGGCGCAACCTCGTGGACCAGTTCCACGGCGAGCTCAAGGACCGGGGCTACCGCAAGCGGATCTGTCCGGCCCTGCTCGTCGGCGAGGATCGGGCCGACGGTCCGGTCACGGTCGAGACCTACCAGTGGTTCGTGCGCAACGCCGGCAACATCTCCGGGGCCTACACGATCGTCATCTGCGACGAGGCCCACACAGCCTTGGGCGAGAAGACGAGCGCGGCGATCCGCGCCTGGACCGGGCCGATCTTCGTCGGCATGACGGCGACCGGGGCCCTCATCGCCCGCCACGTCGCCGACCTCTTCCCGACGCAGACGTCGCGCTTCGACCTGGCCCAGGCCGCCCGGCGCGGGGTCATCTCCCCGCTGCGCTGCGTGCGCATCCCCCCGGGACCGGGTGTCCGGACGATCGCCAAGGTGCCCCTGCGCCGGGGCGAGGTCGACGTCGAGTTCGACCAGGAGATGCTGGCCGAGCTGCTCGACCAGACGCCGTTCAACGTCGCCATCGCCGGCCTGTACAAGACCCGCTTCAACGGCGTTCCCGGCGTCGTCTACGCCGCCGGCGTCCGCCACGCCTACAACCTGGCCGAGGCCTTCCGGGCCGAGGGGCTGAAGGCGATGGCCGTCTCGGGTGAGACCAAGAAGCGCGAGCTGGCGTCGATCCTCGCCCGGTACGAGCGCGGGGAGATCGACGTCCTCATCAACGCCCAGCTCCTGGCCGAGGGCTGGAACTCGCCCCGGGCGACGGTCTGCATCCATCTGGCCCCGACCGCGTCCAAGCGCATCTACCAGCAGCGGGTCGGGCGCGTCACCCGCCGCCACCCGGGCAAGGAGGCCGGCCTCGTCGTCGACTTCGTCCACCCGGCGACCAAGAACGACGACCCCGTCGTCACCTTGCACTCCCTGCTCGACCGGGACGTCTACCGCGGGGGCGCGATCGTCGTCGGGCCCGTCCGCCGGGGCCGGGGACGGCGCGTACGGGTCGAGCGGCGAGTGCTGCCGGTCTGCGCCGAGCCCGAGCGCCGGGCCGAGGTCTTCGAGCGCGAGCTCTGGCGGATCGCCGTCGAGCACCTCGACTACGGGGAGCAGCACGTCTGGGCCGCGCTGGCCGGGGCCCGCGTCCAGCCGCACGGCTGGCGCCGGGCCCGGGCGATGCTCCACTTCGACCGCAGCGGCGAGCTCCGCCGGCGCTTCCTGTCGACCGCCGTCCAGCGCAACAAGAACCCCCAGCTGCGGCTGAAGGCCCTGGCCGAGATCGCCGCCATCCGCGACGCCGAGGCGTTCGACACGGCGATCGACATGATCGGCGGCTGGACGCGCGAGGAGCGGCGCGAGGGGTCGAAGATCATGCTCCAGGCGATGGTCGACAAGCGCATCGGCCGCCGCGACCAGGCCAACGCCTGGATCTGGCGGATGGCCGAGTACACGCGCGAGGTCCACGAGGAGTACGCCGTCCAGCGCTGGCCCGAGACCAAGCGCCTGCTCGGCCTGCTGGTCAACTCGAGTGGGGCGGCCCACGCCCGCAACGCCCGCCGCCTCGTCCAGGCCGCCCGCAAGCAGGACCGACGCCTGGCCGCCGCCCTGCTCGCCTCCGCCGTCGCCCACACGCCCGAGGCCGAGGAGGTCCTGCGCGGGGCCCGGACACGGATGGCCCGCAAGCCGCCGGCCCTGGCCCGCGAGCTGATGCGCAACTTCCCCAAGCGCCGCGGCCGCGGCAAGCGACGGCGGCGACGCGGCAACGGCGCCGAGGAAGTCGTCGGCCAGGTCAACGGTCACGCTCCGCCCACCACTCCCGAGGTCGATGCCGACCGTCCCACGCCGCTGGGCGTCGCCCCCGGCGCCGCAGGAGACCTAACTCACGACGGCAACGGCGGCGCCCCGACCGCGGACGCCGCCGAGCAGGTCGTCACCGACACCGGCCGGCGCCGGCGGCAGACCGGTGCGCGGTCTGCGCGCGGCAACGGCCGGACGACGACCCCGCCGCTGGCCCCGAGCCCCGTGGCCGAGACGCCGGCCGCCGCGGCCGAGCCCGAGGCTGACGCGGCCGTCGAGGCCGCCCCGAAGCCCAAGCCGGCCCGCCGGCGGCGGGTCGTGGTCGCGGGCGACGACGACCCGGCGGCCCCAGCCGCCGCCGCCTCCGAGGAGGAGCCGCCCGTGCCGGCGGCGGCGCCCGCGCGCCGGCGGCGACGGGTCGTCGTCTCCGACGACGATCCCCAGGCGGCCGTCGCCGAGGAGGAGCCGGCGAAGCCGGCCCGCCGGCGCCGGGTCGTCGCTCCGGCCGACGCGGCTGCGGTCGCCCCTGTCGCGCCACCGCCGAAGGCCGCGCCGCGGCGCCGGCGTGCGCAGGGCGCTGCCGACGCGGCGCCCGCGTCCGAAGTCGCCGAGAAGCCGAAGCCGGCGCGCCGGCGACGGACCGCGGCGCCGGCGCCGGAGGACTGATCGGACACGGCCGGGGGCGCCGAGCGGAGTAAGCTCGCGCCCGTGAGGATGCGGCCCGCAGCGGCGGCCACGGCCCGATGGCTGGTCGGCTGGTCGGCGGGAGTGGGGGCGCTTTTCCTCGCCTGCGGCGCGGCCGCCGCCGCCGACCTCCATCCCGAGGCCCTGCCGGTCGCTCGAGCCGTCGGTGGAACCCTCGCTCGTCCGCAGCACCCGGACTGGTACGTGCTGCCCGGCGGCGCGGACTTCATCGCCGTCTTCACCGCGCGCGACGTTCCGGCCGGTTGTGTCGGCGGGCGGCCGGCGCTGGCGGTGAGCCTGTACAACCCCGAAGGCCACTTCGTCAAGACGATCGGGCCGACCGCGGGTGACTACCTGGTCGCGACGCCGCCGCTGCCCGGGCGCTACCTGATCCAGGTCGCGATCGACGACCCGGCGTGCGCCGGCCTGCGCTACGCGATCTCCCGCGTTGCGCCCACGGTCGTACACGCCGGACAGAACCTGTGTGACGCACTGCACAAGGACGCGACGTACTGGTCGCGGCAGGTGGTTGGCGACCTGCGTCTCGCCAAGCGTTACAAGGACAAGGGTGCCCGGGCCCGGTACAACGGCTACGCGCGCACCGCGGCGATGAAGCTGGCCCAGGACCGCACCGGCCTGGTCAAGAGCAAGTGCTGACGCCCGAACCGCGGCGCAAGCGGTTCGCCAAGCTGACCGGGTCGACCTGGCACGTCGTCGGCACCGTGGTGGCGGGGATCACCGGCGCGGTGGCCCTGGCGTTCACGCTGTGGCCGGGACTGATACCCGACCCGCGGGTGATCTCGGGGGCGTCGATGTCCGTGGAGAAGATCGAGCCGCGGGTGAGCCTCGGCGACTACGACACGGAGTACAACCGCGCCGAGCTGGCCACGCTCCAGCCGTTCGAGAAGGAGCTGCCGGGGAACATCGTCTACGTCCTGATCAAGGTGGAGGGCAAGAAGCACGGCAACGTGTCCCTGGAGAAGGTGGACTACGGGTGGCCCGGCGGCCGGCGGCTCAGCCCGGCGACGAAGCTCCCGAGCGGCCGGGGATTCCGGCCCGACACACCCAACGACCAGTGGGTCGCTCCGATCTGGGTGTCCGACCCCGGCCTGGGCGTGCCGTTCTTCGAGCGGCTGCTGCTGTTCGACGCCTCGACGCTGCTCGCCGTCGCCGACACGCCGCGCATCGCCAACCAGCGCTAGGCGGCCGCCGATCTTGACGCTCGAAGCCGCGGCCGCGGCGGCCGGGCGCCACGCCGCAGCAGGAGCCGGAGCACGCCGCGCACGTCCTCGCGCGCGGTGCGGACGATGGCGACGCTTGAGCAGGGATCCTCGATCCAGTCGACGGGAATCTCGTGGATGCGCAGATGGCTGCGCTGGGCGACGACGAGCAGCTCGGTGTCGAAGAACCAGCCGTCGTCGCGGACCGCCGGCACCAGGCCCCGGGCCACGTCGCGGCGGATCGCCTTGAAGCCGCACTGGGCGTCGGACGCGGCGAGCGTGTCGGCTTCGTTGAAGACCGGCAGCACGAAGTCGACGCGGGCGGCGCCGGCCGGCGCCAGCAGGAGCCGGCCGGGCGGCGGCGGGCGGCGGCGCGGGGCTGGGGCGACGTGGAGCTGGGTGGTTGGGGTGAGGGCTCGGGTGGACATGCGCCGAGGATCCGCCGCGCGGCTGCGCGTCCGATGTGGCCGGGCTGAGAGCATCCTGGGCGTGGATCTCACGCCGGCGGGCCGTCCCGCGTCCTGGTGAACATGGGCATCGCGCCAAGCACCGCGCCGCCGCGACGCCGTCCGCACCCGGCGGCCGGCGGCCTGGCGCCGTTCGAGCAGGTGCTCGAGCGCCACGGCGGCGACGTCTGGCGCTTCACGGCGTCCCAGGTCGGCGTCGGCCGGGCCGACGACGTCTTCCAGGAGACCATGCTCGCGGCCCTGGCCGCCTACCCGTCGCTGCGCGACCCGGCGGCCGTGCGGTCGTGGCTGTTTGCGATCGCCGCCCGCAAGGCGATCGACGCCTTCCGGGCGGGGGCGCGCACGCCGGTGCCGGTCGCCGATCTCCCGGTGACCGCCCGCGCCGGGCTGGCCGGCGCGCCGGAGCCCGAGCCGGCGGACGGCGAGCTGTGGGCGCGCGTCCGTGCCCTGCCGGCCAAGCAGCGCCAGGCCGTCGGCCTGCGCTTCCTGCTCGACCTCGACTACGCGGGGATCGGCGCGACGATGGAGACGAGCCCCGAGGCCGCCCGGCGCAACGTGTTCGAAGGACTCCGGCGGCTGCGCGCCGGGATCGGAGACGGACGATGACCAGGCTGACGATCGCCGACCGCGTCGACGGGCTCGACTGGCCGGCCCTCGAGGCGGCGCTCGACGACCACGGCTTCGCCCAGACCGGCCCGGTACTGTCGGCGGCCGAGTGCGGCGAGCTGTCGGACGCGTACGCCTCCGGCGCGTTCCGCAGCACCGTGACCATGGCCCGGCACGGCTTCGGCCGGGGCGAGTACAAGTACTTCGACCACCCGCTGCCGGATGCCGTCGCCGCCGTGCGCGCCGCCTTCTATCCGCGGCTGGCGACCGTCGCCAACCTCTGGGCCGAGCGCCTGGGCGAGGCGGCCGACTACCCGGACGAGCTGGCGGCGTTCCTCGCCCGGTGCCGGGTCGCCGGCCAGGCGAAGCCGACGCCGCTCCTGCTGCGCTACGGGCCGGGCGACTGGAACGCGCTGCACCAGGACGTCTACGGCGAGGTCGCCTTCCCACTGCAGATCGTCACCCTGCTCGACCGACCGGAGGACTTCGACGGGGGCGAGTTCGTCCTGACCGAGCAGCGGCCGCGGGCGCAGAGCCGGGCCCACGTCCAGCAGCTGCGCCGGGGCGCGTTCCTGATCTTCGCGACCCGCCACCGCCCGGCCGCCGGGACGCGCGGCTACTACCGGGCGGCGATGCGCCACGGCGTCAGCACGTTGACGCGCGGCCGCCGGACCACCCTCGGCGTGATCTTCCACGACGCCCGATGAGGAGCCCCAGGACATGAACGTGAACGACCTCGAATCCCAACTGCGCGCCGAGATCCCGGCGCCGTCGGACGCCCGCCTGGCGCAGCTGCGCGGGCGCCTGGCTCGCGCGGCGGCGGCCGGCGACCTGCTCGACGTCGCCTACACGTCCC
>CAVUMZ010000006.1:0-170366 GCA_963742705.1 uncultured Solirubrobacterales bacterium | reverse complement strand
GCCGAGAGGAAGGTGCGGGTCAACGCCCCGAGCGTCGAGATCGCCGACAGGCGTCCGCTGACCCGCCCCGAGTCGGCGACGCCCTCGAGCGACAGACGCAGGGCGAACTGGGGTACCGCCCCCAGCAGCAGCAGGGGCACGGCGCACAGGATCGGCGCGCCGGCCCGCGACCCGAGGAACGCCGCCGCCGAGATCGTGTCGAGCGCCCGGCTGGCGGTGTCGAGGAAGGGCGGGGCGACGAACGGAACCCCCGCCAGCAGCGCACCCGCGGCGACGACGATCCGGCTCAGCGTGGCCACATCCGGCGACCGGTCGGCCAGGCGCCCGCCGACGGCGTAGCCGACGCTCAGGGCCAGCAGCACGACGGCGATCGTGTTCGCCCAGACGATCGTCGACGCCCCGAAGTACGGCGCCAGCAGCCGGGCGGCGGCGATCTCGGTCCCGAGGCTCGCGCTGCCGACGACGAAGACGAGGAGCCGCAGGCCCCGGACCGGCTGACGCCGCCGGTCGGCGGCGGCCGCCTCGGGCAACTCAGCGGATCCGGTCGTCGAGGCGGCCCGCCAGACCCTCGAGCCCGTGGCGCCGCGCCGCGGCGGCGCCTCCGGCGAAGTCGGTCAGCCTGTCCGGCGGCCGCTCGACGTCGACGTGGACCAACGTGGCGATCTTCAAGAAGTCACGCAGCTCGTCGGCCTGCTCGCGCAGCGCCGCCCCGATCCGCGGCCGCTGGCGGTTGGCCGACGCCAGCACCGGCTCGAGCGACCCGTGCTCGCGCAAGAGATCGGCCGCCGTCTTGGCGCCGATGCCCTTCGCCCCCGGCAGACCGTCCGACGGATCCCCGCGCAGGGCGATCAGGTCGGGGACCTGCGCCGGCCACACGCCGTACCGGGCGCGCACCTCGGCCACGCCGAGCTCGACCGGCGGCTCGCCCTTGGGCAGCTCGAGCACCGCCGTGTGCTCGTCGACCGCCTGGTAGAGATCGCGGTCCCCGGTCAACAGGAGCGTCCGCCCCCCGGCCTGCGCTTCGGTCGTCGCGAACGACCCGAGCAGGTCGTCGGCCTCGAGCGTCGCGTGCCCGGCGATCGTCCAGCCGAATCCCCCCAGCAGCTCCTGCGCCTGGTCCCACTGCGCCCGAAGCTCGTCGGGCATCGGCTCGCGGTGGGCGTGGTAGCCCGCGTAGAGGGCGACCCGGTACTCGGCCTCCTCGGCGCCGAAGCAGCAGACGACCGCCCGCGGCCTGCACGCGTCGATGGCGAAGAGGATCGTGTTGACGGTGCCCAGCAGCGCCCCGTTCGGCCGGCCACCGGCGTCGCGGATCGACCGCGGCAGCCCGAAGAACGACCGGTAGAGCAGCCACGGCGTGTCGATCGCCAGGAGCGGCGCCAAGGAGACCACCGCCGCAGGATAGAGGCGCCGGCGGCCCGCTCAGCCGACCGGCGGAGCGCCGGTACCGCCGGTCGGTCCGCTCGGGGTCGACGGTCCGAGCGGCGGCAGCGCCGGCGTCGACCCAGAAGAGGGCGCTGGCATGCACGGGGCATTCCAACCCCCGGGCGCGGCGCCGCTCGCACCGGTCACCGCGAAGCACGCCCACGTCGTCGCCAGCCCCAGGCTCGACTGGAGCTGGAGGCCGCTGACCGTCGTCTGGCCGCCGCTGCCGACGACGGTCGCCCTGACGATCCGCGGCGAGCGGCCCCGCTGGGTCACGACGATCCGCAGCAGCCGGCCCCGGACGTGCAGGCGCGCCTGCGCGGTGGCCAGCGGCATGCTCAGGCTGAAGCGATGGCGCGGGGCCAGCGTGTCGTACGGATCGGGCACCGACACCAGCCACGGCTCCGGCGCGCTGCCCGGGAAGGCGTCCTCGACGTTCTCCGTCTGGCCGCCCGAGGAGTCGAAGAAGAACGTGATCACCGGATGCCCCTGGTAGGTCACGACCTGACCCGCGGTCGCCGCGACGGCCTTGTCGGTGGCCGGCGTCTCCGCCGCCACGCCCGAGTACTGCTGCGAACGCGTGTCGGCGTAGACGTCGAAGCCCGCGTGACCGGTGTCGGTGATCGCGTACGTCCGCGTCGCCACCGCCTGCGCCTCGAGCTCGGCCAGCGGCCAGGACGCGTCGCTCTCGGCCGCCACCACGCCCCGCGCGTAGTCGTCCAGGCCGACGACGTCGATCGCGTCGAGCCCACCGCCGTCCGGCGTCAGGGCGAGCGAGCCCCGGTAACGGCCGTCGCGCCGGCCGTTCTCGGCCGCCCCGTACAGGCGCATCGCCGCGCTCGCCGGCGTCACCACGAGCGGCGCCGCGACCGTCACGGTCCGCACGCCCGGTCCGGCGAGCGTGACGTGGGCGCGGCCCGCGGCGCTCGCCCGGTAGACGCCGGCCGGCTGGAGACGCCGCCCGGCGGCCCGTCCGGCCCCGCTGAAGGCCACGCTGCCGACGCCGCGCTGCATCAGCACCCGCACCGATGTCCCGGTTGGCGTCGGGGCGATCGTGGTACCGGTGTAGTAATGCGCCAGGATCGCCCTATAGTCGAAGCCGTGGAGGGCGTAGCCGTAGGCTCCGTACTGGCTCATGCCGACCCCGTGGCCGTCGCCACCGCCGTAGATCAGCAGCATCGGCGCCGCGGCCGCCGCCCCGGGGAGGGCGAGCGCCAGGATCAGCCCGGCTGCCAACAGTCGCCGCATCGCCGCCACGGTAGTCGACGCCGGTGACCGAGGACGAGGTTCTCGCCCGGGCGCCCAAGCAGCTGCTGATCGGCGGGCAGTGGCGGCCGGCCACCGGCGGCGGGCGCCTCGAGGTCGTCGACCCGGCGACCGAGCACGTGCTCTGCGAGGTCGCCGACGCCGATGCGGACGACGCCCGGGCCGCTTTGGATGCCGCCTGCGCCGCCGCGCCCGCCTGGGCGGCGACGCGGCCGCGCGAGCGCGCCGAGGTGCTCCGCCGGGCGTTCGACCTGATCACCGCCCGGACCGACGACCTGGCCCTGCTGATGACGCTCGAGATGGGCAAGCCGCTCGCCGAGTCGCGCGCCGAGATCGCCTACGCCGCCGACTTCGTCCGCTGGTTCTCCGAAGAGGCCGTGCGGATCGGCGGCCGCTACGCGGCGACCCCGAACGGCGCCGGCCGGCTGCTGACGATGCGCCAGCCGGTCGGCCCCTGTCTGTTGATTACGCCGTGGAACTTCCCCCTGGCGATGGGGACGCGCAAGATCGCCCCCGCCGTCGCCGCCGGCTGCACGATGGTCGTCAAGCCGGCCCGGCTGACGCCGCTGTCGATGCTGGCGTTCGCCGCGGTGCTGGGCGAGGCCGGACTCCCCGACGGCGTCGTCAACGTGGTCACCACCAGCCGATCCGGCGACGTCACCGACCCGCTGTTCGACGATCCCCGACTGCGCAAGCTGTCCTTCACCGGGTCGACCGACGTCGGCCGGCGGCTGGCCGCCCGGGCGATGGACCGCGTCCTGCGGGTC
This sequence comes from uncultured Solirubrobacterales bacterium, assembly GCA_963742705.1. Classification (GTDB taxonomy): domain Bacteria; phylum Actinomycetota; class Thermoleophilia; order Solirubrobacterales; family Solirubrobacteraceae; genus Palsa-513. The sequence continues at coordinate 166,908 of CAVUMZ010000006.1, read as the reverse complement.
TCGATGGAGCTCGGCGGCAACGCCCCGTTCGTCGTCTTCGCCGACGCCGACCTCGATGCCGCCGTCGACGGGGCGATGACGGCCAAGCTCCGCAACATGGGCGAGGCGTGCACGTCGGCCAACCGCTTCCTGGTCCACGCCTCGGTGGTCGACGAGTTCGCCGCCCGGCTCGCCGCCCGGATGGGGCGGCTGCGGCTCGGCCGGGGCACCGACCCCGACGTCGACGTCGGGCCGCTGATCGAGGCCGCCGCCGTCGACAAGGTGGTCGAGCTGGTCGACGACGCCGTGGGCCGCGGCGCCCGCGCCCTCGTCGGCGGGCACACGGCCGGGGCCGGGCCGGGCTTCTTCTATCCCCCGACCGTGCTCGTCGACGTCCCGGGCGACGCCCGCGTCCTGCGCGAGGAGATCTTCGGGCCGGTCGCCCCGATCGTCGCGTTCGAGACCGACGACGACGCGGTCGCCGCCGCCAACGACACCGAGTACGGCCTCGTCGCCTACCTCTACACCCGCGATCTCGACCGCGCCCTGCGCGTCGCCGAGGCGCTAGACGTCGGCATGGTCGGGCTCAACCAGGGGGTCGTCTCCAACGCCGCCGCCCCGTTCGGCGGCGTCAAGCAGTCGGGATTCGGACGCGAGGGCGGTGAGGAGGGGATCGGCGAGTACCTCGAGACGAAGTACGTCGCCGTGGCGATGTGACACTCATCGGCAGCCCGACGAACAAGAACGGGGCGGCAGATATGCCGCCCCGTTCTCTTCGATCTATCTCAGCGCCCTAGCGCCGAGTTACGACCATCCTTGACCGCGTCAGCCGCCGACGCGCGTGCCGAACGCGAAGCAGTCGGCACCCGTCTGGGCCAGCGATGTCGCGAACTGCAGATGCACCACGGCGCCGTCGGTGCTGGCGAACGTGACGTTGTGCGTGCTGCCCTCAGGCAGGCCGGAGAGGATCGTGTCCGGGATCTTCTTGCCGGCGCTGTCGGTCGCGCTGAAGTTCGCCGTCGCCGTACCGTCGATGTTGATGGCGTTGCCCTGCGTGGTGGACGAAAACGCGATCGAGAGCTTCCCCGCTCCCTCGCCGACATTTTCGCACGTGGCCGTGAACAGCAGGCCGTGACCCGCGTACACCGTCGTCAGCGTGGGGTTAGGCGTCGTCGGCGGGGGTGCGTTCGGAACCGTCGACACCGGCGGGGTCGCCGGCTTGACCGCCGAGTACAGGATCGTGCCCTCGGAGCCGCCGCCGCCGGCCGTGCCGGACGTGCCGTTCGCACCGGCCGGGCCGTTGTTTCCGCTCGGGCCCTGCGGTCCGGCCGGGCCCTGCTTGCCCGTCTTGCCCGTCTTGCCTGTGTGACCGCGCGGGCCGCGAACGGTCTTGGCAGCATGCGCGGTCTTCGATGCGGACGACGAATTGGAACTCGCGAGAGCCGGACCGCCGACTGCCGCAGCGGCCACGAGCGCGGCGGCGATCGGCAGGCCGAGCCGAGTGCGTTTACTTACGTTGTACATTAAATGGCTCCGGTGTCGTAATTTTTGTACGACGTCACCGGGGTCTCGAGCAACGCAATATTTGGACTCTTGATTGACCTTACTCCTTAGGGGGTCGACTGTGCTGCCGAAGTCGGCGTCAGATGTCAAGATCCTGGTCGATTCGTCGTGGAAGCTCGCAAATAACCAGCATGCGTACGGCTAGTCGACCACCGCACGAGCCCATCGTACGTTCGTCCAGGCACACCGCACGCGCCGGTTCGCGCCGAGTGGCCTATGGTCAGCACATGGCAACTGACCACTTCGGCGTGGCGTCCGATCGCTTCGGCGTCGTGTTGCACGCGATCGCCGAGGTCGATGCCGACGGTCCGTTCTCTTCGATCGATCGCGTCTGCCAGGCCGCGGTGACGCTGCTGTCGCTCAAGGGGGCCGGGCTGTCGCTGATGGTGGCCGGCGAGTTGCGCGGTACGGCCGGCGTGACCGACGTGGGCATCGCCGCCGTGCAGGAACTCCAGCTCACGCTGGGCGAAGGGCCCTGCGTCGACGCGTGGACGACGCGACGGCCCGTGCTCGAGCCCGACCTCGCCGCTCCGGCCGTGGTCCGGTGGCCAGCGTTCACCAGCGGAGGGCTTCGGGCCGGCGTGGCGGCGGTGTTCGCCCTGCCCTTGCAGCTGGGCTGGATCCGACTCGGCGTCCTGGCCCTCTACCGTGATCGACCGGGCCCGCTCACGACCGAGGAGCTGGCGCTCGGCCTCGTGCTGGCCGACGTCGCCACCCACGGGATCCTCGCGCTCCAGGCGGGGGCTCCGGCGGATTCTCTGCATGAGCTGCTGGCGCGCGAGCCGGCGCACTGGTCGGAGATACACCAGGCGACCGGGATGGTCGCCACCCAGCTCGGGGTCCCGCTGGACGACGCCTTCGTGCGACTGCGGGCCCACGCATTCGCCAGCGAGCGCCCGCTCCGCGGCGTGGCGCGAGACGTCATGACCCATCGCCTGCGTCTGCCGGATCCCGAATGAGGGCGCCGAGTGTTCCTCACCGATCAGAGGTCGTTCAACGTCGCTGGGCATCCGGCGACAGGAGGGCGGGTACCAGCGTATGAGGCGTGAGCAAAGGATCGTCGAGACCCTGGCCGAGATAGCCAACACGCTTGCCGAGGACTTCGACGTCCTGGAGTTCCTCCACCGCGTGTCGCTGCGCTGCGTGGAGCTCCTCGACTGCGACGAAGCCGGCCTGCTCCTCGCCGACGCCGCGGGCGCGCTCCGCGTGATGGCGTCGTCCAGCGAGCGCTCGGAGGCGCTCGAGCTCCTGCAGTCCCAGAACGAAGAGGGTCCGTGCTACGACTGCTGGAAGCGCGGCGAGGATGTGTTCAGCGAGGATCTCGCGTCCGACCGCGAGCGCTGGCCGACCTTCGTCCCCGTCGCCTCGGAAAAGGGATTCCGCTCGGTTCAGGCCGTCCCGATGCGCGTGCTGGGCGAGACGATCGGGACGCTGAATCTGTTCCGCCTGGTCCCGGGCCGGATCGCCGAGGCCGACCTCCCACTCGCGCAGGGCATGGCCGACATCGCCGCGGTGGCCCTCCTGCACGAGCGCGCCCTGCGCGAGACGCGCAGCGTCGTGGGTGAGCTCCAGGGCGCGCTGAACAGCCGGGTCGTGATCGAGCAGGCCAAGGGTGCCCTGGCTGAGCGCGCCCAGATCGACGTGGACGCGGCGTTCGCCGCGCTACGCGATCACGCCCGAACTCACAATCGCCGGCTCAGCGACGTCGCCGGCGATCTCGTGGCCGGACGCCTCGACGCCGACACCCTCACCCATCGCTTCGCCGACACCTGACCGACGCACCGCAGCGGCTCGCTACTCCCCAACGTCAGCTGACGCCGATGCCCCGCCGTCGCGTGCCTGCCGTATCAGACGCGGGCGTGTCGGCCAGGCGGCCGACGCGGCCTCGGTCGGCGGGTCGCCGAAGCGGCGCAGCGGCTGCGCCCCGTGCCGCCGGGCCAGACACCGCGGGCAGTAGTCGAGCGTCAGACTCGCCGCCTTCGGATGAAACGCGAAGTGGCAGCGCGGACAGCTCAACAGAGATGTCGGCCCGGTTTCTTCCATGCTTGCTCCCGTTGTGAGAAGTCGATTGCGCGGGTCGACGCGCCCGTCCCGAACGCGATGTCGGCGGTTCGCCTCGTTTGAGCACGACCCGCTCGGAATCGTAATGGAAATCTCAATGCCTCCCAAGGAAATCTCAATTCCTAATCCGGGTGGCAGACTAGCCCAGATCGGCGCCAATCCGCCATCGAACACCCGTCGAGGCCGAGCGTCGACACCGATGAGTTCTCGCCGGGTCGCCGGTCTTGAGGACTGTCATCCAATCCCGCTTCAGGAGGCCGGTCGTGACCAAGCCCCAGACTCGCATCAGCAAGCTCAACACCGTCGTCGTTCCGGTCTCCGACCAGGACCGGGCGATCGCGTTCTACACGGAGGCGCTCGGCTTGGAGAAGCGCACCGACGTTCCCTTCGGCAACGGCTACCGCTGGGTCGAGGTGGCGCCCTCCGGCGGCGAGACGACGATCGCGATCGTCCCACCCCCGCCGGGCAAGCCGACCGGCGGTGTCGAGACCGGCATCGCCATGGCGACCGACGACATCGAAGGCGACTACGCCAGCCTGAAGGCGAGCGGCGTCGACGTCGACGCCGAGATCAGCCGCATGGGCGACCCGGTCCCGCCGATGTTCTGGCTGCGCGACCCAGACGGCAACGCGCTGCTGATCGTCGAGAGCGCCTGAGCCCGCCGCGTCCCGGGCACCGCTCACGGACGAGCGGTGCCACGGTCGTCCGCAGGTTGGGCGTCGTCGTCAGCCGGTGAAGTTGACGGTGAAGTCCGAGTTCGGCGTGTTGCCGACGCTCACGCTGGTCGCCGTCCCCCGCGCGTGGAGGTACCGGCCGGTGCCGCCGTTGATCGTCACGACAGTGCTCGCCCCCGCGAGGTTCACCACGACGTTCTGGGCGAGCAGCATCGATCCGCCGATCGCGATCTGACCGTCGCAGGTGGCCGCGCCCGTGACGCTGGTGATCGTGCACGCAAGGTGATCGGTCGCCGTGAACGTCTTTGCATGCCGCTTGTGGGTACCGACGTAGAGCTCGTCGCTGACGAGGAACCGCTCGCCGATCGCCGGTGGGCTGGTCGCGCTCGGCGACTGCGTCGGGGTCCCGTCGGGCGCGAGGAAGCTCGAGCTGGTGCTCCGCTGGAAGAAGTGCAGCGTCGTCGTTCTCGCGCTCGCCGATGCCACCGGCAGCCCGAGGCCGAGCAGGCCGACGAGAACCGCCGCGGCCCCGAATGAACGTCTGTTTGAGCGTGTCACGATGCCTCCCGTTGAGCGTTGCTTGACCTCCGCCGACGATATCCGAGCCCCAGCCGCTACGGGGAATTTGCGTGACCGGCTCCGGCGCCGCTCGGGCCGCTCAGACCGAGCGGCGGGGCGGGGACGGGGCGGCGCTACCGGCGGCGGGCGGGGCGGCGTGTGGGGCCGGCCTACCGGCGGCGGGCGGGGCGGCGTGTGGGGCCGGCCTACCGGCGGCGGGCGGGGCGGCGTGTGGGGCCGGCCTACCGGCGGCGGGCGGGGCGCGCATGGCGCTCGGACGCCGCGCACGCCAGGCACTGGACGCTGTCGGGCAGCGCCCGGAGACGAGCCGAGGGGATCGGCTCGCCGCAACCGTCGCAGACACCGTAGGTCCCCTCCCCCAGCTTGGCCAGGGCCCGCTCGGTGCGGGCGAGGCCGAGCTCGAGCGACGTTCCGACGCCGATCTCGCTGAGGCGGCTGACCGCTTCGATCGTGCCGTCGCCGATCCGCTTGCCGAAGCCCTGGGCGGTTCCCCGCTCCGGCCGTCTGGCCAGGGTGGCGATGCGCTCGCGCGCCCGGTCGCGACGCGCCTCGAGCTCGCGGCGAATCGCGGCTGAGTCGATGTCGTCTGGCGCGACTGACATCCCGCCCGTCTACCCGGCGGCGCCTGCGGTTACGCCGGCCGCCCCGGCGGCGGCCGCAGCGGCAGGATCCGCTGCGGGGACTCGTCCATCCGTCGAAGTCTAGGCATCTCTCCGATCCGCATCGTGGTAGGCTCGCTCGGCGCCCCGGACGCCCCCAGGCGCCGGCGCGCACCGCAGTACAGAAGGGGACGACAACGGCCGTTGCAGTTCGGGGCCGCCGGTCGGACTACTTCTCGCCATGATCGCCATCCGAGGAGCAGTTCCGATCTCGCCCGCGAAGACCAAAGCCGTTGTGTCCGACGGACCGCGCGACGCGCCCGCCCGAAAACGCCCTCGCCAACCGGTCGCACCCGTCAGCGCCACCGCGGCGGAGCCGCACCGGTCTGCGGCTCTCGACACCCGCGGCTGTCAGCCGATGGCGAACGAGACCGCCGACCGCGTCGCCAACGCGGTCGTCACGATCGTGCCCTTCCTGCTGCTGTTCGTCGCCGGCTGGCTCGCCTGGGGTGGGCTGCTCCACTGGCAGGACCTCGTCGTGATGGCGATCACCTATCTCCTGACCGGCCTCGGCGTCACCGTCGGCTATCACCGGCTGTTCACCCACCGGAGCTTCAAGACGGGCAAGACGATGCGCATGATCCTCGGCGTGCTCGGCTCGGCGGCGATCGAGGGCTCGGTGACCGAGTGGGTGGCCACCCACCGCATGCACCACCGCTTCTCCGACCGTGACGGCGACCCCCACAGCCCGCACGTCGGCCACGGCGACGGCTGGCTCGGCGCCGTGCGCGGGCTGATCCACGCCCATGTCGGCTGGACCTTCCGCGGCGTCGACCGCGCCTCCACCGAGCACTACGCCCCCGATCTCCTGGCCGACCCTGTCGTCCAGTTCGTCGACCGCAACTTCGCGCTCTGGGTCGTCGTCGGCCTGGCCTTCCCGGCCGCGCTCGGGCTGGCGCTCACGGGCACCTGGGCGGGCGCCCTGACCGGCTTTCTCTGGGGCGGCGCCGTGCGCGCCTTCTTCCTCCATCACGCGACGTTCTCGATCAACTCGCTCTGCCACTACTTCGGCCGGCGGCACTTCGACACCAACGACTACTCGCGCAACCTCCTCTGGCTGGCCCTGCCGACGCTCGGCGAGGCGTGGCACAACAACCACCACGCGTTCCCGACGTCCGCCCGCCACGGCCTCGGCCGCTGGCAGCTCGATCCGTCGGCCTGGGTGATCCGTGGCCTCGAGCTCACCGGCCTCGCCTGGGACGTCGTGCGGATCTCGCCGGCGCGCCAGCAGACCAAGGCGCTCGTCGGCTCTTAGGGCCCGCCACTGACGACCCTTGGCGCCCGCCGGCGGGTGCCGGCTCTCAGGTCTCGCGGTCGGTCAGCCAGTGCTCGATCGCCGCCACGCGCTCCTCGAGCGAGCTCAGCCGATCGGCGTCGATCGGGCTCGGCGTGCTCTCCGGCGTCGGGGTCGGCGTCAACGCCGCCGTGCCGCCGACGACATCGCCCTGCTCGGCGACGACGTGGTGGGCCTCGGCGACCTGTGCGGCCGTGGCGTCGGTCTGGTAGCGCACCAGCCGCGGCGACTGGCCGCCGGCATCGAACGGCGCCTGGAGCCCGTAGTGGTCAAACAGCGCCGCCTCCTCCTCCGCGGTCAGCCTGCCGTCCGGCTCGACGCTCGGAGCACGCTTGATCTGGTCGGCCATGTGGGCGACACGGATGTGGTCGCGCGACATGCTGGCCCCGGCGAGCGGGACGAAGGACAAGCGCCGGCCGAAGAGGCCGGTCTTGACGCAGGCGAAGCCGGGAGTGTTCGAGTGCCGGTCGTGGTAGACCTCCTCGAGCCGTCCGACGCGGTTGTCCTCGGGGTCGAGCACGTCCTGGCCGCGCCACTCGCTGATTGCCTCGATGTCGAACATCGCGCTCCCTTCTCGTCGCGTCAGTGCCGCTGATCGGCTACCCCGGGCCGGCCGCGACCAATCCGCGGGCGTTCAGTGGTAGGCGACGACGCCGAGGATGTTGAGGCGGGAGGCCCGCCGCGCCGGGATCACGGCGGCGAGCACGCCGACGGCGACCGTCAGCACGGCGAGGCCGACGACGTCGATCGCCGGCACGGCGAACTTGAGTCCCTCGTCCGGCAGCGACGCCGTCACGACGGCGGCGAAGAACATGCCGAGCACGAGCCCGAGCGTCCCTCCGATCGCCGACGTGATCACGCTCTCGTAGCGGACGATCCGCCGCACGGTGCGCCGCGACGCCCCGAGCGCACGGAGCGTGGCGAGCTCGCGGCGGCGCTCGTGGATCGACAGCGTCAGCGTGTTGACGATGCCGAACAGGGAGACGAAGAGGCTGACCGCCAGCAGCGCGTAGAACAGGTACAGGATGCTGTTGAGGCTGTTCGTCTCGACGTCCTTGAGCTGCTGCTCCGACCGCGCCCGGGCCTCGGGGAAGGCGGCCAGGGCCCGGTTGATCTTGCGCCCGACCGTCGCCGCGTTCGCCCCCGGGACGAGCTTGACGAGGATCCGCCGGACGCGCAGCTCGTGGAAGAGATGGTCGAAGGTCGGCAGCGCGACGCTGTAGCCGGGTAGGAGCGCCCGGTCACGGTAGATCCCGCGCACGGTCAGCTCGGTCTGCTGGCCGGCTGGGGTGGTGATGACGAAGTGGCTGTCCACGTGCAGGTCGGCCCGGGTGGCGAAGTCCGTGTCGACGAGGGCGCCGTTCGGCCCCAGCAGTCCGAGCAGCGAGTCGTCGCCGTCGACCCAGTCGAAGCGGTAGACGCTGCCGAGCGTCTGCGTGTCGATACCGTTGACCGGCTGACTCCCCCCGACCTCCGCGCGCGAGTCCGAGCGCTTGAGGATCGAGACCGTCTGGACCCCGTGGACCCGCGCCACGGCCCGGGCGGCCTGCGCCGGGATCGGCGAGAACCCGTCCTGGTTGGTGACGGCCAGGTCGCCGGCGAAGCTCCGAGCGACGACGTCGCGGATCGACGCTCGTGTCTCGGCCGCGAAGACAGTCACGAACAGGACGAGCGCGAGCCCGACCATCAGCCCCGCGGCCGTCGCCGCCGTCCGCGTCGGGTTGCGAGCCGCGTTCTCCCGCGCCAGGCGCCCGGCCAGCGCGGTGCGCTGCTCGAGCGGCCAGCCGGCGACGCGCGCGGCCAACGGGACAGCCCGCGGCGTCAGGATCGCGATGCCGAAGGTGAGCGCGACCGCCCCGGACACGGTGATGGCGACCGAGTGCCCCGCCGTCACGCCGTCGACGGTCAGCGCCACGCCGACCCCGGTCAGCGCCAGGGCCAGCCACGGCAGCGCCGGGGCCAGACGCGACCCGGGGAGCCGGACGCCCTCGCGCATCGCCGCCAGCGGCGGCACGCGCGTCGCCCGCAGCGCGGGGATCAGCGAGCTCAGCAGCGTCACCGCGACACCGACGCCGATGCAGACGACGACCGTCCGCAGCTCGAGCACAGCGTGGGTCGACGGCAGGCGCAGGCTGACCGCGTCCAGCAAGCTGCGGATGAGGCCGGCCAGGCCGTAGCCGAGCGCCGTGGCCAGGACCGAGCCGACGACGCCGATCGCCAAGCCCTCGAAGAGCACGCCGGCGAGAAGCTGGCGGCGACTGGCGCCGAGCGTTCGCAGCAGGCCGAGCTCGCTCGTGCGCTGGGCGACGGTGATCGAGAAGGTGTTGAAGATCACGAAGGCGCCGACGAAGACGGCGATCAACCCGAAGGCGATCAACGCTCGCGTGAGGAAGGACAGCTGGTTGAACACGCGGTCGGTGTCCTGCGTCGCCTGCTCGGTCGCCGTGCGCACGATCAGCCGCGGCCCGAGCAGCGGGGCGATCTCCCGGACGAGCGTCGCCGGGGCGATGCCCGGGCGCCCGGCGACATCGACGAAGTCGACCCGGTTCGACTTGAGGAACAGGTGCTGGGCAGCCGAGAGATCGAACGCCAGCAGGGTCGCGCCGATGTTGCTGGCCCCGCCGAAGCGGATGAAGCCGACGATCTTGAAGCTGCCGGCCGGGCGCAGCGTCGCGATCGTGATCCGCTGGTTGCGGTGGAAGTGCTCGAGCACGGCCGTGTCCTCGTCGACATCGACCTCGTGCGGCTGCCGCGGCGGCCGGCCGGCGACGACCTGGATCGACTGGAACGGCGGGCCGACGTAGGAGAACGCCTTCGTCCCGCCGGCGCCGACGTTGACGACCTTGCCGTCCGGCCCGACGATCGACGCCACGTCGGCGATCTCGCCCTGCGCCCGCTCGACGTCCGGCAGGCGCTGGATCTTCGTCAATGTGGCGGCGGAGACGGTCGGCGCCTGCGTCGTCGAGTCGAGCGGCGCGCGGCCCGAGACGACGACGTCGGCCCCGCGCGCGGCGTTCGTGACCGCTTTCGACACGGCATGGTTGATCGTGTCGGTGAAGACCAGGGTGCCCGAGATCACCGTCACCCCGAGGAGGACCGCGGCGGCGGTGAGCGCCGAGCGCAGCCGCCGGGCGAGCATGCCCCGGAGCGTGACCTTCGTCATCGCCAGCGCGGCCCCGGCCGCGCCGGCGGCGGGCCGTCGGCGTTCGGCTTGTCGTCGACGATGCGCCCATCGGCGAGCGAGACGATCCGGTCGGCGTGGGCGGCAACGAGCGGATCGTGGGTGACCATGACCACGGTCTGGCCGAACTCGTCGACCGCCCGACGCAGCAGCAGCATCACCTCGTCGCTCGAGACCGAGTCGAGGTTCCCGGTCGGCTCGTCGGCGAAGATCACGTTCGGCTTGGCGACGAGTGCCCGGGCGATCGCCACCCGCTGCTGCTGGCCGCCCGACAGCTCGGCCGGCCGGTGGTCGCGCCGGTCTGACAGGTCGACGGCCCGCAGCAGCGACTCCATCCACGCCGAGTCCGGCGTCTCGCCGGCCAGGCGCAGCGGCAGGGCGATGTTCTCCTCGGCGTCGAGCGTCGCCATCAGGTTGAAGGCCTGGAAGACGAAGCCGACCTGCCGGCGGCGGAGCTCGGTCAACTCGGAGTCGTCCAGCTCGGCGAGGTCGACACCTCCGATCTCGACACCCCCGCCGCTCGGGACGTCGAGGCCGGCCAGCAGGTGCATCAACGTCGACTTGCCCGATCCCGACGGGCCCATGATGGCGTTGAAGCTGGCCCGCTCGAACCGGACCGTGACGCCGCGCAGGGCCTCGACCGCGGCCGGGCCGTCGCCGAAGCGCTTGATCAGGTTGCGGCCCGCGACCGCCGGCGGCTGCGGCGGCACGTATCCGCGCGGGGCCACGCCCGGTACGGTCGGCTCAGGGGCCGCCGGCTCCTCGACGTCCGCTCCGCGGCGCAGGCGCTCCCGGGCGGCCTTGACGCCGGCCGCGACGGCGAACGGAAACCGCGTTGGCGACGTGACCAGCCGCACGATGCGCCCCCGAAACCCCTTCCGTCGGGACCGGCCGGATCCAGCCAGGCGATCCTGCCAGGTCCGTCGCGGCGTATCTTCGGCGCCCGGTGGGCGCGCGGAGCGGTCCGTGCCTCTGAACTTCATCAGCCGGGCAGCCTAGTACGCCGCCGGGCGGACGGCCTGGCCAAGGGGCCGACTCGCTAGCATCGGGCGCCGCGCGGCGAGATAGCTCAGTTGGTAGAGCACACGACTGAAAATCGTGGTGTCCCCGGTTCGAGTCCGGGTCTCGCCATCCATAGACTAGAGAGCCGGAGGACTCCTCCGATCTGGCCGTTTGGTCGGGCTCACCTGACGCGAGCTGGTCGGCCATGGGTGTCTCCCCGCTATGTCTTCGGCGCCTACGGCGGTCACGGCGACCCGGTGCGTCCGGGTCTCATCGCGGCTGCTCGTCCCGTTAGTACACGATTGACGGGAGGTAAGCGGCTGCCGGCTCGTTGTAGAGCCCGATCGTCATCAGCGTCGACTGCTGGACGATCTCCAAGCCGTGGGTCAGACCCCAGTTGAGAAGGGCGGCGTTTCGCGACGGTACGAGGATCCCGAGACCCATGAACCGCTCGGCGGCGCAGATGAGGGCGATCAGGTCATCGTTGGTCTCGGCGACGGCGTGCCAGCCGTAGCCGAGCCCGGATGCGTAGCCACTGATGCGGTCGGGGCGCTCGGCCACGTGCGCCGTGCCGGCGGCGACCGCGTCGCGCAGCTCGCCGGTTCGGTCATGGCCGTGCACGCGAACGCACAGTTCGGCGCAGGCGGCGACGTCCGCATCGATGGCCGGCCGCACGTCGATTCCGGGGATGCTGAGCGCGGGCGGCGTTCCCTGGAGCACGGACAGGGGCTCGCGGACGACGAAGCCGAGCTTCGCGTAGAGGGCCAGGGATCGGTAGTGGTAGGCGGTCTGCACGAGCCTGACGCCGGCCGCGCCGCGCCCGCGCTCACGGCGGAGAACCGCTTCGAGCAGCGCGCGACCAACGCCGTGATCCTGAAGCGCGGGATCGACGGTCAGCGGCCCGACCCCGGCGATCGCGCCGCGCTCGTCGACGAAGGCGCTGCCGAGCACCTCGCCTGATTGCTCGGCGACGAGACCGTGGATCCCGCCGTTGGCGAGCATCGTGTCGACTGCGAAGCGCGTGAACTCGGCGGACCCGGGCTCCACCGGAAAGTTATGCCTGGACGCGATCGACTCGAATGCGTCGTAGAAGATCCGTGCGCACGACTCGGCGTCCCCCGTGGTCGCCGGGCGTACGGTCAACCCGGTCGCTCGCCGGTCGACGGTGCTCGCGTGTCGTTGCATCGATGATCTCGCTTTCCGCTTGCTGGGTCGGCGTCCGATGATGGCCGGCCGACGGTGGCCGGGATATCCCGAGTTTGGGGGGTAGGCTTGACGCAACCACCGACAGAGGCCGAAGTGACCCCGACGAAGACAAGCCGAGGGAGATGGGCGCCGGTGCGTCTGCTGGCCGATCTCGAGCGCCTGGCATTGGCCGCCCCGACGCGGGCGGAGTTTTTCGATGAGGCGGCCGCCCGGCTGAGACGGGTGGTTTCGTTCGACGGCGCGTGCTGGCACACGCTCGACCCGGGTTCGACCCTGATCACTCAACACCGCCTCCAGGGCTTGCCTGATCGGTTCGCGGTCCTGGCCAACAACGAGTACGCCGTAACGGACGTCAACAAGTTCGACCAGCTCGCCCGCGCCCCGTGCAAGGCGGCAACCCTGACTCAGGCGACCGGCGGGCATCCCACGCGAAGCCCGCGCTTTCGTGACCTATTGACGCCCGCCGGCCTTGGTCCCGAGCTGCGCTGCGCGTTTGTCGCCGACCAGGCGACCTGGGGTGCTCTGATCCTCGTCCGCCGCGCCGGAGCACCCGACTTCGACGACCGCGACGTGGACCTCCTCTCGAGCGCCTCGCCGTTGTTCGCTCGCGCGACCCGCCGCGGCCTGATCGCGGAGTCCTGCGAGCCCGCCTCCGCCCTCCCAGATTCCCCCGGACTCATCGAGCTTGACGCCGAGGGCCAGCTGATCCGCGTCTCCTCGTCGGCCGAGCCGCTGCTCGCGGAGCTGTCGGGCAGCACCGTCGAAGCCGGTGTCCGTTGCGCCGCAATCCAAGCGGTGGCGAGCGCGACCCGGACCGCTGTTGCAGCCGCCGGCGCCGCCGGCGCGCCGGGACTGCCGAGCTCTGCGGTCAAGGCACCAACCGGAAGGTGGATCGTGCTGCACGGGGGCCTGTTGCGGGGCGCCGGCCACGTCGCGGTGTTCATCCAGTGCGCCCATCCCACCCTCATAGCACCGCTGCTACTCAAAGCCTACGGCCTGACGCCACGCGAGCAGGAGGTAGCCCAGCTCCTACTACGGGGAGCAACGACGATCCAGGCCGCCCACAGACTCGCGATCTCGCCGCACACGATCACCGATCACATCAAGGCTATCTTCGAGAAGACCGGCGCCAGGACTCGCGGCGAGTTCTCGGCAACACTGTTCTTCGGCGAGCACCTCCCCCGCATTCAGAACCGCGTCGGCCTCGGCGATGACGCATCGTTCATCGACGCACCACGCCCCCGGACCGGCCACGGGGGGCCACCACCATTTGCGGCGTGACGGCAGGCAATCACGCCGCGAGGACGAGACGGCCCACGGCCGTCTCCCGAGGCATCCTCGCCGATGGAGGCGCACTCCAATACGCGTCAGTGTTTGGCCGAACATGCGTCGACGAAGGCGCGCAGCCGCGCGGTGAAACGCTCGAGCTCCGCGAGGTGGACGAAATGTCCGCGGCCGGGCCACTCCTCGAGTTGGAGGCCGGGGATCTTCTCGACCATGTAATCCCGTTCGGCGGCGGCCAGGGCGCGCCCGAAGACCGCGAGGTAGGGCAGGTCGGTGGTGTACAACTGCGCCTCGATTCGGGCTTGCAACTCCTCGGGGTCGGTCCGGATGACCTCGTCCCAGTAATCGAGCACGACGCCCTGCCGAACTGTTTGGGCCGCCAGGACCTGTGAGCGGATCGGTTCGGGCAGAAGGTCGATCCCCATGCTCCTCTGGAACGGCTCGAAGGCCCGCTCGAAATCGAGCCCGGTCAAGGCCGGCTCGATCCGGTGGACGAGTTGCGCGAACGGCCGAATATCCATGGGCTGGTCGACGTTGACGACGCCGAGCACCGGGTATCTCGCACCGTAGAGAGAAGCGATCGAGGCGGACATCGAATGGCCCACGACGACGGGACGAGCGATGCCGAGCTCGCCGAGCAGAGCGTGGACGAGGTCGGCGAGATCCCATACCGATCGTGGCCCCTCAGTGGTCTTGCCGTGGCCGGGCAGGTCGATCGCGAGAGTCCGCACGCCGGGCCCGAGCCGTTCGACGACGGGCGCCCAGGTCGTGCGGTCGAAGGTCAGCCCGTGCAGCAGCACCACTGGCGTCCCGGACCCTTGATCCTCGTAGGCGAGCGGCATGAGTTGAGCGCTGGTCGTCATCGGCGATCCTTTCATCCGGGTTTTGTGACTGCGTAACGTAACGTCGTTACGATAGCCTGTCAAGTCGATGGGTCGACCACGCGAACACGACGAGCACACCGCGGCGTCGCTGCTCGAGGCGGCCGAGGGCGCCGTTGCGGAAAGCGGTCCCGCCGGCCTCTCAGTACGAGGCGTGGCCGGTGAAGTCGGCACCACCACTCGCGCCGTCTACAGCCTGTTCGGATCGAAGGCCGGCCTGATCGCCGCGCTAGCCGCGCATGGTTTCGACCTGCTCGGCCACGGCGTCCGCCAGGTTCCCACCACCCCCTCCCCACACGCCGATCTGATCGAAGCCGGGCTCGTCTTCCGCCGTTTCGCTGTCGAGCATCCCTCCCTGTTTCGAATCGTCTTCCAGAGCGACCCCAGCCCGCTGCGGACCACCCCCTCGGTTCGCGTCGCGGCGCGCGCTGCCCTTGACGTCCTCAAGACCCGGATCAGACGGCTTGACGAGGGGCAGGCGCTCGCCGGATACACGATCGACGAGGCCGCGCTGCACTTCCACGCGGTCTGCGAAGGCCTCGCCGGACTCGAGTTGCGCGGAACGTTCGCCCCCGGCGACGCCGAGCGGCTCTGGCGGCAAGGCCTGGGGACCGTAGTACGCGGTCTCACGAGTAGCGGCTCGGCTGGATAGGTTCTGCGCCGATCTCGACCGGCTGCTCGGTCGTGGTTGGGATCTATGCGCGTGGCGCGGCTGGGGCGAGCGGTCGAGGCCCTCCCAGCACGGGGCGCCCGATCCGTGCGAGCTGTTCGAGCAGGTCGGTGCCGGTGCGGGCGGCGTCGTAGTCCGCCATCTCGGCGGCGATCGCCTGGGCCCGTTGCCGGTAGCCCGGGTGCTCGAGCGCCTCCCGCGCGGCTGCGAGCAGCCGCGCCGGCTCCGGGCTCTGCGCCTTGATGCGGATTCCCGCGCCCGACCACGCGATGCGCGCGGCGTTCTCAGGCTTGTCCTCGGTGGCGCCGGCCACGACGATCGGCACGCCGTGGGCGAGCGCCTGCTGCACAGTCCCGTAGCCGCCATTGGTGATGAGCAGATCGACGTGCGGCATGAGCTGCGCGTACGGCACGAAGCGCTCGGCCCGGACGTTCGCCGGCAGCGCCCCTCCGAACGCGTCGAGCAACGCGGATGTGGGCCCGGCGGTGGTCGCGATGACGAGGACGGCCTCGTCCGCCAGCGCGCGGATGGCCGGCACGAGCAGTTGATCGGGGCCGGTCGCAACCGTCCCCTGCGTGAGCAGGACGACCCGCTTTGATCCGGCCAGCTCCGGCCACCAGCGAGGTGGCATGAACTCGTCGTCGGGTTCCGCCAGCAACGGCCCGATGAAGTGCACGTGGGGCGGGAGGTCGCTGCGCGGATACTCAAACGACGGGACCGTCGATTGCAGGTAGAGGTAGTCGCCGAGGAAGGTGTCGATGAAGCTCAAACCCAGCGGCGCCAAGCCGACCGCCCGTCGCGCGTCCTCGTAGTGCCTCGTGACGGGCCCGAAGACGACACGCCGGTGCAGCGCGTTCATCGCGTGGTTGCGTAGTCGGCCGATCGGACCGCGGAGGGGAAAGAGGCCGGGCCCGAAGGGCGCCGTATCGCGGCTGTAGGTGCCGAGCATCGTCTCGCCGAGCGTCGCCCACGGAGGACCCCCGAGCTCATGCAGCCACCGGGCGCAGACGCAGAGAGGCTCGGACAGGATCGCGTCCGTCGGGTGGGCCTCCAGGATCTCCTGACAGTCGCGCAGCATCCCGGGAGCGTTGTCGATGAACACGCGCTGAAAGGCGCGGGTCACCATCTTGACGCCGGTGAGTCCCAGCAGCTCGGGGAACGCCTCCCCGATCGACTGGCCGCCGAAGTCCTCGGCCGAGCGGATCGGATGGTGAACCGCTCCGGTGGCCTCGACCTGGTGGCGGTAGCACGCGCCGGTGTACCAGTGGACCTCGTGGCCGCGCGCGGCGAGCTCCCGGGCCAGCGGCAGCTTCGGCGCCACGTGTCCCGTGGCCGGCATGGTGGTGAAGAGAAACGTCGCCATCTGCATCCTTTCCCGTGGGCATAGTCTTGTCGTGGAGAGAGTGAGCGCGGAGCGGATCGACCACCAGGGGGTCCCCCCTGAACTTGCACCCGGAGATCCGGCCGGGGCGCTTGCGGTGCTCATCGAGCGAGAGGCGGAGCTCGGTCGCCTCGATGCCCTGATCGAGGATGTCCTCGCGGGCCGCGGCCGCGTCGTCGCGATCGAGGGCCCCGCAGGCATCGGCAAGAGCGCGCTCGTTGCCGCGCTGGCGGCGGCGGCGCGCGCGCACGGCATCCGCGTCCTGAGCGCCCGCGGGAGCGAGCTCGAGCGCGACATCCCGTTCGGCGTGGCCCGGCAGTGGTTCGAGCCGGTCCTCGCAGCCGCCGCGGCGGAGCAGCGGGAGCTCCTCTTCGACGGGTCGGCGGGCGTGGCCCGGCCGGTGGCCTGGCCGGCGACGGCGCCGGACACCGAGCTCACCGCATCGCCACAGATCCTCCACGGGCTGTTCTGGCTCACCTTCAACCTGTGCGCCACCGGCGCGTGCCTGCTCGCCGTCGACGACGCCCAATGGGCTGACGAGGCGTCGCTGCGGCTCCTTCACTACCTCGCCGTCCGGATCGATGGGATGCCGGCCGGGCTGATCGTCGCCGGCCGCGAGGCGGACCCCGAGGGCGAGGCGGGCCTGCTCGTGCGGCTTCTGGCCGAACCAGGCACAGAGGTTCTCCGTCCCGCTTCGCTGTCGCGCCGGGGGACCGCCAGGCTCTTGGCCGGGCAGAGCGCCTGCGAGCCGGACGAGGAGTTCATCGGCGCCAGTCACGCGGCGACCGGCGGAAATCCCTTCTACGTGCTCGCGCTCGCACAAGCGGCGCGGGAGGCGGGCCTCGCCCTCACGCGAGACGGCGTGGCGGCGCTGCGCGAGCTGCGGCCCCGCGGCCTGTCGCGTGCCCTGCTCGCCCGGGCGTCGCCGTCCGGGCGGTCGCTGGCATGGGCGCTCAGCGTCCTCGACGAGCCCGTCGACAGCGTGCTCGCGTCCGAGGTCGCCGGTCTGTCGGAAGGCGCTGCCCGGTCGGCTGCCGGGGAGCTTGCCGCCGCGGGCTTGACCACCGGCACGGTGACGCTGGCGCTCGCACACCCGATCGTCCGCGGCGCTGTGCTCGCGAGCCTGAACATCGGCCGGCGGTCCGAGCTCCACGCCCGCGCGGCGCAGGCGTTGCGCGACCGCGGAGCCGAGCCGGAGAAACTGGCCGCGCACCTGCTCGCCGTCACGCCGGCGACCGACATCACGGTGGTCGGCGTGCTGCGAGAGGCCGCCCAGCGGTCGCTCGCGCAGGGTGCCCCCGAGGTGGCGGCGCGGCTGCTGCAGCGTGCGCTCCGCGAGCCGCCACCCCCTGAGCAGCGGCCCGAGTTGCTGATCCTGCTCGGGCGAGCCGAGCGCGAGGCCGGGCTGCCCGCTGCCCGCGAGCGGTTTCGCGATGCGTTGCGCCTGGCCGTGGAGCCGGTTGCCGCCGCCGAGGCGTTGCGGTGGCTGTCCTGGACGATCGGCAACGACGCCGGGGAGCAGGCAAAGCTCGCGGCAGATCTCGACCGGGCAATCGTGGCCGTGCTCCCGCTCGACCGAGAGCGCGCCCTGGCACTCGAGGAGGCCCGGCTCGCGGGGCTCATGCTCACCCCGGCCCGGCGGGCCGAATTCGGCGCGCGGCTCGAGCGGATCGGCGTTCTGCACGGCGGCACGCCCGAGGAGTGTGCCGTGCTCGCGATGCGGGCGCGGTACCTCATGGATACCGGGGCGTCAGCGGCGGAGGTCGGCGAGGCCGCCGAAGCGGCGGTGCGCCACCCAGCCGCCGTCGAGGTGAAGGGACCCGACTCCATGTGGGCACTCAACTGCGCGGTCGCGCTCTTGGGTGCTGAGCGGTTCGAGGTCCTCGAGACCTTCCTCACGCGGGCCCTATCCGTCGTCCGGGCGCGCGGCTCAGCCCCCGGCTTCGCGCTCATCAGCACGCACCTCGGGCGACTGGCCAACCGACGCGGTAACCCGCGGAGCGCGGAGGCCGAGACACGCGCAGCACTCGACAGCGGCGGCCTCAGCGGCTTCTACCGCTTCGCGACCAGCAGCGTCCTCATGCACGCGCTCATCCAACAGGGCGAAATCGACGAGGCACAGAGAATCTACGCGGCGACCGGTATCGGAGAGCAGATGCCCGACCCGCGACCGATGACGCCGCTGCTCATCGTCCGCGGCGAGCTTCGCCGCGCACAGGGAGACCTCGACCGAGCCGCCGCCGACCTGCGCGAGTCACTGACCAGAATCGGCCGCTACGCCGACCGGACATCGGCAGGTCTGGACGCGCGGCTGCTGCTCGCCGAGACGCTCCACGCGCTCGGCCGCACGGACGACGCGATGCGCGAAGCCCACGACGCCCTGACGATCGCCCGTGCCTGGGGCGCGCCCGGTGCGCTGGGGGACGCCGAGCGGCTCTACGGCCTGCTCCTCGGCGGCCACCGCGGAATTCATCACCAGCGAACGGCCGTCGAGCGACTCGCCCAGACACCTGTCCGTCTCAGCCACGCACGCGCGCTCGTAGACCTCGGAGCCGCGCTGCGGCGCGCCGGCCTGCGCGGTGAGTCCCGCGAGCACTTGAGGGAAGGCCTCGAGCGCGCCGAGCGGAGTTCCGCCGCTCCGCTCGCGGCGCGGGCGCGCGAGGAACTGGCGGCCACCGGTATCCGCGTGCCCCGCCAGCGCATCGGCGATCCGCTCACGCCCAGCGAACGCCGGATCGTCGAGCTGGCAGCAGCAGGGCAGACCAACCCTCGAATCGCGCAGGCGCTCTTCGTGACGGTGAAGACCGTCGAGAGTCATCTCGCCAACGCCTACCGCAAGCTCGGCATCCGGTCGCGACGCGAGCTGCCCACCGCTCTGGCCAAGCCGTCAGCGTAGATCCAGCACCCGCTGCTGCGCGATCCATGTGGCGAGCGCGACGCGGTTGTGGAGCCCGAGGCTCGTGAGCGCGTTGAACACGTGGTTCTCGACCGTGCGCTCTGAGAGGTGCAGTCTGCCCGCGATCTGGGCGTTGGTGAGTCCCTCGGCCACCAAGTTGGCGATCTCGTGTTGGCGGACGGTGAGCGGTCCCGCTTCGCGGCGCGCTCGGCGTCCCTCGATCAGCTCGACTGCGCCCGGCGGCTCCAGCTGACGCCCGTCCTCCCAACGGGCGCCGGTCTCGGCGGCCCCCAGCAGCGCGGTGCCTCGCTGTCTGATGGACTCGAGCTCTGCGTCCGTGGCCGCTGGGTATGCGCCGCCGATCCGTTCGCGGAACGCGGCCGCGGCCCCCGCGAGGCGCAGCGCTCGGCGGGGGTCCTGGTCGAAGGTGAGGCCCGCGAGGGTGCTGAGCGCAACCCCCAGGATCGTGGCGTCGCCGGCAGCGACGAGTGACACGATCGACCGGGAGAGATGCTCGATCGCCGCGGCGCTCTCGCCAGTGCCCTTGGCCATCAGGCCGAGGCCGAGCGAGGCCTGTCCGACTCCCCAGGAGTCGTCGGCCTGCTCGTCCTCCCTCAGCGCCTCCTCGAAGGTTCCCTGGGCGCGCGCGGGGTGGCCGCCGTAGAGATGCACAAAGCCGAGGATCCCGAGGCCGCGGCCAATCCCCGGGCGTTGATTGAGCGCCCGGAACAGGATGATGCTCCGCGCCAGGTCTTCTGCCGCTTCGCCAAGCTGTCGCGAGAGCATGCCGCTGATCCCGCGGTAGTGAAGCGCCGCGGCGAGAATGTTGGATTCGTCGAGTCGCTCGGCGAGCTCGACCGCCTCGGTGAGCAGTGGGCCGGCCGCCGCGTGGTCCTGGTGGGCGGCCGCGAGCCGCCCCGAGCAGAGCAGACCCAGCGCGCGAGCTCGGTCGGGGACCCGATGACGTTCCAGCAGGCGGTCGGCCCAGTTCCTGCCGTCGGTTTGGCTGCGCGCGAACCACGCCTCCCGCGCCGCGCCCATCAAGCGCAGCCCCGCTTCGGGGTCGTGCTCGTAGGCCCAGGCGACCGCTGCCCGCAGATTGGCGAGTTCTTCTGACAGGGACTGAACGTCGGTATCCGATCCCCCGAGCGCGTTGGCGTCATGAACCTCCTCCGCGCACCGGACATAAAAGGACAGATGTCGATCCCGCAGCGCGCCTTCCTCGCCCGACCCGCGAAGCCCTTCGCGAGCGTATGTCCGCAAGGTGTCAAGCATCCGGTAGCGGACCTCGGCGCCGGAGGCGCGGATCGTCGCGACGAGCGATTTGGCGACGAGTCCGTCGAGGTCATCGAGACTGATCCCGGCGATCTCCAGGGCGGCGTCGAGCGAGAAGCTCCCGGGGAAGAGGGCAAGGCGCGTGAAGCCGGTGCGCTCGGATTCGGTCAGCAGCTCGACGCTCCATTCGATCGTCGCGCGGAGGCTCCGGTGGCGCGTGGGGGTGCCGCGGGCTCGACTCGTGAAGAGGTCCAGGCGGTCGCCCAGGCGATCACGGATCGCCTGCAGCGAGAGACTCGAGGCTCTGGCGGCGGCGAGCTCGAGCGCGAGCGGCAGTCCCTCGAGGCGGATGCAGATCTCCTGCATTGTCTGCTCTGCGCCTGTGGTCGCATCCGCGCGCGCAGCCTCCGCCCGTTGGATGAACAGCCGCAGCGCTTCGTCGGGCGCCATCGGACCGAGCGACCACACGGTCTCGCCGGGCAGGCGCAGCGCCTCGCGGCTCGTCGCGAGCACCCGGAGCTTGGGGCATCCCTCAAGCAGCGACAGCACCGTCGCCGCCACCGACTCTTGGACGTGTTCGCAGTTGTCGACGATCAGCAGAAGGTTCCTGACCGCGAGAAACCCCGCCAGCTCGCCGACGCCCCCGTCCGAAGTGCCTGCGAAGCCGACTGCCTGGGCCACAGCCGCCAGCACGAGTC
This sequence comes from uncultured Solirubrobacterales bacterium, assembly GCA_963742705.1. Lineage (GTDB taxonomy): Bacteria > Actinomycetota > Thermoleophilia > Solirubrobacterales > Solirubrobacteraceae > Palsa-513. Next base: position 145,625 of record CAVUMZ010000006.1, on the reverse strand, counting down.
GTCTATCGCTCAGCGCGGAGAGGTCGGCCAGCACCACGGTCGTGGTCGCAGCCCGCCGGCGCCCGATCTCCAGCGCCAGTCTCGTCTTGCCCATGCCCCCCGAGCCGGTGATCGTCACCAACCGGCTCGCACGCAGCGCAACATCAACGTTGTCGATGTCGCTGCGGCGCCCGATGAAGGGGTTCGTCGCGGCGGGAAGCGCGGCGCCAGTCCCAGGCACGGGAAAAACGTTAGCGCCCCACCGGATCACCGTTTGAGTAGCGGTTGAGTAGTTGCCCCGATGTCCGCTCGTCGGCAGGCGCCTAGCGTGCCGCCACGTTAAGCCACACATCGACAAGGAGGCTGAAGGTGGAACTTCAGAGCGTGGTAGGTCCGACCGTACCGGTCCCGGCGACGACCGCAGAACACACCAGCAATCGAACCCGGGCGATGTGGTCAGCTGGCGATTTCGCCCGCGTCGGCGCCCGGCTGGTGCTGGTCAGCGAATTGCTGTGCCGGTCGGTGGAAGTGCACGCCGGCGACCGGGTGCTGGACGTGGCGGCGGGGAGCGGCAACACGGCGATCGCTGCTGCGCGCCGCGGCGCGCGGGTGACCGCGAGCGACTTCGTCGAGCCACTGCTGGAGGTCGCGCGGGCCCGCGCGGAGCTCGAAGGGCTCTCGCTGGGCACCTCTGTCGCCGACGCGCAGCAGCTTCCTTTCGAGGACGAGAGCTTCGACGTCGTCCTCTCCACGTTCGGGGCGATGTTCGCACCCGATCAGCAGCGAGCAGCCGACGAGCTGCTGCGCGTGTGCCGACCGGGCGGGCGCGTCGGCATGGCCAACTGGGTTCCCGATGGTCTGATGGCCGCAAACCAGGTGATCGTGCACAAGCACATGCCGGCAGCGCCGGCAGCGCCCGGGATGCCCCGCCCGGTCGAGTGGGGCGCCGAGTCGCGTCTGCGGGAGCTGCTCGGCGATCGGGTCCGCGAGCTTCGCACGGACCGCCGGACGATCGAGATGTGCGCGGAGTCCGCCGCCGAGCTGGTCGAGTTCAACCGCACCTGGTTCGGGCCGGTCCGGGTCGCCTTCGGGCAGTTGGACGAGGCCGGGCAGGAGCGCCTGCGCGCCGATCTGGAGGCCAGCTTCGAACGGTTCAACCGGGCCACCGACGGCACCCTGGTGGCCCAGGCCGAGTACCTCGAGGTGGTGGCGGTCAAGGCCTGAGCGCCCGCCGACATCCAATGCTCGCGACGTCACGATGAGGAGGATGCCTGATGCACGCCAACACGCTCCAGACCACAGACGCACGCGACGATCCGCGCCCGAGGCGCCAGCTCGACGCTGCCGTGGTCCTCGGGGCACGAAACCTGGGCGGGGCGATCACCTGCGATCTGCTCGCGCACGGGACCCGGGTCGCGAGCGTAGCCCGCACCCAGTCAGACCTCGATTTCCTGGCGGCGCACGGGGCGCTCCCGCTCCGGGCCGATGCGGCTGATCTCAAGCAGCTCGAGTCCGCCCTCGCACGCGCCAGACAGGAGATCGAAACGATTGGGCTGATCGTCAACGCCGTCTCCGCCGCCCGGCCGCCCAGGGATGGCTCGGGATTCGGCGGCGGCCCGCTCGCGGGTGCCAGCCAGGCCGGGCTCGAGGGATGGACGCTGGCCCCGATCCGCCAGGTGTTCGTCGCGCTCAAGGCCGCCACCCGGGCTCTGCGGGAGAGCGGCGGGACATTTGTGCAGGTTCTGGGCGCTCCAGCGCGCCGTGCGGATCCGCAGCTGACGGTTGTGGGCTTGCACGCTGAGCTCCGCCGCGGCAGCGGTCGGCGTGATCCAGTCCGAGAGGATCGACGGCGCGTGCTGCGATCAGGGTACGCCCGCGCTCGATCCGTGAGTCAGACCCCGGCACTCCGGTTCGCGACGCCGAAGCCCACGTGGCTGGGCCGTCGCGGGCGCAGCCCAAGCCACGACCCTGGCGTGCCCTGCGCCGCGGCTGCCGCCCGCGCCGGCGCCGCGATCCCGCCCTGGAGCCGCCGGGCGGCGTCGATGTGGTCGGCCGTCCAGATCATCTTGACCGCGGTCGCGGTGCCGGTTCCGTCGGCGCCGCCCAGGTCGCGTCGGACCGCGGCGATCAGCCGGCGATCCGCGGCCGCGTCGGGTACGAGCTGGGCGGGCACGTCACCGAAGCCGGCGATCGCCCGTGCCGCCGTCTCGTACCACCCGGCGAGCCGGGCGCCGGCCGCGACCACCTCGGCTCGCGCCGCCGCCCGGTCGCCGCTCGCCGCCTGATCGCCGTGCTCCCAGAGCTCAAGGATCGCCTCGGCCGTGAGCCGCAGTACGGCGACGGCGCTGACCAGCGCCGTCACGTCGGCCAGGGCCAACCGCTTCGTCCCGCGCTCGGCCAGGTACCCGCGAAACGCATCGTCGAGCCGCCGCGCGGCGGCCGCCGCGCGGCGCCGCTCGTCGGCGGGCGGGGCCGACGGCGGCAGCGCGGCGTCGCAGCGCGTGACCGCGTAGCCGATCGCGCTGCGCAGATACGCCGCCCCGTCGGAGAAGCCCTCGGCCAGCGCCTGCCCGAGCGCACCGGCCGCGCCCCGCGGCCAGAGCAGCACGCCCACGGCGAGGCTGACGCCGCAGCCGATCGCCACGTCCTCGATCCGAACCAGGCCGATCCTCCAGCCGGCCGGCTCGATGATGTTGTAGAGGATCAGCATCGTCGTCGTGAAGGCGGCCTGACCCGCCGCGAAGGAGATCGCGGCCGGCGCGACACCGGTGACGAGGATGGCGACCGGAAGCAGCACCCAGAACACGGTCGTGTTCGTGCCGATGGCGAACACCAGCGCCCCGCCGACGACGAACCCGGCCAGCGTCCCGAGCAGGCCCCGCAGCGCGTTCTGGCCGGTGTTCAGCGCCGTCGACCGCAGGACGGCCAGCGTTCCGAGGACGACCCAGAACGAGTGCTGGACCCCGGTCGACGCGGCGACCACGACGGCGAGGCTCAACCCGACGGCGCCGCGGACGCTGTTGTGCAGCCAGACCGAGTGCCGCTCGACGTGAGCGCCGGCGCGCTCCTGGGCCGACGACGTCCGCGACGCGACCCCCGACGGCTGGCGGCCGAGCAGCTGCTGCCACCAGCTGCGCTCGCCGGCAGCGACGATCAGCTCGGCGTTGGCGGCGATCGCCGCCGCCGCGAAGCTCATCTCCCGAGCCCGAAAGCTCGGTTCCAGCGCGCTGACGAGCGCGGCGTCGTCCGGCGCAGCCGGTGTCACGGCCGTCACGGTCCGCTCGAGCGCCTCCTGCGCGTCCCGAAGCCGGCGCGCGGCGGGGCCGAGTGGATCACCCCGTCCCGATTCCAGGACCTCCCCACACCGATCGAGCAGCCCCGCGACCGCGAGCTCGAGCGCGCACACCGTCTCGTCGACGTGCCCCGGCCGCCGGCACACCGACATCCGCTCGAGCACGGAGTCCAGCCAGATCACTTGGTCGACCAGGCGCACCGACACGCGCGCCCCCGTGCTCAGCCCGGTCGGTCGGTACGGCGTGGCGAAGAACGCCGCCCGGAGCCCCGCGACGGCCGCCTGCGCGTCGGCGACCACCGCGTCGAGTTCCGCCCGGTCCCCGCGAAACCCGTCGCGGACCCAGGCCACCTCCGCCCGCAGCCGCCGGCCGAGCAGGCCGCAGGCGGCCGCTGTGGAGCGTCGCAGCGGTTCGCGCGTCGGCGCGGGCCAGAGCCCGGCGATCGCCAGCACCGACACCGCGCTCGCCAGCAGCCAGCCGGCCACGCGATCGGGGATCGTGCTCGCCGGCCCGCCCAGCGTGACCGACAGCACGAAGGCGACCAGCAACGTCGTCGTGGCGCCGGCCAGCACCGAGCTGACGACACCGGCGAACAGCACAGCCAAGCCGATCGCCAGCGTGGCGACGGCGGCAAGCCACCCGGCGTGCGCCGACAGCGTCCCGACGCAGACCAGCACCGCTCCGGCGAGCCCGAGACTGGCCTGCGCCGCCACTCGCTCCGACACCGGCCCGCCGAAGTCGACGAAGAGCAGCGACGCGACCGCGCCGAAGGCGGCGAAGACGGCGAGCGTCGGGTTGCCCATTACCTTGTCGGCGACCGCGAAGAGCACGGGCATGACGATCGCGGCCCGGCCCGCCCGCCGCAGAGCCGAGAAACCCGCGTCGCGCGCGCGCAACCAACCGACGACGCGCATCGGACTTCCGGCAGCCATCGTCACAGGATGCACGAGGCGCCGGCACCGGTGCCGGCGCTCACCCGGCCGGCGGCGGCCGCCTCACGAGGTCGTGAAGGTCCCCGCCAGCCCGGCCGTCGTACCGTCGGCGTTGGTCGCGACGATCCGGTAGCGGTACGTCGTCCCGGAGGCGAGACCGGTGATCGGCAGCGACACCGCCTCGGCGCCGTCAGCGGCGCCGGTGCTGTCGATCGCGCTCAAGGAGCCGAAGGTCGTCGTCGGTCCGTACTCGAAGGTGAAGCTCGTCGGCAGGCCGTGCGGATCGACCGTCGCCGAGAGCACGGCTCCGGTCGATGTAACGCTGGTCGCCGCGCCCGTCGCCACGATCGGCGCCCCGCCCGGCCCGGTGAAGAAGGTCATCACCGCGCCCACCGCCGTGCCCGTAGCGTTGCCGGCGACCACGCGGTAGTAGTAGGTCGTGTCCGGAGACAGGCCCGCCAACGTCGCCGTCACGTTCTCGGGGACCGTCGCGTTGTCGAGCTCGATCGGCGTGGAAAGCGATCCGAAGCTGGTGGTCGGCCCATACTCGACCGCGAACGCCGTCGCCTGGCCCTCGGGATTTACCTGGCCGGCCACGCTCGCCCCGCTCGTGGTGACACCGCTGGCCGCCCCCGTCACCGCCACCGGAGCCCGCGGCTCGCCCGTGGTCGCAAAGGCCGCGACCGGCCCAAACGTCGTCCCGGCCGAACTCGTGGCGACGAGCCGGTAGTAGTAGACGGTCGCCGGGGCGAGCCCGGTCAGATCGGCCGACACCGGCGTTGCGCTGGTCGTGGAGCCGGCCGACAGCACGGGCGAGATCGAGCCGAAGCTCGTCGTCGGCCCGTACTCGAACGTGTAGTTCGTCGGCGTCCCGTTCGGGTTCACCGTCCCGGCCACGCTGGCGCCCGAGGTCGTCTGGTTGCTCGCAACGCCGGTCGTGACGCTCGGAGGCTGAAGCTGCTCGCACAAGGCGAGCGCCTCAGTCGACAGCGAGGTCAGGTTCTGGCCGCCGTCCATCCCGATCACGGTCCACGACTGGGCGGAGCCGCTGCCGACCGGGTTGGCCGACGCGTCGCTCGGAAAGTCGCCGATGATGTGGACTCCCTGGCCGCCCGTTCCCGGGCCGCTCGGGTTGCTGATGATGTCGCTGCCACCGGCGAGCAGGATGGTTCCGGCCGGGCAGCTGACCGTGGCGGCGACGGGCGAGCCGCCGATGATCGGTCCGGTCGGGTTCGTGGTGGCCGTCGCGACCACGGTCGGTACGGCGACGTCGGTCGCGCACAGGGCGACCGCGGCCGTCATCGCCCCGGTCGCGCTGTTGCTGTTGCCCTGCACCGTCCACGCCGTCGGGTTGGTGGCCCCGGCCGCGGGCAGGTCGCCGGCGGCGTCGCTCGGGAAGCTGTCGTAGAGCTTGGTGTTGTTGGAGAAGCCGACCGGGAACGACGTGTACCCGCCGCCGCCGCCGACGAGCGATGTGCCCCCCGGACACGGTGCCGTGACCGGGCCGAGCGTGTTCGCCGGCGCCGAGGCCACCACCACCGTGGTCGCCGACGTGACCCCCGTCGCGCACATGGCGTACGAGGTGACCGTGTCGAGTCCGGGGGCCTGGCCGGAGTAGCCGGCCGCCGTCGTCCAGGACATCGGCGTGAGCGCACCCGTGACCGACTGAGCGCCCGCGGCGTCGCTCGGATACACGCCCAAGGTCACGGACCCGTCGTTGGTCACCGGCGCCCCGGCCCGCGTCAACGCGTCGCCGCCGCTGACGAGCGTGCTGCCCCCGGGACAGGTCGCCGCCGCCGTGTAGGACGTGAAGTTCGTCGTGCTCGTCATGGCCGTCGGCGCGGACACGATGCTCACCGACGGAGCCGCCCCGGCGACGGTGGGCAGGACGAGCGCCGCGAGGCTCGCGGCGATGCAGCAGACGACCCAACGCCCCAGCGATGACTTCACGATCTCTCTCCTCCGATGTACCCGCCTGCTTGCGCCGGGCAAGCTATACACGCCTCCGGCTCCTGTCAAGGCAACGCCTTGGTATGCCTACGGAGCCTACCGGCCGGCGCGGAGCGCAGGCACGATGAGGCATGGGAGCGCCCCCGCCCGGGTAACCCCGAGATCATGGCCGTCACCGACGACCTCGTCCGCTACCGCGACATCGAGCGCCTCGGCGTCGGCGGCATGGCCACCGTGACTCTCGCCGAGGACACGCTGCTCGGCCGCCGGGTCGCCCTCAAGCGCGTTCACGCCGGGGGTGACCGGCGGGCGATCATGCGGCTGCGCCGCGAAGCGCTCGTCGGCGCCTCGCTCAGCCACCCGAATCTCGTCGCCATCTACGACGTCGACGTCGGCCCTGACGACGACCTCGTGATCGTCATGGAGTACGTGCCCGGCGGGACGCTGCGCGACGCGATCGCCGGCTCCGGCGGCCTGCCCCACGCCTTCGCGCTCGAGGTCCTCGCCGGCGTGGCGTCGGCCCTCGACGCGATCCATGCCCGCGGCATCGTCCACCGCGACGTCAAGCCGGCCAACATCCTGCTCGGAAGGGAGGGAGCGATCAAGCTGGCGGATCTCGGCATCGCCGTGGCCGCCGACCGGACCCAGATCACGAGCGCCGGCGTGATCCTCGGCACCTTCAGCTACATGGCACCCGAGCAGCTCGAGGGCGAGCCGGCAACCCCGGCGGTCGACGTGTATGCGCTCGCGGTGGTCGCCTTCGAGATGCTGAGCGGCGAAAAGGCCCGCCCCCAAACCAATCCCGTCGCCCTCGCCCACGCGATGTCGACGCAGCCGCCGCCGGACCTCTGCGCGATCTGCTCCGACGCCCCGCCGGCCGCCGCCGCCGTGCTCGAGCTGGGCATGACCGCCGACCCGCGCCGGCGGCCGCGCAGCGCCGGCGAGCTGGTCGCTCGCCTGCGCGCCGCGCTCGCACCCGACGCCCAGACGAGCCCGCTCGCCGCGCCGCCGCCACCGCCATCACCGGCGCCCCCGCCATCGCCGGCGCCCCCGCCATCACCGGCGCCCCCGCCACCGCCAGCACCGGCGCCACCGCCATCACCGGCGCCCCCGCCAGCACCGGCGCCACCGCCAGCACCGGCGCCACCGACACCCGCAGCCGCGCCTGTGCCGCACCGTCCGGCAGGCCGAGCCGACCCCACGGCCGGCGGTCGGCGCCGGACGGCGGCGCTAGCCCGGTCGCGGGCGGGGCTGGCCGCCGTCGCGATCGCCGCCGTCGCGGTTGCGGTGCTCGCGGTGGCACTGCTCGCCTCCAGCGGGACGCCGCGTCGTGCGCACGCGGCGACGGCCGCGCACCCGCCCGGCAAGGCGGCGCCCCCCGCCGCGCCGCCCTCGACCGCGGCGCCCTCGACCGGCAACCTTTCGCCGTCGACGCCGGCCGGTGCCGTACGGAGCTTCTACGCGCGGGCGGCGGCCCACGACTACGCCGGCGCCTGGGCGCTCGCCGACCCGGCGTTCCGCGCCCAGCTCGAGGGATTCGCGAGCTTCGCCGCCGGCCAGAGCCGCGTGCGGTCGATCACCTTCCAGGAGGCCAGCGTCACCGCGCAGAACGCCCAGACGGCGACCGTCGCCGTGCGCACGACCGCGGTCCTGACCTCGCTGACCCAGCACTGCCAGGGCACGGTGAACGTCGTGCGCACGTCCGCTGGGGCCTGGCTGCTCCATCAGATCTCGATCGACTGTGCATAGCTTGACAGCTATATAGCCGTACAGCTATCCTGGGCGGCGTGTCGACGTTCGCGGTCCTCGCCGAGCCCAACCGCCGCCGCATCCTCGACCTCCTCGGCCCGTCCGAGCGGCCGGTCGGGGAGCTCGTCGATCAGCTCGCGCTGAGTCAGCCGGCCGTCTCCAAGCACCTGCGGATCCTGCGCGAGGCCGGTCTCGTCGAGGTCCGCGGCGACGCCCAGCGACGTCTCTACCGCGTCTGCCCCGAGCCGCTGCGGGCGATCGACGACTGGCTGGAGCCCTACCGGCGGATGTGGGCGTCGCGCCTCGACGACCTCGAACGGCACCTCGATGCGATCACCGACGGCGACCAGCCGAGATAAGGAGACCCCATGTACGGCACGTGCGAGCAGACGGACGACGGCCGCTGGCAGCTGCGCTTCACCCGAACCCTGCACCACCCGCAGGCCCTGGTCTGGCGGGCTATCACCGAGCCCGAGCACCTCGCCGCCTGGTTCCCGACGACGATCGAGGGCGAGCGCGCCGCCGGCGCGCCGCTGCGCTTCTCGTTCCCCGGCGGCGAGGCCGATCCGTTCGACGGGGAGATGATCGCCTACGACCCGCCCCGGGCGATCGAACTCCGCTGGGGCACCGACATCGTCCGGATCGAGCTGCGCCCAGACGGCGACGGCACCGAGCTGACGCTGCTCGACACGCTCGACGAACGCGGCAAGGCCGCCCGCGACGCGGCCGGCTGGCACACGTGCCTCGACGCGCTCGAGGCCGGCCTGCGCGGCGAGCCGGACGCCCGCGCGGCGATGGGCGACTGGAGCGAGGTCCGCTCCCACTACGCCCTGACCTTCGGCCCCGAGGCCGCGACGATCGGGCCGCCACCGGGGTTCGAATGACCCGGCGCGGCCCGATCTGCCGCTGAGGCGGACTACGCCGGCTGCGGCTCGAGCGCGCGCTCGCGCTCGTGCTCCGCGGCGGCCACGGAAACCTCGACCGGGTCGGCGCGCGGCCGGCGCGGCCGGAGCACCACGAGCGCGACCACACCGCCGACGGCGACGACCCCCGCGGCGATGGTGAACGCCAGGTGGTAGCCCCCGGTCAGGGCCACGGCGGCCGTGTCGCCGTGGGCGGTCAGCGCCCGGGTGTGGTTGGTCGCCACCGTCCCGAGCACGGCCAGGCCGAGCGCGGCCGACACCTGCATCGAGACGTTGACGATCCCCGAGCCGAGACCGGCGTCGCGGGCGGGCACGTCGGCCATCGCGATCGTCAGCAGCGGCATGAACGAGCTGCCGGCCCCGAGCCCGAGCAGGAAGAAGGCGAAGAACACCTTCGGGAAGTAGCCGGCGTGGATGCCGGCCGTCGAGAGCAGCAGCAGCGAGGCGACACACGCCACGAGTCCGGGCACCAGGGTGCGGATCGCGCCGAAGCGGGCGACGATCCGGGCCGTCACCCCGAGCGACAGCGTCGCCACGGTCAGCGTCATCGGCAGGAACGCCAGCCCGGTGGCCACGGCCCCGTAGTGGCGGACGTGCTGGAGGTACAGCGCGCCGAGAAAGAACGTCGTGAACATACCCGTGACGAGGAAGCCCCTGACCGCGCTCGAGCCGATCAGCCCGCGCAGGCGCAGGATCCGCAGCGGCATGATCGGGTTCTCGACGCGGGCCTCGGTCCACAGGAACGCCGCCAGCAGCCCCGCTGCGATCGCGCCGAGGACCAGGGTGTGGGGCGAGCTCCAGCCGAACGACGGGACCTCGACGATCGCGTAGACGCCGACCATCAGGGCCGCCGTGACGAGCACCGAGCCGAGCACGTCGACGCCCTCACCCAAGCCGATCCCGACGTTCTCGCGGATCAGGGCCCGCCCGAGCAGCAGCGTCACCACGCCGATCGGCAGGTTGATGAAGAAGATCCAGTGCCAGTTGATCGCCTGCGTCAGGGCCCCGCCGGCCAGCAGGCCGATCGAGCCGCCGCTGACCACGACGAACATGTAGGCGCTCATCGCCTTCGCCCGCTCGAGCGGCGCCGGGAACTCCGTCACGATGATGGCGAGGATCACCGAGACCGACAGCGCCCCGCCGGCCCCCTGGACGAACCGCGCCGCGATCAGGACCACCTGGTCGGCCGCCAGGCCGCAGACGACCGACGCCAGCGTGAACAGGAGGACGCCGCTGAGGAACACGCGTTTGCGCCCGATCAGGTCGCCCAGCCTGCCGGCCATCAGCAGGAAGCTGCCGAAGGAGATCAGGTAGGCGTTGATCACCCACGTCAGGCTCGACTGGCTGAAGTGAAGGTCGTGCTGGATCAACGGCAGGGCCACGTTGACCACCGTCGTGTCGAGCACGCACATCAGCTGCCCGAGACAGACGACGACGAGCGCGATCCAGCGACGGCGGTCGGCCTGCGACTGCCCGGGGGCGGCGGGAACGAAATTCATGCGACTCCTAAAGACTCGACGACGATCCACCCGCCAAAGTGCTCCAATCTGGCGGTGATGATCACTGTAGCAGAGGCCATCCATGGATCTATGATCGTCTTTCCGCGCGCTACCATAAAGGTCATGCTCAACGGCGGCGATCCCCCCGGCTCGACAGTGCTCCTGACGCGGCTCGCCAAACTCCTCTACCGGCGCAGCTCGGAGGAGCGGCTCGGGATGACGCTCCGGCACTTCGTCACCCTCAGCTACCTGCGCAACCACCCGCGCACGCCGCAGCACCAGCTCGACGACGTCTTCTGCATCGGCGCCAACAACCTCGTCCTTCTGCTCAACGAGCTCGAGGCGGCCGATCTCGTCGAGCGCCGCCGCGACGCAACCGATCGCCGCCGTCACCTCGTCGACCTGACACCCGCCGGCGAGGCCGCGCTCCAGCGCGCCGAGCGCGCCCAGCAGGCGATCGAGGACGAGATCTTCACCGCCCTGAGCCCGGCCGAGCGCGCGACGCTGCACGAGCTCCTCGCCCGCGCCGTGGCCGCCACCGAGCCGGCGGCCGAGACCGGCACGCCGGTCGGCGCTCCGGTCGGCTGAGCCGACCGGGGTCTACGAGCGCAGACGCCGGCGGGCGTGCCGCGCGTCGTGCTCGCGCCGGCGCGCCAGCTCCGCCTCGACCCGATCGAGCTCGGGGGCCGGCCCGTAGAGACGCCAGCCGTTGCGCAGCAGCGGCACGACCGTGATCAGCGCGACCCACCCCGGCCAGAAGCCGCCGTGGGCGCCCGCCGACAGCCAGATGGCGAGGCAGAGGACGAACAGGGCCACGCCGCCGCCCGTCTGCTGGACCAGCTCCCGCCGCAGCCGCGTCCGGCGCTCCTCGAGCTCGGCCCGCACGTGAACCGGGCTCGGCGGCAGGCGCGGCAGATCGGCGCGCAGGACGCGAAGCTCGCCGTCCGTCCGCGCCCGGTAGACCGCCTCGAGCCGCTCGCCGAGCTCGTCGGCGCTGAGGCGACCGGCGGCGAAGTGCTCGCGGATCTCCGCCGCCGCCGCTTCCCGCTCGGCATCTGAGGCCCGCAGCTGTCCGTCCTGGCTCACAGCAATCACCGTACACCCGGCCGCCGGCGACGGGCGCGTCACTTTTCGCGCCGCGGCGCGTTGCAAACGGTGTGCCCCCGCCGCCGCCCGCGCGCGCAGCGCTTCCCGCCCTCCTGGGCGCGCTCGCGCTCACGTTGGGCGACGCCGACGTGACGCTCACGACCCGCCGGTGACGCGCGTCGTCTTCCTGCCCGGGGCCGGTGGCAGCGCCGACTTCTGGCGGCCGGTCGCCGCCCGCCTGCCGCCTGCGTGGGAGCGGGTGCATCTCAACTGGCCGGGCGCCGGCGACGAACCGCACGACCCGGCCATCGGCGGCTTCGACGACCTCGTCGACCGCGCGGCGACCGCCCTCGCCCCGGCCACCGCCGTCGTCGCCCAGTCGCTCGGCGGCATCGTCGCCATCCGTCTCGCCCTGCGGCGCCCCGACGCCGTCCAACGGCTCGTGCTCGCCGCCACCTCGGGCGGCCTCGCCGCCACCGCCGCCGCGACGCCGGTCGACTGGCGGTCGGAGTACCGCGCCACCTACCCGAACGCCGCCGCCTGGATCACCAACGACCGCCCGGAAGACGGGCCGGCGCTCGGCCGCCTCGCCGCGCCGACGCTGCTGCTCTGGGGCGAGGACGACCCGATCAGCCCGCCGGCCGTCGGCCGGCGCCTCGCCGAGCTGCTGCCGAACGCCCGGCTGCACCTGGTGGCGACCGACGACCACGGCTTCGCCCACACCCAGCCGGAGGTCGTCGCGCCGCTGATCGCCGGCCACCTCGCCGATCCGCCCTAGCCCGGCACAACCCGGCCGTGGCCGCCGACCGGATCCGCCGCTCCCGCGTGCGGCGGCCCCGCCGCCCGCTGCTGCTCCAGAAGAAGAACGGAATCGAGCCCCCCGACCCCGCCGGGAGATTCGCGCACCGGTCTGCGGCCGCGAGGTAGGATGCGCGCGACCGAACCGGGTGCAGCGGTCCGTGCCAAATGCAATCAGGGAGATCCAGATGCTCGCTCATGCTTTCTACTTCAACCTTCACGGCAACATCGCCGTGCTCATCACGCTCGCCGTGTGCCTCGTGCTGATCTTCGCGGCGATCGGCGTGATGCTCAAGGACTAGTCGGCGGGGGTGGACGCGCGCGAGGTCGCAGCCGCCTGGGACCTCGCCCCGCACCCGGAGGGCGGCTACTACCGGGAGACGTATCGCAGCGAGATCTCCGTCACGCCTGCGGGCTGGCCGGGTCCGCGCGCGCTGGCGACGGCGATCCTCTACCTGCTGCCGGCCGGCGAGCGGTCAGCCTGGCATCGCGTGCGCGGCGACGAGCTCTGGCTCTGGCAGGGGGGCCTGCCGATGGAGCTCGCGCTCGAGGCCGGCGGCCGCCTGCTCGGACCCGACCGGGCGGCCGGGCACGACCTGCAGGCGCTCGTCCCCGCCGGCGCCTGGCAGTCGGCGGCGCCGCGGGGTGAGGCCGGCTGGTCGCTCGTAGCCTGCCTCGTCGCGCCGGGCTTCGACTTCGCCGACTTCGAGCTGCGCTAGTCGACCGAGTCGGCGATCCAGCGTAGGTAGGCCGGGCTGCCGCCGGCGACATCGAGGGCGACCAGCTCGAAGTTCTCGTACGGGTGGAGCGCCGCGATCGCCGCCGTCAGCCCTCCGAGGCCCGCGCGTGTCGTCTTGATCACGAGCAGCGCCTCCTGCGCGTGCTCGACCGCGCCCTCCCACCGGTAGACCGACTCGACCGGGCCGACGATGTTCACGCAGGCCGCATGCCGACCCTCGACCACGGCGCCGGCCAGCGTCCGCGCCACGTCGGTCGGCGTCGTCACGAGGCAGACGATGCTGTCACCGGGTTCCCCCACCCCGGCATCTCTAGCCGTCGGAGTCGGTCCCGTCAAGACGCAGGCTGGCAGTGATGTCCCCGCAGGCCGCGCGGTCAGCCTTCAAGAGAGGGCCGGCCGGGGTTCGGAGGCGGTTCACTCGGAGCAGGCTCGGTGAGCTCGGCCAGGCATCGGGGACACAGGCACGTGTCGTAGGCGGAGGCGATCCGCGCGGCCACGGCAGCCGGCACGGCGAGTGACTGACACCAACAGGCGGCGGCGTGGGCCCCGCAGTCGAGCCCGGCGCCGCAGCGCGGGCAGGCGCTCCGGCGGGTGCTGGCGGCGGCCGGCTCGATCGCCCGAGTCTAGCCGCCGTCGAGGCATATATCTTGGGCGGCGATGCGTCGCGTCAACCTGACCGACCCTGAGTTCGTCTACGACGACGCCGACCCCGACGGCTTCCGTTCGGGCATGTTCCGCTTCGGCGGCCTGCTCGGCGCGGCCAAGTCCGGGGCCTCGCTCTACGAGCTCCCGCCCGGGCAGGCGCTCTGCCCCTACCACTACGAGTACGGCGAGGAGGAGTGGCTCCTGGTCATGTCCGGCCAGCCGTCGCTGCGCCACCCCGACGGCGTCGACCGGCTCGCGCCGCACGACGTCGTCTGCTTTCCGACCGGACCGGCCGGCGCCCACCAGGTCCGCAACGATACGACCGAGACGGTGCGCGTGCTGATGTGGTCGACCGTCGTGCTGCCGACCGCGACCGTCTACCCCGACAGCGGCAAGGTCGGCGTCTGGACGGGCAACGCCGACGACGACGCGGTCGTCCGACAGGCGAGCAAGGTCGACTACTGGGACGGCGAGCGCGGCTAGGCGACCCGTCGGGCCGCGCCCGGCGCCACGCGGCCGCAGCGGCCCCGAGCTGCCTCGTGGCCGGCCTCGCCGCCAGCGCGGTGGTGCCGGCCGCCGGTCAGGCGCCGGCGGCTTCCGGCCTGACCGGCCAGGCGTCGGCACCGGTGACGCGGCGCGGCCGCGTCGTGCGCCGCCGCCGCCGCCCACGCCGCGGCGGCGCGCCGGCAAGAGCTATCTCGCGCGCGCGGGCTGAGCCCGACCGGCGCGGTGCCGCTCGGGCAGCGGCGCGCGCTCAGGCGGCCCACGGCCCGACGCCGCCGAGGCGCGCCGGCGTGATCCGGCAGACGAAGCCGGCGGGCGGGTCGTCCATCGGCGGGAAGCGGACGTCGGGGCCGAGGTAGACGTGGGCCAGCCGCTGGAGCAGCGCGGCCGCGCCCCCCGACTCGATCGCGGCGTGCCCGTGGACGACGAGGTACTGGCGCAGGCCGCGGGCGTCGAGCCGCAGGCCCTCGATCGACAGGCTGACGCGCGGGTCGCGCTCGAGGTTGGCGACCTTGCGCGAGTGGAAGAGGTGGGCGGTGACGATCTCATCCCCGTCGAGACCGGCCCAGACGCAGCTGACCTGGGGGCTGCCGTCGGCGTTGAGCGTGATCATGTGCACGAGCGCCGAGGACTCGAGCAGCTCGCGGGCCTCCGGGTGCAGGGGTGCCACGGTTCGAGGGAGTCTAGAGCCAGCCGCGGCGCTTGAACGAGTAGTAGAGGAAGATCCCGATCGCCAGCATCAGGACCAGCGAGCCGTAGAAGCCGGCCTGCTCCTGGAAGCCCGGGTAGGGGACGTTCTGGCCGAAGAAGCCGGTCACCGCGGTCGGCACAGCGATGATCGCCGCCCAGCTGGTCAGCTTCTTCATCGTCTCGTTGAGGCGGTTTCCCTGGATCGTCAGATGCGTCTCGAGGATCGTCGTGACGAAGTCCCGGAGGCCCTCGGTCCACTCCGTCGCCCGCAGCACGTGGTCGTAGACGTCCTGGTAGCTCGGCGCCATGGCGTTGTCGACCACGCCGAGGTCGCGCCGCATCAAGGTGTTGAGCAGCTCGCGCATCGGCAGCACGACCCGCCGCAGGCGTACGAGGCTCTTGCGCAGCTCGAAGCTCCGCCGGGGCACGTCGACGCCGCCGTGGTCCTCGGCGTCGAAGAGGTGGTCCTCGAGCGCCTCGAGCTCGTCGTCGAGCGCCTGCACCGCGTCGAACTGGCTGTCGACGACGAGGTCGAGCAGGCCGTGGAGGAGAAAGCCGACGCCCGACGCCGCCAGGGCCGGGTCGGCGTCCCAGCGCGCGACCAGCTGGTCGGCGTCGAAGCGCTCGTCCTTGCGCACCGTGATCAGCGCCCGCGGGGTGACGAACGCGGCGATCTCGCTCGTCTCGAGCTCGCCCGGGTCACGGCCGCGATAGCTGGCGTAGAGGTTGAGGAAGAGGTGGTCGTCGTAGCGGTCGAGCTTAGGACGCTCGCGCGTCGTGACGGCGTCCTCGACCGCCATCGGCTGGAGCGAGAACTCCTCGGTTATCAGCGTCAGGTCCGCCGCGTCGGGTGCGGCCAGGTCGAGCCAGACGACGGCCTGGGGATCCTCGAGTCGGTCGCTGATCTCGGCGACGGGGAAGCCCTCGGCCGCCAGCACGCCGTCGCGGTAGAGACGGGTTCGCGCCGTCGCAATCGTGCCGGGCTGCCGGCAGACGCTCGGGTGCGGCGACGCCGTCCCGGTGCCGGCCCCGACAGTCGGCCGCTGCGGGTCATCCCCGCGCCCGACGTCTGGACGCGTCTCCATGCCCACGCCCACCAGTGTCCCACGCGTTGCGGCGCCTGGCCGTCACCGGGTGGCCCGGGTGTCGGCGGGGCGCACTGGTGGCGGCGGGTCCGAGTGCGACCGCCGCGCCGGACGGGGCGCGCCGACTCAGCGCTCCTGGAGCACCGACAGCACGTTCCCCGCCGGGTCGCTGAACCAGGCGATGTACGGGCCACCCTCGCGCATGATCCCCCGCTCATCCTGGGGCATCCCGTCGTAGCGGAGCGTCGTGACCCCGCGCACGCCCAGTTCGTCCACGGTGCTCTCGATGTCCTCGACCGGGAAGTTGAGGATCGTGAACTCGGCCGGCGTGTGGTCGGGCTTGGGGTAGACGATCGTGTCGCGGTCGCCCGCCAGGTGGAGCGTCAGCAGCCCGTGCGCCTCGGACGTCCGCAGGCCCAGCACGTCGCCGTAGAACGCGCGCGCGGCGGGGACGTCGTCGACGGCGAAGCCGCTGAAGGCCTTGGTGTCGGTGAACATCGCTTGCACTCCTCTCGTGCGGTTGGCGTCCCTCCTATCGACCGCCGCGCCCGCCCGGACTCATCGGTCGGCGGCGGAATCGAGCGCGGCTCGCACGAGCTCGAGGATGTGGCGCTTGCGCGTCGCGAGGAACACCGGATCGCCCAGGTCGAGGCCGAGGCCGGCGAGCAGCGGCCGGTGGGAGAACGGCCACTCGCACAGGGCCAGGCAGCTGATGAAGAGCTGGCCGGGGTCGAGCTTGCCGTAGCCGCCGCGCTCGAGCTGGAGCGCCAGCTGGGCGACCGAGTCGCGCAGGCTCTCCAGCTGGGCGCCCGACGTGTAGAGATGCCCGCTGTCCGACAGGCTCTCGCGGTCGATCAGGGCGAGGAAGTGGTCGTCGCCGGCCAGGAAGTCGAGGTAGGTGGAGATCAGCTCGGCGATCGTCTCAGCCGGGGGCTGGCCGGCGGCGACGGCGCGCACGCCGATCTGCGTGACGAGGTCACGCCGGGCCGCGATAGCCCGGTCGAGCACCGCGCGGCGGAGCGCGTCCTTGGAGCCGAAGAAGTAGCCCGGCGTGCCGCGCGACACGCCGGCGGCGCCGCCGATCTCCTGGAGGCTGGTCGACTCGAAGCCGCGCTGCGCAAAGAGCCGCTCGGCCGCGTCGAGTATCGCCTGGCGCGAGCGCTCGGCGTCACGGCGAACCGGGTCCGGCCCGCGGGCTTTCGGATCACTGGACAGAGTCGGTGGGAGCGGCCGTCGTGGCAACTTGCCGGACGTCAAGGATAGTGGCTGTTGCAGGCCCTAGACGGCCCGCAGCAGCCGCAGGCCGGCCGCGGCGGCCACGGGGAAGTGACGATCCCCCCGCAGCAACTCGGCCGTCTCGGCGGCCGCGGCCGGGCGGGCGAAGAGATAGCCCTGGCCGAAGTCGCAGCCGAGCCGGTGGAGCGCCCGCAGCTGGTCGGGCTGCTCGATCCCCTCGGCCACCGTCTGGAGGTGGAGCGTCTCGCTGAGCGCGACGATCGCCCCGGCGAGGGCGGCCTCCTGCGGCCCGCGGGCGATGTCGTCGACGAACTCCTTGTCGATCTTGACGATGTCGACCGGCAGGTGCTTGAGGTAGGAGAGCGACGAGTACCCCGTGCCGAAGTCGTCGATCGCCAGGCGCACGCCGAGGGCCTTCAGCTCGCGCAGCCTGGCGATCGCCGCGTCGGTGTCGCTCATCAGGACGCTCTCGGTGATCTCGAGCGTCAGGTCCTGCGGCGGCAGACCCGAACCGCGCAGCGCGGCGGCGACGCAGTCGACGAGGCCGGGCTCGTGCAGCTCGCGCGCCGAGAGGTTGACGCCGATCGTCAGGCGTTCGCCGACGTGCCCGTCTTGCAGCTGCCAGGCGCGCGTGGCCTCGCAGGCCGTGCGCAGCACCCAGTCGCCGAGCGCGCGGATCATCCCCGTCTCCTCCGCGAGTGGGACGAAGTCGAGCGGCGAGATCATGCCGTGGACCGGGTGGTTCCAGCGGATCAGGGCCTCGAGACCATGGATGCGGTTGGTCTTGAGATCGACGATCGGCTGGTAGTGGACGACGAACTGGTGCGCCTCGATCCCCCGGTGGAGGTCGTCCTTGAGCTCGAGCCGGCGGACGATCTCGTCGTGCATGCGCTGCTCGAACAGCTCGAAGGACCGCTTGCCCCGGCTCTTGGCGATGTACATCGCCACATCGGCGTTGCGCAGCAGCGCGTCGACGGTGATGTCCTGCGAGTCGCGCAGGGCGATGCCGATGCTGGCGTGGACGAAGACCTCCTTCGCGGCGAGCTTGAACGGATGCTCGAGCGCGGCCAGAATCCGCTCGGCCGCCCGCACGGCACCGGCGCGGTCGGTCCCCTCGAGCACGATGCCGAACTCGTCGCCGCCGAGGCGCGACGCTGTGTCGGCTGTGCGCAGGATCTCACGCAGCCGCGCTGCGACCGCGACCAGGAGCTCGTCCCCGGCCGGATGTCCGAGCGAGTCGTTGACGGTCTTGAAGTCGTCGAGGTCGACGAACAGCACCGCCACCTCGTGGCCCGCCCGGCGTGCCACCTCGAGCGCGTGCCCGACGCGGTCGATGAAGAGGGCGCGATTGGCGAGATCGGTCAGCGGGTCGTGGAAGGCCTGGTGCTTGAGCTCCGCCGCCGACGCCCGCTCGCGCTCGAACGCCTCGGTCAGGTGCTGGAGCGAGAGGTCGAGCTGGCGGTTGGAGTCGGCCAGCTGGGCGGTGCGCTCCTCGACCCGCTGCTCGAGCGAGCGGCTGACCGACTCGACCTTGGCGAAGCCCTCGGCGTTCTCGAGCGCCGTGCCGGCCATCCCGGCGATGAACTCCGCCATCCGCAGCTCCTCGGCCCCGAACGGCTCCTCGAGCTCCGAGCGGTCGATGTAGATGCAGCTCTTGACCCTGTCGTCAAGCAGGATCGGAGCGCAGATCGCCGCCCAGATGCCGCTGTCGGCGATCGCCGGCGCGTCGACCCCGAGCGCCTGCGCCTCGTCGGCTGTGACCGCAACCGCCCGCCCGGTCGAAGCCGCCCTCAGCCCGAGCGCGCGGCAGACGCGCGCGAGCGACTCGTCGCAGGCCGGGGCCAGCCCGCTGACCTGCGGCCGCCCGTCCGCGACGGCGATCTCGACGATCACCGCCCGATCACCGCGCAGCAGCGGCAGCGCCGCCTCGCACACGGCGTCGTAGATCGCCTCGTCAGACAGCGCGGCCGACATGCCGCGGCCGCCGACCAGGAGCGTCGCCAGCCGCTCGTCGAGCGCGGGCTCCGGTGCCATCGGCGGCTCGGCGGGCGCCGGCGGGCGTGCCGCGGCAGCGAGAATGTTCCGCGGCCCGTCGGCCAGCTCGGCCAGCGCCCGCTCGCCCTGGGCCAGGGCGCTCGCCGCATCCGGCCAGCCGGCGGTGAGGCCGACCTCGCCGATCGCCACGAGCGACCGGGCGAGCTCCTCGCGCGCGGCCTGGCGCTCGGCGGCACGCAGGCTCTTGACGAGCCGCCGGCGGGCGCGCCGGGGATGGCCGAGCGCGGCGTCGGTGCGCCCCTGCTCGCGCAGGGCGTGGGGCAGGTTGCTGCGGGCGGCGCGGGCGGCGCGCACGGCCGTGCGCGCGACGGCGGCGCTGCGCCCGAGCCGCGTCCCCGCCGGGTCCCGCTCGGCGGCCAGCCGCGCGGCGCTGGCCAACCAGGCCCGTGCCGAGCCGGTCGTCTCGCGCGAGCCCGGGGCGGCTGCCGCGCGGGCGAGCACGTCGATCGCCCGGTCGAGCTCCCCGCGGCCCAGCAGCGTCAGGCCATGCGCCTCGAGCGCCGCCGCCGACGGTCCGGGCGTGTCCTCTTCGACCGGTGCCGGGCCCGGTCGGCCGGCGGCCTTCAACCAGAGGCCGAGCGCCTCGGCCGCTAGCTCCGACCGGCCGGCGACGAGCGCCCGGCGGCGCACGGCGGCGGCGGTCTCCCGCGCCCGCTCGGGCCGCCCCAGCCGGTGGTCGCAGAAGCCGCGGCCGAGGATGGCGGCATCCGCGGCTGGGGCGTCGCCCAGCAGCTCGGCCGCCCGGGCGAAGCGGTCGGCCGCCGGCTCGAGGCGCCCGGCGCCGTAGAGCAGCTCCGCGTCGACGGCGAGCGCCGCCGCGATCACCCGATCCTCGCCGAGGCCGGTCGCCGTGGTCACGGCGCGGCGCGCGGCGGCCAGCGCCCGGCGGCGCAAGCCGAAGTCGCGCAGGAGGTGGGCGTGCACACTCTGACATTCGACGAGCAGCGGGCTCGGCCCGGCCGATCCGGCGATCCGCAGCGCCCGCAGCGACGCCCACGCGCGCGGCGCCCGACGGCCGGCGCCGGCGTAGCAGCGGGCGAGCAGTGCGTACTCCGCCGCCGGCGCGATCTGACCGGCGGCAGCCGCCGCCGCCCGCCGACGCGGCGGACCGAGTCGCAGCCGCGCGATCTCGAGGATCAGCAGCAGGATCACCGTGACGCGCGATCGCGGCAGACGGCCGCCGCGGTTGCGGATCGCCGCCTGCGCCGCCGCCGTAGCGGCCGCATGGTCACCGCGCGACGCGCCGAGCCGGGCCAGCGTGGCGCTGAGCGCGGCGCGGTGAGCCGGCTCCGGCGCGAGCCGGCGCGCGTCGGCGAGCTGCTCCTCGGCCAGGTCGGGGCGGCCCTGGGCGAGGTGCGCCGCCGCGAGGTCCTCAACGATCTCGGCCGCCACCTGCGGGGCGAGCTCCGGCGCATGGCGACGCGCCTCACGCAGATAGATCTCGGCGACGTCCGGGGCCTGCCGTTCGGTGGCCGCGCGGGCGGCGGCGAGCGCCCGCGGCACGGCGCGGGCCGCGTCGCCGGTGCCCAGAGCGTGCCAGGCCACGGCGAAGACTCCGGCACCCTGCTGGGCGAGCACGTCGCAGGCACGGCTGTGCAAACGGCGCCGCTCCGACGGCGCCGTCGCGGCGACCAGCGCCTCGCGAAAGGCGTCGTCGCGAAAGGTCAGCCGCTGCGCCTCGGGTCCGGCCGCGGTCACGAGCTGGCAGCGCTCGGCGTCGGCGCGAACGAGCGACGCCCACGTGTCGCCACGGCCGAGCATCGCCGCGGCGGTGTCGGGCGAGAACTCCCGCCCGAGCACGGCGCCGGCGCCGAGCAGCTTGCGCAGGTCGTCGCTCAGGAGCTCGACCCGGCGGGCGGGCAGCGCCTCGGCCGGCGCGTCCGCGAACGGAGGTCGTGTCAGCGTCGCGCAGGCAGCCGGCGGCGAGCTCGGCCCGCGCCGGGTTGCCGGCCGCGACGCCGACGATCAGGCTCTGCGCCGCCGGGTCGACGGACGCGCCGGTCGCCCGGACGATCTTGACGATCGCGGCGTCGTCGAGGCCGCCGAGATGGATCCTGCGGATCGCCGCGAGCGCCAGCAGCGGATGCTCGGCGTCGAGCTCGCCGGGCCGGAAGGCCGCGATCAGCGCCGCGTGTCGCGCCGGCGTCGCGCCGGCCGCGGCGGCCGCGGCGCCCCAGGCGGCGATCAGCGCGAGCGTCGCGTGGTCGGCCGCCTGGCAGTCGTCGAGCACGATCAGCACCGGCGCGCCCGGGCGTCCGGCGGCGGCCAGCATTCGTCCGAGTGCCGGCGCCGCCGTCCAGCGGACGGTCGGGACGGCGCGCTGGTTGGCGGGCGGCGGGGCGTGCCCCAGCAGCGGTCGCAGGCCGGGCAGGAGCGCGCAGAGCGCCCCGGCGGCGTCGGCGTCGACCGCCGCGCGCAGGCGCCCGACGCAGGCCGGGTCGGCCGCGGCCAGCCGCGTCAAGCCGGCGACCACCCCGGCGAGCGCACTGGCCGGCCGCGGCGGATGGGCGTCGGCCCGGCCGCGCAGGACGACGACCTGGTCGCCGGTCGCAGCTGCGGCGCGCCGGCACAGCTCGTCGAGCAGGCATGTCTTGCCGATGCCGGCCGCGCCTTCGAGCAGGAGACCTGATCCCGCGCCAGCGGCGGCCTCGCCCAGCAGGGCCGTCAGCTTCGCCAGGTCGCCGTCGCGGCCGACCATCCGGCCGGCGGCGGGCAGGGTGCTCTGGGCGATGACCGGCGGCACGCGTCCCGCTCGGCGGCCCCGGGCGCGGCCCGGGGCGTCGAGCGCGGGGCCGGAGTCGCCCAGTGCGCGCAGGACCTCGGCGGCGCCGTCCGGGCGGGCGGACGGCTCGACGGCCAGCATGCGCAGGATCTCGGCCTCGACGGCCGGGGGAATCTCCGGCCGCTCGTCGCGCAGCGGCGGCGGGCGATCGGTCAGGCGGCGGCGCAGCAGCTCGCCGCGCGTCGCGGCGACGAGGACCGGCCGGCCGGTCAGGCACTCGTGCAGGACGAGACCGACCGAGTAGAGATCGGCGCGGTGGTCGACCGTGCGGTCGAGGACACCGGCGACCTCCGGTGCCGCGTAACGCACGTCGGCCGGACGTGACTCCTCGGGCGCACAGTCGCGGAGCACGGCGGCGCCGAAGCCGGCGAGCGTCGCCCGGCGCACCGGTCCGTCGGGGTTGACGATCACGCTGGCCGGCGAGATGCCCCGGTGGACGACGCCGCGCGCGTGGGCGGCGGTGAGCGCCGCCAGCAGGTCGCGGGCCACCTGGAGCGTGGCCGCCAGGCCGAGGCCGGCGGCCGGAAGCCGCTCGGCCAGCGGAACGCCGTGGACGAGCGGGCTGACGAGGACGAAGCGCGTCCCCTCCCGACCGGCGTAGAGCGGCGCCCCGACGCCGGGCAGGCCGGCGAGCTCGCTGATCTGACGGCCGATCTGCCGGGTCGCCTCGGCGCTGACGAGGTCGGCCGGGGCCGTTGTGATCAGGACGCTTGCGAGCGTCGCCGTGTCGCGTCCGAGCAGGGTGCCGTCGTCGTACGGGCGCACCACCTCGAAGCGGCCGCCGCCGACGACGGCGCCGGCGGGCGGCTGCGGCGTCGGTGTGCCGAGCTTGGGGGTGCCGATGTGGTCTGGGTGCATTTGGCTCGTGGAGGCGGCGACCGCCGGTACCCGGCGTCCGCCGGCACAGGCCGGCGGGAATCGCCCGCCTCCGGATCGCATCGGCATCCGCGGCGCGGCGCTTGACGAGCGACCCGTCCGGTCGCGGCTCGTCGGACTGTTCGCGGGGCCAGGGCGGCCGACGGGCCTTCGTCCGGCGGCCGCGCCATCCTGAAATCGTGCGGAGCGAGCGGCCAGACGATCCCGGACCCGACCGGGCCGATCTAGAGTCGCCCGGGCGATGAGCACCCCGGCCCAGATCATCCCCCACGTGCGCGGGACGGCGAGCGCGGACGCCGGGGGCATGACGCCTCCGCACAACATCGAGGCCGAGCAGTCGGTCCTCGGGGCGATCCTCCTCAGCGACCGGACGATGTACTCGCTCGTGATCGAGGAGGCGCTGCGAGCTGAGGACTTCTACCGCGAGCGCCACAGCGTCATCTACCGGGCGATGCTCGAGCTCTACGAGCTGAGCGAGCCGATCGACCTGCTGACGGTCAGCGAGCAGCTCAGGCGCACCGGCAGGCTCGACGCGGCCGGCGGGAGCGAGGCGGTCGACGCGCTGGCCGGGACGGTGCCGAACGTGGCGAACCTGCGCCACTACGCCCAGATCGTCCGCGACGCCGCGCTGATGCGCCGGCTGCTCGGCGCGACCTACGCGATCCAGACGAGCGTGCTCGACCAGCGCGAACCGGCGCGGGAGATCGTCGAGCGGGCGGAGAAGGCCGTGCTCGAGGTTGCCCACGGCGACAGCAAGCAGGACTTCCGCGAGATCGGCCGGGTGCTGAACGACGAGCTCGACAAGCTCCACCGGCTGTCGCTGGAGGAGACGACGCTGACCGGGACCGGCTCGGGCTTCCGCGATCTGGACGCGATCACGGGCGGCTTCCAGCCCGGCAACCTGATCGTGCTGGCCGCCCGGCCGTCGATGGGCAAGAGCTGCCTGGTGACGAACATCGCCGAGAACGCCGCGATCGAGTACGGCAAGCCGGTGGCGCTGTTCTCGCTCGAGATGTCCGAAGCCGAGCTCGCGCAGCGCTTCATCGCCTCGCAGGCGCGGATCAAGGGCGACGAGCTGCGCAAGGGCCGTGTCGGCGAAGACCGCTGGCCGAAGATCATCAAGGCGAGCCAGCGGCTCGCCGGGTCGCCGCTGTGGGTCGACGACTCGAGCGACATCGGCCTGCTCGAGATCCGCGCCAAGACGCGCCGCCTGCACTCCCAGCACGAGGGCGGCCTCGGGCTCGTGATCGTCGACTACCTCCAGCTGCTGCGCGCCGACTCGCGCAGCGAGAACCGGGCCGAGGTGATCGGTCAGATGTCCCGGGGGCTCAAGCTGCTGGCGCGCGAACTCGAGGTCCCCGTGATCGCCCTGTCTCAGCTCAACCGGGGCGTCGAGCAGCGCCAGGACAAGCGGCCGCTGCTGTCGGATCTGCGCGAGTCGGGGGCGGTCGAGCAGGACGCCGACGTCGTCGTGTTCATCTACCGCGACGACTACTACAACCCCGACGACTCCGAGCGCCCGGGCGAGGCCGACCTGATCATCTCCAAGCACCGCAACGGCGCCCTCGGCACCGTCACGCTGACCTTCCAGCCGGAGTTCCCGCGCTTCATGAACTACACGAGCGGCGATCGCTTCGGGTAGGCCGTCGCGGGGACGGTGGCGGGCCGCGAGACGGGAAGCAGCACTGCCCCGCGGCGCTGGCCCTCAGCCGCACGAGCCGCGGGCCAGCCGTCCCCGCGGGGCGACCAACACGGCCGGCGCCTGCGGCCGGCAGGCCGACGCGACCGCCGACCGGGCTATATTCGGTCAGGTGAGGCTCGCCGGCGCCGTCGCGACATCGGTCCTGGCCCTGGCGCTGGCCCCCTCGGCACGCGGTGCCCCGGCCGTGACGGTCGATCGGCCGTGCTACGACATCCAGGCCGAGGGCGACATGGTCACCGCAACGGCGACCGGATTCCCGCCCGGCGACCAGGTCGCCTTCGCGGTGGGCGGGTCCAACCCTGGCCTCTACGCGCTGAAGGACGCCGACGCCCAGGGCACCGCGACCGCCGTCTTCCAGCCGCTTCCGATCCCCGGCCTCGCGCCCGCAGTGCTGAGCGAGCCCCTGATCGCGACCGACGACGACCCGACGCCACCGGTCACCGCGACGACGACGATCACGATCAGCCGCCTGGCCGTGTCGGTCTCTCCCCACACCAACAGCCTCAAGGTGACCAAGGCCTACAGCTTCTCGGGCTTCACCGCCGGCGGCACGCTCTACGCGCACTACCTGCTGGGCAACCACCTGCTGGCCACCCGACGCCTCGGCCACCTCGCCGGACCCTGCGGGACGCTGAAGGTCAAGAGCCGCCTGCTGCCGCTGCCCAAGCTCAAGGCCGGCCTCTACCGGGTCCAGTGGGACGCCGCGCGGCGCTATTCGTCGAAGACGGCGCAGAAGCTCGGCGAGACGATCAACGTCTTCACGACCGTCAACTTCGGGAGCTGACGGGCGATGGACACACGCCTGCTCGGCCGGACCGGCATCCACGTCAGCCCCCTCTGCCTCGGCGCGATGATGCTGGGCTCCTGGGGCGAGCCCGACCACGACGCGTCGATCCGCATCGTCCACCGGGCGCTCGACGCCGGCATCAACTTCATCGACACCGCCGACATCTACTCCGCCGGCGAGTCGGAGACGATCGTGGGCAAGGCGCTCAGCGGCGGCCGTCGCGAGCACGTCGTGCTCGCGACGAAGTTCCACGCGGCGATGGGCGACGATCCCAACCAGGCCGGCAACTCCCGCCGCTGGATCATGCGCGAGGTCGAGGCGTCACTCCGGCGCCTCCAGACCGACTGGATCGACCTTTACCAGGTCCACCGCTGGGACCCGTTCACCGAGCACGACGAGACGCTCGGCGCGCTGTCGGATCTCGTCGCCCAGGGCAAGATCCGCTACATCGGCTCGTCGACCTTCCCGGCGACCGAGATCGTCAAGGCCCAGTTCGTCGCGCGCGATCGCGGCCGCCAGCGCTACGTCTGCGAGCAGCCGCCATATTCGATCCTGGCGCGCGGGATCGAGGCCGACGTGCTGCCGACGTGCCGCGAGTACGGCCTCGGCGTGATCCCGTGGGGCCCGCTCGGCGGCGGGTGGCTGTCGGGTCGCTGGCGCCGGGGCGCCGAGAAGCCGACCTCCCACCGGGAGGCGAGGCTGCCGGCGCGCTATGACCTTTCGGTCCCGGCCAACCAGGCTAAGCTCGACGCGGCGGACGCGCTCGGCGCGCTGGCCGACGACACCGGCATCTCCCTGATCCACCTGGCCCTGGCGTTCGTCATCCGCCACCCGGCCGTGAGCGCGGCGATCATCGGCCCGCGCACGCTCGAGCAGCTCGAATCACAGCTCGGCGCGGCCGACGCCCGGCTCGACACGGCCGTGCTCGACCGAATCGACGAGATCGTCCCGCCGGGAACGAACATCAACCCGGGCGACGCCGGCTGGACGAACCCGGCGCTCGCCGCGACGGCCCGACGCCGATGATCCGGGCGCTCGCCTTCGGCTTGGGGCTCGCCGCCGGCGTCAGGGTGACCCAGAGACTGCACGCGGATCCGCACGCCGGACGCTGGGGCGAGCGGCTCGGGCGCACGCGCCTGCGCTACGCAAACCTCCCGGTCGGCGGGACGATCGCGATCGTCGGGTCGGCCCTGCTGCCGGCCCGCCTCGGCCGTATGACGAGGGCGCTCGGCGCCGGGGCGCTCGTCGGCGCCGTCGGCTGCGGCCTGGTCGACCCCCTCCCCCGGCTCGCCCAGGTCGACGCGCACGCACACGCGGAGCCACCGCCGCCGGCCTGACCAGGCACGGGTGGCGTCCGTTGACGAGCCGGGATCGGGCGCGTACCTTTGCCGCGTGAGCCCGCAACCCACGGCCGGACCGGTCACGGCCACCGGCACGGACTCGCGCAACATCGACGGTCAGGTGATCGCGATCACCGTGTTCAGCACGGTCAAGTGGTGGGGCCGCCTCTACCTGCCGCTCCTCTGGTTCCTGGCCAAGCGCGTGCCGAAGCTGACGGAGACGCTGCGCCAGCTGTCGTTCATTCACTTTGCGCGCTGGGCGTTCGTGACGAAGATCCCCTACAACGGCCCGCCCCAGCCCGAGCAGAAGCTCCGCTACGCGCACATGTACTTCGAGAGCAACTTCAACGGCGGCTGGGAGGAGTACATCGACGCCTTCTCGCACGTGCTGACGAAGAACATCGCGCTCTTCTTCGGCAGCTCCTACGGCTTTCCCAAGGCGCTGCCGGTCGGGCCGTTCAAGGAGTACATCCGCGCCAACGAGACGGAGGCGAGCCACTTCTACTCGGCCTATCCGCAGGCGACGATCACCATGGTCAACGCGGCGCTCGACCTCGAGCAGAAGCTCGCCCCGCTACGCCGTACCGCGGCCGAGCTGGATGCCGGAGCCTTCGCGACGGCCTACCGCAAGCTCTTGACCGATGCCCAGGGGTGCCTGTGAGCTCGGCGAACGTCTTCGGCCAGGCCTACGGCTTCATGGCGATGACGCCGATCGCCCCCGGCGAGGAGGCGGCGCTGCGCTCGTACCTCGAGGGACTGCGCGAGCGCGGACCGAGCCCGCTGGCCAAGGTCGCCGGCACCCACATCGGCCGCTGGGTGATCGTGGAGAAGTTCAACTGCGACCCGGCCTACGACCAGCCCTACGAGGAGACGCTGGAGATCCCGTCGCTGATCTTCTCGAGCAACTTCGACGGCGAGCTCGACCCGTATCTCGACCGCCTCTGCGCGGCGCTCGCCGACGAGGCGCCCGAGATCTGGGGACGCTGCATCGGCTGCCCCCGGCCGGCCGGCGGCGCGCCGCTGAAGGCCTACCTCAAGCACAACCAGATCGACAGCGGCTTCTTCTTCGCCGCCTACGGTAACGCCACCGTCGACCAGGTGCTGGCGAGCCTCGCCCAGCGCGACCGGCTGATCGCGTTCGCCACGCGCACCCAGGGAATGCCGGCGGCCGAGCTCCAGCGCGCCTTCGTAGAAGCCTTCCCCGGCTGATGGCGAGGCCGCTCCAACTCGACCTCGGCGACCTCCAGGGGGACATCCTCCGGGCCTACGGCAACGACTACGTCTGCACGTCGTACACGTTTGTCGCGATCGCCGGACCGTCCGGGCCGGCCCGGGCCTGGCTCGAGGGCCTGATCGGTCATGTCACGACGGCGCTGCCGTGGACGGACGGCAAGCCGGCGACGACGTTGAACGTGGCGCTGACCGCCGCCGGACTCACCGCGCTCGGCGTCCCGGCCGAGGTCCTCGGCAGCTTCCCGGCCGAGTTCGCCGACGGCATGGCCAAGCGCGCGGCGCGGCTCGGCGACGTCGCGGCCAGCGACCCGCGCGGCTGGGAGGCGGGCCTGGGCACCGGGGAAGCGCACGTCCTGCTGACGATCAACGCCCGCACGCCGGCCGACCGCGACCGGGCGCTCGGGAAGATGCAGGCGGCGATCACGGCGGCCGGGGATCTGCGCATCGTCCACCAGCAGGAGACCGCGCTGCTACCCGGGGCGCGTGAGCACTTCGGTTTCGCCGACGGCTTCGCCCAGCCGGCGATCGCCGGCTCCAGCGACGAGCGCGCGCACGGCGGCGGCGTGCCCGAGAAGGACGGCGCCTGGCGCGCGCTCGCGCCGGGCGAGTTCATCCTCGGCTACCCGGACGAGGACACGCGCGACGACCCCAAGGGGCGCCTGCCGACCCGGCCGGACGGCCCACTCGGGCGGGGCGGCACCTACATGGTCTGGCGCAAGCTCCATCAGGATGTCGCGCGCTGGCGGCGGGTGATCGCCGCGGGGGCGAAGCTCTACGCCGACGGCGACGAGGCGAAGCTCGCCGCGAAGGTCGTCGGGCGCTGGGCCGACGGCACGCCGCTGGCGATGCACCCCGACCGGCCCGTGCCGGGCTACGACCCGTCGACGCCGGCGGCCAACGACTTCCGCTACGACGGCGACCGCGACGGCCGGCGCTGCCCGCTCGGTGCCCACATCCGCCGCTCCAACCCGCGCGACGCCCTCGGCTTCGACGGTGCGCTCTCCTTCCGCCACCGGATGATCCGCCGCGGCATGCCCTATGGGCCCCCCCTCGTCGCGGACGCCGTGGTCGACGACGGCGCCGCGCGCGGCCTCGTCTTCGTCTGCTTTCAGGCGAGCATCTCGCGCCAGTTCGAAGCCGTCCAGATGCAGTGGCTGAACGACGGCAACATCTTCGGCCTCGGGCACGACAAGGACTTCCTGCTCGGCGACGACTCCGGGACGGGCAAGATGACGATCCAGGGCGACCCGCCGTTCTTCCTCGCCCCGCAGGAGTCGTTCGTCACGACGCGGGGCGGCGAGTACCTCTTCGTGCCGGGCATGCGCGCGCTCGCGGCCCTCGCCGCCGGCAGGGCGTAGCCCACCGGTCAGTTCGCCCGGGCCAGGTAGTGGTTGTTGATCAGCCAGAGGACGTTCAGCGGGCTCGGGGCGCCCGGGACCAGGGAGCTCAGCAGCTCGAACTGGATGCCGCGGCCGGCCTGGCCGAAGCCCGGGGCGATCGGGCCCTCCTCGGCGTGGAACAGCCGCAGCACCCGGTAGAGGTGGTAGTTGCACGTGTACGCCGGATCGAAGTTGTCGAGGCTCTGCGGCGGGAGGGCCCGCTGGGCGTAGGGCGTGTCCTGAGGCGCGAGGAACGCCCCGAACTCGCTGCCGAAGCGGTCGATCAGCTCGCCCGGAGCGAGCGTCCCGACGAACTCGATCGGCTGGCCGCCGGATCCGAGCAGGAAGCCGTTGTCGGGCGGGTAGCGCCAACCCCCGGCGCCGCCGTTGGCGGCCGGGTCCCAGTAGGTGGCGAGGAACGCCGTCGGGGTCAGCCCGGCGAGGCGGTCGTAGCCGAACAGGATCGGGGCGACGATGCCGAACGTCTCGAGCTGAGCCGGGCCGAGGCGCGAGTCGCCGGCCAAGAAGGCGTTCGAGCACGACGTGACGAAGGGATTGAAGGTCGGCGCCGGCGCCGCCGCGGCCACGGCGCCGCCCCCGCCACCGAGCACGAGCAGCAGACCGACGGCCAGCGCCGCCAGTCGCGACCGCCGACCGCCGCCGACTGCGTGTGTGAGCGGTGTGTGCGTCATCGGACGGGCCTCCAGTCGCTGGCTGTGGCGACAGATATACACGCCGCGGGCCCCGCTGTCACCCCTGCGCCGCGATTGCCGGCCCCCGTTGCGCCCGCGGCCGGCGCAGCGGCGGCCGCGTGCCCCCGCTGGCCACGGTGAAGGCCATCATTCCGATCCACAGCACGGTCGACAGCCCCCAGACGGTGTAGGCCAGCGTCGCCGGGAGGGGCGGGCCGGGCTTGGCCTCGCGCAGCAGGACCTTCGTGTCCTCGACGAAGTTCACCGAGCGCCGGGTGAGCGCCGGCACCGCCTTGGCCTTGATCTGCGGATCGGCCGGCAGATAGATCGGGGCCGCCATCACCTCGTCGCCCCGGTCGAGCACGACCATCGACTTCCAGGTCCCCTGGACGGGCACCGCGCCGTCGGAGACGTACCGGCCGGGCGCGACGGCGTGGAGCGCGGTGCGCACCCTGCCGCCGCCCTGCCACGAGAGGACCTCGAAGGCGCCGGCGCCCTTGGCGGCGTTGGTCGGCGTGACGCCGACCACGACGTGGGCCTGTCCGGTCGTGTGGTCGAGGCCGATCACCGCGTGCACGTGCCCGACGCCGCGGTGCAGGGGGATCAGGAGCGCCGCGAGCAGGACGACGAAGGCGCCGGCGACCGCCGGTGCCGGCAGGCCGGTCTGCCCGGACTTGAACGCCCGGCTGATGCCGGCGCCGAGGATCGCGGCCGCGAACGCCATCGGCGTGGCGAGGAGGACCGTGCGCAGCAGCAGCGAGCCGGCCACGGGGCCGTAGCCGGAGATGGCGACGAAGGCCAGCTCGCCGGCCAGCCCGAGCGTGCCGACGAGGGCGCCGGCGACGAGCGCGAAGCGCAGCCGCCGGCCGGTGCCGACCAGGAGCGCGGCGGCCTCGACCACGACGGCCATCGGCAGATAGAGCGGGAAGCGCGGGAACGTGTGGTGGAGCGATCCGGCGACGACGAGGGCGATCACGCCGCGCAGGATCAGGTAGATCACCGTCGCCCCGACCGCACCGCCGCGACCGAGCCCGATCCGCGCGAAGACGAGCGTGAAGCCGCCGGCGAGCGCGAGCAGGATCGGCAGGTAGACGAGCTGGAACTGCGGGACGCCGTAGTCGAACTCGCCGAGGTAGACGCTCATGCCGACGAGCGCGGCCCCGAACGCGGTGACGAGGACGGCCTTGCCGACGATCGTCGGGCGCGCCGACGGCAGCGCCTCGGCCAGGAGCAGCAGTACGGCCAGCGTGCCGAAGACGCCGCCGGTCACAAGCTGGAGGTGGGAAGGGCTCCAGAGCGTGATGTCGAGGCCGTAGGCCTTGTGCCAGAGGTTGTCGATCGGAAAGGCAGACGAGGCGACGACGCCCAGCAGGGCGAGGAGCATCGCCGAGCGGGGGATGCGTACGCGCTCGAGCGACGCGATCAGGGCGCTTACGGCGCCGGCGAAGGACAGCCCCCAGAGGCCGACGAGGATCATCACGTGCGGGGGTGTGAAGAGGTTCTTGTCGCGCCCGAAGTCGATGTGCCAGGCGACATCCCAGTAGAACCCGATCACCGCGATCAGGAGCGCGAGCAGGCCGGTCAGCGCCCCCGACATCGCCCAGCCCGGGAAGCCGGTCAGACGCTTGAGGCTGTCGGCGATCTGGTGGAACGGATACGCCCACATGCTGGGCGTCCCCTGCGATTTGCCGAAGACGAAGAGCAGGAAGACGCAGACGCAGTAGAAGGCGAGCAGACCGACGAGGTAGTACCACTGGTCGGCCGGGATGGGGCGTGCCACCAACGCGATATTCATGCTGTGCTCCCAGGAGGACGTCGTGCCCCGCCGGAGCCGGCGCCGCCCTCAGCAGGCCGTGCATCCGACGCTTACCGTCGGTAAACTTACCAGAAGTAGGGATCGTGAGCCAAGACATCGAAAAGGGCGACCGTCAGGCCACCGGGCGCCCGGTGGGGCGCGCCAAGGTGCCGCGCGAGGTCCGCGAGCAGGAGATGCTCGAGGTCGCCGGCAGGCTGTTCGGCCAGCGCGGCTACAACGACGTCTCGATGGAGGAGATCGCGGCCGCGGCCGGGGTCTCCAAGCCGATGGTCTACGCCTACTTCGAATCCAAGGAGGGCCTCTTCCTGGCCTGCGTGGAACAGGCGACGACGCAGCTGATCGGGACGGTCGAGCGGCTGACGCCGCCGGACCTGCCCCAGGACGTGCGGCTCTGGCGGGGCCTGCTCGCGGTCTTCACCTTCATCGAGGAGCATCGCGAGTCGTGGATGCTGCTCTACCCGCATGGCCCGCAGAGCGGCGGCCCCTTCGCCGCCGGGGCGGCGCGGTCGAACGCGGAGATGGCGCGCCTGCTGACCGACATCTTCCTCGAGACGGCGGCAGCCGAGGGGATCGACGCGAAGCTGGCGGCGCAGGCAAGCGAGCCGATCGCCCACGCGGTGGTCGCCGGGGTGGTCGGCCTCGGGTCCTGGTGGATGCGCCACCCCGAGCAGCCGAAGGAGATCCAGGCCCTGCGGATGATGAACCTGGCCTGGCTGGGCCTCGGCGAGCTCTCGCGCGGGAAGCTGTGGCTGCCGCCGGCGGACGCCGACGATTCCCATCAGGCATGATGTGCCGGTGAGTCCGCCGAGAACCACCGGTGACGCCGCCGGCGAGATCCGCCAGCGCATACCGACCGTGGAGACGCTGGCGCTCAAGCTGGGCGACGTCAACTACCTGATCGACGAGGGTCTGGCGGCCGGCCTGTTCCTCAGCCTCCGGCTGGGTCTGCCGCTGCTGCTCGAAGGCGAGGCCGGCGTCGGCAAGACGCAGCTGGCGAAGGCCCTGGCCGCGGTGCTCGAGACGCCGTTGATCCGCCTTCAGTGCTACGAGGGCCTCGACGCGGCGGAGGCGCTGTACGAGTGGAACTATCCGCGCCAGCTGCTGAGCATCCGCCTGGCCGACTCGACGGGCAGCAAGCTCGGCGAGCACGAGCTCTTCGGGCCCGACTACCTGATCCGCCGGCCGCTGCTGCGCGCGCTCGAGCACCCGGGGCCGCGTCCGGCCGTGCTGCTGATCGACGAGATCGACCGGGCCGACGACGACTTCGAGGCGTTCCTGCTCGAGCTGCTGGCCGAGTCGACGGTGACGATCCCCGAGCTCGGCACGATCACGGCGACGCATCCGCCGATCGTGATCTTGACGTCGAACCGCACGCGCGATCTCCACGACGCGATCAAGCGCCGCTGCCTCTATCAGTGGATCGACTACCCGGACCTGCGCCGCGAGGCCGACATCCTCCACCGCCAGGTCGGCGCCGCGCCGAAGCTGACGGTCGCGGTCGCGACGGCGATCGCCCGCATGCGCCAGGCCGACGTGATCAAGCCGCCGGGGGTGGCCGAGGCGATCGACTGGCTGGCGGCGCTCGAGCTGCTCGAGATCACGGCGCTCAGCCCCGAGGCGATCGACCTCACCCTGGGGTCGGTGCTGAAGTACACCGAGGACCAGGAAGCCGTGCGTACGGCCGGCCTCGATCAGCTGATCCTGGCCTCGACCGCCTGACGCGACCCGCGGGTAGAGTGGCGGCATGGCTGAGACCTGCTACTGCGGCTGCGACCGCGAGGTCACGGGCGAGGACCTCGAGCTGTCGGAGACCGGGCAGAACATCCGCGAGATCCTCGACGTGCTGCAGAACCTGTCGCTCCCGCTGAGCCAGGAGATCCCCGAGGCCAAGGAGAAGGTCACGAGCCTGATCAAGCACGGCACGCGCTTCGACGAGCTCGTCGCCGGGATGATCCACGGGACGGTCGAGCCTCCGGGTGACGAGGTCGCCAAGCAGATGAGCGCTTGGCTCCAGACGGCCGGATCGGTCGCCGACACCCACATGCGGCTACTCGGGCGCAAGCGCAAGGGCGCTGGCGGCAACGGCAAGAACCGCGGCTGAGACGGCCTGACGCCGGCGGGACCGGCTGAGGTCAAGCCCGCGACGGGTGGCGTCGCGGGCGCGCGTCGGACCGCGGAAAAGACCGCAGCGCGCGCGAACATCGTCACTCGCCGCCGACCGGTGCCCTACGCTCAGACTGATCCACGATGACCGCCCAGCCCGCCCCCCGCCTCCCCAGTCCGGCTCCCAGCGCACCGCCGCGATGAGCCGCCGCCGCTGCGAGTTCGGCCTCTGCGACGGGAGCGGGTTCCTCGTCGAGGAGGAGACGCGCACGACGCGCGACTGCCGCTGCCGTCCGCTGCGACTGGCCGCGACCCGGGCCCGGCGACTCGAGGGTCGGATCCCCAAGCTCTACCGGGAGATCTCCTTCGAGCACACCGACGTGATCGACATGGAGCGCCGTTACCCGACGCAGGTGCGCGAGCTGCGCGCCTATGTCCGCCGAATCGAGGAGAACCTCGACGCCGGCCGCAGCCTCTGGCTGCACGGGGGCGCGGGCACCGGCAAGACGGCGCTGGCCATGATCGTCTCCAAGGCGGCGATCGAAGCCGGGCGCACCGTCGCCATCTACTCGTGTCCGCGGCTGCTCGCCGTGATCCGCGAGTCGATCGACGCCGGCGGCGTGCTCGACTTCCTTGACCGGTTGGCCGGGGCCGACCTCCTGCACATCGACGATCTCGGGGCCGAGCGCCGGACCGAGTGGGTGCTCGAGCAGCTCTACTCGATCATCAACACGCGCTACGAGGAGCAGCGGGCGACGCTCGTCACCTCGAACCTCGACCACGACGAGCTGTCTGCCCAGCTCGGCGAGCGGATCGTCTCGCGCCTGGAGGGGATGTGCGGGGAGCCGCTGCCCTTCCTCGGCGAAGACGCGCGACGCGTCAGCTACCCGCTCCCGACGTGAGCGCCCCGCGACGCTGGGCTCGCTCGATCTGACGTCGTGCGTAGACTGCGGCGAGCATGCCGGGGATCGTGATAGTCGGCGCCCAGTGGGGCGATGAGGGCAAGGGGAAGATCACCGACCTCCTCGCCGAGCGCGCCGACGCCGTCGTCCGCTTCCAGGGCGGCAACAACGCCGGGCACACGATCGTGCGCGAAGGCATCGAGTGGAAGCTCCACCTGATCCCGTCGGGGATCCTCTACCCGGGCAAGCGGTGCATCATCGGCAACGGCGTCGTCGTCGACCCGGGCGTGCTGATCGACGAGATCTCGGCGCTGCGCGCCCGGCGGATCGACGTGTCCGGCCTGCGCGTCTCGGCCAACGCCCACCTGATCATGCCCTATCACCTGTTCCTCGACACCGCCGGCGAGGCGCGCCTGGGCAAGCTTCAGATCGGCACGACGAAGCGGGGCATCGGACCGTGCTACGCCGACAAGGCGGCGCGCCTGGGCATCCGCGTTCAGGACCTGCTCGACGAGAAGATCCTCAAGAAGAAGATCAGTGCGGCGCTCGAGCCCAAGCGGCTGTCGCTGCGGCCGTTCGCGCGCGATCCGGCGCTCGACCTACACACGATGACCGAGCAGTACCTGACCTACGGCCACCAGCTCGAGCGCCATATCGCCGACACGCCGCGGCTGACGTGGGACCTGCTGGCCGCCGGGCGCAACGTCCTCTTCGAGGGCGCCCAGGGGGCGATGCTCGACATCGACCACGGCACGTATCCGTTCGTCACCTCGTCGAACCCGATCGCCGGGGCGGCGTGCACCGGTGCCGGCGTCGGGCCGAAGGACATCGACGAGATCTGGGGCATCTGCAAGGCCTATACGACGCGCGTCGGCTCGGGCCCCTTCCCGACCGAGCTCGACGACGACGTCGGCGAGGAGCTGCGGACGAAGGGCGGCGAGTTCGGTACGACGACCGGGCGACCGCGGCGGACGGGCTGGCTCGACCTCGTGGCGCTCCGCTACGCGGCGCGGCTGAACACGCTGACGGCGCTGACGATCACCAAGCTCGACGTGCTCTCGGGCTTCGATCAGCTGATGGTCTGCACGCGCTACCGGGGCAAGGAAGACGCCGTGTTCGACCACTTCCCCTACCACCAGTCGGTGCTCCATCACGCGACCGGGGAGGTCCAGCCGCTCGAGGGCTGGAGCGAGGACCTCGGCGAGTGCCGCAGCGAGTCCGACCTGCCGCAGGCGGCGCGCGACTACATCGCCTTCATCGAGGAGTACACCGGCGTACCGGTCGTGCTCGTCGGGGTCGGGCCGGGCCGTGACCAGAACGTCTGGATGAAGGCGGCCGGCGACACGCTGATGGCGCGCACGGCGCCCACGGCAGCCTAGTCGGTTGATTCCACGGCTGGGGTCGTGTTTGGCTAGGGGTTGAGGGCAGCGCTCGAACCGGGAGGACGCGCCATGCGGACAACAGCGCGCCCTCCTCCGGTTCGTCCGCGTTCGCGAACTCCTCGATCAGCGCTCGAGGATCCCCGTGAGCATCCCGGTCAGCGGAGCCGGCAGGACGTTGTTGAGCAGACCGCTACCCGACTGTCCGTTCGCCCCCTCGCTCC
The DNA here is from genome assembly GCA_963742705.1 of uncultured Solirubrobacterales bacterium. Classification (GTDB taxonomy): domain Bacteria; phylum Actinomycetota; class Thermoleophilia; order Solirubrobacterales; family Solirubrobacteraceae; genus Palsa-513. The sequence continues at coordinate 109,247 of CAVUMZ010000006.1, read as the reverse complement.
CGCCCGTTCCGCCGGGGGCTCCGCCCGGACCACCAGGGCCGCCGAGCAGCAGGCCGTCGCCGCCGTTGCCGCCGTCACCACCGTTGCCGCCCGTGCTGCCGCCGGCGCCGCCGGCGCCACCGGCGCCGCCGATCAGCAGGCCGTCGCCGCCGTTGCCGCCGTTGCCGCCGTTGCCGGCTGTGCCGGTGGTGTTGCCCGGGTTGCCGGCTGTGCCCGGGGTGCTGCCGGAGCCGCCGATGCCGCCGACGCCGCCGACGCCGACGTTGCCGCCGGCGCCGCCGCTGCCGCCGTTGCCGCCGAAGATGAGCGCTCCCCCGCCGTTGCCGCCATTGCCACCGTTCGTGGCGCTGCCGCCGTTATCGCCGCCCTTGCCGCCGTTGCCGCCGTTGCCCCCGTTGGCCGTGTCAACACCGCCGCTGCCGCCGCTGCCGCCGGCGCCGCCGTTGCCGCTTGACCCGCCGGTCCCGCCGTTGCCGCCGGTGCCGCCGAAGATGAGCCCGAAGCCTCCATCGCCGCCGTTGCCGCCCGGCTGGACGACGCGGCCGCCGGCGCCGCCGTTGCCGCCGTTGCCGCCGTTGCCATTGGCGTTGGTCACGCCGGCGCCGCCCGTGCCGCCGTTGCCGCCGTTGCCGGCGTTGCCCCCGTTGCCGCCGGAGCCGCCAACAAACAGGCCAGGCGCGCCGCGACCGCCGCTGCTGCCGGTCATCGCGCGGAAGCCGTCTCCTCCCCTACCTCCGTCGCCTCCGTTGCCGTTGCCGCTGCTCGTGCCGGTGCCGCCGGTACCGCCGGTGCCGCCGGTGCCGCCGGTGCCGCCGGCGCCGCCGGCGCCGCCGACGAAGCCACTGGTGCCGGACCCGCCGTCCGTAGACGGCCCCGCGTGGCTGCCGTCCATGCCGTTCTCGCCCGGGCCGCCGACAGCTCCGGGCGTCCCGTTGTCGCCGTTCTGGCCCGGAGATCCCGGCAACCCTGTGCCCGGGACAAGGAAGATCCCGGTTCCGGGGAACACTTGCACCGGCACGGCGGCCGCGCCCGCGGGCAGTGCCAACATCGCGCCCGCCGCAGTCGCCAGCAGGAGGTTGCGCCTCTTCATCGATGCTTCCCTTTCATCGCTTGTTTAGCCAGCGAGCCGCAGCGCTGTCAGACGGCCCCCCGGTCACGAGTCCTCACGCCGATGCGGGTGTGCGGGTATGTGGGTCCCCTCCCCCCCGCGCGCTTCCGATTATGTCCGACTGACACCCTCCACGCAAGATTGACCGCCAACCGGCCGGCGCTGATCAGAGCGTCCCGAGCGCGGCGACGACGCGCTCGCCGGCGCGCCCGTCCCCGTACAGCTCGGGGCGATCATTTGGAGCAGCCCTGGCCAGGGCGGCCACGGCTGCGGCTGGGTCGAGGCCGACCAGCACATTCCAGCCGGCGGCGACGGTCTCGACCCATTCGGTTTGCCCGCGCAGCGTGACGCACGGCACGCCGGCCAGGTACGCCTCCTTCTGGACGCCGCCCGAATCGGTCAACACGGCCCGGGCCCGGCAGAGCAGGGCGGTGAAGTCGAGGTAGCCGAGCGGGCGGCAGACGCGCGCCGCACGCTCGATACGCCCGGTCAACCCGGCGGCGTCGATCCGCGCCCGCGTCCGCGGATGGAGCGGGAGCACGATCGGCTCGTCGATCGCCTCGAGCACGGTGACGAGCTGCTCCAGACGCGCCGGGTCGTCGACGTTGGCCGCGCGGTGGGCGGTCGCCAGGATGTAGGCGCCCGGGTCGATGCCGTGCTCGCGCAGCGGGCCGTCGCGGTGGCGGGCGACGGGCTGGACGGCGTGCGCCACGTCGACCATCACGTCGCCGACGTCCTCGACCCGGCCGGGCACGGCCTCGCGGCGGAGGTTGGCGACAGCCGTGGCCGACGGGCACAGCAGGAGCGCCGCCAGCTGGTCGGTCAGGACGCGGTTGCGCTCCTCGGGCATGGTCCGGTCGAACGAGCGCATCCCGGCCTCGACGTGGGCGAGCGGGACGCCGCGGTCGGCGGCGGCCAGCGCGCCGGCGAGCGTCGAGTTGGTGTCGCCGTAGACGAGCACGGCGTCGGGCTCGGCGGCGGCGAGGAGCGGCTCGAGCGCCGCGAGCATGCGCGCGAGCTGGGACGTGTTGGTGGCACCGGCGACGCCCAGCCAGTGGTCGGGTTCGGGCAGCTCGAGCTCGCGGAAGAAGACCGCCGAGAGCTCGTCGTCGTGGTGCTGCCCGGTGTGGACGAGCACCTCGTCGTGGACTTCGCGCAGGTGGCGGGAGACCGCGGCGGCCTTGACGAACTGTGGCCGATTGCCGACTACCGTGAGGATGCGCAGGCGGGGACGGACGGGCGGGCGGTCCACCGCGTCAACGCTAATCGATCACGCGCTCGGCGCCCGTGTAGACGTTGGCGCGCCCGCCGCGGGCGAAGCCGGCCAGCGTCATCCGCCGGTCCGCGGCCAGATCGACCGCGAGCGAGGTCGGCGCGCCGACGCCGACGAGGATCGGGGCGCCGGCGACGGCCGCCTTCTGGACGAGCTCGAACGACAGCCGGCCGCTGACGCAGAGGATCCGCCCGCCCAGCGGGAGCGCCCCGGCGCGGAGCGCGTGGCCGATGACCTTGTCCATCGCGTTGTGGCGGCCGACGTCCTCGCGGGCGAGGATCAACTCGCCGGCGGCGGTGAACAGGCCCGTGGCGTGAAGGCCGCCGGTCCGGCGAAAGCCGGGCTGACTGAGAAGGTCGGGCAACGCGGCGAGCAGCGCGCGGGCCACGCGCGGGCCGTCCGGGGCGAGCGGGGCGCTGACGGCGACCTCGGCGAGGGCGCCCTTGCCGCAGACGCCGCACGACGACGTCGTGTAGAAGCTGCGAGCACCCGGGTCGCGCAGCAGCGGTCCGGCCACCTCGATCACGTTGCCGGCGAGGTCGCGGGTCGGCCCGGCCGGGTGGGTGCGGTCGATCAGGCCCTCGCCGTGGAGGAAGCCGAGCGCGAGCTCCTCGTCGTGGCCGGGCGTGCGCATCGTGACCGCGAGCGGCCGGCCGTCGACGCGGATCTCGAGCGGCTCCTCGATCGCCACCTCGTCGGGCTGGCCGTCGCGCACGACGCGGGCCAGCATGCGCCAGGCCGGCGCGGGATCGGCGGCGGGCCGGTCGTCTGTCCCCATCCCGTGAGCCTACGACGCCGTCGTCGCCGCCCCACGACGGACCCCAGGCAGGCCGCCGCGGCGTCCGCGCACGCGTGGAGCCGCGGGCGTAGCCTGCGGGGCAGCAGATGCCCGACGACGAACTAGAGCGCCTCGACCGCCTGCTCGGGCAGCTCGGGCGGATGCTGGACGCGCCGGGCGACGACGGCGAGCCGTCGGCGGAGTGGACATGGCAGAAGCTCGACCTGCTCGAGCAGTCGATGGGAGCCGACGCCCTGACGGCGCTGCTGCGCCGCCAGGGGATGGGACGCGCGACGGTCGAGGAGGCACTCGACGTGCTCGCGCGCCGCCGGGACGCCCGCTCCTGAGCCGCGTCCGTCCGCGGCGGCGGCCCCGGCGCCGACCGTCGCCGCCTACGACTTCACGCCGAGAACGGCGGGTACGTCTCGGTCAGGAGATAGAGCAGGGCGTTGGTGCGCGTGATGTACGTGAGGCAGAAGACGAGCGCGTTCTGGAGGCCGGCCGGCTGACGTCCGAGGACCACGATCACGAGCCAGCTGACGATCGAGAGCAGCTCGGCGATGAGCGTGAGGACGTAGGCGATCACGTAGGCCGGGATCACGTACAGCCCGCGGAAGAAGACCTTCAGCCGGCTGTAGCTCGCCTGCGGCGGCGCGACGTGGAGCCGGACCGGATAGGCGTCGTCGGGCCCGAGCCCGAACGGCGGATACGTGTCGACGGCCAGGAAGGTGTAGGCGGTTATGCGTGCGGTGAAGCGGATCACGCCGGCCACGAACTCGTACAGGCCGGCCGGCCAGCGCGCGGTGAACAGCAGCACGAACCAAGCGGCGATCACGGCGAGCACCAGCCCGATCGCGTAGACGATGCCGACGATGAACAGGGGAATCGCCAGCAGGATGCGGAAGAACGTGGTGAGACGACTACGTCGCTGGATGTAGTCGATCTCGAGCGTCACGGGGTAGGACACGGGAACGTTGCCATCCTCGAGGGTGAACGCGGACGCGCGGTCGCGGATCAGCCGACTATCGCAGGAGCGATCTGACGAGTGTGTGAACTACGTCACCGAGTCCCGGCGGGAAGCCGCACCGGCGGTCCGGGTTCGGCCGGGGGCGAGTCGTCGGCGTCGCTGAGCCGCAGCTGCCACCAGGAGACGTCACGCCAGGCGCCGGCCTTCCAGCCGATCTCCCGGTAGGTGCCCACCGCCTCGAAGCCGACTGCCTCGTGCAGCCCGACGCTGGCAACGTTGGGCATGGCGATGCCGGCGCAGGCGATCACGAGCCCCTGACGGCGCATCAGGTCGAACAGGGCGAGGTACAGCCGGCGACCGGCCCCGCGCCGGCGGAAGTCGTCGCCGACATAGATCGCCACGTCCGCCGCCCACCGGTAGGCCGCCCGACTGCGGTGCTCAGACGCGTAGGCATAGGCCCGCACGCGCCCGCCGTCCTCGATCACCAGCCAGGGATGCGTCTCGCTCGTCGCCGTGATCCGCGCTGCCATCGCCTCGGGCGACGGGGCGGGCGGCTCCTCGAACGAAGTCGCGCCGTCGGCGACGGCCGGCGCGTAGATCGCGGAACAGTCGGCGCCGTCGCGGGCCGGATCGGCGTGGCGGAGGGTCCCCGGGCGCATTCGTGATACGTATGATGAATCATCAGCGCGTCCCCGATCAATCGGCCGACGGTCGAGCGGCTCGAGAACCGGCCGCTCAGCGAACGGGCGCTCGAGGCGCTGCTCAGCGCGATCGACGCCGACGCATTCCCGGGCGGTCGGCTGCCGCCGGAGGCCGAGCTGGCCGGAATGCTGGGCGTCAGCCGCACGACGCTCCGCGGCGCGCTGCACACACTCGAAGCCGACGGGCTGATCTCCCGCCGGCGCGGGCGGGGCACGTTCGTCAACAGCCATCTGCTGCGCTCGACGATGCGCCTCAACCGCCTCGTGCCGTTCACGACGCTCATCGCCCAGTGCGGACACGAGCCGTCGGCCGACCGCCAGACACACCACCTGGCGGGTGTGCCGCCGGATCTGGCGCATGCACTGGACGTCGAGCCGGGGGCGCCGTGTGTTCACGTCGAGCGCCTGCTGCGGGCCGGCGGCGAGCCGGTCATGGCCGTCACCGACATCGTCCCGGTCGACCGGCTCGCCGTCCCGCTCGACCGGCTCGCGGAGGCCGACACGACGTTCGCCTTCTTCAGCGCCAACTGCCACGCGACGATCGACTACGCGACATCGGAGATCATCCCGCGCGTGGCTGGTCCGACCGAGCCGAGCGGCCTCGGGCTCGAGCCGGGCGACGCCTACATCGAGCTCGTGGAGACCCTGTTCTCCCGCGACCACGCGCCGCTCGGAGTCTCACGCGTCGCGGTCGACGACCGCCTCGTGCGCCTGTCGCTGCTCCGACGCGACTCCTAGTGCAGCGGTCCGGAAGTTCCTTTGTGGGTCTGGCGAGTGGCTGGGCGTGACCTGGCGTCGCCCGGTGTCCGCGGGCGTGCTGGTGGCACGTGTGCGGACGTCGGGTGGCGCCAGGCGCGTCCAGACGCCGCCAGACGCCAAGGAACTTGTGGAACGCTGCACTAGCCCTTGCGGGCCTTGCTCGCGGCGTGGTGCTTGCGCGCCTTGTGAGCCTTCTTGACCGACGCGGCATGTGCCGTGGCCGGTGCCGCCGCGCCGGGCGCCGCGCCCTGGCACTGGGGGATCGGGGCGATGTAGACCGGGTACATCACCGAAGTCTTGTCGGCCACGTGCTCGTGGCCGGTGAGGTGGCCGATCTCGTGGACCATCACCGAGCAGAACATCGGCCAGTCGAACTTCTGGTACTGGTTGAAGACGATCGAGCACTGGCTGTTGGCCGCGGCGTTGCCGTAGGCCTCGGTCGGGTTCCACCAGTTCGAGCTGGCGTTGATCGTCGGGTCGAGCGAGCCCCAGCTCACGCTGACCTGGCCCGAGCACGGGGTCGTGTTCCAGTACTCGACGGCGATCAGCTCGGCCTTGGCCATCGCCGCCGAGTTGACCGGAAACGCCGACGCGTCGGCCGAGGCGGTCGCGGCGGTCCCGGCGGCGCTGTCGGCGGAGACGGCCTGGCCGGCGGCCGGAGCGGCGGTCGAGACCGACGCGGCCAGTCCGGCGCAAAGCGAGCCGGCGGCGAGCAGTGACGCGAGGGCGCGGATGATCCGGGGTCCGTGTGCGATGTGAGCGGGCATGCCGTGCGGATCGGCAGGCCGCGGGGGGGACTGGACGGATGCCGGACGAGTCTTCGGTGTTTTCGGCGTGTGCTAAACCGACGCCGGCGATCTGCCGACGCGCGCGCGTCCCGGCCGAGACGGCGCCGGGCGCGCCAGGACGACCGGTCCCACGGGTCTTGGACCGCCGGTCCAAAGACTCGCGACCCTCACCGGCATATGGTCATACCTATGACCATCTCGGCTCAGGTGGCGGGAGCTTGAGCCCGAGCACCGAGACCACGCGCGCCGCGCGCGACCACGCCCGCGCCCAGGCCGGGGCGCGCGCGGAGGCGATGCCGGTCCTACCGGCCGCCACCTGGCCGGACCCGCCGGATGGGGTGGCCGCGGGCGACCTGACATGGGCCGAGACGGTTGCCGGCGGGGGCTACGCGTCGCGCGTCCTGGCCGCAGGGACGCACCTGCGCCTGCGCGACCTCCGCGGCGAGGCCTGCGCCCACGTCATGCTCTACAACCGCGACCAGCCGTGGGAGCGGCTCAACGTTGCCGACACGGTCAAGGTCCTCTGGCAGGCGTATCTGGGCCGCGGCCATCTCCTCCTCTCAGACCAGGGCCGGGTGCTCGCGTCGATCGCGTCCGACAGCTCCGGCCGCCACGACGCGCTCTGCGGCGCGCCGTCGCGGGCGGCCAACGAGGAACGCTACGGCGACGGCACGGCCTTCGGTCCGGCCCCGGCCGGTCGCGAGCTGCTGCTGCTGGCGGCAGCCAAGCACGGCCTCGGGCCGCGCGACCTGCCGCCGAGCGTGTCGTTCTTTCAGGGCGCGAAGGTCGGCGAGGACGGGGCGCTCACCCGCACGGGCTCGGCCGGGGCCGGCTCCGCGGTCACGCTGCGGGCGGAGCTGCCCCTGATCGTGCTGATCGCGAACGCCCCGCACGCGCTCGATCGGCGGCCGCGGTATACGTGCGGCCCGCTTGAGCTGCTGGCGTGGAGGGGCGTGCCGACCGGCCCGAGCGACGAGCTCTGGACGGCGACGCCCGAGGGCGAGCGAGCGTTCCTCAACACGGCCGACTACGCCGTCGCGCGGGGTGCCTAGGTGCGCGTCGTGCGCGACGACCTCGTCCCGGCCCGGGCGCCGTGGTCGGCGGTCGTCGCCGCCGGACAGGAGCTGACGATCGTCGACCTCGGCGGCAACCAGGCCGTCGACTGCCTGCTCTATAACGCCGCCGACACGGCCGAGCGCTACAGCGCGCCGGACACGGTCAGCGCCCAGGGCAACATCTTCCTGGTCGCCGGGAGCGTCCTGCGCAGCTGCGAGGGCCGCGCCCTGATGACGATTACGGCCGACGACTGCGGCCGCCACGACACGATCGGCGGGGCCTGCAGCAAGGAGTCGAACACGCTCCGCTACGGCCACCACACCAAGCACCAGCACGCGTGCGTCGAGAACTTCCTGCTCGAGGGGGCGCGCTACGGCCTGGGCAAGCGCGACCTCGTCAGCAACATCAACTGGTACATGAACGTGCCGGTCGAGCAGGACGGGACGCTCGGCATCGTCGACGGGATCTCGGCCCCGGGGCTGAAGCTGAGCCTGCACGCGGAGATCGACACGCTGGTGCTCGTCTCCAACTGCCCGCAGATCAACAACCCTTGCAACGGCTTTGACCCGACCCCGGTGAGGATGATCGTCACCGAGGCCGGCTGATGGCCGCGGGACGGCCGTTCGACACGCTGCTGATCGCCAACCGCGGCGAGATCGCCGTCCGGATCGACCGCTCGGCCAAGGCGCTCGGGCTGCGCACGGTGGCCGTCTTCTCCGAGGCCGACCGCGGCTCGCCACACGTGCGCACGGCCGACGCGGCCGTCCTGATCGGCCCGGCCCCGGCCCGAGAGAGCTACCTGCGCGCCGACCGGATCCTGGCCGCCGCCGCGGCCACCGGCGCCGGGGCGATCCACCCGGGCTACGGACTGCTCTCCGAGGACGCCGCGTTCGCGGCCGCGGTCGAGGCGGCCGGCCTGGAGTTCGTCGGGCCGACGCCGGCGCAGCTCGACCAGTTCGGGCGCAAGGACACGGCGCGCGCCCTGGCCGCCGCCGCGGGCGTGCCGTTGATCGCCGGCAGCGAGCTCGTCGCCACCGTCGAGGAGGCGCTGGCGCAAGCCGGCGAGATCGGCTATCCGGTGATGCTGAAGGCCGCCGGCGGGGGCGGCGGGATCGGCCTCGAGCCGTGCCACGGCCCCGACGACGTGGTCGCCGCGTTCGCCCGGGTCGAGCGGCTGGCGGCGGCGAGCTTCGCCAGCACCGGCGTCTTCGTCGAGCGGCTGATCGAGCACGCCCGCCACGTCGAGGTGCAGCTGTTCGGCGACGGCGACGGCCGGGTGATCGCCCTCGGCGACCGCGACTGCTCGCTCCAGCGGCGCCGGCAGAAGGTGATCGAGGAGGCCCCGGCGCCGAACCTGCCCGCCGGCGTGCGGGCGGCGATGCATGCGGCGGCGGTCGGGCTCGGCACGGCTGTCCGGTACCGGTCGGCCGGCACCGTCGAGTTCGTATATGACGCCGCGCGCGAGGAGTTCGCCTTTCTCGAGGTCAACGCCCGCCTCCAGGTCGAGCACCCCGTGACCGAGGAGGTCCGCGGCGTCGACCTCGTCGCCTGGATGCTGCGCCTCGCCGCCGGCGACACGACGATGCTCGACGACCCCCCGCCGGCCGCCGCGCGTCACGCGGTCGAGGCGCGGGTCTACGCCGAGGACCCCGCGCGCGGCCACCAGCCGAGCGCCGGGCTCGTCACGCACGCCAGCTTCCCCGACGCCCTGCGGGTCGACACGTGGATCGAGACGGGGACCGAGGTCGGGACGGCGTACGACCCGCTGCTGGCGAAGGTGATCGCCGTCGGCCCGACCCGCGAGCAGGCGCTGGCCCGGCTCCACGCCGGGCTCGAGGGCACCCGCGTCGACGGCATCGCCACCAACCTCGGCCTGCTGCGCGCCGCCCTGACCGACCAGCGCTTCGCCGCCGCCGCGCACACCACCGGCACGCTCGACGGCGTCGTCGACGCCGACGCGCGGATCGAGGTGCTGCGGCCCGGGACGATGACCACCGTCCAGGACTGGCCGGGTCGGGTCGGCCTCTGGCGGGTCGGCGTGCCGCCGTCGGGCCCGATGGACGACCGGTCGTTTCGACTCGGCAACCTCGCGCTCGGCAACCCCGAGGGCGCGCCGGGCCTCGAGTGCACGCTGTCGGGACCCCAGCTGCGCTTCACAGCACAGACGACGATCTGCCTGGCGGGCGCCGACTGCACCCCGACCCTCGACGGGGCTCCCGTGGCAACCTGGGAGCCGGTCGCCGTGCCAGCCGGCGCGATCCTCGACGTCGGGCCCGCCGACGGGCGCGGGCTGCGCGTCTACGTCCTCGTCGCCGGCGGCCTCGACGTGCCCGCCTACCTCGGCAGCGCGTCGACCTTCACCCTCGGGCGGTTCGGCGGCCACGGCGGCCGGGCGCTGCGCGTGGGCGACGTCCTGCGACCCGGGACGCCGGGAACGCCGGCCCCGGTGCCGGCCGCGCTCCGGCCGCAGCTGGCGCACGCCTGGGAGATCGGGGTGACCGAGGGCCCGCACGCGGCGCCCGAGTTCTTCACGCGGGCGGACATCCGCACCTTCTACGCGTCCGACTGGGAGGTGCATTTCAACTCGGCGCGGACCGGCGTGCGGCTGATCGGCCCGCGGCCGCAGTGGGCGCGAGCGGACGGCGGCGAGGCCGGCCTGCACCCGTCGAACATCCACGACACGCCATACGCGGTCGGCGCCGTCGACTTCACCGGCGACGTCCCGATCATCCTCGGGCCGGACGGGCCCAGCCTCGGCGGGTTCGTCTGCCCGGCGACCGTGGTGGCCGCCGAGCGGTGGAAGCTGGGGCAGCTGCGCCCGGGCGACACGATCCGCTTCGTCGGCGTCTCCGAGCGTCCGGCACGGGGGCTGCGGTCCTTGCCCTCGGGGCGGCTCGCGTCGCCCAGGAAATCGACGCCGGGGACCGCCGACGACGGCGTGCTCGGCCGACGTGCGGCCTCTGACACCGGGCCAGAGGTCTGCTACCGCCGCTCGGGCGACGAGAACCTGCTCGTCGAGTACGGACCCATGGTGCTCGACCTCGGCCTGCGGATGCGTGTCCACGCCCTGGCCGAGCGGGTGCACGCCGCGCGCCTGGACGGCCTCATCGAGGCGACCCCGGGCATCAGGTCGCTCCAGCTCCACGTGGATCCGGACGTACTGCCGGTGCGCCGCCTGGTCGACGTGGTCGCCGGACTCGAGGACGACCTGCCGGCGGTGGACGCGCTGTGCGTGCCGAGCCGCGTCGTCCACCTGCCGCTGTCGTGGGACGACCCGGCAACCCGAGAGGCGACGGCCCGCTACATGACCGGGGTGCGCGCGGATGCCCCGTGGTGCCCGTGGAACATCGAGTTCATCCGGCGAATCAACGGGCTCGACTCGGTCGAGGACGTACGCCGGACGGTGTTCTCCGCCGATTACATGGTGCTCGGGCTCGGCGACGTCTACCTCGGCGCGCCCGTGGCGACGCCGCTCGACCCCCGCCACCGGCTGGTGACGACGAAGTACAACCCGGCGCGGACGTGGACGCCGGAGAACGCCGTGGGCATCGGCGGGGCGTACCTCTGCATCTACGGTATGGAGGGCCCGGGCGGCTACCAGTTCGTCGGGCGGACCACGCAGATCTGGAGCCGCTTCCGCACCGGCGGCCCGTTCGAGCCCGGTTCGCCGTGGCTGCTGCGCTGCTTCGACCGCATTCGCTGGCATCCGGTCGGGGCGGACGAGCTGCTCGAGCTGCGCGCCGACCTGGCGGCCGGGCGACTGGCCGTGGAGATCGAGCCCGGCGAGTTCAGCCTCGCAGACCACGAGGCCTTCCTCGGGCGCGAGGCCGCTTCGATCGCGGCCTTCCGCGCCCGCCAGGCCCGCGCCTTCTCGATCGAGCGGACGGCCTGGGCGGCGGCCGGGGAGTTCAGCCGGCCGCCGACCACACCGGGGCCGCCGACCGCGCCGGACCCGGCGACCGCCCTGCCGGACGACCTACCTGCCGGCGGCGTGCTGATCGCCGCGCCGATGTCGGCGAGCGTCTGGCGGGTCGAGGTTGGGGCCGGCGACCGGGTGACCGCCGGGGCGCGGATGGTCACCCTCGAGGCGATGAAGACCGAGCTCGGTCTCGACGCGCCGGTCGCCGGGCGCGTCGAGCGGGTGCTCGTGCGCGCCGGCGATCAGGTCGATCCGGGGGCCGGGCTCGTCGTCATCGTCCCCGGGTGAGCCCTCGATGCAATGGTCGCTGCGAGCCCGCCGATGACCCGGATCGGTTAGCGTCGCCGTGTATTGCAATGGGGCCGTAAGGAGGACCGAGCATGGAATCCCGGGCGACAGACCCGGTCGCATTTCGCGAGTCGCAGCACAGGAACTGGGCCTCTGCTGCGGGGGGATGGAACGAGTGGCGCGAGTTCAATGACAGGGCAGATGGGCACATCAGCGAACGGCTGGTGGAGCTCGCTGGCGTGGAGTCGGGAAGCCGGGTCCTGGACATCGCCGCCGGCTACGGCGAGCCGGCGCTCACCGCCGCGCGCAAGGCCGGCCCGGAGGGGCGCATCGTGGCCACGGACATCTCCGCCGAGATGCTCGCGTTCGGGCGTGAACGCGCGGCGGCGGCCGGCTTGGGCAACGTCGAGTTCGTCCAGTCGGACGCCTCCAGCCTCGATTTTCCGCGCGCGAGCTTCGACGCCGCCGTGTCGCGCTGGGGAATCATCTTCGAGCCTGACGCGGAGGCCGCCGCAGGGCGCGTCCGGGCGTTTCTCAAGCCGGGCGCGCGGATAGCGATCAGCTCGTGGGGGGAGCCCGATCAGGTCCCCTTCCTCTCGATCCCGATGAGGACGACGAGGGAGCGGCTGAACGTGCCCGCGCCCCCGGCCGGAACGCCCGGGCCCCTTTCGCGGCCCACACCCGCTGCCCTCGGCGGGTTGCTCAAGGGAGGTGGGTTCTCGAAGGTCGCGGTGGAGCAGGACGAGGTCACCTTCGAGTTCGACTCCCCGGAGCACTTCACCGCCTACATCAGGGCGATCGCGGCCCCGATCCGGGCGATGATCGAGCAGTACGCCGGCGAGGCCCAGGAAGAGGCCTGGGAGGCGATCACGCAGGCCGCCGCGGATGCGGGGGGCGGCTCGAAGCCGCTGAGCTTCACGAACGTGGTGCTGCTCGCCTCGGCGGCCGCCTAGCTCTGGCGCCCGCCACGCGCACTCGGGCGGCCGACCACGGAGGCGCGAGCGGTCGTAGCTGGGATCGCCGATGAAATCCGGTCCCGGAACCGCGGCCGCGCTGGCTCGTCGGCTTGCTCGATCACGCCGTCGTCCATACTCGGGCCATTCTGTTGGGCTCGGCGAGGTCGCCGAGGGGTGTACGCCCGACGCCCCGTACCACCTGGGCCGGCACGGCCGGTGCGTAGCGCGTCCGTCGTCGCCGATGCGCTCGCCGGAACGGCCGCGATCAGCGTCGACCAGTGAACGCGGCCGTCAGGAAGATCGCCGCGTCCTGATCGGTCTCGGCCGCCCGCGCGAGCGCCCAGACCTCCTCAGGCGAGAAGACCTCGATGTCGCCGCTGCGCCGCTGGGGGTACTTCCCGACCTCGGCGGCCGCGTTGAACGGCAGGCCTTAGACCTTCTTCGCCCGGCGGAGGATCCCGCGGAGCAGGATCATGAGCTTGTTGCGCGTCCGGATCGACCCGTCGACCGTCGCGATCCACGCCTCGATCGCCTCGGTCGTGACGGCCTCGATCGCCATGCTCCCGAACGCCGGCAGCAGATGGGCGTTGATCACCGACCGGTATCCCCGCAGCGTCTAGATCCAGGACTTCCGCAGTGGGCCGTGAAGGAATCGAACCTTCAACCTTGGGCTTAAGAGGCCGCTCGTGTGCGGTGCTTCTTGGCTCTGTAGAGCCACATCAGGGGCTCCCAGCTGTCATCAAGTGTCGTCAGAAATGCTCAGCTCGGGACATGGTTCGGGACACGGAACCACGGGATTCTCCGCATCGAACGGTGCCCCCGCAGCGGATACGCCCCAAGCCGCGGTCTTTGCACGGCATCCGAATCGTCCCACCGGTGCTAAGCCAGCGGGTACTGCGCAAGCGCGAGCAAACCGCAACTCTCGGCAGAGAGCATTAGCGCTTGCACTAGAGCGAGCATCTTCACGTCGATCCAGGCCTCGCCGTTGACCTCGGTTTCCCGGATCATGGAGTCCAGTTGGACCTGCCAGCGCTTCCGGTCCTCGGGGTCGAAGTGGCCGCCACCGAGCTTGTTGCGGACGAACTTGACGAACCCTTCCCATGAGATCCGTCGCTCCCCCGCGACCCAGAACGCCAGATCGCCCCGGAAGGCGCTGAGCGCGAGCCAATCCCCCTCCCAGACGTCGCGGTGGTAGTAAAAGACCGGCTCGTCCTGCAGCATCGCATCCGTGAGCGCCCGCCGCGGATCCAGATCCGGCAAGCTGAGAAGAACACCGTAGTGATCAGCAACCCGTTTCAAAAGCGGCCGACGGTCGCAAAGCCAGCGGAATGCCAGTCCGGACGCATGCCTTGTGTCTCTTCGAGAGAGCTTCCCCGCGTCGATCCATTCGGCAAGGTGTTCAGCGTCGTCAAGAAAGAGTCGGCGCCCTTCGTCGTCAAGGGCATGCGTGCTCCCGGAAGGCAGATCCTCGCGTGCACGGGTGTTCGAAGCGGCGCGATACGGCCCAATCCGGTCATCTCCGAGCGTTCTGTCGAAGAGGGCCACGTTCGCGGCGCGCCCCAAAAACTGGCCACTCCGGTTGCCATCGTCGTTGCATCCGGAGAGGCAGAGCGCCTCCACGAACCCTGGGAAGTCTGTCGGACTATCTGCGCGCAGCACAGACACCGCTAACGGTTCGGGAGGCGACCACGGCTGAAGCTCAACCACGCTCAGCCGGTTCTCTTCCGAAACCAGCCTGCATAAGAGCCGTCGCCCGTGAGCGCCGGAGGTGCATGCGTCCGCAACGAACATACGGCCTGCCCGATCTCGGACCTCGAGGCGGACCGAACCCCAGACCCCGTCAGGACAATCAGTCAGCACGAGGGTACTACCGCCCTCTTCTCGCCCTCCCAGGATCGTCTGCTCCTCGATCTTGTCCCCTTGAAAATCGAGCAGGACGGAGAAGCCACCCGAAAGCGAAAAGCTCGGCGCGGGCAGCGTCGCGTGGGCCGCGGCGTCGCAGAAGCGCACGCATCCCTCGTCGCCTGTCGGCGCCGGTGAGAGACTGACCCCCCTTCGCCGGTTGAGAGTTGACCCCCGTGGGCGGTGGCGGAGGCGTCCGAGGTGGTCGTGAGCCTGGCTTGGTCGTGTTGATCGAGGGCCAGGAGGAGGCGTGCTGGACGTGGAGCGGTGGGCCGAGTTGCGGCGCGAGCATTTTGTGCGGGGCGTTTCGATCAAGGAGCTGGTGCGGCGGTCCGGGCTGTCGAGGAACACGGTCCGGGCGGCGTTGCGCTCGTCGGAGCCGCCGGCGTTCAAGGTTGGGGAGCGGCCGTCGAAGCTGGATCCGTTCAAGGACGAGATCCACCGGCTGCTGAAGGACGATCCGAAGCTCCCGGGCGTGAGGGTGCGCGAGGAGATCGAGCCGCTGGGGTTCGATGGCGCGAAGACGATCGTAGACGACTACTTGCGGGAGATCCGCCCGATGTTCTTGCGGCTGCGCACGCACCAGCGCACGGTCTATCGGCCGGGCGAGATCTGCCAATGGGATCTGTGGGCGACCTCGCAGCCGGTGCCGGTCGGTCACGGGCAGGTCCGCCGCGCATGGGTCGTGGTCTGCTGCTTGGGGTACTCGCGCGCCGGCGCCGGCGCGCTGATCTTCAGCAAGGAGGCGCCGGACGTCCTGTGGGGCATGACTCGCTGCGTGTGGTCGATCGGCGCGATCCCCGAGCTGATGGTGTGGGACCGGGAGGGGTGCCTGCACGCTGGTGGCGGGCGGCCCACGGATGCGTATGCGGGGTGGTGCGGGCAGCTGCCCGTCGGCTGGTACTTCTGCGAGCCGGCGGATCCTCAGGCGAAGGGCGCGGTCGAGCGGCTGCAGGGGTACGTGGAGACGAACTTCGAGCCCGGCCGGCGGTTCGCGAATCATCTCGACTACCAGCTGCAGCTCGACGCGTGGTTTGCGAAGGCGAACGTCAGGACGCACAAGACGCTGCGGTGCCGGCCGATCGACCGCCTGATCGAGGAGCGGACGCTGATGCGGCCGCTGCCGGCCCGCGAGCCTGACCTGGATCGGCGCTGGGTGACCCGGGTGCCGCCCGATCCGCACGTCCGGTTTGACACCAACGACTACTCACTGGATCCGAACCTCGTCGGTCGCCGCGTCGACGTTCGCGTCAGCCAGCGGGAGATCGTCGCGGTCGCGCTGGACACCGGCGAGCAAGCCTGCCGGCACGAGCGCGTGTTCGCGAAGAACAAGACGATCACGGCGCTGGAGCACGCGAGGACGCTGCGCGAGCGCCGCGGCCAGCCCGGCGTCGAGGAGTTGGTCGTGGAGCAGCGGCCGCTGTCGGTCTATGACCAGCTGATCGCATGACCAAGAACGCGGAGCTCACGCACCTGTTCCGGGCGATGAAGGCACCGGCGGCTGCCCGCGCGCTGCCGAACCTCGCCGACCGCGCCCGCCAGGAGGAGTGGAGCTACGAACGGTTCGCTGAGGCGCTGCTCTCGACCGAGGTCTCCTCGCGCGAGTCCTCCGGCGGCCGGCTGCGGATCCGTGCTGCGCGGTTCCCCGCGCACAAGACGTTGGAGGAGTTCGACTTCACCTTCCAACGCTCGGTGAAGAAGCAGGTGATCGAGCACCTCGGCCAGCTCGACTTCCTGCACGCCAGGCAGAACGTGATCCTGCTCGGGCCCCCGGGGACCGGCAAGACCCACATCTCGATCGCCTTGGGGGTCCGCGCGTGTCTCGCCGGCCAGCGGGTCCTGTTCCGCACCGCGACCGAATGGGTCGCCATGCTCGCCGACGCGCAACGCCAGGGCAAGCTCGACGACGAGCTCGACCGCCTCGAGCGGATCCCGTTGCTGGTCTGCGACGAGGTCGGCTACATCCCGTTCGACCCCCAAGCCGCGAGCCTGATGTTCATGCTCGTCTCCCGCCGCTACGAACGCAGATCGATGATCGTCACCAGCAACAAGCCGTTCAGCGCCTGGGGCGAGATCTTCGGCGACGACATGGCCGCGACCGCAATGGTCGACCGCCTCATTCACCACGCCGAAATCCTCAGCCTCAAAGGCGATTCCTACCGGCTCAAGGACCGCGACCTCGGACCGCAACTCGGCCGCCGGACCGCCGACACCAGCTGACCGGACACCCCCTCAGCGACCCCGCCCAGGGCCGCAGAACGGCTGACAACGCGCCGATCCTGGCCGGGACCCCCGCCCGGAAGCGCTTAAAGCGCCCATCACGACCCCCACAGCAGGGGGGTCAATTCTCAGCCGGCGCTAGGGGGTCAATTCTCAGCCGGCCTTGACATCGCCCACGATGGGCGCCTGTCTCATCAGCAAGCCAGTCATCGGTCGGATACTAGACTCGGCGCCTTCGTGGACACTTATGCGCTCGCCGCAGCGTCGGTCCAGCACATCAGCCGCTGAGCCGGATCATCACACCCGGCGCAACCCTCGCCTGACGCGCCCAAAGGCGGTGGACTTGACGGAGGCAGTGGCCAGCCGTCCTGGCAGGTCGGCGCCACGACCTGGTTGCCAGACCAAAGGAGGGGCCGGGTTCAGTCAAGGGAAGGCCGTCAGGCCCGGCCGCAGGCCGCGCCGTCAGGCCCGGCCGCAGGCCGCCCCGCAGGGGTGACCTTGACGGGTTCCGGACCCGGAGCTACACCCCCGACGCCCCGTCCCACCGGGGCCGGCACGGCCGGTGCGTATAGTCTGCGCCGCTTTTGGGCTGTTGACCACTGGGCGCAGTGAGTTGGGCCGCCTTCGCTGGAGAGGGCTCTCGACTCACTGGTCGAGGCCGTTGCGGCGGCGCTACGATTGGAGCATGGCTCAGGCGACCAACCCAACGCTGGCCGAACGGCGGGCGGCGATCGAATACGCGCGCGGGATCATCGCGGACCTGGCGCCAGGACGCAGTCTTGCCGACGAGCTGATCGCTGAGCGCCACGCAGAGGCCGCCGCCGAAGCACCCGCCGCCCGTCGCGGCGACAGTGGCGACCACTGAGGCACCCCCAGCGCCCGACGGACCGCACTCCGTCCTTGACGCCTCGGCCCTGCTCGCGTTCATTCAGGATGAGCGCGGCGCGTCCGTCGTCGCCGATGCGCTCGCCGGAACGGCCGCGATCAGCGTCGTCAACTGGGCCGAAGTCCTGTCGAAGGTCGCTGAGAACGGCGGAGACGCCGGCGAGCTCGCGACGGGTCTCCGCGACCACGGCTTCGCCGGAGAGCTGCTCGCGATCGAACCGATGACTGAGGCGGACTGCCTCACCGTTGCGTGGATGCGCCCGGCGACCCGGACGGCTGGCCTGTCGCTCGCGGACCGCACCTGCCTGGCGCTGGCGCGCCGACTCGGTCTACCCGTCCTGACGGCCGACCGCAGCTGGAGCGATCTCGGGGTCGGCGTCGACGTCCGCCTGATCCGCTGACGGCGCCGGGCTAGACCTGACCCGGAAGGCCCGAGCCACGGTCGCCGCGTCCTCCGCCCGCGGGGCGTAGTGCAGGTAGCGCATCGTCGTCTGGATGTCTGCGTGGCCCATCCATTCCTGCACCCGCCGGATATCTGCTTCGGCGATCATCCGCGTCCCGAACGTATGCCGCAGGTCGTGGAACCGCAAGGGCCGGAGCTCGCCCCGGACGAGCGCCGCCTTGTAGCGCCGGCGGAGCGCCGCACTGTCCAGATGTCCGCCGGCGACCCCGCAGAAGACGGGGTCGTCATCGCCGACGAAGTACTCCCGGGCGCCCAACCGAGCCAGCGCCTCGGCGACGTCGGGTGCCAGCGGGACCGACCGGATCTTGCCTGACTTGGGCGTCGTGACCTCACCCAGCCCGTAGCTCCCGCGGACGCGGACCACAGACCCCGTGAAGTCGACGTCTCGCCAGCGCAGCGCGAGCAGCTCGCCCTGGCGGAGGCCGGTGAACGCCGCCGTCAGGAAGATCGCCGCGTCCTGGTCGGACTCGGCCGCCCGCGCGAGCGCCCAGACCTCCTCAGGCGAGAAGACCTCGATGTCGCCGCTGCGCCGCTGGGGGTACTTCCCGACCTCGGCGGCCGCGTTGAACGGCAGGCCGTAGACCTTCCTCGCCCGGCGGAGGATCCCGCGGAGCAGGATCATGAGCTTGTTGCGCGTCCGGATCGACCCGTCGACCGTCGCGATCCACGCCTCGATCGCCTCGGTCGTGACGGCCTCGATCGCCATGCTCCCGAACGCCGGCAGCAGATGGGCGTTGATCACCGACCGGTATCCCCGCAGCGTCTAGATCCAGGACTTCCGCAGTGGGCCGTGAAGGAATCGAACCTTCAACCTTGGGCTTAAGAGGCCCCTGCTCTGCCAATTGAGCTAACGGCCCGGAGGCCGGTCGCGGCTCCCCGCCGCGACCGTGCCGGAATTCTACCGGTTCACCCGATGCGCCCCGTCGGCGCCGTCCCCGTTGGGGTCAGCCGCCGGGGAGCTGGTAGCCGGTGGTCCCCCCGGCCGCCTTGGCGGCCGCTTGGGCGGCGGCCGTCTGCGCGTCGGTCTTGGCCGTCGCCAGCTGCTGCTTGAGCGTCGCCTGCTGCGACTTGGGCGCCAGCCTGACCGCCTGGGCCGACGCGAGGTCCCCCTTGCGAGTCTGGTTGGCCAGGTAGGCGAGCACCGAGAGCCGGGCGTACTCGGACGCCGTCGGAGTCTGGGCGATCACGATCTCCTCGGCCGAGACCGCCGCCGCGCCCTGGTTGAGCCCGCTCGGCCCGAGCACGTCGACCATGTCCCGGGCGGTGTCGGCGTCGGGCACCTTCGGCTTCAGCGCGAGGTAGCTCGTCCACGCGCTCGCCACCTTCGCCAGCGCGACCTTGCCCGATGCCGTGAAGGTCGACGAGTTCTGGTCGAAGTTGCTGCCGCTACCCGCGACCTGGAAGAGCGCGCGCACCAGCGCGGCCCGGGCCGCCGGATCCTTCGGGTTGGCGGTGACCTTCTTCTGCGCGGCCTTGACGTTGTTGGCGTAGATGTCGGTCGAGCTCCCGTTCGTCCCGTTCTGGCCGACCGCGTTCAGCAGGCCGCCGCCCCCGCCACCGCCGCCGATGCCGAAGCCGATCAGACCGCCGCCGATCAGGACCGCCAGGAACAGGTAGATCGCCTGGATCGTCCGGCGTCGGCCGCGGCCCCGCAGGTCAAAGAGCATCGTCGTCCTCCTCGTCGCTAGGCCGTATCGGCGGCGCTATCGGTGGTATCAGGGGTGGTGGGGCGACCGGCGGCACGGGGGGCTCGGCGGTCTGCGGGGTCGGTCCGGGCGCGATCGGCGCGATCGGCGCGACCGGCGGCGGTGCGGGTGGCGGCGGTGGCGCAGGGGGCGGCGGTGGCGCAGGGGGCGGCGGCGGCGGCGGGGCAGCCGCCTTCGCCGCGGCCTCCCGCTCGCGCCGCTGGGCCCGCCGGTCGACGACGGAAGCCAGGCGGATGCTGATCTCGTAGAGCAGGATCAGCGGCGCCGTCTCCAGCGCCATCGTCACGGCGTCGCCCGGCAGCAGGGCGGCGATCACCGCGGCGATCACGATGGCGTAGCGCCGGTTCGCCCGCAGCTGCTTCGGCGTCACCACGCCGGCCCGGGTCGCCGCGAGGATCCCGACGGGCACCTGGAAGATCAGCCCCATCGCCAGCAGGATCAGCGACGCGAACTTCAGGTACGGCCCTGCCTGGACGAGGACGTTGAACTCGCTGCTGTTGAAGTTCTGGAAGAACCGGACGGACGCCGGCAGCACGATGAAGTACCCGAAGGCGACGCCGATCGCGAACAGGAACGGGATCGCCATCATCAGCGGCAGCGCGAGCTTGCGCTCGTTGGGGCTGAACGCCGGCAGCACGAACCCATACAGCTGGAAGAGGATGATCGGCAGGGAGATGAGCAGCGCGAAGTAGAAGGTCACGGTGATCGTCGTCGTGAACGGCTCGCCGATTCCCAGCGTGACCGGCTGGTCGCCGAGGGCGACCCGGGGGATCTTGGCGACCGCGGCATCGAACTCCCGGTTCACGGCCGCCAGCGCCGTGACGGCCGCCGGCTGGAGCCCGCTGCCCTGGCCCGCCAGCACGGCGTTGGCCCGCTTCTCGGCCGCCACTACGCCGAGCAGAGCCTTCTGCGTGATCGCGACCTGCCCCGGTGTGCCCTGCCCCTTGGCGACCTTCTTCTTCGTCTGGGCCTCGAGCGGCTTGTTGATGATGTGCAGCAGCGCGTGGTTCTGCCAGAGGCAGAATCCGAAGGCTACGGTGAGCGCGATGGCCGAGACGATCAGCCGGGTCCGCAGCTCCTCGAGATGCTCGATCAGGCTCAGACGATCCTCGTGGTTGATCGTCCGGATTGCGGTTGCCATCAGCCGCGACAGCGTACCGCGACCGGTAGCGGCCAACGCCCGTCCGGACCCTCAAGTCCTGCGCCCCGGCGCCGATAGGTGGTGCATGGATGACCAGTCCGCCAGCCCCCACTACACCCGGCAGCTGACGCTGCCGAGCGGCCGGCAGATAGAGGTCGTCTACTTCGACCCGGCCGGCGAGCACGAGACCGAGCCGCAGGAGCTCCACCGCTGCGGCGGGTGCGGCTGCCAGTTCGTCCAGCCGATCGACTGGTCGGCCGTCAGCAAGTCCTTCTGGAGCGTGACGCTCGAGTGCCCCAACTGCCGCTGGTCGGGCACCGGGGTCTTCGAGCAGCAGGTCGTCGACCGCTTCGACGCCGAGCTCAACCGTGGGTCCGAGGTTCTGGCCGCGCAGGCCCGTCAGCTCGGGCTCGAGAACATGGCGGCGAGCATCGAGCGCTTCGTCGCCGCGCTCGAAGCCGACCAGATCGTCCCCGGCGACTTTTAGGGCCCTTAGGCGTAGCGCTCGACGACGCCGTCGGCGACGAGCTCGAGTGTCCGGCGCTGGCGCGCCCTGAGCCCGGCCGGCAGATCCGCCTTGGCCGTGGTCACGAGGGCGTGGGCCCAGTCGCGGGCGAACTCGACCGCCCCGGTCGCGACGATCCGGTCGCAGACCTCCACGGCATCGTCGATCGACCGCAGGTCGAGCGCCGCCAGTTCCGGGTCGCGCTGGCGCGCGACGATCAGCGGCAGCGTCACCGTCCCGTCCAGCAGGTCGGTTCCCCGCGCCTTGCCCGTCCGCTCGACCGGCCCGCTGACGTCGAGCACGTCGTCGAGGACCTGGAAGGCGATCCCGATCGATCGCCCGAAGCCGCTGAGGTCAGCCGACCCGGCGGCAGCGGCCCCGAGCTGGCAGGCCGCCTCGAACAGGCTGGCCGTCTTCAGCTCGCACCGCCAGAGGTAGCGCTCGACCGTCACGGCGGGGCTCCAAGCATCCTCGCGCTGGACGAGCTCCCCGCGCGCGAGCGCGGAGCTCGCGACCGAGAGCATGCGCAGCTGGTCCGGGCTGTCGTTGCCCGCCAGCTCGGCGAACGCTCGCGAGAAGAGCAGGTCGCCGGTCGCCGTGGCCGCGGCCCGGCCACCCTCGGCGAAGACGGTCGAGCGGCCGCGGCGCAGCGGCGCAGCGTCGAGGACGTCGTCGTGGACGAGCGTCGCCGAGTGGACCAGCTCGACGGCAACCGCTCCCCGCACCAGCGGCGCGTCCTGCGGTCCGTCGAAGCCGGCGACGAAGACGATCAACGGCCGCAGGCGCTTGCCGCCGGCCTCGACCGTTCGCCGGGCGTCGTCGTCGTGGGCGCAGATCTCCAGCAGCCGTGACTCGACCGCCGCCATCCGGCTGCGCATCCGCTCGCCGCCGAGCTCGAAGATCGGCGCGACCGGATCGGCGGCGATCCTCACGCCGGCACCTCGCCGACGTGGATCGCGATGATCCCGCCCGCGGTCAGCACGTAGCGGATCCGGCGCAGCCCGGCCCCGTGCATCCGGCCCGCCAGCGCGTCGGCCGCGGGAAAACGCTTGACCGAGTTCGGGAGGTAGTCATAGGCCTCCGGATCGCCGGCCAGGCGCCCGAGGGCCGGGACGATGCGATCGAACCAGAGCCCGAAGAAGGTCGACAGCGGCGGCTGTGTCGGCGTCGTGATCTCCAGGATCACGACCTTGCCCCCCGGGCGTACGACCCGCGCCATCTCGCGCAGGCCCTGGTCGAGGTCGTCGAAGTTGCGCGCGCCGAAGCCGACGGTCGCCGCATCGAAACGGTCGTCGGCATAGCCCAGCGCGAGGGCGTCGCCCCAGTCGAAGGTGATCCCCGGCGCCTTTGTCCGCGCCCGCTCGAGCATCGCCTCCGAGAAGTCGCACGCCACCACCGTCCCCCCGGGAGCGACCCGACCGGCCAGCGCGATCGCGAGATCGCCGGTGCCGGTTGCCACGTCGAGCACATGGCCCCCCGGCCCGACGTCGGCCAGGTCGACCGCCCGAGCCCGCCAGCGGTGATGCAGGCCGGCGGTCATGACCGAGTTCATGACGTCATAGAAGCCGGAGATCCGGTCGAACATCGCCCGGACCTGACCCGGCTCGAGCGTGCCGGGAGCCTGTGCCATGCCGCCTATTTCAGGTTGACCAGGAAGGTCACGAGCGCGTTGAACTTGTCGTTCGAGAGGTACTTGAACGACGGCATCGGCGCAGTCGGATTGACCAGCGTCCGCGCGATCGCATCGCGATAGATACGCGACCCGATGTGGGTCAACGGCGGCCCCGGGCCGGAGTTGCCGTCCTCGCCGATCTTGTGGCACGCCTGGCAGCCCGACTGGGCCGCCACCGACTTGCCGAAGTTGAACTGGGCGACCGTCGTCGGACCGAGCGCCAGGACGGCGGTCGGCGTCGGCATGTCGATCGTCCCGGGAGGTCCGGCGGTGGCGCCCTGGTAGGTCAGCAGCGCCATCGTCCCGATCACGAGGATGCCGGCGATCAGGGCGATCGGCCGGCGGAACGGCCGGCGCTCGGCGCTGCGGTCATAGAACGGCAGCAGGAAGAGCATGATCATGCAGATCGTCGGCACGCCGAACGACGCCAGGGGCACGAAGATCGGCGGCTTGATCAGGCGCAGGACCTCGAAGAGGAAGAAGAAGTACCACTCCGGTCGCGGCGTGTAGGACGTCGAGACGGGGTTGGCCTTGGGCCCGAGCTCGGCCCCGAGGATCAGCGATAGGGCGGCGATCGTGAGCACGACGATCGCCGCCATCGCGCTGTCCTTGGCGACCGCGTACGGGAAGAACGGCTTGCCGGCGTTCTTCTGGATCGAGTACTCGCGGAGGTACTGCTCCTTCTCGCGGCGGTTCACGCCCCGGCTCCCAAGGTCACTCTAGGCCTCTGACTTGCTGAGCTCGGGGTTCGGATGGGCCTTGCTCCAAGGCGGCGCGGTGATGCCGAGCTTCGCGACGAGGTAGAGGTGCGCGCCGATCATCGCCGCCAGGAGACCCGGGATCAGCAGCATGTGGATCGCGTAGAAGCGTGGCAGCGTCGTCGCCCCGAACTCCGGCCCGGCCCGCAGGAAGTCCGCCAGGTACGGCCCGAGGAACGGCGCGCCGCCGACGCTGGTGTTGACGCCGACGATCGTCGCCCAGTACGACCGCTGATCGAACGGCAGCAGGTACCCGGTGAACGACATCACCATCGTCAGGATCAGGAGCACGACGCCGATCACCCAGGTCAGCTCGCGCGGGTACTTGTACGCGCCGAAGAAGAACGTCCGCGCCATGTGGAGGAAGACCAGGATCACCATCACCGAGGACCCCCACTTGTGCATCCCGCGCACGAACTGCCCGAGGAACGCCTCGTTGGTGATGTACCGAACCGACTCGTAGGCGTGGACCGCCGACGGGTCGTAGTACATGGCCAGGAAGATCCCGGTGACGGCCTGGGAGATGAAGGCGAACAGCGCCGCCGAGCCGAGCGTGTAGGCCCAGTTGCCCTTCGGCACCTTGCGGAAGAGCATCCAGCGCACGCCGCCCGACATCGACGTCCGCTCGTCGACCCAGTCGACGACGCTCCTGCCGGCCTCGGGGCCCGACAGCTTGCCGTTGCCGTTGCCGTTGCCGGGCTTCGGCGGCTGCGGGATGAGCGCGTCGGGCAGCGGCGGATGTGGGAGCTTGGCCATCGGCTAGAGCCCCGGAAGCTTCCGGGTGGTCGGCCGCGACGGAAACACATACTGGCCGAGGCCGTCGATCGGCTCGCCGGGATCGCGCGGGGAGAACGGCTTCAGCTCGGAGTTGACGCTGAAGCGCGGGCCGACCTGGACCATGCCGTTGACCAGGCGCGTGGCGAAGCGGTCGAGCGGCCGCACCGGCGGCCCGCCCGTGCGCGCGCCCTGGAGGTCATACACGCCGCCGTGACACGGGCAGATGAAGCGCTCGGCGGCGGGCGTCCAGCGCACCGGGCAGCCGAGGTGCGCGCAACGCGAGGAGATCGCGACCCAGCGGTTGTACTGCGTCGGCGGATCGGTGTCGAGCGCGCTGTTGCGTGCGCGGACGTACACGGTCGTCTTGCCCGCCTCACCGATCGACGGCGTCACCGTGATCACCTTCGGCACGTAGTTGTTGTTCGGGAAGTCGTCGGGGAAGCCGATCGATTCCCACCGGACCGGCAGCTTGTCGAACAGCGGGCCGAGCGCGAATCCGAGCGCCGGCAGCGTGAACGCCGCGGCGGCGATGCCGCCGGTCGCGTGCACCGATCCGGTCACGAAGCGCCGCCTCGTCAGCGTCTCGCCCGGGAAGGCTCCGGGGATCTGGACATCGCTCGTGTATTTCGGTTTGCGGGACTTGCGGGGGGCGGCCAACGGGGGCTCCTACTCGGGTAAAGCTGCGCCAAAGATTACCGCCCGGGTTCCTCCGGTGGCCGCACGGCCAGGTCGAGCGTCGCCCTCAGGGCGGCCGGGCCACGTTCGTCGCCGACCATCAGCAGGGCCTTCGCCCGCGCGTACGCGGCACTCGTCCCCCAGCCGACGGCCCGCGCCCCGGCCACCCACAACGGCGCGGCCAGCTCGCCGGCGCCGCGGGCGTGGGCCAGGGCGCACAGCGAGATCACGTCGGCGAGCTCGATCACGGCCGCGACATCGCCGAGGGCCACGAGCCGCTCGAGGCCGAGCGCGTAGAGGCGGTCGCCGGCGAGCAGGCTCAGGTCGGGATCGGCGCGGGGCATCAGTCGCGCAACGCCGTAGTGCTGGCGGTAGCCCTCGTAGATCGCCTCGATCAGGAGCTCGTACTCGGCCGGCGCGGCCGCCGCCCGCGGACCGGCCGCGGCGATCGCCCCGGGCCCTGGGCCACCGCCGGCCGCGACCGCCGCGGCGACGGCGGCGTCGTCGTCGAGCTCGGCCGCCAGCAGGCCGCCCTCGGCGCGCAGCGCGGCGGCCACACCCTGGAGCGCGGTCATCGCCGCCGGCCGGCGTCGTCCAGTCCGGCGAACGCGGCGCGCGCGGCCTCGAGCGTCAGCTCCACGTGCTCGGGCGCATGCGCCAGCGACGGAAACCAGGCCTCGAACTGCGACGGCGGCGGATAGACGCCGCGCGCCAGCAGGCCCCGGCACCAGGCCGCGTGGGCGGCGAGGTCGCACGCCTGCGCCCCGGCGTAGTCAGCGACCGGCTGCTCGCTGAAGAAGACCGTCAGCAGGCCCGGGGCGCTCTGGACCTGCACCGCGCGCGAGCCGGCGGCCTCGCGCAGGCCGCGCGCCAGGGCGTCGGTCGTCCCGGCCAGGCGCAGATACGCCTCGTCGTCGAGGAGCCCCAGCGTGGCCAGGCCGGCCGCCACCGCCAGCGGGTTGCCCGACAGGGTCCCCGCCTGGTAGACCTCGCCGGCCGGAGCCAGCCGCTCCATCAGCCGGCGCGGTCCCCCGAGGGCCGCGGCCGGCAGACCGCCGCCGAGGATCTTGCCCATGACGACGAGATCGGCGTCGACGCCGGTGAGCTCCTGCGCGCCCCCGCGCGCGACCCGGAATCCGCTGATCACCTCGTCGAAGACCAGCAGCGCACCGGTGGCGGTGGCGCGGTCGCGCAACAGTTCGAGGAAGCCGTCGCCCGGCGGCGCGAGACCCATGTTCGCCGGGTACGGCTCGGCCAGGATCGCCGCGACGGCATGGCGCTCGGTCGCCGCGATCAGCGCGTCAGGATCGTTCCACGGGACGACCACCGTCAGGCCGGCGACCGCCGCCGGGACCCCGGGGCTCCCCGGCAGCGCCAGCGTCGCCACGCCCGATCCGGCGTCGGCGAGCAGGCCGTCCGAGTGGCCGTGGTAGGCGCCGGCGAACTTGATCACCACGTCGCGCCCGGTCGCCGCGCGGGCCAGGCGCACCGCGGTCATCGCCGCCTCGGTCCCCGACGACGTCATCCGGATCTGCTCGACCCCGGGGACCCGTCGGGCCACCTCCCCCGCGAGCTCGACCTCCGCGGCCGTCGGCGCCCCGAAGCTCGTCCCCAACGCGGCCGCCCGGCCGATCGCCGCGAGGATCCGCGGGTGGGCGTGGCCGGCGATGAGCGGCCCCCACGAGCAGACGTAGTCGACGTAGCGGTTGCCGTCGACGTCGATCAGCCACGGCCCCTCCCCGCGCTCGACGAAGAGGGGGTCACGGCCGATCGACCGCATCGCCCGCACCGGCGAGTTGACCCCACCCGGCAGCACCTCCACCGCCCGGGCGTACAGCTCCGCCGAGCGGACGTCGCGCAGCTTTGGTTCGACGGCACTCAAGGCCCGTCAGGCTACGCGAGCCGCTCCCTCGGCGCCCGAATGAGCACGCCGCGATCGACGCTAGATCGCCGCGGCAGCGACCGAGTGCCCCGCATCGACGCAAGCAGCACGCACGGGCGGATAGCCTTGGGGCGTGCGCCAGACGACAGCACCGTCGCCTCGCAAGCTGGAAAGCCGGCGGGCGCACCGACCCGCCAAAATGGGCCGCTACGCGAGGTTTCTAAAAACGTGGCAGACGCGCACGTAGCGCACGCAAGCTCGCGTCCCGACCGACCCAAGCCCGCGGGACCGACGCCCATCACCCGCCGAGCGCGCCCATCCGCCGGCACCGCCACCCAAATCTCGCGCGCGGAGCCTGATCCGGTTCAAGGCCGCCGGTGCCGACCCCAGCCGCCGCGAGCCGTGCCAGCCCAAGTCCGGCACCCGCGGCCGCAGGACCGGATCAGGCGTAGCGCTCTTCCCAATCCGTGAACTCCTCGGTGAAGTAGAGCAGCCGGATCTTCTTGAACTCAGTCGACGAGTACAGGGTCGCCCGGTCGGTGATCCCGGTGTCGTCGGCGATCGCGTCGAGCACCGCGTCGCACTCCTCCTTGGACCGGCCGTGAGCCATGGTGAAGACCGAGTACGGCCAGTCGGCGTAGGTCGGGCGCTCGTAGCAGTGGGAGATCCCCCGGAAGGACGCCATCCGCGGGCCGAGCTCCTCGATCCGCTCGGCCGGCACCTTCCAGACGCCCATGCCGTTGGCCGAGAAGCCGGCCCGGCGGTGGTAGAGGATCGCGGCAACGCGCCGCAGCAGGCCGCGCTCGCGCATCCCGGCCATGTGGTCGAGCAGGTCGGCGACGGGCATCCCCAGCCGGTCGGCGGCCGGGGCGTACGGCTCGCTGACGACGGCCATGTCGCCCTGGGTCGCGCGGATCACCGCGATGTCCGTGTCGTCGTAGGCGACCGCCTCGAGGTCGACCGGCGCCTGCTCGACTCCGGCCGTCGTCAGGGCCCCGGTATCCCCCTCCATCTCGAGATCCATGCGGATCTTGAACAGCTGGAGCGTCGGCAGCTGGCGGATCGACTCGGCCCCCGTCAGCTCCTTGAGCACGTCGAGCGTGCCTTCGAGCCCGAGCTTGGAGTCGCGCTCGACGGCCAGCGTGAACCACATGTTGAACTCGTGGTTGCGCAGGTAGTTGTGCGAGACCCCCGGGTGTGAGTTGACGATCTTGGCCGGGGCCCACGGGTTCTCCGGGTCGACCTTGGCGGCGACCAGCATCGACCCGTAGCCGAGCGCCCGGGTGTCGTAGATCGGGGTGACCTGGCGGATGATCCGCTCGCGCACCAGCCGGGCGACCCGGTCGAGCACGACCTCCTCGGAGACCTCGGCCAGCCGCGCGACGGCGGCGTACGGCCGCGGGTCGAGCGGGAAGCTCCCCTGCATCAGGTTCATCAGCCGCTTGTCGAGCTCGTCGAGGGGGACGGCCGAGCCGTCCTTGCGGCTGCGGGTCTTGCCGGGCGCTATCTGAGCCATCGGGCGGCATCCTTGGCGTGGTAGGTGATGATCACGTCGGCTCCGGCCCGACGGATCGCGGTCAACGTCTCGAGCACGACCAGGCGCTCGTCGATCTGCCCGGCGGCCGCGGCGGCCTTGACCATCGCGTACTCGCCGCTGACGTTGTAGGCGGCCAGCGGCAGGCGGGTGGCGGCGCGAATCGCGGCGATCACGTCGAGGTAGGGCAGCGCCGGCTTGACCATCAGCATGTCGGCGCCCTCGTCCTCGTCGAGCAGCGCCTCGCGCACGGCCTCGCGGCCGTTGCCGGGATCGAGCTGGTAGGCGCGGCGATCGCCGAACTGGGGCGCGCAGTCGGCGGCCTCGCGGAACGGCCCGTAGAAGGCGGAGGCGAACTTCGCCGAGTAGGCCAGCAGGGCGACGTCCTCGAAGCCGCTGGCGTCGAGCTCGGCCCGCAGCGCCCCGACCCGGCCGTCCATCATGTCGCTCGGCGCGACGATGTCGGCCCCGGCCCGGGCATGGCTGACGGCGATCCGCCCGAGCAGCTCGACCGACGCGTCGTTGTCGACCCCGCCGTCGTCGCGCAGCACGCCGCAGTGCCCGTGGCTCGTGTACTCGCAGAGGCAGACGTCGGTGATCACGAGCAGCTCCGGGACGGCGGCCTTGAGCGCCCCGATCGCCAGCTGGACCGCCCCGTCCTCGTCCCAGGCGCCCGACCCGGATTCGTCCTTCTCGGTCGGCAGCCCGAACAGGAGCACGGCGGGCACTCCGAGGGCCGCCAGCTCGCGTGCCTCGACCACGGTCTCGGCCACCGAGAGCCGCTCGACGCCCGGCATCGCCGCGACGGGCGCCCGGCCGTCCAACCCCTCGGCGACGAACAGCGGCGCCACCAGCGACGACGCGCGCAGCTCGGTCTCCCGCACGAGGTCGCGCAGCGCGCCGGTCCTGCGCAGCCGGCGAAGCCGAGTCTCTGGGAATGCCATTGGTCCTCGCATGGTACCGACGCGCTGTCCCCGGTCCGCCTGCTCGTCCGGGCGTGGTCGAGCCCCACGCCGGCGGCCACGGCCTCCGGGATCCGCGCTGAGCCGGTGGGCAACCGCTACCCCGGGGCGGCCGGGGGCGGGGGCGGCCGCCATGATTCGAGGACCACGTGGCGCGCCAGGTAGTCGAGCGTCTGCCGCAGGACCGCGGCGATCGGCAGGGCGATCAGCGCACCGACGAGGCCGTACACGGCGTTGCCGAGCAGCAGCGCGAAGATCACCAGCAGCGGGTTGATCCGCAGGGCGTGGCTGAAGATCTGCGGGGCGACGATGTGGCCCTCGAGCTGCTGGAGGCCGAGGAAGAGCAGGGCGACCCACAGCGCGGTCACCGGGTCGGTGAAGAGGGCGACGACGATCGGCGGCAGCGCGCCGAGGATCGGGCCGATGAACGGGACGAGCTCCATCACGCCGAAGAAGGCGCCGAAGGCGAACGCGTACGTCCGACCGTCGGGAAAGATCCCGAGCACGCCGAAGAGGTAGAGCAGCAGGCCGGCGGTCGTGCCCATGATCAGGCTGAACAGGAGCTGGCCGCGGACGTAGCCGGAGACGGCCTTCTGGACGAGCAGCGGGTAGTCGTCGCCCGGCCCCGAGCCCGTCGGCATGATGCGACGCACGAGGCGGCCGATCTCGCCGCCGTAGACGAGCATGTAGACGCTGAGGACGAGGATCAGGACGAGGTCGAGCGAGACGCTGGCGGCCTTCTTGAGCAGGCCGCCGCTGAAGGAGACGAGGCTGCTCGATCCCTTCACGGCCTGGTCCTGGAGCGTCTGCAGGGCGGTCTCCCCCTGCTTGATCAGCTTGACGTGGAGACCGTTGTCGTTGAGGAACTTCTGCACGTTGGCCAAGCGCTTGTTGGCCTGCTGCCCGAGCTCGGGGACGTTGCGCTGGAACGAGCTGACCTGGTCTGAGATCGGCGAGGACAGGAGCACGCCGATTCCGGCCAGCGCAGCGAAGAAGGACAGGTAGACGAGCAGGATCGCCAGCCCCCGGGGCACCCGCACGCGCTGGAGCAGCGACACCAGCGGGTTGAGGATCAGGGCGATCAGGGCGGCGATGATGAACAGCAGGACGACGTTGCGGCCGGTGCGGACGGTCACCCACAGGCCGAGCAGCCCGACGCCGAGCAGGACCAGCTGGACGTTCTGCGGAACGACGACCGGGGCCTGCTCCGCCGGCGCCGGCAGCCCCGGCGACGGCCCGGGGGGACCGTCGGGGGACGGAGCCGCGAAGGCGGCCGGCGCCGGCGGCGGAACGATCTCGTTCGCCAGGGTCGGAAGCTCCTCGCCGCTCATGTGGCAAGTATGCCCTCCGGGCAGGTTGGGACGGCGTCGGCACGGCCGGCAGCCCGCGGTCGCTAGGCTCGCGAAGTTGACTGATTCGACACAGCCGGCCGCCACCCGGATCCTCTTCCTCGGCGACATCGTCGGCAGCATCGGAAGGCGGGCGCTGCTGCGGACGCTGCCCGAGCTGCGCGAGCGCTATGAACCGACGTTCGTCGTCGTCAACGGCGAGAACGTCGCCGGCGGCCTCGGCATCACGCCGAAGCTCGCCGACGAGATCCTCGCGGCCGGCGTCGACGCGATCACGCTCGGCAACCACGCCTACCATCACCGGGAGATCTACCCCTACCTCGACCGCGAGCAGCGAATCGTCCGCCCGGCCAACTACCTGCGCGGCCAGCCCGGACGCGGTCACTGCGTCGTCGAGACCGGCGGCCGGCGGCTCGGCGTCGTCAACCTCTCGGGCAACCTGTACCTGAAAGCCGGCCGGTCGGCCTTCGCCGAGGTCGACTCGGTCCTCGCCGAGCTGCGTGGCAAGGTCGACCACGTGCTGGTCGACATGCACGCCGAGGCCACGAGCGAGAAGATCGGCATGGGCTGGCACCTCGACGGCCGTGTGACGATGGTCGTCGGCACGCACACGCACGTGCCGACCGCCGACGCCCGGGTGCTCCCCCAGGGCACGGCCTACATCACCGACGTCGGCATGACCGGCCCGCGCGGCGGCGTGATCGGCGTCAAGCGCGAGCAGGCGCTCGAGTCGCTGATCACCCAGATGCCCGTGCGCTTCTCGACCTCCGACGACGACCCCTGGGTGATGGGGGTGCTCGTCCGCTGCTCGAAGCCGCTCGCCGCGGACTCGATCGAGCAGATCCTGACCCCGTCGAACTGACGACCGCAGAATGGAGCCGACCGTGGCTTACTCGCCGCCGCAGCAGATACTCGAGAGATACGCCGACGTCCTCGTCAACTTCGCCCTCGGCGGCGGCGCCGGAATCAAGTCGGGCGATGTGGTGCGGGTCACCTCGCACGAGATCGCCAAGCCCCTGTATGCCGAGCTGCTGCGGGCGGTCTGGCGCGCCGGCGGTCACGTGATCGGCCAGTACCTCCCTGACGACGACGACGCCTTCAACCTGTCCCGCGACTTCTACGACCTGGCCTCCGACCACCAGATCGACTTCTTCGCCGAGCACTTCATGCGCGGCGTGATCGACGAGATCGACCACGCGCTGTTTGTCATCTCGACGACCGACCCCCAGGCGCTCAAGGGCGTGGACCCGAAGAAGATCATGCGCTCCGGCAAGGCGATGAAGCCGTGGATGGACTGGCGCATGGAGAAGGAGAGCGCCGGCCGCTTCACGTGGACGCTCGGGCTCTACGGAACCGAGGCGATGGCCGCCGAGGCCGGGCTGTCACTCGAGGACTACTGGCAGCAGATCATCGACGCCTGCTTCCTCGACGCCGACGACCCGATCGCCCGGTGGCGGGAGGTCAGCACCCAGGTCACCGACTACGTCGACCGGCTCGGAGCCCTGGACATCGACCGGCTGCACGTCGAGGGCGAGGACGTCGACCTCTGGCTGACGCTCGGTGAGCGGCGCTGCTGGGTCGGGGGCAGCGGACGCAACATCCCGAGCTTCGAGATCTTCACCAGCCCCGACTGGCGCGGCACCGAGGGCTGGATCCGCTTCAACCAGCCGCTCTACCGCTACGGCAACCTCGTCGAGGACGTCCGCCTCGAGTTCGTCGGCGGTCGCGTCGTCAAGGCGACCGCGGCGGCGAACGAATCGGTCCTCCAGGAAATGGTCGCGACCGAGAACGCCGACAAGGTCGGCGAGTTCTCCCTCACCGACCGGCGCTTCTCGCGGATCACCCGATTCATGGCCGAGACGCTCTACGACGAGAACGTCGGCGGGCCGTTCGGCAACACGCACATCGCCCTCGGCTCCTCCTACCACGACGCCTACGCCGGCAACCCCGACGGCGTGTCGAAGGCCGAGTGGGCCCGGCTCGGCTTCAACGACTCGAGCGTCCACACCGACATCGTCTCGACCGCCGACCGCACGGTCACGGCCACGCTCCGCGACGGCACCGAACGCGTCATCTACCGCGACGGCGAGTTCCAGGTCTAGCGCCCGGGACCTGCCCGCCGTCGCGGGAGGCTCAGCCCGACGGGCAGAAGGCGCTCGAGGACACGTAGTCGTCGTCGCCGGCGTAGTAGGCGATCGTCTCGACGAACGGCGCCCCCGGAACGTCGGAGAAGCGGCCGCCGGCCCCGGTCGTGACGTGGTCGATGACGGTGTCGGCGTTCGGGTCGACCGGGACGTAGTCCAGCTCGATCGGCTGGCCGGCGAGGCTCGGGCCGAGCGTCCCGTGGACGGCGTGGAAGGCTCCGCCCGCGGAGCCGTCGCAGCTCAGCGACAGGGTGGTGTCGAGCGGCTCACCCGAGCCCGAGCCCGAGCCCAAGCCCGGGTCCGACCCGGACCCCGCGCCCGACCCGGACCCCGTGCCCGACCCGGACCCGGAGCCCGACCCGGGCGCACCCGAGCCGGACCCCCCCGACGTGCCCGGCGTATTGCCGCCGGCGCCGGGCGTCCCGCCGCCGGGCGCCGGGTCGCCGACCGGGGGCCCGCCGGCCGTCGGCGTCGGGTTGCCCGACGTCGTCGGCGCGGCCGCCGTGAGCGCGGCCAACGGCGGCGGCGGCGCGTCGACGGCGGCGCGCGCGACGATCGCCGCCTTGCGGCCGACGAGCCGGACGATCACCGTCAGCTGTGGGTGGCGCCCGCGGACGTCGTGGCCGAGCGGAACCCGCGCCAGGGCCGCCGCGCCGGCGCCGAGCTTCAGGGCGCCGAGGCCCAGGCCGCTGCGCGGACACCCCTCGGTCGCGCAGTAGACGCGCCACGTGCCGAGGCAGCCGGGCAGCAGGCAGTCGGCCTGGGCATGGAGGTGGCCGGCCGGGTCGGTGAAGAGGCGCACGGCGACGGGTGGCGGCGACGGGCGCTGGCGGCAGGCCTCGGGTCCGAGCGCCCGCTTCAGCGCCGCGTAGCTGAGCGTCACCCGCTCGAGCGCCGGCATCCCCGCGGCGACCGGACGCTTGGCATAGCCGGTCACGGCGACGTCGTCCAGGCAGGCGCTCTCGACCCCGCCGGCGACTGCCCAGGCGAGCCGGAGCGTCCGGAAGTGCCGGTGGTCGGCCGCGGCCGCGCTCAGCCGGGACGACGTCGCATCGACCGCCCGCACCAGCGTCAGCTGCCCGGTGCGCCCGATCGGGGCGAGCGAGGTGATGCCGGCGGCCGTGAACGGCGCGCCCGAGACGGGGCCGAACACCGCGGCGCCGAAGATCACCGTCGCGCCGGCCACCCCGGGGACCGCTCCGAGAAAGCACAGACCGCACACCAGGGCGCAGATCCGGAGTCTCATTGGCCGCGGACCATAGTGGGCCGGCGGCGCCAGCCCGCCGGGGCGCCGTAGCCGGCGAGCAGGGCGACGATCGCCGGGCCGAAGAACCACGGGATGTAGAGGTAGAACCAGTGGGTGATGCCCAATTGCAGGGCGATGACGACGGCCGCGGCCAGCGCCGCCAGGCCGATCACGTCGGGCCGCCGCGGGACGATCGCCACGGCGACGGCCAGCAGCACGGCGGCGATCTGGATGGCGCCCTGCTCCCAGCCGAGGTCGCCGTAGAGGCCCCAGACCGAGAACGGCGAGCCCCGGCCGACCTGGTAGGCGACGGTCCGGTCGTAGATCTCAGACAGGCTGTCGTGGGCCACGGCCGGGAGGAAGGCGACCACGGTCGCCACGGCGAAGCCGGCGGCGAACAGGCCGAGGATCACCATCCGTCGCCGGCGCGAAGGCTCCTCGCGCACGCCGTGGGTGGCAAACAGCGGCGCCAGGGCG
This sequence comes from uncultured Solirubrobacterales bacterium, assembly GCA_963742705.1. Lineage (GTDB taxonomy): Bacteria > Actinomycetota > Thermoleophilia > Solirubrobacterales > Solirubrobacteraceae > Palsa-513. Next base: position 74,356 of record CAVUMZ010000006.1, on the reverse strand, counting down.
AGCGGGGCGAACTTGGTCAGGCCGGCCAGCGCGGCGAGCGCCCCGCGCGCCGGGGGCGACGCCGCGAAGACGAGCGCCGCCAGCACCAGGGCCGCGACCAGCGAGTCGTTGGTGTTGCTCTCGGCGGCGAACAGCGTGAACGGATAGGCCGCCCACGCGTACGCCAGGGTGATCCCGAGGGTCGGCCCGCGGATCATGTGCCCGAGCAGCATCAGCAGGCCGATGCACGTCAGGTCGAAGGCGATGGCCGCGCCGTGCGCCGCCGGCAGGTCGTCCCAGCGGCCGCTGAAGCCGAACGCCTGCACGAACGGCACGTAGGCCTCGTACGACGCCGGGCCGTAGGTGTCCCCGCGCTGGTTGTCGGCCGGATAGCCCCCGTAGAGCGCCTGACCGTCGCTGATCCGCTGGCCGCCGATGACGCCGGCGTAGCCGACGTCGATCACGTTCGAGTCGGTCACGTTCAGGGCGATCCGGAAGCCGATCAGGAAGACGAGCCCGACCGTCAGCCACGACGCCGGCACCGCCAGCCGCAGCGGCGCCGGCCCGCCCGCCCCACGCTCCGCCCCTTCGACCGCCCCGCCCGCCAAAGCGCCCGTCCCGCCGTCCGCCCCGGCGCCGGCACCGCCGGCACCGCCCCGACCCCGGCCCGTGCGCAGCCCGATCCACAGCATCCGCCCGAGCAGGTAGACGAGCGGCGGGTAGTTGAGCGGGACCGAGCTGTAGATGTCGGCGTGGTTGAAGAAGGCGAGCGAGACGGAGAACGACCACAGCACGAGCAGGTCGAGGTGGAGGATCCGCCACGGCCGGCGCCGGTCGAAGAACGGCACGAGGAACATCAGGCTGAGCGGGAGCCAGACATACAGCGCGTTGACCTTGCGCCCGAACGCCCCGGGGTAGCCGCGGGCCATCGTCCAGGCGACCTGGAACCCGGTCCACGCCTCGCGCACCGCCCCGGTCGTGTCGTCGATCAGGACCTGGGCGATCTCCTTCCCGGTGCGGCTGAAGTAGCTGACCTGCCACTGGGCGGGCCCCTTCTCGTAGGCGACGGGATACGAGCCGCGGTTGGAGCGGGCGGCGGCGGCGACCTTGGGGATCCGGGCGGCGATGGCCAGGATCTGGTCGGGCGAGCGCAGGTGGCCGGGCGGCGGGCGGTCGAGCACCGTGGGCCGGGTCAGGGCGCTCGACGCGACGACCGTCTTGGTGACCGTGCGGGTCACCGTCGCCGGCCGGGTGGCGGCCACCGTCGGGTAGGTCGGGGTGGCCGTCAGCCCACCGGGGGGCGCCGGGATCCGGGCGAACGCGGCCGGGGCGGCGGCGGGGGCCGCGAGCAGGGCGAGGGCGCAGAGCGGCGCCGCCAGGCGAGCCCCGAACGCGGCCGCCCGCGTCAATCGGGCGGGCCTGGGCTGGTCGCGGGGATCGGGGCGGGCGGCGGCGTCGACCGCGACGGCGCCGGGAGGCGCGCCGGGCGCGCGCCGGCGACGGACGGCCGGCGGCGTCGACGGCGAAGTGGGCGCGCACGAGGGGGGCGACGTCCTTGATCGACCACTGCTCGCGGGCGACGTCGCCGGCCAGCCCGGCGCAGATCAGGGGGGCGAGCGAGTCGGAGGCGTGGAGCGAGCCGTGGCTGCCGCCGCCGACGTGGTGGGCGCCACCCCAGTCGCAGAACTCGTAGGCGGGCGCGGCGGAGAACAGCACCTCGCCCGAGGTCGGGCAGGCCAGGGCGTCCCAGGTGCGGCCGAGCGCGTCGGGGTAGTTCGGGCTGCGCAGGACGCCGGAGTCGCGCACGGCGTTGATCGTCTCGAGCTCGCCGTGCAGGCGCCAGCGGCGGCCGCGGGGGTCGGCGATCTCGGCACCGGGGGCGAAGCGCAGCTCGCCGCGCTCGCCGGCGAGCACGGCCACCGGCCCGTCGCCCGTGTCCTCGCGCCACATCACGAGGTCGACGCCGGGAATCGCGCGGGCGCGGCGGAGGATCTCGCGCCGGAGCGCGCGGCCGGACCCGAGCAGGTAGATCATCGCCGACCGCTGGGCCGGGCACAGGGCGATCTCGGCCTGCTCCGGCCGGGGGTCGGTCGGCCGGATCACGGCGAAGTCGGAGAACTCGTCGGCCAGGGGGATCGACCGCTCGACGGCGCCGTGGGAGTGGTCGGCGACGACGATCATGGCGTGCGTCGCGAGAAAGGCGTCGAGCCCGCCGCCGGCGTCGACCATCCGAGCGAGCTGGTCGTCGGCCGCGGCGATCGAGTCGACCTGGGCGTGAGGGCCGTGCTTGTGGGAGTGGGCGTCGTTGTCGGGCAGCGAGAGCAGGAGGAAGTCGAAGAGGTCGTTCTCGACGAGGTGGACGGCGACGCAGCCGGAGTGCTGGTCGCGGACGCCGGGCATGCCGAGCTGGCCGCGGCAGTCGGTCTCGCGGCTGGCGAAGATGTCGGCGTAGAACAGCTCGCGCGGGCCCATCACCGAATGACGCATGAGCACGCGGGAGGCAAATCGGGTCAGGGCCGTCTCGAGCGACGGCTCGTGGACGAAGCGGCCGCGGTAGATCAGGTAGGTCGTGCAGGCGGTGCGGATCTCGGCGTCGTCGAGCGACTCGAAGATCGTCGGGACATCGGCGGCGAGATGGGCGCGGTTCATGTTGTAGATCAGGTCCGTCAGCTGCCGGGCGAAACCGGCCTTCCAGGACGCGCGCAGGCTCGAGCCGTACTCGACGTACCGGCCCTCGCCGCGGTCGTACCAGTTCATCGAGGGAATCAGATGCCGGTCCTGGGCGACGCCGGTGGCGATCGACGAGGCGCAGACGGGGGTCACCGAGGGGAAGACGGCGACGGCGTCGCGGACGTAGGTGCCGCGGGCGATCAGCTCGGCGATGACCGGGGCGCGGCCGTCGGCGACGGCGCGGTCGACCATCGCCGGCTTGGCGCCGTCGACCACGGCCAGCACGAGCTTCCTGGGCGTCACTTGAGGATGCGCAGCCCGGCGTACTTCTCGCCGGCGCGGCGGCGGGCGGCGAACAGGAGCCGGGCGAAGAACGCGAGCGCGACGAACCCCACCGGCGGGACGAAGACGGCCAGGGCGGCGAGCACGAAGGAGACGCCGTCGACGTAGACGGTCAGGGCGTCGCGGGACGCGCCTTCGGCGAGTCGGTCGCGCGTGCGGGCGAGCAGACCGCGGGCGGCGAGCTGGGCGACGGCGGCGCACGCCACGCCGGCGGCCAGCCCGGGCCAGGGGCTGTCGTGGTGCTCGGCGAGGACAGCGGCGAACAGCACGCCGCCGAGGCCGAGGCCCAGCCCGGCGACGCCGGCGCCGAGCGGACCGCCCTCGAAGCGCTCGGAGCCGAGCCGGCGCAGGGCGATCAGCGCGGCGGCGAGGAGCACGACGGCGGCGACGCGGAACCCGAGCGACTGGACGAACGCGTAGTCGGTGTGGGCGAAGTCGAGCCCGACGCCGCTGTAGAGCTTCAGGCCGACGGACGCGAGTCCCCCGGCGAGCAGGGCCGGGAGGAACGGTCGCAGGCCGGCGGCGCACGCGAGGCCGACGCCCTCGCCGACGTAGAGGATCAGGTGCGGGAGATTCATGGTTCGGTACGGTTCACGGGCATGAAGATAGTCCACCTCCCGACGGGGTCGCCGCGGAGCATGGCGCAAGTCCGGCGATGACCGCCGGCGGCGGCGGGCGCCCTCCGCAGCGGGCCACATCCCACGAGCTCGAGCGCTACGCCGGCCTGTTCGCCGGCCGCACGCGGATGATGCGCTCGTCGGTGATGCGCGACCTGATGGCGATCACCGAGCGCCCCGATGTGATCTCGCTGGCCGGGGGGCTGCCCGACACGAGCACGTTCCCGCCGGAGCTGTTCCGGGAGGTGATGGGGGCGATCTCGCATGGGTCGACCGCGCGGGCGCTCCAGTACGGGCCGACCGAGGGGCTGACCGGGGCCAAGGACTGCGTGCGGCAGGTGATGGCCGAGGAGGGCATGGTCGTCGCCCGGGACGAGATCCTGATCACGACCGGCGGCCAGCAGGTGCTCGACCTGGTCTGCAAGGCGCTGATCGACCCGGGGGACGTGATCATCGCCGAGGCGCCGACCTACCCGGGAGCGGTGCCGACCTTCTGCTCGTACGAGGCCGAGGTCATCCAGATCGAGATGGACGGCGAGGGCATGCAGATCGACGTGCTCGAGCGGACGCTCGACGAGCTGGCGGCGGCCGGGCGGCGGCCGAAGTTCATCTACACGATCCCGACCTTCCAGAACCCGGCCGGGGTGACGATGTCGCTCGGGCGGCGGCGGCGGCTGATCGAGGTGGCGCGCCAGCAGGAGCTGCTCGTGTTCGAGGACAACCCGTACGGCCTGCTGCGCTACGAGGGCGAGGGGCTGCCGACGCTGCGGGCGCTCGACGGCGGGGATCTCGTGCTCTACCTGGGCACCTTCTCGAAGATCCTCTCCCCCGGCATCCGCATCGGCTGGGCGGCGGCGCCGCGGCCGGTGCTGGCCAAGATGAACCTCGGCAAGCAGGCGGCGGATCTGTGCTCGTCGTCGCTGTCACAGCACTTCATCGCCGCGTACTTCGAGTCGGGGCGTTGGCGCGAGCAGATCGGCGAGCTGCGCGAGCTCTACCGGCGGCGACGGGACGTGATGCTCGACGCCCTGTCCGAGCACTTCCCGGCGCAGGCGACCTGGACCCACCCGCAGGGCGGCCTCTTCATCTGGGCCACGCTGCCGTCCTACATCGACACGACCGACCTGCTGGCGCTGGCGCTCGACGAGAAGGTGGCGTTCGTGCCGGGCGAGGGGGCGTTCGTCGACGGGCGCGGCCGGTCGTCGATGCGCCTGAACTTCTCGGGTTCGACCGAGGAGGAGATCCGCGAAGGGGTGCGCCGGATCGGCATGGTCGTGAGCGCGCAGGTTTCCCTTTTTGGAGCAGTCTCGGGGTCCATGCGGCCACCGCTCGGCGGCGCGGGGCGGGCCGGCCAAGGGCCGATGCAGGCGCCGGCGCGTTCGTCGGCGGCCCCGGCGGCGGGCGGCGAGGATGCGGCGGAGCCGGGGCTCGCCGACGTGCTCGAGCTGCCGCGGCGCACGGGCGGCGGGCGCGAGGCGCGGCGGCGCTCGTGATCGAGCTGCGCGCGCCAGGGCAAGCCGGGACGCACGGGACGCACCACGTGTGACCCGGGTGGCCGTGCTCAAGGGCGGCCGGTCGCTCGAGCGTCAGGTGTCGCTGAAGTCGGGTGCGCGGGTGCAGGACGCTCTCGAGCGGCTGGGCCACGAGGCGACGCCGATCGACGTCGGCCACGACCTGATCGAGCAGCTCCAGGCGACGGGGCCGGAGGTGGCATTCGTCGCCCTGCACGGGCGCGACGGCGAGGACGGGACGGTGCAGGAGCTGCTGGAGATCCTCGGCATCCCGTACACGGCGTCAGGCGTATCGGCCTGCATCCGCTGCGCGGACAAGGTCCTGGCCAAGCACGTGCTCCAGGACGCCGGGCTGCCGACGCCGGACTTCTACGCGTTCAACGAGACGGCGTTCAAGGAGCTGGGGGCGGCGCAGGCGCTGGCGGTGATCGAGGACCGTCTGGGCTTCCCGCTGGTCGTCAAGCCGGCGTCGCAGGGGTCGGCGCTCGGGGTCAAGCTGGCCGGGTCGGCGGGGCAGGTGCCGGCGGCGCTGGTGGCGGCGTTCTCCTACGACCGCAAGGTACTGCTCGAGCGCTTCGTCGACGGGCGCGAGTTCGCCGTGTCCGTCCTCCAGACCGGCGACGGGCGCAGCGTCGAGGCGCTGCCGGTGTTGGAGGCGATCACGGCGGCCGGGGACCACGACTTCTTCGCGGCGCGCTACGAGATCGGCCGGACGCGGTTCGCCTGCCCGGCCGACCTCGACGAGGCGGCGACGGGCGCGGCGCAGGACCTGGCCTTGACCGTGTACGAGCTGATGGGGTGCTACGGGCTGGCGCGGGTCGACATGATGCGCGACGGGGAGACCGGGGCGTTCGAGGTGCTCGAGATCAACGTGATCCCGGGCCTGACGGAGACGAGCCTGCTGCCGCAGGCGGCCGACGCGGCCGGCATCGGCTTCGACGCGCTGATCGCCCGCGTGCTCGAGTCGGCGGTCGCCCGGCCCTGACCCCCGGCGGCCGAGGGTTCGATCGCCCGCGTGCTCGGCTCGACCGCCCGGCGGTGACGGCCGGCCAGAGCTATCTGGCTCGCCCGTGAAAGGCGGTCGGCAAGCGGCCAACCTCGGCTGACGGCTGGGGGTCTCAGCGGTGAAGACGACCACTTGACCGAACTCAGGAGGCAGACCAGATGAGGAAGGCGATCGCGCTGCTGCTCGCGGCTGGAACCCTGGCGGTGCCGGCGGCCGCACCGGCGGCATTGGCCGGGGCCCACGGCCACGCCCGCGCCGGCCATCATGCGCGGACGGTCTCGCGGCAGACGTGCGCGGCGCAGCGACAGCTGCTCGGGAAGACGGCCTTCCGGAGCAAGTACGGGGCGAAGGCCGAGCGCAACTGCGTCAAGGGCCTGCTGCCGAGCGCCCGGACGGCGGCGAACACCTGCCGCAGCGAGCGTAAGACCCTGGGACCGGCGGCCTTCAAGGCCAAGTACGGCCGTCCGTCGGCCCTCAACCGTTGCATCAAGGCGAAGACGGCGGCGCCGTAGCCGGCGCCGGGGACGCGGTGCGCGGCCGCCCGGTCGCGCACCGCCGGCCGCCGCGCATCGAGGGCGTCGCCGCACGCGGAATGGGCGACCACCCCTTCCGGTTATGTCAACCGGGTGGTTCGCCGCTGCGCCTGAGCGCCGCGGCGGCGACCAGCCGCTGGTCTAGGCGGTCGGGGGGTCCGATCGCGTGATGCGACCGAGTAGGCGCTCCGCCGCCGCGGCGTCGGCGAGTTCGAGCGTGAGCTTGAAGGCGCCCCCCGGTTGCGGGTCGACGCGCACCCGCCGGCCGACGGCGGCCGTGAAGCGCCCGGCGAAGTGGCGGCCGAGAGCGGCCTGGTCGTCTGCCGGCGCCTGCTTGACCGGCCGCGCAGCCGCCGGGCGGCCACGCGCCGCTCGCTCGAGCTCCCGCACCGACCAGTCGTCGGCCGCCGCCCGGCGGGCCAGGCGCCGCCGGTCGTCGGGGTCCTCGCAGAGCAGCAGCGCCCGCCCGTGGCCCTGGCTCAGCCGACCCGAGTCGATCAGCGCCTGGGCCTCGTCGGGCAGCTCGAGCAGGCGGACGAGGTTGCTGATCGCCTCGCGGCTGCGCCCGACGCGCCGGCCGATCTCGGCCTTGCTGAACCCCCGCGTCTCGCACAGCGTCGCCACCGACCGGGCCTCCTCGATCGGTGTCAGGTCGTCGCGCGCCATGTTCTCGATCACGGCCAGCTCGTGCGCCATCGCGTCGTCGAGGTCGTCGCGGACGATCGCCGGCACCGTGGTGCGGCCGATCATCGCCGCGGCACGCCAGCGTCGCTCACCCGCCACCAGCTGGTAGCGACCGCCGTGCGGCCGGACGATCAGCGGCTCGATCACGCCGCTCTCGCGCAGCGAGCTCGCCAGCCCGACGAGCGCCTCCTGGTCGATCCGCTGGCGCGGCTGCTCCGGATTGCGGTCGATCTGATCGACGGGGATGTTGAGCAGTTGCCCCACCAGGTACGGCGGTGCATCGGCGCGCATGCGCAAGTCATATCAGCGCGACCGGCGTAAAACGTGAAACGGCGGGGGATCGGGCGGCGGGCGGGCCCGTGTCCGCCACCGCGTCCGTTGTCTCCGTGGCTCGTTATCTCGGTATCTCGGCCGGGGGGTCGCCCACCCCCCGGTGCGCTCCCCGGCCGCCGCTGCCGACGCCCGTCGCGGCCGGCGGCCGGCCAGACCGGCCGGCGGTGGGCGCGCCGGGCGGTGGCGCGGCGCGGCGGTCGGTCGGGACGTACGGCGGCGCGGCGGGCGGCGCGACCGGCGGGGGCACGGCGCGGCGGGCGGGCAGGGCGAGCAGCGGCCGGCCGGGGCGAGCAGCGGGACGGCGGGCGGCGCGGTCGGGGGCGCAGTGGACGGGCGCCCGGAAGGGGGCGGGTTCGTGCGGCCGGGAGGACATCGGGCAGGCCCGGCGAACCGACAGAGGATGGCGAACGTCACGGCGATAGCGACGCAGAAGGGCGGGGTCGGGAAGACCGCGCTGGCCGGCAGCCTGGGCGTCCTGCTGGCGCTGGCGGGACAGCGGACGCTGCTCGTCGACATGGACCAGCAGGCTGACCTGACGGCGATGTTCGGTCACGACGAGACGACGCTCGACTGCACGGTCGTCGACGTGCTGGCCCCGGACAACTCGGTGCCGACCGAGCAGGCCGTGGTCGCCGGCGTCCGCGACGTGCCGGGGCTCGACCTGCTGCCGTCGGACATGCGCGCGGCGGCGCTCGAGCGGCGGATGGTGAGCGAGTTCGGGCGCGAACGACTTCTGGCCAACGCGCTCGAGCAGATCCACGACGACTACGACCAGATCCTGATCGACTGCCCGCCGAGCCTCGGGGACATGACGATCAACGGCCTCTGCGCGGCGAACGAGGTCCTGGCGCCGGTCTCGATGAAGGACAAGAACGCGCTGCGGGGGGCGCTGAACCTGATGGACACGATCGCGATGCTCCGCCGCCAGCGGCTCGGCGTCGCGTTGAAGGCGATGGTCCGGGTCGAGGTCGATCGGCGCAAGCAGGCCTATCAGGCGCTCAGCCAGTCACTCGAGCGCGTCGGCTTCCCGGTCGCGCGGACCGATCTGCGCTACCGCGAGGATTGGAACAACTCGATCGTGATGGGCGTGCCGGTCGTGCTCTGGTCACCGGGCGGCGAAGCCGGGCAGGACGTCCGCGATCTGGCCGCCGAGCTCTGGCCCGACCTGCGGATCCCGTATGCCAGCGAGCTGCGCGCGTGTCTGCGCGACCGCCGGACGGCCGCGGGGAGTGGCGACCTTGCCGCTGCCTAGTCCCGACCTGCTCGGGCTGACCGACCCGCGCGAGGTCTCCGGCCCGCCCGCGGTGGCGGCCTCCGCCGGGGACCCCGAGCGGCTGCGGCTGACCGACGCGCGCGAGGTCTTCCGCCCGGCGCAGGCTCCGCCGGCCGCACGCCCGCTGGCGCGCACCCAGGCTGCGCCGGTGCGTCCGCCCCGGGTACCGGCACGCCAGCCGGCTCCCAGCCCTCCGGCGGCCGCCGGCCCGGCCGGGCGCCGGGCGCCCGAGCAGCGCACCTTCGTCCAGATCATGGTCGCGCCGGAGGTTCGCGAGCGCCTGGCCGACGCGTCGTTCGCGCTCGAGGACGTCCGGCCCGGCTGGCACCTGCAGCAGACGATCGTCGGCGCGCTGATCGCCCGCCATGTGCGGCCGGACGACCCGCAGGCGATGGGCGTCCTGCTCGAGCGGCTCGCCGGCTGGACCGCCGACCCGCTCAGCCAGCGGCGCGGCGAGGCGCTCAAGCTCGGCTGGCGCCTGCCCCACTCGCTCACGCGGCGGCTCGACAAGGCGGTCCTGCGCCTGCGCGCCAGCCACCGCCACCTCGCGCCGTCGGCCAAGGCGTTGATCGCGTCCTTGATCGTCGGCGAGCTCAACGTGGACACACCGGCGGGGCTCGACCGATTGGTGGCCCTCGTCGGGCCCTACGTCGACGAGTACGAGCGGCCGATCCCGCTCGACGTCACCGGCTGAGGACCGCGCGGTCAGGCGGGAGGCCGCCGCAGCGGCCCCCCGTGACCTACGTCGGGTCAGCGCACGGTCAGCGTGACCGTCGTCGACGCCGTCAGGCTGCCCGACGTCCCGGTGATCCTGATCGTGAACGTCCCCCTCGGGCCGAAGAACCCCGTGCTCACCGACAACGTCGAGCCCTGGGCGACCGTCGTCGGGTTGTGGTTGAAGCTGGCCGTCGCCCCGGACGGCAGCCCGCTCGCGGCGAGCGAGACGTTCCCGTTGAACCCGTTCTGCCCGGCGATGGCGATCGTGTAGGTGGCGGTTCCGCCGAACGCGCTCAACGACGCGGTCGACGGCGATGCCGTGAGCGTGAAGCTTTGCGGCGACGCCGAAATCGCCACCCCGACGGCGGTCGCCATCGCGGAGCCAGCCGAGTTCGTGGCGGTGACCGTGACCGTGACCGTCGTCCCGACGTCAGCGGACGTCACCGTGTAGGTCGAGCCGGTCGCGCCGGCGATCCCCGTGCAGGTGGTTGCGCACCGCGACCACTGGTAACCGTAGGTCGGGGCCGGGGACCCGCCCCAGGTGCCCGTGCTCGCGCTGAGCACGCTGCCCTGCGTCGGCGTCCCGCTGATGACCGGGAGCGTCGAGTTGGTCGGCGCCACCGCCGGGGCGGGGGCGACGGGCCCGACGGGCGTGGCCGTGGCCGCTGCCGAGCCGCCAGCGTTCGTCGCCGTGACCGTGACGGTGATCAGCTTGCCGACGTCGCCCGCCCCGAGCGTGTAGGTCGAGCCGGTCGCCCCGCCGACCGCCGTGCAGGAGGAGGCCGACGCGCACTGCGACCACTGATAGGTGAAGGTCGGCGCCGGGGACCCCGACCACGTGCCGTTGCTCGCCACGCTCAGGACGCTGCCCTGCGTCGCCGTCCCGCCGATCGTCGGCGGCGCGGTGTTGCCCGGGGCGACCGGCGCGGGGCCGACGGGCCCAGCGCCGTTGGGCGAGCCGATCCCCGTCGGACCGTCGTAGCCGACCTTGCCGGTGCAGAGGTAGCTGCCGCTGCAGCTGCCGTTCGACCCACTCGTGACGTCGAAGAACTGCGACGGGTTGTTGTAGGCGAACGAGCCGTACGTCGTGCCCGGCGAGCGGCCGCCGGCGAGCGCGTCAACGGAGGCGATCAGCGGTGAGGCGACGCTCGTCCCACCGTAGACCTCCCAGCCGCCCGCGCCCACGCGCGACCCGCCGTAGGTGTCGTAGACCGAGACGCCGGTGTTCGGGTCGGCCACGGCTGAGACGTCGGCCACGGTGCGGCGCGCGCAGCCGGTGTCGGTCTGCCAGGCCGGCTTGGTGATGTAGCGCGAGCAGCCGCTGCCGGCGCCGTTCCACACCGTCTCCGACCAGCCGCGGGAGTTGCTCGCCGGGTTCAGGCTCGTGCCGCCGACCGCCGTGACGTACTGGGACGAGGCCGGGAACTCGACGCCGTAGCCACCGTCGCCGGAGCTCACCGTGACGTCGATCCCGGGGTGGCGGTAGTACTGGGTCTCCTGCGAGGTGATGCCCGACGACTCGCTCCCGCCGTAGCTGTTGGAGATCTGGGTGGCGCCCATAGTCGCCGCCGTGTTGACGGCGGTGCCGAGGTTGGCGAAGCTGGCCGTGGAAGCCTCGACGAGCAGGATGTGGCAGTTCGGGCAGATCGCCGAGACCATGTCGAGGTCGAGCGAGATCTCGCCGCCCCAGCCGGTGTCACCCGAGGGCAGCGGGCTGGAGGCGCCGTTCTGGTTGACCTTGCGGAAGCAGCCGTTGGCCGTCGTACAGGCGCCCAGCCCGAACTGCGAGCGGTAGACCCCGAGGTCGGACTCGGCGTTCGGGTCGTCCTGCGCGTCGACGATCGCGACGGTCTTGCCGCCGCCGTTGGCAGCTGCCGCGGCCAGGTTGTAGGCGCTGACGAGCGACGCTGGGCCGTAGCCGGCGGGCGTCGTCGTGACGAGGGGCTCGGCCTGGGCCGTCGGCGACGCGGCCGTGGTCGCGATCAGCGCCAGACAGCTGGCGTGGCCGCGCGCCGGCGCGCTGCAGGCGTGCTTGAACGAGCGGACCTTGGCGTCGGCGGACGGCGCGGCGAAGGCGGCGCCGGCGAGCACGATGAGGCTGACCAGGCCGGCGCGGCGCGCCGACGAATGTAGACGACGTCGGGACGGGCTCACCTGACGACCCCGCAGTCGCCGAGTGGACGCAAGAGAGCGAACATGATTCCTCGTTCCATGGAGTTGCGGGCCTCTCGACCCGAGACGATCGTCCCAACCCAGCCCACGCCAAGGATAGCGATCGTCAGGACTCGCCGGCGAAGTCCTCCGGGGAGACGTGGTCGAGGAATTCCTTGAACTTCTCGACGACGTCGTCGGTGTCCTCGACCTCGTGCTCGAACTCGATCGCCGACTCGGAGATGACCTCGTCGGCGGCGAAGATCGGCGCCCCGGAGCGAACGGCCAGCGCGATCGCATCGCTCGGACGGGAGTCGATCTCCATCTCGCGACCGCCGACACTGAGCGTGATCGACGCGTAGAAGGTGTTCTCGCGCAGCTCGGTCACCGCGATCTGCGTGCAGCGGACCTCGAGCTCGCCGAGCATCGCGCAGAGCAGGTCGTGCGTCATCGGTCGCGGGGTCGTGGCTCCCTGGAGCTTCATGAGGATCGACGCCGCCTCGGGGTGACCGATCCAGATCGGCAGGAACTTGTTGCCCTCAACCGTCTTCAGCAAGACGATCGGCTGCTTGCCGACCATGTCAAAGCTGACGCCGTATACGACCATCTCCTGCACTTGGGCTCCGGCCTTCCGGGGACAGTTCAAGTATAGGTAGCCGCCCCGGCCAGCCGGGCGGGGCGCCTGGCCGTCAGCTGGAGCGTCAGCACGCCGGCGAGGATGAAGGGGACGAAGTTCACGACGTGGAGCACGATCGCGAACGGCAGCGCGTCGGTCTGCGAGATCCCGTAGGCCTTGAGCGCGAGCACGCCGGCCGCCTCGAACACGCCGACGGCCGCGGGCGGCGCCGGGATGATCATCGCCAGACCGATCGCGACGATCACGAGCACGCCGGCGGCGAAGCTGAGGTGCGGCTGGAAGGCGAGCAGGACGAACCATGCCCAGAGCGCCGACATCAGCCAGATGCCGATGCTCAGGACGAACGCCTCGACGGCGACGCGGCGGTCGCGCAGGCCCGTCAGCCCGCTCGCCAGCTCGACGCCGGCGCGCTCGACGCGCTCGACCGACAGCCGCGGCAGCCGGGCGAACGGGCGGAGGATGAAGCGCAGCGGCCGGTCGCCGTGCACGGCCAGGATCCAGATCGCCGCGGCCAGCAGCGCAGCCGTCGCCCCGGCGAAGACCGCGGCCGCGCCGAACCAGCCGACTGGCGGCAGCCACGGCGCGGCGCAGAAGAAGATGATGAGGATCGACAGGACGTCGTAGGCCCGCTCGACGACGACGGTCCCGACGACCTCGGCCGCCGGCGTTCCGGCCCGCTGGGTCAGGGCGACGACCCGGGCAGCCTCGCCGGCCCGGGCCGGCATGATGTTGTTGAACAGGTAGCCGATCATCGTCGCCGCGCCGACGGCTCCGAGCGGGGGCCGGCGGCCGGGGGCGAACAGCGAGCGCCAGCGGAGCACGCGCATGAACGTCGCGACGACGAACGCCGCCAGCGACGGCAGCAGCCACCAGAAGTTGCTCGCCTGGACGGCGCGCCAGGCGTCCGAGAAGCGGACGTGGCGGACGGCGAGGTAGATGAAGACCGCCGCGACGACCAGCGTCAGGATGAAGCCGAGCCGCCGCGCCCGCGACGAATCCGGCCGGGCGACCGCGGACGGCGGCGGCGCATCGGGGTGTGCGTCGACCGCCACCGGACGAGCCTACCAAGCAGGTGGCCGGCCGCAGCCGGGCGGACCGGACCCGCGATCGAGGCAACCCGTTAGGGTCGATCCCATGCTGGCGAGCACGAACAACACCCCGTTGGCCGTGGCGGCGATCGCGTCGCTCGTGATCGGCTACGGCGGCATCTACGCGCTCTGGCACTTCGTCTTCCGCCCCAAGCGCCATCACGACGACGACATCGACCGGATGGGTCGGGTCGACCGCTCGGGCGAGGAGTAGCGCAGCCGGTCAGGGAAGGCGGCTGCCGAGCGTCATCGCGGCGGCACCGGCGATCGCCAGCAGCGCCACGCCGACGATCGCGAACGCCGTCGAGATGTCCTCTTTGCGCGTAGCCGTGCTGAGCTGGTCGCCGAGCCGGGCGTAGATCGAGTTCAGCGACCCCGAGTCCTGGGCGGTGAACGTCTGCCCCTTCGTCGCCCTGGCGATCGCCGCCATCAGCTCCGGGTCGGGCGGCGCCGCCAGCGGGGCGCCGAACGGCGTCGGGTTGGGCACGGTGGCGTTCTCGGTCCCGAGCGCGACCGTGAAGATCGGCACCCTCGCCGCCGCGGCGCTCCCGGCCGCCGCCAGGGGATCCTCGCCGGTGTTGGCCGAGCCGTCGGACAGAAGCACGATCGCCGACGGCAGCTTCGGACCCTGGTGCAGCAGCTGGAGGGCGAGCGCCAGGGCGTCGCCGGTCGCCGTCGCGCCGAACGCCGTCTGCGCGGCGACGATCCGCTGCGCCTGGGAGTGGTCGAGGCTCGGGGCCTCGGCCGAGTCGGCCGCGCTGCTGAAGGTGACCACGCCGACGCTGACCTGGCGCGGGAGCTTGGCGATGAAGTTGCTCGCCGCCTTCTGCGCCGCCGCGAGCCGGCTGGGCCGGACATCGGTCGCGTCCATCGAGCCCGAGTGGTCGAGCACGAGCATGATGGCCGCCCGCCCGACCGGGATGCGCACGCTGCGCTCGGGTCGGGCCAGCGTCAGCACGAGGCCGGCGAGGGCGAGCAGGAGCAGCGCGGCCGGCAGGTGCCGCCGCCAGGGGAACGCCGTTCCGGCCGCCAGCCGCAGCGTCCCCGCCGCCGGGAAGCGGACGGCGTAGCGCCGGGCCCGGCGGCGGCTGGCGAAGCCGAGCACGACGGCCAGCGGCACGAGCAGGAGCGCGACGAGCCATACGGGGTCGGCGAAGCTCACCGCAGCCGCCGTCCGAGCTCGAGCAGCCAGTCGCCGTCGGTGGAGAGGACGACGTGCTCGATCCGCGCCCGCTTGAGCTCGCGCGCGAGCGTCGCCTGGCGCTCGGCTTCGATCTCGGCGAAGCGTCGCCGCACCCGCTTGGACGTGTCGACCTCGAGCGTCTGGCCCGTCTCCGGGTCGACGACGACGAGGCGCCCGACGTTGGGCAGCTCGAGCTCACGCGGGTCACAGACCTCGACGGCCAGCACGGCGTGCCGGGCGCGGAGCGCCGCCAGCGGCCGCAGCCAGGCGTCCTGGTCGCGGAAGTCCGAGATCACGGCGACGAGCCCCGGCGACCGCGTCGCCATGCCGACGTGGCGGAGCGCCTGGGCGAGCCCGTCGGAGTCGCGGTGGCCGTCCGGGGCGACCCCCTCGGCCAGGATCCGGCGCAGGGCGAGCATCGCCTGGGAGCGCGGCGGCCGCACGGCGACGGCCCCGGCGCCGAAGCGGACGATGCCGAGGCTGCCGGCCCGGCGCACGGCCAGGCGTCCGAGCACGAGCGCCGCGCCCTCGGCGACGTCGGCCTTCAGCCGCTCGGCGGTCCCGAACGCCATCGACGGGGAGACGTCGAGCACGAGCCAGGTGACGTGGGTCCGCTCGGGCACGTGCAGGCGCACGTGCGGCTCGCCCGTGCGCGCGGTCGCCGCGGCGTCGATGTTGCGTACGTCGTCGCCCGGCTCGTACGTCCTCAGCTGGGCGAGCTCGGTTCCGGGTCCGACGCTCGCCGAGCGCAGGTCGCCCGGCAGGCCGCGTCCGGAGCGGCGCACGAGGCCGAGGCCGAGCGCGTCGATCAGGCCCTGCGCCATCCGTCCCGGGCCCTGGCGCCCGGCGGGCGGCGTCGTCGACGGCTCCGCGCCGTCCGGCCGACCGCGTCCGGCGGCGTCCCCGGCCCGCGGTGGCGGCTCGGTGGCAGCGCCGCGGGCGCCGCGCCCGACGGCGGGCCCGGTCGTGGTCGCCGGTTCGGTCACGCCGCCCGATCGGCGTAGCGGATGTGGTCGTCGAGCGGCACGGCCACCGCCGCCAGGATCTGCTCGAGCAGCCCGTCGCTGGTCAGGCCCTCGCTGAGGGCGTCGTAGGAGAGCACGATCCGGTGGCGCAGCACGTCCGGCGCGAGATCACGCAGATCCTCGGTCGTGACGTGGCGGCGGCCCCGGAACATAGCCAGCACGCGCGCAGCCCGGACGAGCCCGAGCGAGCCACGCGGGCTGGCCCCGTAGGCGATGAACGGCGCGATCTCCGGGGCGCCGTAGGCACCCGGATCCCGCGTGGCGTGCACCAGCGAGACGGCGTAGCCGATCATCTCCCGGTCGACCAGCACGGCCTCTGACGCCGCCGCGAAGCGCTCGAGGTCGGCGATCTCCAGGCGCCGCGCGACCTGCGGCGCATGGCCGAGGCTGCGCCCGACGACGGCGGCCTCCTCGCCGAACGACGGGTAGTCGACGACGATCTTCATCAGGAAGCGGTCGACCTGGGCCTCGGGCAGCGCGTACGTGCCCTCCGATTCGATCGGGTTCTGCGTCGCCATCACGAGGAACGGCCGCGGGACCGGATACGCCGTGCCGCCGATCGTGACCTGCTGCTCCTGCATCACCTCGAGCAGCGCCGACTGGACCTTGGCCGGCGCCCGGTTGATCTCGTCGGCCAGGACGAAGTTCGCGAACACGGGTCCGAGGTCGACGTCGAAGCGGCCGGTGTCCGGCCGGTAGATGCGCGTGCCGACGAGATCCGCCGGGACGAGGTCCGGCGTGAACTGGATCCGGCTGAACGTCCCGCCGAGCACCTGGGCGAGCGTCTTGACGGTCAGCGTCTTGGCCAGCCCCGGCACGCCCTCGAGCAGAACGTGGCCGCCGGCGAGCAGCGAGACGAGGAGCCGCTCGAGCATCGCCTCCTGGCCGACGATCACCCGCTTGACCTCCGAGAGCGCCTCCTGCAGTTCGATCCTTGGGTCCTCGGAGAGCCCGAGGTCGCTGTGGTCCATGTGGTGTCTCCTAGTGATCAGATGAGTCGGCCGAACCAGAGCAGCGACGAAGCGGAGCCCAGGATCAGCAGGGCGAGGCCCGAGCCGATGAGGTAGCCGCCGACCTGGTGCTGGACTGTGCGCCGGCCGAGCCGGGCGCTCAGGTGCTGGTAGACGGTGCTGAGATCGGCGGCGTCTGCCGCCTGGAAGGTCTGGCCGCCCGAGGTGCGAGCGATCGCCGCGAGCGCCGTCGGGTCGGGCGGGACGAGACGGTCGACGGTAGTCCCGTCCTTGCGCCGCACGGCGATCGTCCCCTGGGCGGTCCCGAGGGCGACGGTGTAGACCGGGATGTGCAGCCGGGCAGCGTCGCGTGCGGCGGTGACCGGGTCCGCGCCGCTCGTCGTCTTGCCGTCGGAGAGCAGCACGATCGCCCCGGGCGCGACCTTCCCGTCCGGGGTGCGCTGGTGGCCGAGGATCCCGAGCGCCTCCTCGATCGCGTTGCCGGCGGCGGTGCCCCCGCCCGGCTGGAGCTTTCCGAGCGCGGCGAACGTCGCGATCCGGTCGAGCGTCGGGAAGGCGAGCACGGTCGGCGACTGGTTGAACTCCATCACGCCGACCTTGACCTGCTTGGGAACGCCGAGCACGAACTTGTTCGCCGCCCGCTGCGCCGCCGTCACCCGGTTCGGCGGGATGTCGGTGGCGAGCATCGAGCCGCTGACGTCGGTCGCCAGCATGATCGAGACGCCGCCGTTGGGCTCGGACGCCGCGAGCTGCGGTCGGGCCGACGCGAGGATCAGCGCGACCATCGCGAGCAGGACGACGACCAGCGGCAGGTGGCGGCGGGGGCCGGGCCGCCGCGGCAGCACCGATGCCTCGAGCGGCTTGGTCGTGAACGCACCGGCACTCGCCCGGCGGGCGCGCTGCTGCCCGAGGTAGAAGTAGACGGCGACCGGTACGACGATGAGCCCTAGGAGGTAAAGCGGATCGGCGAAGCTCATCGTCGACCTGAAGGTACGGACTTCTTGTTAGCTGTCCATAAAAGTCCCGGGTGAGGCTTTAGCAGGCCAAAAGCGCGGCGGCCGCCGGCGCGGGGCGCAGGCGTCACGGCGTCGGCGTCTCCACCCGGTCGCCGGCGCCGATCCGCCGCTGCACGCGCGCCGGGTTGCCGAACGCGACGACGCCGCCCGGCAGGTCGCGCGTGACCACCGCGCCGGCGCCGACGACGGTGTCGTCGCCGATCGTCACGCCCGGGCAGACGATCACGCCGCCGCCCAGCCAGACGTTGTCGCCGAGCGCGATCGGCTGCGCCGACTCCCAGCCGGCCCGACGGGGCTCGGGGTCGATCGGATGCGTCGCGCTCAGCAGCTGCACGCGCGTCGCGATCTGGCAGGCGCGGCCGATCGTGATCGGAGCGACGTCGAGCATCACGCAGTCGAAGTTGACGAACGTCCCGGCGCCGAGCGTGATCTGAGTCCCGTAGTCGCAGCGGAACGGCGGGCGGACGACCACCCCCTCGCCGAGCCCGCCGGCGAGCAGCTCCTCGAGCAGCGCTCGGCGCTCGTCGGTGGCCGCCGTCGCCGTGGCGTTGAACCGGTCGAGCAGGTCCTGCGCCCGCGTGTAGGCGGCGAGGATCTCCGGGTCGTCCGCGAGGTAGAGCTCGCCGCGCAGCATTCGGTCTCGCATCTCGCCCATCCGCCCCGCATCCTCCCAGCCCAGGTCGATCAGAACGCCGCGGCCAGCGCCGCGACTAGCCCGACGAGCCCGTCCGGGCCGGCAGCGACCCGGCGCTGCCAGCGGTCGGACGGGTGGGCGGCGATCTCCCCGACGAGCTCGAGCTCGGCCGCGCAGCCGAGGTCCTCGGCGTGCCCGCGGCACGCGTCGAGCGTCGCGCCGAGCGACGCGGCGAGCGGGATCCTGCGGCCGGCGACCGGATCGATCAGCTCGGCGTGGGCGCCGTCGCGGGCGGCGAGGAAGCGGTTCTCGGCCAGCACCTCCGGCGCGTGGACGAGCTCCGGCGCCGCGAAGCCCTCGCAGACCTCCAGCCGCACCAGGCTCTGGACCAGAGCGACCAGCGCGGCGCACGGCTCGAGCCCGGTCTGGGCGTCCATGATCCGGATCTCGAGCGTCGCGAAGCGCGGCTGGAGGCGCACGTCCCACCAGAGGAACGTGGGCTCGGGGAAGGCGTCGCAGCGCAGCAGCAGGTCGATCGACTCGACGTACTCGGCGTAGTCGTCGAACGCCCGGGGGATGCCGACGCGGGGGAAGCCCTGGAAGAGCGGCGTGCGCGCCGAGGCCAGGCCGGTATCGCGGCCCTGCCAGAAGGGCGAGTTGGCCGACAGGGCGAGCAGGAGCGGCACGTGCGCGCGCATCCGGTTGAACGCCCGCAGCGCGGCGTCGCGGTCGGGCAGGGCGACGTGGACATGCAGGGCGAACGTCGGCTCGCGGCGGGCGAGCTCGCGCATCGAGCCGTGGAGCAGCTGGTAGCGCGCGCCGGAGGAGACCTGCGTGTCCTGCCAGACGGCGAAGGGATGCATCCCGGCCGCGGCGGCCCGCAGTCCGAGCGGCGCGAGCCGGTCGTCGAGCGACCGGCGCAGCATCCGCAGCTCGCCGACGCCGGCGGCGACCGTCGCGTGGACGCCGGTGCGGAGCTCGAGCGCCGAGCCGTGCGTCTCGGCGCCGACGTGGTCGGCCAGCGACGCGTCGATCACCCCGAGCACATCCTCGATCCGCGGGGCCAGGGCCCAGCCGTCGCAGTCGAGCAGCATCACCTCCTCCTCGATGCCGATCGTCCAGGGCGACGCGGCGTCCGCGTCGCTCCAGTGCGCCCAGGCCGGCTCGCCGACCACCGGCGCGTCGGTGGCCTCAGGCCGCGGCAGCGCTCGCCCCGATGCGGTGGCTCTGGGCGGCGACGACGAGCGCCCGGAAGAGGGCGCGGTGGCGGCGCGCGGCCACCAGCGTCTCGGCGTGCCACTGGACGCCGAGAACGAACCCCCGTGCCGGGGCCTCGATCGCCTCGATCGTCCCGTCCGGCGCCCAGGCGACCGGGCGCAGGTCGCGGCCGAGGCGGTCGATCGCCTGGTGGTGGAAGGAGTTGACGGTCAGCCGACCGGCCCCGACGATCCCGGCCAGCCGGCTCTCGGGCGCGATCCGCACGACGTGGCAGGTGCGGTGACCGGGGAGGACCTGGCGATGGCCGACCGAGCCGTCGGTGACGTCCGGCAGATGCTGGTGGAGCGTGCCACCGCGGGCGACGTTGAGCGCCTGGGCACCGCGGCAGATGCCGAGGATCGGGATCCCGCGGCGGTCGGCCTGGCGCGCCAGCGAGACCTCGAACGCGTCGAGGGCCGGCTCGGTCGGCCCGAGCATCGGGTGACCGCGGGCGCCGTAGGCGCCCGGGTCGAGATCGGGCCCGCCGGAGAGCAGCAGGCCGGCGAGGTTGCCCAGCAGCGACGGGATCGCCGCTCCGCGCAGCGGCGGGAGCACGACCGGGATCCCCCCGGCCCGCTCGACCGCCTCGAGGTACTTCAGGCCGAGCGCCATCTCCGGCTGACCCGGCTCGCCCTCGGGGCGCAGGGCGACGTTCTCCGGTCGGCGCAGCTCTGACGTCGTCACGCCGATCAGGGGACGGCTCACGCGAGCACCCAGGTGTCCTTGGCGCCGCCGTTCTGCGACGAGTTGACCACGAGCGCGTCGGCGTCGAACGCGACGCGGGTGAGGCCGCCGGGGATCACGTCGATCTCCTCGCCCCGGGCCATCACGAACGGGCGCAGGTCGACGTGGCGCGGCTCGAGGCGGCCGTCGCAGATCGTCGGCTGGCGCGATAGGACGACCATCTCCTGGGCAATGTATTGCGCGGGGTCCGCGGCCACGGCCGCGGCCACCCGGAGCACGTCGGCCGCCTCGGCGTGGGGACAGACGACGACGCCGGCCCCGCCGAAGCCGCTCCGCGGTTTGACCACGAGCTCGTTTATCCGCCCGAGCGCGAGCTCGAGCTGGTCGGGCTGGCCGAGGTCGTAGGTGGGGACCGAGCGCAGCAGCGGCGCCTCGCCGAGGTAGAAGCCGATGATCGCCTCGACGTAGGCGTGGATCAGCTTGTCGTCGGCGACGCCCGTGCCGAACGCGTTGACGAGACCGAGCCGACCGGCGAGCCAGGGCTCGGCCAGCAGCTCGCCGAGCGGGGTCAGGCCGCCGCCCGCCGCGTACAGCCGGTCGTCGTCGGTGCGCCGATAGACGACGTCGATTGGGCACAGCTGTCCGTCGATCCACCCGGCGAGACGGTCGCCCCGCCGCACCAGGTCGGCCGGCGTGACGAGCGGCAGATCGAGGGCCGTGGCGATGGACGCGTGCTCGTAGAAGGCGTCGTTGTCGGGACCGTCGGTCACGAGGACGATCGTGGGCGCCGGGTCACCGTCGGGCGCGGCGGCGCGGAGCGTCGCCGCGAGCCGCTCGTAGGCCGACCCGAGCGAGCGGACGGCCAGGCCCTCGGGGACGGGCAGGCTCTCGCTCAGCGCCTCGCGGGCGGCCAGCGCGTAGGCCAGGCCCGACGGTGTGCGCACGTTGTCCTCGAGCACCTTGAACGCCCCGTCGGTGTCGCGTATCACGTCGAGTCCGGCGAGCGGGATCCACGTCGCCGGCGCCAGGCCCGCCCCACGCAGCTGCGGCTCGAAGTACTGGGCCGTCTCGATCGCCGCGGCCGGGACGACGCCGGCGGCGACGATCCGCTGGTCGCCGTAGACGTCGGCGACAAAGCGGTTGAGCGCCCGCACCCGCTGGATGAGCCCGGCGGCCAGCGGCGCCCAGTCGTCGGCCGTGATCACTCGGGGCACCGGGTCGACGCGGAAGTCGCCGCCCGAGCCGAACGTCACGCCGCGTCGACGCAGCCGGCCGCGGACCTCGTCTTCGAGGCGTCTCAGGTCGACGCCGGCGAGCGTCCGGTCGATCAGCTCGGTCGGGTCCTCGTGAGCCGGGGCACGGCGAGGGAGGGCCATCCCCGAAGTATCGGCGCGAAGGCGCGGGCTCGGTTTGGACCGGTGTCGAAACCGAACCGCCGGCAGTTCGACAGCTGGTCCAGCGCGGATCTCCTCAGGCCGGCGGGCAGCGAGCCGGGATCGTCGCCGCGGGCGCGACCGACCGGCGCCACGACACGAGGCGCCGGCGCCGGCGTTCGCGCCGGGCCACCGGCAGCCGTGGCCGGCGGGCCGCGGCGGCGAGCTCGCGCTGGCGCTCGGCCGCGACCAGCTGCGTCAGGTGCGTCATCGCGCCACCGCCAGAGGACGCGCATCGCCGACGGCAACCCGCAGCAGCTCGACGAGGAGCTGCGTCTCCGCGAATGGATCGGCGATCGCCCGGCCGTCGGCCAGCGACACCGCCGCGAGCACGCGCCCCTCGACCTCGGCCAGCAGGAGCGACCCGTGGGGAACGGGGGCGCTGTCCAGGGCGGCCAGGCGCCGGACCGTGGCCGTGTCCTCAGACCGTGACGGCCTGATGCTGACGCTGCTGGGGGCGATGCTGCTCATGAAAAAGAAGATGGCAGCCGCCACTCATTACTTCAAATGATCTTTGGGCTCCGATGCTATAACCTGCGGTAATGCTCGATGTCAACCGTCTGCTGGTGCTGCGCGAGGTCGGGCGGCACGGGTCGTTCTCGGCCGCGGCGGCCGCCCTGTCCTACACCCAGCCGGCGATCTCGCGTCAGATCGCGACGCTCGAGCGGGAGCTCGGGGCGACCCTGGTGGAGCGCAACCCGCGCGGCGTGCGGCTGACCGACGCCGGGGCGGTGCTCGTCAGCCACGCCGAGGCGATCTTCTGCCGGCTGGCCGACGCCGAGGCGGAGGTCCGGGCGATAAGCGAGCTCCGCGGCGGCCGGCTGCGGATGGCCTCCTTCCAGACCGCGGCCGCGACGCTGGCGCCGCTGGCGATCGCCGCCTTCCGCGAGGACCACCCGGACGTCAAGCTCAGCCTGACGATGGCCGAGCCGGCGGACGCGCTGCCGCAGCTCCTGGCCGGCGAGCTCGACATCGCGCTCAGCCTCGACGGCATGGAGCACGAGCTGACGGCGGGGGTGGACCGCCTGTTCCTGCTCGACGATCCGATGTACCTCGCCCTGGCCGCCTCGCACCCGCTCGCCAACCGGCGGCGGATTCGGCTGACCGACTTCTGCGAGGAGGAGTGGATGCTCGGGACGACCGACCGCTGCCCCGACGCGCGCCTGTTCGCCGCCGCCTGCCGCGAGGCCGGGTTCGAACCGAAGCTGACCTTCCAGAACGACGACTACGCGGCGATCGCCGGCTTCGTCGCGGCCGGCGTCGGCGTGGCGATGATCCCGGACCTGGCGACCACGAACATGCGCGACGACGTCGTCCTGCGCGATCTCGGGCCGCGCGGGCCGGTGCGGCGGATCGTCGCCGCGACGAAGGCGGGCGGCTACCGGTCGCCGGCGGCGCAGGCGATGCTCGACACGCTGGTCGCGGCGAGCGCGACCTGGGCCGCCTCGCGCCGGCGGGCCGCGCCCCGCGCCGCGGCGTGACTAGTGGTCTGTCGCGGAAATAGCTTGCGTGTCTGGCGAGCGGCTGGGCGTGATCTGGCGCCGCCCGGTGTCCGCGTGCGTGCTGGTGGCACGTGGGCGGGCGCCGGGTGGCGCCAGGCGCGTCCAGACGCCGCCGGGCGCCAAGGTATTTGCGAGACAGACCGTTAGAGCGTCAGAACGACCCAGTAGTAGAAGGCGACGCCGAAGACGGCGGCGGCGAAGCCCCACAGGGCCGCCCAGGCCAGCGCCTGGCGCTGGGTCATCTGCGGGCGGCCGACGGCGAAGATGAAGAACCACTCGAGCAGCACGCTCACGATCACTGAAGCCCCACAGGGCCGCCCAGGCCAGCGCCTGGCGCTGGGTCATCTGCGGGCGGCCGACGGCGAAGATGAAGAACCACTCGAGCAGCACGCTCACGATCACGAACACGCCGGCCGAGAACCGGCCGAAGATCGCGCCGACGATCAGCAGGATGACCGGCACGCCGGCGACCGCGCCGGCCGCCGACAGCGTGAAGACGAGCTGCTCGTTGAACGCGTCCCGGTAGAGCGGGACCCGCGGATCGAACGCCGCCGCGACCTTCCTCTGTTCCTCGCGCGCCACGGCGGGATCATCGCATGTGCGGGCGCGGGAACGCGGTCTCACCCGGGTCCGGGGAGGCGAACGCGCGCGGCCACACCTTGCCGGCGCCCGCAGCCAGTGCCACGCTCGCCAGCACGGTCAGGACGGTCGCGGGTCCGGCCACGAAGCGAGCACCCTGGAAGCGGTAGCACCAGAAGAGCAGCAGCGACAGCCCGGTGACGACGAGCGCATAGCGGCCGACGGGGTCGCGCCTTCGCCGCCACGCGTAGACGAGCCCGACGAGCGGCACGAGCGGCGGCGAGAAGATCCAGATGACGCCGGCGAGGACGAGCGGATAGAAGGGCAGGTTGGCCGGCGACGCGTCGGCGCCCTCGACCCCGCAACCACAGACCTGCTCGAGGCGGTCGGGGAAGATGAACGGCCGCTCGCGGTACGTGTCCGCACTGGTGAGGTAGGCGGCGGACACGGCGTGGCCCGCCACGCCCCAGTAGGAGTAGCCGGTCTTCAGCGGGCTGCCGAAGAGGGACCACTGGAGCAGCCCGAGGCCGACGAGCGCCGGGAGGGCGAACGCGAGCAGCGACCGCAGCGACCGCCCCGGCCAGGAGACGAGCAGGGCCAGGAGGTTGATCCCCGCCGTCAGCGGGCGAGCATCGCCAGGCCGGTGGCGGCGCCGGCGAGGCGGGCCCGCGCGCGGTTCGCCCTCACTAACAGCGGCAGCGCGAGCACCGTGAGCCCGGCGCCGAGGGCGTCCGACAGGACGAGCCCGCCCGAGTCGCGGGCGAACGGCGAGGCGAGGACGAACGCCCCGGCGAGGATCGCGGCGAGCGGCCCGCCGAGGACCCAGGCGGCGAGCATCACCACGGCGAAGTAGAAGACGGCGTAGAAGGCGGCCCCATGCTGGACGGCCTGCGGGAAGCGGCCGGCCGCGGCGAACGGAGCCAGGGCCAGCGGATACCCGGGTGGGTAGCGCGGCGGCTGTCGCAGTCCGGCGTGGATGTAGGTGAAGTAGCCCTTGCCGGCGGCCAGCGAGTCGGCGGCGCTGGCGTACTCGGCCGCGTCCGGGTAGGGCTGCTGGGCCAGCGGGCGCTCGGGCGCTCGGGCGATGTACACCGCGCCGACCAAGCCATGGCCTCACCCTCGCACATCCGCTCCGTAGTCCGGTTCCGCCGTCGTGGCCGCGGGCTCCGGTCACGACTCGAGCTGCGTCGTCTCGCCGCTTCGTTAGCGGGAAGTGAGGTCGACCACCCCGCCAGCGATGATCATCAGGCCGAATGCCAGGCAGACAGCACGAGCCAGTGGCAGGGGTGGTCCGGCGAGGGCCTTCTCGGTCCAACCGTGCAGGCGGGGATTTCCGAGGCACGGCATGGCCCTGTCCTCCTGCTGGCGTCGAGTCGCCCGCCGCAGGACGACCCGCGGACGAGAGGTCATCGGGGTCATTTCTCGAGAACCTCCCCCGACCCGGCGAGGAAGCGGCAGGATTCAGTGGGCGATC
This sequence comes from uncultured Solirubrobacterales bacterium, assembly GCA_963742705.1. Lineage (GTDB taxonomy): Bacteria > Actinomycetota > Thermoleophilia > Solirubrobacterales > Solirubrobacteraceae > Palsa-513. The sequence goes on along the minus strand of CAVUMZ010000006.1, from coordinate 49,057 downwards.
CAGGACTCGAACCTGGGACCTCTTCCTTATCAGAGAAGCGCTCTAACCGACTGAGCTAATCGCCCGGACCAGGCGCGGCATTCTAGCGGCCTCGGCCCGGGGGCCAAACGCGGGCGGGCGGCACCGGCCGCACACGGCCCGCGATCAGCGACCGCGCGGCGGTCCGAGGGCGTCGATCATGGCGAGCGCTGCGTCCACCGTCTCGAGCTCGAGCTCGGCCCGGTAGCCGCCGCCGCGGCTCGGCGTGACCCGGACATCGGCGCCGAGGGCCGCGCCGAGTGCGTCGGCGATGGTCGCGCACGCCTCCTCCTGATCGGGGTGGACCCCGCCGGCCGGCGTGCGTGCTCCGCGCCGCGCCGGGGCCGTCGACGGCGCGTTCGCGTCCCGAGCGCGCTGCTCGAGCACCCGGACCGACCAGCCCTCGACGGCGGCCTCGCTGGCCAGGCGGCGCCGGGCGTCGTGGTCGCTCGCCAGCAGCAGCGCCCGCCCGTGACCTTCGCTCAGCGTCCCGTCCTCGATCAGCCCGAGCGCCTCGTCGGGGAGGTCGAGCAGGCGCAGCAGGTTCGAGACCGCGACGCGGCCGCGGCCGACCCGGAGCCCGACGTCCTCGCGCGTCAGCGACAGCTCCTCGACCAAGGCCGCGCACGCCCGGGCCTCCTCGATCGGGTTGAGGTCCTCCCGCGCCATGTTCTCGATCAACGCGAGCTCGAGCGCCTCGGCATCGCCCCGCGGCCGCACGAGCGCCGGGATGCGCTCGAGGCCGGCGAGCTGCGCGGCCCGCCATCGGCGTTCGCCGGCGATCAGCTCGAATGTGCCGCCGGGCTTCGGGCGCACCAGTACCGGCTGGAGCACGCCGCGGGCACCGAGCGAGGCCGCGAGGCCGGCGAGCGCTTGCTCGTCGAAGCGCCGACGCGGTTGGCGCGGGTTCGGGGTGATCAGCTCGACCGGCAGCTCGCGCAGCTCGTCGCGCTCGCCCTCCTCCGGCGTCGAGACGGCCAGGATCGCCGCGAGACCCCGGCCGATGCCGCGCGAGCGTGGTGCCGGGCCGGTCATCGCACAGCTCGGGCGCATTGCCTATGCACAGGCCGCAACCTCTTTGGCCAACGCGACGTATGCGTCGGATCCGGCGCAATGCGGATCGTGGATGGTGATCGGCACGCCGAAGCTCGGGGCTTCGCCGATCCGGACGTTTCGGGGGATCACCGTGTCGAAGACGAGCTTCGGGAAGTGCTCGCGGACCTCGTTGGCGACGTCGCGGCCGAGGCGGGTGCGGCTGTCGTGCATGGTCAGCAGCATGCCCGCCACCCGCAGCCGCGGGTTGAGGTCGCCCTGGATCAGGCCGACGGTGTCGAGCAGCGCTGCCAGGCCCTCGAGCGCGTAGTACTCAGTCTGGACCGGCACGATCAGCCGGTCGGCGGCCACCAGGGCGTTGACCGTCAGCGGCCCGAGTGACGGCGGACAGTCGAGCAGGGCGTACGCGAACCGCTCGCCGAGCGGCCGCAGCGCCTCGCGCAGCAGCGTCTCCGATCCGTCGATGCGCGGCAGCTCGATGTTCGCCCCCGCCAGACCGGCCCCGGCCGGCATCAGCCACAGACCGTCGACCCCCGTGTCGTGGACGGCCTCCGCCGCCGTGCAGCCCCCCGCGAGGAGGTCGTAGACGCTCGGGCGCAGGTCGCGCGCCGCCCCCAGGCCAACGGTGGCGTTCGCCTGCGGATCGATGTCGATCAGGAGCGTGGGCTGTCCCGCGGCGGCGATGCAGGCCGCAACGTTGACCGCGGTCGTCGTCTTGCCGACGCCGCCCTTCTGGTTGGCGACCGCGAAGATCCTCATCGCGTCGAACCTTACGGCCGCGCCCGGATCGCCGGGCTGCGGTCCCCCCAGGCTGACGGGCGATCCGTTCGGGCCCGACCTAACCCTCATGCCGAGGCTCCAAGTGGCCGCTTGCTGGCGATACCCGTCCGCCGGGGGTAGCGCCCAGGCGTCTCTGCCACCTTCGAGTAGACGTGGAGGTGATGGTCGGCGCTCCCCCGGTACGGCACGCAGCGCACCGGCGGCCGCGGCTGGAGCCCGAGCTCGACCGACGCCCGCCCAGCGGCCTGCTCCTGCTCACGGTCGCGCTGGCCGCGCCAGGCTACGAGGACGCCGCCGAGCCGCAGCAGCGGGGCGGCGTACTCGCAGAGGACCGCCAGCGGCGCCACGGCGCGAGCCGTGACGACGTCATGTAGCCCGAGGCCGCCGACCCAGGCCTCGACCCGCACGTTGACGACGACGGCGTTGCCCACGCCGCCGGCCGACCGCGCCCGCTCCATGAACTCGCATTTGCGCTCCGCGCTCTCGACCAGCGCGATCTCCGCGCGCGGAAGCGCGACCGCGAGCGCGAGTCCCGGAAAGCCCGCGCCGGCGCCGATGTCCGCGATGCACCCCGCCGACCGCACCTCGTCGAGGGCCAGGGCCGACAGCGAGTCGGCGAGGTGGACGTCGACGGCCGCCGCAGGATCGGTGACGCTCGTCGGCGCGTGCGGGTCGCTGGCCAGGACCTCGAGCAGGCAGCGGAGCTGGCCGGTCTGCGAACCGGAAAGGCCGTGGCTCCTGCCGAGCTCCGCCAGCCGCGCTACCGTCCGGTCCGTCATGTCCGCGCCTTCGCCCGGGCGAAGAAGTCGGCGTAGCGCGCTCGCATCTCGTCCAGGCGGCTGGCGGCATAGGCGTCGAGCTCGCGGGTCAACGACCCCTCCAGCAGCGGCAGCACGTCCTCGATCAGCGCCGCTCCCCGCGCCATCCACTGGTAATAGCTGCGTCCACCGTGGCCATACGGGCCGTAGAGCTTGGTCCGGGGGAAGCGCTCGATCAGCCAGCGGAAGAGCGCTTCGTGGCGGACATGCATGCGCAGCGTGATCTGCGGCTGCTTGCCGTCGCCCCCGAACGACCCCTCACCGATCAACACCCCGACGACCACCCCCTGCTCGAACGGCGTCAGTGACGGCATGGGCGGATTCTCGCAGCCGGGCCGGTCGAGCCTGTTTCACCGTCGAGCAAAACGTGAAACGCGGACGCCCGGGCGAACGGCGCCCCTCGCTCAGCTGGCGGCTGGCGCGACTACGAGCCGGCGCTCGGGTTCGTCGCCCTCGCTGTGCGTCTCGACCCCGCCCCGCTCGCGCAGGTACTCATGCACGAACCGGCGCTCCGCCGACGACATCGGCTCGAGCTCAATCGCACCGCCGCTGCGCAGGGCCTCCGCCGCGGCGTCCTCCGCCTGCGCCTTGAGCGTCGCCTCGCGACGCGCGCGGTAGCCCGCCGCGTCGACGACGACGCGCGGACCTCCGCCGCCGCGGAGGACGATCCGCTGGGCGAGATGCTGCACCGCCTCGATCGTCTGGCCGTGCCGCCCGATGAACCGCCCGAGATCCTCGCCCTCGACGCTGCCGCTGAGAAGATCCTCCGTCTCGTCGATCCGAACTTCGCCGTCGAGGTCCATGGCCTCGACGAGCGTCTCCAGCAGGTCGCGCAGCTCCTCGGCCGCCGTGAGCTCGTCGTCGGGCTCGACCGCACCGTTACCGGCCATCACCGTCGCCGTCCCGAGCGCTTCTTCTTCTTGCGCGGCGGCGGCGGCGGCGCCGATCCGCCCGGACGCGCCCCCGGCGGCTTGCCGTCCACCGACGGCGTCGACTTCCCGCCAGCTGCGGCAGCGCCGTTCGCCGCCGCATCCGGGGCCGCGCCCTTCCGGCGCGCCGCCGTACCAGGCGTCGCCTTCGCCGCCGCATCGGGGGCCGCACCCCTCCGGCCCGCCGCTCCCGTACCAGGCGTCGCCTTCCTCCCCGCATCGGGCGCCGCGCTCTTCCCGCGCGCCGCCGTACCAGGCGTCGCCTTGGTCGCGACCGCCTTCTTCTTCCCGGACGCGGCCGGACGCGCCGGCTCCTTCGCATCCGCCTTGACCGGAGCGCTGCTGCTGCCGGCGCGCGCCCGGCCCTTGGCCGCACCAGGCCCGGCCTTCGCCGTCCCGGCCGCCGCCGTGGCCTTGCTGCCAGTCGCCCTGGCTCTTGCCGCCCCGGGCGCAGGCGCACCCTTCCCGTCGGCCGGCGGGCCGTCCCGGCCGAAGAGCGAAGCCAGCGACAGCGACGGCCCCGCCCCAGCAGGCATGTTCGGGGGCGGGAAGTACCGCCGCACGATGTACTGCTGTCCCACCGTCCACAGGTTCGTCGTGATCCAGTAGAGGATCAGGCCGGTCGGGAATCCGATGATGAAGATCGTGAAGAGAAACGGCAGGCCGAGCGCGATCAGCCGCTGGTTGCGGTCCACGGTCGCCGTGGTCAGCAGGCTCGACACGAGCTGCGAGCCGATGTACAGCACGATCAGCACCACCAGCACCGCGCCGTGCCCCGACGCCGTGACGTCGGGGATGAAGAGGAACTTCCCCGACCCGGGCTGGACGTTCTCGCAGCTCGCCTTCTGGATGGCCGACGTCGCCGTGATTCCGTGGGCCGTCAGCGCCTTGCCGCAGATCTGCACCTTCAGGTCGGTCCGCAGCATGTAGAAGAGCGAGATGAACACCGGGAACTGCAGCACCAGCGGGAGGCAGGAGCTGAACGGGTTGACCTGGTTCTCCCGGTAGAACTTCATCATCTCTTCGTTCAGGCGTTGCTTGTCGTCCTTGTATCGGGCCTGCAGGGCCTTGATGTCCGGACCAAGCGCCTGGAGCTTCGCCATCGAGGAGAACTGCTTCACGGTCAGGGGCACGAGCGCGGCCCGCACGACGATCGTCAGCCCGATGATCGCCAGGCCCCAACTCCCACCCGTAACGTTGTTGTGCAGGAAGACCATGATCGCCTTGAACACGCTGATCAGCGGCGAGAACGCGTCCTGGATCACGTTGGCGGAGATCGGCGTCATCGCTGGGCCTTTCCGACGCGAGCCGGCCGCCCGCGGAACACGCGCTGCGCCCCGACCGGGTCGAAGCCACCCAGACTGAACGGGTTACAACGCAGCAGCCGCCACCCGCCGAGGACCACGCCGCGGAGTATGCCGAACTCGCGCACGGCCTCGGCGGCGTACCGCGAGCAGGTGGGCTCGTACCGGCAGCGGCGCGGCAGCGCGGGCGAGATCACGCGTCGGTAGAGCGCGATCGGTCCCAGCACGAGCCAGCGCGCCGGGTTCATCGCGTCGTGGCCGGGCTACGCAGGCCGGCCTTTGCCAGCAGCTCGGCGACCGCCTCCGAGATCCCGGCGAGACCCCGGGTCGCCGCGAGGGCTCCAGCATCGGCACGCGCCACGACGACGATGTCGTATCCGGGGGCGAGATCGGTCTCGGGCGCACCCAACGCCTCGCGGAGCAGACGCTTGACGAGGTTCCGCTCGACGGCGCCCCCGACCTTGCGACCCACCGACAACCCGAGCCGGGGCGTCGCCTCCCCGCCACGGGGGAACGAGTAGAGCACGAGATACCGGTTCGCCACCGAACGACCCTGGCGATAGACGCGATCGAACTCCGCGCTCCGGGACAACCGACCCGCTGTGCGCCGTGTGGTGGCGCCCTGCCGGCGCTCCAACACGCTCAGACCGTAAGGCGCTTGCGGCCCTTCGCCCGGCGCCGCTTGATCGTCATCTGTCCGGCGCGCGTTTGCATCCGCGACCGGAACCCGTGCGCGCGGGCGCGCTTGCGCTTCTTGGGCTGATATGTCCGCTTCATCTGCCAGGCTCCTTGCCGGCGGCCGCTCGAGGGACCGCGCGCCGAAGCCGGAAAGTATACGACGATCGCGCCGGCCTCTGACCGGCTCGCATTTTCGTCGCCAAATGCGGGCTCGGGCCCAGAGCCTCCGGTACCCGTTGCTATATTCGCCGCGCCGGGGTCAAGGCCCCTCTCGCACGTAGTACCGACACCAGACCCGCAGGGGAGGCTCTAGCGCGCGTTGACCATGGAGCTTGACCACGCCTGGGCTGAGATCCGCAGCGCCCTGCGCGCCGCCGTCGGCGAGCGGACATACGGCCTCTGGCTCGAGCCCCTGCGGTGCGCCGGCCTGCGCGAAGGCACGCTGCACATCACGGGTCCGCCCGAAGTCTGCCGCTGGGCCGGCGATCGCCTGGCCACCGTGCTCACGGCCTGCGCCATCGCCGTCATCGGCGACGACGTCACCGTCTCGGTCAGTGCCGAAGTGCCCGGGCCCGGGCCCGCCACACCCCCGGCACAGTCGCCGCCCCGCGAAGACGGCGCCGGGCTCAACCCCAAGTACAACTTCGAGCAGTTCGTCATCGGCGCGTCCAACCGGCTCGCCCACGCCGCCGCACTCTCGGTGGCCGAACTCCCGGCGCAGGCCTACAACCCACTCTTCATCTACGGCCCGCCCGGACTCGGCAAGACCCATCTGCTGCACTCGATCGGCAACTACATCACCGCCTACGGGGGCGGCCTCCAGGTTCGCTACACCACCGTCGAGGCGTTCACCAACGAGTTCGTCGCCGCGGTCGGCGGGGCCGGGCCCGGCAAGGACGCCTTCAAGCACCGCTTCCGCGGCGTCGACGTCCTGCTCATCGACGACATCCAGTTCCTCGAGCGCAAGGTGAAGACCGAACAGGAGCTCTTCCACACCTTCAACGCGCTCTACGAGACGGGGAGCCAGCTCGTGATCACCTCCGACCGGACGCCGACCGACCTCGTGCAGCTCGAGGAGCGCCTGCTCGAGCGCTTCCAATCCGGCCTGGTCACCGACATCGGTCGCCCGGACTATGCGACCCGCCTGACGATCCTGCGTAAACGCGCGCGGCACGACGAGGTCGCCATCGCCGACGACGCGCTGGCGCTGATCGCCGCGAGCGTCGCGACCAACGTCCGCACGCTCGAGGGCACGTTGATCCGCGTTGTCGCCTACGCCTCCCTCACGGGGCAGCCCGTCACCGCCACGCTCGCCGCCGAGGTCATCGATCGCCTCAACCTGCGCACGGCTGCTGCTGACCCCCCGACCATCGCCTCGATCCAGGATGCGATCTGCAAGCACTTCGGGATCTCACGCGAGGACCTGCTGTCGCGCTCGCGCGCCCAGCGCCTGGCCTGGCCGCGGCACGTAGCGATGTACCTGACGCGGGAGCTGACCGATCACTCACTGCCCGTCATCGGGAGACATTTCGGCGGGCGCGACCACTCGACCGTGCTCAACGCCTGCCGTCGTGCCAGCGAGCGCCTCGCTACCGACGCCAAGGCATACAGTGCCGTGGAGCTGTTGACAGCCGGTCTCACGGGCGACGGTGCCACGCACAGCTAACTCACGGCCACCGCCTGTCAACACGCCTGTCCACGCCATCGTCCTCCCTCCCTGCAAGCATAGGCTCCCTATCCCCGTCTCCACAGCCTCTATGACTCCTAACCAAAGCAGGATTCAGTCGTGAAGATCTCCCTTTCGACTGCCGAGCTCGTGCGCCAGCTCCAGACTGCGGCGCGTGTGGCGTCGACGCGCAGCGGGACTCAGGCACTCGCCGGCGTTCGCCTCGACGCAGCCGACAGCGGCGTCGAGATGCTGGCGACCGACACCGAGGTCGGTCTTCGCCTGCGCCTCGACGCCGAGCTCCAGAGGCCCGGTAGCGTGGTTCTACCTGCCCGGCTGATGCTCGACGTCGCCCGCGCCTGCTCGGGCGCGAGCGTCTCGCTCGAGCTGCGCGACGCCGAGCAGGATGTTGAGGTCGTCTGCGGTCCCACCACCTTCCACCTCCGCACGCTTCGCAGCGATGACTTTCCCTCGCTGCCCGACGCCGGCGACCCGGCTGAGCCGGGCATCAGCGTCCCGGCGCAGGCGTTCATCGAGACGGTCAACAAGGTGGCACGGTCGGCCTCGCGCGACGAGACCCGGCCGATCCTGACCGGGATCCTCGTGTCCGCCTCGGGTTCGGAGCTGCGCATGGTGGCGACCGATTCCTACCGTCTGAGCGTCAAGGAGACCGCGCTCGAGACACCTCTGTCACAGCCGTTCGAAGCCAACGTCCCCGCCCGGGCGCTCCAAGAGCTCGCCCGGATCGCCACGGCCGTCGCGGCCGAGAGCCTCAAGGTGAGTGCGCGGCAGAACCAGATCGTGTTCGAGCTCGACGGCGTCGTCCTGTCGTCGCGCCTGATCGATGGTCAATTCCCGAACTATCGCCAACTGCTGCCGGAGACCTCCGAGCACGAGCTTCGCGTGGGGCGTGAGGAGCTGACCGACGTGGTGCGACGGATCAGCCTGCTGGCCCAGAAGAACGCTCCCGTGCGCCTGGCTTTCACAGCGGGCGAGCTCACGGTTTCGGCCCGGACCCCCGACGTGGGGGAGGCCAGCGAGGCGCTGCCGATCCCGTTCCAGGGCGAGCCGTTCGACATCGGCTTCAACCCGGAGTTCCTGCGCGACGGGCTGGAGAGCGTCGAGTCGGAGGATCTCGTGCTCAAGCTGACGAGCCCGCTACGACCGGGTCTGATCGAGTCGGCCGACGGCAGCGGCTTCGTCTACCTGGTCATGCCGATCAGGCTGAACGTCTGAGCCGCAGCCGTGCGCGTCTCGCGCCTGCACCTGCGCGACTTCCGCAGCTACGAGACGGCGGAGGTCGCGCTCGGGCCCGGCCTGACGGTGATCCACGGGCCGAACGGCGCCGGCAAGACGAACCTGCTCGAAGCGCTGTACTTCGGCTGCACGGCGCGATCGTGCCGCACGACGAACGAGCGGGAGATGGTGCGCTTCGGCGTCGCGGCGACGCGTGTCGTCGTCACCGGGGAGGATGAAAGCGGGGCTCCGCATGAGCTGGCGGTCGGCTTCCAGGCCGGCGAGGCGAAGCGGATCACGGCTGACGGGGCGCCGGTCGAGCGGCTGCTCGACGCACCGCACCGGCCGTTGATCTGCGTCTTCCTACCCGACCGCCTCGAGCTCGTGAAGGGCGCGCCCGGGCTGCGCCGGGCCCATCTCGATCAGGTCGTCGCGGGTCTCTGGCCGGCCCGAGCGGCGACACGGCGGGCGTACGCGCAGACGTTGGCGCAGCGAAACGCGCTGATCGCGCGTATCCGCAACGGTGGGGGGAGCCGCGACGCGCTGGCGGCCTGGGACCTCGAGCTCGCCACGCACGGGATCGCGCTGCGCGACGACCGGGCAGCGGCGGCCCGGCTGCTCGAGGGGCCCTTCGCCCGGCACGCGTGCGCGCTCGGGCTGCGCGGTCCGGCCAGCGTCGCCTACCGGCCGCGGTCGCTCGCCGTGACGCCGGCCGAGCTGGCCGCGGAGCTCGCTGAACGCCTGCCGTCTGACCTCGAGCGCGGCTTCACCGGGCACGGACCCCACCGCGACGAGTTGCTGCTGCGCAGCGAGGCGCGCGACCTGCGGTCATACGGGTCGCAGGGCGAGCAGCGCCTGGCGCTGCTGTCGCTGCTGCTGGCCGAGCGCGACGCTCTCGCGGGCGCCCGGGCGCGGGCGCCGTTGATGCTGCTCGACGACGTCATGAGCGAGCTGGACGGCGACCGGCGGGAACGCCTCGCCGGCGAGCTGCGCGACGGCGGGCAGGCGGTGCTGACGACCACCGACGCCGAGCACGTGCCCGGGTCCGGGGCCGCCGGGGTCGCCCGGGTCGCGGTGCACGTCGGCGGAGTGGTCTGCGAGCCGGTCGCGGCGTGAGACGCAGGGCGCCACGACCACTCAGCGAGGCCCTCGGCGGGCTGCTGTCACGGCTCGCGCCGGCGACGACGCTGGCGGGCGTGCAAGCGGTCTGGGAAGACGCCGTGGGACCTGCCGTCGCCGCGGAGGCGACCCCGGTCAGCGAGCGGGACGGGGTCCTCAGCGTGCTCTGCAGCGAGTCGGTTTGGGCGCACGAGCTCGACCTGATGGGCCCGGAGCTCGTGGCGCAGATCAACGCCGCACTCGGCCGCCCGGCGATCAGCGCCCTGCGCTGCCGAGCGACCCCGCGCCGCTGACGGCGAAGGCTCTGCCCCGTCCCCCGACAAAAGACAAATCAGCCGATTTGCGGCACTTCTCGATGGGCGCGGCGGGTTTCGAACCTGCGACCTCTCACGTGTGAAGCGAGCGCTCTCCCACTGAGCTACGCGCCCTCGGCCGACGATTCTACGGCCCCCGCCTGATCGACGGCCGGTGTTCGCGACGCGGCTTCCGCACCCGCCCCCGATGCCCACTCGGCGAGTCCGACGAGGCCGGCCGCGTCAAAGAACGCTGAGCTCCGTTGTCTTCAGCCGGTCGGCCTGTCATCCTGCGGCGTGAAACGGCGGGCACCAGCGCGTTTGGCCCCTGCCCAACGGATGTGCTGCCCATCGGGGGACTCGAGGGAAGAGACAAATGAAGACGACTCGTCTGGCGTTGGGGGGAGCGATCCTCGCGAGTATGGTGGCCCCGGGGGTCGCGACGGCGGCGATAGATCCGTTCGGCGTGAGTGCCCTGTTCGTGCTTCACGGCGCCAACGGCGCCGACGGGAACGCCGGTACCGCGCCTGGTGGTTCGGGCCAGTCCGGCTTCGACGGCTTCTGGGGGATCCTGACCGGCGGCAACGGAGGGTCGGGCGGCTCGGGGAGCGTCGGTCTCCCCGGTACAAGCGCGTCCGATCCACCACACGGCTCCGATTTCCCTGCCGACGCGGTTGCCACCGGGTTGACCGGTGCGCAGGGCGGGAACGGGGGCTCCGGCGGCGACGGTGGGGCCGCCTTGATCCTGGCCGGCAACGGCGGCGACGGTGGAGTCGGAGGCACCGGCGGGACCGGCGGTGACGCGACCGCGACTGCGGCAAACGCCTCCGGAGACGCGAGCGCCACCGCCCTCGGCGGCACCGGCGGCGACGGCGGCACCGGCGGCGACGGCGGCTTTGGCGGGAACGCCCTGCTGCTCGGCGGCAACGGCGGCAACGGAGCAACCGGTGGGACTGGGGGTGCCGGCGGTACGGCCGTGGCCACCGCGATCACCACTGGCGACGACCCCGGCACCCCGACCGCGACGGCCACCGGTGGCAACGGCGGCAACGGCGGCAACGGCGGCATCGGCGGCGACGGCGGCTTCGGCCTGATTCTCGGCGGCAGCGGTGGAAACGGCGGAGACGGCGGCACGGGAGGTGCTGGCGGCGAGGCCACGACGAGCACGACTACCCCCGAAATGGGAACGCACACCGGGACGGGAACAGTGGGCAATACCGGCGCCGACGGCAATGGCGGCAATGGCGGCAATGGCAGCGATTCGCTGCTGATCGGCGGCAACGGCGGCAAGGGCGGTAGCGGCGCCAACGGCGGCGATGGCGGCAGCGGCGGCAACGCCATCCTGTTCGGCGGCACCGGCGGTAGCGGCGGCGACGCGACGGCAGACGGTGGGACGAACGGGATGAAGGGGACGAACGGTACAGGTCTGCTGGACGCCCTGCCCAGTCCGTTGAGCTCGACGATCAAGGGGGCGCTGCTCTTCTAGGGCGCGCACCCAGCACCCAGCAGGATGTTGCCGGGCGTACAGGGACAGGGCCGCCGGCCTCGCAGCTCGCGGGGCCGGCGGACGCCTGCGGCGGGCACGCTCGGGCGGCGCACGCCGGCCCGCAAGCCGGCATCGCGACCGCGCGTGCTCCCGCTTCCTCCGGTGTCAGGCCGCCTTGACCGCCGACAGCGAGAGGATGATCTTGACCTTGTCGGACACGAGCAGGTTCCCGCTGCCCAGAGCCTGGTTGAAGCTCATCCCGTAGTCCGACCGGACGATCGTCGTCGTCGCCTCGACGCCGACCCGCTCGTTGCCCCACGGGTCCGTGTCCGCCCCCTCGACCGTCGCCTTCAGCCTGATCGGCTTCGTCACCCCGCGGATCGTCAGGTTCCCCTCGATCGTCAGCTCGTCGCCCGACGTGAGCGGTGGCAGGCCACCAATCTCCTGCCTGACGGTTCGGCGGCGGTCCCGCCCAGCGCCACGCGGCAGACCGAATGCCACCCAGCCGGGAGGCTAGGAGGACGAGGCGACGTCGTGTCTGGGCTAGTCCAAAGTCCAGACAGCTACACGTGCCGTACGCTACTTGGTAGCCCAGCGATCTCAGTTTGCTGGTGCCGCCGGCTTTCTGGAGTAGCGCCAGCAGGTCGTCTTGGACGGGCTTCATCTCCCGGGCGAGGCGACCGCGGTCCTGGTGGCCGGTGTGGGCGTGCCACACGTCGAAGAGTCGTTTGGTCAGCGCAAGGCCGGCTTCGCCGAACGCTTTCTGGTGCGTGAGGCCTTCGCTGTGGCGACGAAAATCGCGGACGAGATGCGACCAGCACGCTTAGCGCTGTTCGGAGTCCAGCACGTTGTAGGCCCACCAGCGGTCGCTGGTAACGATCCCTGGGTAGGCCGGGCCGATCAGCTCTTCGAGGCGATCTTGGTGGCGGTCCTCGCAGATCTTGAAGACCGCCGCCTGTGGCGTTGCGGCGGTCCACATCGTGCGGTTCTCGCCCCGCCGAAACCAGCCGGTCTCGTCAACGTTGATCGCGCCCGTCGCGAGCACCCCGGCCACCAGTCGCTGGTGGGGTTCGGCGAGCAGCCGACTCGCGCGCTGGCAGATCGCGTCCAGCGTGCCGGTCGACACGCCGACCTGGAACAGCTCGCCGGCGAGCTCGCTGAGGTCTCTCCGCGAGACTCGGTTGCGGGCCGTCAGCATCAGCAGGGCGGGGGGCTCGGGCCCGAACCCCGACTCCCCGAGCACACCAAGGACGGCGCGTGTTCTCTTCTTGCAGCCCGGGCAGCGCAGCCGGTGCGTGCGATGCTCGGTGTACGTCACCGCGATTCGCGGCAGCTCCGCGACCTGATGACGCCCAGCGCCCGACCGCGGAACCATCTCCACGTCTGTGAACTCGTGGCCGCAGCCGCGGCACTCCGTCGGGTAGTGATCAACGACCTCGTCGATGTCCTCCGCGGGCAGCAACTCTCGCCCAACACCCCGATGACCGGCCTGGCCGCCCTGGTCGCGCCGTTTCGCGTCCTTCGCGGGCTGTTTGGCTTTCTCGCGCGCCAACGCGCGGCGCTGCTGCCGCGTCACCGGCAAATCGCCGGACGGCGCCGCCGAGCTGTTACGCGAACTCACCAACTGCTTGCCGACACCACCGGCGAGTCGATCCTCCAAACCCCCAACCCGCCGCGTCAGATCAAGCAAAACCTCGACAACCCGCTCACGCCCCGCGTCATAAATCGCTTCAGCCTCCGACCGCTCCATAACCCCGAGATTCGACGCACCCCGACGCGATCCTCGTTATAGCAACCCGGACAACTGACCGGCTACGAAAAAGGGTCATTTTGCAGGGCTTTCAGCCGTAGTCGAGAGGGCTGTCCACGACCTTCTTGTGGTATCATTGCGATAACGAGCAACACCCGCCCCGGAACGGCGTCAGCGTGACACCGACCGGGGCGTTCTCACGTAAACGGAGGATCATTGGCAGACCAGAGCAACCGCGGGGCCGCTGACTACGACGCCGGGGATATCACCGTCCTGGAAGGGCTCGAGGCGGTCCGCAAGCGCCCGGGCATGTACATCGGATCGACCGGCGTGCGGGGCCTCCACCACCTGGTCTACGAGGTCGTCGACAACTCCGTGGACGAGGCCCTCGCGGGCTTCGCGAACGCCGTCGAGGTCACGATCCACCCGGACAACTCGATCACCGTCGTCGATGACGGCCGCGGCATCCCGGTCGGCCTGATGGAGAAGGAGGGCCGTCCGGCGGTCGAGGTCGTCCTGACCGTGCTCCACTCCGGCGGCAAGTTCGGCGACGGCGGCGGCTACAAGGTCTCCGGCGGACTGCACGGCGTCGGCGTCTCGGTCGTCAACGCGCTCTCGGAGAAGTTCCTGATCGAGATCCGTCGCGACGGGCACATCTTCAACCAGGAGTACGCCCGCGGCGCGCCGCAGCACCCGCTGGTCAAGGGCCGGCCGCTCGAGCCCGAGGACGGCACGGGCACGATCATCACGTTCCACCCGGATCCGGAGATCTTCGAGGCGGTGGAGTTCGACGTCCGCACGCTCGAGGAGCGGCTCCGCGAGACCGCCTTCCTCACCCGCGGCCTGCGGATCACGCTGACCGATGAGCGCGGGGCCGGCTCGACCGTCGCCTTCCAATACGACGGCGGCATCGAGGACTTCGTCCGCTACCTCAACCAGAACAAGGAGCCGGTCGGCAAGAAGGTGATCTTCTTCTCGGGTGAGAGCGGCGAGGGCGCGGTCGAGGTTGCGATGCAGTGGAACGCCTCCTACCAGGAGTCGATCTTCTCGTTCGCCAACAACATCAACACCCACGAGGGCGGCAGCCACCTCAGCGGCTTCCGCTCGGCGCTGACGCGGACGCTGAACCGCTACGCCCGCGAGAAGGGCATGCTCAAGGAGAAGGAGGACAATCTCGTCGGCGAGGACGTCCGCGAGGGCCTGACCGCGGTGATCTCCGCCAAGCTCCGCGACCCGCAGTTCGAGGGCCAGACGAAGACCAAGCTCGGCAACCCGGGCATGGCCGGCTTCGTCGAGTCGATCGTCAACGCCGGCCTGTCGGAGTTCCTCGAGGAGAACCCGCAGGAGGCGCGCGCGGTGATCATGAAGTCGGTCCAGGCACAGCGCGCGCGCGACGCTGCCCGCAAGGCGCGCGACCTGACCCGGCGCAAGTCGGCGCTCGAGAACTCGACGCTGCCGGGCAAGCTCGCCGACTGCTCGATCAAGGACCCGTCGCTCGCCGAGCTCTTCGTCGTCGAGGGCGACTCGGCCGGCGGCTCGGCCAAGCAGGGCCGCGACCGCAACACGCAGGCGGTGCTCCCGCTGCGCGGCAAGATCCTCAACGTCGAGAAGAGCCGCATCGACAAGGTCTTGCAGAACACCGAGATCCAGGCGCTGATCACGGCAATCGGCACCGGCGTTCGCGACGAGTTCAACCTCGAGAACGCCCGGTACCACAAGGTGATCTTGATGAGCGTCGACGGTGATGCGCACGTGCTCGTCCGCGATGGCGCGGGCGTCCGGATGACGACGATTGGCGAGTTCGTGGATCCGCTCGTGGACGGCCTGCCGGTCGAGGGACCGCAGGAGCTGGTGCGCGCCACCTACGGCCGCATAGGCGAAGTCGCATCCGTGGACCTCGACGACCGCGAGCTCCGCTTCGGCGAGATCAAGGGCGTCGTGCGGCACAAGGCCGACGCACCGCTCTTCGACGTGACCACCCTCTACGGCCGAGCGCTGCGGGTGACGGCCAACCACTCGATCTACGTGCACGAGGACGGCGAGCTCCGCACCAAGCGCGGCGACGAGCTGCGCGCCGGCGATGTCGTTGTGGCTCCGCGCAAGATCCCGCTGACGGCGACCGCGCCGAGCCGGATCGACCTCCTGCGAGAGCTCCACAAAGTGCCCGAGGCGGCTTCCCAGGTCTGGCTGCGCGGTCTCGCCGTGCGCGACTGGGGTGCTCAGAAGGTGCTCCTCGAGCACGCCGACAACGCGCAGCTGGCTTATGTCGGGGCGGTCGGAGCCGACGTAGAGGCGATCCGAGGACGCGTGAGCGTGTGCGAGAGCGCGCTCGAGCGGACCTGGCGGCGCCAGTACCGGGCGGCGCCGCGCAATCGGGTGCGTGACGAGATCCGGCTCAGCGACCTCGACGAGGGAGACCTCGAGTTCTTCGACGGACGCGAAGACGTGGCCCTGACGCCGGAGAACCGCGCCCAGCAGCCGGTCAACCGGTACATCGCGGTCGACGACAAGCTGATGGCCCTGCTCGGCTTCTTCGTCGCCGAGGGCTCGGGGTCCGCCCGCGGCGGCGTGCGGCTCTCCTTCGGCAACGGAAACCGGGGACTGCTGGGCGAGATGACGGCGGCTATGACCCACGTGTTCGGGGCCGCACCACGCGTGTACGCCGATTCCGCCCGGCCGACGAGCGAGCTGAAGCTCGTCAACCGCGTCGCGGCCCTGGCGTGGGCTCACGTCTTCGGCTTCGACGGGACGACGTCGCTGTCCAAGCGCGTACCCGACGTGGTCTTCAACGTCGCGGAACCTCTGCGGTTGGCGTTCCTCCGCGGCTTCCTGCTCGGGGACGGGACGGTGACCGGCGGACGCGTCGTCCTCTATACGTCGTCGCGCGACCTCGCCGGGGGTCTCGGGTATCTCCTCTCCTCGCTGGGCGTCGTCGCATCCACGTCGGTCAAGCAGCCGACCGGCGTCGCCGGGCAGCTCCGCGGCCTCCCGATTGAGCAGAAGCATCCACATTGGTCGATCGCCATCACCGATCGGTCCGACCTGGCTGCTCTCGAGCCGGCTTGGACCGATCACTCGGGCGCCGCCAGCGTGCGGGCGCGCCTGACAACCGGTCGCTCACAGCCGCGACGCTACACGCCGATCTCCGACACGCTGATCGGCCTGCCGGTGACCTCGGTGACCCGGGCGGCGGCCACCAACGGCTGCGTCTACGACTTCTCGGTCTGGGGCGACGAGAACTTCGTCGCCGGCGGCCTGTGCGCGCACAACACGGACGCTGATGTAGACGGCGCCCACATCCGCACGCTCGTCCTCACGCTGCTCTTCCGGGAGATGCAGGAGCTGATCGAGGCGGGCTACGTCTACATCGCCAAGCCGCCGCTCTACAAGCTCAAGCAGGGCAGCCGCGAGCGGTACATCGAGAAGGAGTCCGAGCTCGACGACATCCTCGTCTTCGACAAGCTCGAGAAGTTCGCGGTATCCGACCGCCACGGCCGCGAGTTCAAGCTGACCGAAGCCCGCTGGCAGAAGCTGGTGCGCCTGCTGCGCCAGTACGAGGGCTGGTCCTCGTCACTGCGGGCCACCCACGGCAGTGACGTCGTGCGCTTCATCGACGAGTGCTCGATCCTCGAGGAGGGCATCGAGGGGTCCGAGGCCGTCGTCGCGCTGCTGGCCCGGGCGCAGGTCGAGAACTCCGTCTACGTGGCCGAGCTCGTGCGCGAGGACGAGGCCAACCTGCTGGTGCGCGTGATCGAGCGGCGGACCGGCTTCGCCCGGACGCTCAGCCTGCGGCGGAGCCTGTTCGACTCGACCGAGTACCGCCAGCTGGTGCGCGTCCACAAGCAGCTGACCGAGCTGGCCGGGACGCCGGCGTTCAGCGTCAGGCTGGCCGACGCCCGGGAGGACCCGGCGTCGTTCGACGGGCTGCGCGACGCGGTCATGAACATGGTGCAGAAGGGCATCTCGCTCCAGCGCTTCAAGGGGCTCGGCGAGATGAACGCCGACCAGCTGGCCGAGACGACGATGGACCCGGCGTCGCGCACGCTCGCCCAAGTCAAGATCGAGGACGCCGTCGAGGCCGACCTGATCTTCTCGATGCTGATGGGCGACCAGGTCGAGCCGCGGCGGGTCTTCATCGAAGACAACGCACGCTCTGTCGTCAACCTCGATGTATAGGCGGGTGATCGCCCATGGCCACTGAGATCCTCAGCGGCGGCAACGTCGAGCCGCGTGCGCTCGAGGACGAGATGCGCTCGGCGTATCTCGACTACGCGATGTCGGTGATCATCGGCCGGGCGCTCCCCGACGTCCGCGACGGGCTCAAGCCCGTCCACCGCCGCGTCCTCTTCGGCATGAGCGAGCTCGGCCTCGGCCCGACGCGAAGCTACGCCAAGTGCGCGCGCATAGTCGGCGAGGTCATGGGCAACTACCACCCTCACGGCGACAGCGCGATCTACGACGCCCTCGTGCGCCTCGCCCAGGATTTCTCGATGCGCTACCCGCTCGTCGACGGCCAGGGCAACTTCGGCTCCGTGGACGACGACCCGGCTGCGGCCATGCGCTACTGCGTCACCGGGGACACCCGCGTCGCCACGCCGAACGGCACCATGAGGATCGACTCGATCGTCCCGGCCGCCCGCCCCGAGTCTGACACCGAGATCGACCTCGAGGTGCTCGACCGGCGCGGGCGCCCGGTCACCGCCTCACGCTTCTTCGACAGCGGCTCACACCCGACGCTCCGGCTGCGCACCGCCGAGGGATTCGAGCTCACCGGAACCCACAACCACCCCGTGCTCTGCCTCGTCGACATGGCCGGCGTACCGCTGCTGATGTGGAAGCTGCTCGAGGAGCTCAAGCCGGGCGACACGACCGTGATCGTCCGCACGCCGCGCTCCAACGACGGCACCCTCGGCGAGGTGGATCGACAGGTTGCCCTACTACTCGGTGCCTTCGTCTCCGAGGGCTGGGTCAGTGCCGCTCGCGCCGGATTTAACAACGTCGACGAGGACTTCTTTAGGCAGGTGCTCGCGGCCTACGACGAGGTCGTCGGCGGATCGCGCTACGTCAGCTCGCGGACAATCGCGTCGGGCAGCACCCTCCACGAGCTCGACGTGCACAACCTGTCGGCTCTGCTCGCGAGCCCGCTCGCCCCGCTTGCCAGGGCACGCAGCGCGGCGAAGTTCGTGCCCGAACGAGTCTGGGCATCGACCACGGCGTTCAAACGGGTCTTCCTGCAGGCTCTGTTCACCGGAGACGGGTCGTCCTCGCTGCTGCCGCGCGGCGCGATTCAGATCTCGTACTCGACCTACAGCGAGCAGCTCGCGCGGGACGTGCAGCTGCTGCTGCTTGAGTTCGGGGTTCTCGCCCGGATCTGCCGCTACGCCAAGGGTGAGTTCAAGGTCGTCATCAGCAATCGCCGTGACGCCCGCCTCTTCTCCTCGCGCGTCGGCTTCCTCGGGGCCAAGCAGCGCAAACTCGAGCACGCCCTGGCCGGCCTCCCGCAGGACAGTCGCGCTCTCAGCCGCGACAGCGTGCCCCATGTGGCGGAGTTCATTCGCCGGGCCACCGACGGGCCCTGGGTCGACCGCGACTGGCTGCGCCGCCACAACGTCGACCGGATCGAACGCTGGGAGCGGGACGGCACGGCGATCCTCGAGCGCATCGCCTCAAACGAGGTCCGCGAGGTTGTCGAGCCGCTGGTCGACGGCGACTTCTACTACGCGACGGTCGCCTCGGTCGAGGATGCCGGCGTCCGGCGGGTCTACTCGCTGCGCGTCGACACGACCGACCATTCCTTCTTGACCAACGGCTTCGTCAGCCACAACACCGAGGCCCGCCTCGCCCGTCTGGCGACCGAGATGCTGCGCGACCTCGACATGGACACGGTCGACTTCGTGCCCAACTACGACGGGCGCAAGCAGGAGCCGACGGTGCTGCCGGCGCGCTTCCCGAACCTCCTCGTCAACGGGTCCTCGGGCATCGCCGTGGGCATGGCGACGAACATCCCGCCGCACAACCTGCGCGAGGTGATCGCCGCGACGATCGCCTACATCGACAACCCGGCGATCGACGGGGAGGAGCTCGCCCGGCACGTCAAGGGCCCGGACTTCCCGACTGGCGGCATCATCCTCGGGCGCGCCGGCATCCAGGCCGCGTACGAGACGGGTCGCGGGCGGGTGCGCGTGCAGGCCAAGGCGCACGTCGAGCCGCTGTCGCACGGCAAGGAGGCGATCATCGTCACCGAGCTGCCGTACATGGTCAAGAAGGGCGGCGAGGGCGGGCTGATCCAGAAGATCGCGGGCCTCGTCCACGAGAAGAAGATCGCCGAGATCTCCGATCTGCGCGACGAGTCCGACAAGCGCGGCATGCGCCTGGTGATCGAGCTCAAGCGCGACGCCCTGCCCAAGGTGGTGCTCAACAAGCTCTACAAGCACACGGCGATGCAGACGACCTTCGGGGTCAACATGGTCGCCCTCGTCGACGGCGTGCCGAGGACGTTGTCGCTCCAGCAGGTGATCCACCACTACGTGGTCCACCAGCGCGAGGTGATCGTCCGCCGGACCAAGCACGAGCTGTCGCAGCGCGAGGCTCGGGCGCACATCCTCGAAGGCCTGCTGATCGCGCTCGAGAACCTCGACGCCGTGATCGAGCTGATCCGCTCGTCGCCCAACCGCGAGGCGGCGCGCGAGCAGCTGATCGCCCAGTTCGAGCTCAGCGCGATCCAGGCCCAGGCGATCCTCGACCTGCGCCTGTCGCAGCTGACGGCGCTCGAGTCCGACCAGATCCGCAAGGAGCACGCCGACACGATGGAGCGGATCGGCGAGCTGCGGGCGATCCTCGGGGACGAGCTGCGCGTGCTCGGGATCATCAAGGAGGAGCTGTCAGAGATCAACGAGCGCTTCGGTGACGAGCGCCGGACGGAGATCTCGGCCTCCGACGACGAGATCGACATCGAGGACCTGATCGCCGACCAGCAGATGGTGATCGCGATCACCCGGTCGGGCTACATCAAGTCGCTGCCCCTGGTGACCTACCGCCAGCAGCACCGGGGCGGCCGGGGCGTGACGGGGATGGACATGAAGGACGGCGACTTCATCGAGCACCTCTTCATCTCCTCGACCCACGACTACCTGCTGTTCTTCACCAACCGGGGCAAGGTCTACCGGTCGAAGGTATACGAGCTGCCGGAGGCGTCGCGGACGGCCAAGGGCCGGGCGCTGGTCAACATCCTGCCGCTGCGCGAGGGGGAGCGCGTCCAGTCCGTGCTGGCCACGCGCGACTACAACGAGGGCGCCTACCTGATCTTCGCGACCAAGCAGGGGATCGTGAAGAAGACGGAGTTCGGGGCGTACAACACGCCGATCAACGCCGACGGGATCATCGCCATCAACATCCGGCCCGACGACGAGCTCGTCGCCGTCCGGCGGACGTCGGGCGACGACGACATCCTGATGGTCAGTCGGTCGGGCCAGGCGGCGCGCTTCCACGAGTCGCAGATCCGCGCGATGGGCCGGGACACGTCGGGGATGAAGGGAATGAACGTCTCGCAGAAGGGCAACCACCTGCTGGCGATGGACGTGGCGCGCGACGATCAGGAGCTGCTGGTCGTGACCGAGAACGGCTACGGCAAGCGCACGGCGCTGGCCGACTACCCGCGCAAGGGCCGGGGGACGATGGGCGTCAAGACGATCGCCCTGACCGAGAGCAAGGGTGCGCTGGCTGGGGCGCTCGTCGTCCGCGAGCACGAGGACCTCGTCTTCATCTCCCAGTCGGGCATGGTCCAGCGGACGTCGGTGCGCGGGATCAACCGCTACGGGCGCGGGTCGCAGGGCGTGCGCGTGATGAACCTCAAGGAGGACGACAAGGTCAGCGCGATTGCCCTGGTGGCAGAGTCGTCTGAGGAGATCGACGCCGACGGAGCGGTCGGAGTGGCGCCCGACCTCGTGCCGGAGGGGGAGGAGCCGCAGACGCCGTAGGGCCTGCGTCCGTCGGGGCCCCGCGCAGGCCGTTCAGTCCCAAGACGCACCCAGGACCCGTGCCACGCGTCAGCCGTTTTTCCAGGCGAGGTAGCCGGGCTTCTCGGCGCCGTGGGCGTCGAGCAGGCCGCCGGCCGAGATCGGGGGGTCGTCGTGGAGGTGGATCCAGCCGAGAGCGTAGATCCGCGACCAGGTGCGGGCGATGCGCAGGCCGTCGGTGATCCACTTGGCCTGGACGGCGGGCGCGACGTAGAAGTTGAACTCGTCGTCAACCGCGGTCGGGATCGTCCACTCCGACAGGAACAGCTTTATCAGGGGGCGGCCGCGTCCGAGGTAGTGGTCGACCCAGCCGGCGAGTCGCCGCAGATCGGAGAAGTCGACGTCGCCGTTCGGCGACGGCGGGTTGGCGAGGTTGGGGTCGCGCGAAGCGAACGGGTTGTGGCCGTAGAGGTCCAACCGCGGCGGGTGGCCGTTCGGGAGGCGGAGGTTGGCGATCCACTGCTCGGTGTCGATGTCGCCGGTCGTGAACGTCATGCCGCCGATCACGAGGTTCTTGCGGCTGGCCCGCTTGAGCGTGCCGTAGGCGGCGTCGAGCATCTGCGCGTACCGGTGGGGCGCGGCTCGCTGGGCGGCGTCGAGCGCCTGGAAGCGGGGGGCGGCGACGAGCGGGGCGAAGTTGGCGCGGCGCGTCGGCTCGCCCCAGATCATCCACAGGTGGACCGTCGGGTAGTGCTTGGCGGCGGCGTAGGCGAAGTCGGCGAAGTCGGCCGCCTTACGGGGCGCCCAGCGCGGGGGTCGGTACGCGTTTGCCCAGCGCGGGGTGTCGATCAGCTGCACGACTACGCGGATCCCGTTGGCCCGGGCTTGGGCCACATCCCGGTCCAGATCGGCCGGCCACGCGTAGGCCGGGTCGAGCGGGTCGCGCGCATGCGCAGGGCGCCCGACGGCGGTGGTGGCCCAGTCGAGCGGGAGCTCGAGCAGCTGGACGCCGAGATCGCGGTAGGTCGGAAACTGGGACACGCCCTGCTCGACGGTCGGGCCCCACATCGCCTTCAGCGCGCGGGCGCCCGCCGCCGGCGGTCCGGCGCAGAGGACGATCACGGTCGCGGTCATGGCCGCCACCCAAAGCCGGGCCGTCGCATTCATCGACCGCGGGACAGTAGCCGCGTCGACGCCCGCCCCGCGCCGGTGCCGCCCGGGGCGGACGCGGTGCGTGGCTGCGTGTGCTGGCACGTCTTGAGCTACAGTGAGGCCGTGGTGAGCCTGTCCGCACGCGAGCCCGCTGCGAGCGTGTCCGGCGCCCGACCCACAGCGTCCACCGATCTCCGAGCGGGCCGTCGCGCGGCCGGCGACGCATGAACCCGGCGAGCCAGACGGCCGCCGAGGCCCCGGCGCAGACCCCCGGCAGTGTGCGCGGCGGCACGCTGGCGATGACGCTCGTCGTGCGTGACGAGGAGGACATCCTCGAGACGAACCTGCGCTACCACCTGGCACAGGGTGTCGATTTCATCTACGCGCTCGACCACAACTCGACCGACGCGACACCGGACATTTTGCGCAGCTTCGAGCAGATGGGGGTGCTGCGCATGCTGCGGGAGGGCGGGGAGGTGCACGACCAGGCGCCGCGGGTGACACGGCTGGCCCGGCTGGCGCACGAGGAGCTGCGGGCTGACTGGGTGATAAACAACGACGCGGACGAATTCTGGTGGCCGGCGGTCGGTGATCTGAAGGATCTGCTGTGCGCGATCCCCAAGCCGTTCGACGTGCTCGTGGCGCGGCGTCACAACTTCATCCCGCGCGCCGACGGGCCGGCGGCGTTCCAGGACCGGATGCTCTGGCGCCACGCCGAGTCACGTACACCGACCGGCCAGCTGCTCGAACCGAAGGTCGCCCACCGCGGGGATGCCCGGGTGGTGGTGGCGCCGGGCAACCACGACATCCAGGCGCCGGAGCTCACGCGCGCGCCGCCGCTGCCGCTGGTCGAGGTGCTCCACTTCCCGGCGCGCGATTACGAGCAGTTCGTCCGCAAGACCGTCCACACCGGCCGTGGCTACGAGCTCCTGCCGGACCCGGACCCGCACATCGGCGCCGACCAGCTCGAGCTCCTGGCGCGCTACCGCCGGGGCGGGCTGCGCGACTACTTCGATCGCTGGGCCTGCTCGGACGCGGAGATCGAATGCGGTGTCCGCGACGGTCGAGTCGTCCGGGACGTGCGCCTGCGCGACTTCCTGGCACGTGCGACGGCGGGCACTGCGGCCACGGCCATCCACGACCGTCAGCAGGTCCGTGACGTCGTGTCCGGCTCACTGCTCAACGCAGATCTGATCGCCGCCTGGGACGCGGCGGTCGCGCGCGAACGGGCGGACGCGGCACTCGCCCGGGACGCGGAGCGCGTCGAGGCCGCGGCCCGTATCGCCGCCCGGGACGCGAAGGTCGGCGAGCTGTACCACGCGCTCGATGAGGTGCGCAACAGCCGGCTGATGCGGTCGACCCGGTCGATGCGGCGCCTCTACTACCGGCTCAAGTAGCGGCTCAGCCGCTCTTCCAGGCGTAGTAGCCGGGCTTCTTCGTCCCGTCGGCCATCAGCAGGCCGCCGCCGGTGACCGGGGGATCGTCGTAGAGGTGGATCCAGCCGACGGCGTAGATGCGCGACCAGCGGCGGGCGATCGTGAGGCCATCGGTGATCCACTTGGCCTGGACCGCCGGCGTGGTGAAGAAGTTGAACTCGTCGTCGATGAAGGTGGGAATGGTCCACTCGGAGAGAAATAGGCGGGGATGGGGGTTGGTCGGGCGGCCGAGGTTCTTGTCGACGACCTTGGCGAGCCGTCCGAGGTCTGAGAAGTCGACGCTCTGGAGGGCCCCCGGTGGGTTGGCGAGGTTCGGGTCGCGGAAGGAGAACGGGTTGTGCCCGTAGAGGTCCAGGCGGGGCGCCTTGCCGCTCGGGAGCCGCATGTTCTCGATCCACTGCTGGGTCGAGATGTCCCCGGTCGTGTAGGTCATCCCGCCGATCACGAGGTTCTTGCTGCTCACGTGCTTGAGCGCGGAGTAGGCGGCGTCGAGCATGCGGGCATAGCGGTGGGGGGCGCCCGCCTGGGTGGCGGTCAGCTTTGTGTAGGGCTTCGCCGGTGTCAGCGGCAGGAAGTTGTTGGCGCGAGACGGCTCGCCCCAGATCATCCAGAGGTGTACGCCCGGGAAGCGCCGGGCCGCCGCGGTCGCGAAGTCTGCGAAGTCCTGCGGCTTGCGCGGCGCCCAGTTCCAGCCGTGTCCGCCGTTGGCCCAGCGCGGCGCGCCTATGATCTGCAGCGCGACACGGAGGCCGTTGCGTTGGGCATCGGCGTATGCCGTGGTCACCGCAGCCGGCCACGTGTACGCCGGATCGCTGGGGTCATCGGCGTGTCGCGGGCGCCGCATGGCGATGGTGTTCCAGCTCAGGGTCGTTTCGTAGAGCGTGACTCCGAGGTCGCGATAGGTCGGGAGCTGCGATACGCCGTTGACCGCGGTTGGCCCCCACATCGCCTTGACCAGGCGAGCCTGTGCGTCAACGCAGAGGACCGTCAGCCCGAGGATGCACAGTGCGCCGGCGAGGGGGGCCAGGCGTCGGACGCATCGAGCCCAACCCGTGCCGGTGGCGACAGACCAGCGCATTCGCTCCGGCCAAGATAGCGATCGTCGCTCGAGCCGGCGCCGGGACGGACCACCGGGCCTCTGCGCGGGCGTTGGTGACGGCCACCGCGAGTCTCCTCAGATCGGCTGTCATGATGCCGCGACGTGTCGCTGAATCGTTTGCGGCGTGCGACCGAGTCCCGCGGTGAGTCTGGAGACATGAGCCGGTTGGCGCTCTACGCCGATGCTGTGCGCGCCGTGCGGTTGCGCCAGGCCGTGGGGCGCGCCCGACGCCTGATCCCTCCCGGCTGGCTGCTGGCCGGCGTGCCGCCAGCCGGGCCGTCGGACTTGCGCGGGCTCGCGGCTGGTCTCTCGGCGGAGGAGGTGCCCCAGTCGACACCCGGCCCGAACGCCGACGAGACCGGCGCGTTCGTCGCCGTGGCCGTGCAGCGACGATTCGTGCCTGGCCGCGCGTTCTGGACTGACCCGGCGGATGGCCTTCTGTTCCTCTTCCATCTACATGGCTTCGCCGCGCTGCCGCGGGCGCTGGCCGGTCCGGATCCGGCGCGTGCGCGCGCCTTTTGGGAGCCGGTCACGGCCAGCTGGCTCGACCTGTTCGAACGCCCTGAGCTCCCGGCTTGGCACCCCCATCCGACGTCCGTGCGCGTGATCGCGTGGTGTGCCGCGCTCAGCGCTGAGCCGTGGCCGGACCTCCTGCGTACGCGGGCGGTCGAGTCGCTATGGCGCCAGGCCCATTACTTGCGCAGGGCGGTCGAGCACGACATCGGTGGCAATCACGTGCTCAAGAACGCCGCCGCCCTCACCTGCGCCGGAGTGTGCTTCGACGACGCAAGACTGCTGCGCGGCGGCCTGCGCCTGCTCGAGCGCGAGCTTCCGCGGCAGTTCCTCGCCGACGGAGCACATCTGGAGCGAAGCAGCTCATACCATCGAGAGGCGCTCCACGACGTGCGCCTGGCCGCCGAGCTGCTGCGCCGCGACGATCGCGGGGTCTCACCGGCGATCGACGACGCGATCGCGCGCGCCACCGCCTGGTCGCGGGCGATCGCGGGTCCGGACGAGCGCCTACCGCTGCTGGGCGACGCTTGGGAGGGTCCGTCGGTGGGCGGTCGGCTCGACGAGGCCGTCACCGTGCTGCCCGACTCCGGTCACGTGGTCTTCCGCCACAATCTGGATCAGGCTCTGTTCGACGTCGGCCGGCTGGGTCCACGTCACCTCCCGGCCCACGCTCATGCTGGTGCCCTGGCCGTCGTGGCCTGGTTCGATGGCAAGCCGTTGGCCGTCGACCGGGGCACGTTCACCTACTCCGGTCCACGGCGTGATCATTTCCGGGCCACCGCGGCACACAACACCGTGGAGCTTGACGGCCACAGCCAATGCACCTTTTGGGGCGATTTCCGGGCTGCGCGCCTTCCCGCGGTCGAGCTCGGTCCGGTGCGGGTGGAAGGGGACGTCGTGCTGGTCAGCGGCCGTCACGACGGCTACCGGCGTCTGCCGGGTGCTCCCCTCCACCAGCGCACGGTTGTGTGGTTGCCGGGGGACGGGCTACTGGTCATCGACCGCGTCGTGTCCGGCGAGTCGCATCGGGTGAGGTCCTTCCTTCATCTCGACCCGGCCGCGGTCGTGGTGGACGGCCGCGTTGGGACGATTGCGATCGCGAAGCTTGGCGCGCTCGCCAGCCGACTGGTCCCCGATCCCCATGCCCCCTGGCTGGGCGCCGAGGTAGCCGCGGCGGCCCTCGTGCAGGAGGGCGCCGTGGCGCCGGGGGAGCTGTTCGGCTGGAGCCTCCTACGCGACGGTGCCGTCGTTCTCGAGCTTGACGAGCACGGCCTCGAGCTCCGGCGCTGCGGCGGCGACGTGATCGATCTCGCGCTCCCGTGGCCGTGCTAGGAACTCCGTGATCGCCCGTGCGACACGCGGTCCCGCGGCGCCGTCCCACAGCGGGATCGCCGCGGTGCGCGAGCGGCCCTCGCCCAGGGCGAGCTCCTGCCGGCAGGCGGCCTCAAGCGCGCGGGGGGAGGTTCCGACGAGCGTGTTCGTCCCCAAGCGCACTGTCACGGGCCGCTCGGTGCTGTCACGGTAGGTGAAGCACGGAACCCCGAGCACGCTCGTCTCCTCCTGGACTCCGCCGGAGTCGGTGATCACCAAGCGCGCATGATCCTCGAGCGCCAGAAAGTCGAGGTACTCGAGTGGCTCGAGCATCGTGAGGTCCTCCAGACCGTCCGGCCTGAGCGCCGCGAGCCGAGCCGAGGTCCGCGGGTGGGCAGGCACCAAGACCGGCAGGTCGCGGGCGAGCCGGGCAAGGGCGCCGACCACCTGCGCTAGCTGAAGATCGTCGTCCACGAGCGCCGGGCGATGGAGGGTGGCAAGGATGTAGCTACGCGGCCGCACGTCGAGGCGCGACAACGTTCCGCGCCGATGTGCCGCCGGACGGAGCCGCATGAGGCTGTCGATCATCGTGTTACCCACCAGCTGGACGTGGTGGCCGGCGATGCCCTCGGCCGCGAGGTTGGTCAGCGCCTCGGGCGAGTGGCACAGGAGGAGGCTGGACACGCGATCGGTCAGCACGCGGTTGACCTCCTCCGGCATCGTCCAGTCACCCGAGCGCAGGCCGCTCTCCAGATGAATTACCGGTACCTGTAGCTTGACTGCGGCAAGCGCCGCGGCGAGCGTCGAGTTGACGTCGCCCGCACATAGCAGCGCGTCGAACGAGGAGGCGCGGAGGGCGCGTTCGACGCCGAGCATCGCCGCCGCCGTCTGCTCGGCGTGACTGCCGGGGCCGCCCTCGAGATGATGGTCGGGACGGCGCATCCCCAGCGTCTCGATGAAGGAGCCCGACAGGGCATGGTCGTAGTGCTGACCGGTGTGGAGGATCTCGACGGTGACCGACGCGCCATCCTCGAGCGCCCGTAGAACCGGGGCAAGCTTGACGAAATTCGGCCGCGCAGCCACGATCGCGAGCAGGCGAGGGGGCACATGCGCCACTGTAGCGGGAGATGCCGGAGATGGGCCCTGGCGCCCCGTCCGCCATGAGCGACCACGGCTCGCCGGACGCCGCTCCCCCTAAACTCCCGCCGATGACTCCGCGGGCCAAGGTGCGCATATGAGGCTCGCAGTTGCGCCCGAGTGTGTACTGCGGCGCTCGTTTCCACCGGGCGCAAGTCGCCGCGAGCGTGCGGGGCTCACTGGCGCCGAGGCAACGGCCGAACGCAGCGTCCCGGCGCGCCGCGCTCGCGCCCCAACCACCGTGGATCGTCGATGAGCGAGCGCTTCTCTGCGGTTGACCGGGGATCGCGGCAGGCGGACCTAGGTGGCGTCGCAGAACCGACCCCGACCCGCGGGCCAGATCGGGTCACCGGCGGGCGAACGACGTCACGCCCCGCGCGCGGCGACGCCCTCGGCTCCTGGGCGTTCGCCAACGCGCCCGTGTTGCTCTTTGCTGTCGTCTACACGGCGACCTGTTTGCTGGGCGCGGCCATAATGGTGGCCGACTATCCGCACACATTCGTAGTCCTCTTCGAGTACTTTTCCGGCACCCACGTTCCGCATCTGACAGGCTCCAGGCTCGCCGTGGAGTTGTGTCTACTCTGCGGCGCCCCAGTGGCGCTGGCTGTCGGCTATGCGTTGGGCATGCGCATCCCCGGCAGGCGGCTTTCCGAACGGACGCTGGCGCGCCTCGACGTACGACGGTTGCAATCCGGACCGTGGCTGCCCGTCGGCGCCTTTGCCCTGTGCGCCGCCACAGCGGGGTTTTCGATCGTCCGCGCCGGAGCCTTGGCCCATGTGTCCGCCTGGCTCGACTACTCGCAGTTCATTGCCGCGCGCCTCCAGCTCTTCAGTCGGCTGGGATTCTTCGAATTTGTGAACATTTACATGTTCCTCCCAGTGTCGGCGGCGTGGGTACTCATCGGCCACCGGCGAGCCAGCCTCCCGGGCGCGCTTGTGAGGTGGCTCCCGCTCCTGTACACGGTGATCGTGGAGGGGCTTCTCTACCAGAAGAGGCCGGCCATCATCGCGCTCCTGATCGCCGGCGCAGCATGGCTGCTGTATCACGGGGCCGTTCCGGAGCGACGGAGACTCATGCTACGGCGGGCTCAAGTGGCGATCGTGGCGGGCCTGCTGCTCTACGTCGTCGGCGTGGTTGCGCCGGCCTATTCGACGTCCTCGAAGGCGTCGGTCTGCGCCGAGATCCGAGGCGTCGACTGCAGCCTGATCGGCGGCGTGCCGGTGCTCGCCGTCTATTCCGCCATGGCACCGCTTGTCAGGACCTCGGCACCTGCGCTGTACTACCCTGTCGTCTTCCCCGACCACCACCCGTTCTACGGCCTGGACGTGGGGCAGGACATCCTGGGGTTCGGCAGCTTTCCAGACGACGGGGGGCTTATATGGAGGTATCAGAATCCCCATCTCGCGGGGACGAGCGCCGCTCCCTTTCAGTTCACCCTCTACAGCGAGACCGGGTTGATCGGAGCGCTCGTGCAGTCGTTGTTGGTCGGGGTCATTCTGGCTCTCGGGTGGCGCGTCGTGCGAAACAACGCACTACCACGCGAATGGACCAGCCTCCTCGGTGCGGTCGAGGTGGTCTTCTGCGTCTATTTGGCGATCAGCGCGCCTCGAGCTGCCACGACGGTCAGCTATGGCGCGTTGTGGGGCTTCGGATTCGTGGTCGGGGCCGCGTGCGTCGTCTACGCGCTTGCCGGAACGCGACGCCTCGGAGACCGCGCCGGATCGAGCAAGCCGGCCGCTGCCCTCGGGCCTCCGGCGGCCTGATCGTTGCCATCGCCGTCAGATCGCCTGACGCGCCTGCGGAGCTGGGTCGGCCGGCTCCGGACGCGTAGCTGCCGGTCGGCGATACTACCCGCCGAGTTCGCGGTGACCGTCCCGGTGCAACCAACCCGCCCCATGACGCGGCGTCGACGTCCGTCTAATGGCTCGACGGCGCCGCGCCCGACCGGGCCGAGTGCCGATCATGGAGCGTGGCATCAACATGCCCAAACCGCCGCTTGAGCCGAAGCTGGACGATAGTTGGGCCGCAGCGGTGAAGAACGAGGCCCGCAAGCAATGGGCCCACGACCCAGCGGGGAGCGTGGCCGCGGACCAGGACGCGCTGGGCACGCCGGAGTGGTTCCGGAAGGTCGAGGCGTACCGCGCCGCAGAGCAGCCGTGGATGCAGGACACCTTTGACTACGGGCGGTACCGCGGCAGGCGCGTCCTCGAGATAGGCGTCGGCCTCGGCACGGACCACCTCCAGTTCGCTCGCGCCGGCGCGCACTTGACCGGGATCGACTTGACGCAGCGTTGTGTCGATCTGACCAGGACGCGCCTCGATCAAGAGCGCCTCGAGTCACGCCTGCTACAGATGGACGCCGAATGCCTGGAGTTCGACCAGGACGCATTCGACGCCGTCTACTCGTTCGGGGTGCTGCACCACACCCCCTCTCCCGAGCGCGCGTTTCGCGAGGTCCGCCGCGTCCTTCGCCCCGGCGGCGTGTTCATCGGCGGCCTCTACAACAAGCGGTCGGCTGCTTACGCACGCGTGCTGCTCACCCGGCTCCTCTGGATGGAGTTTCGCCACGAGGCGATCGAGGACCGCCGGGCACGCATCGAGTACTCGACTTCGGGCGCGGCGCCGCTCGTTCGCCTCTTCACCTCGGGCGAACTTCGCCGCCTTCTGCACGACAGCGGCTTCCAGGACGTCGCCATCACCCGACGCCACCTCGGTCTCGGTCGCTTCACGGATCGTGTGCCCGACTGGATCGAGCGCGGCGGCGGGCGCCTGGCCGGCTGGTATCTCGTGCACACGGCCAGGTAGCTCGATAGCTCGCGGGCGCATACTGCTCGTCGGCCCGGCAGCTACCGCCCTGAGCGCTGCGGTCGTCGCGCGCGAGCGCTGGCCGGACGCCTTCGCGAGAGGATCGGTCGATTTCCTGGCCTACGGCCAGTCGCGTGCCGAGGCGCCCGTTGCGGAGGGGATCGGGCTAGTACAGCTCCCGGCGTTCTCCGGGTCTCTGGTGAGACGCCTGGGACAGGTCCTACTGTGGGCGGGCGGTCTCCGACGGCGGGGCTACAGCGCCGGCGTGCTGGTGCAACCGGCGCTCGAGCGGAGCCGCGCACGCGGCCTGCTTCTGATCTTTCCGTTCGCGGTCGGCGTCCGAAAGGTCTACATCGTCGATATCGGACGAGCGGAGGCTGAGCGCGAAGTCAGCCTGACGGTCGCCGCCGCCGACTCTCTGCGCTGGCTGGCGTGGCAGCTGATTGCGATCGCCGTCGCGCTGGTCGGGACCGCCGCCGTGCGCGGGCTCTCGTTCCTGGCGTCCTCGCCGCCCGGCGACGGTATCGCGAGCCGTGGCGCGGCCGTCTACCTCAGAACCGACATCGACCTGGCCGCCGCACCCTTGGCGGCGGGCGGTTCGGTGGCTCACACCGACGGCATCCTGGGGGCGATGGCCCGGCGGGGCTTCGAAGTGGGCTTTTGGTGCACCGGGCACATCTCCGGCTTGAGCCGCCCAGTCGATCATCGGCTCCTCCCCGTCGTGGCGAGCGGCAACGTGCCAACCGAGATTGCCGAGCTTCTCTCCAGCCTGCTGCAGATCATCCGCCTGCGGCACTCGGCGCCGGGGGCGGCATTCGTGTACCAGCGCCATAGCCTCAACAACCTCACTGGCCTCTTCCTGGCCCGCAGGTGGCGCGTGCCGCTCATCCTGGAGGCGAACGCCTCGGAGGTGATATGGCGTCAGCAGTGGTCGGCCGTTCGCTTCCCGGGGCTCGCCCGCGCCTGCGAGGCGCTCGTGTTCTCGAACGCGAGTCGCATCGCAGCGGTGAGCGAGAACGCGGCGGCCGACCTTCTGGCGATGGGTGCCGACCGTACGAGGCTGGTCGTAGTGCCCAACGCTGCGGACGTCGAGCGCTTCGCCGACGCGACGCCGATGCCGCTGCCGTTCCCGCCAGACGCCACGGTGGTCGCCTTCTCCGGCCTCTTCTATCCCTGGCACGGCGTCCGCTACCTCGCCAACGCATTCGTGGCGCTCGCGGACCAGATTCCCCACGCGCGGCTGCTCTTGGTCGGCGATGGCGGGGACGCTGAACACGTGCGGAACATCATTCGTCAAGCCGGGCTCTCCGAGCGCCTCCACATGCCCGGTCTCGTTGCGCCGCGCGACGTACCGCGCTACCTGGCGGCGGCTGACATCCTCGTTTCGCCGCACGCCCCGATTGACCACTTCATAGGGTCACCGGTGAAGATCTTCGAATACATGGCGGCCGGCCGGGCGATCGTGGCCTCGCGCCTGGCACAGATAGGCGAGGTCCTGACCGATCGTGAGACCGCGCTGCTCGTGACGCCCGGCGACGAACAGGCCCTTGCGCTGGCGATCCTCGAGCTGTGCCGGGACCCTGCACTGCGACGGCGGCTCGCCGAGGGCGCCCAAGCCGAGGCCCGCGTGAGCCATTCCTGGGACGCGCGCCTCGCGAGCATTCTCAGGCCCGGCGCGTGGTAGGCACCGTGAAATGTCGTGGCGCCCGGCCGTGATCGCGCGCAAGCCATCGCGATTCGCGGCGGCGGCTCTGGGCACCGCTGGTGGCTCGATGGCGAGCGTTGCGATCTCGGCGGTCACGAGCGTCATCATCGCCCGCAGGCTGGGCGTGACCGGCCGCGGCCAGTGGGCGGCCATCTCGGCGCTAGCGGTTCTGGTCGGCACCCTGGCGACGGCCGGTGTGCCCGCAGCCGCGGCCTACGCCGCGGTTCGCCTCTCTGGTACCGACAGGACTCGACTGACCCAGGCGGCACTCGCCGCGGCCGCGGCACTCGCCGCCGTCGCTGCGGCCGCCTACGTCGTGATCTCTCTGTTCGTCGCCCCGCGGGGGGTCTCGCGGGAGGTGGTCCTCCTCGGGGCGGTGGTCGCTGCGGTGCTGGTCCCCTACCAGGTGGCGCACCAGCTCGTGCTGACGACCTCGCCCCTGCGCTGGTTCGCGGCGGGGCAGGTGCTGCCGGCAGTGGCTGTGCTCGCCGGCGTCGTTGCCGTGGGCGGCTCCCTCGATGTGGCGTTCGTCGCGGCTCTCGCCGCGACCGGGAGCCTGATCGGCGCCGCGGTGTCCATCGCCGCGTGCCTGGGCCATGGGGCTCTCGGCGATCGCCCGCTGATCCGGGGCGTCCGCGACGCCCAGAGCGTGCTGCGGCCGCACCTGTCCTTTGCCTTACTGACGTTCGCGACGCTCGTGCTCACACAGATCGTCCAACGGCTGGACATCCTGCTTGTCAACGGCTTTCGCGGACCCCGCGAGGCCGGTCTCTACGCGGTCTCCGCGCAGATCGGGGACGTGCTCCTAGTCGTTCCCGCCGCGCTGGGCTTCGTCGTATTTCGACTCGGCGCGAGCTCGAGCGTGGGCCATTGGAATCAGACGATCGCCGCGGTTCGTGCGACTGCTGTCACGTCGCTGCTCGCTGCCGCGGTGGTCGGCGTAGCCGCACCCCAGCTGATCGGCCGGCTTTTCGGCGCGGCCTTTGAGGGTAGTGTCGAGCCGCTGCGCTGGCTCCTCCCGGGCATCGTCGTGCTGGGCGTCCAGAGCGTGATCTCCAATTACATTGCCAGCCGCGGACGTCCCAAGAGCGTCCTGATCGCGTGGTTGACCGCGGCCGTAATGGGCGTTGGACTCGATCTCTTCGCGATCCCGTTGTATGGCATATCTGGTGCTGCGGTCGTGTCGTCGATCTCCTACGTCGTCGTGCTCGGATTGCACCTGCGCGCCTTCGCGAGTCAGCGCCCGCGGCCGACCGCCGCCCGCCCGGTCATCGTCTGCTTCTCGGGCGACGTCTGGGACGGCAACCCGCACTCCCGTCATCACCTGATGCGCCGATTCTCACTGTCGTACGACGTCGTCTTCGTCGAGGGCGTCGCAATGCGCACTGCAGCAGCCGGAGATCCGCATGAATGGAGGCGCGTCTGGCGAAAGCTGCGCGCGTTTCGCGAGCTCCGCACGGTGGCTCCCGGCCTGCATGTGCTGCGACCCTTCCCCGTGCCGCCCCTCGGCGCGCTCGGTCGCCGTCTACAGCTGGCCTGCGTCGCGTTCGAGATCCGGCGTGCGCGTCGCCGCCTCGCCCTAGACGGTCCCGTGATCGCCTGGTTCAGTCTCCCGAACGTCGCACCGCTGTTGCACCGGCTGGAAGCACGGGGGACGATCTTCTACTACCAGGATCGGTACGACGCGTTCTCCCACGTTGACGGCGATCTCCTACGGCGTGACATCGCCACGCTGGCCCGGGAATGCGATGTCTGCGTGTGCTCGGCGGAGCCGCTGGCTGATGACCTTCGCGTACTCGGGGCGCAACCCGTCCTGGTGCGACACGGGATCGATCCAGAGCGCTTCGTCGGCGACTTCGCCGTGCCGGCGGACCTCGCCGGTCTCGAGCTCCCGCTCGTCGGTTGCGTTGGGCTGCTCGACGACTATCTCTGGGTCGAGGCGATCCGCGCTGTCGCGGACTCCATGGAGCGCGGGACGTTGGTTTTCGTCGGTGCCGCCAACATGGATACAGCGTCGCTTGCGCACCCGCGTATCGCGATGCTCGGTCGCCGACCCTACACGGCGATGCCGCAGTACATCGCGGCGTTCGACTGCTGCTTGGTTCCATTCGCGATGAACCGGCTCACGGAGGGCGTGAATCCGATCAAGCTGCGCGAGTATCTGGCGGCCGGTCGCCCGGTGGTGTCCACCGCGCTGCCCGAGGTTCTGCCCTACGCCGACGTGGTCGAGCTCGCCGCGACGCCCGCGGATTTCGTGGCCGCCGTCCACCGCGCGCTCGCACCGGGCTACGACGATGCCGCGGCCCGCAGACGCCGGCGCGAGCGCGTGACCGGCGAGTCGTGGGACGCTGCCGCAGAGCGCATAGACGGCATCTTGCGGGGACTGCTCGAGCCTCAGCAGGGGAGCCCGCCCGGGTGAGGAATGGCACGCCGGCTACGCAGCCGCGTCGTCGCAGACCGCGGCTCACCATGAACCAGCAAAGCTGCCGGCGGTCGCGGCAGCGAGTGGACTGGCCACTCGACCCGGTGGTAGGCGCGGACCGCAGCTCACTTGGGTCGGACCGCACCGACCCGGTCGAGCTTCGTGGCCATGCGAGCGACCCAGGGTTTGCACGACATACGAATAGATGCCAACGAGGACGCACATTGCGACGATGAAGCAGGCGCGCAGGAGGGCCTGCGGGTCGGTGGATCCGAAGATGGCACCGAGGAGCGGCAGGTGGAGATAGATCCCGGGTCGTCACTGAACTCCGATGGTGCAAAGGACCCGGGCGCGACCATACGCACAAGTGGACCGAATCCGGCACGGCGCGCGAAAAGGTCTGGTTCAGTGATTCCAGTCGCGAACCGGTCAACCCGGCGTCCGCGGGCACACGCGATTTCAGGAGAAGCGCCGTGACAGAACCCACGCGACGCCGTAGACCAGCCAGCGGGCTATGGTGGAAGACCCGGAATCGTCGGCGCGGTGACCGTCGGCTGTTGGGTCGCGGAGGTCCACGGCGCTGCCTGAATGTTTCACTCGAGCGCCGGGCCGGGCGCGGTCGGACCGGAGCGCGCCAACGGATACCCCGTCTCAGTGGAGACCCCGCTTGGAACGCCAATCCAGCACCATTTCCAGGGCGCTGATGCGGGGTGGATCAGCTACCGCCGGCACGTGCGTGCGCGTACGCCCGGGCGCTGGTCATGCCTTACGATGACGCCGTGACCCCCGCTGAGGCCTCGCATGCGCCGGACGAGGCGGGCAACTGCTGTCCGACTCGTGGATCCCGCGCCTGCGTGCGCCGCCGCCGATGAAGCAACTCGTGCAGAACGTCTCGACGGGGCAGATCACCGTCGAGGAGGTCCCGTCGCCCGCTCGCGGGCCGGCGGCCCTGCTCGTCGCGACGCGCTACTCGCTGATCAGCGCCGGCACCGAGCGCGCGGCACTGGAGGTCGGGCGGAGCTCACTCGTCGGCAAGGCGCGGGCCCGGCCGGACCTCGTCCGCAAGGTCATCGACTCGGCGCGGGAGGAAGGCGTAGCCACGACCTACGCGAAGGTCCGCGGGCGCCTCGGCGAGCCCAACGCGCTGGGCTACAGCCTGGCCGGGACGGTGCTCGAAGCCTGCGGCGCGGCTCCTGCGGCTCCGGGCGAGCTCGTGGCCTGCGCGGGGGCCGGGTATGCGTCGCACGCCGAGATCGTGGCTGTCCCCCGCAACCTCTGCGCGCGCGTGCCCGACGGCGTCGATGCGGCTGATGCCGCCTACGGTACTGTCGCCTCGATCGCCCTCCACGGGGTCAGACTGGCGGGGCTCGGTCTAGGCGACGTCGCGGCGGTCATCGGTCTCGGTCTCGTCGGACAGCTGGCGCTGGACCTCCTCCTCGCCGCGGGATGCGTCGCCGTCGGCTATGACACGAGCCCCGCGCGATCCGAGCTTGCGCGGGCTGGCGGCTTCTGGGCGACCGCCGACGAGGCTGAGTTCGAGCGCGAGGTGGCGCGGTTGTCGGATGGTCGCGGCGCGGACGGCACCCTGGTCACCGCGGCCAGCCGCAGCGCGGAACCGCTAATCACAGCCACGCGAGTCGCCCGCGAGCGCTCGATGGTGTGCATCGTCGGCGATGTGCACGTTGCGTCGCCTCGCGCCCCACTCTTCGCCAAAGAGCTGCGGATCGTCGTGTCGCGCTCCTACGGACCCGGACGCTACGACCCGAGCTATGAGGAGCTCGGCATCGACTACCCGGCGGGCTATGTCCGCTGGACCGAGGGCCGCAATCTTGAGGAGGTGCTCCGTCTGATGGCGACGGGCCAGCTGCGCCCCGCGCGCCTGACCACGCACACCTTCGACCTCGACGAGGGCGCGCAGGCGTACGGGTTGCTCGGCGGCACGGAGCCGTCACTGGGCATCCTCCTGCGCTACAGCGGCCGAGCAGATGCCCGGTCGCGCCGTGTGACCCTCGAGCCAGCGAGTGTGCGGAGCAGACGCGCAAGCCGCATACCGTTGCGTGTCGCCGTCATCGGAGCCGGCGGCTTTGCACGCGGGGTGCTCATGCCCCTGCTCGCGCGCGAGGCACGGATCGTCGCGGTCGCCAACGCGACTGGGCTGTCGGCGCGGGCCGCCGCAACCCGCTTTGGAGCTGCGGTCGCCTCGACCGATCCGACGGCTGTGATCGACGACCCCGACGTCGACGCGGTCGTCATCGCGACACGTCACGACACGCATGCCGGCTACGTCGTCCACGCGCTCGAACGTGGCAAGCACGTGTTTGTCGAGAAGCCACTGGCGCTTGACGAGGACGAGCTGATGGCGGTGGAGCGTGCCGCTGCGGACTCGGACGGTGTTCTGATGGTGGGCTTCAACCGGCGCTTTGCGCCGCTCGCACGCGAGCTGGCCGAAGCGGTCGGACGCCCGGGGCCGTTGATCGTCACGTATCGCGTGAACGCCGGCAGGCTGCCCCGGAGCCACTGGACGCACGACCCGGAGATCGGGGGCGGGCGCATCATCGGCGAGGTCTGCCACTTCGTCGACTTCCTCAGCTTTCTCTGCGCCGGGCCGCCCACGAGCGTCAGCGCCCAGGCCGTCGGTGGCGGCTCGGAGCCCCGCGAGGACAGCGTGGCGGCGACGTTGGGGTTCGCCGACGGGTCGGTCGGCGTCGTCGTCTACACGGCGCTCGGAGATCCGTCGCTCGGCAAGGAGCGCGTGGAGGTGCTGGGCGAGGCCGGCGCGGCGACGCTCGACGACTTCCGCATGCTCAGCCTGCATCGCGGCGGCGAGCGCCAAGACGTCGAGCGCACGCGGGACAAGGGGCACGCCGCCGAGGTCGCCGCGTTCGTGGCCGCCTGTCGCGACGGCAGCCAGCCGTGGCCCGTGGCTGAGATGCTTGGCGTGATGCGGACGACCTTCCAGATCCGCCGCGCCATCGGCGAGCCGGTCTTGGCCGCGCCGGGCTGAGGCGGGCACGCCGTGTGTGGAATCCTCGCCGTGGTTCGGCGCGACCGGGCACGATTGGATCCCGAGCGACTCGCCACGCTGCGCGACACGATGGCTCACCGCGGGCCCGACGACGGCGGCGTGTGGATGCGTGAGCCGGATGGCAACGTGGGCTTGGCCCACCGACGGCTGGCAATCGTCGATCTCTCGGCGGCTGGGCACCAGCCGATGGCAAGCGACGACGGGCTGGCCTGCGTCACCTTCAACGGCGAGATCTACAACCACGCGGAGCTGCGGACGCGGCTCGAGCGGCGCGGCCACCGCTTCCGGTCACGGTGTGACACCGAGGTGCTCGTCCATCTGTATGAGGAGTACGCCGAGCGCATGGTCGATCACCTCGTCGGGATGTTCGCCTTCGCGATCTGGGACGAGCGGCGGGCGCGCCTGTTCGTGGCCCGCGACCGTCTGGGCGTGAAGCCGCTGTACTGGATTGACGACGGGGTGACGTTCGCGTGCGCATCGGAGATCAAGGCGCTGCTGCCGCTCCTTTCCCGCCGCGAGATCGACGAGACGGCCCTCTCCCACTATCTGACGTTCGTCGCGGTCCCAGCCCCGCGCACGTTGTTCCGCGGTGTGAGCAAGCTGCCTCCGGCGAGCACGATGTCGGCCGACCTCAACGGTCGCACGCAAGTGGAGACGTACTGGGATCCGATCGCCTCGCGGGCCGACTTCGGCGGCGAATCGGTCGACTGGGAGGCAGAGCTGCGCCTGCGCCTTGAGCGCTCGATCGAGCGGCGAATGATGAGCGACGTGCCAGTAGGGGTCTTCCTCTCCGGTGGGGTGGACTCGTCGACGAACGTGGCGCTGATGAGTCGCCTGGTGGACCACCCGATCAACACGTTCAGCATCGGCTTCCGCGACGTCCCCGAGTTCAACGAGTTTGGCTGGGCGCGGCAGGTCGCCGAGCGTTTCGGCACCGCACACCACGAGATGGAGATCGATGCCGATGATCTCTGGCGATTCCTGCCCGATCTTGTGCACCATCAGGACGAGCCGATCGCCGACCCCGTCTGCGTCCCGCTCTACTTCGTCTCGCGGTTGGCAAAGCAGCATGACGTGACCGTGATCCACGTCGGCGAGGGGGCCGACGAGCTGCTGGCCGGCTACGCGAGCTACGTTCAGGCGCACGCC
The DNA here is from genome assembly GCA_963742705.1 of uncultured Solirubrobacterales bacterium. Taxonomy (GTDB): domain Bacteria; phylum Actinomycetota; class Thermoleophilia; order Solirubrobacterales; family Solirubrobacteraceae; genus Palsa-513. The sequence goes on along the minus strand of CAVUMZ010000006.1, from coordinate 10,217 downwards.
ATGACCGTCGGTCCGTGGCGGCGCTTCCGCGCGGTTCCCAGCGGGCTGCGGGCCGCGAGCGCCTATGCGGGGGCGGGACTGTTGACCGGGCGACCGGGCTACCAGACGCACCGCGAGGCGCTGCTGCGCGCGGCACAGCCCGACGGACGCCTGTGGTGGGGCGGCGCCGTCGCGTTCTACGAGCGGGGTCTGCGCGACGTGACGACCGCCGACTATCGCTCACGCTTGAACGGGGAGGCCCCGCGCGACGTCGTCGCCGCGATCAACCGCGACGCCGGCCGCGCCGGCGCCCGCGACGAGCTCGACCGCCTGATCTACCAGGACCTGCGCCTGCGGCTGCCCGAGCTGCTGCTGATGCGCGTCGACAAGCTCACGATGGCCAACTCGATCGAGGCGCGCGTCCCGTTCCTCGATCACGAGCTGGTCGAGCTCGCCATGGCCATGCCACCCGACGAGAAGATCCGCGACGGCGTCGGTAAGCACGTGCTCAAGCGCGCTGTCGGCGACCTCCTGCCGCGCGAGCTCCTCTGGCGCCCGAAGCAGGGGTTCGGCACGCCCGTTTCACAGTGGTTCCGGGGGTCGCTCGGCGATCAGCTCGAGGACCGCCTGCGCCGCTCGGCGATCAACGACTTGGGCGTCCTCGACCGGGGCGCGGTGTCCGACCTGTTGCGCCTGCATCGCAGCGGTCGTGCCGAGCGCTCCTTCCAGCTGTGGAACGTCCTCAACCTGTCGGTGTGGTTCGATCACTGGATCGCCGGCGAGGGCGCGCTCACGTGACCGGCGGCGTGGCGGCGCTTTGAGCGCCATGCCGGTGCCCACCGTCTCCCGGCTGCGCCGGGCGGCCCGCCGGTCGCCGCGCTACCTGCTGCGCCGCGCTGGCCAGGAGGTCGTACGCGAGCTCGCCCGCCGCGAGCTCGCCCAGGCGCGGGTCGGCCGCGGCCGACTGCGGCCGGCGGCGATTGTGCCGGGTGGGCTGGCCGCCGCCGCCGCCGCGACCCGGCTTTGGGCGGCAGAACTGGGGGCATTTGGGCAGGCAGTCGAGCTCAGTCGCCGCGACCCAGTTCTGCAGGCGGGGGTCCGGCGCCGGCTCGAGCCGGCCCTCGCGCGGCGGGTCGAGCTCTTCGCGGGTGAGCGGCTGGCGGTTGGCGTCCCGCCCGAATGGGACGTCGATCCGATCACGGGAACGCGCTGGCCGGACGGCTTCCACCGCCGGCTTGAGATCCGCGACATCGCGCGGCCGACCGACATCAAGCGCGTGTGGGAGCTCTCACGACTGCGCCACTGCGTCGCATTCGCCCAAGCCGTCGTCGTGCTCGACAGCGCCGAGGCGCGGGACGCGCTGGAGGCAGACCTGGCCGATTGGCGGTCGCGGAACCCGCTGGGCTGGACGGTGAACTGGACCACGGGGATGGAGGTCGCCCTGCGTGCCGTCAACCTGATCTGCGTCGACGCGATGCTTCTCGCCGGCGGGCGCGCGATCGATCGGCGCGAGGAGCTGGTGGCGTCGCTCTACCAGCACGGCTGGTTCCTCTACCGCAACCTCGAGATCGGTGAGGTCAACGGCAATCACTTCCTCGCCGATGCGGTCGGCCTGTTGTGGCTGGGCGCCTACTTCGGCGATGTCGGGGAGGCGGTGCGCTGGCGCCGCCGTGGCCGGGAGATGACGATCGCAGCCGCCCGCGACCAGGTCCTGGCCGATGGCCTCGACCACGAGGGCTCGCTGCCGTATCACGTGCTCGTGCTCGAGATGTTCCTGCTCGCCCTCGCCATCGGCGGCACCGAGCTCGAGCCGTGCGAGGGTCCGATCCGCCGGATGTTGGATGCGGCCGTGGCGTTCACGGGGCCCGACGGGCGGGTCCCAGACCTCGGCGACGACGATGGCGGACGCGTGACCGCCTTCGTTGACACGCCTTCGTGGGACGCTCGCCGCGTGCTGGCACTGGGGGCGGCGCTGACGGGTCACGCCGGCGCCGCGGAGCGGAGCCGGGGCGGCGACGAGCAGGACGCCATCTGGCTCGCCGGTTTGGGCCAGCTGCGAGCCGCCCGTACGCGGATCCCGGTGCCGGCGCCCGGACCGGTCCACCTCGGAGCCGGTGGAGTCGTCGTCCTCGAACGCGGCGAGGACCGGCTCGTCGTCGATGTCGGCCCAGTCGGCTTTCGTGGGCTCGGCGGGCACGGTCATGTCGACGCCCTGTCGTTCGTGGCCTGGGTGGGCGGCGAGGTGGCCGTGCGAGACTCGGGCACGGGCAGCTACACCGGCGATGCGCAGCTGCGGAACGAGCTGCGCGACGCCTTCGCCCACAGCGTCGTGATCGTCGACCAGATGCCATACGCGCGCATCGGCGGCGTCGACCGACTGTGGGGAGTCGACGGTGACGCCCCTCCCGAGGTGCTCGAGCTGTCGGCATCGACCCACGGGCAGCGTCTCGTGGCCCGGCAGACGCTCCCGGCCGTGCAGGGCGCGGCCACGGTCGAGCGGTGTTGGTCGCTCGCGCCGCAACGGCTCCAGTGGCGCGACGTCGTCGTGGCTCCGCGTGGCTCGACCGTGTCGCACCTGCTCCAGCTACCCGACGCGTGCTGGGAAGCCGGTGGTCAGATCCGTCATCCGCGGCTGTGCTACGAGGGTCACTGGCCGCAGCACGCGAGCTTCAGCGTCTTCGCCTGCGTGTGGTCGTCCGTCTATGGTGCCGTGCGGCCGGGGCGCCGCGCCATCGTGAGCTACCGGTCGGCCGGGGAGCCCGTCGAGGTGAGTTGGTCGATCAGCCGCCGCCCGGCGACGGCCGGGGAATAGGCTCGCGCGCCCTCACGGCGCAGGCCTGCTCGAGGATCAGCTCGAGGCGCTCGACATGGCGCTCACGGAGATTCAGGGAACCGAAGCGGCGACCCGCGGCGGCCAGCCGTCGTCCGAGCTCCGGGTCCTGCCGCAGTTTGCGCACGCCTGCGGCGATGGCGTCCGGATCGCCCGGCGCCACCGCGAGGGCGGCGCCGACCGCTTGGGTCAGGCGCACCGGCTCGCCGTCGGCCGCGAGCACGACCGGGCGCCCGACGGCGCAGCAGTCGTAGAGCTTTGAGGGCACGAAGCTGCTGAGTGTCGGGTGGCCGGAGAGTGACACGAGCAGGCAGTCGGCTGTCCGCAAGTAGCGCACGGCGATGTCGGGATGGACCTGCCCACGAAACTCGACGCATGCTGCCGGGCGCTGCGCCGCGCGCGCTTCGAGCTGCCGGCGCTCGGATCCATCGCCGAGGATCAGCAGCCGATATCCGTGCCCGAGCAACTCGGCGGCATCGACCGCCGCCTCGAGCCCCTGCGCCGCCCCCACGTTGCCGGCGAAGATCCACAGGAACTCAGCGGGGGGGAGGCCGAGGCTGGCGCGATCCACATCCAAATCGGCCCCGTTCACCCACCTTTCGGTTGTCCCGTTGGGTAGCACATGGACTTTTGCCGGGTGGCGGACCTGCGCGGCTATTTGGACGGCGAACGGCTCGGTCACGGCCGTGATCGCCGCGGCGTCCCGGTAAAGCCAATGTTGCAGACGCTCGGCCGCCCGGAGCGCGCGGGGATCGCTCAACTCGCCGAGGGCGACGGCGGCCTCCGGCCAGAGGTCGCGCACATCGAGGACCCAGGCCACACGATGGCGAGCGGCAATCGCGGCGGCCGCGGCAGCGACCGGGAGGGGCGGTGACGAGGCGAGCACGACGTCCGGCCTCGGCGCGAGCACGCCGACCACGGTCGCCAAGGCCATGTACGACGCGTAGAACGCGAGGCGGGAGCGAGTCGTCTTGACGCGGCTGGTGCGCACCCATACGTGCACGACCTCGAAGCCATCGTCGTGGCGGCGGCACACCCGGCGATGGTCGTAACCGGCATGTATGACTCCCTGGGGATGGTTGGGAACCTCGCATATGACCGTGACGTCATTTCCCCTCGCGGTGAGCTGCTTCGCGAAGGTGTGCACGCGGGTTTGCGTCGCCCCGATCTCGGGCGGGAAATATTGGGAGAGGACGGTGATCTTCATTGGCTGCGGCGCTGGAGTCGACGCGCGTCGAGGCCGGGTTGCTCGGGGACAAGGCGGGTTGCCCTGGTCGGGCAGAGCCTATCCGCCACCCTCGCGCCCAGCGTGGGACGACCAGTGCCTGTGACAGGCCCAACGCCGACTCCAGTCCCGGCCTGCGAAACTTGACGCGTGACCGTGGCCCGAGCCTGGAGCGACGCCGCGCGGCGGAGTGGCGAGGCTGTCCCTCCGCGTCCGGAGAAGCATGGAGCTTGCTGAAAGCCTCCTGATCAGCCTGGTCATCGCCTCCGCCGTCGTCTACCTGACGACTCCGTATGTGATCGTCTTGGCCGATCGTTGGCAGTTCTACGACCGTCCGGTTGGCTACAAGGACCACGCGCGCCCGACGCCATACTTAGGCGGCGCCGCCGTCATGGCTGGGTTCGCCGTCGCGCTGCTGCTCGCTGCGAGCGACTGGGGACGCACGCTCCCCCTCGTCGGCGGCGCCGCGCTGCTATGGGTCGTGGGCACCGTGGACGACCGCCGGACGGTATCGCCCGGGCTGCGCGTCGCGGTCGAGCTCGGTCTCGGCGTCGTGGTCTGGGCGGCGGGCCTGGGTTGGCATCTCGAGCTCGGCGCGGGTCCTGACCTCGCGCTCACCTGCGTGTGGATCCTCGGCGTCGTCAACGCCTTCAACCTCTTTGACAACATGGACGGCGCCGCGACGACGATGGCTTTCGTGGTCTCGGCCGGCGCCGCCATGCTTGGAATCATCCGGCACGACGCCTGGCTCGCCGGCGCCGCGGCGGCGCTCGGCGGCGCCTGCCTCGGGTTCCTCCCGCGCAACCTAGCCCGGCCTGCCCGCATCTTCCTCGGCGACGGCGGCAGCATGCCGCTCGGCTTCGCGGTCGCGGTCCTCGCGATGGCGGCGGCCGCGGCCTCACCGGCGCCCTGGCAGTCAGTCGTGGTCGGGCTCCTGCTGGTCGGAATCCCCGCCCTCGACACCTGTCTCGTCGTCGTCTCCCGCCGGCGCCGGGGTGTGTCGGTCCTCACCGGCGGACGCGACCACCTGACGCATCGGATCCGCCGGTTCCTGCCCGGCACGCGCTCCGTCGCCCTCAGCCTCGGCGCGCTCCAGGCCGCGACGTGCGGCCTCGCGGTTCTCGCCTCGCAGGGCGGCGCGTCTTTTGCCGTGTTCAGCGCGATCCTCTACCTCACGGTGGCCGGCTGCGCGATCGGCGTGCTCGACCATAGACCCGCCGACGAGTTCGCGATCGCCGGCGGCGTCGCGGGCTACGCGGGCGACCGCGGCTCGGCGAAGTGGCCCGTGCGGGGGGCGCTCGTCCTGATCGGGCTCGGTAGCGGGGTCAGCCCGTTCTTCTCCGGCTACTACTCGTCGACGACGTGGGTGCCGATCGGCCTCGGAGCCGTCGTGCTCGCGGTCGTCGCGATGGTGGCTCGGCCGAGCCGCATCAACGGTCCCGCCGCACTTGCGTGCGGCGGCCTCCTGGGACTCGGCATGTGGTCGCTCATCTCGGCGACCTGGGCGCAGTCGGTGGAGAACGCGGTCGTCGACGGCAACCGTCTGCTCGTCTACGGCGCCGTGCTCGTGGTGCTCCTCGCGCTGCTCCGTGACGAGCGCCGTTCAGTCTGGCTTTTGAGCGCCCTCACGGCCGGCGTCGGCGCTGTTGCCCTGTACGTCGTGGTGCGCATGCTGGGCGCGGATCCCGGGTCACTGTTTCTCCTCGGCCGCTTGAACAAGCCGCTCGGCTACATCAACGGCGAGGGATGCCTCTTCGTCATGGGCTTCTGGCTTTGTTGGGCTGCCGCCGAGCGGCACAAGCCCACGCTGGCGGGTGTCGGGGCGGCGGGCGCGACGCTCATGGCCTGTCTCGCGCTGCTTTCTCAATCTCGTGGTACCGCGCTCGCAATGGCCGTGTCGATCGTCGTCGTCGCTGCGGTCGTGCCCGGTCGCCGCCGGCGCCTGTTCGGGCTACTGCTCGTCGCCGTCGGGTTCGGCCTGGCCCGCGAGCCCCTGCTCGCTGTCTACCAGCAGGGTGCGACGGGCGCGCTGTCGGCGGCAGCGACCCATGCTGCCGCGCGGGCCGCCGCTGAGTCCGCCTTCGGTGTTGGCCTGACGTGGGCCATCGCGGTACGGGTGTTGCAGCATTTGGGGCGCGCCGATCCCGATCGCGCGGCGTGGCTCGCACGCGCCGGGAGCCGTGTCCTCGCCGTGTTCGCGGTGGCGATTGTGATTGTCGCCGCGGCCTCGGCGGGCCGGATCACCGACACGGCGAGTACGCAGTGGCACGCGTTCACTCACCTGACCGATCCGGCGGGCTCGACCGTCAGCGCAGCGAGCGCCGGCCAGTCCCGCCTCCTCTCTGGGGCGGGGAACCGCTACGACTACTGGCGGATCGCCTGGAACGTCTGGCGCGCCAACCCGATCGTCGGGGTCGGGGCCGGAAACTACGATCGGCCCTACTTCGCCCAGCGCTCGACGACCGAGGACATCCTCCAGCCGCACTCGATCGAGCTCCAGACGCTCGCCGAGCTGGGATTGATCGGCCTCGCGCTGCTCGCCTTCTTCGTCGCCGGACTCGTCGGCGGGGTGCGCCGGGCTCGTCGCGACGCGACTCCCGCCGCCGCCGGCATCCTCGTCGCCGGGCTCGGCACGACGGTCGCCTGGTTCACCCAGACAAGCGTGGACTGGATGCATCTCCTGCCGGGGATCACGGCGGTCGCCCTCGGGGCGATGGCCGTATTGCTCACCGCCGGCCGGCAGTCGCACCCGTCGGTTGCCGAGCCGCGACGCACCGGCGGCTGGATGCCCGCCCTGCGTGGCCGAACGCCGGCGGCGCTCGGCATCGCCGGCGTGGCGGTGGCCCTGGTGATGGCCGGAGCGAGCCTGAGCCGGCAGGGGCTGGCCGACCACTTCCGTGCCCAGGCGCAGGCCGAGGTCGCCACGCAGCCGGCGGCCGCACTCGCCGCGGCCAACCGGTCGCTGACCTTCGACGCGGACGCCGTCAGCACGTATTACGTCAAGGCGGCGGCGCTCGCCCGCTTCGACGAAGCGGCGGCGGCGGACGCCGCCCTCCACACTGCGCTCGCCCGCGAACCGCAGAATTTCGTCACCTGGACCCTGCTCGGTGACATCGCCGTGCGCGAGGGCGATCTGATGGCGGCGAAAGCCGACTACACGCACGCACATGTCCTCAATCCGCGCGATCCGACGCTGGCGGCCCTGTCGGTCGACCCGCGCGCCCCGTCGTCCTAGCCGCTATTTTGACCTGATGCGGCTCATCTGCGCGGCGTTCGCCGCCGCAACCGTGCTTGCCTGCGCTGGCCCGGTTCTCGCCAACGCGGCCACACCGCACCAGATCGCCCCGGGGGTGTTCGCCGACCCGAACACGCCTGCGGGGAAGGAATACGCCCTGCAGCTCCAGCAGGCGCGCGGCGCCGGGTCGCCGCCCCCATCGGCGTCAAGCCACACGAACTCGCCCGCGCTGTTCGGCGCCGGCATCGCCGCCCAGTCCGCCAAGTCGCGGACGGCGGCGAAGCGCGCGAGCAAGTCGACGCGGTCCGCTCCGCGCCGCGCCTCCCGGCCACCGGCAGCGCCGACGACCCTGAGCCCGGCGAGCTCCGCCGTCTCGCCACCCGCGCGAGTCTCGGCCACGGGCGGCGGCGGGAGCGGTGGCACGCTCGCGCTCGTCGGCGGCGCCGCCGTGATCCTGGCCGTCGGTGGCCTCGGCGGCGTCCTGCTGCGCCGGAGGCGACTCGAGCCGACGTCGGACCGCGGCATCCGTTGAAGTTCCTGATCACCGGTGGCGCCGGCTTCATCGGCTCGCACCTGTCCGATCTGCTGCTCGAGCGCGGGCACTCGATTCATGTCCTCGACGACCTCTCGACCGGGGCGATCGAGAACATCCGACACCTCAAGGGGAGATCGGACTTCGACTACACGATCGACTCGGCCTCCAACAACCCGATCGTCGCCGAGCTCGTCGATGACGCCGACGCCGTCTGTCACCTTGCCGCCGCCGTCGGAGTGCGGCTGATCGTCGAAAGCCCGGTGCGGACGATCGAGACCAACGTCCATTGCACCGAGGTCGTCCTGGCCCACGCCAACAAGAAGAAGAAGCCGGTCTTGATCGCGTCGACGAGCGAGGTCTACGGCAAGAGCCAGGCGCTGCCCTTCCGGGAGGAGGGCGACCTCCAGATGGGCGCCCCCGACGTCGGTCGGTGGGCCTACGCCTGCTCGAAGGCGATCGACGAGTTCCTGGCCATGGCCTACTGGAAGGAGCGCCGGCTGCCGACGGTGGTGGTGCGCCTGTTCAACACCGTCGGACCCCGGCAGACCGGGCGTTACGGCATGGTCGTGCCCCGCCTCGTCGCCCAGGCGCTCGCCGCCCAACCCCTGACCGTATACGGCGACGGCCGCCAGACGCGGTGCTTCTGTCACGTGGGCGACGTGGTCGGTGCCCTTGCCGACCTGCTGGTCGACGACCGCGCCTACGGCCAGGTGATAAACGTCGGCAGCAGTGACGAGATCTCGATCAACGACCTGGCCGGCCGGATCATCGACCAGACCGGCTCGTCCTCGCAGGTCGAGCTGGTGCCTTACGACGAGGCCTACGAGGACGGCTTCGAAGACATGTACCGCCGCGTTCCTGACACAAGCAAGATCACCGAGCTGATCGGCTGGCGACCGTCCCGGAGCCTCCGCGAGATCATCGACGACGTCGCCGCCCACCAGAGCGAGGCCCCGGCCCGGGCGATCACTGTGGGCGCTCCGGCCGCCGGCGACTGACGGTTGGCGAACTCTAAGTAAGTGGCGGCCGCCGCCGGGGTATCGTGCGTCCACGATGTTGTCAGAGGCGCCACCGTCGGGGTCCGTCACGAGTTGCCGGCTGATCGAGTTTCCGATCTGCGGCGACCCTCGCGGCAACCTGACCGTGATCGAGGGTGGCAAGCACATCCCGTTCGCGATCGCCCGAATCTTCTATCTCGACGTCGTCCCGGCCGGGGCCACCCGGGCCGGTCACGCCAACCGCCGCAGCGACCAGGTGCTCGTCGCTCTGGCCGGGAGCTTCGAGGTCACGGTCGACGACGGTCTGAGGCGCGAGTCGATCACGCTCAACCGATCCTCGCACGGCTATTTCGTTCCCCACATGGTCTGGCGCGAGCTCGCCCGGTTCTCGTCGGGAGCGATCTGCCTGGCCGTCGCCTCGCACGCCTACGACGAGAACGACTACCACCGCGACTACGACGAGTACCTGGGCGCCCTCGCCGGCCGATGACCGAGCAGGTGCCGTTCCTGGAGCTCGGCCGCAGCTCGGCCGAGCTCGGCCCTGAGCTGACCGCGGCCATCGCCCACGTCGTCGACAGCGGCAGCTACGTGCTCGGCCGGGAGGTCGACGCCTTCGAGCGTGAATTCGCCGCCGCCTGTGGCGTTCACCACTGCGTCGGCGTCGGCAACGGCTTCGATGCCCTCGCCCTGATCCTGCGGGCCTGGGAGATCGGGCCCGGGCACGACGTTCTTGTCCCCGCCCTGACCGCGGTGGCCACGTGGATGGCCGTCGCGTCCGTGGGCGCCCGCCCGGTCGCCGTCGATGTCGACCCGTGCACGCTCGGGATCGATCCCGACGGCGTGCGCGCGGCGGTCGGACCGCGGACGCGCGCGGTGATCGCCGTTCATCTCCACGGCATCCCCGTCGACATCGACGCCGTCGCGGGCGCGCATGGGTTGAGGGTGATCGAGGACGCCGCCCAGGCGGCCGGCTCGACCTGGCGTGGCAGGCCGGTCGGGTCCCTCGGCGACGCGGCGGCTTTCAGCTTCTATCCGACGAAGAACCTCGGGGCTATCGGCGACGGTGGCGCGGTCGTCACCGACGACGCCGAGCTGGCCGGGCGCGTCCGCGCCCTGCGCCACTACGGATGCCGCAACCGCGAGCAGCCGCAGCGCCTCGGCGTCAACTCCCGGCTGGACGAGCTCCAGGCCGCCGTCCTGCGCCTGAAGCTACGCCGGCTGGCCGAGTGGAACGGCCGCCGCCGCCGTGTCGCCGCCACGTATCTCGCGGCGTTGGCGGAGCTGCCCGAGCTCGAAGCCCCGGCCTGGCCGGCGGGCGCCGATCCCGCCTGGCACGTGTTCGCGCTCCGCAGCGACCGTCGCGACGAGCTCCGCGCCGCGCTCGCCGGCCGCGGGATCGAGACGCTGATCCACTA
>CAVUMZ010000005.1:0-17046 GCA_963742705.1 uncultured Solirubrobacterales bacterium | reverse complement strand
TCGCGCACCATGCCCGGTCCATGACGAGTCCTCTCCGCACCTGGCAGCACCACGCCCTCGACTCCCTCGCCTCCTGGAACGGCGGCCCGTACCTGATCTCCGCGGCCCCGGGCGCCGGTAAGACGCGTCCGGCGTTGGAGCTGGCCCGCCGGTTGTTGGCGGCCCGTCGCGTCACCCGCGTCGCCGTCCTCTGCCCGACGACGCCGCTGACCCGCCAGTGGGCGGCCGTGGCCGGGCGGCTCGGCGTGCACCTCGTGCCCGACGCGCGCGGCCCGCGTCCGCCCACCGACTTCGACGGCTTCGCGGTCACCTACGCGCGCGTCGCCAGCAATCCGCTGCGGTGGGCGAAGGGCATCACGCCGGGCACGCTCGTGATCGCCGACGAGGCCCACCACCTCGGCGAGGAGCTGGCGTGGGGGCAGGGGTTCGCAGCGACGTTCCGCGTGACCGACCGCTGGCTGCTGCTCTCGGGCACGCCGTTTCGGTCGGATGCGACGCGGATCCCGGGCGTGACCTACGACCGCGGCGGCTACGCGGTGCCGGACGTCTCCTACGACTACGCGCAGGCGGTCCGCGACGGGGTCTGCCGGCCGGTCGGCTTCATCACCTACGACGGGACGCTGTCTTGGCGCAGCGGCGACGATCTGATCGAGTCGTCGTTCGAGCAGGTGCTATCGACGCGGGAGGCCAGCCGCCGCTACCGGACGGCGATCTCGACCGAGCTTCCGGATGGGCTGTCGCGGATCCTGGGGGAGGCCCACCAGAAGCTCAGCGAGCTGCGGGCGGCCGAGCACCGCAACGCCGGTGGCCTCGTCGTCGCCGCCGACGGCGCCCACGCCCGGCGCCTGGCCAAGCTGCTGCACGAGCGGACGGGGCAGGCGCCGGTGGTGGTGCTCCACTCGGACGCGCAGGCCGCGCGCAAGCTGGCGGCCTTCGCCGGGTCGACGGAGCCGTGGATCGTGGCGGTGAACATGGTGTCCGAGGGCGTCGACATCCCGCGCCTGCGGGTCGGCGTGTACGCGACGGCGGCCAAGACGCCGCTGATATTCCGCCAGATCGTCGGGCGCTTCGTCCGCACGAGCCCCGGACGGGAGCCGCTCCCGTCGTGGCTCTACCTGCCGGCCGATCCGATCCTCCGCCGTCACGCCGAGGCGATCGAGTCCGAGCTGCGCCAGGCGCTGCGCGACCGCGATCCCGCCAGCTTCGAAGGCGAGGAGCGCGCGCCGCGCCGAGCGAGCGAGCCGAACGAGGCCCACGCGTTCCAGCCGCTGAGCGCCGATATCTCGCCGCAGATGACCCTCTTCGGCGGGCCGGTGCCCGCGCCGCGAGCGACGAGCGCCGCGGTCGCGCCCGAGCCAATGTCGTCCTACGAGCGGCGGACAGCCCTGCGCGAGGAGCGCCACCGCCTCGTCGCCGACGTGCGGCGAGCAGGCGGCGGGACCCACCAGGAGATCAACGCTTGGCTCAACCGGACGCTCAACCTGCGCAGCGTCGAGGACGCGACGCTCGACCAGCTCGAGCGCAGCGTCGAGCTGCTCGTCGGCCGCCTGACGAAGCGGCACCCGGTCAGGTCACGATGCTGACGTCCTTACGATCTCGACGCGGCCGAGCTCGACTCCCTCGTACCGGGCGATGTCACGCGCCTCGGCCGTGAGCTCGTCCGCGACGCCGGCGCCGCGATCGGCGAAAAGCTCGACGGTCACCGAGATGCGCCCGGGCCGACGCTCGGCCGTCCACGTGCCGACGGCCCTGCCGTCGCTCGTCGCCACGGCGCGGAGGATCCCACCACCGGGATGGACGCGGCGCTGTACGGCCCGGGCGACGGCGAAACCCCGGTCCTTCCATCCGAGCAGGTAAGGATCGAACGCCGGCAGCAGCCGTGGCCGCAGGCGCAGTCCACCCCGGTCGACCCCCGTCGGCGGCAGATCGACGAGGCCCCCATCGACCTCGACGAACTCGCCGGCGATCGCCGCGAGGCCGCGACTCGCGTCGCGCAGCGGCAGTCCGGCCCAGCGCGCGAGGTCGGCCGGGGTCGCCGGGGCATGCCCGGCGAGATAGCGACGGGCGAGCTCGCCCAGGGCCGCGTCGCGCTGCGCCGGATCGAGCGGCGCCGGCCGGCGGCCGAGCCAGTCGTCGGTCAGGGCGAACATCGCCCTGGCCCCGCCACCGATACGCGGGCAGACGACGGTGATGCCGCGGAGGGCGCTCAGCATCAGAAGATGGATCGCCGCCTGCCCGGCCGTCGGAAGCCCGGCCGCGGCAAGCAGGTGCGTCAGCTCGTCGCGCCCGAGCGGGCCGGTATCGGCGAGCGCGCCGGCGATCAGCTCGCAGGCCCGATCGGCCTGGTGCGGCGAGACACCCTCCTGGGCCAGCCGCCGGCGGCTGGCGGCGAATCGGGTCGGCGCGCAGAGTCCGAGCAGCCAGGCGTACTCGTCGCGGCCGACGAGGTGCAGCGTGCCGCGACCGAGCCAGGCGCAGACGAGTGAGCGGTCGTCAGCGATCGCGCGATCGACGTCTCCCGCCACGAGCCCGGCGGTGCGGGCGCGGAGCGCGAGCCCGGCGGCGCTCGGGTCCTGGGCCTGGACGGCGAGAAGACGGTCGACGACGGCGACGGCCGTCGCGGCCGGTGCGGCGAGCAGCTGCGCCTGCGTGCGCCGGGCGCGCAGCTCGGCCGCGCGGCCACCCGACCCGGTCGCGGGTCGGGCCGCCGGGGGCCGCTCGTGCGGCAAGCTCTAGCTGACCTCGCGGAGCTTGCCGGTCTCCACCTCGTAGACGAAGCCGCGGACGTTCTTGTGCGGTATGAACGGGCTGGCCTTGACACGGGCGAGCGACTGGCGGACGTCGGCGTCGAGATCGGGGAAGGTCTCGACCGCCCACGCCGGCTTGATTCCGGTGTCGGCCTCGACGGATGCCTTGAAGTCATCGTCCTTGAAGGTCAGCATCCCGCAGTCGGTGTGGTGGATCAGAATGACCTCATCCGTGCCCAACAGCCGCTGGGAGATGGCGAGCGAGCGGATCGCGTCGTCGGTGACGACGCCGCCGGCGTTGCGGATCACGTGCGCGTCGCCTTCGCTGAGGCCGAGCAGGCCATACGGGTTCAGACGGGCATCCATGCAGGCGACGATCGCGACCTTGCGCGCGGGAGGCATCGGCAGATCGCCCTTGTCGAAGCTCGCGCTGTACTCGCCGGCGCTGGCAAGCAGCTCATCGGTGGTGCTCATGGGTCTCCCTCAGGTCGATGTACCCGCGCATCGTAACGCGAAGGACCTAAATCCTGTCGGAATTCAGGTAAACAGCTTGAGGCTTTAGGATCTCACGATGTCGATGAACTGGGTATGGCTCCAGGCGCTGGTCGTCGCCCTCGTCGTTATCGGCATGATCATCGCCGTGGTCAAGCTCGGCTGAGCCGGCGTCAGCTCGGCCTGTACCTCAACGGCCAGCCGCGTCGGCGCCGGTGTCGCGGTGCAAGCAGGCCGCCCGGGTGTTCGGGCGTGTCGCTGCCGTCGAGAATCGACCGCGGCACCGCCTCGGTCAGCAGCTCGATGTGAGGCCCGAGTCCGCAGCGTTCGAGCGGCTCGGCGATCGGCGGCGGGCGGCGGTGGCAGTCGTGGGCGTCGGAGGCGACGTTGTGGATCTGGCCGCGGCGGGCCATCTCGAGCGCGAACCGCTCGACATCGCGGCCGAAGCGGCCGACCAGTGCCCCGGCGGTCACCGACGTCAGGACACCGAGATCGGCGATCAGGGCGGCGAGGACGTCTGGCCGGCGGTGGAATCCGGGGCATCGCTCGGGGTGGGCGAGCACGATCCGATGTCCGGAGTCCCGGAGCAGGCCGAGGAGGATCGGCAAGGTGTGGACGACCGTCGTGAACGGGCTCTCGACGAGCAGCCACGGACCGCCGCCGAGGCGCAGCGCGTCGATCTCGGCGGGGGCGAGGGCGTCGATGATCGTGGTGGCAAGCTCGGCGCCGGCGAGGACCTCGAGCGGGATCCCCTCCGCGCGCAGGCGGGCGTTCACGCCGGCGACGCCGGCGGCGATCGTCGCCGCCGTATTCGGGTAGTTCGGGCTGACATGGGACGTGGCGACGATCGTCGACGTCCCGGCGGCGACCGCCGCCCGGGCCAAGGCGATCGTGTCGTCGATCGTGTCCGGCCCGTCGTCGATGCCCGGGAGGATGTGGCAATGGAGGTCGATCATCGGCTCAAGCGGCCGCGGTCGCGGCGGCGACGACGCGGCGATGCACGGATATGATGGCCGGGTCCGCGCGACGGATCGCCCGCCGGCAAGGGAGACGCATGTTCAGCTCGATCGTGGTTGGCACCGACGGATCCGAGACGGCACGCGAGGCGGTGACGCAGGCCGTCGAGCTGGCCGGTCGGCTCGACGCCACGGTGCACCTCGTCTCAGCCTACGAGCCGGTTTCGGGACTCGGCGTCCGCGACGGCCCGACCGGGCAGGTGGCGGCTGGCGCCGAGTGGGCGGTCCATCAGCTGGGTGAGGTCGAGGCGACGCTCGAGGAGGCGGCGTCGGTGGCCCGGCGGGCCGGGGTCGCGGTGGCCGTCTACGCCAGGCAGGGCGACGCGGCCGACGCGATCCTCGACGTGGCGGAGGAGCGCAACGCCGATCTGGTGATCATCGGCAACAAGGGGCTGACCGGGGCCAAGCGATTCCTGCTCGGCTCGGTCCCGAATAAGGTCTCGCACTACGCTCCGTGCTCGGTGATGATCATCCGCACGACCTGACGCACAGCCCGCTAGCCAGCCGCAGGCGGGGTCGCCGGCGCAACCGCCCCGGGGCCGCCCGGGGCCGTGGCCGCGGCCGCATCGACCAGGCCGGCGCCGTAGTGGTCGACGTCGTCGGGGAGTCCGAGCGGTCGGGCGGTCACGCGCAGGCGAGCGACGATCGCGTCCGGCGACGGGTTCGGCCCGAGCACGCCGCTGGCGATGACCAGCGCGGCCGTCGCCGAGACGTGCGGTGCGGCCATCGACGTGCCCTCGTATCCCGGGGGGAATCCGAACACGCGGGTCGAGCTGCCGAGGAACGTCTCCTGGAAGATATTGCGCCCCGCCGGCCCCTGCGGTCGGCAGTCTGGGTCGTCGGGGATCGTCGCGGCGTCGGCGCCGCCGCCCGGCGCCACGAGAGCAAGCATCCGGCCGTCATTGGAGAAGTCGGAGAGGCAGCCGTGCTCGGTCGTCGCGCCGACGCCGACGACATAGCGGGCGCGGGCCGGATAGGCGAGCTCGGGCGCACCCTCGTTGCCGGCGGCGCCAACGACGAGAACACCGCGAGCGTGGGCATAGGCGATCGCCGCCGTCAGCTCGGGAATCGACGCAGCGGTGACGTCGCTGCTGAACTCGAAGCTCATGTTGATGATCTGGGCGTGGTGCCGGACGGCGAAGATGACGCCCGCAGCGATCGCCGAGGCGTCACCGTCGCCGTGGGCGTCGAGCACGCGCACCGGCATGATCCGCGCCCCATAGGCGAGCCCGGTCAGGCCGATGCCGTTGTCGGTCTTCTCGGCGATGGTCCCTGCGATGTGGGTGCCGTGGCCGTTGCGGTCGTCTGGATGCGAGGTGCCGTCGATGAAGTCATAGCCCCGGACGAACTGGTGGGCCGTGAAGTCGGGCGAGCGGACGAAGCGGCCGTGGTTGGCATAGGCGATGCCGGTGTCGAGCACGGCGATGATCACGCCCTGTCCGCCCGGACGACCGACGGCGTCGAGGTTGGCCCAAGCGGCCGGGGCGTTGACGCTGAACGGACCCGCGAAGTTCCACTGCAACTGCGCCCAGCCGCCGGGGACGCCGGCGCGGCCCGGGTCATTCGGGATCAGCGTGGCCGGGGCGGCCGGCGCCTGCGCGATCTGGGCAACGTAGTCGGGGACCGCCCAGAGCACGCCGGGCCGCCGGCGCAGGCGCGCGACGGCGGCGGCGACTGATTCCTGGTGGCCGAGCCGGACGATGCCGGTCGACCCTGTCATCGCCGAGCCCGCGGTCAGCCGGCCGGCGGCGTCGATCGCCGCGGCCCGGGCGACCGGGGTGCTCTGGCTAGCGAAGCCGACGACGACGACGTGCGGGTCAAAGCTCGCGGCGGCGGCGGCGCGGCCGGCCGGCAGCAGCAGCCACACGAGCGCAGCGACGATCAAGCCTTGGAAAAGCCGCGGCAAGCTGATGTCGTCGAGAGGGGCTGGCGCCATATGGTCGGTGTCGACGACTCGCGGCGCGGCCGGCGGCGAGGTCTCAACACCCCATAATGATGCATGCCCGTGGCGTCCCGCGGGCCGGTTGCCACACGCCGCCGATGAGCGATCGCTTCTTCCCCCTCGATGAGCACTTCATGCGCCTCGCGCTGCGTGAGGCTACGCGCGCACTCGAGCACGACGACGTTCCCGTCGGTGCGGTCGTCGTCCGCGACGGCGAGGTCATCGGCGCCGGGTGCAACGAGCGCGAGCACCGGCAGGATCCGACCGCCCACGCCGAGATGCTCGCCCTACGGGAAGCGGCCAGGGCGCTCGGGAGCTGGCGACTGCTCGGCTGCGTGGTCTACGTCACCCTCGAGCCGTGCTCGATGTGCGCCGGGGCGATCGTGCTCGCCCGCGTGCCGCGGATCGTCTACGGCACGCCGGACCCGAAGGCCGGCGCGGCCGGCAGCGTCGTCGACATCCTCAACCAGCCGGATTTCAATCACCGGCCGGAGGTGGACGGAGGACTGCTTGCCGCCGACTGCGGCGACCTGCTCCGGGCGTTCTTCAGTTCCCGGCGATAGTCCCGGCCGTCAAGATGATCTAGCCTGCCTGTGCGTTCTCCGGAGGGGTGGCAGAGCGGTTGAATGCGGCGGTCTCGAAAACCGTTTCGGGTCTTAAAGGTCCGACGAGGGTTCGAATCCCTCCCCCTCCGCTTAGAGCTCGACGTGCGACAGAACCTCGGACCTTGAGGCTGAGTCTCAGGTGGAGCCTGAGATCTGTGCGTTCAGCCTCGTCCCGAGGCGCTGCTCTGAGCGTCCATCGACGAGGTCGCGAGCCGCGCGAGTTCGACGCCGACGATGGGCGCTTGCGGCGCGCCACCGGCCGGGGCCCGGCCGGTGCGGCGAAGTCCGGGGTCACCCGGTGGTAGTTTTGGACCGGTGAAGCTGGCGCCACCGCCCACAGAGCGGGCCGACGCAGCACCCGACGCGGGCGGCGGTGGGCCGCTCCGGGGGGCGGCTCAGGGCCTCCGCAAGCGGCGGCTGGCCCGATCGCTGCGGATTGTGGCGATCGTGCTCGGCGTGGCCGGTGTGCTCGCGCTCACCGACGGTGTGCTGACGCTGGTCTGGCAGGAGCCGATATCCGGGCTGCTGGCGCACTTCGACCAGGCGCGCCTGTCTAAGGACCTCAAGCGGCTCGAGGCGGCCCGCGCCACGCCGGCCGAGGAGCGCGCGCTAGCGACGCTCCCGAGCGACAACGCCCGCATGGCCTACTTCGCGCGCGAGCTCCAGCGGACGGCGCGCGCCGGGCAGCCGGTCGGCCGGATCCGGATCCCTCGGATCGGCGCCGACTACGTCATCGTCGCCGGCACCGACGAGGCGTCGCTGAAGAAGGGTCCCGGCGTCTACGCCGGCACTTCGCTTCCGGGTCTGCCGGGCACGGTCGGCATCGCCGGACATCGGACGACTTACCTGGCGCCTTTCCGGCGCATCAACGAGCTAGGGCGGGGCGACCGCATCACGCTCGAGATGCCATACGGCTTGTTCAGCTACCGGGTCCTCGGCCACCGGATCGTCAAACCCAACGACGTCAGCGTGCTGGCCCGAGCCCCGTACGACCAGATCGTCCTGACGGCTTGCAACCCGCTCTACAGCGCCGCCCAGCGGATCGTCGTCTTCGCTCGTCTGACCGCCACGGCCCCGGCCGGTCCGGCGCTGGCGCGCGTCGGTGCGGTCGCCGTGGCGCCGTCGATTCCGACCGCGCTGGCGGCCGCGGCTGTGATCGGCGACCTCGGGCCAGATGTTGTCGGCCCCGGCCCGCCGCCGACCCAGGTCGACCCCGGCGCGATCGTCTTCGGCGACGCGGCCGCCGGCCCGCCGCTTGCGGTCCACCGAGCACCGCCCCGTCCGGCGAAGCCGGCGCGCTCGTCGGCCACGTCCCGGCCTGCGGCCACGTCCCGGCCTGCGGCCGCGGCGCGACCCCCGGTGGCGTCGCCGACGCCCACAGCCGTGGTCCGATCGCCCTCGCCGTCGCCACCCGCCGCCCCCACGCCGCGGACGCCGGCGCCGGTCGTCCACGCCCCGGTGCACACGCCCGCGCCGAGCCCGGTGCACACGCCGACAGCCACGGCGCCGTCGAACGCACCGGCCACCGCCGCCCCACCGCCCGTCCAACATCAGACGCGTGTGCAAGGCGCCCCGACCGGCCCGACGCCCATCATCGGCGTCCCGTCCGGCTGACCGTATCGGTCGGGCGCCGGCTGACGCGCGCTCGACCCTAACCCTTGACTTTAGCCTGAAGCTGAGCGGCACCGCACCTTTCGCGGGGCGGGCGCCGGCTGCCGGGCCGGGACGAGCGCGGGACCGACGGCGGCCGGTCGCCGCACGAGCGCATGGACTCGCGCGCGCGCACGGGAAACGGGCAGGCCGGTGGGCAACCCGGCCGCGGCCCGGCGGCCTCGCGAGGCCGGGGTGCGAGACCTGCCGGCTCGTACGCCGCGCCGGGGCCGCGGCGAGCGGCATCGCTCGGGTCGTCGGCCGGGGCTCTTCGACCGGTGCACCGCACTCCGACCGAGCCCGACTGTCGCCGCTCAGGCGACCGTCAGTACGACTTGCCGCTCGCGCAGGTCTTGTACCCGTAGCCTTGGCCCAGCAGCGTCTCCTGCTGGCGGGCGAGGCTGAGCTTCCCCGCCAGCGCCTTCGCCGCGAAGGCGTGGTTGGCGGCGATCGAGTTGGCCACCGCCTTCGAGTAGACGGCCAGCTGGTCCACCGCCTTGACGAAGCGCCCGACCGTCGCCGCGTCGCCGACCGGCGGCGTCAGCTTGCCCAGATCCGTCGACAGGCTGGCGGCGATCCCCGCCTGCTGCTTGAGGATCGGCACGAGCTTCACCACCGTCAGACCCTTAGCCCGCTTGCGAAGCGCCTGTTGCCTCGCGTTCGCGCTCTTGCAGAGAGCGTCCGCCTGAGCGATGTAGGTCGACCGGTCGGACGACGCCGGTGTCGACGAGGCGCCGGTCGTCTTCGATCCGGAGGACCCGCTCGAGCCCCCGCAACCGGCGAGCAGCACGGCGACGAGGAGGATGACTGCAATCGGGATCCGGGGCACCAGGCAACCATATCGTCCCCGCCCGACGGTGGCCTCGCAGGAATAATTGCTTGCGATTCGAAGAACAAAATCGGTCGCGGTTTGACACCGGCCGGCGCAATCGGAGAGGATGATGCTTCGGGATTGCGTCGGCAGGGACAGCCGGGCCGTTCCGACCAGGACATCTGTTAACCTCCCGGGCTGCGCTGCCGGGTCCGAGCAAGCAAGATGCAGCCGCAAACTCAGCACCCAAACCTCCGCGCAACCCCCTCGTGACTCCGTCCAAGCCAAGAGCCCTCCGGCCGGCGCGCGCCTGCCAGCTCGTCACCCTGCTCGCGCTGCTGGTCGTCGCGCTGACGGCGACCGCCGCCGTCGCCGCACCCGTCGACGGCTCGACCGGCGCGGTCCAGTCCCCGAGCGCGACCGGAGATCAGGGGACGGCGACCATCGCCAGCGCGACCGACCCGACCGCCGCCGGCGCCGTCGCAGCCCCGGCCGCAGACTCTGCCACGCCTGCTGACACGTCCGTCGCGGTCTCGCCGATCACCGCTGCCGCGAGCACACCGCCCGCCGCTGCGCCGACGTCTCCCCAGACCTCCGGCAACGACATCCGGCCCGACTCGCCTGTGCTCGCCCCCGGCGCGGCCGACGCTCCGATCTCACGGCCAGCCCACGTTGCCGCGACCCCGCGCCCGGCGCTCGAAGCGCCGATCATCTCCAGCAGCCCGCGACCGGCCGCCCACGCGCCGCGCGCCACTGTCACCCAACTGGCTTCCGGGGGCCCGATCGTCGCCTCCTCGGGGACGACGCCCGCTCGTCGCGCCGAACGTCGGCTCGCTGCCGGCCCCCCCCAGACGTTCCTGCACCTGATCGCCCAGCGGCCGATCGCCCCGTCGATCGTCGCCGTCGCGGTGCCGATCGTCGGCGTCTACGTCGGCAGCGCCGCCGGCCGGCCGCGGCACATCGACGCGAAGCCGACCGGTGCGATGGCGCCGCTCGTCGGCCCGTCGGGTCTGGCCGCCGTCTCGGTCTCGCCGTTCGGTGCCAGCCCCGGCGCCCCGGGAATGCCGGTGCAGTTCGGCGACGCGCCCTTCTCTTCCACCGGCGGGAGCATGCCGCTGCTCGGCCTGGACACGATGCTCGCCGCGATGATGTTGCTCGCGGCGATGTCCTGGCGGCGCCGGGCTTGGGAGCTGCCTGTGCTCAAGGGAGAGTCAGCTCTGCTCTCATCGGCACTGGATCGTCCTGGCTGAGGCCAGGGAAAGACTGCCAACTACACTACGCCGCCTCGCGAGCGCATCCGCGCAGATGGGGCGAGCGCAAGCAGTTTTCTTACGATCTCAGCACTACCAGGCGTCCGCCTGGGAGAAAGGAAACACCCTCATGAATCTGAAGCTCATCACCGCGTCGGCCAGCGTCGCCGTTCTCGCCTTCGGCGTCACGGCCGCCTCGGCTGACACCACGGTCATCGGCAGCACCGGCCAGTCCAACAGCCAGGGCGTCAACAGCAGCCAGTCCGGCGAGAACGGCAGCAGCAGCGGCGGCACGTACATCCTCGGCAACTCCTCGCCGACGGAGACGCAGACCTCGGTTAACGTCCTCGCCAACGATCAGGAGATCGGCGGCGGCGGTGTCGGCGACGACACAACGCTGATCGCGCCCGCCGCGGGTCAGTGCTTCTGCCAGTTGAGCCAGCAGGCTGTCAACAGCCAGCAGGTCGGCGTCAACGGCGACGGCGGCGGCGGCGGCACGACGGCCATCCTCGGCAACTCGAAGCCTGACCTGACCCAGACGAGCGTCAATGTTGGGATCAACGGCCAGTTCATCGGTGGCGGCCCCGGCGACACCATCCTCATCGGCGGCGCGTCACAGGTCAACCAGCAGGGCACGAACTCGAGCCAGAGCGGCGAGAACGGCTCTTCGGGTGGCGGCGGCACGCTCGTCATCGGCGGCAACTCGACCGGTACCCTGGGGCAGTTCTCGTTCAACATCCTGGACAACGAGGTCATCCTCGGCGGCTGATCGGACTGACCTAGGTACGCATGACTATGTTCCGCTGCTCGCGCGCAGCGCTCGTGGCCCTCAGCGTGTTCACGCTGGGGGTCGCGGGTGAGGCGCTCGGCAGCGGGGCACTTGCTTTCGCCGATCAGCCCGATCCGGGGCTGGTCGGCGCGAGCGGTTCCGACGGCACGATCACCCAGGATCAGAGCTCCGGGACGATCGTGCTCGGCGGTTCCGGTCAGCAAGCCGGCCAGACGCAGGCGACTGTGCAGTCCAACGCCCAGCAGCTCGATCCGACCGGCGGCAGTGTTACCGGCGGGGTCGATCAGGCGAACGGGCAGCAGGGCACCACGCAACAGTCGCTCGACCAGACGGAGTCCGGGACCTTCGTGGTGTTCGGCGGTGGTCTGCACCAGCGGGCCAATCAGACGGCCGTAACGGTGCAGGGCAACGATCAGCTGGTCGACGGAAGCACCGTAGTGGGGCAAGTGGATCAGTCAAACCAGCAGACGGCGGACATCAACCAAGGAATCAATCAAAGCCTCACAGGCACGTTCGTCATCTTCGGCGGGACGAGGCCGGCGAGTGCCGGCCTGGCCAAGAGCTTCGCGGCTCTAGACGCGTGCGGGGTCTGCTCGAACGCCCTCTCAGACGCCTCGGTAGGTCTGGTTGGCGGCAATCTCGCGCAGAACACCGCCCACGCGTCAACGGCCGGCGTCTACGTCGTGCTCGGGAACCTCGACCAATCGTTCAGTCAGACCGCGACGATCGACGAAACCAACGATCAGACGGTCTCGGGCACGATCATCATCGGAGATGTTTCGCAAGCGAACGTGCAGCACGCCAATGTCGACCAATCGATCGATCAATCCTTGTCGGGCACCTATCTCGTATTCGGCACGCTCGACCAGTCCGCCGACCAGTTGGCGTTGATCAATCAGTCCAACCATCAAATCCAGGGCGGGTGAACATGTTGAATCGATACGTACGCGGGTTGCCTGTCAGCGTGGCATTGCTGGCACTCGCAGCCCTTCCGGCCATCAGTCAGGCTGACGTGGTCAACCCCAACACGGGGCAGTCCATCGTTCAGTCGGGCGCAGGGCAGAAGGTGACGCAGCCGAACGGCCAGAGCGTCGCACAGGCCGGTGCCGCTCAGACGGTCACGCAGCCGACGCAAAGCGTCGCGCAGGGCAGCGGCTCGCAGACGGTCACGCAGCCGGGCCAGTGCATCTCGCAGAACGGGGCGGGTCAGGGCGCAACACAGGGCTCGCAGAGCATCGCGCAGCCCAATGCCGCTTCGTGCCCGAGCGGGACGGCGGCGACCACGCCGTCGACCGCAACCACCAGCACGCCGGCGACGACGCCGGCAAGCACGACGCCGGCGACGACCACCCCGGGAGTACCCGGAGCACCCGGAGCACCCGGTGAGCCGGGCGCGCCCGGCGCCCCCGGCCCGGCCGGTCCGGCCGGTGCCCCCGGCACGGCTGGCGCACCCGGTGCCCCGGCAGCACTGACGACCTCCACCACGAAGCTGGCGTTCACCGGCTTCGACGTGTGGAAGCTGATGCTCATCGGCGGGCTGTTCCTCGCCTGCGCAGCCGGTACCTGGCGCTTTGCCCGTAAGGTCGGGCTCGGCACCACCAACCAGTAGTAACGGACGCAACCTCACCCGACGGGCACCGGCCGCGACGCCGGTGCCCGTCCGAGGCGCCTCAAGCTGACGGCGGCTGCAACTCGCCGGGGCCGCGCCTCTCCTTCCTCCTTCCTCCGGTCAGTCCCGGCCTGCCGTGACCCGTTTACTGCGCCACGCGAGCGCCCCCGGGCCGATCCGAGAGTCAGCTACGACCCCGCCGGGCTGAGCCGGCTCCTTCGACGCGAACTCGTTCGGGGCCTCACGCCGGGCCTCCGGCGCTTCACGGCACGCATGGCGGGGCCTCGCGTGGATCAGCGCGTCGGGCCGTGGTCGCGCGCGCGGGCGCCTGCGGGGATCCGGTTCGCGTGGTCCGGGCCCCGCTCGCAGCATCGGGGCACCCGCCGGTCGGCGGGGCCGCCGTGCCGAGGTACGGCCCGGACTCGGGCGCCGGTCCGCGTCGCCGAGGGCTGCGCCGCGCCCCGGGCTTGATCGCGCCCGACGCCGTCAGGCTTAACGACGAGGAGCCCCGCGTACGGGGCTCCTCGAGAGCATCTGGTTGGGTGCCGGCGCTCAGTCGGTTGCGCTCCACCTGACGACCCCGCTGTCGCAGGTGTCCGTCGTCGCCCCAGTCGTGTCGGTGATGCCGACGGTGACGCGGAACGTTCCCGCGGCCCGCGTCGGCGACGTGAACTGACCGAACAGCTTGATCGTGAAGAGGCCCTTCGACCCGTCACTGAATGTCCGTGTGAACGACCCGTTGTCGGAGAAGACGCCCGGCGTCGTGATCTTCTTGTTCAACGTGATCGACAGGCCGCCGTACGAGCCGCGACCGGTCGTGCTCTGGCACGTCGCCGCCCACTGGATGTCGAACCGGTTCATCACGAGGCCGTTGACCGAAGCGCGCAGGTCGACCGGCAACGCCAGGTTCCCCGACTTCTGCGTACTGACGCCGACGTAGCCGGCGCCCTTGCGCGGATGCACAAAACGCGTCGCGGCGCTGTGGGCCGTCGTCTTCGCGGCCACTGCTGCTGCCGGCGCAAGGCCTAGTCCCAGTGCCGCGGCGAGCGCTACGCCTCCGCCGAGCTTGCGTCTCATGTCGTTCATCGACTACTGCCTCCGTCTCTTGGATTCTGGTCTGTGACGCCGGTTGTCAACCGCAGATTGCGTATGACTGAAAGTAGGCGCGCCCGGCTGGAAGTGTATTGGCGACCACGGCGCCGGTGCTGTCCACCCGCACCGGCGGGGGTACGTTCGTGATCCGCACGCGCCAGCCGCTCGTCCCGTCCGCCCTGGCGAATGGATCGTTCTCCTCGACCTCGTCCACCGACCCTGGCTGGAGTGCGCCCGCGAGGCTCGGCACCGTCCGCGTCAGGTCGTTGAAGCCACCGCCGAGGACCTTCGTCCCGTCGGGACACAGCGCCTCGGCCGGCGTGCCGGGCGCCGCCGGCGAGGCCGACGTGCCGTCGGCCTGGAAGACGATCGTCACGACACCGGGCGCGTCGAGCCCGCTCGATCCGGCCGGTCCCGGTGGGCCGGTAGCGCCAGCCGGGCCGCGCGGACCCGTCGTGCCGCTGGCGGTCGTCCCGCGCGGCAGCACCGAGCTCGGGAAGTGGCCACTGGCGTCCAGCGGCAGGAGCGTGTGGGCGGTCGGCGTCAGGGTCGCCCTGTAGCCGTTGACCCGGGCCGAGTTGTCGGCGTAGCGTGCGTGCGCGACCGGCGTCGGCGTGCGCTTCGTCTTCGCTGCGCCCCCGGCCGCGTCGGCGAACGGCGTCGCGGCGAACGCCAGCGCCGCCACTGCGGCGACCGTGCCCGGGGCGAGACGGCGGGCGGATTCACGGGACATCAGCATTCTCTCCTCGAAGGACGGACGGCGCGCTCGCAGCGACGGAGCGCGTACGGCGGGGGTTCCCCAGGCACCGCTGGCCGTAAAGTCGCGCAAGCCTAGCAGCGCGACTGGCGAGCTCGTCGGGGTTGACCGGGATCGTCAGTTCGAACACGACGACCCGGGCCGAAGTTGCGGCCGCCGGCGCGCGGCCGCGGATTGCTAACGCTAGGGCGTCGGGTGAGTCTTGCTGACCCGGGGAGCCGGGCCGAAGCCAAGCCGCACGGCGACCGTGTAGCCGCCCACGCGGACGCTTCCCGCGACCGGAGTCTGCGAGACGACGACCTCGGTCGGCGTCCTTCCGCCGGCCTTGCGGCGCGCGGTGCGGAGGCTGGCCGCGCTCGGCCGATACACGCGCCCGAGCTTGCAGTTGGCGATCGCCAGGAAGTGAACCGCCCCGCGCAGCGTATGTCGCTTGAGGCTTGGGACGACGCACGCCGCTCCGGGTCGCACGGCCGGAGCCACCGGCTGCGGCTGCGTCACCGCCGGCGGCGGCGGCGGCGGCGCTACCGAGATCGCGAACGACTGGCTCTGGTGCTCGACTTGGCCCGGCACGGATCCGTCGACGTATGTGCAGATGTCGTACGTACCCGGCGTCGCCGGCGTGAACGTCGCCGTATACGAGAACATGCCGGACACGCTCCGGCGGTCGACCAGCGTGCCTCCGTGCGCCGGCTCGTCAGCGGCCTGGGCCGCGCAACCGGTCGCTCCCGGTTGGGCGAAGATCGCGATCGTGCTCGACAGCCCGACCTGCCCGGAAACCGTGATCGTCACCGGTACGGTCGCCTGTGGGTTCGGCGACGCCGTGACGTGGATGGTCTGGGTCTGCGACGTCGTCTGCGTGGTCGACGTCGACTGTGTCTGCGCGGTCGCACTCGTCGCACCCGACGCCAACATGCATGCTGCGGCGACGCCCGTAGCGATACGGATACGACGTGATTTTCCGTGTCGGCGCGAGTCTGCTCGTCTGCTCATTGATTCGATCATACCCCGGGACGCCCGAAGCAAACGCCGCGGTGGTCGGCCGGCCGGTACGCTCGGACCGGCGTGTTGGGCCCCCGGCTGATCCTCGACTTCGTCGCCGGGCCCCGGCAGGTGCGCTACGGGACGCACGCGTCGCAGACGGCGGAACTGCATCTTCCCCCAACGCCGGGTCCGCATCCGGTCGTCGTGGCGATCCACGGCGGCTCGTGGGGCTCCACCTATGGCAAGCTCGTCATGCGCGGAGTCGCCGCGGCACTCGCCCGGCGCGGCTGGGCCGTCTGGAACATCGAGTACCGGCGTCTCGGCCGCGGCGGCGGATGGCCCGCCACCTTCGAGGACGTCGGCGCTGCCGCCGATCATCTCGCCATCCTCGACGCCCCGCTCGATCTCGCCCGCGTCGGCGTGCTCGGTCATTCCGCCGGCGGGCACCTCGCCCTGTGGGCGGCCGGCCGGGAAAAGCTTGCCGCCGGCGCGCCCGGTGCGGAGCCCGCGATCCGCTTCGTCGCCGCGATCTCTGCTGCCGGCGTCGTGGATCTCGCCGGTGCTCACGCTCGCTCCCCGACCGGGTCGATCGACGCGCTGATGGGCGGTGGGCCGCACGACGTGCCCGACCGCTACGCCATCGGCGACCCGATCGCCCTCGTCCCGCTCGATCTGCCGGTTCTGCTCGTCCACGGCACCGACGACGCCACCGTCGCGGTCGAGCGCAGTCGCGTCTACGCCGCCGCCGCCCGCGCGGCCGGCGGGACGGTCGAGCTCGTCGAGCTTTCCGGCGACGCCGGCACCCACCGCGCCCACATCGACCCGCGCGGCCAGGCCTTCGCCGTCGCCGCAGCCTGGCTCACCCGCACGCTGCCGGTCGTCCGCACCGGTCAATAGGAAGGCCCCGCCGGGGGCGGGGCCTTCCCTTAGCAGGCCTGTAAGCCGGATCCTGTCTTGAGCAACCATCCATCTGAGCGGCCGACCTGGACCTTGGCGGGCAGCCTGCAAGCGGTCCCGCTTGGCCTTGCATCGGGTGGGGTTTGCCCGGCCGTCGCGTCACCACGACGCCGGTGCGCTCTTACCGCACCATTTCACCCTTACCGGCGCGCGGCCAAGCCGCGCGCTTAGGCGGTTTGTTTCTGTGGCACTTTCCCGCGGGTTTCCCCGGGTCGCCGTTAGCGACCACCCTGCCCTTTGATGTCCGGACTTTCCTCGAAGGCACAGCCTCCGCGGCTGCTCAGCCTGCCCCATGACGGTAGCGCGCAGGCGCGGGCGGCGCACCAACCAGCGCTCATCGCCCCGCC
>CAVUMZ010000004.1:0-72528 GCA_963742705.1 uncultured Solirubrobacterales bacterium | reverse complement strand
ATCGTCGCCGGAAAGGGAAGTCCACTCCCCTTCCTGCGCAAGGGCTCACGCGACGAGGTGCTCGAGGCGACTGGAGCCAAGAAGCTCCCGGCGCTCAAGCTGGCCGACGGCACCGTCATGAACACATCCGGCGCGATCCTCGCCTGGATCGGCAAGCAGGGATGAGCCTCGGCGGCCTCAGGCAGCGCCCCCGGCAGGACTCGAACCTGCAACATCCGGCTTAGAAGGCCGGCGCTCTATCCGGTTGAGCTACGAGGGCCGGACGTACCGTCATCATCGCACCGCCCGATGACGCTCGGCGTGACCGTTGAGCCGCCCGAGGATCTCCCGCCACAGCGCCTCGTAGGCCCGGGCCGCCCGGCCGCGCGGGGCGAACTCGGCCACGGCCGTCCGGTGGAAACCCATCCGCTCGACGTCGCTCGCCGCCGGGATCACCGTCTCCAGCAGGCCGGCGTGCTCCCGGCCCATCGTCTCCATCACCTCCCGGTGCATCCGCTTGCGCCCGTCGACCATCGAGAAGAACGCCAGGATCTCCGGACCGGACCCGTCCCGCCCCCGGGCGACGCGCTCGAGCTGCGGGAAGGTCCGCATCGACAGGGCCGCCGGGATCAAGGGCACCAGCAGGCTGTCGGCTGCCTCGAAGACGCTCTCGGAGACGAGCGACACGCTCGGCGGGCAGTCGAGGAAGATGTAGTCGTAGTCGTCGACCAGCGGCGCCAGCACCCGCCCGAGCCGGCGGGCCGGCTTCTTCGTTCCGTCGAGGGTCAGGTCCATCCGCCGGTAGGAGAAGTCCGACGGCAGCAGGTCCAGCCGATCCTGGTCGGTCCCGCGGATCAGCCCGGCCGCCTCGGTCCGGCCCGTGACGAGCCGGTCCCCCCCACCCTTGATCTTCGGCTTGATCCGGAAGAGGAAGCTGCTCGCCCCCTGTGGATCGAGATCCCACACCAGCGTCCGCGCCCCGTCGCGCGCCGCCAGGTAGGCCAGGTTCACCGCCGTCGACGTCTTGCCGACACCGCCCTTGATGTTGTAGCTCGCCAGGATCCGGGTCATCGGAAACCGTCCCGAATGATCGCCCGCTGGCCGCCGGCCGCGAACACGGCGAACCGCGCGGCGAACTCCCCGCGCGCGGCCACGCTCTCCGCCTCGACCCGTTCGAGCACAACCCCGAGCGCCAGCAGCGCCCCCGGGCCGCCGTCGACCGTCGCCAGCTCGTCACCAAGCCCCCGCAGAGTGGTCGCCTGGACCTCCCGATCCTGGAACTCCCCAAGTGTCTCCTGCAAGGCCTTCAGCGATTTCACGGTCGGACGTACCGCCTCGGCCGGGAACAGGCTGGCGAAGGTCTCGAGCAGGTAGCGGAGCTCCTTGCCCTGCTTGCGCAGGTCGTGCAGCCGCTCGGCCGGCGTCGTCTCGTCGATCGCTGCGCCCGCCCGTCGCATCGCCCGGTAGACGGCCCGGATCCGCCCGCCGACGATCTCCCCCAGGCTCGACCCGCCGTCCGTCGAGGCGGACGCCGTGCGCAGGAACTCGGCCCACTCCGCCAGCAGCGTCCGCGTCCGCTGCGACTCGAGTGCCGTCACCATCCGCCCCCGCGCGTCCGCCCGGCGTTGCCGCAACAGCTCGCCCAGCGGCGCGAGCTCGCCGGCACGAGCGCCCGGCAGCGACGCGCCGAGCCGGTCGAAGTCGATCAGAAGAACATCGAGATCTCGCGTCGGCCCCGTGACCTGACCGAGCCAGCGGAACTCGTCGCGAAACCACCGCCACCGTTCCGGCGGGAACGCCCCGCTCACCTGCCGCTGGACCGACCGGGTCCGCCGCACCGCAACCCGCAGGTCGTGGAGAAACTCCGTGTCTACGTCGGTCACCGTGCCCGGCAGCGTCAGCTCGATCACGCGCAGCATCTCCGCGAACGCCTTTGCCGCCCCGGCCGCCGCCGGATCCCGGCCTGACAACTGCAGGTCGAGCTTCGTCTGGTACCCGCTCGGCGACCCTCCGGCTGCGGCGATCGCCTCTGCGTGCGGCGCCAGCTCGCTCGGCTCGAGCCCGAGCCTCCCGGCAAGCGTCCGCCGCACCCGCGCGAGCGCCCGGTCGTAGCCCCGCACGGGGACGACATGCACCCGCGGCCGCAGCTGCACACCCTCGGCCGCCCCGACCCCCGCGGCCACCGGCGCCTCGACCAACAACCGCACGACCGTCTTCTCGTCCTCGTTGCGCACACCCAGCCGCACCACCCGTGCGCGCGTCCTTGCGGTCGGCTGGAGCGCCCGCATCTCGACGATCGGCTCGAGCAGTTCGCGCACCCGCCCGCGCGGCAGGTCGCTCACGAACAGCCGCTCCCCGGCCACCCCGACCACGCCCGCGAGCTCGCGGTAGCTCGGTCCGGCAGCAGCGGTCAGACGCCCCGCCTGGGCGATCAGCGCCAGCCCGGCGGCGTGCAGCCGACCGTCGAACGTGTCGTAGAAGGTCCGCTCGACTGTCGCGTCCCCCCCGCCCGCGAGATCAAGGCGGGTCGCCAGCCGCTCGACGGCCGCGTCCAGCCCGATCCCGTCGGGCAGCAGATACTGGGTGGCGTCGGCAGCCATCGCGGCTGCCGAAGTGTGCCACGGATCGACGCCGCCCGAACGCCGCGGCGCCCCGGCCCGAGCGCCTCCCAGCGCCCGGGCCGCCCGTCCCGCATCACCCTCGGTAGCTGATCACTGCGTCGTCGTCGTTGTCGGCGTGGTCGTCGTCGCCGTACCCGGCGCTCCCGGCCGGCCGGCGCCTCGGCCGAAGCGAGCCGGCAGCAGCGACATGCACTTCTTCGTCGCTGCGACGAACTGCGGACTCGTCGTGTTCAGCTTCGACGTGTTGAAGACCGGACCGTTCCCGCTCGTGTTCGGCGCCGGCAGCGTGACACCGTTGGTCTTCATGCACGCCGCGAACTTGACGAGCGCCGCCTGCTGCGTCGCCTTCTGAGCCGGCGTGAGCGCCGGGCGCGCCGCGCCGGGGCGCCGCCCGAAGCCGCCACATTTGGCGAGCGCGGCCTGGAACTTTGCCGCGCTGACGCCGGCAGGCGGCTGGAAGCCGCGTCCCGCTCCGCCGGCACCCCCCGCGCCCCCGAAGATCCCACCGGTCCGCGGTGCCCCCCCTTGCGGGCGTGTCCGCCCGGCCGGCGGCTGCGGCAGCGTGATCCCGGCCTTGGCCAGGCAGGTCCGGAGCGCGGTGAAGCGCGCGGCGCCGCCCGCAGCGCCCGTGGTCGTCGTCGCGGCGGCGTTCGTCGACGGCTTCGACGACCCACCGCACCCGGCGAGCCCGAGCGAGGCGACGACGAGAATGAGGCAGCCGGCGAATCCCGGCCGGCGGCGGATTCGATGTGGCATCAGCGATAGCTCCTTGGTCGTCACGAAATGTGGTTCGTCCTGTGAGGCGCGTGCGGGCTTGCCGGGCGGACCACTAGCCCCCGAAAAGCTGTGGTGCCGGCGCCGCCCCGCCGCCGGTCGTCGTTGCCGGTGCACCGCCGGTCTTCGTGGCGGCCGCGCCGCCGGCGCCGCCGGTGGCGGCAGCCCCGCCGAACCCGCCGAAGCCACCCGTCGTCGCCGCGTTCGAGGCGGTCGCGCGGATCGAGCTCGCCGTCAGCGACCCGTCGGCGGCCTTCGTCCCCTGGAGGACCACCGCGTCGCCCGGATGGATCGCCGTGACGGCACTCGTCGCCGTGCGGATCACCGTGGCCGCCGATGCCGGCGTGACCTTGATCGTCGTGCCCGAGCTGTCGGTGACGTAAAGCGTCCGGCCGCTGATCGATGCGACGGTTCCGATCGTCGCTCCCGCGGCCGCCCCGCCCGCGCCCCGCCCACCGGCGGCCCCGGCCGCTGTACCGCCCCCGGCGGCCGTGGCGCCGAGCGCCGCACGCCGTGTGCCCGCGGCGGCCCCGGACCCGCTGCTGGCGGTCTGCCCCTTCTCCACGAGCACGCCGCCGATGAAGCCGAGCGCGATCGCCAGGACCGCGGCCAGCCCCAGGTTGACCGGCGTCACCAGCCGCCGCCGGGGGCGTGGCGGCAGCTCCTCGAAGTCCTCGAATCCGACATCCTCGGGCTCCGGTCCGGCGCCGACGAGCTCGGCCTGCTTGGTCTGCGGTGGCATTGTTTGCTCCTGTCTGTTCGCAACTTCCGGGCGCGACGCGTCACTCATGCCGCAGCGCCTCGATCGGCTGGAGGGCGGCGGCCCGGCTCGCCGGGTAGGTGCCGAAGAAGAGGCCCGTGGCGACCGCGGCGCCGAAAGCCATGAAGATCGAGTACGTCGCGATCACCGGCTCGACGCCGGCGATCGAGAACTGACTGCCGACGACGCCGGCGAGGACGCCGAACACTCCACCCAGCAGCGACACCATCACCGCCTCGGTCAGGAACTGGGAGAGGATGTCGGCGCGGCGGGCGCCGATCGCCTTGCGGATCCCGATCTCCCGCGTCCGCTCGGTCACGCTGACGAGCATGATGTTCATCACGCCGATCCCGCCGACCAGCAGCGAGATCGCCGCGACCTCGCCGAGCAGGGTCGTGAACACGTTGCTCGTCGAGCTCGACGCCGCCAGGATCGACCCCTGGTTGATGACGGTGAAGTCCGCGCTTCCGCCCGCGGCGATGTGGTGGTCGGAATCGAGCGTCGTGGTGACCTCGGCCTCGGCCGCGTTCAGCTTGCCGCGCGAGGTTGCCTGCACGGTGATCGAGTCGAGGTTGCCGTATCCGGTCAAGGTGTCCTGCACGGCGGTCAGCGGCGCGAACGCGACATCGTCCTGGTCGGTCACGCCGTTGGAGCCCTTGCTTGCCGTCACGCCGATCACCTGGTAGTTGACCCCGCCGACCTGGAGCGTCTGGCCGACCGGATCCTGGCCGCTGAAGAGGTTGGTGACGACGGTCGGCCCGATCACGACGACCCGGTTGCGCTTGGTCAGGTCGTTCGCCGTGAAGCCGGCGCCGGCCGCGATCGCGTAGGTATGCGCCGTGAGGTACGCCGGCGTCGTTCCGACGAAGCTCGACGGCGAGTAGCTGACGCTGCCGTGGACGAGCGTCGGGGTCGCGTTCACAACCGGTGCCGCCGCGGCCACATCGGGCGCGTTGGTCTTGTCGTTGAGAGCGTCGACGTCCTTCTGGGTCAGCGGCTCGGTCGGCGCGTTGCTGGCGCCCGAGCCGCCGAACGTCGGGGTCCGCCTGACCAGGAGCACGTTCGACCCGAGGCTCTCGATCTGCTGCTGGACCTTGGCCGCCGAGCCGTTCCCGACGGCGATCAGGACGATCACCGACGCAACGCCGATGGTCAGGCCGAGGATCGTCAAGCCCGACCGAAGCCGGTTCGCGAGCAGGCCGCCGAGCGCAATCCGCAGCGTCTCGCGCCGGATCATCGGCCGTCAGCTCCGGCGAGCGCACCCTGATAGGCCAGTCCGCCGCCAGGTGGGTCGTCGTGGACCTCGGCTGTCCGCCGATCCTCGACGATCAGGCCATCGCTCAGGCGGATCACGCGCTTGGCCCGCTCGGCGACGTCCGGCTCGTGGGTGATGAGCACGATCGTCCGCCCGGCCGCGTTGAGCTGGGCGAACAGGTTCAGGATCTCGGCCGTCGACCGAGAGTCGAGGTTCCCGGTCGGCTCGTCGGCCAGGATCAGCGACGGGTTGGTGACGAGCGCCCTGGCGAGCGCGACGCGCTGCTGCTGACCGCCCGACAGCTCGGCCGGGACGTGGTTGAGGCGGTCCGCCATGCCCAGACGGGTCAGCGCCAGCACGGCCCGGCGCCGCCGCTCCGCCCGGCCGATGCCGGCGTAGGCCAGCGGCAGCTCGACGTTGGCGACAGCCGAAGTCCGTGGGACGAGGTTGAAGCTCTGGAAGACGAAGCCGATCTTCCGGTTGCGGATGTCGGCCAGATCGTCCGCGTCGAAGCTGCGCACATCGATCCCGTCGAGCAGGTAGCGGCCGGCGCTCGGCGCATCGAGGCAGCCGATGATGTTCATCAGCGTGCTCTTGCCGCTGCCCGAGCTCCCCATGATCGCGACGAGGTCTCCGCGCGCGATCTGCAGGCTCACGTCGCGCAGCGCGTGGACCTTGATCTCACCGAGCTCGTAGGTCCGGCGGACGTTGTCGACCTGGATCACCCACGGCGCCCGCGCCCGGCCACCCGCCGGTAGCGCTGGCGCGGCTGGCGCCTCGGCCGAGCGAACGCCGCGGCGCCATGACGGGCGTGACCGGCCCAACCTCATCCTCCGCGGCGGGCGCCGCCGCCGCCGGCGAAACCGCCACCGCCGCCAGCCAGGGCCCGCGCGCCGAAGCCTCCGGCGCCTGCCGCTCCTGCCGCCCCGGTCGTCGCGCTCGAGCCGAGGTTGGTCGTGGTGCTGATCACGACCTGCTCACCGCCGGTCAGGCCCGAGACGACCTGGGTCGCGCTGTCGCCGACGATCCCCGTCACGACCGGCTGGACGACATCCTTGCCACCCTTGACGACTGTCACCGTCGACTGGCCGCCGGCCCGCGAGATCGCCGCCGTCGGCAGGCTGACCGCGCCCTGTGCCTGGGACACGACGATCTGCGCCGCGGCGGTCATCCCCGGCAACAGCCCGTACTGAAGCTGGTCGAGGTGGAGCGTCACGCCGTAGCTGACGACCCCGCTGCTCGTGCTGGGCAGCGTCGCCACCGACGTCACGTGGGCGGCAAAGTCCGAGCTCGGCAGCGCGTTCACCGTCACCGACGCCGACTGGCCGACCTTCACCTTGGTGATGTCGGACTCGCTCAACGGCACGACGAGGTCCATGCCGCTCAGGTCGACGAGCACGATGAAGGCCGAGCTCGACGTGCTGCTCGACGTGGCCGCGGCGGTGCCCGTACCACCGGCCCCGGCGCCGCTGCCCGTGCCCGAACCACTCGCCGCGGAGGCCGCCGCCGCCGCGCCGGTGGCGCCGGCCGAGACCGTGTCGCCGGGCTGCACGTCGGCGAGCGTGGCGATCGTGCCACTCGCCGGCGCGTAGAGTTTGGTGTTGTCGGCCGTGAGCTCGGCGGCCTTCAGGCTCAGCTCGGCGCTGTCGACGGCGGCCTTGGCCGACGCGATGTTCGCGGCCTGCGTCGCCGGGCTGACCGTGGTCGTCGTCGTCGGCTTCGTGGTGGTCGTCGTCTTCGGCTTGGTCGTCGTCTGGGCGGTCTTCGACTTGGTGGTCGTCGGCGTCGTCGTCTTCGTCGTCGTGGGCGTCTTCGTCGTGGGCGTCTTCGCCGCCGGAGTGGTGGTCGCCGCGCCGGTGGTCGTGGTCGCGGCCGGGGTCGTGATCGTCGCCGGGGCGGCGGCGACGATGGCCCGTGCCGGCGGCGGGGTGTAGGCGGCGGTCCGAGCCGTCGTCGTGGCGGCGGCGCTCGCGCTCGGACTAGTCCCCGTCCCGCTACCGCTCGACGCCGTCCCGCTCGGATCGGCCTCGACCCCGGCGAGCTTGGCCTGCGCCGCGTCGACGGCGGCTTGCGCCTGCTCTACGGCGACGTCCGCCGACTGCGGGTCGAGCTCGGCCAGGAGCTGGCCCTGGTAGACGTGCTCGCCCTGGCGCACGTCGACCGCCAGCAGCGTCCCGCCGGTCTTGAAGTTGACGTTGAGCTCGTTCGCCGGCTGGAGGCTGCCGCTGGCGGAGACGGTCGACTGGACGACGCCCTTCTCGACCGTGATCACTCGCCGGCTCACCTGAACCGCCGACGAGGCCGGCCCCACGAGCAGGATCGCCACGACGACCGCCGCGACTGATGCCAGCCCGAGTGCGACGCGAACCCAACTCGGGGTTGATTGAGGAGATCGTGACATCGGTGCGGAGCCGCGGAGGCGGCTGCAACAGCATGCGGGGGCAGGGTGAGAGCCGCGTAAGAAACGCCACGCGAACGGCGGCGGCACCGCAGCTGACTGGATCAGAGCGGAGGGTCCGCGAGGCCCGCGACGGACCTCGCCGGGCTCTTACGCGGGGTCCGCGAGTCTTGGGCGGAGCTCGTCGGCCAGCGGATCGCCGAACCCGAGCCGGTCGAGCTCGCTGACGATCGCGCGGCGGACGTCGGCCCTCGTGCCGGCCGGCGACTGGGTCAGCGCCTCTAGCAGCCGCTCGAGCCCGTCGCGAGTGCGGCCGGCGTCGAGCGCGGCGAAGCCGGCGCCGAGGCCGGTATCGGGCGAAGCCGCCAGGTTGATCCGGGCCAGAAGTCCGTCCGCCCGCCAGCCACCGGTGACCGGCTTCAGCACCGCGCGGGCGGCCTCGTCGTCGCCGCGGGCGTGCAGCAGCCGGGCCAGGGCGACCGCCGCGTCGGCGCGCCGGCGGTCGAGTTCGACGGCCCGGTGCAGCGCCGCCTCGTCGCCGGCGGCGACGAGGTCGTCGATCTCGCTCGGGCCGAGGGCGTCGAGGAACCGCGCCACCCAGGCGGGCGAGCGGGCGCCGACGAACTGGGCGACGACCTCGCGCCGACGATAGGCGCGCACGGCCGGGATGGCGTGAATCCCGAGGTACTCGGCCAGGCGGGGGTTGGCGTCGCTGTCAATCTTGGCCAGCACGAGCCAGTCGGACCGCTCGTCCGCAGCCCCCTCGAGCAGCGGCGCGAACGCCCGGCAGCGCCCGCACCAGGGCGCCCAGAAGTCGACGACGACCGGCGTGGTCTCCGACCGCAGCATGACCTCGTCCTGGAAGTCTGCCTCGGTGACGTCGATCGGCGGCACCGGGAAAGTATTGCGGTGTCCGTCAGCCTGGGGCTGGGTTGAGCGCGACGAGCACGATCGACCCGTCGGGGTTCCTGAAGGCGACGGTCTGGATGGACCCGGTGCCGAGGTCGGGCGAGTCGATGCGCGTGGCACCGGGATCGACGAACTTCGAGAACTGGGCCCAGTAGTAGTAGTCCTCGTTCTCGGCGTAGGTGCCGTGGGCGTTGTCGATGGTCAGCATCCCGCGGCAGTTCGTGCACCCGCCGACGTGAGGTCCGTCGGATGGATCGAGCGCCAGGTTGAAGTAGGTCGACGCCTGCGCCCAGTCGCGCAGGGGCTCGATCAGGTTGTTGCGGACCTCCCAGACGAGGTTCGCCGCCGTTCCGGTCGACCAGGCTCCGCCGGTGCACTCGGTGAAGTAGATCGCCGTGCCCGGGTCAGCGGCGTGAAAGGCGGTCTGGGCGGACGGGTCGCCGCCATAGCAGTGGTAGCCGACGGCGGCGATCGCCGCGCGCCCGGGCGCGCTGACCCCGACGAGTTGTTGCGGGTAGGTCGTCAGGCTGCCGTCGGCCCAGTTGCCGTCGTAGCCGAGGATCTTGACGGCGCCGAGGCCGGACGCGTCGAGCGCGGATCGCAGGGCGACCGCGAAGGTGGCCTCGTCGGTCGGCGTCATGTTCATCGTCGGGTAGGTGCTGTTGCAGGTCTCTGGCTCGTTCTGCAGCGAGACCATGTAGATCGGCAGGCCGTACTTGTTCTCGTAGGCCTGCACGTACTTGACGAAGTAGCTCGCATAGGCCGCGTAGAAACGGTTCTGGAGAAAGTTGGCGTTGCCGGCGCAGATGCCGTCGAGGCTGCCGCCGAACTTCATCCAACCGGGCGCGCTCCACGGCGTGGAGAGCAGCTTCAGCTGCGGGCTGAGGCGCCGCGCCTGCTGGAGCAGCGGAATCGTTGCCGTCGCGTCATGGGCGACGGAGAACTTGTCGAGGTTGGGGTCGGTGCCGCTGGCCAGGTCGTCGTAGCTGCCGGTTGTGGCCTGGGCGATGAAGTCGGACGCCCCCATCGGGAGTCTTGCGAAGTCGAAGCGGGCGCCGGTGGCGCCGAACAGGCCGGTCATGATCTGCATGCGTTGCGGCGAGGCGGCGATCAGGGAAGCGGAGGAGTCGGTCAGCGCCCCGCCGAACCCGTCGATCCGCTGGTAGGTCACGACCGGGTTGACGTCGATCGCCGGGGCCTGCGTCGTCTGCGCTCCGAAGGTGGCGCTTGTCGGAGCGAGCTTCGCCGTCAGGCCGGTGCCGGACGCGACCGCGGTGGTGCGCCAGATGGACACGGCCGTGCTGCCGGGCGTCCACTTGAACGTGGCGACCGAGCTCGGCGGCAGGGCGTAGGAGAAGCCGGCCCCGGCGGAGCGCACCTGGATCGTCACGGTCCCAGCGGGCTGACTCGATCCGGCGGTCACTGCTCCGGTCATCGCCGCGCCCCCGCCGAGCACCGCCACGCCGAACACCGTCGACAGCAGCCAACGAATCATCGCCGATCACCAGCACATGTGCGTACACGGGGGCGGAGGTGTGCGGTGTGCGCGATCGACACAGGGTACCGCTGGGGCACTGGCCGTTGTGTCCATCCTGCGTGGCCCGGCTGGCGTCAGCCGGGCCACGCAGGCCGGGGGACGGGGCGATGAGTCAGCTCAGGCGCGGTTGCGGGCAAGCCCGGGCGTGCAGAGCACGCGGTGTGCCGTCGTAACGCAGAGCGACTCGTAGCCCTCAGCGGCGGGTCCAGGCCGGCCATCGGACGCCGATCGGCGTGCCCACGATCTAACGGACCTCGGTGCGGCCGGTAGCGAGCACGATCGGAGTGTTGATCGCGGACCTGGGAGCCAGCTCGAGAGGTTGCCGATCGGCAACCGGCGCTCAGGGATCTCTCAGGCGTCGCACAGCCGACACTCACCGGGGCGGCGCAAGCTGGCCACAATGCCGAGGCGCGTCGACTCATGAGCACCTACGAGGCCCCGGAGCGCGTTCGCTCGCTCTGGGACGACCCGTCGGCTGTGGTGGCGCCCAGCCCCGCCGTCCCGCAGACAGCGCTGCGGCGACGGCCGGCCCGACGGCGCCCGGTCGTCGTCGACGGGCTGGCGGCGGCCGCCGGGATCGGGCTCGGCATCACGATCGGACTCGCGGTGACCGCGGAGAGCGCGGGATCGCTCAGCGCGCCGGGTGGCGTCGCCACCGCGCTCGGGCGGCTGAGCGGGCTGCTCGCGGCGTACGCGATGGTCGTCGTCGTGCTGCTGGTGGCCCGCGTGCCGTCGCTCGAGCGGGCAATCGGCCAGGACCGCCTCGTCGCCTGGCACCGCAGGCTGGGGCCCTGGCCGCTGTACCTACTGCTGGCCCACGCCGTGCTGATCACGATCGGCTACGCGCGGCAGGCGAAGGAGGGCGTGCTGCACCAGTTCGGGCAGCTGCTCTGGACCTACCCCGGGATCCTCGCGGCGACCGCCGGGGGGATCCTGCTGTTCGCCGCCGGCATCAGCTCCTACCGGCTCGCCCGGCGGAGGATGGCCAACGAGACGTGGTGGTCGGTGCACCTCTACACCTACCTGGCGCTGTTCCTGTCCTTCTCGCACCAGGTCGACACCGGCGCGTCGTTCGTCGGGCACCCGGTGGCGCGCTTGTGGTGGACGGCGCTGTGGGTCGGCACGCTGGGCGTCGTGCTGGCGGCCCGGGTCGGGCTGCCGGTGTGGCGATCGGTGCGTCACCAGATCCGGGTGGTCGGGGTCACGCGCGAGGCCGCGGGCGTCGTCTCGATCCTGCTGCGCGGCCGCCAGCTCGACCGGCTGCCGGTCGCCGGCGGTCAGTTCTTCCAGTGGCGGTTCCTGCGCCCGGGGCTGTGGTGGCAGGCGCACCCGTACTCCCTGTCGGCAGCGCCGGCCGGCGACCTGCTGCGAATCACGGTCAAGGATCTCGGCGACCACAGCGCCGGGATCGCCCGCGTGCGGCCGGGGACTCGGGTCGCGATCGAGGGCCCGTACGGCACCTTCACGTCCGACGTGGCCGAGCGCGACCGGCTCCTGTTGATCGGCGCCGGCGTTGGGACGGCGCCCATCCTGGCGCTGCTGGACGACCTGCCGGCACCGGCCGACGTCGTCGTGATCCTCCGGGCCTCGGCACGGGCCGAGCTGATCCTGCGCGACGAGGTGGCGGCAGCGGTTCGCCGGCGTGGTGGCCGGCTCATCGAGCTTGTCGGACCCCGCGACCGGGTGCGCCTCGACGCCGACGCGCTGCACGCGATCGTCCCCGACCTGCGTCGACGGGACGTCTTCCTCTGCGGCCCCGACGCCCTCTCGCGCCAGCTCGCGGGCGAACTGCGGCAGGCCGGCGTGGGCGAGCCCCGCATCCACTTCGAGTCTTTCACCTTCTGAACGGAGCCGCCCCAATGCGTCGATCGCCCATCGTCATCGCCGCCACCGTCGCCGGCACGGCGGGTGTGCTGGCCTTCCACCCGCGGACGCCAACGACCCAGACGGCGACCGTCGTCGCCACGCCAGCCTCGACGTCCACCGGGCGGTCGAGGGCGGAGTCCAGTGGTAGCGGCGGGGGTTTGTCGACGACCTCAGGCGCAGTCTCGGGCACCGCGACCGGCGACGCCGTCGACACGCGGTACGGAAGCGCCCAGGTCAGGGTGACGGTGAGGAACGGCAAGATCGTGGCGATCCAGGCGCTTCAACTCCAGGGCAACGACCCGCGCTCCGTGGAGATCTCCTCGAGCGCCGAGCCGACCCTGCAGCAGGAGGCCCTGGCCGGCCAGACGGCGAACGTCGACGCCGTCAGCGGCGCGACCTACACCAGCGCCAGCTACACCCAGTCGCTCCAGTCCGCACTCGACAAGCTGGGGTTCACGGCGGCCGACGGGTCGCGGGCCACGCTGCAGGTCCCGCAGGGGGGCGGCCCGGGGTTCTAACGGCATCGTCGGCACGCACGGCGTATGGCGAGATCGGCCTGCGCCGGGCCCTCGGGGCAACCCGCGGCCAGGTCCGCACCCAGTTCCTCGGCGAGGCGATCCTCGCGCCCGTCGCGGCCGCCCTCGTGGGCATGGTCAGGCGCGCGTCGCCTGGCCCGCTGAGGGTCCAGAATTGGGTAGTTGCCCTCAGTGGCAGGGGCTAAACCTACGTCAATGCTCACGACCCTCCCGAATCTCGGTGGCGGCCAAGGCCCGGCGGCTCGCTCCTGTCGGTCGCACACACCACGGCGCGGTCGTTCTGGTCTGTCGCCTCAACGGAACGGGTCGCGCGTCGCGGGCATGACGCGGCGGGCTTGTCGCGCGGCGGCGGTCGCCTTCGTGCTCGGACTCGGAGCGACAACCGCGACTGCGCAAGGCGCGCCGATCGTGACCACCTTTCAGCCGGCTGTCGCGGGGACAAGCATTACCGCCTTCGGCTCCTTCCGCCTCAACGGCGAGCCATCGTACGCGGGTTGGTTGTGCGGATTTCTGATCAACGGCCTTTCAGTGAACGGCGTCGGTCTGAAACCGTGCAGTGGGGTACCGTTCCACCAGTCCTATGGAGGACTTCAGCCAGACGCCGGGTACGATGTCGAGGCGATCGCCGTCAAGGACGGCGCGACGTATAATGGCGAGCGACTCGGCGTCCGTACCGGAGCAGCTCCGAGGCCTCCATCGCGACCCGCGATTGGCGGACCGTCTCCGGCGTGCCTCTCAGCCCGCCACGATGTGGCCGCGCTCGAGGAGAAGGTTCGCACGACGACGCAGGAGCTGGGACGAGCCAGCACCGCCGTCCGAAAGCACACGTTGCGCACACAACTGAAAAGTGAGAAGAACACGCTGACGCTCGAGTTCGACCGCCGCGCAGCTGCGTGCTGAATGCCGCCGCTCCCGCCGCTCGCCCGCCGGCGGCCGACTCCGCACACGTGAAAGCCCGTGACGCGTCGCGGTTCCCGCCGGGCTGTAGCTGACTCGCGTCCCACCTTCTCCAGTCGGGACGGCCGGATTTGAACCGGCCCGGATGGTTGCTCTACCTGTCTTCCCCCTGCAAATGGGCTACTTGAGGTTCGCTCAGTTCACCTGAGATTCGCTCAAATTGGAACCTTGTTGGAACCTTGGCGCCGCCGAGAACGCCCGAGCGACCATGTCGGCCTCGTGGGCGCCCGGGCTGTAGTCGGCGTAGATCTGCGTCGTCGCGAGATCGCGATGGCCGAGCCACTCCTGCAGCGTCCTGATGGGGACGCCCGCCGCGGCCATAGCCGTCCCGAACGTGTGGCGCAGGTCGTGGAAGCGGTGGCCGTCGTCGAGCCCGGCGGCCGTGAGAGCCCTGCGCATTCGCCTCGTGATGTTCACCTCCGGAAGCACGCCGCCCGTTGCCGGGTGGGCGAACACGAGATCGTCGTCGCCCTTCCACTGCGACGCCTTGTGTAGACGCTCGAGCTCGCCGGCCAGCTCGTCGGCCATCGGCACCGACCGCGTCGACC
Source organism: uncultured Solirubrobacterales bacterium (assembly GCA_963742705.1). GTDB lineage: Bacteria > Actinomycetota > Thermoleophilia > Solirubrobacterales > Solirubrobacteraceae > Palsa-513. The sequence continues at coordinate 58,388 of CAVUMZ010000004.1, read as the reverse complement.
GCTTCGACTTCGGCGTTCCGAACTCGCCGCGGGTGTAGTTCTGCCGGACGCGGATCCGCTGGGACGGCCAGTCAACGTCGCGCCAGCGCAGCGCGACGAGCTCGCCCTTGCGCAGGCCGGTCATCGCGGCAGCAAGGAATATCCCCCGGTCGAGGGCCTCGAACATCCCCGGCCGCACGTTCGCGACGAGCGCACGGACCTCCTCGAGCGTGAGGAACCGGATCTCCGTCGTCTCGGGCACCGCCGGCAGCTCGACGCCCTCGCAGGGATTCGACCTCGCCCAGCCGCGCCGCGGATGCATCGCGAAGCGGTAGAAGCTGCTCAGAGTCGCGACGATGTTCCGGATCGACTTCGGCGCGAGCCGTCTGGCCTCGAGCGCAGCCACGAGGTCCAGCACGTCCTCGTGGCGGATCGCGTCGAGCGTCTTGCCCCGGAAGAACGGCTCGAGATGCACGCGCGTCACGCTCTCGATGTTCGACCTGGTCGACAGCTTCCGACCGCGGCGCTCTGCGGCCGTGATGTAGCTCGCCGACACGTCCTCGACGGTCATCCGCTCGCCGACGGCCACGGTGGACGCCGTCGCCGCCCGCAGTGCCCGGAGCGCCTCCTCTGCCTGGGTCCGCGTGAGCCCGTCCCGATCGCCCGCTGCGCGCTTGTGGCCGAGCCGACGGTTGACCCGCCGGCTCCCGACGTACCACGACGCGTACCACGTCTCGCGGCCGTTCGCGTCCGTGCGGACGTACAGGCGACCAGAGCCATAGGAGCGGCGTGCGGTCGGCTCTCGAGGCGTCATGCGCCCTCTGCCCGGTAGCCATCGATCGCGGCGAACGCCTCGTCGCGCGTGAGGCCCGCGGCGGCGGCGAGCTCGTCAACGCCGAGGCCTCCCTCGTGGCAGTAGTAGAGCCGGCACGCGAGTAGCCCGGCGTCGACCTCCGCCCGAAAGCGCGAGTCCCGAGCGCGCTTGCCGAGCGAGCGGAGCTCGGCGACGCGCGCCGCGTCCCGTTCGGCGAACGCCTGGTGGTGAGCGACGCTGACGCCAGAGCTATATGAGCTGCGCGCCGGCATCAGGAGACCCCTCCGGCATTGACGACGAGCGCCATAGTCGGCCTCCCGAGAGCAGCGCCAAGGCCCGGCAGGACTGCGTGAAACATCGGACGCAGCGGGTCGGCTACGTCCAGGTCGGGGAGACGTCGCCGGATGAGTTCGAATATCTCGCCCGCCAGCTGCTCGCCGTCGTACGCGACATCAGTCGAGCCGGCCATCAGGACACCGCCTCGGCGCGTGCGATCAGCCGCCGACACACCTCGAGCTCCTGGGCGTAGCGATCCCGCTGCTCCTCGATGTCACGCCGGACGGCGGCGAGCGGCACGTCGGGGCCGCGCCAGTCGTCCGGATCAGCGTCCGGTGCGCTGACCGCGGCGACGTTCCCCTGCTCGTAGGCCACCGCCTCGACGAGATCGCTCCCCTCGTCGCATAGCTCGGCCAGCAGAAGCTTGTCCAGCTGCCCCTGCCCCTGGTCCGCCAGGCGCAGGAGCCGGGCGCAGACAGTGAGGCGACCAATCGCGCCTTCGATGTCCTCTAGGTCGGGAGCAATCGGGTAGTCGTGGGTGATCGACCTGACACGTCGGCGCAGCAGCTCGCCTTCCGCGGCTTCGATCTTCAGCGTGGTGGGCATCGTCTCGCCCCGGTCGTTCTCGGGCCAGCCAAGAGCCTGAAGCGACTCGAGGTCAACGCGGGCTATGTGCGCGCAGCTCATGGTGTCGGTCGCGAGCGTGATCGTCCCCTTGCCCCACGGGGCGACGTCGCCGAGCTCCTGCAGCTTGTCGGCAGCCATCGCGAGCGATTCCGCCGCCGCCTTCATCATCTCCCGGCGGACGTTCTCCAGGTGCTCGTCGGTGAGGTTAATCGCGTTCATGCCAGCACCCCGGTCTGGTCGCGGAGAATCGCCAGAAGCGCCTGGACGCGCTCGTAGCGACCCATCAGGTTGAGCACCCTTGCCTTGCCGTGGCGCTCGTCGTAGCCCTCCTGAAACTCGTCACTTAGCTGGTCGCGGATCGCGTGAGCCCGGTGCGCAAGCGCCTCCACGAGGAGATCGAGGTATCCGTGACTGACCGTGACCGCCTGCGCTCGTCGCCGTAGCCCTCTCGACAGTGGTCGAGCAGCGCGAGCACCCTCTCGAGGTGTGCCTTAGCGGCTGAGAACTTGTTGCTGACCGCCTCGTCCTCCTCGTCGAGCATGCTGTATTCGTCTGCCGCGCGATGGAGGTCCTCCGCCGCGCTGCCAAGCTCGCCATGGAGCGCCTGGCGCACCTCCCGGATGTCCACGGCTTCGATCGTCAAGCTGGAGGCGGTCATACCGTTGCTCCCACGAATGCATCCCGGGTCCGCCCGTAGGTCTTCATCATCTGGACAAGGCCGCGGACGGCCAGCAGCGTCATCTCCCGCTCGTCCAGCGTGTAGGGCTCGTCCCACCAAGCCGTGCCCTCCATGCCGTGTAACTCCTCCGCAGCGTCCAGCAGGATGTTGCAGACGGGGCCGAGAGCGGCACCCCTAGGCTCGGTGCGGTAGTGAGGGGCGGTATCGCCATCTCGATACTGCTCATCGCGTGTTCCTTTCGATCGAGGGTTTGATCGAAGGGCGAGTTCTCTGGCGAGGAAGGCACCGACCGCACGGGTAGGCTGCCTGGCGCGTCGAAGGTTTGGCCTTCGGTGCCACGCTCCCCGGCAGTTGACGCTGCGCGGGGAGCAATACGTTGTAGCGCGGCGAGCATACGCCGATCGGCGCTGAAAGTCCAAGCGACGCCGGAGGTGGCAGTCGCGACCGGGCGCCGGCGTAGGCTCATTGGTTCAAATCCACTCCAGAACAGAGGACACAGATGGACGATGGTGAGCCAGAGGCGGCGGACCCAGCGAAGCTAGAAGCGATGAGGGAACTCCGCGACCTCGCGACCACGATCGCCCTCGATGACCTCAGCGAATACGGCATATCGCGTCGTCGACGGCAAGGTGATCGCCAAGGAGGACCGCCTGACGGAGATCGGCTTCAAGGGCGCGCCCGCAACCAAGCGCCCCTCCGGCGGCTCGCAGCTTCATCGATGCCCACACGGAGGTCGAACCGCGCATCCTCGCGATGAAGCCGGCGCAGCCCCTCACGGTGACGCCGCGACCCTTCACGATCCCTGCTCCACAGCCCTTCACGATCCCGGCCCCGCAGCCCGGTCGCGAGGGCTGACTCGCAGGCTCCGTTCGGTTCATACGGGCAGGACCACAGGCCGAGGGATCGCGTGCGGTCGCAGCCCCGGCTGCGCGGCGGGAGCGTGCGATACCGGGCCGCAGCGCCAGAACCCGCCGTGCCCGATCGTCCCGCGAGGCTAACGCCGACGATCTGGCCGCAGATGACATCCGCGAGCGCCTTGTCGCGACCCCCATGGTCGTGTTCGAGACCTCTCGGTCGCCAGAGCGGTCTTGAGCTGCGCGGACTTGTTGTCGATCTGCGCCTGCGTGTTCGCGTCCATCGCCGTCGTGTTCGCCTGCGTCGCGGTCTTCAGGTCCGCCATCACCGTCCATGTGTCCCGCTGCGACAGCGCGCCGTAGCCGCCCTGCAGGGCGCTCTGAGCGTTCGCCGTCTTCTGCGCGTCGCCCTGCGCCTGAGTCATCAGGCCGGCGGCTACCTGCTGGTCGATGTCCGAGTTGGCCTGCTGGTAGTGCTGAAGTCGTTGCTCTGCGCCGTCGCCGTCGCGGCTGCCGCGTCCGCTGGTACCTGCGCGATCTGCTGTGTTGATATCCTGGATGTCGAGCTCGGTGTCGCTGATCGAGCCCTGCGCGGCCTTGATGTCCACGGCGCCCTGATCCATCTGCGCTTGAGCGCTCGCGGCGTGCGCAAGCGCGGCCTGCTTCGCTTTGCCGGTCGTGCGACGCGCGAGACTGCGGTACTCGTCGCGTTGCGCTTTCCACCCCTTGATCTGCTTCTTGATCGCCGCGACCTCGCGCTGATAGATCTCCTTGACGCGACTCTTTTGGGTCTTCTGCTCCTGCAGGTTCTTCGTCTGCTGCGCGACGCCGCCGGGCGTAGACAGATCGATCGTCTGAAGGCCCTGTGCGCGCGTTACACGGGCCTGGGTGGCGTTGGAGTTATCGATCTGCGCCTGGAGGCCGAGCGTCCCTGCATGCGTCGCTGTCGCGGGGTGACCGCCGAGCGTCAAGCCGGCGCTCGCGATCCTTCCCCGATCGAGGCCGAGCGCATGCCTGACCTGCAACGACTCGGCCGTGGTCAGCAGCTGCTCACCCGTTGGGCTTGCGCCCGTCGAGGCGCCCGCTGGCGCGCCGGATCCCTTGGCGAGCGTCTTGCCGAGGTAGACGGCGTGACCGATCGCGTCAGTCGGAAAGTTCTTCTCGCTGTAGCCGAACATGCCGAGCGCGGAATAGGTGAAGTCGATTTTGCGGCCGGTCCACGGCGCCGGCCCGATGTCGGTCTGGCGAACGATCTTCGTCCGGCCGTTGGGGGCAGTGACGCGCCAGTAGCCGCCGAGCGTCGCCCGGTCGTATACCGCGATCCCCGGCGTTGCAGTCGTCCCCCCGGAAGCGGTGTGACCGGAGTCAGACGGATCGTTCGGGCCGCCGAACCACGACACCTTGCCGTCGACCCTGCCGCCGCCGGCCATGCGGATAAATCCGCCGAGCGCGTGACCGGTGCCCGAGGCGTGACCGCCATCAGCGAACGCCGCAGGCACAAGCTGCAGGCCGGCGTAACCCTTCGTGTGCGCAAAGAAGTCGGCGCGGGCGGCGTACGCACCGTAACCGCCGAAGTCGACCGCGCCATGCGGATACCGAGTGCCCTGGTGCTCTGAGGCGCCCGTCGCGGTATGCGGATCGAAGCCGGGGCGGTACCCGGACGTAACCGACCCGGTCCAGCCGTGCGCCCTGGCGTACTGAAGCTCCGGAATGATCCAGTCCGCGACGGTGACGCCGCCGAACGTGCCAAGGCCGCTCGGCCCTTGCGAACCGCCACCTGCCGGCCGCCATCAGCGCACCGAGACGCAGGTTCGCCGACGCGCGAATGTCGTTGAGGACGCCCTGATCCATCAGTCCGACGAGGCCCGCCGGGCCGGTCGCGGTTACGCGCGGAATGATCCCGCCGCTTGCCATGTAGTGCGGCTGCTGCATCTGCGAAAACAGACTGTCGAGACCGACACCGAACGTTGAGCGCAGCGCGACCTCGACCGGTGCCTGCTGATGGCGGTTGAGGACCGCTTCGCCGCGGCCGAGCATCACGGGCACGGTGTCGCGGCCCGCTTCGCCGCGCGACCCGATGTACCCGCCGGCGGCGTGCGCACCGGCCTGGTTCAGAAGCGTCGGACCGGCGGGGCCCTGGGCGTAGGAGGTCGGCCGTTGGGCGGCCGTCGTTGCCGCCCCCGAAGTTATCGCTGACGACGTTCGCGGTGTAGTTCTGCGCTCCGGCGACGCCGAGGCGGCTGAGGTCCGCGGCAGTCGGGCCGTTCGGGTTGACCTGAGCAAGCCCGGCAGCGAGCAGCTTGTAGATCTCCGCGGTGCCCTTCTGGACCGAGATCAGCCCGGCCTGCATCGATGCATCGATGTCGCTCGCGGCCAGTTGGAAATTCTTGCCGACGGCGATACGCCCCGCCTCGCTCCCAGCGCCCAACGTGTTCTGGATCTGCACCATGTTGACCTTCGACGCGAGCAGGATGTCGTGCATGCTCTTGCCGGCGTACGAGGCCATGTCAGTGAAATTGCCGCTGACCTTCCCGAGCGCGACGTTCAGCGGATCGAACGCCTTCGCGACCGCGGCAAGACTCGTCGCGTACTTCGACAGGCTCTTGTCGTTGCCGAGCTTGATCGCCTCGGCCTGGATCTGCTGCAGCTTCTGCGGCGAGAGCTTGTCGAGGTTCCCGCGCAGCGCGTTGACCTGCTTGGAGAACGCGAGCAGCCTGTCGCTGCTGTCGCTCTTGGGGTCCACCGACCGGCCGAAGAGCAGCCCGATAGGGTCGGACGTCAACTGCCCCAGCTGCCGGTGCAGGTTGCGCTCGGCGCCACCCAGCCCGCCGGAGGAAGGCAGCCCGAAGTTGGTGCTGTCGTTGCCGCTCGGCACGTACTTGTTGGCCGCGTAGAGACCAGCGCCAACCAGCCCCAGGCGACCCAGCACCGTCCGCGCCGCGGCTGCCGCGCCCCCTGCCGCGGCGGTCCCCGCGACAGCGCCGCCTGCGACGCCGGCAGCTGACCCTCCAGCCGCACCGGCAACCGTGGCGGCCTCCGCGCCACCGACGGCCGTCCTCGCGAGACCCGCAGCACGTGCAAGCCCGCCGAACGCGACTTCCGCCAGCTCGATGAACTTCAATGCGGGGCCGCTGATCGCGACGAGCGCCGCGAACGCCACCGCCGCCTCCTGCACGGGCTTGGGCAGCTCACCGAACGCGGTCGCGGCCTTCCCGACGACATCCGCGGCGGACTTCAGCAGCGGCAGCGCGACCGGGAGAACCTTCGTCCCGAGCTCGATCCCTGACGTCTTCAGTGCCGCGAGGTCGCGGTCGAGCTTCGCCGCCGGCGTCTTCTCGTAGTCGTCGAGCGCCCTGTGCAGATTCGCGACGCCCTGCGCAGCTGCGGGCAGGCCCTTCTGCTTGTCCGCGAGCTCACCGGCGTTCTGGACGAGCGTCTGGATCGCCGACGCAGACCGGTTGCCGAACGTCTGAAGGATGATCGCGTTCTGCTCGGTCGCGGTTTTGCCGGACGCCTCAAGATGGGACCGCAAATCGTCGACAGCGACAACGAGGCCGTTCGGCTTGCGCAAATCAGCAGCGAGCTGGCCCTGCGAGATGCCTATTGACCCGAGCGCCGTGACCGCCTTCGGTGTCTCGTTCTCCATCGACGCAATCGACTGTCGCAGCCGCGTCGCCGAATCGACCGCCGGCACGCCGCGCGCCGTCATCACGTCAATCGCGGCACCCACGTCCCGCAACCCCAGCCCGGCGGCTTTCGCGGACGGCAGCACGCCGGTCGCGAGCGCGGTCACGAGATCACTCATCCGCATGTTGCCGGCGCCAACGATCGAGTTCAGGGTGCCCATCGCGTCCGCCGCACCGTGAATGTCCTTCGGTGACGTCTTGAGCACACCAACGAGAGCGTTCGTGACACTCTCAAGGTCCGTCGCGCCAACCTTTGCACCGATCGTTGCGTTCTCCAGAACGCCCATCGCCTTCGCGGCCGGGATGCCTGACGACGCGATGTGGTAGAGGCCCTGCGCCAGCTCGTCAGGGCCAACGCCGACCTTCGGGGCCAATGCGAGGACCGACTGTGACAGCGCGTCGACCTGCTTCTGCGTGTAGCCCGCCTGGGTGTGCACGAGCTCCATCGCCTTCGAGAAGTCGACCGCGAGCTTCGCCGCCCCGACGCCGATCGCGGCGATCGGCAGCGACAACCCCGTCAGTGCCTCTCCGAGCGCCTTCGTGCTGTGACCCGTCTTCGTCAACTGCGCCTGCACCTCCGCCTGGTGGCGCCCCGACGCAGCGACGAACCCCGCAGACGCCGCCTCCTGCGCCCGCGCAGTCGCGCCGGCCGCGACCGATGTGCGGCCCATCGATGCATCGATGCGGGCCTGCGACTCCGCGATCCTCGACGAGGACGTCGTCGCGGTGGCCGCGAGGCTTCCAAGCGCCCGCTCGCTCCGCTCAACGGCTCCGAGGAGTTGCGTCGCGTCGCCAGCTATCTGGACCTTCAGGTCACGCGAATTCATCCGTGCTCCTTATCTGCCGTGCATTGCTTTGAACTCGGCCACGGTGCGAGGCTTTGGCTGCGACGGCCCCGCGGAGGCGGTTGCCGCCTGGGCCAGCGCGCCGCGCAACTGCAGCCACTCCCGCGGCGTTAGACGATCGAGCTGATCGGGCCAGATGCCGTGCTCGAGAAGCAGCGGTGGTGTCCACGAGCCGCGGAGCGTCAGGCTTTCGCTGACGCTCGCCTCGTAGGGCGCTTCGCCGGCTCGGGCTCGAAGAAGTAGTCGTCGAGCTTGCCGCTCTGCGCCTCATCGAGCGTGAAGGCCGGGTCGGAACGCCGCTTCACAAGGAAGATCAGCGGGGGGTAGAAATCGATCGTGGGCGCCTGCGCCACCTCAAGCGTCGGATCGTCCGCGAGCTCCCGCACCAGGCGGCGGTGTTCGCGCAGCTCAGCGAACGTCAGGTCGTCCAGCGTGTACGGCTGCCCATCTACGCGAAACTCGGTCTTGGCAACTGCGGTCATGATTTCGTTTCCTCCGGTCGGTTCCTGCGGGCAGTGGGCGACGACAGGAGCGCGGTCGCCCGGCCCAGCTCGATCGCCGTCGAGGGAGTCGTGAACGACGCGAGCTTGGCCGACGAGAGTGTCGTTGCGAACGACGCCAGCTTCCGCTCCGCCCGATCGTCGGAGCTGAGAAGGCTCGTCGCATCACCGGCGAGCGGATTCAAACGAGACTTACACGTCACGATTCGTCGCTCGGCTTCGTCGTTTCGGACACGTGCGCGGTGAGCGCACGCCGGATTTCAGCGCTGACCGAGCGGTCATTCCGCACCGCCTGGATGCGCAGCTGATCGGCGAGCCGCGTCGGTACGCGTGCGTTGATGAAAACTGTCTGCGTCATCGGTTCCTCCTGCTTCGAGAATGCGTTGAGTGACTTGCCGCGTCTGCTTCTCGCGACTGGCCCGCCCGGCTGCTCCCGCTTCGTGCTCCGCGGGGCGATAGGCATGACGACCTTGTGTGTCACAGCTTACTACCCTGCGCGGCGGAAAGACGATGCTGTGTTGCGATCAGAGAACGGATGTCACGATCAAGGCCGCAATAAATCCGACGGTCGATGAGACGGTGCTCCCGCATCGCCCGCGCGAGCGCGCCAAGCTCGCTCGTGAGACGGGCCATCTCCCCAACGTGGTCTTCCAACTCGCGCTGCTTGGTCCCGGCTTCCGCCGCTCGCACCTCGTCGGTGATCCGCTGCTCGTCCGCGCGACTGAGTCGCGGCTCGCCGGCAAGGGTGCGGGTGTCGTGCTCAGCAAGCAGGGCGCGCTGTGAGGCTGTGAGCGGCGCTTGTGGGCTCATCGCGGGCCGCTCCCGCGCTTGTCGACCCAGGCGAGTAGCTCGTCGCGCTTGTAGCGCCGGTAGTGGCCGAGGCGAACATGCGGAACCCGGTTGGCGCGGGCCTCTCGACCGAGCCACGACGCCGGCACATTGAGCAGCTCGGCGGCCTGGTCGTCGTCGAGGAGCGGCGGCGCAGGCACGAGCGCCGCCAGTTCCGTCGCGAGGGCTCGCAGGTCGACCTCGGCCAGCAGCCCCGAAGCGGTGGCCGGGCGGTCCCTCATGCCGACTGGATCTCCTTCGCTCGGCTAGTTCCGGCCGTGGGGCCGGAACTAGCCGACACAATGGCCAAACCGCGAGTCATCTCGGCTCAGCCGTTCCGTCCGTGGAGCTTCGGAAACCAGCCGCTGAGGTCCGGCTCCGCCGGTTCGCTGGCGCTAGCGCCGCCGTGAAGGTCGGGCAGCGGCACCTTAGGCGCGGGCTTCGGGGGTGTCGCCGGCCCCATGAACTCCTTGAGCTGTCGGGCGTCGGCGCGCAGTTCGTCGAGCGTCTCGCCTTCGAGCTTCGGGGCGACGCGGGGCGGGAGCCCGGCTTCCTCGGCAGCCTGGATGGCGTCTTGGATGTTCATGACCGCGATCCCGCGGTCGGGCTGCCGAGCGTCATCGCTCCGTTGAGCGTCACGGCCTGGTCGCCGAGGTCCGTCGACGCGGCCGGGCTCATGATGCCGGGAGGGTCGAGCACCGTCCGCCACTGGCCGACGAGACGATCGGTGTACGACAGCTCAAGGAGTATGGAGCCGTCGCGTTCGCCCTCGGCGAGCTCGCGGGGGGTCGTGTTGTTGCCGCCCGACGACCCGAAGTACATCTCGCCCCGGAGGTGCGCGGGGGTGATGTGGCGTCGGTCCATTTCGTCGCGGTGATCGCCGACCTCGGCGACGATCGCTCGCACAGCATTGGCGACGTCGCCGAGTGCGCGCTGCACGGGCAGCCACGCCGCGTCGAGGGCCGCGGGGAGGTTCGGCGTCACCGGCGGCCGGGGCACCATGCCGCCGAGCTTGGCGACGCGATAGCTCTCGCGCCGGAAGGCCTCGACCGTGGCTGCGTGACCCGCGATCTGCTTGGCGACTGCGGCGAGGCCTGCCGGGAGCTCGTCGATCGCGTCGGAGAGCCGCAGGGCCGCCCGGCGATGCGTTGGGCGCAGCGCATCGACCGAGGCGACATCGGTGACAGGCATCCAGTCGAGGGTCATCGTCGGCGGCAGCGAACCGCGGATGTGGTCGCGAATGTCTCGGGCGCTGCGGGACTGGTGGTCGGGGAGCATGGTCGTCATGGGGGTGGTTCCTTTCGGTTAGTAGAAGAGGACGGCTTTGCCGCGCTTGGGCTTCTGCGCCTCGCCGAGCAGGGTGCTGTGCGCCATCGCCAAGGCGATCAGGGCGTCGATCGGTGTCTGACGGCCGCGCTGCTTCGCGAACCGCCACTGCTCACCGACGGACCGCGCAGCGGCAGAGAGGACGTGCGCGTTGAGCTCGGGGTCGTCGGGGTGAGCGATCCGGCGCCCCGAGATCGCCTCCGACAGGCGGGACGCGGCGAGGCACATCGGCGGGTGCTTCTGCGAGTGCGTCGCGACCCTGACGTTCGTCAGTTCGGCGTCGAGGCGCTGCGCGAGGTGCTCGCCGTCAGCGGCCGGGTCGAGCACGAACGTGGCGTACGGCCACCGATCGGCCATCTCCTCGAGCGCGTCGAACACGTCGGCGACCGCGAGCGACGTCCCATCGCCCGGCGGGGTGAGAATCACCGGTCGGCCGACGCGCACGACGTCGTGGCCGTCGGGCCGCCACACAGGCACGAGTGCGGTGCAGTCGTGGCGCCAGCCGAGGTCGATTCCGACGACCACGCCCGAGGCCCCGTCGGGGATATGGACGCCCGGGTGGGCGCAAACACGCCACTCACGGTCGCTGATCGCCGCGTTCTCACCCGCGACCCAGATCCCGCACGTGAACCGCCGCCACTGCCACGGCGTCATCGACGCCGTCCGGCGTCGGCGCAGCTCGTCGCGGTCGATCCAGCTCGCCGGATTTGCGTCCAGGACGAGGTCGAGGTCGTCGACGTCGTCGTCGATGCCGAGCGCCCATTCATGGAAGCTGAGGAACTCATCCCGGACGTATCGGTGAGCACCGGCGCGCTGCAGGCCGCTCATCGCGTGCGCCTTCGCCCGCAGCAGACCCAGGGGGCTCATTTCGTCGTCGCCGGCGGTCGAGATCGTGACGAGCTGACCGCCCCGCGGACCGAGACCGTCGCGCAGGACGCCGTAGAGCTCCGCCGAGCGGTGGCGGTGCAGTTCGTCAACGACCGCCAACGTGCAGATCTGGCCGTCGACCGTGTCGACGTCGGACGCGAGGATCCGAATCCGGCCGCCCGCTGACTCGTTGGTTATCTCCCGCTGCTTGACCGTCAACCGCGCCTGTAGCGCCGGCGAGCGGCGTACGAATCCCGTCACCTGGCGCAGAAGGATCCCCGCCTGGTCGCGGGACGCGGCGACGACGACGACCTCCGCAAACGGCGTCACCATCAGGTCCCAAAGCGCCAGCGCCGCGAGAAGCGACGACTTTCCGTTCTTCTTCGGCATCAGCACGACGAGTTCGCGAGCGCCGTTGAAGTAGTCCGCGAGCACCGTGCGCTGGAAGCCCTCGAGCACGAACGGCCGGCCGTCCTCGACGGTCAACGCGCGCTCGCAGAAGCGCCCGAAGGCGTCCAGATCGCTAGCGACGCTGTCTGACACGAGCGAGCTCATCGACCTCGGCGAGCGGGTTGTCCTCGACATCCGGGTTCACCTCCTCCCCGGCCCGATCGGTCGCCAACATCTGCCAATAGAGCTTCGCGGCGGCCACCGAGCCCTGCCGGACCATCCCGGAGACGAGGCGGCGATGCTCGTCCTCGGTCAGCGGCTCCGGACGGTCGATAGCCTCCTGCCGCGCGGCCTCGAGCGCGGTCACAAACGCCGCATACGGGCCGTCGGCGTCCCGGCGGCCGCGAGAGATCCACGACTTCGCCGTGTTCAGGCGCAAACCCATCGCGCGGCACGAATCGGCCAGCGAAACGCCCGTTCTGGCGCGCTCCAGGAGGCTTCTACGGGCCTCCGGCGTGAACTTCGACGCGCTCACCGCGCTCCACCCGCCCCGAGGTCGCTGATGCCGGCGCGCGCCGTGGCCGGCTGGATGGCCGCTTCCGCACCGGCTTGGGGGTGGGTAGCCACCCTATCCGCGTCGGCACTGGTGATCGGCATGGCGTCTCCCTTCGCGAGGTTGCACCGGGCACACAAGGCTTCGAGGTTGTCGAGGTTGTCGGTGCCGCCTGCGGCCTTCGGGGTGATGTGGTCGGCGTGGGTGGCGGGCTGGCCGCAGCGCTGGCAGCGGTGGCCGTCGCGAGCGAGGACTTGTGCTCGAAGCCGGCGCCAAGCCCTGGTGCTGCCTCCCTGCCAGGTGGTGACGACGTGGCGCTGGCAGTCGATCGCTGCGCAGACCGGGCAGGTTGCGAGCCGGGTCATTGGTCGTCACATGCCCAACCTGCGCGGCGGACGATCTCGGCGTGCCGCGCTCGACGCAGCGCGATCGCCGTGATCTCGGCGTGCTCCTCGGCCTCGGTCATGTTGGCGTGGCGGATGCAGTAGTTGCCGGGCGTCAGCATCGGGCAGCCGGGCAGTGCGCAGACGATGTCGGTGGGGCTCATGCCGCGGTCCGCCCGATGCTGTCGAGCGGCTCCGCTGAGGGCTCGTGACCGTGCCCGGCACGCTGGGTGGTTTCGGGGTGTGCCGTTGTCGTTCCCGTTCCGCGTGCCCCCCCTTCGGGATGGGGCACGCTAGGCACGGTTGAACGAGCCGTGCCTGGGCACGGTTGGGGCACGGTCAGGCACGGTTGGATTTCGGGGGTGTTGAGAGGCTGGTCGAGGAAGTGTCGGACGGCCTGCCCGTCCTGTTCGGTGCGGACCTGGCCGTCGCTAATGAGCAGCTCAAGAGCGAGGTCCTTCGCGTCGTTCTTGGTGCCCTTGACGGCCTGGCGAATCGCGCGCTTGGAGAGCCCCGGCTGCTCGGCGAGCAGTGCGGTGATGCGACGCATCAGCTCGGTCGGCCGGAACACGGTCGTCTGGTCGGACTGGTCGGGGGCGAACCGGCCGAAGTGTCCGGCGCCGAGCTCCATCTCGAACGCGGAGCCGACATCGCCGAAGCGGCTGTGCGAGCGGACAAGACGGAGCCGTCCGCTGCGGTGCTCGTCGAACGCGGCGACGGTCTTCAGCGTGTAGAGGACGTCGGCGAGATCGCCCTTGCTCGAGGAGCCTCGCGCCCGCCCGCTGTCGCCGTGGCCGGTGTTGTCGAGCTGCACGGTCGCGATGCCCGCGCGGAAGAGCGGGTCGATGATCGCGTTTGCGAACTTCGCGAAGTCGTCGGACGCGTTCTCGTCGAGCGCGAACGCGCTCAAGAACGTGCGCGTGCTGTCGAGGATGACGATGTCCGGGCCGCCCAGGGCGGCGGCCAGTTCGGCGCCGTCGCTCAGCCTGACCGCCGGCCACGCGTAGTAGGCGAGGCGGTCCCGGACTGCGTCGCGGGCGGTCTCGGGCCGGTCAGCGAGGATGTCGCGCAGCCGGCGGGCGTACTCATCGGCGCCGTTCTCGCGGTCGAGAATCACGACGCGGGTGTCGGCGATCGCCATGTCGACCGCGTGCGCGAGGAACCCGATCGACTTTCCCGACTTCAGCGGCGCGGCGACATGGTGGCGGCCGCCGCGGGCGAGCATCCTGTCGCTCTGAGGCAGCCAGGCACGCTCAGGCACGCTTCCGTCGATGTAGGCGAGCAAATCCACGCGGGAGTCAGCGAGACGCTCCTGGAGCGTGCTGACCGGCTCGCCCGTCGGTCGTCCGTTCGTGCGAGCGACCGCTTCGAGTTGCGGCCTCGTGGTCGACGAGGGCGTCTCCCCGGCGGCCGCACGGAAAGCGGCGTCTTCCTCAGCGGTCCAGCCGGTCATGCCGCGGTCCTTGTCGCTGTGTCGAGGCCGCTCTGAATCGTCCGCTGGACCTCGAACTCGGCGAGCCCGATCGCAAGCCCAGCGGCCCGGAGCGCTTCGGAGGCCTCTACCTGATCCAGCCCGTGCTCGCCTACCCTGGCCGCCGCCCAGAACAGGGCGCGGTTGCGGTTGCCTACATCCGCCTCATGGACCGTACGAACGAGGCCGTCGAGGAGTCGGGACGGGCTCGCCACTCGGCGAGGCGTCGGGAGCGGCCTCGGGGCGTAGGCCGGGTCGTCGGGCAGCCCGCCGACCACGGCGTCGAAGGTGTGGATGTCGAGCTCGAGGCGGCTGCAGACGACCGCTCGCGGCGGGTCGTGCTTGTGGTTCAGCGACGCGACTGGTCTGAGGATCCGTGCTGCGTCCGTGGCGGCACGATCGGCGCCGAGGGCCAGAGCGAGGCGCAGGTTGGCGCGGCGGGCCCATGCTGGCGAGAGCGGCTTGTCGAGCTGCCAGTAGCCGTGGGCGGAGTGATCCGAGCCGGACCGGATGACGAGGTTTGGCAGCGGCCGGAACGCCTGGAGACGATCGAGCGCATCGCGGCCATCGCAGTCGGCCCAGAGGCACCAGACGCGCTCGACCGCGCTGGCGGTCCCGTCGCGGCGGACGCGCGGCGCGCATGCGAGATAGACGTCGGTCGTCTGTGCGAGGTGGTCGATCGCCGCCATCACGCCGGACATGTCTCCGATCGGGAAGAACTGTTGGCGCATGCCGCCCGTCGCGAGGCGGTAGCGGATCTCGAAGAAGCTCGACGGAGGCTCACCGCCGGCGATCAGCGCGAGCTGCAGACGCAGAGCGGCGTGCTGTGGGATCTCGCTGGTCAGGTCGATCACGCTGACTCCCAGGCCCGGAGGAGCGCGCCGAGCTCAGCGACGAGTTCGTCGTCGAGCCGCGCGAGCAGAGCGGGCGAGACGTAGGGCTCCGCCTCAGCGGCTCGCTCTGTCGGGCTCAGGCAGGCGAAGGTGAGCACCGCGGGTGGCGAAGGCCTCTCCGGAACGAGACGCGGGTGGGTCTGTCGCCGGCCGTCAGTAAGCTGCATGTCCGTCGCCCACACCGGCGGAAGTTGTGACCTCGCGCCCGGCTTGAGCCCCGGGCGCGTCGTCGTTGAGGCCGTCCAGGGCCGTACTGATGCGAGCGACCGCGTCTCCACGACGAGGGCGGTAGCCGTCCTCGAGCTGGGCGATGTACGCGGGCGAGAATCCGACGATTACGGCTAAGCGCGTTCGGGACAAGCCGAGCGCCTCACGACGGTCACGAAGGTCCACGAGGTCAGTCCTCCCGGTGCTGTAGAAGTTGTTGAACATGCCGAAGGCGGGAGATTGGACGAAAGCGGCGCCGATTCATGAATCACCGCAGGATCACTTTCGCGGCGTGCTGCGTACTGGCGGCGGGGTCTTGGCGGCGGGCCTGGAGGACTGGGTCACCCTGGGCGGCATATCCCCGGAGGAGTGGGTCTCTCTCGGTGGGGACCCGAAGGAGCGCGCGGCCGGCGTCGCCTGGGTGCACGAGGCGATTGAGGCCGCCACCGCGAGCGGGCCGGACGCGGACGATCGTCTCGCTACCGCGCTGGAGGCCGTCCTCGAGTCCGGCCTGGCGCTTCGCGACGGGATGATGCTTGCCGTCGGTGACTGGCAGTACGGCATGTATAGCCAGCTCCGCTTCAGGTTCGGCGCCGACCTCACTAAGCGCCTCGTCTGCGAGTCGTGTCTCCTCGTCTTCACGACGTCTGGACGCAAGTGGTTCGCTAAGAAGTGCGACTGGTGTCGGGCTGCGAACAAACAGACGCTCGTGCCCGGCGAGCGTCGAGAAGATCCAGCCGGTCGCGGCCACTCGATCGGCACGCTCGGGGATCCAATTCACAATCGGGTCTGCACGTACTGCTGGCTGCCCTTCTCCGCCGCCACGCGGGCGACGGTGTTCTGCAGCGACGAATGTGGAAGCGCCAGTCGCGCGGGCCGCACGCACCCTGGGCACGACCCAGAGGCGATCGAACTCAAATGCGCGACGCTCGCGCACGATCAGGCCGTAGTGGGATTGGCTCTCCTCGATGCCTGGGAGCCGGGGATGCGGGCGCTTCGGGGAGCCCGCGTAAACCCCGCCACCCGCATCGATGGGCGGGCGCGGATCGCCGAAAGATTCGACCGTCAGGCGAAGCCGCGCCCGCGAGGGGTCGCTGAGCCCTTGTTCCCCCGAATTCCAACAGGCGCATCCGATTCGGTGCCCCTGCCTGGACCGTCGTTGACCTTGGAGGACTTAGAGGCAGCCCAAGCGCGGCAACAATTGAAACCGGCCGGGCCGGTCGCATTCATCGCGCTCGAGCTCAATGGGGGCTCGGCGGCGAAGAATGCCGCGGACGCCGCGCTGCACGACGAGATGCTGGCGTTCATCCGGGGGCTTGGCCGTCCCTGATGGTTCGATCGGCCCCGAGCTGGTGTCGACCAGTTCCGGTCTGACATCCCCCGGGAGGCGGCGCCCGACCCGGGGGGGCCCAGAGCCGGAGGTCGCTGGTCGGATCAGGTGGTCCAGCGGATTCGGCCACCGGATCGAAGCTGCGCGCCGAAGCGCCGCACGACGGCGTCGCCGAGGGCCGTGCGACACACGCAGACGGTCCGCCGGTCGCCGTGGCCGCGGTCGCGGCTGATCGTCCAGTACTCGAGCAGCCCGTGGTCCTCTAGTCGTCTCGCGGCGCGGTGAACGGCGACGCGCTCGCTCGGCGTGCGCCCGCCGATGGCGAGGAGCCGGGAGTAGTCGAGCTCGGGGGGCGACTCAAGGTGGCGGAGGACGAGGTCGACTCCCGATCCGTTGCCGACGCGGGCAAGTTTGGAGCCGAGGTCGAGAAGTTCATCTCGCCGTGCCGCCAGGGCGTCCGCGGTCAGCGCGGGGCGGGGCGGGGCGTCGAGCAGGACTTGCCGCTCCCGAGCGCCGAGTCGGACCCGCGCGAGTTGGTGGAGATCAGCCTCCATACGCACTAGATGTTACCGGAACGGTCCCCGGACCGGCCGGGCCGGTGGCCTATCGCCACGGGCGAGACGCGCGACTAGGTTCGGTGGTGCTCCCGGGAGCACCACCGGCGAACTAGCGCGTGGTCGAGGGAGGTCGCCGTGGTGGTCTCGCCCAAGTGGGCCAGCCGGCCCGTTTGGGCGACCCGGGCCGAGTGCGGGATCTCGTCGGCGAGAGTGTCGGGCTCAGCGGCCGGACCTATCACCGCGCCAAGGCCGTTGTAGCCGCCGCCGAGACTGGCGACGAGACGGCGGCGGAGCTGCGCGAACGCATGTACCGGACCGACTCCGCACCGCCCTGAGAGAGCATCTCCCGGTGCTCCTCGCCGCCCGGGTGCCCAAGGGCCCGGAGGACTGCGGGAACCACGGAGTGGTACAAGGCCCGCGAGAACGAGTGGCGCTGCTATCACTGCGAGCCCGGCCTGACTACGGTCGTTCCGTGGGACGACCAGGAGATCGCGGCGCGCAGCCTCGAGGCGGGGGCGATGCGAATCCGCGCCGGCATCCAGCGTGCCGATCGCCCGCTGCCACACTGACTTAGCTAGAGGGGTTCTCTCGAGCGCCGTAGTCCTTCGGGATTACGGCGCTCGTGGTCGTTCTAGGGGCAGCCGGTGGTCGTCGGGTCTATTGTGCAGAGGTTGTTCTGGTCGGCCTGCTCCTGAGCCTGTAACTGCTGCTCTTGGGCCTGTGCGTCGGCCTGGGCTTGCGCCGCCGCCGCCTCGCTCTGCTGCTGGAGCTGCTGGAGTTCCTGGGCCGCCTTCTGCTGGGCGGCGTCCACGCTGTTGTTGTAGTCCGTCAGGGCTTGCCCGCAGTAGACGGCGCCGAAGGCATTCTGGCCGCAGTCGTGCAGGTTCAGGCCGACCTTGTACAGCGCTTGGTCCATCCGTCCGCTCCCGTATAGAACGGCGACGAGTATGAACGCGGCCAGTGCGGCGGCGCGCTTGGTCGGGAATCCGCTCGCCGGACTGGGGGCTGTCGGCGCCGGCGGCGCGTGACCAGGGACGGCGGCCGGCGCGGCGAGCGGGCGTCGGCGCATGATGAAGTACGCCGGCAAGAAGACGATCAGAAGTAGGAGCGTCCCGGCGGTCCAGCCCGCCTGATTCATGCCCCGGCGTCCGGCATCCACCCAAACCCAGAGCGCCGCGGCGCAGGCCAGCGCTAGCGCGAGGACCGTTGCGACGCCCGCCCCGGAGCTATTCATCACCGGCCGATGCTACACCCGCAGAATTAGTGGACGCCGTCAGTAAACGATCCCCGCGATGGCACTGGGCGGTCGCGCTTGAGCGACGCTTCGGCCCGTAGCGGTCTGAGTTCAGATGTGGCAGATCCCGGTGATTAGGTCGGGGATCTGGCCCACCTGCTGGGCGACTCCGGTGATTTCGCCAGTTGCGCCTTGGAAGTCGCCGCCGGCCGCCGTCTGAAGACCCGCCCCGAGCTGCGTCAGCACCGTCGCGTACTGATCAATCTGGGCCTGCTGCGCAGGCGTGCCCTGGGGGCGGATGGTGATCAAGTCGGTCTTGAGCGTCGCCGCGTCGGCCACGGCCGGCCCGTAGTTCGCCGTGTCCGCCGGGTTCGTCCCGATCGGCCCCATTGCCGTCGCGAGGGCCTGATAGTGCTGAAGGGTCTGGGCGCACTGGATGAACTGCGCTGCCTTAGCTTGGCGCGCTGCGACGGCCGTTGTGTCGGTAGTCCGAGTGGACTTGTGACCGCCACAACCGGTGACGGCGGCTAGCCCTATCGCCGATGCCGCACATAACGAGGTAAGCCTCAAGTAAGCGTGCATCGGCAATGTCTCCTGGCGTGTGGGGTTGTCATCCTCGGCCGCATTCTTCCATCCGGCGCGGACTCTCAAGCCCGGGCTGAAGCTGCTCGCGGCTGAGATCGGCGGCGAGCCCGAGACACTGACGCAGTACGGCACATGTCCTGCAAACCGGACCATGCAGCCAACCGTCTGGGGCAGGCCCCAAGGACGCCTGACGCCACGCTGACGCGCAAATGGAACCTCATTGGAACCTCGAGCGCTCCCGGGGACGCCGAAAGCCCCGCAATGGCGGGGCTTTCTGGGTATCGGGACGGCCGGATTTGAACCGGCGACCCCCTGCTCCCAAAGCAGGTGCGCTACCAGGCTGCGCCACGTCCCGAGGCCGCCGAGTATAGGCGCCAACGCCGCGGCCGCTGCCGTGGTCTGTCGCAATTCCCTTGGCGTCTGGCGGCACCCGGACGCGCCGGGCGCCACCCGGCGCCCGCCCACGTGCCACCAGCACGCCCGGGGACACCGGGCGACGCCAGGCCACGCCCGGGCACTCGCCAGGCGCTCAAGCCATTTCCGAGACAAACCACTAGGGTCACCCAGCCCATGGCCGAGCTGAAACCCTTCCGCGCCCTCCACTACGACCAGGCCGTCGCCGGCCGGCTCCAGGATCTCGTCGCTCCTCCGTACGACGTGATCGACCCCCCGCTGCGGGCGGCGCTCGTCGCCGGGTCGCCGTTCAACGCCGTCGAGATCGACCTGCCCGAGGGCGAGGATCGCTACGAGAAGGCGGCGGCCCTGCTCGAGACCTGGCGGCTCGAGGGTGTGGTGACCCAGGACCCGGAGCCGGCCCTCTGGGCGATGACCCAGGACTACACCGGCCCGGACGGAACCCGCCGGACTCGGCAGGGCTTCTTCGCCCGCGTCCGCGTCGAGGAGTACGGCCCCGGCCGGATCCGCCCGCACGAGCGGACCCACCCCGGTCCGAAGGAGGACCGCCTGCGCCTGACCCGGGCTACCCGGGCCAACCTGTCGCCGATCTTCTCGCTCTACTCGGATCCCGACGCCGCCGCCTGGCAGGCTCTGGCTCCCCAGATGACGACCGACCCGTGGGGCGAGGTCACCGACCCCGACGACACGGTCCACCGCATCTGGCGGATCGCCGACCCCCAAGCCGTCGACCAGGCGATCGCCGCCCTGGCCGACACCGAGCTCCTGATCGCCGACGGCCACCACCGCTACGAGACGGCTCGGGTCTACGCCGAGGAGATCGGCGGCGAGGGACCGCACCGCTACGTCCTGATGTGCCTCGTCGCCCTCGAGGATCCCGGCCTCACCGTCTTTCCGACCCACCGTCTGGCCAAGGGCCTCGACTCCGCCCACCAAGAGGGCCTGGCCGCGGCGATCAAGCGCGACTTCGAGATAGACCGGGTCGACCGCGACGCGCTCGCCCCGCCCCAATCCGACGGGCCGCTGACGCTCGGCTACATCGACAGCCACCTGAAGGTCCCCTTCCGCCTCAAGCTCAAGGACCAGGCCATCGCCGACGCCGCCCTGGCCGAGATGCCGGAGGCCTACCGGCGCCTCGACGCCGGCGTGCTCGAAGCGGTCCTGCTGAAGGGCGCCCTCGACCTGACCGACGACGACATCTCCCACCTCAACAATTTCGGCTACGCCCGGGACGCCGACCAGGCGCTCAAGCTGATCGACGACGCCGCCTTCGACGTCGCCTTCCTCCTGCGACCGACGCCGATCCAGCAGGTCCGCGACGTCGCCGCCAGCGGCCAGAGCATGCCGCCAAAGTCGACCTACTTCTTCCCCAAGGTCCTGACCGGGCTCGTGTTCAACCCCCTCGAGTAGCCGCGGCGCGACCACTAGAATCAGTGACAGGACCGCCGCAGCCGCACTACCGAAAGGGCTCGCAGAAATGAAGGCCACCGCCCGCCGCGCGGGAAAGCTCAAGCACATCGTCTCGGTGCGCGGGCACAACGTCAAGGTCGACGAGCGGCGGGATGCCGGCGGCGACGACGACGGGCCGTGTCCGCAGGAGCTGCTCGCCGCGAGCCTGGCGTCGTGCACGGCGGTGACGATGGAGATGTACGCCCAGCGCAAGGGCTGGGACCTCGGCCCCGTCGAGGTCGACTGCGAGTACTCCCCGGCCGAGCGCGGCTGCCCGACCAAGTTCGAGATCATCCTCCGCCTCCCGCCCCAGCTGACCGACTATCAGGTCGGGCAGCTCAAGGTGATCGCCGCCAAGTGCCCGATCCACCGGACGCTGGACGGCGAGGTGATGTTCAGCGAGCGGGTCGAGCGCGTGCAGCTGACCGCGTGACCGCGTGACCGACGCCGCCGGGCTGGCCGCGGCCCTGCCCGGCGTCCTGCTCGACCCGCAGGACGCCAGCGGTCTCGAGCTCCACGGCCGGACCCAGGCCGCCGTGCTCGTCGCCCTCTTCGTCCGCGATGCCACGCTCCATGCCGTCCTCACCCTGCGGCGCGACGATCTCCGCCTCCACCCCGGGCAGATCTCGTTTCCCGGCGGCCGTCGGGACCCGACCGACACCGACCTGGCCCACACCGCCCTGCGCGAGGCCCACGAGGAGATCGGCCTCGACCCCTCGGCCGTCGAGCTGCTCGGCGCCCTCCAGCCGGCGTCGACGTTCGTCACCGACTTCGCCGTCTACCCGTTCGTCGGCCTGATCCCCCCGACCCAGCGGCTCACGCCCGAGCCGAGCGAGGTGGAACAGGTACTCGAGCTGTCGGTCCCGGCGCTCGCCGCCAGTCACAGCCGCCGGACGCTGACCGCCGACGGCCGGTCGTTCCGGACCGACAGCTACTTCCTCGACGGCCACCTCGTCTGGGGCGCCACCGCCCGCATCCTCGGTGACCTGCTCGGGCGCCTCGCCCGGATCGATGGCCGAGCCGCGCCAGCGCCCGTCCCCCGGACAGACCTCGGCGGATGACCACTGCTCCGAAAGAGAACCGTCAGGCAGCCGTGCCGGCGACCGCTACCACGACAGTCCGCTCGGCGGCACGACCGGACCGGCCGGGCGCACGGCGGCCGCCACAGGCTCCGCCGGCTCCCGACTGAGCAGGCCACCCAGGCAGATCAGGCCCGACGCGGCGAGACCGACCCAGATCCCCGGCCGCAGCGAGAGGATTCCCGACGGCCCGGGCGGGTGGACGATGCGGAAGCCGACGAGGCAGAACGCGACCGCCCCGAGCCCGGCGACTATCGACCCGTCGCCGCCCGTGAAGACCGGGGTGCCGCGGGAGAGCGCCGCCAGCACGATCCCGACCACGACGACGGCGATCAGGACGAGCTCGACGTCGATCGCGTGGAAGACGTCGTGCGCCGTCAGATCGATCGGCCCGGCCTGACGGGCGTACGCCACGCCGGCGTGGAGGAAGCTGCCGAAGCTCCCGAGCTGGCCCGAGAGGGCGTCGACCTGGTTGAGCACGGCGGCCGGGATGCGCAGGGCGTACCACGGCTGCCAGGTGTCGATCGCCAGGACCATCGCCGCCAGGCCGGCCACGAGTGCTCCGAAACTCGCGCGCGAGGAACGCATGTCAACCTCATCGGCAGTCCCGGGTCAGCCCTGGAGCAGTTCGTCGACGGCAGCCCGGGCCGCGGCGTCCCAGGCGGCCGGGTCGGACGGATCGACCGCCACCAGCCGGTGGGGCACGGCGTTGAACGCCGCCCGGGCGGCGACCAGGCGGGCGCCGCCGGCGAGCACGTCGGCCCCGACGCTCCCGGCCGCCTCGTAGACGATGCCGCGCACGGTCGTGTCGATCATCTGGGAGAGCAGCGACTCGAGCCGGGCCCCATGCAGAGCGTCCGCGCCCGTCGCACATCCGAGCAGCCAGCAGACGATGGTGACGCCGTCGAGGGCATACCGCAGCGAGGCGGTCCGGTCAGGCGTGCCGACGAAGCACTCGGCGCCGGCCGCCTCGATCGCCGGCCGGCCGGACTCGGTCCGCGTCGTGATGCGCACGGCGTGGCCGCCGGTCGCGAGCTCCCGGCCGAGGCGCCGGCCGCGGCAGCCGCCGGCGACGATCAGGATGCGCGCCATCGCCCGCGATGGTATGCCGTAGGGACATGGATCTCGATCTCACCGACGAGCAGGAGCTGATCCGGCAGACCGCGCGCGAGTTCACCGATCGGGAGATCGTCCCCCGGGCGACGGAGAACGCCCGCAACCACCATTTCGACGCCGAGCTCGTCGCGAAGCTCGCCGGGCAGGGCTACCTCGGGGCGCTCGTCCCGACCGCCTACGGCGGCGCCGGGCTCGACCATGTCTCGTACGCGCTGATCGTCGAGGAGATCGGCCGGGGCTGCTCGGCGATGCGGACGGTGATCTCCGTCCAGACGTCGCTCGTCTGCCAGGCGATCGTCGCCTGGGGGACCGACGCGCAGAAGGAGCGGCTGCTGCCGCGACTGTGCACCGGCGACTGGCTCGGCTGCTTCGCCCTGACCGAGCCGGACACCGGATCGGACGCCGCGAACCTGCGCACACGGGCCCGGCGCGACGGCGACGGCTGGCGCCTGGACGGGGCCAAGATGTGGATCTCGAACGCCGGGCACTCGCGGCTGGCCCTCGTCTTCGCCCAGACCGACCCCGAGCTCGGCCACCGGGGCCTCGGCTGCTTCGTCGTCGACACCGACCAGCCCGGCTTCCAGACGCAGCCGATCGGCGGGAAGATGGGTCTGCACGCCTCGGACACGTCGTCGATCGCACTCGACGACGTCTGGGCCGCCGAGTCGCTCGGGGCCGTCGGCGAGGGCTTCAAGGTGGCGATGTCGGCGCTCGACTCCGGCCGCTTCAGCGTCGCCGCCGGATGCGTCGGGATCTGTCGGGGGTGCCTGGAGGAGTCGGTTGCCTATGCGTCGGCGCGCCGGCAGTTCGGCCGGCCGATCGCCGCCTTCCAGCTCGTGGCGGCGATGATCGCCGAGATGGTCGTCAAGACCGACGCCGCCCGGCTGCTGACCTGGCGCGCCGGCCTGCTGAAGGACCGGGGCCGGCCGAGCACGACGGAGACGTCGATCGCCAAGCTGTTCGCCAGCGAGGCGGCCGTGGCCTGCGCCGACGCGGCGATCCAGGTCCACGGCGGGGCCGGCTACGTCGACGACCACCCGGTCGAGCGCTACTTCCGCGACGTGCGCGTGACGACGCTCTACGAGGGGACGTCGGAGATCCAGAAGCTGATCATCGCCCGGGCGGCCACCGGCATCAACGCCCTGGCCTGAGCGGAATCGGTCGGGGGCCAAGTGGTCGATCATGGGGTCGATGCCGACCGCTCGCCAGCCCGGGCCGGGGCACCCGGCGCCCAGGCAGACGCGACCCGAGCGCGCGGCGTGACCGGTCCCGGCCGAGTCGCAGCCGGCGTGCGCCGCCGGGCGCTGATGTGGCGGCTGCGCGGGGAAGCGGTGGAGTGCCCGTGCTGCGGGCGGACGTTCGCCCGCTTGGCCGACGACTGGAACCGGCCGGACGCCCTGTGCCCGGGCTGCGGGTCGCACGAGCGCCACCGGCTGCTGCGTCTGTGGCTCGAGCGCGAGGCCGACCTGGGCGGACGCGTGCTCCATTTCGCCCCGGAGTACTGCCTGTCGGGGTGGTTGCGGGCCCGGCCGGAGATCGACTATGTGACGAGTGACTTCGCCGGGCGGGGGACCGATCTGGCCCTGGACATGACGGCGATGGCCGTTGCCGACGCGAGCTTCGACGTGATCATCGCCAGCCACGTGCTCGAGCACATCGCCGACGAGGCGGCCGCCGTGGCGGAGATGGCCCGCGTGCTCCGACCCGGCGGCCGGGCGATCCTGATGGTCCCGGTCGATCTGGGGCGCGGGTGCACATACGAGGACCCGGCGATCACGACGCCGGCCGCGCGCGAGCGCGCCTACCGCCAGCACGACCATGTGCGTCTGTACGGGGCCGACGTGGTCGCGCGGCTGTCGCGGCCGGACCTGGTGTTTACGGCGTACTCATATGCCGTCGCGCTCGGAGCCGCCGCGCGGGAGCGCCATCGGCTCCTGGCCGACGACGAGATCTACGTCGGCGTGCGCTCGGGCCAGGCCTCGCCGTAGCGCTCGGCGAAGGCGAACGCGTCGACCGGCCGCCGCGACAGGCGCCTCGGCCAGGGGTCGCGCCGGTGACCGACGCTGATGTGCCCGGCGAGGGCGATGCCGTCGGGAATCGTCAGCAGCTTGCGGACCTCGGTCTCGGCCGGGGTCAGGAGCGTCGTGAAGGCGGCGCCGAGCCCCTCGGCCCGCAGCCCGAGCAGCACGTTCTGGACGAACGGGTAAACCGAGGCCCCGCCGACGATGCTCGGCCGGTCGAGCACGTCGTCGACGATCGCCAGCGCCGCGAGCTCGACGCAGACGACGAGGTGGACGGGGGCTTGGTCGAAGCTCCGGGCGTACTCGTCGGCGGCCTCGAGGCCGCGCCGGCGCCCCGCGGGGAGGGCGTCGTCCGCGAGCGCGGCGCGGCCGCCGGTCGCCTCCATGTAGGCGTCCCAATGGGGGGCGTAGAGCTCGCGGATCCGGGTGCGCGTGGCCGGGTCGCGCACGACGATCACGCGCCAGCCCTGGCGGTTGCCGCCGCTCGGGGCGAAGCGGGCCGCGTCGAGCACGCGGTCGAGCACGGCGGAGGCGACCGGGGCGTCGGTGAACGCGCGCGTCGACGGCGCACACCGCATCACCGGGTAGAGGGCGGACGGGTCGCTCACGGTGAAAGCGTCGCAGAATCCTCAGGGGCTGCCGGCGGTCGCCGTGACGGACTTGATGCGAGCGCGTCCGGAGCCGCCACGCCGGCACCAAGGGTGGCGAGCACGGCTTACTCCTACTACGCCGACGCCACCGCCTGCACCGGGCGGTAGCCCGGCATCAGTTCGGGGCGGTCGCCGGCGGGCCCCACTGCGCCTCGGCGAGGTCGCCGTCGGGCATCCCCGCGGGCGTCGGGACCTCCGGCGTGTCGCGTAGGTACCACTCGGCGTCAAGCGCCGCCTGACAGCCGCTGCCGGCGGCGGTGACCGCCTGGCGGTAGGTGTGGTCGACGACGTCGCCGGCGGCGAACACGCCGGGCCGCTTGGTCCGCGTCGAGCGACCGTCGACCTTGATGTACCCGTTCTCGTCGACGTCGACCTGGCCGCTGACGATCTCCGACTGGGGCACGTGGCCGATCGCGATGAAGGCACCGGTCATCGGCAGCTCGCGCTCCTCGCCGGTCCCGAGGTTGTGCAGGCGGGCGTGGGCGAGCGAGCCCTTCTCTCCGGCGACGAACTCGTCGACGACGTACGGGGTCAGCCATTCGATGTTCGCGGTCGACCGGGCGCGGTCGAGCATGATCTTCGACGCCCGGAACTCGTCGCGCCGGTTGACGATCGTCACCTTGGCAGCGAACTTCGCCAGGAACAGCGCCTCCTCCATGGCCGAGTCGCCGCCGCCGACGATGATCGCCTCGTGGTCCTTGAAGAAGGCCGCGTCGCAGGTCGCGCAGTAGCTGACACCCCGCCCGCCGAGCTCCTCCTCGCCGGGCACGCCGAGCTTGCGGTGCTCGGCGCCCATCGACAGGATCACGGTGCGCGCGGCGTACTCCTCGTCGTCGATCCACACCCGGTGGACGCCGCCGGGCTCGTCGGCGAGCTCGACCCGCGTCGCCTGGTCGGTGATGAAGCGCGTGCCGAAGCGCTCAGCCTGGTCGCGCAGCTGCTGCATCATCTCCGGGCCGCTGATGCCCTCCGGGTAGCCGGGGTAGTTCTCGACGTCCGTCGTCTGCTGGAGCAGCCCGCCCCAGGCGAACCCCTCGATCACCAGCGGCTTCAGGTTGGCGCGCGACGTATACAGCGCGGCCGTATAGCCGGCCGGGCCGCTGCCGATGATGATCACGTTCTCGATATCTGGCATCAGGCCTCCGAAGCGCTGCCGTTGCTCAATACTTTCATTTGTGAAGTATAGCGTCGCCCGTCATGCGTGCACGGGGTCGGACGCTCCTGCCGGGCCGAGTGGCGGGGCCGGCGAGAGCTCCTCCTGCCAGCGATGGACAGTTCGGCGCAACTGGAAATATGCCACCGCGCCGGGCAGGGTCGGCAGCCAGAACGAGAACGCACGGTAGGTCAGGACGGCGAGCACGGCGAGGCTCCCGTCGACGTTGAAGGCGATCAGCGCCCCGATCATGCCCCCGTCGACGCCGCCGATGCCCCCGGGCAGGGGCAGCACGTTGGCGAGCATGCCGACGAAGTACGCCATCACGATGACGGTGAACGGCGGCGGCGTCCCGAAGGCCTGGAAGGCCGCCCAGAGCACCGCGATGTCGAAGCCCCACCAGGCCAGCGCGCCGAGCGTACCGAGGTTGCGGGCGCGCACCAGGCCGATCGCCGTGCGCACGCCCGAGGCGACGAGCGCCGGAGCCTTCAGCACCTTGGTCACGAGCTTGGCCCCCCGGCGGCCACCGGCGGCCCACGCCTCGAGGCGGCGTTCGACGTCCTGGGGCAGCAGCGACAGCGCCAGCATGGCGAGGATCGACGCGGCGCCGAAGATCGCCGGGATCAGCGTGATCGCGAAGCCGCCGCCGCCGGGGAAGACGCCGGTGCGCAGGCCGACACCGTCGATCACGAGCGCGCCCATATAGACGGCATACAGAAGCGCCAGGAAGGCGACCATCCGGCAGGCGACGATCCGCCCCTCGAGGCCCGAGCGGCGCAGCGCCCAGGCGGTCAGGGCGACGCCACCGCTCCCGGCCGCGGCAAACAGGCGCGAGGCGGCAAGGCCGGCCATCGTGATCTCGTAGCTCTCGCGCCAGCCGATCCGCGACTCGCCGCGGACGAAGACGGCCCGGAACAGCATCACGTAGCCGACGAACGAAAACAGCTCGAGCAGGGCGGCGACGATCAGCCAGATCGGGTCGGCCCGGTCGAGCTTGTCCCACGTGGTGCGGAGCCCGGCCAGCTTGGGCAGGACGAAGTAGAGGAAGGCGAGCGCGGAGACGACGAACAGGCCGAAGGCGATCGCCTGCTGGCGCGTGACGTGGACGCGCGGCATCTCCTCGACGTCGAGCTTCGGCAGCTTGCCGAGCTGCTGGCGTCCGATTCCCCGGGACCGAGTCGCGTCGTCCCTCGCCTCCTCGTCGATCAGCCCGCCCTCGCCCACTCCCCAAAGCGTGCCACAGCCCGGCCGGCGGCGGTGATTGGCCGCTCGAACGCCGGTTGCGCCCGGCGCACGGCGACCGTCAGGGCCAGCCCGGCGAGCAGGTCGGCGACGTAGTGCTCGCCCAGATAGACGAGGGCGAAGCCGAGCGCGACGGCATAGGTCGTGCCGAGGCTCCCGGCGACCGGACCCGTCTCCGCCAGCAGGCTCGCGGCCATCACCGACGTCGCGAAGTGCAGCGACGGCATCGCCGCCACCGGGTTGCCGCCGAGCACGCTGTAGAGCGGACCCCACTTCTCACCCCAGAAGGCCTCGCCGTACTCGACCATCATCCGCCGCACGACCGGTTCACCGGCCGCCGCCGGGCGGTCGTCCCGCGTCGGCGCCGCCTGCACGCGGCCGAGGTCGGCGGCGTACCAGGGCGGGGCGGTCGGCACGAGCCAGTAACAGAGGGCGCCGACGTCGAACACCGCATATGTGAGCACGGCCGCGCGCGGGAAGCGATCGGGGTGGCGGGCCAGCAGGTAGGAGAGCGTCGTATGGGG
This sequence comes from uncultured Solirubrobacterales bacterium, assembly GCA_963742705.1. Lineage (GTDB taxonomy): Bacteria > Actinomycetota > Thermoleophilia > Solirubrobacterales > Solirubrobacteraceae > Palsa-513. Next base: position 29,856 of record CAVUMZ010000004.1, on the reverse strand, counting down.
GACGGCGAACCAGACCCAGTGGGTGAAGATCAGCGCCTTGTCGTAGCTGCGAAACCTGGTGCGGCTGGCCAGCGCCCGCTGGAGGCGCACGGTCGGCAGCAGGCCGCCGCCGAGCAGGCGGTCGATCGTGACCGGGTAGTCGACGTGGACGCTCCGGGCGAGATCGTCGTCGTCGGCGTTGGCGAACTTGTACGCCGCCACATAGGCCCACATCTGGAGCGCGCAGGTGGCGACGTCGCGCCGGCGCGAGCGTGGGAAGGCGACGCAGAGCGCGACGGGCGTCACGGCCGCGCCGGCGATCGCCGCGGCCGCGCCGAGGCCGAGCCGCCGGCGGACGACCGGCAATGCGACGCCCGCGAGCACCGCGAGCTTGGCCGAGATCCTGACAGCGCGCGGCGAGGGCAAGGCCGCCGAGTATATGAGTCGGACCGGCGCGCCCGGGGCGCGCGTCCGCGGGTCAGACCAGCTGGGCGCCGTGGTCGCGGCGCGAGCGGGCGGCCGTGACGAGCGCGCCGATCAGCTTGCTGCGCTCGTCGGCCTCGGGATGCCACTGGACGCCGAGGGCGAAGCCCCGGGTCGGATCCTCGATCGCCTCGGGCAGGTCGTCGAGGCAGCTCCTGCCGCTGACGACGAGGCCGTCACCGACCCGGTCGACGCCCTGATGGTGGTGCGAGAGGGTGGTGTGGACCTCCTCGCCGGCGGCGGCCGCGGCCAGTGAGCCGGGCGCGAGCCGGACGAGGTGCTCGGCGCCGACGAAGCTCCCGGCGACGCGGCGGTGATCGTCGTGGCCGAAGCGCTCGGGCAGATCCTGGAGGAGCGTGCCGCCGCGGGCGACGTTGATCAGCTGCATCCCGCGGCAGATGCCGAGCACGGGGAGGTCGCGGTCCAGCGCGCGGAGCACGAGGGCGATCTCGAAGCTGTCGCGGGTCGGCTCGGTGCCCACCGTCAGCGGATGGCGGGGCGCCCCGTAGAAGTCGGGGTCGATGTCCGAGCCGCCGGCCAGCATCAGCCCGTCGAGCAGGTCGAGCGCGGCGTCGGGCTCGGCGGCGATGGCCGGATCGGGCGGCAGGGCGATCACCATCGCCCCGGCGCGCTGGAGCGCCTGGACGTAGCTCAACGGCGTCAGCAGCGCCGGCTGGTCCCAGACCGTCCAGCGGGCGCGCTCGATCGCCGCGGCGACCCCGATCAGGACTCGCTCCATCCCGGGAACGCTACCGGGACCGCCCGTCGCCGCCGCCGCAGGCCATACCATCCGGCGGGAGATGGGGAGCGACTACGAGACCGTCAACCTGACCGTGGACGACCGCGGCGCGGCGACGATCGAGCTGAACCGCCCGGCCGCGCTCAACGCCTGGAACCGGCAGCTCGGGGTCGATCTGCTCGCCGCCGTCGAGCGCGTCGCCGCCGACCGCTCGGCGCGGGCCGTGGTGATCCGCGGCGCCGGCCGGGGATTCTCCGCCGGGGCCGACCTACGCGACATCACCGGCGGGGAGGACCGGGGGCCCGACGGCCGGCCCGACGTCGGTCGCATCCTGACCGAGCGCTACCACCCGATCATCAACGGGATCCGGCAGATGGGCAAGCCGGTCGTGGCCGCCGTGCACGGTCCGGCCGTCGGCATCGGCCTGTCGCTCGCGCTGGCCTGCGATCTCGTCGTCGCCGCCGAGAGCGCCTACTTCCTGCTGGCCTTCGTCAACATCGGGCTCGTGCCCGACGGCGGGGCGTCGGCCTTCGTCGCCAGCCGGATCGGCATCGCCCGGGCCGCCGAGATGGCGATGCTCGGCGAGCGGGTGCCGGCGGCGAAGGCGCTCGACTGGGGGCTGATCAACGCCGTCCACGCCGACGATGCCTTCGACGCCGCGGTCGACGAGCTCAGCGGGCGGCTGGCGCGCGGCCCGAGCGGGAGCTACGCCGGGGCCAAGCAGGAGCTCCAGCGGTGGTTCTACCGGCATCTCGCCGACCAGCTCGAGCTCGAGGCCGCCCTGCAACAGACGATGGCCTCGAGCGACGACTTCCTCGAGGGCGTCGCCGCCTTCGTCGAGAAGCGTTCGGCGCGATTCGCCGGCTCCTGAATACAATCCCCGCGCCTTGCGTCGTCCGACCTCCAAACACGCCGGCCGCCGGCTGACGCTCGCCTGCCTTCTCGGCGCCGCGCTGGTCCTCGTGGTCACGCCGGCGGCGTTCGCCGGGATCATCACGCCCGAGGCGGGCGGGTCGCCGAACGCCAACGGGATCGCCGACCTCTACAAGATCACGCTCTACGTCGCCCTGGTCATCTTCGTCGGCGTCGAGGGCACCCTGATCTATGCGCTGTACCGCTTCCGCGCGAGCAAGGGCGCCGTCGCCGTCCAGATCCACGGCAACACGAGCCTCGAGATCGGCTGGACGGTCGGCGCCGCAGTGATCCTGCTGATCCTCGCCGTCGTCACGTTCATCAAGCTCGACGCGATCCGCAACCCGCCGAACTCGGGGCCGGGCGGCCTCGACCTGACGAGCGCGGTCTACGCGACCAGCGGCTCGCAGCAGCCGCCGGACGGCAGGTCGCTGCACATCCTCGTCAACGGCCAGCAGTACATCTGGCGCTACACCTATCCGGGCGGCAAGAACCCCGACGGGCTCGACCGGCCGTACTCCTACGAGGAGATGGTCGTCCCGACCAACACGACGGTGACGCTCGACATCAGCTCGCAGGACGTCGTCCACTCGTGGTGGATTCCGCAGCTGGGCGGCAAGTTCCAGGCCGTTCCCGGCTACACCAACCACACGTGGTTCAAGATCTCCAAGCCCGGCTTCTACCGCGGCCAGTGCGCCTTCCTCTGCGGACGGCTGCACGCGAACATGATCGCCGTCGTGCATGCCGTCCCTCCGGCGCAGTACACGGCCTGGATCGCGCTCCAGGAGCAGAACCTGGCCGCAGCCGACAAGGCGGCGCAGATCGCGCGGGCGAACCTTGGCAAGCAGTCGGGCGCGGCCTCGGTGGAGAATCCGTGAACGCTCTGTCCATGAACCACCCTGCGCGGTAGAGGAGCACCGATGGCAAGCGCGACAACGCCGATTCCCCAGATCGTCGCCCACCGGGCGACGCGGGAGGAGCAGGGCTGGACGAGCTGGTTCACGACGACCGATCACAAGAAGATCGGGATCCTCTACATGGTCACGACGTTCGCCTTCTTCATGCTCGGCGGCGTCGAGGCGCTCCTGATCCGACTCCAGCTCGGCGTCGCCGACAACAGCCTCGTCACGCCGGAGGTCTACAACCAGCTGTTCACGCTCCACGGAACGACGATGATCTTCCTCTTCGTCGTGCCGATGATGGCCGGCATCGCCAACTACTTCGTGCCCCTCCAGATCGGCGCCCGGGACATGGCCTTCCCGCGCCTGAACGCGCTCAGCTACTGGCTGTTTCTGGCCGGCGGCATCGTCTTCTACTGCTCGCTCTTCTTCAGCCCGCCCGAGGCCGGGTGGATCTCGACGGTGCCGCTGTCGACGAGCACCTACCTGCCCAACGGCGGCGTCGACGCCTGGATCTACCTGATCCACCTGACCGGGCTGTCGTCGCTGCTCGGGGCGATCAACCTCTACGCGACGATCGCCAACATGCGGGCGCCCGGCATGAGCTGGTCGCGGCTGCCGCTCTTCTGCTGGTCGATCCTGACCTACGCGATCCTGCTCATCGTGGCGATCCCGGTGATCGCCGGGGCGGTCACGCTGCTGTTGACCGACCGGCACTTCGGCACGCACTTCTACGACGCGAGCAACGGCGGGTCGCCGCTGTTGTGGCAGCACCTGTTCTGGTTCTTCGGCCACCCCGAGGTCTACATCATGGTCCTGCCGGGCTTCGGCATGGTCTCGGAGATCCTCCCCGTCTTCGCCCGCAAGCCGATCTTCGGCTACAAGGCGATCGCCGCGGCGACGGTCCTGATCGCCTTCCTCGGCCTGCTCACCTGGGCCCACCACATGTTCACGTCGCCGACGCCGCTGGTCGTCCTGATCTTCGTGATGATCAGCTCGTTCCTGATCGCCGTGCCGACGGGCGTGAAGATCTTCAACTGGATCGGCACGCTCTGGCAGGGGTCGATCGAGTTCACGACGCCGCTGCTGTTCTGCGTCGGCTTCATCGCCGTCTTCGTCGTCGGCGGGATCACCGGCGTGTTCCTGGCGATCTTCCCGGTCGACTGGCAGCTCAACGACACCTACTTCGTCGTCGCGCACCTCCACTACGTGCTGGTCGGCGGTTCGGTCTTCACGATCTTCGCCGGGATCTACTACTGGTTCCCGAAGATCACCGGGCGGATGCTCAGCGAGCGCCTCGGCAAGTGGTCGTTCTGGCTGATGTTCGTCGGCATGAACGTGACCTTCCTGATCCAGCACTCGCTCGGCCTCGACGGGATGCCGCGACGGGTCTACGAGTACGACAACGTCGGCCATCTCCAGCTCTACAACCAGATCTCGACGGTCGGGTCGTTCATCCTGGCCGCGGGCATCCTCGTGACCGTGGCCAACGTGATGCGCTCGCTCAAGAGCGGCGCGATCGCCGGGCCCGACCCGTGGCGGGCGAACACGCTCGAATGGTTCACCTCGTCGCCGCCGCCGCCCAACAACTTCGACACGATCCCGCGCGTACGCTCGCTCGAGCCGATGAAGGACATCCGGCGCGAGGTCGAGCGGCGCACCGGCAGCGCCGCCGCCGAGCCGAGCAGCGCGACGGGAGCAGCCGCGTAGTGGCCCATCCCGCAAATCCGCACGCACTCGGGTCGGCTGCAAATCTTCGCCTCGCGGCGTCCTCGGAGCTCGACGTGGCAGGGCCACGCCTTCGCTCCTGGCCTCTGCCCCGAACGGGGTGCGTCCTGGCGACGCTCGATTTTCGCTCGCCCGAGCACGCGCGGACTCACGGGATGAACCACTAGTGGAGGCCTCACACGCCACGCCCACCGCCGCGACCGGGGCGCTCGGAGGGGTCCGCCAGGTCCTCGCCGACTACACGGCGCTGACCAAGCCGAAGGTCCAGTCGCTCCTGCTGCTGACGACGGTCACGACGATGTACGTCGCCGGGACGCCGTCGCCGTGGATCGTCGTGCTGACGTTGATCGGCGGCTACCTGTCGGCGGGCGGAGCCGGGGCGGTCAACCACTACTGGGACCGCGACATCGACGCAAAGATGAAGCGGACGGCCAGTCGCCCGATCCCGGCCGGACGGATCTCGCCGCGCGCGGCGCTGATCTTCGGGTTCGTCCTGTGCGGCCTGTCGTTCGCGCTGCTCTCGCTGACGGTGAACGTGCTGGCGGCCAGCCTGGCGTTGGCCGGATTCGTCGGCTACGTCGGGGTCTACACGATCTGGCTCAAGCGCCGCACGCCGCAGAACATCGTCATCGGCGGGGCCGCCGGGGCCGTGCCGCCGCTGGTGGCCTGGGCGGCGACGACGGGCAGCCTGTCGTGGACGGCGGTCTACCTGTTCGCGATCGTCTTCTACTGGACGCCGCCGCACTTCTGGGCGCTCAGCCTGCTGATGAAGGACGAGTACGCGAAGGTCGGCGTGCCGATGATGCCCGTCGTCCGGGGCGAGGCCGAGACGCGACGGCAGATCCTGCTCTACTCGCTGCTCCTCTACGGCGTCACCCAGCTGCCGTTCTGCGCCGGCGGCTTCGGGACGATCTACCTGGTCTCGTCGATGGTCCTCGGCGGCCTCTTCATCGCAGCGGCGGTGCGCCTGTACACCCGGGCCGACCGCAAGTCGGCGCTGCGCCTCTACCTCTACTCGCTCGCCTACCTGGCGGCGCTGTTCGCGGCGATGGTCCTCGACGCCCGGCTGTAGGATCGCGGCATGAACCAGAAGCTCGCCCGCAAGAACCTCCGCACGGCGCTGATCGTCGGCGCCTTCTGCATGATGATGTTCGCGCTGACCTTCGTCGCCGCCGCCGTCTACGTCGCCTGATGGACGAGTCGACGGCACCGGCCGACCCCGCGGCCAACGGCGTGCCGCCGGTCGGCGAGGAGATCCACCTGCCCGAGCCGTCGGTCCTGCCGATGCTCCTGGCCGTCGGCATCACTGTCGCGCTGGTCGGTGTCACGATCTCGCCGATCCTCATCGTCGCCGGCCTGTTGCTGGCGATTCCGGTCGCCGTGCGCTGGATCCGCGAGTCGCGCGAAGAGCTGCGCGAGCTCCCGCCCGGTCCGCACTGACGGGCCGGCTGCGGCGCCGCAAACACCCACACGGCGGCACCACAGGCCGCGCCTCGGCCTGCGCGCGACCGGCCCTCCTCGGGCGCGTCTGACGGCCGCCCAGGAGCGCTGACGCGCAGGCAGCGGGAGCCTCCGGGCCGGATCGGGCCGGCCGCGGCGGCGGCCGCCTCCAGATTGCGGTCCGTCGCTGCTTCTCAATAGGATGCCGCGCGATGGAGGAGCAGGAGCACGACACGCCACACCGGCCGCCCCCGAGCCGCCGTGACCTCGTCCCGTTCTTCCTGATCGCGCTGGCCGCCACGGCAGGGGGCATCGTGCTCGGCCTCGTGATCCCGTGGTTCCCGCCGGCGGCCGCGTCGCAGGCGAAGTCGATCGACACGCTCTACTACGTCCTGATCATCGTGACCGTGCCGGTGTTCGTGCTCGTCGAGACCGTCGTGCTCTACTCGGTCTACAAGTTCCGCATGCGGCCGGGCGAGGAGGAGCTCGACGGGCCGCCGATCCATGGCAACACGCGGCTCGAGATCATCTGGACGGCGGCGCCATCGGCACTGATCGCCGCGCTCGTGGTCTACGCTGCGGTGGTGCTGAGGCACATCGAGCACAAGCCGGCCAACGAGATCCAGGTCCAGGTCTACGCGCAGCAGTTCGCGTGGTCCTTCGGCTACCCACCGAGCACGCCCGGCGCGAAGACGGTGGTCGACAACGACCTCTACCTCGTCGACAACCAGCCGGTCCGCTTCCGCATCCACTCCAGCGACGTGCTCCACGGCCTCTGGATCCCGGCCTTCCGCCTCCAGGAGGACGCGGTGCCGGGGATCACGACGAGCTTCCGCGTCACGCCGACGAAGCTCGGCACCTACGACATCGTCTGCACCGAGCTCTGCGGCCTCGGCCACTCGGTCATGCGCTCCACCGTCCACGTCGTCACGCCGGCCGCCTACAAGGCCTACATGGCCGCCCGCGGGGCCGCGTCGACGCTGCCGGCGAACGCCGGTCCGGCCCAGGTCGCCGCTCTGGGCAAGAAGGTCTTCACGTCGACCGGCGGCTGCGGCGCCTGCCACACCCTGGCCGACGCCGGCACGACGGGGTCGATCGGCCCCGATCTGGACAAGTACCTGAAGGGCAAGTCCGCGAGTTTCATCCGCACGTCGATCGTCAACCCGAACGCCTACGTCGAGAAGGGCTTCGGCGCGAGCATCATGCCGGCCAACTTCTCGACGAGTCTCAGCAAGGACGAGCTCGGGGCCGTCGTAAAGTATCTGGCGACCGTGACCGCCAAGTGACCAGAGGAGGAAACTAGATGGTTGCCAGGCTCAAAGCTCCGGGGCTCCTGCGGGGGGGCTGGTTCTTCGCGCTCGGCGTCGCCTTCGCCTTCGGCCTGGTCGGCCTGATCCGCTACGTCTCGCATTACCACCCGTACTTCCAAGGCGCCGCGGTGCTCCAGGTCGCGATGATCGCCGGGCCCATGTTCTTCCTCGTCGGGCTCGGGGCGTTCGACTACTGGTTCTACTGGGCCGCCGGCAAGCCGACCCGCCCCGAGGACCACTCGAGCCACGGCGCGCACTCGTGGAAGGACTACTTCCGGGTCAACACCGACCACAAGGTGATCGGCATCCAGTACACGGTGCACTCGTTCATCTACCTGCTGATCGGTGGCCTCTTCGCCATGCTCGTGCGGGCCGAACTGGCCCAGCCGGGGGCGAAGTTCGTCGACGCGAACACCTACAACGGCCTCTTCTCGGTCCACGCGTCGCTGCTGATCTTCCTCTTCGTGATCCCGGTCTTCGCCGGGCTGGCCAACTTCGTCCTGCCGCTGATGATCGGCGCGCCCGACATGGCCTTCCCGCGCCTGAACGCCCTGTCGTTCTGGCTGCTGCCGATCGCCGGCCTGATGATGCTGGCGTCGTTCTTCGCCCCGGGCGGGTCGTTCGCGTCCGGCTGGACGGCGTACGCCCCGTTGTCGACGTCGGCGCCGTTAGGTCAGGACTTCTTCACCCTCGGAGTGCAGTTCGCCGGGGCGTCGTCGATCGCCACGGCCCTCAACTTCCTCGTGACGATCATCACGATGCGGGCGCCGGGCATGAGCTTCTTCCGTATGCCGCTGCTGGTCTGGGCCAACTTCTCGACGTCGCTGCTGGTCGTGATCGCCACGCCGTTCATCGCCGCGTCGCAGTTCTTCGTCCTGCTCGACCGGTCGCTCGGCTTCAACTTCTTCGAGGCCGGCAAGGGCGGTGACGTGCTGCTCTACCAGCACGTCTTCTGGTTCTACTCGCATCCGGCCGTCTACATCATGATGTTGCCGGGCTTCGGCATCATCAGCGAGATCCTCGCCGTGAAGTCGCGCAAGCCGATCTTCGGCTACCGGATGATGGCGTTCTCGCTGCTGGCGATCGTGGCGCTGGGCTTCACCGTCTGGGCCCACCACATGTTCACGGCCGGCGTGCAGACGTGGATCCGCGTACCGATGATGATCACGACCTGCATCATCGCGGTGCCGACCGGAATCAAGATCTTCTCCTGGCTGGCGACGCTCTGGCGCGGCGTCCTGCATCTGGACACGCCGATGCTGTTCGCGCTGGGCTTCCTGACCATGTTCACCCTCGGCGGGATCTCGGGGGTGATGCTGGCGATGGTCCCGTTCGACCTCCACGTGTCGAAGACCTACTTCATCGTGGCCCACATCCACTACGTGCTGTTCGGCGGGTCGCTCTTCACGATCTATGCCGGCGTCTACTACTGGTTCCCGAAGATGACGGGCCGAATGTTCGACGAGCGGCTCGGGAAGATCCATTTCTGGACGACGTTCGTCGGCTTCAACGTCACGTTCGGCCCGATGCACCTGATCGGCCTCCAGGGCATGCCGCGGCGGGTCGCCGACTACTCGGCGCAGTTCGCCACGTGGAACCTGATCATCTCGCTGGCGAGCTTCGTGATCGGGCTGTCGACCCTGGTCTTCGTCTACAACATGGTCACCAGTTGGGTGCGCGGCCCGCGGGCCGCGGCGAACCCGTGGCGGGCGCTGACGCTCGAGTGGCAGGTTTCGTCGCCGCCGCCGATCTTCAACTTCGACGCCCTGCCGACGGTCGTCGGCGGCCCGTACGAGTACGGCGTGCCCGGGGCCGTCCACGGGGTGTTCCGCGGCGCCGACGTCAAGACCACGCCCGCTGGCAGCGGCGTGGCGATTCCGGCCGGGGAGTAGGCGCGCCATGGCTGAGATCCTGGTCGTGGCGAACGAGACGGTCGGCGGGCGCCGGATGCTCGAGGCGCTGCGCCAGCGGGCGAAGGTCCACTCGTCGCTCCATGTGCGCCTCGTCGTCCCGCAGAACCGGCCGCGCCACGGCTCGGTGATCTACGTCGACACGGCCCGGGCCGCGGCGCAGACGCGGCTCGAGCTCGGCCTCGCCCTGCTGATGGAGGAGGGCATCGACGCGACCGGCGAGGTCGGCGACCCCGACCCCTTCGCCGCGACGATGGACGCCATCGGCGATCGCCAGCCCGACGAGATCATCATCTCGACGTTGCCGATGACGGCCTCCGGGTGGATGCGGCGCGACCTCGTCGACCGCGTCGCCGAGGCGTCGGGCCTCCCGGTCCAGCATGTCGTGACCGACATCGACGCCGAGGGCCTGCCGTACGACATCTCCCTGGTCGTCGCCAACCAGACGGTCGACAGCCCCGAGCTCCTCGCCGCGCTCAAGGAGCGGGCGGCGTCCGGCGGCGAGCACGTGTTCATCGTCGTCGTCCCGTCGTCGGGCACCGACGCCGACGCTGCGCGCGCCTCGGGCGAGCACCTGGCGCGGGCGCTGGCCTCCCTCCACGAGGCCGGTCTGCTCGCGTCCGGCCTGGTCGGCGACCCGGACCCGTTCACCGCGGCGATGAACGCGCTCCAGTTCTTCCGTGTCAACCGCGTGATCATCTCGACGCTCCCGGCGACGCGCTCGGGCTGGCTCCGAGCCGACCTGATCGAGCGGATACGGCGCTACGTCGCCTGTCCGATCGACCACATCGTCGTCGAGTCCAAGACGGACGCCGCCAAACCGATCGGAGCCTGAGTGGAAGCAGCCGGCCTCGCGCCCAACGTCCACGGCCACGACGACCACGCCGAGCACCACGGCCCGCCGGCGGCGAACCGCTCGTCGCGGGTAGCGCCCGAGCTCCTCGGGATGCTGCTTTTCATCATCTCGGAGATCATGATCTTCGGGGCCTTCTTCACGGCCTACTTCTTCATCCGGGTCGTCCAGGGCGACCCGTGGCCGACCCCGGGGACGACGATCCCGGTCGGCGTCGCCGCGTTCAACACATGCATCCTGCTGTCGTCGTCGCTGACCCTCCACTGGGCGGAGACGGCGATCAAGGCCGGCAATCGCTTCGGCCTCAAGGCGGGGATGCTCTCGACGCTGTTCCTCGGGATGACGTTCCTGTTCGTGCAGATCAACGAGTACGTCCATCTCGGCTTCGCCCCCAAGGACAGCGCCCAGGGCACGATCTTCTACGGCCTGACCGGTCTCCACGGGGCCCACGTGTTCGTCGGACTGACGCTGCTGACGATCGTCAACGTCCGCGCCTTCAAGGGGCACTTCAGTCCCGAGCACCATCACGGCGTCGAGATACCGGGGATCTACTGGCACTTCGTCGACGTCATGTGGATCGTCGTGTTCTTCGCCGTCTACGTCCTGTAGCGTGCTGAACCCGCTCCGCTCGGAGGCGGAGGCGTTCCGCTTCCTCGTCTACGTCGTGATCGTCTTCGCCGTGCTCATCGCGATCGTCCTGATCGTCAAGGCCGTCGGCTAGTCGGTCGCCGCCTCGCCGTGGCCGGGGGCTACGAGCTCGGCGCCTGAGTACCGCCGGTGTCCACGGTCGCCGGGTCGCCGGGGGTCTGATCGGCAGTCGGGACCGGCGGCGTCGAGGTGGCGGCCGTGGCCGTCGGAGGTGCCGGCGTCGCCGTCACCGTCGCAGCGGCGTCGGGCGTCGCGGCGCCGGCCGGATCGCCCGACGACGCCGTCGGCTGCGAGGGGGCCGACGCGACCGGCGGGGCGGTGGCGACGCTGGTCGGCGCGACCGGGCACGCGCCCGCCGACGCCGACGCCGTGGTCGCCACGTCTTGCGCTGGCGCCTGGCCGCCGGGGTCCGGCGCGGCGGTCGCCGTCGGGTCGGCAGTGCCCGGCGCGGAGGCGTCGGACGACGTCGCCGCCGCCGGCGTGGACGAGCCGGTCACGGCCGGCTGGACAGTCGAGTCCGCCGTGGTCGCGGCGGCGACCGGGCACGCGACCGGGGCCGCCGCCGTCGGCTTGGCCGGGGTGATGGGGGCGATCGCCGCGACCTGCGTCGTCCTGCGCACGCGCAGGCGGTGCGTGACCGTCGGCGTCGGGGTCGACGCGTGGTGCCCTCGCACCGCCGCCGGTAGCGGGGCCGCGGCGTGGTGCGTCGTCGATGTCAGCGCGCCGCCGGCGCCGCCGACGAGGGCAACGGCGACCGCGATCGCCGCGACCTTCCCGACCGCCGCCCCGCCGACGAACGCCCCGCCGCCACCGGCAGCGGCGAGCCCGCCTCCGGCGCCGCCACCGCCGGTGAGCCCGCCCAGCAGCCCGAGCAGTCCGACCGGCGGCCCGAGGGCGGCGAGCTGCCGGCGCTGGTCGCGCAGATCCGCACGGTGCTGGCGGCAGCCGGGGCACTCGCGCAGGTGCCGGCGCACATGGCCGCTCGGGCGCACGCCGCGGTCGTGCGTCTCGGCGAGCAGGGCACAGATCTCCGCGCACGGCGCTTCGCGGGCGACCGTCGCGCTCAGCACGCCGCTGCGCGCCCGGACCAACAAGGACTTGACCGCCCCGACGGAGACGCCCAGGCTGCACGCGAGCTCGTCGTAGCTGAGGCCCTGGAGCTCCCGCATCAGGAGTGCTGAGCGCTGCTGCTCGGGCAGGTCCAACAGGTCGCGGACGAGGCGTCGGAGGTCCTCGCTGCGCTCGGCTTCGACCGGCGGATCGTGCTGCGCCCCGCGCGAGAGCGCGGGCTGCTGACCCGGCGTGATCTCCGCCGGCAGCGGGTCCGGCCGCCGCAGCGCGTCGATGCAGCGGTTGTGGGCGATGCGGTAGAGCCAGGCTCGCAGCGTGATCGCCGCGTCGCTGCGCCGCAGCGCCGCGTGCGCCCGGACGAAGACATCCTGGAGCACGTCCTCGGCGTCGGCCTGCGACCCGCCGAGCATCTGCCGGGAGTACGCCAGGAGCCGCGGCCGGTAACGGTCATGGATCACGCTGAACGCCTCGTCGGATCCACCCCGGAAAAGGGCGACGAGCTGCTCGTCGGAGCGCAGTCGCAGCACCGCCACCGGTAGGGAGAGGCTCCGGCTCGCAAGCGTTGGGCGTGGGAGGGCAGCGGCTTCCATGGATCCTCTTGCTACACGCGCAACAACACGTTCCCCGTGTAGATGTTGCGCAGAGCGCCGGTCCTGCGGATGAACTCAGACCGCGCCCCGGCCCGAGCTTCATCGGTACTACTTGACCGTCAGCGTGCCGAACATCCCCGCCGCGCGGTGGCCCTGGACCTGGCAGAAGAAGGTGTAGGTGCCGGCCTTCAGCGTGACCTTGACCGAGGTGGAGCCGCTCGGCACGATCGGGCTCGCCCCGAGGACCGGCCCGGTCGGGCCCGTGCCCTGCTGGATCGCGATGTTGTGCGGAGTCCCGGACTTGTTGGTCATCTTGATCGTGACCGGGCCCGGTTTGCCCGTGGCCTGCTTGGTCACGTAGGCCAACTGGCCGCTCGGATCGGCGTCGATCTCGAGCGTGCCGGCGGTCTCGACCGCCGGCTTGCCGGCGCCGGCGCTGGCCACGGCGCTGCCGAGCAGCCCGGGGTCCTGGCCGGTGCGGTCGGCCGCGTAGGCGACGTAGGCGGCGACGCTCTTGGCGAGCTTCGAGCTGACCAGCTTCGCCGGCATCACGCCGCCGATCTCGGGATAGAGGATCTGCTGGTTGACGACGCCGCGGATCGTGTTGCGCTTCAGGCCGGAGGCCAGGCTGTTGCGGAACGCCGAGTCCAGGTTCGGCCCGACGCTGCCCTTCGTTCCGGCGCGCGCGAGCACGTGGCACGAGCCGCATTTGCCCACGAACGCCTTCTTGCCGTCGATCAGGCTGACCGACTCGCTCTTCTTGATCGAGCAGCCGCCGAGACCCAGCGCGATCGCGCCGCCGGCGGCCAATAGGCAGAGTCTGCTTGCTGCCATTCCTCTGCCCCGCGAGGGGTAAGCACGATCGATCGCCATCGGCGCGGGAACTCTATCCGGGCGGCCCGACCGATGCCTCGCCGGCTCGGGGCCCGCTCGCCGCCGCGGCCGTCGCTCGCCTCCCGCTAGGATCCGCGGCATGAGCCTGACCCAGCGCTACCGTCTGCGGACGCCGTCGACCGGCCGCGAGCAGATCCTCGAAGCCGACGTCGACCGTACCTATGTCGACCGCGAGACCGGCGAGCCGCTCGAGGTCCTCGGCAAGCTGCTCCCGCTGGCCCCATCCCCGTCGAACCTCCCCTGGGCGGTCGAGAACCTCCGCTTCTGCAACTGGTGCGAGCAGCTCGCGCAGAAGGATCTCAACGACTGCCCGACCTGCGGACGCCGCATGGATCCGCTCGGGAGCTGACGCGTGCGCCGCGGCCTCGCACGGCCACTCGCCCTGACCGCCGTGCTGCTCGGCGGCGCCGGCCTCGCGGCCTGCGGCGGCACTCAGGTCTCGGATGCCGTGCCCCGGACGATCCCCGACATCACGACGCCGAGCGGCTCAAGCGCGCTCGCCGACGCCACCGGCTCCACCTCGACGAGCACGACGTCGACGACGCCGACGGACACGACCTCGACGAGCTCGACCGACACGAGCTCGGGCGCCAGCAGCACGAGCTCGGACACATCCTCCTCCGGCTCCTCGGGCACCGGCTCCGCCGGGTCGACCGGGAGCGCCAGCACCACGACCGGGGGCACGACCACCGGCGGCGCGAGCGCCACCGGCGGCTCAAGCGCGCAGACCGGCGGCGCCTCCCCGTCCTCCGGCGGCAGCACGACCACCGGGGGCGGGACGACGACCGGCAGCAGCACCACTACCGGCAGCTCGTCGAACACCGGCGGCGCCGGCGGCACGGCGAAGCAGTTCCAGAGCTTCTGCTCGCAGAACCCCGGCGCCTGCTGAGGACGGCCCCCGGCGCCTGCCGAGGGCGCCCAGGCATCAGTCAGGGCGTCGAGACGAGCGTCGCGCTGTAGGTGAGGCGCGCCGTGCGGTACAGGCAGATGTACTGGACGATGCTGCCGACCGACGTGTGCGTCGTCTGACTCGTCGTATCGGTGCACTTCGCCTTCGGCCGGCTCGCCCGCCAGGATACGTCGTTGCCGAAGCCGAGCGCCAGCGCCGGGGCCCAGGTCGGCACCGTCAGCCCGATGATGTTCCCCTTCTTGACCGGGATCGACTGGGCCAGGGCGAACTGCGCCGTCATGCCGAAGTACGGCTGGAGCGCGACGATCGGACTCTGGGCCAGGAGGCGAAACGCCAGCTTGGCGCCGCCGCGCAGCACGGCGATCCCGGCCGACGACGGGCCGCCCTCGTTGGTGTCGAAGAAGGCGATCTGCTTCTTGCCCGGGTTGCCGAGGGTGATCGACCAGGCGACGATGCTGCCGTCCCGCGGCACGGTCACGATCGACCGCTCGGTGCCGACCTTGACCTGGAACCCCGTCGTCCGGCTGACCGCCAGGCACGGGTTGCTCGGACAGCTCGGCGGCGGCTGCACCGGCGTCTTCGCCGCCAGCTGCTCGGCGGTCAGGCCGAGTTCGCTGAGCGTGCCGAGCGCGGCTCCCGGAACAACCAGTCCGACGGTCGCGATCGCCGCGATCGCCAGGAAAAATGGTTTCATGCTGGGCATTCAACACCAGACGGGGCCGTTCGCTGCGCTGCCGGGAGGAAAATTGCGCCCGCCATGGCCCCAATACACTGGCCGCGATGGCAGCGGCGATCCAGGCGGTCGGACTCGAGCGCGAGTTCAAGGGCGGCCTGAAGGCCGTCTGCGGCATCGACATCGAAGTCGCCGAGGGCGAGGTCTATGGGTTCCTCGGGCCGAACGGGGCCGGCAAGACGACGACGGTGCGGATGCTCGTCACGCTCCTGCGCCCGACCGGCGGCCACGCCCGGGTCGCCGGTTACGACGTCGCCAGCCAGGCCGCCCTGGTCCGGCGCCGCATCGGCGTGGCGCTCCAGGATGCGGCCCTCGATCCGTTGATGACCGGACGCGAGCTGATCGAGCTCCAGGCCACGCTCCACGGCATCGCCCCGCGGGCGGTGCGCGCCCGCGGCCTCGAGCTGATCGAGCGCGTCGGCCTGGCCGACGCCCAGGAGCGCCGGGTCGGCACGTACTCGGGCGGCATGCGCCGTCGCCTCGACCTCGCGATGGCCCTGATCCACGACCCTCAGGTCCTCTTCCTCGACGAACCGACCACCGGCCTCGACCCGGCCTCGCGGGCGACGCTGTGGGAGGAGGTCCGCCGGCTCAAGGCCGACGGCACGACCGTCTTCCTCACGACCCAGTACCTCGAGGAGGCCGACCGTCTCGCCGACCGGGTCGGCATCATCAGCGCCGGCCGCATCGTGGCCGAGGATACGCCGGCGGCGCTCAAGGCCGAGGTCGGCAGTCCCCATCTCGACGTCACGCTCGCCGCCGGCGAGAGCCCCGGCCGCGCCGGCGAGGTGCTGCGCCGCTTCGGCACCATCGGGCCGTTGCGCGCCGGCCACGTCTCGGTCGCCGTCGCGACCGGCGCCGCGGCGATCGCCCCGGTCGTCCGCGCCCTCGACGAGGCCGGCATCCGGATCGCCTCGCTCGCGCTGGTCGAGCCGACGCTCGACGACGTGTTCCTGGCCACCACGGGCGAGCATCTCGTCGACGACGAGGCGGCATGAGACGCGCCGTCCTGGCGCTCGCGCGCCGGGCGCTGCGCAACCTCCTGCGCCGACCGCAGTTCCTCGCCCCGCTCGTCATCTTCCCGACGATGCTGCTGGCGGCCAACGTCGGCGGCCTTTCACGCACGACGGCGCTGCCCGGCTTCGCCGTCGGCGTCCCGTTCTTCGACTTCCAGCTCGCCGCCGCCATGACCCAGTCGCTGCTGATCGGCGGCGTCGGCACCGGCATCGCCGTCGCGCTCGAGATCGAGGGCGGCTTCTTTGACCGCCTGCTATCGGCGCCGGTGTCCCGGCTGGCGATCGTCCTCGGCCGCCTGCTGGCGACGGCGGCGATCGCCCTGGCCCAGGTCGTCTACTTCCTGATCCTGGGCCTCGTGTTCGGCGCCCACATCCGCGGCGGCCCGGTCGGTGCGCTGCTCGTGCTGACGATGGGCGCGCTCGCCGGCACCGGCTTCGGCGCGCTCGGCCTGATGATCGCCCTGCGGGCCCGCAGCGCCTCGACCGTCCAGGGGATCTTCCCGCTCGTCTTCGTCGTGCTGTTCGTCTCGAGCGCCTTCTTCCCGCGCCGGCTGCTCGAGACGCCGGCCCGGCAGATCGCGCGTTACAACCCACTCAGCTACCTCGCCGACGGCCTGCGCGAGCCGATCATCCACAAGCTGGCGCTGACCCCGGTGCTCGACGGGTTCGCCGCCGCCGCCGGCATCACGGTGGTGGCGGTGGCACTCTCGGTGCTCGCCCTCCGCGGACGGCTGCGCGACGCATGACCCGCTGGCTGCGCACGATCCGGGCGCTCGCCCGCCGCGCGCTGAACGAGATCCTCCGCGTCCCCGGCGCCGCCCTGCCCGGCATCGTGGCCCCGACGATCTTCATGCTCGGCCTCTCCAGCGTGTTCGGCAACGCCGTCCACGTCCCCCACTTCGGCGTGCACGACTTCCGCGCCTACATCGTCCCGGTCGGCTTCCTCCAGGCCGCCAGCTTCACCGGCGCCGCCACCGGCGTGAACCTCGCCCGCGACATCGAGCAGGGCTGGTTCGATCGCCTCCTGCTCTCCCCCACGCCGCGCGTCGTCCTGCTCGCCGGGATCGTCAGCTCGGCGTCGCTGCGCGCACTGCTGCCGAGCGGCTTCCTGCTCGCCGTCTCCGTCGTCATCGGCGTCCACTTCCCCGGCGTCGCGGCGACCGTCCTGGCCGCGCTGCTGGTGATGGGCCTGGCGATGGCGATCTCCTTCTACGCCGTGATCCTCGCGCTCCGCTTCCGCACCCAGCAGGCGGCGCCGCTGATGCAGATCGGCGGCTTCATCGCCGTCCTCTTCACGACCGCCTACGCCCCCAGGGCGAACCTGACCCCGTGGCTGCGGCAGATCGCCGACATCAACCCCGTCACGCACGTGCTCGCCGGCGTGCGCCAGGGCTTCATCGGCCAGCTCAACTGGAGCGACACCTACCCGGCCGTGCTCTCCATCCTCGGCATGCTGCTCGTCCTCGGCGCGCTCGCCGTTCGCGCCCTGCGCCGCACCGGCATCTAACGCAGCTGGTCGCCGGCGGCGGCGATCTCGGCCGGATCGCCGGCGGCCGGCGTCCACGGCAGCCGCAGCGGGTCGCCGTCGTAGCGGGGGATCACGTGGATGTGGAAGTGGAACACCGTCTGCCAGGCCGGGGCCGCGCACGAGTTGAGCAGGTTGACGCCGTCGGCGCCCAGCTGCGTGAACGCGCGTCGGGCGATCCGCTGCGCCGTGGCCGCACACGCGGCCAGATCCTCGGCGCCGATCTCCCGCAGGTCGCGCGCGTGCGTCCGCGGAATCACGAGCGCGTGCCCCCGCGTCGCCGGCTGGATGTCCATGAAGGCGAGCGTGCGCTCGTCCTCGTCGATCACCGTCGCCGGCAGCTCGCCGGCGACGATCCGGCAGAAGATGCAGTCGTCAGCCATCGTCGCAGCCTCCAGGTCAGGCGGGCGGAGTTCGCCTCAGCATACGGGCCAGCGTCACGGCCTCGTCCGGCGTCGTCGCCTCACCGGCGAACTGCGCCTCTGCCAGCTCGGCCAGCAGCCGGCCGAGCTCCGGGCCGGGCTCGATCCCCAGCTCCCGCGCCAGGCGGTCGCCGCGGAGCACCGGCGGCAGCCGGCCCCGTTCGTGCCACGCGAGTGCCTCGCCGATCATCTCGCCCGCCAGCGCCAGGTGCCGGGCGATCGCGACGTCGCTGCCGTCGCCCCGCGTGGCCAGCCGGTCGGCCACCGAGAGCAGCGTGACGTCGACGGCGACCGTGTCGCACGCGTCGAGGTAGCGGTAGACCGCCCGCCGCGTCAGCGGCGCCTCGTGGACGAGGAAGCCGAGCCGCAGGTGGTGGCGCACGAGCCCGGCGACATGCGTCTGGAGCCGGTCGCTCGCCCGCAGCCGCCCGAGGATGCCGCGCGCCATCTCGGCGCCCTGCTCGTCGTGGCCGAGGAACATCACGCGCCCATCGGCGGCCACGCCGCGCGTCGCCGGCTTCGCCACGTCATGCAGCACCGCGCCCACCCGCAGCGCCTCCCCGCGCGTCATCTCGTCGGCCAGCGGCTGCGCCAGCAGGGACGCGACGGCCGGCGCCCAGCGCGGCCCGAGCACGGCGGCGGGATCGCGCTCGAGCGCGATCGCCGCCTCCAGCGCCGCGAGCGTGTGCCCGGCGACGTCGCGGTCGTGGTAGCGGTTCTGCTCGACGCCGGACATGGCGTCGAGCTCGGGCAGGATCACCGCGGTCAGCCCGAGCTCAAGCCCGAGGCGCAGGCCGTCGGCGGCGTCCGGGGCGGCGAGGATGCGCTTGAGCTCGCCGAAGACCCGCTCGGCCGCGACGTTCGCGAGCCCCGGGGCCGCCACCCTGGCCGCCGCGCATGCCGCGGCGTCGGCTTCGAGGCCGAGCTCGCAGGCCAGGCGCACGAGGCGCAGCGTCCGCAGGGGGTCGGCGTCGAGCGCGCCGGGCGCGGCCAGGCGCAGCCGCCCGGCCGCGAGGTCGGCGATCCCGCCGAGCGGATCGATCGGCGCGCCGCCGGCGAGCGGCTCGGCGATCGCGTTGACCGTGAAGTCCCGCAACGCCAGGTCGGCGTCGAGCGAACCACCGCGGAGCGGGTTGAGGTCGGCCTGCCAGGCGTGGTCGTGCGCGACCACGCGCCAGGCACCGAACTCGTCAGAGAGCGCGAACGCCACGCCCCGGCCGGCTCGGGCAAGCGCCTGCGCCGCACGGGCGACGTCGGCGTCGACCACGATGTCGATATCGCGGGCCGGGGGGCCACCTCGGAGGGCGTCCCGCACCGCGCCGCCGACGAGCCATGCCGGGATGCCGGCCAGGCACGCGCGCGCCAGCTCGAGCGGGCCGGTCACGCGTCCACCGGCACGCCGTCGCGGTGATAGGCGCGCGGCACGCGCGGCAGCAGGCCGCAGGTCACCTCGTAGTTGATCGTGTCCAGGCGCCGCGCGACCTCTTCCGCGGTGATCCCGCCGCCGATCAGCGTCGCCGGCGCCCCCGGCCGCACGCCCGTCGCCGGCCCGAGATCGATCGTCACGTTGTCCATGCTGACCGTGCCGACCAGAGGGCGACGGCATCCGTCGACGAGGATCTCCGCGTTGTTGGTCAGGGCCCGCCGCCAGCCGTCGCCGTAGCCGATCGGCACCACGCCGAGGTCGGTCGCCGCGTCGGCGACGAAGCGCCGGCCGTACCCGGCGCTCTCTCCCGCGGCGCACGGTTTGATCGCCGCGACCCACGATTCGAGCTCCAGCGCCGGCTCGAGACTCCGGGCGGCCGCGTCGGTGCCGAACGGATCGAGGCCATAGATGGCGACGCCGCAGCGGGCCATGTCGAAGTGGGCGCGCCGGTCGCGCAGCAGCCCGGCGCTGTTGGCCATGTGCACGACGAGGTCGCGATGCCCGGCGGCCCACGCCGTGAAGCGAGCGAGCTGCTCGCCGAAGAAGTCGTCGCCGACCTGGTCGGCCGTGGCGAAGTGGCTCATCGCCCCGACCAGCTCGCACCCCCCGGCCGCTCGCACCGCCTCGACGAGGCGGTCGGCGGCGGCGGGATCGCGCGTGCCCAGACGCCCCATGCCCGAGTCGAGCTTGACGTGCACGCGGCCGCCGCCGAGCCCGGCGATCCAATCGACGAACTCCTCGGTCCAGGCGACGACGTCTGCGTTCGCGTCGACGGCGATCGCCGCCTCGGCGCGCGTCAACGCCCCCATCACGAGAATCGGTGGCCCGCCGATCCCGGCCGCCCGCAGCCCGGCCGCCTCGGCCGCCGTCGCGACCGCCAGCCAGCTGGCCCCGCCGGCCAGCGCGGCGCGCGCGCACGGCACCGCCCCGTGTCCGTAGGCATCGGCCTTGACCACGGCGCACAGGCGCGGGCCCTCGGCGGCGAGCCGGGCGCAGTTGCGCTCGACCGCGGCCAGGTTGACCCGGGCGACCGCGCGATGGTTCATCAGACGCGGCTGCGCGGGAGCGCGGCGATCACGTCCGAGGCGATCACGCCCTCCGGGCCGTGCGTCTCGGCCGCCCGCCGGCCGGCCCGGGCGTGGAGCGTGACGGCAGCGCAGGCGGCGGCGAACGGCTCGATTCCCTTGGCGAGCATCGCCCCGAGCACCCCGGCCAGCACGTCGCCGGTGCCGGCCGTCGCCAGCGCCGGCGTCGCCCCCGGGCTGACCGCGACCGATCCGTCCGGCGCGGCGACGAGGGTGTCGTCGCCCTTGAGCACGACGATCGCGCCGGCCGCCGCCGCCGCCCTTCGCACGTGCTCGAGGCGCGCCGCCGCGATCGCTTTCGACTCGACCTCGAGCAGCCGGGCGAGCTCGCCGGCGTGCGGCGTGAGGACGGTCGGGGCCCGGCGCGACCGCAGGGCGCCGAGCCGGCCGGCGTGGGCGTTCAAGCCGTCGGCGTCGAGAACCAGCGGCAGCTCGACTTGCGCGGTGAGCGCCCGCGCGAAGTCCGCCCCGCCCGGGCCGAGACCCGGACCGAGCACGAGCGCACCGCCCCGGCGGGCGAGCTCGAGCACGGTCTCGACGCCGTCCGCCTCCAGCGAGCCGTCGCGGTCGGGCAGCGCCCGCGTCATCGCCTCGAGCAGGCGGACCTCGAACACGAGCGCCAGCGACGCCGGGATGCAGGCGGTGACGTACCCGGCGCCGGCGCGCATCGCCGCCTCGGCGACCAGGCACGGCGCCCCGGTCAGCCCGGCGGAGCCGCCGGCGACGAGGACGTGGCCGCTCGCGAACTTCGTCGAGTCGGCCGCGCGCCGGGGGATCAGGTCGAGCACGACCGGATGGATCAGGCCGATGTTCGCGTCCGTCGGGGCGCCCGCCGGGATCCCGATGTCGACGACGCGCACCTCGCCGGCGTGCGTTTTGCCCGGAGCGATCCACAAACCGGGCTTGGCGGCGTGGAAAGTCGCCGTCGTGCGCGCCCGCACGGCCTCGCCCGCGACCGCGCCGGTCGACGCGTCGACGCCGCTCGGGACATCGGCCGCCAGCACGTCCACGCCGCTCGCGTTGATCGCCGCGATCGCCTCGGCGACCGCGCCCCGCGGCGTACCGGCGAAGCCGGTTCCGAGCAGGGCGTCGATCACCAGCGCGGCGCCGGCCGGGCCGCCGGTCATGTCGCCGACGGGCGCAGGACCGGGCAGCCGGTCGAGGTTGCTGCGGGCGTCCGGCGACAGCTCGTCGGCGCCGGCCAGGCAGACGACCTCGACGTTGCGTCCGTCCTCGCGCAGCAGGCGCGCGGCGACGAGGCCGTCGCCACCGTTGTTGCCCTTCCCGGCGAAGACGACCACGACCCCTTCGGGTGCGAGCTCGGCGGCGACGCGGGCGAGCCCGGCCCCGGCACGCTCCATCAGGTCGAGCGTCGGCACGCCGGCGTCGGCGCCGCTGGCCCAGGCGTCGATCGCGCGCATCTGCGCCGCGTCGGGCAGCGGCTCGAGGAAGGCGGCCAGCATCACCGCAGGACCGCCACGGCGGCGGCCGTGTGGCGGGAGTGGGTGAGCGAGACCTCGACGCTCACGCCGAGCTCGCGCGCCTGGGCCGCCGCGGCGCCGTGGAGCACGACGCTCGCCTCGCCGCCGCCCCCGGCGACCTCGATCTCGAGCGGTTGGAGGACGTCGAGCCTCAGTGCCTTGAACACCGCCTCCTTGGCGCAGAAGCGCGCCGCCAGGTGCTGGGCGGGCCGCGCTCGCGTCGCCGCGTAAGCCCGCTCGCCGGGGGTGAAGAGGCGTTCGGCCAGCCGGGGGCGCCGCGCGAGCGCGCGCTCGAGGCGGTCGATCTCGAGCAGGTCGATACCGATCATCCTCGCGCGATGCTAGCCGCGCGGCGCCGCCGGGGGTCGCCGGGGGCGGTCGAGTAGGCTGGCCGGAGCCGATGACCCGCGACGAGGCAGACGACGCGTTCGACTGCCTCAGCCGCCACGCCCGCGCCCTGGCCCCGCCGACCGGCCCGGCCGACGCCCTGAAGCTGATCGAGAAGGCCGCGCTTGCGCAGCTCCAGCGGGACGCGATCGTCCACTACATCTCCGTCGGCCCGGCGGTGGTCAACCTCGCCTACCGGGTGCTGAAGGCGGGGACGGCGACGTTCGTCGCCGGGCTCTTCGCCGCGGCGGCCGACGTCGAGCCGCGCGAGCTCTTCGCTGCGCGGCTGATCGCGCTCGACGCAGCGGTCGTGTCGACCGCGCCTGCCGCGCGCGCCGGCGGGCTGCTCGACGCCCTGTCGGCCGACCTGGACGGCGGCCGCCGGTTGCTCGGAGAGGCGGCCGGCGGCGGGTCCGACGGCGTCGGCGACCTGCTCGAGGCCGCCGGCATCGCCTACGTCCTGGCGCAGCTCCTCGAGAACCCACCGCAGGTCGCGTAGCCCTCAGGCGGCGTCCGCGCCGAGCAGGTCGAGCACCCCGGCCTCGATCTTCGCCCGGCGCCGCGGCTGGGCCAGCAGCCGCAGGTCGGTCGGGCCGTCGCCCGGCAGGTCGAGCGCCCGGCCGGAGAGAAAGGCGTCGATCACCCGGGGATCGACGTATGACGCCCGGCAGACCGCCGGCGTGTTGCCCAGGCACTCGGCCGCGACGCCGACGGCGGCGTTGACCGCCCGGCGGCGCGCGGCGCTCGTCGCCGGCGCCGCCGGCGCCGCGGCGGCCAGGCTCGCGGCGGCGACGACGGTCGCGTTCCACGTGCGGAAGTCCTTGGCGCTGAAGTCGCCGTCGAGACATTCCTTGAGATAGGCGTTGAGCTCCTCGGGCCGCAGCGGCCGCCACGCCCGGCCGTCGCGGTAGGCGAGCAGCGGCTGATCGGCCGGCGCCCGCCGGCGCCGGAGCAGGTCGTCGAGGGCGGCGTAGGCCGCCGGGTCGGCGACCCCGACGACGAGCCGCTGCCCGCTCTTGCCCGGATAGTCGAAGACGATCTCCCGCCCGCGGCGGCTGACATGCTCGCGGCGAACCGTGCTCAGGCCGTGGCTGCCGTTCTCGCGCGCGTAGTCCTCGCTGCCGATGCGAAAGCAGCCGATGTCCAGCAGCCGCACGGCCGCGGCCAGCACGCGCGACCGGTCGAGCTCGCCGGTCTGCAGCTCGCGCTGCACCCGGCGCCGCAGCCGCGGCAGGCGGCCGGCGAACTCGACCATCGCCGCGAACTTCGCCCGGTCGCGGTGGCGGCGCCAGTCGGGGTGGTAGAGGTACTGCTTGCGTCCGGCGTCGTCGAAGCCCGTCGCCTGTAGGTGTCCGCGCGCGTCGCGGCAGATCCAGACGTCGGTCCAGGCCGGCGGGATGACGAGCTCGCGGATGCGGTCGAGCACCTCCCGGTCCTCGACCCGGCGGCCGTGCTCGTCCGAGTAGACGAAGCCGCGCCCGCAGCGGCGACGGCGCAGGCCGGCACCGGCGCAGTCCGAGCGTCTCAGGCGCGCCACGGGCGCACGGGGGACGGGGCGTCGCCGGCGTCTGAAACCATCACGCCGACCAGCTACCCGCGGCCGGCGACGGTCAAAACCGTGCCGGCCAGCCCGGTAGCCTACGGCGGAATGTGCGGAATCATCGCCGTTCTCCAGCAGAAGTCGTCGCGCCCCCCGCCGGACCTGGCGGCGACGCTCGACGAGCTCGACGGGGCGGTCGCGCGCCTGGCCGATGCGGCGGCCCGGCACGACCTGCCCGCGCTCGGCTGCGTCGCGGGCGAGCTCGAGGCGATCGATGGTGCGCTGCGCGGGCCGCCCGGCGCGGCCGCGCTGCTGTCGGCGCCCGACCTCACCGGGCCGGCGCAGGTCGAGGCGCGCGGGACGATTCTCGACGCGATCGTCACGGGCGTCGAAGCCGGCCTCGACGCCGAGCCGGCCGTCTGGCGACCGGACGAGCTCGAGGCCGTCAACGCGGTGGTCGTCCGGCTCAAGGACGTCGCCTGGGCGCTGACGCGCGACCGGCCGGACACGGCGCGGGGAATAGCTGAACTCGGCGGGCCCGATCTCGACGAGGCCGGAGTCTGCGCCTTCTGGGCGATCCAGGTGGCGCTGGCGGCGATCGATCGGCTCGAGGTCCGCGGACGCGACTCGGCCGGCCTCCACGTCCTCGTCACCGGACACGAGCTCGACCCGGGCGAGGTGGAGATCGCCGGCCTGCTGGCGGCGCGCGCCGGCGACGAGCTCTTCAGCTCGCTGGCGGTCCGCACACCGCATGGTCACCTCAGCCTCGTCTACAAGGTCGCGGCCGAGATCGGCGAGCTCGGCGACAACACGCGGGCCCTGCGCGCGGCGATCCGCAGCGATCCGCTGCTGCACCGGGCGCTCGCCGCCCCGGCGGCGCAGGTGACGGTGCTCGGCCACACGCGCTGGGCGAGCGTCGGCCTGATCTCCGAGGCCAACGCCCACCCGCTCAACGGCGAGGAGGCGGTTCCGGCGCTCGCGGCGGCGAGATCGAACGGCACCCGGACGACGACGCCGCCGCTGGTGATCGGCGCCGTCAACGGCGACGTCGACAACCATGTCGCCCTGCGCGCGGCCGACGGCCTGCGCCTGGCCCCGGAGATCACGACCGACAGCAAGGTCGTCCCGACGCTCGTCGCCCGGCGGCTGGCCGCCGGCGACACGACCGAGGAGGCCTTCCGGGCAACGGTCGCGCGGTGCGACGGGTCGGCGGCGATCGCGCTCAGCGTAGCCTCGACGCCCGACCAGCTGCATCTGGCTCTCCACGGCAGCGGCCAGTCGCTCTACGTCGGCCTGGCGCAGGACGCCTTCGTCGTCGCCAGCGAGCCCTACGGACTGGTACAGGAGACGTGCCGCTACCTGCCGCTGGAGGGCGAGGGCACCGAGCGGGCCTCGGGCCAGCTCGTCGTGCTCGATCGGGCCGGCGCCGGGACCCTGGGTGCGATCCGGCGGCTGCGCTACGACGGCCGGCCGCAGCCGCCGCACGAGAGCGAGGTCCGCGTCGCCGAGGTGACGACGCGCGACATCGATCGCGCCGGGTTCCCCCACTTCCTGCTCAAGGAGATCAACGAGGCGCCACAGTCGTTGCGCAAGACCTTGCGAGGCAAGATCGCCGGGGGCGACGACGCCGGGCGCCTGAGCGTCCGCATCGGCCCGGAGACGCTTCCCGCCGAGGTCGTCGGCCGGCTGTCGAGCGGCGCCGTCGCCCGGATCATCGTGATCGCCCAGGGCACGGCGGCGGTCGCCGGCCAGAGCGTGGCGGCGGCCGTGGCGGCCGCGCTCAAGCCGGTCGCGCTCACGGTCGAGGCAGCGCTCGCCACCGAGCTGTCGGGGTTCGATCTCGCCGACGACATGCGCGACACGCTCGTCATCGCCGTCAGCCAGTCGGGCACCACGACCGACACCAACCGGACGGTCGACCTCGTCCGCAGCCGCGGCGCCCACGTCGTGTCGATCGTCAATCGCCGGGGCAGCGATCTCGTCGACAAGTCGAACGGCGTCCTCTACACATCCGACGGGCGCGACGTCGAGATGAGCGTCGCATCGACGAAGGCGTTCTACGCCCAGGTCGCCGCCGGCGTGCTGCTGTCGCTGGCGCTGGCCGAGCACCTCGGCTGCGGCGACGCCGCCCGGGCCGACCGCCTGCTGCGGGCGCTGCGGGGGCTGCCCGAGGCGATGGAGGAGGTGCTCGACCAGCGCCCGGCGATCGCCGCCGCCGCGACCGGTCTGGCGCCCTACCGGCGCCACTGGGCGGTCGTCGGCAACGGCCCCAACCGGGTCGCGGCGGAGGAGGTGCGGATCAAGCTGTCCGAGCTCTGCTATCACTCGATCGCCTGCGACGGCACCGAGGACAAGAAGCACATCGATCTCTCCTCAGAGCCGCTCGTGCTCGTCTGCGCCGCCGGGCTGTCGGGCCCGAACGCCGACGACGTCGCCAAGGAGGTCGCGATCTTCCGGGCGCACAAGGCGGCGCCGATCGTCGTTGCGTCGCGCGGCGAAGCCGCGCGCTTCGCGGCCGCGCTGCACACGATCGAGGTCCCCGACGTCGACCCGGCTGTGGCGTTCGTGCTCTCGGTCATGGTCGGCCACCTCTTCGGCTACGAGGCGGCGCTGGCGATCGACGCGCACGCCCGGCCGCTGCGTGAAGCCCAGACGGCGATCGAGGGCTTGGTGGCGCAGTCGCTGGGCGCGGCGACGGGCGGACTGCTGCGGGCGCTGCGTCCGGCGCTCGAGCTGGCCTCGCGCGAGTTCTTCGCCGCGTTGCGGGCCGGCGCCTACAACGGCAACCTCGAGGCGGCGACTGCGGTCCGCGTGGCCGGGCTGCTCCGCTACGCGACGGGCCTCTTCCCGGTCGAGGGCTACGAGCTCGAGTCGGGCAAGGTCGGCACGCCCGAGGCGATCGTGCTCGATCTGGCCCAGGCGCTCGCGGTCGCCGTCAGCGAGCTGACGCGGCCGGTCGACGCGATCAAGCACCAGGCGAAGACGGTCACCGTCGGGATCTCGCGCAGCGAGGAGGCGCTGCTGGAGGTGCCGCTGGTACGGAGCGCGCTGGCGGCCGGCGCCTCGGTCGAGCGCCTGTCCTACCGGGCGCTGCGCACCCTGGCCGAGCTCGATCGAGGCGTCGCGGCCGTCGCGGGCTTCACCCGCTACCGGGTCGACGGGGACGTGATGACCGATGCCAGCATCGTCGTCTCCGGCCGCGGCGGCGTCTCCGTCGGGCTGGCGTCACGCACGGAGAACGACCGGCGGCTGCTGGGCACCAAGCACCGGGCGGCCCGCGAGCGGGAGGTCACGGTGGCGGTCGGCGCCCGCGATGGACGCAGTTTGATCGTCATCCCCGAGGGCGAGGGCAACGCGGTGTCCGGCCTGACGCTGCTCCACGTCCGCTTCCACGAGACGCTGCCCTGGCCGCAGGTCCGCCAGATCCTCTCAGGCTACCGCGGCCGCTACGCGGCGCTGGCAGACGCCGTCACCGAGACGGAGGCGGGCTTCGACGACGAGCGGCTCGAGTCGGTGCCGCTGTTGACGTTGCTGACCCAGCCGGTGGACGTGCTGGCGCGCCACTGGAAGCACGCCCCGACCGCCGTCAGCGACGGCCGGTCCTGAGTCGGCCCGGGGTCACCGTCTGGCGGCATCTGGGCGCGACTGGCGCCACCCGGCGTCCGCCGACGTGCCACCAGCATGCCCGCGGACACCGGACCACGCCAGATCACGCCCAGCCTCACGCCAGACACACAGGCTATTCCCCGGACACACCACTACCGCCGCCCAGCTCGGACTCGACGAGGGCCGCGAGACGCTCGCAGACGGCGACGGTCTCCTCGACGGTCGGGGCCTCGACCATCACGCGGACGAGCGGCTCGGTGCCCGACGGCCGGACGAGCACGCGGCCGCGGCCGGCCAGCTCCGACGACTCGCGGGCCACCGCGGCGCGGACGACCTCGTCGCCGTCGAGCGCCCGCCGATCGCGGACGCGGACGTTGACAAGGCGCTGGGGCAGCTTCTCCATCGCCGTGCGGTCGCCCAGGTCGCCGCCGGCGAGCCCCTCGAGCGCGAGCAGCGCCGCGGCGATGCCGTCGCCCGACGGGGCGAAGCCGAAGTCGATGATGTGGCCGGACTGCTCGCCGCCGAGCACCCAGCCGCGCTCGCGCAGCGCCTCGAGCACGTAGCGGTCGCCGACGGCGGTTGTCACGACCGGGATACCGGCCTCGGCCATCGCGGTGTGGAAGCCGAAGTTGGTCATCACCGTCACCGCGACGCCGCCGCCGGCGAGGCGTCCGGCGCGATGAAGGTGGCGAGCGCTGAGGGCGAGCAGCTCGTCGCCGTCGACGACGGTGCCGGCCCGATCGACGGCGAGCAGGCGGTCGCCGTCGCCGTCGAAGGCGAAGCCGATGTCGTGGCCGCCGGCCGGGACGCGGTGGCTGAACGCCGCGACGTGGGTCGAGCCGCAGCCGTCGTTGATGTTGCGTCCGTCCGGCGTGTCGCCAACGACGGTGACGCGAGCCCCGAGCCGCCGGAAGATCTCCGGGCCGACGCGGTAGGTGGCGCCGTTGGCGCAGTCGAGCAGGACGTCGACGCCGGCGAGCGAGAGGTCTTTGAAGCGTACGTGCAGCTCGCGCAGGTAGTCCTCGCCGGTTCCGTGCAGCCGCCGGATCCGGCCGACCGGCCCGTCGGCGGGGAGCGGCGGCTGGGCGAGCCGTCGCTCGATCTCGAGCTCGGCTTCGTCGGACAGCTTGAAGCCGTCGGGGCCGAACAGCTTGATGCCGTTGTCGCCGAAGGCGTTGTGTGAGGCCGAGAGGACGACGGCCAGGTCGAACCCGTAGCGGCGCAGCAGGAGCGGCGCGGCCGGTGTCGGCAGAACCCCGCCGAGGAGGACCTCGCCGCCGGCGGCGGCGACCCCGGCGGCCAGCGCCGACTCGAGCATCTCGCCCGATTCGCGCGTGTCGCGGATCACGAGCACGCGCGGGCGCGCGGCCGGCGATACCCCCGCCGCGACCCTGCCCAGGCCGAGCGCGAGCTCGGCCGTAACTTCGATGCCGACGCGGCCCCGCACCCCGTCGGTGCCGAACAGCTTGCGCACGCCGGCCGTCACGGTTGCGGACGAACCGCTTGCCGCTAGCGCTTGGAGAACTGTGGCCGCTTGCGGGCCTTCTTCAGGCCGGCCTTCTTGCGTTCCTTGGCCCGGGCGTCCCGGGTCAGGAAGCCGCGCCGCTTGAGCTCGCCCCGGAGATTCGGGTCGGCCTCGAGCAGAGCGCGCGAGATCCCGTGGCGCAGGGCGCCGCCCTGGGCGGAGATGCCGCCGCCGTGGAGGTTGGCGATCACGTCCATGCGCGCCTCGTAGCCGACCGTCTCGAGCGGCTGACGGATGTTGCGCTGAAGTGTCGGGCGCGGGAAGTAGGCCTCGAGCGTCTTGCCGTTGACGGTGTAGGCGCCGGTGCCGGGCCGCAGCGTGACCCGGGCGATCGCCGTCTTGCGCTTGCCGGTCGCCCGGTAGCGGGCTCCGGCGGCAAGGTCGATTGCGACCTGCTCGATCGGCTGGACGGCGACGATCTGCTCGTCGACGTCATCGGTCGCCGGCTCGGACTCGTCGTCCTCGGCGTAGGGATCGGCCGCGCGCTGCCGGGCGAGGGGATCCATGCCCTCGGGCACGATGTCGATCTCCAGGTCAGCGCCGGGCACGGCCGGCTTGACGCGCGGGGTGGCGGGCTCGGCGTCGGGCTCGTCGCTCGGGGCCGGCGGAGCCGGGGGGGTGGCCGCGGCGGCGGCGGTCGGCTCGGGTGGCGCGGGAGACTCGGCTGGCGCGGAGGGCTCGGGCGGCGCGGAGGACTCCTCGGGTGCGGCGGAGGACTCGGGCGCCGCGGGCGGCTGCTCGGAG
>CAVUMZ010000003.1:0-90901 GCA_963742705.1 uncultured Solirubrobacterales bacterium | reverse complement strand
TTTACACACCGTCCTTGCCAGCGGCCGCAGGTCGCGGTGACCGGCGGCTGGCACTGGCTCGAGACGCACGCGGCTCGGCCGGAACCGGCCGGAATTGGCCTCGCATCGCTGAGATGTTGCCGAATCCGCGAGCTGCTGACGACCGGCCGCTGCCGCTGATCGCGTGCGGAGTCGACGCTGCCCCTCGCCGCAAACACGAGCGACCCATTCTTCGCGCTGCTCGTCCCCCAGTTGAGGATCCTCCAACTCGCTCGCGCCGATGATCAAGCCGTACAACTCCAGGGCATCGACGAGCTCGAGATAGATCGATTCGTTCTCGCCGGGGGGCTCAGCTGACCCGGGCGCCTCGCCCCGGGCTAGGGCGTGGTCGTCGTGGTCTGGGTCGGCGCCGCCGGCGCCGGCGTCGTGCTCGTGGTCGTCGTGTCGGTCGGCGTGGTGGACTGCGTGGTGTCCGTCGTCGAGGTCGTGGTCGTGTCGGGCGCCGGGGTGGTGGTGGTGGTGTCCGTGGTCGTCGTTAACGTCGGCGACCCGCCGTTGTCAGGGGTCACCAGCTGGGTGTCCTGGGCAGCCGGGGCGCTCCGGTGGAGCTGGACCTGGGTCGGCGCCCCGCCGAGCTGGCGCTGACGCTTGGGCGTCAGCGACGGCCGGCCGGTCGGGATGGCGGCGACCTGCGCCACGATTCCGGTGAGCGTGCCGCGCTCACCCGGCTGTACCGGCCGGTACTCGCCGTTGGGCCACCAGCTGAACGCCGCCAGCGCCACCCCGGCCGTCGCGGTCAGGCCGACGAGGGCCTGACGGGACGGATGCCCGGAGGACCAACTGGCTGCTCCGGCCGCGGTGCGGCCGCCGACGCGGGCCGCCGTGTAGGCCAATCCGGCGCCGGGCAGGGCGAGGAAGAGCGTCTGCACGACGTCGAGGACGCCCTTCAGCGCCTGCCCGCGACTGAAGTCCGGGCTGATCGCCTGGAAGTGCAGGGCGGCCGAGTCGTAACCAGTGGCGACCATGCGCGGGAGGTTGATCACCATCGCCACCACGGCGACGAGCATGAAGACTACGACGAGGATCACGTAGCCGCTGACCACGACCCGCACCCACGGCTTGAGCTCGGTGACGCGCTCGTCGGCCGGCCGGCCGGGCACGAAGCTCGCGAGCACCGAACGAATCCGCAGGAAGATGTCTGGGACACCCGTGAGGTCGCTGAGGATGTAGTAGCCGTCGAGGCGCAGGAACGGCAGCGACTGCTGGATGATCGCGAAGTTCTGGAGCACGATCAGCAGGAGCAGGGGCTCGAAAGACGTCGCCGCGTAGAGGCCGCCGGTCACCAGCGCGAAGATCGCGTTGAAGTACATGCCGCCGACGTCCGTGCGCAGGCGCGCCCACTTGCCCAGGCGGTAGGCGTCGGTGATGTCGGTGTAGAAGGCCGGCCAGACGATGTAGATGCCCACGCCCATCACCCCGGGCTTGGCCCCACCGTAGCGGCAGGCGGTGGCGTGGCCGATCTCGTGCCAGGCGGTGGCCAGGACCATGCCGCCGATCAACATCAACATCAACAGCGGCTGGTAGAGCGTGTGGCGCAGGCTCTGGCTGACGCCGTGGACGAAGAACAGCCAGCCGTCGAGGCCGATCATGGCGAGCACGGCGGCGATCACGACCGGGGGCAGAAACAGCGGACGAAAGATCGTGGTGAGCGAGCGAACGGCGTTGTCGGGAACCACGGCGGCGCGGAACTTCAGCGCCAGCAGCGGGTCGACCTTGCCGAGCTCGATCGACTCGCCGTCCTCGTGCTGGGCGACGATCCCGAGCGGTCGGAGCTGCTCCTCGACCAGCATCTGCGCGTCGGCCGCCTCGACGCGACGCTCGATCTCCTGGCTGAAGCGAGCGGCGATCTCCTCGTAGCCAGCCTCGCCGTCGATCTGCTCGGCCAGGGCGTAGAGCATCTGCGGGAGCTGCACGACCTGCCCGTCGGCGCGCCTGGCGATGTAGGGCGCCTGCTTGAACCCGGAGTCCTCGAACTCGCCGATCAGCTCCACGCCGCCGGCCAGGCGCGGCGGCGCGCTGCGCGGCCCGGGCCCGGGCGCGGGCGGAGTCGCCAGCGCCTCGGCGGCGCCCTCGGGGCTGGTGACGTGAACGTCTTCTTCGGGGGTCATGATGCTGGCTGGCGCGCGGACGAAGAGAGCGGCCGGCTGGCCGCTCTCCTGCGCTACCGCTGGCTTCCTGGCGCCTAGTTGCCCTGGACGATCGGGGCGGTCTGCTCGGCGTTCGCGTAGGCCGTCGCGTTGTCCGAGAGCACGTTGGCGGCGACCGCCGCGTTGATCGGCGCCGCGATGTTGGCGTTGATCAGCGACATCGCCGCCCGCTCGGGCAGCTCCTCGCCCGCGAGCTCGTTCAGCTCCTCGCGCGTCATTGCCCGGTACTGCTGGGGTGTGTTCTCTGCGCTCATCTGGCTGCCTCCCTGGGGGACGTGGTTAGTTGCCCTGGACGATCGGGGCGGTCTGCGTCGCGTTCGCGTAGGCGGTCGAACCGTCCGACAGCGCGTTCAGCGCGACCGCCGCGTTGATCGGCGCGGCAACGTTGGCGTTGATCAGCGACATCGCCGCCCGCTCGGGCAGCTCCTCGCCCGCGAGCTCGTTGAGCTCCTCGCGCGTCATCGCCCGGTACTCGAGGGGGGTTGTCTCGTCGGCCATCACTGTCTCCTAGTTGGTCTGGGTGATCGGGGCGGTCTGCGTCGCGTTCGCGTAGGCGACCGAGTTGTCGGAGGCCACGTTCAACGCCGCGGCGAGGTTCACCGGCGCCGCGACGTTCGCGTTGATCAACGACATCGCCGCCCGCTCGGGCAGCTCCTCGCCGGCCAGCTGGTTGAGCTCCTCACGCGACATCGGGCGGTACTCCTGCGGGCTCTGGTCACTCATCGATTTCCTCCTAGTTGCCTTGGGTGATCGGCGTGCCCTGCGTGGCCTGGGCGATCGCGGCCGCGTTGTCGGAGAGCACGTTCGCCGCCACGGCGGCGTTGATCGGGATCGCGATGTTGGCGTTCACGAGCGACATCGCCGCCCGCTCCGGCAGCTCCTCGCCCGCCAGCTCCTCGAGCTCCTCACGGCTCAGCGCCTTGAAGTTCTTCTGCTCGTCGGTCATTTCCGGTCCTCCTCTTGGTTGGGGGCCTTGGCAGCGCCCGAGTCGGGCGAGCGGCGGCGCGAGTCCTGGACGACTCGCACCTGGCTGACCGACTCGACCGTGTTGGTCGCGCCGGTCTCGCCCCGGTTGACGGCGATCGCCGCATTGACGTCGGCGGCGAGACTTACACCGTCCCGCTCGAGCCGAATCAGCTTCTGCCACCGCATGGCAACGAGGGTCACCACGATCGATCGCCGTCAAACGCAGTGACCCGGAAAATCGGCGCGCCAGTTTTCAGATCAGGCGGTTTTGCAGGGATAAGCGATCAGCGACCGGGCTCGCGACGTCATCAGCGGTTGACGTGGACGTCAACCGGCGTCAACGCGCGATCTCGGCCTCTGCCGTGCCCGCCGCCGCCACATCGGCCGCGCCGGCCGCCGCCGCATCGGCTGCGGCTGCGGCTGCGTCCGCCACCGCCGCCGCTGCTGCTGCCGATGCCGCGCCCGCTGCCGGCCCCGCGACCTCCGCCGCCGGGTCCACCGCTTGGGCCGGCGGGGCCGGGGTGGTGGCCACGGCGGCCCATTCGCGCTCGAGCTGCCGCCGGATCTGGGCGGGGGTCGTGCGCAGCATCTCGAGCGTCTGCGTCGCCCCGTTGCGCGAGTCCGTCAGCAGGGCGAGCAGGAGATGCTCGACGCCGATGTAGCCCTCCCCGCGCTTGACCGCCTCGCGCAGCGATCCTTCGAGGATGCGCCGGGCATGGGCGGTGATGCCGGCGTTCGGTCCGCTCGGCCGGGCGGACGAGCCGGGCCCGACCGGGACGCTGACCAGCGTCGACTGCAGACAGTCGCGCGCGGCCTCGAGGGTGACGCCGAGCGAGTTCAGGGCCCTGACGGCGTGGCTTTCGCTACAGCGCAGGATGCCTAGCAGGATGTGCTCGGTGCCGACCGGCTGCCCGAGCCGCCGCGCCTCCTCGCGCGCCAGCGCGATCGTCCGGCGCGCCTCGCTCGTGACCAGGATCTTCGGCGTAGCGCCGGCGGCGGCGTTCAGCGTCGCCTGGCGGTGCTTCTTGTGCGCCGCCTGCTTGGTCACCCCGAGCGCCCGCGCCACCTGACTCCAGCTCGCGCCCGCCCCGAGCGCACGGACGACGAGCTCGGGCTCGAGCAGGTCGAGCTCGGATCGCAGGGCACTCAACGCGCGTAGGGCGTTCTCCGCGTCCGGGCTGAGCGCGACGTCGCGCGCGAGCTGTTCGAGGGTCCCCGATGTGGCGGGCATGCGGCCTCACTACCCGCGGGCCGCCGCGGCAACCAGCGATCGACCGGGTGCGTAAACGAAGACTGACGACCCCGCCGGGCGGCCGGCACCGAAATCCCAGCAAACCACCACTTTCGGGACCACGCGGCACGGGCTGCCGTTTTGACGGCCGGCGGCGGGGAACCTCGCTCGCCATGCGGCGCCCGCCGACAATCCTCGGGTCCCGGCGCAACAGCGTCGGGCGCCGGCCTGCCGGCTCGACCGCCCCCGATTCCCCAACCGATGGAGGTCGCTCCGTGCGCCGCCCGCTCCTCTGCCTGACCGTCCTCGCCGCGTTCGCCAGCCCGGCCGCCGGCCTCGCCCAGAGCGGGACGCCGACGTCGGGGTCTGACGGACCCGCCCAGAATGTCGTCGCCGACAACGACCACGCGGCGACGGTCCTCGCCCTCTCGGGTCTGACGCTGTCGCGCACGTCGGCCCAGAACGCCAGCCCGACCAACCTCGCGCGCGCCAACGCCCACGACTGTACGACCCCGTGCCAGGCGATCGCCGCCGCCTTCCAGGTCGTGCTCGTCCCCGCCGGCGCGACCACCCAGGCGCCGCAGAACGTCGCCTTGGCGACGAACGTCAACTGCGACCGGTGCGGGTCCTTCGCCTACGCCTACCAGTATGTGGTCGACGTCCCCAGCGGGGTCAAGCTCTCCGGCCACGCCAACCAGCAGCTCAAGCAGCTGCGCCAGCAGGCCGACCAGGACGTGCATGGCGGCCTCGACTACCCGACGCTCGACGCCCGCCTCCACGACCTCGCCACGCAGTTCCGCGCCACGGTCGACGGCGACCTGACCCAGCAGCACAAGCAGGAGAGCCACAAGCAGTCGTTCCAGACGGTCAAGGAGAACCCGGCCGGCTGACCCGCGGGCCCTGACGCGCGGCGAGCGCCCGGCCGGCCGGCGGGCCGGCCGGGCAGACCCGCCGTCAGACGCGTCCGGCGGCCTGACGCTGCCGACGGGCGAGCGCGTCGACGATCACGGCGACGAGCAGAACGCCGCCGGTCACCATGTACTTGACCGACGAGTCGAGGGCGAGCAGGTCCATCCCGTTGGAGATCGACCCGATCACGAGCGCCCCGAGCAGCGCCGTCCAGACCGACCCGCGGCCGCCGAACAGGCTCGTCCCGGCGATCACCGGGCCGGCGATCGCCAGCAGCAGCAGGTCGCTGCCGCCCGAGTTCTGGTTGACGGCGAACAGCCGGGACGCGGCGAGGATGCCGCCGATCGCCGCCATCGCCCCGGCGATCGAGAACACGGCGATGCGCACGGCGTTGATGTGGATTCCCGCCCGCCGGGCCGCCTCTGCGCTGCCGCCGACGGCGAAGACGTGCCGGCCGAACCGCGTCCGCGTGGCGCAGTACTCCATGCCGGCGACGAACGCCAGGAGGATCAGCACGGCCAGGGGCAGGCCACGGTCGGAGGTGAAGACGAGGACGACGGCGATTGTCGCCGCCGTGGCCAGCACGACCCGCACGAGCGGCCGCCGCAGGTCCTGGTCGGCCAGCCCCGCGGACACCCGACTTCGCCAGGCCGCGAGTGTGGCTCCGGCATAGACCACGATCACGACGATCGCGATGATCCAGCTGACGGTGTCCGAGTAGAACGTATTCGCCAGTCCGGTGATCTTGGGATCGGTGAGGTTGACCGTGCCGGTGCTGCCCAGCACCTGGAGCAGCGCGCCCTGCCAGGTCAGCAGCCCGGCCAGCGTGACGACGAAGGACGGGATGCCGAAGCGGGTGAAGAGGGCCCCCTGGAGCGCTCCGATCGCCACGCCGGCGACGATGGCGGCGGCGATCGCCGTGTACGGGCTCCACCCGTGCTGGACGTTCAGCACCGCCATCACCGCGGCCGCGAGACCACTCACCGCGCCCACCGAGAGGTCGATCTCGCCCAGCAGGAGGACGAAGACCACGCCGACCGAGATCAGCCCGACCGCTGTGATCTGGAGGAAGAGGTTGGTGAGGTTCTCCGCCGTGAGGAAGTGGCTGTTCTCGAGCTGGAACACCAGCCAGATCAGGCCGAGCACGATGAAGACGCGCAGCGAGGCCAGGTCGCCCTCGACGAAGCGGCGCACAACGTTCTCGCGCGGAGCCTTCAGGCCCCCGGACACCGGGGGCGTGGCCGTCGTCGCTGCCGAGCTCATCGCCGATCACCCCCGGCCGCGGCGCCGACGCGGTCGCGGGCCCCGGTGATCGCCGCGACGACCTCCTCGGCCCGGGACTGCGCGGTGACGAAGCTCGCCTCCCGCCGGCCGAGCCGCAGGACGAAGATCCGGTCGGTCACCTCGAAGACGTCGTGGAGGTTGTGGCTGATCATCACGACGCCGAGGCCGCGCTCGCGCAGGCGCGTGACGAGCGCCAGGACCTGCGCGGTCTGGGCCACGCCGAGCGCCGCCGTCGGCTCGTCGAGCAGGACCACCTTCGGCTCGCCGAGCAGCGACCGGGCGACGGCAACCTGCTGGCGCTGGCCGCCTGACAGCGTGCCGACCTCCGAGCGGAGGCTCGGGATCGTCACCGCGAGGTTGGACAGCAGGTCGGCGGATCGACGCTCCATCTCGGCCTCGTCGAGCTGGCGCGCCACGGCCCCGAAGCCGCCGGCGAGCTCCTCGCGGCCGAGAAAGAGGTTCGAGACGACGTCGAGGTTGTCGCAGAGCGCCAGGTCCTGGTAGACGGTCGCGATGCCCAGCGCCGTCGCCGCGTTCGGCCCGTCGATCGACACCGGCTCGCCCTCGAAGTAGAAGTCCCCGGCATCGGGCTTGTAGATGCCGGCGATCGTCTTCACCAGCGTCGACTTGCCGGCGCCGTTGTCGCCGACGAGGCCGACGACCTCACCGGCCGCCACCTCGAAGTCGACCTCCGACAGCGCCTGCACCGCGCCGAAGCGCTTGCTCACCCCCTTGAGGGCAAGCACCGGCGTATCCGAGCTCATCTCGTTCTTCCTCCCCTCAAATGACGATGGCAGGGACGGGCCGCGGCTGCGACCCGTCCCGTTCTTTCTCAGACGATGCCGGCCGCCTTGCACGCCGCGGCGTAGGCACTCGTGCAGATCTCCGCCGTGGTCCAGAAGTTGTCCTTGACCACCGTGGCCTTGATCTTCGACGCCGTCACCGGGATCGGCGTCAGGATCACCGAAGGCACGGTCTTCTTGCCGTTCGGGGTCTGCTCGTTGATCAGGCCGGCCGGCGGCTGCTGGCCCTGGACGACGGCCGCGGCGAGCTCGGCCGCGTCCTGCGCCTCGGCGGTGACCGTCTTGTAGACGGTCATGTACTGCGTGCCGGCGAGGATCCGCTGGACGCCGGCCAGCGACGCGTCCTGTCCGGTCGTCGGGCGCGTCTTGGGGTCGATGCCGGCCCCCATCATCGCCGCGATGCCGCCCTCGGCCATGTCGTCGTTGGCCCCGTAGATCGCCGCGAAGCCGTTGTTGCCGAGCGCCGTGATCGCCTGCTGGGCCTCGTTCTGGGCGTTGCTGCCGAGCCAGCCCGGCGTGTCGTACTGCTTGGCGATCTTCACGCCGTCCTTGGCGAACTGGGCCAGCGCCCCCTGCTTGAAGAGCTTGGCGTTGTTGTCGGCCGGGTCGCCGTTGATCATGATGATCGGACCCGTCGGGTGACCCGTGGCCTTGAGCTTGGCGTCGAGCGCCGACGCCTGGAGCATGCCGACGCGGGCGTTGTCGAACGACACGTAGTAGTCGATCGCCGAGTTGGTGATGAGCCGGTCGTAGCTGATGACCGGAACGTGGCGGGCGTTGGCCTCGGTGACGATCGCTCCGGCCGAGCCCGCGTCGACGGGATCGAGCACCAGCACCTTGGCGCCCTGCGTCAGCGCGGCGTCCGCCTGGCTCTGCTGCTTGGTCGCGTCCTGCGTCGCGTTGCTGTAGAGGAGCTTGCACGTGCTGCACAGCTGCTTGAGCTTGGCGGCGAAGTCGGGCCGGTCGTGGGTCTCATACCGCGCGGTCTGGTTCTCGGGCAGCAGCAGCGCCACCGTCGGGCCGCTGCCGCCGGTGCTCGTCGCCCCGGTGCTGGTGCTGCTGCTCTTGCTGCTGCTGCTCCCGCAGGCGGCGACCGTGATCGCCACGACCGCGACCACCGTCACCGCGATCGCGACCCGGATCCTTGGCTTGTTCATGACCGTTGTCTCTCCTTGCTCGCTCGATGTATAGGCCTCAGACTTGGATCGCCGGGGTCGGGACCGGCGGCGGCGGACCCGCGGGGGCGACGCCGCGCCGGGCGCACACGCCGGAGCCGCTCAGAGCCCGCTCGGGGGCGATGCCGGGTCGGCGCGGCCGGCTCGCGCGGTGCGACGAGTGATTGGCTGCCCAGGCCCACGTGGCAACAATATTCCGCTTGCGGCGATTGCCACAAGCAGGAAGCAAAACTTTCGTCGCGTGCCGGGTTCGTCACCCGACGACGAGTCGAGCCGCCCCGCCGATCCACCAGCGCGCAGCTACGCCTGGAGCCGCGGTGTCGGCGGAGTCTCGCCGGCGCCGTTGTCCGGCGCGTGCGGCGTCGGAGCCGCGGCCTCGTCGGCCAGGGCGCTCAGAGCGGCGATCAGCCCGTACAGCTCGCGTCGCGCGGCCGCCGCCTCCTCGGCGTGGTCCGCGGCCTCCTGCGTGTGCTCGATCGCCGCGCGCGTGTGCTCGTCGACCGCCGTCGCCTGCTCGGCGAGGGACGCCACCAAGCGCTCGCGCCGCTCGCCCAACTCGGCGAGGCGCGTCCGCAGCGCGGCGGCCCGACCACCGGTGAGCGGCGACCAGCCGGCGCCGGCCTGCCAACCGGCCTCGGCCCGGCGGCGCTCCTCCTCGATGCTCCGCTCGATCTCGCGGGCGCAGTCGGCCGCGGCCTGCCCGGCGGCCACGGCGACGGCGTGCGACGGGCCCGCGAGCTCGGCCAGCCCGGTCGTCTCCGACACGCGCTCGGCCCCCGTCGCGACTGCCGGGGCCGCCCCATCGCCGGCTGCGGCCGCGCCATCGCCGGCTACGGCCGCGACCGGCGCTCCCACCGCCGTCGGCGGAGCGTCGCCCGTGGGCGCCGGGGCGGCCGGCGATCGGCCGTCGTCGGCCACGGCGTCCCCGGCCAGCGCCGCCGGCGGCGCACCGAGCTCGGCCTGATCGGCGACCGGCGCGTCCGCGTCCTCCTGCGCCTCCACAGCCGGAGCGGGAACGCCCTGGACATGGTGCGCGGCCGAGGCCTCGAAGTCCTTCTGACGGATCAGGACGAACGACAGGGCGGCGGACACGAAGATCAGGATCGCCGCGATCAGGAAGATCTGGTTGAGGCCGTCGACGTAGCCGGTGCGCACGGCGGTGGCCGCCGCCGCCCGCACCCCCGCCGGGGCGGTCGCGATCGCCGATCCGACGCCGGCCCCCTGCGACACGCTGGCGGCGAGCGTGTGGGCCTGGGCCGTGCCGACGGTGCCGTCCGCGCTGAGCAGGGTGACGATCTTGGCGCTCACCGTGTGCGCGAAGATCGCCCCGAAGCCGGCGATGCCGGTGGCGATTCCGATCTGGCGGAAGGTCGAGTTGATCCCGGAGGCCATCCCGGCCCGGGCCGGCTCGACCACGCCGACGGCGGTCGAGGCCAGCGGCGGGTTGATGAACCCCACGCCGGCGCCGGCGACGATGAAGCCCGGGACGAAGTGGACCCAGTCCGACGTCGGCGTCAGGCCGCGCATCAGCAAGAGACCGGCGCCGACCATCGCCAGACCCGGGG
This sequence comes from uncultured Solirubrobacterales bacterium, assembly GCA_963742705.1. Taxonomy (GTDB): domain Bacteria; phylum Actinomycetota; class Thermoleophilia; order Solirubrobacterales; family Solirubrobacteraceae; genus Palsa-513. The sequence goes on along the minus strand of CAVUMZ010000003.1, from coordinate 80,782 downwards.
CGATCAGCAGCCGGATCGAGACGCGGGCGGTGAGGCGGCCGGCGATCGTCGACGTGAGGAGGATCCCGCCGGAGAGTACGAGCAGCCGCAGGCCGGTGTCGAGCGCCGAGAAACCGAGCACATCCTGGAGGTAGAGCGTCAGGTAGAGCAGCAGCGAGAACATCCCGGCCGACAGGGAGAACGCGACGAGCGCCCCGCCGGAGAAGGTCGGCAGGCGAAACAGCGCAAGGTCAAACATCGGCGCGTGCTGGACGAGCTCGGCGACCAGGAAGACGATCAGCAGCGCGCCGGCCCCGCCGAGGCAGGCCTCGATCTCGGTCGAGGACCAGCCGAGCGAGTTGCCCTTGATCAGGGCGTAGACGAGCGCGGCCAGCGCCCCGCTGAACGTCAGCGCCCCGAGCCAGTCGGGCCGGTGGGCGCCGGGCTGACGTGATTCCTCGACGCGCAGCAGCGTCAGCGCCACGCCGATCACCCCGATCGGAACGTTGACCAGGAAGATCCAGCGCCAGCCGAATCCGGTCGTCAGGCCGCCGCCGACGACCGGGCCGATCGCGACCGCTAGGCCGGTGATCGTCCCCCACACGCCGAACGCGACGCCCCGCTCCGGCCCGCGGAAGGAGTTGGCCAGCAGCGCGAGCGAGGTCGAGAACATCGCTGCCCCGCCGACGCCCTGGGCCCCGCGGGCGACGTTGAGAAACAGCGGCGTCGTCGCCAGGCCCGACAGGAGCGAGCTTGCGGTGAAGATGCAGAGCCCGATCACGAACACCCGCCGCCGGCCGAACAGGTCGGCCAGCGAGCCGCTCGTCAACAGCAGCGCCGCCAGCATCAGCGAGTAGGCGTCGACGACCCATTGGAGGTCGCTGAAGCTGGACCCCAGCGACGTCTGGATGTCCGGGAGCGCGACGTTCACGATCGTCACGTCGATGAGCAGCATGAACGTGCCGATGCTCACGGCGATCAGCGTCCACCACTTGCGCTCCATCTTGGGCCCCACGATCCTTCCGTCTAGACGCGAAGTCGGCACAAGAGCCCATGGCGCTTGCGCGCGCAATCAATCCCCCACTTTAGCGCGCGCCGGCCAGCGGATCGGTGGGAGTACGCAAGCCGACGCGGACGAGCGGCGGCCGGCCGGCCGGCGAGCTACTTCTTGCGCCGGGCCGCCGCTCGGCGTTCGGCGCGGTTCGGCGGGCGGACGGTCGCCCGGGGCATGCCGACGTGGGCGAGCGCCTCGTCGATCGTCGGGAACGGTCGGGCGATCCGTCCGACGCGTAGGCTGAGTCCGGCCACGTCGTAGGCGTCCTTCGGCCCGCCGCGCGCCGCCCGGAGCTCGACCAGGGTCGACGGCACCAGCCAGAGCGCCGTGCCGGCGATCTGGAGCTGGGCCAGGCGGGGCGCCACGGCATGCACGGCGAACAGATAGCGGCGTTCGAGCTCCACCGGCCGGCCGATGGTGACCGCGAAGCGCACCAGCGCCTGGGCGTCGGGACCGAGCACGACCCGGACCTGCGGCGTCTCGGCGAACGCCCAGCCCGTCTCGTCGGCCTGGGCCTCACGCCAGTCGAACAACGACCGCAGCTCCGCGTCGCGTCGGTCGTCGACGACGATCCCGACGCCGTCGCTCGGCCGCCCGTCGGCGCGTACGTCGACGAGGCTGAGGCCGAAGTCGGTCGCCTCGAGCGTGTCGGCGATCTGGCTGGCGGTCAGCCCCCAGCCGGCGAGCGCGGCCGCGAACTCGTCGCGGGTGTCGATGTCCGCGGCCGGCGCGTCCTGCGCCTCCTCGGTCAAGTCCTACCGCTCAAGCCGAAGGACTCAGACGACCGCGACGGCGCGGACGCTCTCGACCCGGCTGTGCGCCCAGTCGCGCGCCTCCTGCACGCTCGCGCAGGCGATCGCCGTGCAGCCCGAGAGGCGGACCGGCGCATCCTCGGTCACGTAGGCGATCCCCCGGCAGTTGCGGGCGAGCATGCCGCCGCAGTGGCGCAGCCAGCGGGTGTCGATCGGCCCGGGGATCGGCTGGCGCCGGTCGGGCGCCGTCGGCTCGCCGACCACGACGACGGCGAACGGCCCGCCGCGGTGGAGTCCGGCCCGCAGGGCGTCCATCACGCCGCGGGCGTAGCACGTCGGCCGCGGCGCCGTCACCCGCACCTCGAGCACCGGCCAGTCTGACCAGTCGAGCTGGGCCATCAGCGCCAACGGTCGGTCGGGACCATAGGGCTTAGGTTACCCTAAGGGCCCGCGACTTTGCAACCGAGCTCAGGCGGCGGCGAGCATCGCGCGCAGCGTCGCCATCGCCCCCCCGTCGGCCACGGCCGTCTCGGCCAGCTCGAGCCCGTCGCGCGTGTCGGCCACGAGACCCGCGGCATACAGGCGCAGGCCGGCGTTGAGCGCCACCGTGTAGGCGATCGGGCCGCCGGACTCGCCGCCGAGCAGCTCGAGCGTCAACGCCGCCGAGCGCTCCACGTGGGCGGCCGCATCGTGCCCGGCGTCCGGCCGGGGTGGGCGCGAATCGAGTCGCTGGGGCAGCTCGAGCGCCCGGCCGGACTCGACCGCCAGGGGGCGAGCGGGTCGCATCATGTCGGACCCCTCGACGCCGCGGACGGCGATCGACCGCTCGGCTCCGAGCAGCGCGAGCGCGCCGAGCAGGCGCTCGCTGTAGGAGCTGTGGGTGTGGCCGACGACGAAGCGCCGGGCGCCGAAGTAGTCGACGAGCTTCTCGGCCGAGTGGACAGGCCCGCGCACGCCGACCTCGTCGCGGATCGCGGCGAGCGCCCGCCAGCCGGGCAGCACCTCGCCGGCGTGGACGACGGTGACGCCGGCGGCCTCGAGCATCGCCGTCGACTGCGCCGCCGTCGGTCGGGCCGGCCCGCCGAGCGCCCCGAGCACGTCGGCGACCGTGATCCCGTACTTCGGACCGAGCGTGTCCCCGCAGTGGAGGATCACCCCGGCCCCGGCGGCGGCGGCGACGACCCCGGCCGCCAGCCCGAGATGCGGCGTGTCGGCGACGCCGTCGTAGGCGCCGGCGCAGGCGACGAGCGGCCGGCGGCTGGTGGTCTCGCAGCTGCGGCAGGCGTCGCGCATCGCCTGGGCGAAGCCGGCGAGCTCGGCCGGCGACTCGCCCTTGATCCGGATCGCGATCAGGAAGGCCCCGACCTGGGCGGGCGAGACCGCGCCGGCCAGGAGCACGTCCATCGCCGCGCGCGCCTCGACGAAGGTCAGGTCGCGGCTGCCGCGGACGCCGGTGCCGACGGTCTTGATCGTCGTCCGGAAGCCGTCGTAGATCGCCCGGCTCTGGCCGGGGCGCCGGGCGCCGCCGCCCGCCGCCGCCTCGGCCGCCGCCGCCGCTGCGCCGGAGCGCTCAGGCGTCAAAGCGATACCCGACGCTTCGCACCGTCTGGATTCGTCCGCCGTAGTCCTGGCCGAGCTTGGCCCGCAGGCGGCGGATGTGGACGTCGACCGTCCGCTCGCCGCCGTAGTAGTCGTAGCCCCAGACCCGGCTCAGGAGCGCCTCCCGGGTGTGCACGCGGCCGGGGTGGGTGACGAGGAACTTGAGCAGCTCGTACTCCATGTAGGTGAAGTTGACCGGCCGTCCGTCGATCGAGACCTGGTAGTTGGCCAGGTTCAGCTGGAGCGCCCCGACCTGGAGCAGGTCCGGGTCGGCGCCACCGGTCTGCTGGCGCGCACGGGCGATGCGGATCTCGAGCTCGGCGCCGGAGTAGGGCCGGACGATCAGCTCGTGGGCCGACGCGTCCCCGGCGCCGGCCCGGAGATCGGCGGTGTCGAGCGCCAGTACGCGCGGGACCTCGCTCAGCTCGTCGTCCTGCTCGAGGCGCTGGCAGAGGTCGCCGACGGCCGGCCCGGCGCCGGCGCCGGCGAGCAGGAGCATCAACGTCGGCCGGCGCTCGGCGCCGCCGTCGCCGGCGGCCGGCCGCAACGAGCCGTTGATGTTGACGCGGCGGGCGCTGAAGCCCAGCTCGGCGAGCAGCCGGGCGCTTTCGTCGGCCTCCCCGGAGTCGGTCGCGTAGATCCAGGCCTCGGTCATAGCCGCAGATAGCGGCGACGCTCGAAGGGGCTGACCGTCGTCCGATAGTCGGCCCACTCGCGCCGCTTGTTGAGCACGTACCAGTCGCATAGGCGGTCCCCCAGGGTGTCGCGGACGAGCTCCGAGCGCTCGAACAGGTCGGTCGCCTCGCTGAGGTCGCCGGGCAGCGCCCGGGCGCCGGCGGGCGCCTCGTCGACGGTCTCGGCTTCGAGCTCGTAGCCGCGCTCGATCCCACGCAGCCCGGCCGCGAGCACGAGCCCGAGCACGAGGTATGGGTTGGCCGCCGGGTCGGGCGAGCGCAGCTCGATCCGGGCGGCCCGCGGACGGTTGCTGCGCGCCGAGGGGACGCGGACCATCGCGCAGCGTCCGTGGCGCGTCCACGTCGCGTGCTGCGGGGTCTCGAAGCCGTTGGCCAGGCGCTTGTAGGAGTTGACCCACTGGTTGGTGACGGCGCACAGCTCGGGGCCGTGGGCGAGCACGCCGGCGAGGAAGGCGCGCCCGAGCGGCGACAGCACCTGCGCGCGGTCGGGGGTGAAGAAGACGTTCCCGTCGGCGTCCGACAGCGACATGTGCAGGTGCATGCCCGAGCCCGGCTGGCCCTCGACCGGCTGCGGCATGAACGTCGCGTAGCAGCCGACGGCCCGGGCAGCCTCCTTGACGGCCAGGCGGAAGGTCATCAGGCCGTCGGCCATCGACAGGGCGTCGGTGTGGCGCAGGTCCATCTCGTGCTGGGATGCGGCGACCTCGTGGTGAGCGCTCTTGACCGGTATCCCCATCTGCTCGAGGTACTCGATCGTCCGCCGGCGGAAGTCCGACCCGACGTCGAGCGAGGTGAGGTCGAAGTAGGCGCCCTCGTCGAGCGGTACCGGCAGCGGATCGCGACCGGGCTGCTCGCCCTCGGCGTAGAGGAAGAACTCGACCTCGCAGCCGACCTCGAACGTGAAGCCGAGCTCGGCCGCGGCCGCGACGACGCGGGCGAGCGCGAGCCGCGAGTCGGCGGCGAACGACCGGCCGTCGGGCATGCGCACCTCGCAGAACATCCGCGCGACGAGCGAGCCCGGCCGCCACGGAAGGATCTGGAAGGTCAGCGGATCGGGGTGGGCGATGACGTCGCGCTCGGCCAGGCGGGCCGAGCCCTCGAGTGAGGACCCGTCGACGCCGACGCCGTGCTCGAGCGCCCCCTCGAGCTCGGACACGGGGATCGCCATGCTCTTGAGACTGCCGAGGACGTCGACGAACCACAGGCGCACGAAGCGCACCCCGCGGTCCTCGCAGTTGCGAAGCACAAAATCCCAGCGGGCTTCGATCGAGCTGTCGACTCGCACACGCCCAGTCTAGGTCGACCCCCCGTTTTCAGACACCGACCGCCTGGCATACCCATGTGGACACGCGGGCCAGCCCGCCGTCGCTGCGAACGTCGTACGGTCAGGCGCTAGGGCGCACCTGGGTGAGCGACCGTCAGTGCTTGCAGGCGCCCGTCGAGACCGGCGCGGTGGCCGCGGCGAGGTCGCGGGCGACCGGCGGGTTGGCGACGGCGTAGCCGCCGATGATGCCGCCGCCGAAGGTCTCGGCGACGACCGTGGCGACGACGCGGCCGCGGGCGTCGACCAGCGGCCCGCCGGAGTTCCCCGGCCGAACGAGGCCGCGCAGCGGCGTCAGCTGCCGCGGCACCGTGCGCTCGCCGAACGCGTCGGGCGCCCGCCGATCGACGGTCGCCCCGATCCGGCCGGAGCGCAGATCGAACGGCCCGTTGCCGGGGAAGCCGAGGATCGCCGCGGCGCGCCCGGCCGGCGGGTTCACCGCGAGCGGCAGCGCCGGCAGGTCGAGGCCGGGGGCGCGAAGCACGGCGATGTCGTTCTGCGTGTCGAAACCGATCACATCGACCGGGATCTCGTCGCCGCCGAGCTCGACGACGGTGTCGGCCTCGCCCGCGACCACGTGGGCGTTGGTGATCACCTCGTCGGGCGCGGCGACCCAGCCGGAACCCTCCATGCCGACGCCGCAGGCGCTCCCGACGATCCGTACGACGCTGGCCTCGGCGCGGTGGACGGCGCTCGACCGGGTGATCTGCCGGGTCGGCGGGGCGATCGCCGCCTGCGGCCCCTGGAGGGCCGGCAGCGGGTCGAAGGGAGCGAGCGCGTGGAGCGCGCCGCCGGGCGCCGGCAGCAGCGCGCGCAGGCCGCGCAGGGCGGCGGACCGCTCGACGTCGACGCGCAGTCCGAGGCTGTCGCGGGGCACGGCCAGGAGCACGGCGCCGAGCATCCAGGCGAGGCCGAGGACGATGCAGGCGGAGAAGGCCGCGCCGAGCGGGCCGTCGGCGCGCCCGGGGAAGCCGTTCGGGCGGGCGGCGCGCAGCCGCCGTCCGAGCTCGCTCATCGCCACGGCGCAGGTCCCGCCGATCACGAGGGCGGCGAGCAGGCCGAAGACGGGCGTCGCCAGCGACGTGGCCCGCGGGGGCAGGAAGGCGCCGGCGATCGCCGTGCCCAGCACGGCGCCGAGCACGAACCCGACGAGCGTGAACAGGCTGACGATCAGGCCGCGGCGCGAACCGACGACGGCGGCGACGGTCGTCGCCAGCAGGATCAGCAGATCAACCACGGCGCAGCCTCCGGCTCCAGCCGGGACGAGGGGCACATCCGCCCGGATTTCGGCGCGGCGCCACCGACTCCTCGGCCGGCTCGTGTTGAATGTGCTTCGTCGTGTCTCCTCGATCCGCGCTACACCTCCTAGCATGACTCGCCCCGGACCTGGGCAAACCACCGCCGGCGCGTTCCCGGCGCGCGAGCTGACGGGGCGCCTGCGGGCGATCTGCGGCGACGAGCACGTGCTCACGCACCCGCACGACCTGCGCACCTACCAGTCCGACGGCCTGCTCCACTACCACGTCGTGCCGCCGGTCGCGGTCCTTCCGGGCAACGCGGCGGAGGTTCGCGACGTCGTGCGGGCGTGCCACGACCTCAAGGTCCCGTGGGTCGCGCGTGGGGCCGGGTCGGGCCTCTCGGGCGGGGCGCTGCCGATCGAGGACGGCGTCCTGCTCGTGCTCAGCCGGATGCGCCGCGTGCTCGAGGTCGACCTGGCCAACCAGCGGATCGTCGTCGAGCCGGGCGTGACCAACATCGCGATCTCCCACGCCGTCGCCCCCGACTACTTCTATCCGCCGGACCCCTCCAGCCAGATCGTCTGCTCGATCGGCGGCAACGTGGCCGAGAACTCGGGCGGGGCCCACTGCTTCAAGTACGGCTTCACGACCAACTACGTCACCGGCCTCGAGGTCGTGCTGCCGGATGGTGGCGTCGTCGAGCTCGGCGGCAAGCATCTCGATCCGGTCGGCTACGACCTCCTCGGCGCCTTCGTCGGCTCGGAGGGCACGCTCGGCGTCGCCACCCGGATCACGCTCCGCGTCATCCCCGCCCCCGCGTCGACGAAGACGCTGGTCGCCTTCTTCTCAGACACCCGCGCCGCCGGCCGGGCGGTGTCCGAGATCGTCTCGGCCGGGATGGTGCCGGCGGCGATCGAGATGATGGACGCCCTGGCCATCCAGGCGTCCGAGCAGATGGCCCACGCCGGCTGGCCGGCCGACGCCGGCGCGGCGCTGCTGGTCGAGCTCGACGGCCCGAAGCACGAGTGCGAGGCGGCCTTCGCCGAACTCGAGCGGCTCTGCCACGAGAGCGAGTCGACCGGCGTGCGCGTCGCCCAGACCCCGGCCGAGCGGGCGATCTTCTGGAAGATGCGCAAGTCGGCGTTCCCGGCCGCCGGGCGGATCTCCAGCCACTACTTCGTCCAGGACGGGGTCATCCCCCGCACCAAGCTGCCGGAGGTGCTCGGCCGGATCGAGGACCTCGGCCGCGAGTTCGGCCTCCGGGTCGCCAACGTCTTCCACGCCGGCGACGGCAACCTCCACCCGCTCGTCTGCTACGACGGCCACACCCCGGGCGAGGCCGAGCGGGCCGAGGAGCTCTCGGGCCTGATCCTCGAGGCCTGCCTCCAGGCCGGCGGGTCGATCACCGGCGAGCACGGGGTCGGCGTCGACAAGCAGAAGTACATGGGCAAGCAGTTCGCCGAGGCCGACCTCGCCGCCTTCCAGATGCTGCGGTGCGCGTTCGATCCCGACGGCCTGGCCAACCCCGGCAAGGTGATGCCGACGCCGCGGCTGTGCGGCGAGGTCCCGGGGCCTTACCGCGTGCACCCGCTCGAGGCCGCCGGCCTGGCGGAGCGCTTCTGATGACGACGGTGGTGGAGGCGTGTCCGGCCGACGCGGCCGAGCTCGCCGGGATCCTGGCCGACGGGCGGCGCGTGCGGCCCGTCGGGGGCGCCACGAAGCTCGACTGGGGCGGCCCGGGCGCAGAGCCGGACCTGCTCGTGCGCACGAGCGGGCTCGACCGGGTCGTCGCCCACAACGAGGGCGACCTGACCGCGGTGCTCGAAGCCGGCGTGCCGCTCGCCCGGGCGCAGGAGCGGTTCGCCGCCAGCGGCCAGCGGCTGTCGCTCGACCCGCCCGACGGCGACGGGCGGGCGACGCTCGGGGGGATCCTCGCGACCGGCGACAGCGGCCCGCTGCGCCACCGCCACGGGGGCGTGCGCGACCTGATCCTCGGCGTGCGCGTCGCCTTGCCCGACGGCACGGTCGCGCGGGCGGGCTCGGACGTGATCAAGAACGTGGCCGGCTACGACCTGGCCAAGCTGATGTGCGGTGCGCTCGGGACGCTCGGCGTGATCTGCGAGGCGACGGTGCGCCTGCATCCGCTCCCGGGTGAGACCTTGACCGTCGCCGGCCGCTGCGGCGACCCGAGCGTGCTCACCGGCGCCTGCCGGGCGCTGGCCGCGCACGCGCTCGAGCTCGAGGCGCTCGATCTGCGCTGGGACGGGGCGGCGGCCGGGGGGTGCGTGCTCGCCCGGGCCGGCGGCCGCTCGGCCCGGAGCACGGCCGACGCGGTCGCGGCGCTGCTGCTGGACGCCGGCATCGAGGCGGCGATCGAGGCCGACGACGACGCCGTCTGGGCGCAGCAGCGGGCGCGCCAGCGCCCGCCGCAGGGCGGTGCGGTCGTTCGCGTATCGACCCTCCCCGCCCAGCTCGAAACCCTGCTGCGCGCATCGGAATCCGCCGTGGTGCGCGCCGGCCTCGGCCTCGCCTGGGTGCGTGTTCCCGGCGACGATCCCGAGGCGCTCGCGCGGCTGCGCGCGGCGGTGGCGCCCGCCCCGTGCGTGCTCGAGTCGGCCCCGGCACAGCTGCGCGCCGCGGTCGATCCGTGGGGCCTCGGCGCCGGCCCCGAGCTCGAGCTGCTGCGGCGCGTCAAGGCCCGCTTCGACCCGGCGGGCGTGTGCAACCCGGGCCGCTACGTGGGCGGGATCTGAGCGCGCCGATGGCCACCGAGCCGCCACCCGTCGAGCGCCCCGACTCGGCCTGGGACGACCAGCGGCCGCCCGACCCGGCGCTGATCGACGACTGCGTCCACTGCGGCTTCTGCCTGCCGACCTGCCCGACCTACGCCGTCTGGGGCGAGGAGATGGATTCGCCGCGGGGGCGCATCGCCCTGATGGCGCTCGGGCACGAGCAGCCCGAGCTGTCGGCGCCGATGGTCACCCACATCGACCGCTGCCTCGGCTGCATGGCCTGCGTGACGGCGTGCCCGTCCGGCGTCCAGTACGACCTGCTGCTGGCGCAGACGCGCCCGCAGGTCGAGCGCAACTTCGACCGTGCGCCGGCCGACCGGGCGTTCCGCCGCCTCGTCTTCGCCCTCTTTCCCCACCCGGGCCGGCTGCGGATGCTCGTGCCGCTGCTGATCGTCAACCGCCGCCTGCGCCTCGAGCGCCTGCTGCCGGCGCGGTTCGCCCGGCTGCGGGCGATGGCGGCGATGGCGCCCGCCGTGTCCCTGCGCTCGAGCTGGCGGCGACCGGCGGCGGTGACACCGGCCCAGGGCGTCAAGCGGGGGACCGTGGCCCTGCTCCAGGGGTGTGTCCAGCGGGTGTTCTTCGCCGATGTCAACCAGGCGACGATCGACGTGCTGAGCGCCGAGGGCTTCGAGGTGCACGTTCCGACCGACCCCCGCTGCTGCGGGTCGCTCGCACTGCACACCGGGTACGAGGAACAGGCACGTGCGTGTGCGCACGAGACGATCGCCGCCTTCTCAGGCTATGACACCATCGTCGTCAACGCCGCCGGCTGCGGGTCGGGGATGAAGGAATACGGTCACCTCACCGGTGACGAGGAGTTCGCCGGTCGCGTCCGCGACGTGCACGAGTTCCTGGCGGCGATCGAGCCCAGGGCCGAGCGCCACCGGCTCGATCTGCGTGTGACCTACCACGATGCGTGTCACCTGGCCCATGCCCAGCAGATCCGCGACGCTCCGCGCGCGCTGCTGCGCGCGATCCCCGGGGTCGAGCTGGTGACGCCGGCCGAGTGGGAGATCTGCTGCGGCTCGGCGGGGGTGTACAACCTGCTGGAGCCGGCGGCGGCGGCCGAGCTCGGGCAGCGCAAGGCGGAAAACATCGCCGCCACGGCGCCGGGCTTGGTCGCCGCGGCCAACCCCGGGTGCGCGCTCCAGATCGCCCGGCACCTTGAGCATCCGGTTAGGATCGTGCATCCGATCGAGCTGCTCGCGGCGTCACTCGCCGGTCGGACTTTAGCCTGACGATTGATCCGTCGGGCCCTCTGCCGCGCTAACAGCAGAGAACTCACCCCGCCGCACGGGTGTCATCAAAGGGGGAACGCGTTGCCGCGCGATCCCGACGTCTTCCAATCGGAGGTATCCGACATGTCGATCCCCGCGACCGAGGAAACCGGCCCCCAGCCGGTCGGCGCACTAGACGTTCTCGCTCGTGACCCGAGTGAGCGCAAGAAGTTCCTGAAGATGGTCGGCAAGGGTGTCGGCGGCGCGGCCGCGGCGAGTTCGCTGGCCGCCTTCATCGCCGCCTGCGGCTCGAGCAGCAGCTCGAAGTCGACGAGCACGCCCGCCACTTCGACGCCGGCGACGTCGAGCTCGGCCAACAGTGGTGACATCGCGATCGTCAACTACGCGCTGACACTCGAGTACCTCGAGACCGAGTTTTACAAGAAGGTCGTCAAGTCGGGTCTCTTCACGGGCAAGGTCCAGGACCTCCTGAAGACGATCGGCGCCCAGGAGCAGACGCACGTCGACGCGCTCAAGGCCACGGTCAAGACGCTCGGCGGCACGCCGGCGGCCAAGCCGGTCGGCAAGTTCCCGGTCACCAGCGCGACCCAGGTCGCCAAGCTCGCGGCCACGGTCGAGAACGTCGGCGCCGCAGCCTACCTCGGTCAGGCCGGCAACATCCAGAGCCCGGCCGTGCTCGCCGCCGCGCTGTCGATCCACACCGTCGAGGCCCGCCACGCGGCGATCCTGAACACGCTGACGGGCCAGTCGATCACCCCGGATGGCGCGTTCGCCAAGGCGATGACGATGGACCAGGTCCTCGCCGCCGTCGCTCCGTTCCACTAACCCGCAAACCAGAAAGGATCAGGTCAAAATGGCAGATTCCAAGTTTGCGGTCCCGGCAGTGGCCGCAGTCGAAGTGAAGGGCATGACGCGCGAGGCGTTCCTCGTGCGCGGCACGCTGGCGGCCGTCGCCGTCGGCGGCCTCGGAGCGGTCGGTCCGTTCCTGAGCGACGCGCTCGCCGCGGGATCGCCGGCGAACGATCTCGCGATCCTCAACTACGCGCTGACGCTCGAGTACCTCGAGTCCGACTTCTACAACGTCAAGGGCAAGGCTGTCGGCCTCAGCGGGGCGGCCAAGACGCTGGCGACGCTGATCGGCGGACACGAGGCGGCCCACGTCAGTGGGCTCACCAGCGCGATCAAGGCCGCGGGCGGGACGCCGGCGAAGAAGCCGACGTTCGTCTTCAACGTCAGCAACCAGGCGGCGTTCCTGACGTTGGCGTCGGTGCTCGAGAACACCGGCGTCGCGGCCTACAACGGCCAGGGCCCGAAGCTCCAGAACAAGGCCTACCTCGGCACGGCCGGGTCGATCGTCCAGGTCGAGGCGCGTCACGCCGCGGCGATCAACTACATGATCGGCAAGTCGCCGACGCCGGACATGGGCTTCGACAAGCCGCTCGAGATGGCGGCGGTGCTGAAGGCCGTCAAGCCGCTGATCAAGGCTTAGCGCCCCGGCAGCAGGCAGGACGACGCCCCCGGCCTCCCGGGGGCGTCGTGCGTTCCCGAGACGACCGGCGGCAGCGTGCGACGGTCGAGCTCCGGCGTCGAGCGATGGCGGCGTGCCGCGCGCGGGCGCGGCCGATCACGGCGCTGACCCGATGACGAAGCCGTACGGTCCGCGGCCGGTCAGGCAGCCGGCGCCGCACCGGGCGCCGAGGGCCAGCGCATCGGCCAGCGGCCTGCCGCTCCCGAGCCCGAAGGTGAGCCCGGCGGCGAACGAGTCGCCGCAGCCGTAGCTGTCGCTGACCGGCCCGGGCAGCGCGGCGGCCGGCCAGCTGCCGGTGCGCCCGTCCGCCGCCCGCCAGTCGCCGCCTGCCGCGCCGCGGGTCACGACGACGAGCGCCGCCCGGGGGGCGAGCTCGTCGGCCAGGCCGGCCTCGACCGGGTCGCCGGCGCTGTAGACGAGCGCGTCGAGGTGGACGCTCTCGCCGGCCCGGGCGCGGGGCGTGGCCACGAGCGTCCGCGCCGCACGCGCCGCACGCAGGGCACCGGCGTCGCCGGCGGTGAAGAAGACGCCGTCGGCCGCGGCCAGCCGCTCCCACGGCAGATCGTCGTCGCCGGCCGGGGCGAGCCGCTCGCCGAGGGTGATGATCGTCCGCTCGCCGGCGTCGTCGATCAGGGTCAGCGCCCGCCGGGTCGGCTTTGAGCGCGTCGCGGCATGGACCTCGACGCCGAGCGCCTCGAGCCGGGTGCGGGCACGGCGGCCAAGCTCGTCGTCGCCGAGCGCCGTGTAGAGCTGCGCCGTCCCGGCGAGGCGGGCGAGCGCCACGGCGACGACGGCGCCCCCGCCGGCCGGCTCCGCCCAGCCGGGGCCGGCGTGGACGACCTCGCCCGCGCCCGGGACCTGGGCGACGCGGGCGAACTCGACCCACTCGACGTGCCCGACGACGGCAAAGGCCATGCCGGGAGTCTCACACGGGACCGCGTCAGGCGCGGTAGCGTTGCCGCCAGTGGTCGCTCACGCAAGTACGCTCGCAGCCACTTAGCGTCCGCGAAGACTGGAGAAGCCGATGCCGACTGTCGAGTTCCAAGCCAACGGGTCCACCGCCTCCGGCTATCTGGCCGAGCCGGCGTCGGGCAGCGGCCCAGCGGTCGTCGTGATGCAGGAGTGGTGGGGCGTCGACGACCACATCAAGAGCGTCTGCGACCGGCTCGCCGGCGACGGCTTCCTCGCCCTCGCCCCGGACCTCTACCACGGCGAGACGACCGACCAGCCGGACGAGGCGCAGCAGAAGATGATGGCGATGTCGATGGACCAGGCCGGCAGGGAGATGGCCGGTGCCGTCGCCTTCCTCGCCGCCCACGCGGGCAACAGCGGCACCGGCGTCGGCTCGGTCGGCTTCTGCCTCGGCGGCGGCCTGTCGATCTGGGCGGCGGCGACGAACCCCGAGATCGCCGCGGCCGTCACCTACTACTACGTGATGCCGCACGGCAAGCCCGACTTCACGCAGATCGACGCGCCGGTGCTCGGCCACTTCGGCACGGGCGACGACTTCGTCCCGGTCGCCGACGCCGAAGCCCTGCTCGCGGAGCTCCGCGCCGCCGGCGTGGAGGCCGAGTTCGCCTTTTACGAGGGCGCCGGCCATGCCTTCTTCAACGACACCAACCGGCTCGGCACCTACGACCCGGACGCGGCCGCCCGCTCCTGGCAGCGCACGACGGACTTCCTCCACGAGAACCTCGCCCCGCCGGCCTAGCGGTCGCGCGGCTAGGCGCCGTCGGTCCGACCGGTGACCGTCAGGCGGGCGCCGAACGCCTGCTCGAACACGGCGGTCTCGCGCTGCGCGGCCCAGCGGGGGACCGTGGGGTCGCCGGCGGCGGCGATGCGCAGCTCGACGCCGTCGCCGCGCAGGCGGATGTGGGCGTCCGTCACGTCCTGATCACGCGAGCGTTCGAGGTCCTCGGCCAGGCGCAGGAGCACGGCGAGGCGGCGCAGGCGGGCCTCGTCCCCGGGTTCGAGCACGGGCGCCAGCCACCCGGCGTCCGGCGTCCCCTTGCGGTGGTAGCGGGCGGCCTGCGCGATCAGGGCCAGCTCGCTGGGGGCGTAGCCGGGGAGGCCGGCGTTGAGGATCAGGTAGCGCGAGTGCTTGTGATGGTCGTCGTAGTCGACGGACATGCCGATGTCGTGCAGGACGCTCGCCGACCAGAGCAGCTCCCGCTCGATCGGGTCGCCCGGGTGCAGGCCGACGGCCGCGAGCTCGTCGAACATCGACAGCGCGAGCTCGGCGACGTGCCTGGTGTGGGCGGCGTCGACGTGGTACTGGGCGGCGAGGTTGACGACGCTGGCGTGCCGGACGTCCTCGAACAGCGGCACGTCGCCGCCGATGTGGTGCTCGAAGAAGACGCCCTCGCGCAGGCCGGCCTCGGTCGCCTCGACGCTGTCGAAGCCGCCGACCTCGAGCACGGTGGCGACGACCACGGCGCCGGCGAGGATCAGGTCGCCGCGCGCCGACTTGATTCCCCGCACGTCGGCGCGCTGATCGGGCGGGAGCGCGGCCAGCTGCTCGACGAGCTCCTCGAGCGCCGGGCGCGTGATCACCATCCCCTGCACGCCGATCGACGGCAGCCCAGCCGAACGCTGGGCCGCGGTCGCGAGGTTGCGCACCGTGCCGCCGAGGCCGACGAGGCGCCGTCCCGAGCCCGACAGCCACGGCAGCTCGCCGACCTTGCGGGCGACGTGGGCGCGCAGCAGGTCGAGGTCGCGCCGCTTGGCCGGGCGGTTCCCGGACAGGAAGCGCTCGGTCATCCGCACCGCTCCGAGGCGGAACGACGCATACTCGGTGGCGAGCCGACCGTCGACGCGCACAAGCTGCATCGACCCGCCGCCGAGGTCGAGCACGCAGCCGTCGGCGACCGTCGTCGAGTTGACGGCCGCGAGATAGCCGTAGTGTGCTTCCTCCTCCTGACTGAGGACGCGGATCTCGAGCTTGGTCCGCTGCTCGGCCCGGCGCAGGAAGTCGGCGGCGTTGGCGGCGTCGCGGATCGCGCTCGTCGCGACGACCTTGATCGCCTCGGGCGGGAGGCCGTTGGCGCGGCAGAAGTGCGCGAACACGTTGGCGGTCGCCAGCGCCCGCCCGATCGGGGCCTCGCCGAGCGCGCCGGTCGCCGCCAGGCCCTCGCCGATCCGCACGGCCTCGAAGATCTCGTCCGTGCGCTTCCACCAGCCGTCGCCGGAGCTGAACACGACGAGGCGGAAGGTGTTCGAGCCGAGGTCGATCACGGCAAGCTGCCGTGACTGGTCGGTCACCGGTGACGACCGGCGCCGGGGGTCGACTTCACCGCGCGGTGGCCCAGACCGGCACCGGCCGAGGCCCGGAAGGGCGCCGATCCGGCTTCGATACGCTTTGACACTGCACGTCTGCATGCTAGACATGGCCGATGAACCGGAGGCTCAAGACCTGGTGAGTCGGACACGCCCGGCCCGGAGCCCGAAGGACGCGGGGGCGGCGAGCTGATGCCGACCAGGGCCGTCTTCCGATGCCAGTTCTGCGACGCGACGCCCGATCACGGGACCCAGCGGAGCCTCCAGGGGCAGGTCACGGAGCGGATGTTCGGCGAGTACCTCGACGCCTTTCCCGGCCGCTGGCTCGTCTGGAACGGCGGCGGCCCGCTCGGTCCGCGGCGCTACGCCTGCCGCAAGCATCGCGGGGATCTGGTCGCCTACCTGCGCTATCACTACGCCACGGTCGCCGCCCAGGTCTGGAAGATGCCCCCCTACGAGCAGCGCTGGCCCGACGAGAAGCGCCCGCGCATGGGCGGGTCGATGGGAATCATCAAGTTCGGCCTGCGCGGCGGCCTGCTCCAGGACGCGCCGCGGGAGGCGCCGGCCGAGAAGGAGCTCCCGCCGACCGCCGACATCGCCCCCGCGACGCCACCCCCGGCGGGGGACGACGCCCCGCTGTTCCCGCCGGGCGAGCTGTTCGCGCCCGAGGAGACGGCGGCGGAGCCCCCGGCCAAGGACGCCGAGCTCTTCCCGCCGGGCGAGTTGTTCCTGCCCGACGACATGCTCGAGCTCGGCGGCCCGGAGCCGCTCGAGGACCCCTGGCCCAGCGACGAGCCGTGGCCCGGCGGCCTGCCCCCCGACGACCCGTGGCCGCCCGAGGGACCGGAGCCGCCGGGGCCTTAGTGGTCCGGTCAGTCCGTCAGGCGTCGCGGCGTTCGATCAGCAGGGCCCCGAGCGCCAGGGCGACCGCCGCGTAGATGCAGAACACGCCGTATCCGCTCCAGGAGCCGAGCGACCCGCTGTCGTGGGCAACCGCGAAGACCTGGTGGCCGGCGTTGAACGGCAGGTACGGGTCGACCGTGTCCTGCCACGACTGGGGCAGGAGCGCCATGATGATCGGCGGCACGAAGAGCAGGCCGAACAGCGCCGAGATCGCCCCGGCGCTGGCGCGGATGATCGTCCCGAGGCCGAGTCCGAGCAGGCCGAGCGCGGCCAGGTAGAGCCCGCCGCCCACGACCGCCCGCAGGACGTGCGGATCGCCCAGCGACGTCGTCGGCGCGCTGCCGGAGAGCAGCGCCTGACCGAGCAGGTAGGCGACGAAGCTGGCAAACAGGCCGATCACCAGCGCCGTCGCGGCGAACACGATCCCCTTGGCCGCGAGCATCGTCCGCCGCTGGGGCACGGCGCTGAGCGTCGCCCGGATCATGCCGGTGCCGTACTCGCTGGTGATCGTCAGCACGCCGAGCACGCCGATCGCGATCTGCGCCAGGTTGAGCCCACCGAGGGTGAGCTCGGTCGGGTTGAAGTCGGCCTTGCGGCGCGGCGTGAAGCTCGCGTAGTTGCTGGACACGACGAGGGCGGCGATCACCGCCAGTCCGACCGTGAACACGACGGCGGCGAACAGCGTCCAGTAGGTCGAGCGCACCGAGCGGAGCTTGGTGAATTCCGAACGCAGAACGGCGCCGAAGTTCCTCGTCCCCTTCTCGGACGGCGTGGCGGCGGCGGCGAGGCCGGGGGTGCTGAGCGCCTCCATCAGGCCACCGCCTCCCCGGCCGGCACGAGCGCCCCGTCGTCGGTGCGGTAGTCGACGGCGTCTCGCGTCAGCTCCATGAACGTCTCCTCGAGCGAGGCCTTGTGGGTCGAGAGCTCGTGCAGGGTCAGGCCGTTCGCCCCGGCGAGGTCGCCGACGACCTCGCAGCCGGCGCCCGTTATCTCGAGGGCCCCGTCGGCTTCGACGGTGACCGTGATGCCCTTCTCCTCGAGCAGCCGCCTCAGCCGGTCGGCCTGCGGTGAGCGGACGTGGACGAAGTTGCCGGTGCCGCCCTTGAGGAAGTCCTCGACCGTCGTCTCGGCGATCATCCGGCCGCGGCCGATGATGAGCAGGCGGTCGGCGGTGATCGACATCTCGCTCATCAGGTGACTGGAGACGAAGACGGTGCGGCCCTCGGCCGCCAGCCCCTTGAGCAGGTTGCGAATCCAGAGGACGCCCTCGGGGTCGAGGCCGTTGACGGGCTCGTCGAACATCAGCACCTTGGGATCGCCGAGGAGCGCGGCGGCGATGCCCAGGCGCTGCCCCATGCCGAGCGAGAAGCCGCCCGAGCGCTTCTTGGCGACCGCGGTCAGCCCCACCGTCTCGATCACCTCGTCGACCCGCTTGCGTCCGATCCCGTTGCTCTGCGCCAGGCACAGCAGGTGGTTGTAGGCGCTGCGCCCGCCGTGGATCGCCCGCGCCTCGAGCAGCGCCCCCACCTCGAACAGCGGCTGGCGGTACTCGGTATAGGGCCGGCCGCCGACGGTCACCGAGCCCTTGGTCGGCCGGTCGAGGCCGAGCACGAGCCGCATCGTCGTCGACTTGCCGGCGCCGTTGGGCCCGAGGAAGCCGGTCACCTGACCGGGCGGTACGGTGAAGGAGAGGTCGTCGACCGCGACCGTGTCGCCGTAGCGCTTGGTCAGACCGCTTGCCTCGATCATCTACGGGCTCCAGTGCTCGTTTGCAGTACCACCGGCGCCTAGCCTAGATGCAGACCTTGAGGGATTCGTGAACAACCCAGCACGGCGCAGGATCCTGATCAGACGCGCCGCCCTCGCCGGGACGGTGCTCCTCGCCGTCATCGTCCTCGTGCTGGCGCTCGGCGGCGGCGGCGGGCCGAAGCGCCTCGTCCCGGGCGGCGGCAACGCCGGCGGCACGTTCGACCCGCTGGCGTTCAGTCCGGCCCGGACGGGGCTGCTCGAGCAGGCGGCGAGCGACGGGCTGGCCCACGTGCTCTACGCCAAGAGCCCGGGCGGCATCCTCGCCGCCGCCCGCCGCACCGCGGCCTTCCGCCCGTTGATCGACGCGGCGGCCAAGGCCGGCCCGATCGACGCCGACACGCTCGAGGCGATCGTCCTGCTCGAGAGCTCGGGCCGCCCCGACATCGTCGCCGGCGCCGATCCGAGCGCCGCGGCCGGGCTCACCCAGATCGTCGCCCAGACGGGCACGGGCCTCCTGGGCATGCACATCGACCTCGCGGCAAGCCGACGCCTGCTCGCGCGCATCGCCCGGGCGAGCGGTCCGCGGGCCGCGGCGCTGCGGCGGCAGCTCGGCCGCGTCGACGGTCGCTTCAACCCGGCGACGGCGCTCGCGGCGACCGAGCACTACCTGACGATCGCCCGGCGGACGTTCGGCCGCGACGACCTGGCGGTCGAGTCCTACCACATGGGAATCGGCAACCTCCAGACGGCGCTGCGTAGCTTCGGCGGCGGCGCGGGCGTGTCGTACGCCGAGCTCTACGTCGACTCGACGCCCCTCGTCCATACCGCCGCCTACCGTTTTCTCGCCGGGCTCGGCGACGACTCGGAGACCTACCTCTGGCGGGTCTACGCCGCCCGCAACGTGATGGCGCTCTACCGAGCCGACCCGGCCGGGCTGGCCCGGGCCACGGCGCTCCAGACCGCAGCCCCGTCGGCCGAGCTCGCCCTGCGCCCGCCGGCCGCGACGCCCGTGCTCGCCGACCCGGCCGCGGTCGCCCGGGCGCGCGCCCAGGGTGCGCTCGTCGGGCTCCCGGTCGACGCGGCCGCCCGCGGGCTACGCGCCGACGGGCCGTTTCACCTACGTCCGGACGCGCTTGCCGTGGCGCTCTACATCGCCGCCGCCGTGCGTGCGATCGGCCAGACGGCGGTCCCGCTCGAGCTGACGGCGGCGACGACCGACGCCGCCGACCTGGCCGCCGCCGCCCGGGCGGCCCACGGCCTGGCCGACAGTGATCGACTGCACGCGACCGGGTACGCGTTCGACGTGGCGCGGTCCTACGCGAGTCCGGCGCAGGCCGTGGCGCTCCAGTTCATCCTCGACCGCCTGACGGCGCTTGACGTGATCGCCTGGCAGCGCCACGCCCGCATCATCCACATCGTCGCCGGCCCCCGCGCATCGCTCGTGCGCGGCGTCCTGACCGCGGGCGCCGGATGACCGGCCGCGTCACCGAGGCGATCCGCGGCTCGGTCCGCCGGCGCTCGGCGCGCGTCGCCGGCGCCCGCCTCCAGGTCGCCCAGAGTGCGGTCTCGGCGGCGGCCGCCTGGGCGGCGGCGACGCTCGTCTTCGGACACCGCCAGCCGTTCTTCGCTCCGGTCGCCGCGGTGATCTCGCTCGGCGTCGCCCGCGGGCAGCCGCGGCGGCGGGCGGTCGAGCTCGTCGTAGGCGTGGCGACCGGCATCGCCGTGGCCGACCTGCTCAGCCGCCTGATCGGAACCGGCGTCGTCCAGATCGGAGCGGTCGTCGCGCTGGCGATGGCGTCGGCATTGCTGCTGGGCGCCGGGACGATCCTCGTCAACCAGGCCGCGGTCTCGGCGATCCTCGTGATGACGCTGCCCGGCGCCGTGCAGGGCGCCGTCCCCGAGCGCTTCGTCGACGCCCTGATCGGCGCTGCCGTCGGGCTCCTGATCGGCCAGGTCCTGCTCCCGCGCAACCCGATCACGCAGGTCGCCGCCGCGGCCGGGCGCGTGCTCGAGCGGGTGGCGAGCGGACTCGACCTCGTCGCCGACGCGCTCGAGTCCGGGGACCTCGCGCTGGCCGAGCGGGCCCTGCTCGAGCTGCGCTCGCTCGACGAGCGCCTGACGGCGTTCTACGACGCGCTCGCCGTAGCCCGGGAGACGGCCTGGCTCTCGCCGCCGCACCGGCGTGCACGTGGAGCCCTGCGCGTCTACGCCGACGCCGCCGCCCAGGTCGACCTGGCGCTGCGCAACAGCCGCGTGCTCGCGCGGGCGGCGATCGGCGGGATCCGCCGGGCCGAAGGCGTCGGCGACCCCCAGCTCATCCACGCGATCCGGACGCTCGCCGCGGCCGTGCGCGAGCTGACGTCCGACCTCGCCGTGGCGCCCGGGCCCGACGGCCAGACGCGGCGGCTGGCGCTTGAGGCCGCTGCCGAAGCGACCGCGGTGCTCGGCCGCCAGCACGACCTGCAGACGAGCATGCTCGTCGGCCAGGTCCGCGCGACGGTGATCGACCTCCTGCGGGGCGCCGGGCTCGACCTCGACGCGGCCCGCGAGGCGCTCGACGCCACCGGCTGAGCCTTACGCGGCCAGCCGCACGCGGAGGTGGGCGGTCGCGGCGAGCAGGCCGAACGCCGGCCCGGTCGACACGGTCAGCCGACCGCCGTGGAGCCGGCCGTGGACCGGCAGCGGCAGGACCGCCCGCCAGCGCCCCGCCGCCGCGAGCGGGTGGCGCGTGACCGTGATCGCGCGGTTCCCGTCAAGCCCCGCCAGGGCCACGGTAACCCGCCCGGCGTAGGTCGGGGCGACCGCCCCGCCGGCGGTCAGGGCGCCGCGGCGCAGAGCGTGCGCGGTGATCCGCAGCCCGGGGCCGACCGGCGTCGGGCAGGCGACGTCGCCGTCCAGGCCGGCGACCGCGAACTGGGCCAGCTCGACGCGACCGCCGGAGAAGGACGTCTGGCAGTGGGACTCGGCCGCGGCGAGCGCGCCCAGGCCGGCGTACCAGTCGGGGAAGCTCTGACCGAACTGGCTCAGCCCGGTGATCGCCTGCCACTGGAGCGTCGTCGAGTACAACCCGATCGGCCCGACGGCGCCCGCGCTCCGCAGCCCGGCGGCGAACCCCTTGATCGCCGCGACGTTGACCGCCGCGAAGCCGGGCAGATCGGCCGGCTTGGCCCAGGTGTTGACCTGCTCGACATCCAGCCACCACGGCGTCGCCGCCGGCGCCACCCCGGTGTTCGCGGCGACGACCAGCTGGTAGCTGGCCGCGGCGCGCGCGGCGCCGTAGAGGTAGGCGCAGGCCGGGCTCCAGCTGCCGTCGCAGGCGCCGTACGGGGTCGCGCCGAAGGCGGCGCCGAACGCCGGGCTCGGCCAGTCGGGCACGCGGTTGCCGGGGTCGGCGGTGTTCAGGTAGAGCGAGGCCGGCGGCTGCGACGCCGACGCCAGGCCCGGCGTGGCCGCCGCCCACGTGAGCTCGGCGGCGAGGCAGGGATTGGGGTTGTTGGCGAGGCCGCCGTTGACGCCGACGACGGCGAAGGCGGCCCCGGTCGGGAGCGCGGCGCCGCAGAGCGGATAGGCGACGTCGTACCCCGTCGGCGCTGGCGTCACCGCGGTCGCGATCGGTGCGCCAACCGCCACGGCGGCGACGCCGATCAACAGCGCGATGAGGGTCCGGCGCAGCCGTCGCACCCGACCCACTCTAGCCGCCGGCATCGACTAGATTGCCGGCGATGACGGGGGAGCGGCGCGGCACGGGCGGCTGGGAGGAGCTGCTGCGCACGGGCGGCGGCGATGTGGCGCCCGGATCCGAATGGCGCTCGGAGCTCTACGCGATCACCGTCGAGCAGTTCAACCGCGCGGCCGACGCGATCGGCCTCGAGCCGGACGTGCGCACGCGTCTGCTCGAGCCGCGGCGAGCGCTCGTGGTCAACTTCCCGGTGCGCATGGACGACGGCGAGGTGCGGTCGTTCACCGGCTACCGCGTCCAGCACACGCTGGCGATCGGTCCGACGAAGGGCGGCATCCGCTACGCGAACGGCGTCTCGCTCGGCGAGTGCGCGGCGCTGGCGATGCTGATGACGTTCAAGTGCGCGTTGCTCGGCCTGCCGTTCAGCGGCGCCAAGGGCGGGGTCCGCTGCGATCCCAACCGCCTCAGCGTCGGCGAGCTCGAGCGGGTGACGCGCCGCTACGCGGCCGAGCTGATCCCCGTCATCGGCCCCGATCGCGACATCCCCGCGCCCGACATGGGCACCGGCGAGCGGGAGATGGCCTGGTTCATGGACACCTACTCCCAGCAGGTCGGCTACGCGGTGCCGGAGATCGTGACCGGCAAGCCGATCGTCCTCGGCGGGACCGCCGGCCGCCAGGCGGCGACCGGGACCGGCGTCGTGATCTGCCTGGAGTCGGCGCTCGCGCGCGGGGGGCGCGAGGTCGCCGGGACGCGCGTGGCGGTGCAGGGCTTCGGCAACGTGGGCGCGGTGATCGCCGGCGACCTCCATGCCCGCGGGGCGGTGATCGTCGGGCTCAGCGACGTCAGCGGCGGGATCGCCGACCCGGCTGGACTCGACGTGCCCGCGCTGCTCGCCTGGTCGCTCGAGGGGTCGCGCTTCCTGCGCGACTGGCCCGGCGCCGAGCACATCAGCCGCACGGAGGTGCTCGAGCTCGCGTGCGACGTCCTCGTCCCGGCGGCGCTCGAGCGCCAGATCGACGCCGAGCGGGCGACGCGGCTCGACTGCGAGCTCGTCGTCGAGGCCGCGAACGGCCCGACCACGCCGGAGGCCGACGCGATCCTCGCCGAGCGCGGCATCACCGTGGTGCCGGACATCCTCGCCAACGCCGGCGGGGTCACCGTCAGCTACTTCGAATGGGTGCAGGACCAGCAGAAGTTCTTCTGGGGCGCCGACGAGGTCGCGACGCGGATGCGTCAGCTCATGCACGCCGCGTTCGAGCGGGTGACCGAGGCGTCCCAGCGGCTCGACGTCAGCCTCCGCACGGCGGCGCTGTCGGTCGCGATCGAGCGCGTTGCCGAGGCGGCACGGATGCGCTCGCTCTACCCGTGACCCGGTAGCTGCTCCTTGATGTAGACGTCGTCTTCGCGGTCGCCGTTCGGGGCGATCGCCAGCAGCTGCTGGAGACGGCCGGCCTCGAGCGCGACGACGAGCCGGTGCGACGCCGTCAGCGCCTCGACGCTGACCGTTATCCCGTGATCCTGATGCTCGATCCGCAGGGCGGCGAGCTGGTGGGCCTGCGCCTCGCTGAGCGGCACGCGGAACGGGCTGGCGGCGAACTGCGCGGCGACCTGGTCGGGGTCGAGCTCGAACCAGACGTGGGTCTTGCCGTCGGCGTGCACACCCCAGCGCGACGCGGCCGTCTCGACGAGCTGCATCGCGACGCCGTCCGCCGCACTCAACGCCTCGAGTGCCGCCGGAGCCGGCGTCCTGCCGCCGTTGGACACGGCGATCCAGAGCGTGCCGGCGGTCGAGGCGAGATGCATGTGGATCGGGGCGCCCTCCGGCCCCTGCTCGTCGAGGAACGCGTTGGTGACGAGCTCCGAGCCGAGCAGGCGGGCGACATCGGCGCGCGTCTCGTCGACCCCGTTGGCGGCGGCGAAGCGGGTGATCGCCTCGCGCGCCAGCGCCGGCGCCTGTGGTGTGCTGGCGAACTGCACCGTTTCGTCGACTTGGAGCACGTGCTGACCTGCCTCGCGTGGTTGGGTGCTTCCTATGGGAGTGGTGCCCGTCCGCAGCACACGCGAAACCGCGTGGTCCGCCGGCGGCGCACGGCCGCGCCGCTGAACCGGAAGATAGTGCGTCGCGCAGCGTCGGTCCTGCGTTGACTTGCGGGCCGCGGTCAGCGCGGCGATTTCGGGCTTTCGCCGACCCGCTTCGGTGTCATCAGCAGCCGGTGACGACCGCCGCGGTCTGGCGAGCGACGACGATCTCCTCGCCGGCCGGCACGATCAACACCGCCACCGCGCTGCCGTCCGCCGCGATCCGCTCGGCGTGGCGGGCGTTGCGCTCCGCGTCGAGCACGACCCCGAGCTGGGCCAGCCGCCCGCAGACCCCCGCCCGCAGCGCCGCCGAGTGCTCGCCGGCGCCGGCGCTGAAGACGACGGCGTCGAGGCCGCGCAGCGCGGTCGTCATCGCCGCGACGGCGCCGCTGACGCCGCGCACGAGGACGGCGAAGGCGAGCTGCGCCCGCTCATCACCGGCGTCCGCCGCCAGCTCGACCTCGCGCAGCCCAGGCAGGCCGGCGATACCGTAGAGGCCCGAGCGATGGTTGAGCGCCTCGTCGAGCTCGTCCGCGCCGACGCCCGCCGCGAGCAGATGCAGGAGGAGCCCGGGGTCAAGCGCTCCGGGACGCGTCGCCATCGGCACGCCGTCGAGCGGCGTAAACCCCATCGACGTGTCGACCGACCGACCGTCGAGCACGGCGGTCACCGAGCAGCCGCTCCCGAGGTGGCAGACGACGAGGCGACTGGCCCGATCACCGAGGATCTGCGCCGCCCGCTCCTGGCACCAGGCGACGTTCAGCCCGTGGAAGCCGTAGCGCCGCAGGCCGAACCGCTCGGTCCACGCCCGCGGCAGGGCGAAGGTGGCGGCCTCCGGCCGGAGCGTCCGGTGGAACGCCGTGTCGAAGCACGCCACCTGCGGCAGCCCGGGCAGGGCCGCCGCGGCCGCGTCGATGCCCTCGAGCGCCGCGCGCGTGTGGAGGGGCGCGAGCGGCTCGAGCGCGGCGATCGCGGCCCGCACGTGCGCATCGATCCGCACCGGCCCGGCGAACGTCGGCCCGCCGTGGACGACGCGGTGTCCGACGGCCTCAGCTTGGCCTCTCGCCCCCGCGAGCGCGGCGCGGAGCGCCTGGGCGTGGCGTCCGCCGGCGACTCCGGGCTCCCAGGTCTCGGCGGCCGCCGAGACGACGACTCCCCGTGTCGGGTCGGCGTCGACGAGCGCGTGCTTGAGGCTGCTCGACCCGGCGTTGACGACGAGCACGCGCACCGCGTTATGCCCGGGCGAGCTCCGCTCCGGGCCGGGCGCTCACGCGCCGTACAGCTCTTCCACCAGCTTGGCGTAGCGCTCGGCGACGACCGGCCGCTTGATCTTCAGGGTCGGCGTCAGCTCACCGGTCTCCTGCGAGAGGTCGTGGTCGAGGATCGCGAAGCGCTTGACCTGCTCGATCCGCGCCAGCCGCGCGTTGACGCCGTCGACCACCTGCTGGAGCTCGGCTCGGACGCCCGGATGCTCCGATAGGGCGGCGAGGTCGTCGTCGCCCGAGCCGGCGCGCTCCGCGAGCGCCCCGGCCTCGTCGGGATCGATCGTCAGCAGCGCCACGAGGTAGGAGCGCCGGTCGCCGAAGACGACCGCCTGCGAGATGAAGCGCGACTCGCGCAGCTGCTCCTCGATGTTCGACGGGGAGATGTTCTTGCCGCTCGAGGTGATGATCAGGTCCTTCTTGCGCCCGGTGATGCGCACATAGCCGTCCGCGTCGATCTCCCCGAGGTCGCCGGTCTGCAGCCAGGCTCCGTCGAGCGTGGCCTCCGTCGCCTCGCGCTCGCGGTAGTAGCCGGCGAAGACCTGCGGCCCGCGCAGGCGCAGCTCGCCGTCCTCGGCCACGGCCACGTCGCTGCCCGGCAGCGGCCGCCCGATCGTGCCGAAGCGATGCTCGCGCACGGTGTTGATCGTCGAGGCCGCGCACGTCTCCGTCAGCCCGTAGCCCTCCAGCACGAGCAGGCCACAGGCGTCGAAGAACTCGAGGATGTCCTGGCCGATCGGCGCCGCCCCGGTCAGAGCGACCACGAGGTTGCCGCCGAACGCGGCGCGCACCTTCGCCAGCACGAGCTTGTCGGCGAGCGCGAGCCGGCGCTGGGCGAGCGGGCCCGGCGTCTTCCCGTCGCGCTCGCGCGCGCTGCGGCGGCCGCCTTCGGCGACCGCCCAGTTGAACATCGCCCGGCGCAGCCGCGGCGCGTCGGCGACCCCGGCATGGATCCGCGCGTGCACCTTCTCGAACACCCGGGGCACCGACGGGAAATGGGTCGGCTTGGCCTCGGCCAGCTCGTCGATGATCTTCTTCGCGTCGCCGCGCCAGAAGATGATCGTCCCGCCGGCGGTCAACGCCACCATCTGGGCGATCCGCGCGAGCGCATGCGCCAGCGGCAGGTACATGTAGATGCTCATCGAGCTGTTGAGGTCGAGCCGCTCGCCGTACATCGTCGTCGCCGCGAGGATGTTCGCGTGGGTCAGCATGCAGCCCTTCGGCGGGCCCGTAGTGCCCGACGTGTAGACGATCGTCGCCACGTCGCCCGCCTTGACGGCGGCACGCCGCTGGTCGAGCAGCTTCGGATCGTCCGCGGCCCGCCCCTTCGCCCGCAGCTCGTCGAGCGTCATCGCGCCGTCGGCCGTACCGGTCAGGAGGATCTTGACCTCGAGCTCCGGGCAGCGCTCGGCGACCTGCTCCACCTTGGCGAGCTGATCGGCGTCCTCGCAGAGGACCACCTTCGTGCCCGAGTGGGCGAGCACGTACTCGCACTCCTCCGGCGAGTTGGTGAAGTAGATCGGCACGACGACCGCTCCGGCGAGGAGCGCGCCGACGTCGGCCAGCGTCCACTCGGGGCGGGTGGAGGAGAGGATCGCGACGCGATCGCCGCCCGTGATCCCAAGCGCCGCCAGTCCGTGGGCGACCTCGCCCGCCGCCGCCGCGAGCTCGGCGTAGGTGAACTTGCCCGGGTCGTCGGGGCCCGGCAGGCGCAGTGCGACGCCGCTGTTGGCCGCCAGCGCCGCCGTCAGCGCGGCCGGGAGGGTCGCCGGAGGGGTCGCGGGCTTGGACTTGGGCTTCGTGGCCATCTACGGCAAGTTACAGGCGCGGCCGTCCGGCGGGCGCGCGGACGTCACTTCCTCCCCCACGCCGCGGCACCGGCGATGTCGAGCGTCGAGACGACGCCGACGGGCCGTTCGCCGTCGACCACGATGAGATGCGCGACCTCGTGCTCGACCATCAGTCGGGCAGCGACGACGAGGGGAGCCTCGGGCTCGATCGAGAGCGCGGGCTGCCGTGTGATCGCGGCGGCGTCGGCTGGGCCGTCCTCCACACACAGCGCCCGGACGAGGTCAAGCGAGTCGATGACCCCCCAGACGAGGTGGCCGGCCGCGATTCCACCGACGGCGACGGCGTGGACGCCGTGCCGGGCCATCAGCTCGGCGACCGCCGCGAGCGGCGCGTCGGGACCGCACGTGATGATGCCTGGCGACATCGCATCGGCGACGGTCGCGTTGCGGAATGCAGGCCTGATGTAGTCGCCGCGATACGGCTGAATGGTGTTTGTCATGGTGAGGCAAAGCCTATGACCGGCGGATCGTGCCGGCATCCGTGGCGTGCCCCATCGACGCTCCGGCCAACTACGCACGGCCGGCCGGGAAAGAGTGCAAGATCTTCTCGTGATGCGCGCGATGGTGTTCGACGGCGCCGGCCGGCCGCTGCGCAGCGACCGCTGGCCCGTCCCGCAGCCGGGCGACGGCCAGCTTCTGCTGCGCGTCGAGGCGTGCGGGATCTGCCGGACCGACCTGCACCTGCTGGACGGCGAAGTTGCCGTCGCCGACCCGCCGCGCATCCTCGGGCACCAGATCGTCGGCACGGTGGTGGCGGACGGCCGCCGCGTCGGCGTGCCGTGGCTCGGGTGGACCTGCGGTGCGTGCGGCTACTGCCGGTCGGGGCGGGAGAACCTCTGCCCCCGGGCGCGCTTCACCGGCCGCGACATCGACGGCGGCTTCGCCGAGTTCGCCGTCGCCGACGCCCGCTTCTGCTTCCCCCTGCCCGACGAGCTGCCGCCGGCCACGGCCGCGCCGCTGCTCTGCGCCGGCCTGATCGGCTACCGCGCGCTGCGCATGTGCGGGGAGGACGCCCGCCGCGTCGGCCTCTACGGCTTCGGCGCCGCCGCGCACATCGTCGCCCAGGTCGCGCGCTGGCAGCAGCGGGAGGTTTTCGCGTTCACGCGGCCGGGCGATGACGCGGCGCAGGCGCTCGCGCGCGAGCTCGGCGCCGCCTGGGCCGGACCGTCGGATGCGCCGGTGCCGCAGCAGCTCGACGCCGCGATCGTCTTCGCCCCGGACGGCGCCCTCGTGCCGGTGGCGCTCGGCGCGGTCGCCCCGGGCGGGACGGTCGTCTGCGCCGGCATCCACATGAGCCGAATTCCCGCGTTCGACTACGAGCTGCTGTGGCACGAGCGCACGCTGCGCTCCGTCGCCAACCTGACCCGGGCGGACGGCGTCGAGTTCCTCGCGCTCGCGCCGCGCGTGCCCGTCCGCACGCACGTGACCGAGTACGCGCTCGAGGCGGCGGGCGACGCCCTCGCCGATCTCCGCGGCGGCCGCCTGACCGGGGCCGCGGTGCTGGTCCCGTAGGCTGCTCGCCGGCGGTCAGGGCGCCTTTGCCGCCGTCGGGAGCTCGATATCGACGCACGCGCCGTCCCGCGTCTCCCGCGCGGCGAACTCCGCCCGCAGCAGCGCCAGCAGGCGCACGTCGGACGCGGCCACGCGCATGAGGAAGGTCGAGATGCCGCAACCCGCGGCATCCGCGCAGAGACTGGCGAGCACGAGCTCGGGCAGGCCTCCGTGCCAGTACGCGGCGTCGACGTCGAGCTCCAACGCCGCCCGCGGCCCGTAGACCGGCGTGTAGGCGCCGTGGGCGACCCGGCGCCCGCACAGGTCGGCGGCGGCGACCGCGCCCCATTCCTCGGCGCCGGCACCCGCGGTCCGCGTCAGCCACACGGCCGACCCGTCGCCCAGGCGCTGCGGCGCGGCCGGGCAACCGCTGCCGTCCCCGCTACACGCCGACGACGTCACGCTCGTGGCCGACCAAGTGGCGGCCGAGGTAGTGGGCCGCGATCTTCGTCGGTGGGTCCCACTGACAGACGTCGCTTACGCTCGTGGCGAACCCGCCCGCACCGAGCAGCTCGGCCTCGAGGAAGCGCGGCTTGCCGCCGGTCAGCAGCATCGCCCGGATCACCGGCCGCAGCGGCTGCGGGTCGACGGCGGCGCCGGCCTGGGCGGCGATCGCGGCCGCCACGACGTCGGCCTGCTGCGCGGCGATCCCGCCGTGCTTGATCGGGTAGGCAGTCGCGTCACCCGCGGCGAACACGTCGGTCTGACCGGTGACAAGCCCGAGCTCGGTGACCGGGATGAAGCCGTGCGCGTCGGTGGCGATCCCCGGGATACGAGGGCCCTCGAGGAGCGGCAGGGCGACGACGCGCTCCGGTCGCAGGCGCTCCCCGCCCGGCGCGAAGGTCAGCTCGCCGTCGGCGAACGCGGCGAACGACGAGCCGCGGAAGGCGATCCCGGCATCTCGCAGCAGCCTCGAGAGCTCAGCCGCGATGACCGATCCGAACATGCCCAGCGGCTCGCTCTCGGGCGTGACGATCGACAGCTCGACCGGGACGTTCATGCCGAAGGCCTGGTGGGCTGTGAGCAGCGCGAGCTCGTAGAGCGGCAACGGCCAGAACGCCTGCGCCGGCGCGACGAACGCGACCTTGCGCGTGTAGCCCTCCTCGATGTCCTGGACGAGCCCGCGCAGCGTCGCGCCGAGGGTGCGGTCGTCGACCGTCAGGACCCCGGGGAACGCCGGCCGGCTGTGCGTGCCGCAGGCGATGACGAGCGCGTCGTAGGCGATCGTCGCGCCAGCCTCTGTGAGCACCTGGTGCTCGTCGGGCTCGACCGCGGCGAGCGCGCCGGTGACGAGCTCGACGCCCGCCTGCGTCACGAGCCAATCGAGATCGAGACGGGTCGCCGCGGCGATCGAGAACGGCTCGGCGACGGCCATCGGCCGGTAGCGGAACTCCGGCTCGGGAGCGAGCAGCGTGACGCGGACGCGGTCGCCGGCGAGCTCGCGCAGGGCCAGCATCGCCTCGAGCGCCGCGACCCCACCGCCGGCGATCAGCACATGCATGGGCTTCGGTTCAGTGTTCATGTCGACGACGATAGGAGCGCCCGGCGGCCGCCGCATCCGGCCAAAGCCGCGGCCCGTCCACGGGAAACCACGGCCTCGGGGGTATCGTCACGGCGTGCAATCAGGGCAACCGAGCCGCGTCACGATCGTGCTCGCCGACGACCACGCGGTGGTCAGGCGCGGCCTCGAGCTCCTACTCACGGGCGAAGCGGGCTTCGAGGTCGTGGCGTCGGTCGGCGACGTCCCGGCCGCGATCCGCGCGGCGCGCGGCCACAAGCCCGACGTGCTCGTGCTCGACCTGAACATGCCGGGCGGCTCGAGCCTCGATGCGATCCCGACGATCCTGGAAGCGTCGCCGGCGACGCGGATCGCCGTCCTGACGATGCAGAGCGAGCCGGCCTTCGCCCGCCAGGCACTCGGCGCCGGCGCCCTGGCCTATGTGCTCAAGGAGGCGGCCGAGGAGGAGTTGATCGAGGCCGTGCGGCGCGCCGCCGCGGGCGAGACGTACCTCAACCCCCAGCTCGGCGCGCG
Source organism: uncultured Solirubrobacterales bacterium (assembly GCA_963742705.1). GTDB lineage: Bacteria > Actinomycetota > Thermoleophilia > Solirubrobacterales > Solirubrobacteraceae > Palsa-513. The sequence goes on along the minus strand of CAVUMZ010000003.1, from coordinate 50,202 downwards.
CATCGCCGCCGAGCCGCCGGGCCCGTCGGGCCCCCCCGACGACCTCTCCGAGCGCGAGGTCGAGGTGCTGCGGATGATCGCGCTCGGCCACACGAACGCCGAGATCGCCGCGGAGCTCTACCTGTCGATCCGCACGGTCGAGAGCCACCGGGCGCACATCCAGCAGAAGCTCCGCCGGTCCTCACGCGCCGACCTAGTCCGCTACGCGCTCGACCACGGCCTCGTCGAGCTCTGACAGCGGGATCACCGCGCGGACGGTCGTGCCCGACGCGGTCGGCGTGATGGCGAGCCGGCCGCGGCTCAACTCGACGCGCTCGCGCATCCCGGCCAGCCCGAATCCGCTCGTCGCGGCCGCCGGGTCGAAGCCGGCGCCGTCGTCGCAGATCACCACCTCCAGCCTCGCGCCCACCGTCGTGACGCTCACGTCGGCGTGGTCGGCCCGGGCGTGCTTGGCGACGTTCGTCAACGCCTCCTGCACGAGCCGGTAGACGGTCGTCTCGAGTTCCTGCCCCAGCCGGCCCTCGGCCGGCAGCTCGAGCGTCGCGGTGATCGACAGGCCCTCGACGGCGCGCAGGCGGACGAGGAGCGCCTCGATCGCCGGTGAGAGCCCGAGCTCGTCGAGGGCGGCGGGACGCAGCTCGGTGATGATCGCCCGGAGGTTCTCGATCTCCCGGTCGACCCGGTCGACGGCCTCGTCGAGCAGGCCGGCGACCGTCTCGCCGGCGACCTGGCGCAGTGCCTGCGCGAGGAGCACGCGTAGGCCCCCGAGCCCCTGGAGCGTCTCGTCGTGGAGCTCGCGGGCCCACCGGCGGCGCTCGGCTTCGGCTGCGTCGAGCGAGTGGCGCAGCCGTTCGTGCGCGACCATCTGCGCGAGGGCGACCGCCGTCGCGCCGCTGGCCGCGAAGGCCCGCAGCGTGCCCTCGTCGTCCTCGGAGAAGCCGGCCGACGGCCCGCCGTGATCGAACGCCGCCAGCACGCCCAGCCCGAGCCCGCGGTGCACGAGCGGCGCCAGCAGCGCCGTGTGCGCGTCGGCGACGCCGAGCTGGTCGGCCGATATGCGCAGCTGGGCGCCGACGTCGTCGAGGCGCAGCATGGTTCGCGACTCGAGCACCTGACCGGAGGTGGACCCGGCGATCGGCACCCGCACCCCGACCGCGTGGTCGGTGACCCCGGCGCTCGCGGCGACGACGAGGTCGGCCCCGTCGCGCAGGAGGATCACCAGGCTGCGTGCTTGGACGAGGGCGCGGCCGCGCTTGGCGATCAGCGCGAGCACGTTCTCGAGCTCCATTTCGGCGCCGACGGCGACGGCGATCGTGTGCGCGGCCTCGAGCCGCCGCGCGGCATGCTCGAGCTGGTCGCGGCGGGCCGCCGACGCCTCGTAGAGGCGGGCGTTCTCGATCGCGATCGCAGCCCAGGTCGCGAGGATCGTGACCGACTCCTCGTCGACCGCGTCGAACTCGCCGCCGCCACCCTTCTCGGTGAGGTAGAGATTTCCCCAGGCCTGCCCGCGCACGACCACGGGAACCCCCAGAAAGCTCGCCATCGGCGGATGGCCGGGCGGAAACCCGTAGGACTTCGGGTGATCGCCCACGTTGCGAATGCGCAGCGGCCGCGGATCGTCGATCAGCACGCCGAGAATGCCGCGGCCGCGCGGGAGGTCGCCGATCGCGGCGTGCTGCCCCGGATCGATGCCACGGGTGACGAAGCGCTCGAGCTCCCGGCGGTCGCGATCGAGGATTCCCAGCGCCGCGTAGCGGGCGCCCGTGATCTCGCGGGCGTTCTCGAGCACCCGGTCCAGCACGAGCTCGACGTCGAGCTGCGAGACGAGGCTCCGGCCGACGTCGATCAGGCGGCGCAGTCGGACCTCGCTGAGGTGAGTCTCCGCAGCTGGGCTCCGGTCGCCTGGCACCGGCGTCCATTGTGCCACCGCCCGGCGGACCCGCCACGCGGCCGTCGGAGGCTCAGACGCTCACCGGGTCGGTGGCGAGCCCGGCGACCGCGTCCCTGCTGCGGAGAACCGCCATGCCGGTGCGGAGGTCTACGGATGGCGACGACGCATGGGAATGACACGCTGGCCGGGACGTGGTCGACGCGATGACCACCCACCCGCACCCGGAAGGAGCACCATGTCCCCGTACAACATCTGCGTCCACGCCGACCACCGTGGCGGCTGGGAGGTGCGGCTCCCCCACGACGCCGAGCCGCTGCGCTGCGAGACCCTCGACGAGGCGGAGCGCGCGGCACGAAGGGTCGCGCCGCCGGCGCGTCGCTGTGATCTCGTGGTTCACGACGCCTACGAACGGGTGCTCCACACCGACGTCCTCGAGCCCCGCGAGACCTGAGCTCAGCCTCCCAGCCAGGGCGGATGCCAGCGCCCGTGACCGCTGATCAGGTCTGCGGCCGCCGGGGGGCCGAAGGTTCCCGGAGCGTAGGCGGCAACCGGCGGGGCGTGGTCGAGCAGCGGCTGCATGATGCGCCAGGTCTCCTCGACGGCGTCCTGACGGGTGAAGCGGGTCGCGTCGCCGACGAGCGCGGCGTGGAGCAGCACCTCGTAGGGGGTCGGGCCCTCGCCGCCCTCGGTCGCGAACTCCATGGCGAGGCTGATCGCGGCCGGCCCGCTCGCGTCGGCGCGGTGGGCGTCGATCAGCAGCCGCACGCCGGTGCTCGGCCCGATTCTGATCACGAGCTGGTCGGGCTCGGGACGGCGGTGCCCGTGGGGCATGAAACCAAGGCGCGGCGGATGGCGGAAGACGAGGCGCAGCTCGGTCTGGGTCACCGACAAAGCCTTGCCGGCCCGGATGAAGAAGGGCACGCCCGCCCAGCGCCAGTTGTCGATCTCCAGGCGCAGGGCCGCGAACGTCTCGGTCTGCGAGTCGGCCGCGACCCCGTCGACGGCGCGGTAGCCGTCGTACTGGCCGCGCACGTAGTGCGCGGGGTCGGCGGCGGGCATCGAGCGGAAGACGGCGAGCTTGGCGTCCTTGATCGTCTCCGGATCGGCGCTGGCCGGAGCCTCCATGGCCGCGGCCGCGAGCAGCTGCATCAGGTGGTTGGCGACGACGTCGCGCAGCGCCCCGACCGGCTCGTAGAAGCGCCCGCGGCCGTCGACGCCGAACTTCTCGGCCATCGTGATCTGGACCGAGGCGACGTGGTGCCGGTTCCAGACGGGCTCGAGCATGGTGTTGGCGAAGCGCAGGTACAGGAACTCCTCGAGCCCGAGCTTGCCGAGGAAGTGGTCGATCCGGTAGAGCTGGGACTCGTCGACGTGCTTGTGGAGCTCGGCCGCCAGCGCCCGGGCCGACTCCAGGTCGTGCCCGAACGGCTTCTCGACGACGATCCGCGCCGACTTCGTCAGCCCGGCCGCGGCGAGGCCGGCGACGACCGGCGCGAACAGCGACGGCGGGACCTCGAGATAGAAGACCGGGACCTTCGCGGCGGCGATCGCCGTCCCGACGCGGGCGAACGTCGCCGGGTCGGCGAAGTCGCCCTGCACGTAGGAGAGGCGCCCAGCGAGGCGGGCGAACACCGCGTCGTCGAGCGGCTCGCCGGTCGCCACGATCGCGTCGTGCGCGCGCCGGCGCAGCTGGTCGATCGTCAGGTCGTCGACGGCGACGCCGACGACCCTGAGCTCGAGCAGGCCGCGCGCCTCGAGCCGGTAGAGCGAGCGGAACGTCATCACGCGGGCCAGATCGCCGGTGATCCCGAAGATCACAAGCACGTCGCCCGGCGGCGGCGGCGAGGTCACAGGGGGAGCCCCTGCTCGAGCGTGGCGAGCGCATGATCGGCCCCGGCGGCGGCGAGCTCGTCGACCGAGTAGCTGCCCGTCGCGACGCCGACCACGCGGACGCCGGCCCCGTGCCCGGCGCTGACGTCGAGCGGCGTGTCGCCGACGACGAGGCACGCCTGCGGGTCGACGGGAACGCCGGCGACCACGGCGGCGCGGGCGAGCGCGGTGCGGGTCAGCTCGATCCGGTCGTCTGAGTCCGAACCGTAGCCGCCGAAGCTGAAGAACCGGTTCAGGCGCGCACGCGAAAGCTTGATGTGGGCGGCGGCCTCGACGTTGCCGGTGCTCAGGCCGAGCAGCAGGCCCCGGTCGATCAGGTCGGTCAGGAGCGGCTCGACGCCCGGCATGACGCGGTAGCCCCCCGACTCCTGCACGGTGTGGCTGAGATGGCGCAGGCGCGCCGCCATCACCTGGGCGGCCTCGGCCGGGGTCGGCTGCCGTCCGAGCACCGCCGCGAAGGTGACGCGACCGACCAGGGGATCGGTCATCCCGGCATGGGTGTGGGCGTTGATGTCGGCGTCGACGTCGTAGAGCTCAGCGAACGCCCGGCGCCACGCGACGGCGCTCGCGCCCCCGGTGGTGATCAGGGTGCCGTCGATGTCGAAGAGAATCGCGGCGACCGTGACCGGCTCGGTCATCCCCGGGCGGCGCGGTAGCGGCGGATCAGGGCGTTGGTCGAGCTGTCGTGACCCAACGGCGGCTCGTCGGCGGCCTGGAGCTCGGGGATGATCGCCTTGGCCAGCACCTTGCCGAGCTCGACGCCCCACTGGTCGAACGAGTTGATGTCCCAGATCACGCCCTGGGTGAAGACGCTGTGCTCGTACAGGGCGATCAGGCTGCCGAGCACGGCGGGCGTGAGGCTGTCCGCCAGCAGCGTGTTCGAAGGCCGGTTGCCGTCGAAGACCTTGTGCGCGACGATCGCCGCCGGTGTCCCCTCGGCGCGGACGGCGTCGGCGGTCTTGCCGAAGGCGAGCGCCTCCGGCTGGGCGAGCACGTTCGAGAAGAGGATGTCGTGGTGCTCGCCGAGCGGGTTCAGCGAGCGCAGGAAGCCGATGAAATCGCACGGGATCAGCTTCGTGCCCTGGTGGATCAGCTGGTAGAAGGAGTGCTGGCCGTTGGTTCCGGGCTCGCCCCAGAAGACGGCGCCGGTCTCGTAGTCCACCGTCGTGCCGGCCAGCGTCACGTGCTTGCCGTTGGACTCCATCGTCAGCTGCTGGAGGTAGGCGGGGAAGCGGTGGAGGTACTGGTCGTAGGGCAGGACGGCGACCGTCTGGGCACCGAAGAAGTCGGCGTACCAGACGGCCAGCATCCCCATCAGCGCCGGCAGGTTCCGCTCGAGCGGGGTGTCGCGGAAGTGCTCGTCCATGGCGTGGGACCCGGCGAGCAGCTCGGCGAAGTGGTCGGGACCGATCGCGATCATCGTGGAGAGCCCGATCGCCGACTCCATCGAGTAGCGGCCGCCGACCCAGTCCCAGAAGCCGAACATGTTCGCCGTGTCGATGCCGAACTCGGCGACGGCGGCGGCGTTGGTCGAGACGGCCACGAAGTGGCGGGCGATCGCCGCCGGGTCGCCGCCCAGGCCGGCGAGCGTCCACTCGCGCGCGGTCTGCGCGTTGGTCATCGTCTCGAGCGTAGTGAACGTCTTCGAGGCGACGATGAAGAGCGTCTCCGCCGGGTCGAGATCGCGCGTCGCCTCGGCGAAGTCGGTCGCGTCGACGTTCGAGACGAAGCGCAGCGTCAGGCTGCGGTCGGCGTAGTGGCGCAGCGCCTGGTAGGCCATGACCGGCCCGAGGTCCGACCCGCCGATGCCGATGTTGACGATGTTGCGAACCCGGCGGCCGGTGTGGCCGAGCCATTCCCCCGCGCGGACCTCGCTCGCGAAGGCCCCCATCCGGTCGAGCACCTCGTGGACGGCGGCGACGACGTCGACGCCGTCGATGATCAGCGACGCGTGGCGCGGCATCCGCAGGGCGACGTGGAGGACGGACCTGCCCTCGGTGGTGTTGATCCGCTCGCCGGAGAACATCGCGTCCCGCCGCTGCGGCACCCCCGCCTGCTGGGCCAGGTCGATCAGGAGCCGGATCGTCTCGGGGGTGACGCGGTTCTTGGAGTAGTCGAGGAAGAGCCCGGCGCCCTCGGCGCTGAGCCGCTCGCCGCGCTCGGGATCCTCGGAGAACAGCTCACGCAGGTGGACGTCGGCCAGCTTCGCGTGGTGGTCGGCGAGCGCCCGCCAGGCCGGCCGCTCGCGCAGCGGCGCCGGGTCGGCTGGGCTCACGCGGCCTGCGCCTCGCGCGCGATGGTGTCCATCAGCTGGGCCCAGGAGTCGACGAACGACTTGGCGCCGTCCTGCTGGAGCGTGACGGCGAGCTCGTCGACGTCGATGCCGAGCTCGGCGAAGCGCGCGATCATCGCCTCGCAGTCGCCGCCGTCGGCCGGCAGAGGATCGCCGACCGTGCCGTGCTCGGAGAAGGCCAGGAGCGTCGGCTCGGGCATGGTGTTGATCGTGAACGGCGACGCAAGCGCCTCGATGTAGAGGACGTCCGAGGCGTCCGGGTCCTTCGTGCCGGTGCTCGCCCAGAGCAGGCGCTGCGGGCGCGCGCCCCAGTTCCACAGGCGCTGCCAGTGCTCGGAGTCGAGCATCTCGCGGTAGGCCTTGTAGGTGCGCTGGGCGATGGCGATCGCCAGCTTGCCGTGGAGCTCCAGCGGCGTGCGGTCGATCACGGCCTTGTCCCAGCGGCTGATGAAGACCGAGGCGACCGAGCGCACAGCGGGGTTGAGCCCGGCGGCGATGCGGCGCTCGATGCCGCGCATGTAGGCCTCGCTCGCGGCGACGTACTGCTCGCGCGAGAACAGCAGCGTGACGTTGACGGGGATGCCGGCGAAGATCGTCTCCTCGATCGCGACCAGGCCGGCGGTCGTCCCCGGGATCTTGATCAGCAGGTTCTTGGTGGCGGCCCTGGCGTGGAGCTCGGCGGCCTGGCGAATCGTCGCCTCGGCATCGTCGGCCAGGAGCGGCGAGACCTCGAGCGAGACCCAGCCGTCGAGCCGGTCGGTCCGGTCGTGGATGTGCTCGAACATCGTCGCCGCCCGGCGCAGGTCGGCGATCGCGAGCTCGAAGAAGGCGTCCTCCGCCGTCGCCCCGGCGTCCTTCAGCTCGGCGATCTGGTCGTCGTAGGCGTGGCCCTCGGAGATCGCGTGGTCGAAGATCGTCGGGTTCGACGTCAGGCCGGTGATCGAGAGCTCGTCGATGTAGCGCTCGAGCGTGCCGTCGTCGAGCATCGTGCGCGTGATGTTGTCGAGCCAGAGACTCTGGCCGTGCTCATGCAGGATCTGGGTTGGCTTCACGCCAGCACCTCTTTCGCGGGCACGCCCGGGCGGGGGGGCGAGCTTGGGGAGTACGTGCTCGAGCGGGGATCGTGCGTCCGCTCACAAACCGCCGGCATGCTGGCAATGGTAGGCGATGCCGGGCGCGGCAAGTCGATCTTTTTCGTGACTACGCGGCGGCCTGATCGGCGAGCACGAGAGCGTCCGGCGCGTCGACGCGACCGGCCGGAATCGACGGGTCGCCGGCCAGCAGCAGCCGCAGCGGATCGCGCTTGTCCTCGCCCGTCACGAGCCATAGGACCGACCGGGCGCGGGCGAGCTCAGGGTAGGTCAGCGTCATCCGCCGGGTCCCCTGATAGGTGCCCGCGGTCAGGGCCACGCGCCGGTCGGCGACCGCGAGCACATCGTCGCCCGGCACCAGCGATGCGGTGTGCCCGTCGGGGCCGAGGCCGAGATGCACGAGGTCGAGCGCCGGCGGCAGACCGGCGGCGTAGTCGTCGGTCGCCGTCTCGAGATCCTGGGCGGTGACCGGCATCGGGTGCACGCGGGCGCGGCCGCCTTCGGGCAGGCTCGCCAGCAGGTGGGTCAGGTTGCGCGCCGGATCGCCGTCGGGGGCGACGCGCTCGTCGACCTGGAAGACGTCGATCTGCGACCAGTCGAGACGCGCGTGTTCGAGCAGGGCGAACATCTGCCATGGCCCGCGGCCGCCGCTGACCGCCAGCGCGAAGCGCCCGCGGTCGGTGATCGCCGCCCGAGCGGTCTGGGCGATCGCCTCGGCGCCGCGCCGGGCGGCGGCCTCGGCGTCGGGCAGGACCTCGAGCTTCACGCGGCCTTTTCGTCGTGGCCGCCGAACTGCTTGCGCATCGCCGAGAGCACGCGGTCGGCGTAGTCGTCGAGCCCGCGCGAGCTGAAACGCTCATAGAGGGCCGTGGTCAGGACACCGGCCGGGACGCCCTCCTCGATCGCGGCGATCGACGTCCAGCGCCCCTCGCCCGAGTCCGAGACCCGACCGGCGAACTCCGCCAGATCCGGCGACTGGCGCAGCGCGTCGGCGGTCAGGTCGAGCAGCCAAGAGCCGACGACGCTGCCGCGGCGCCAGACCTCGGCCACCTCGGGGAGGTCGATGTCGTACTGGTAGAACTCGGGATGCTCGAGCGGCGCGGTCTCGGCGTCGGCGGTGTGCTCGCGCTTGCCGACGTTGGCGTTGCGGAGGATGTTGAGGCCCTCGGCGTAGGCGGCCATCATCCCGTACTCGATCCCGTTGTGGACCATCTTGACGAAGTGGCCGGCGCCGGCCGGACCGCAGTGGAGGTAGCCGTGCTCGGCCGGCGTCGCCGCGCCCGCCCGGCCCGGGGTTCGCGGGGCCGACTCGACGCCGGGGGCGAGTGTCGCGAAGATCGGGTCGAGCCGCGCCACGGCTGCGTCGGGGCCGCCGATCATCAGGCAGTAGCCGCGCTCGGCGCCGAACACCCCGCCGCTGGTGCCGACATCGAGGTAGTCGATACCGCGCTCGGCGAGCCCGGCCGCCCGACGGATGTCGTCCCGGTAGTAGGAGTTGCCGCCGTCGATCACGGCATCACCCGCCGCGAGGACGTCGGCGACGGCATCGACCGTCTTCTCGGTGATCGTGCCGGCCGGGACCATGACCCAGACCGTGCGCGGGGGCGAGAGCTGCTCGGCGAGCTCGGCCAGGGTCGCCGCACCGCCCGCTCCCTCGTCCATCAGCGCCTTGACGACATCCTGGTTGAGGTCGTAGCCGACCGCGTGGTGCCCGTTGCGAACCAGGCGGCGCACGATGTTGGCCCCCATCCTGCCCAAGCCGACAACGCCTATCTCGGACACGCCCGCTCCTCTCGATCGGTCAGTGGCGACCAATCGTAGGGGATCGCAGGCGCGATCCCGTGACGATTCGCGACGACCGTCAGGCTGGGCCGACGCCGACGAGATCGACGACGAAGACGAGCGTCTCGTCGGGCGCGATGACCGCGCCCGCCCCGCGCTTGCCGTACCCGAGCGCCGGCGGGATCGTGATCCGGCGGCGCCCGCCGACCTTCATCCCGGCGACGCCCTGGTCCCAGCCGGCGATCACCTGGCCCTTGCCGAGCGTGAAGCGGAAAAGGCTGCCGCGATCCCAGGAGGCGTCGAACTGCTTGCCGGTCGACCAGGACACGCCTACGTAGTGCACGGCGACGACGCTACCGGCGCTCGCCTCCTCACCGTCGCCGACGGCGATGTCGTCGAGCTCGAGCTGGTAGGACGGCGGCGTGTCGGCCGGGATCTCGACCGTGGGCTTCTCGTTGTCTGGCATGAGGCGCAGCGTATCGGTCAGCCGCCGGCGGCGACCGCGTCGTAGCCGCGCTCGCGCAGGAGGTCCAGCACGAGCGGACGGTGGTCGCCCTGCAGCTCGATCACGCCGTCCGCCACGGTGCCGCCGACGCCGCAGCGCTTCTTCAGCGCGCGGGCGAGCTCGCGCAGACCGGCGTCGTCGAGCCCGACGCCGGCGACGGTCGTCACCGTCTTGCCGCGCCGGCCGGAGATCTCGCGCCGGACCTTGACCCGGCCGCCCGCGGCCGGACGGGCGGGCGGCTGCGTCGGGCGCCGGCGGCGGAGATCGCCGTCGCTGCTCGACCACACGAGGTCGGCGTCGCGACCAGCCATCAGAGGACGTCGACCGTCACGGTGTTGCTCTCCGAGCGTCCGAACGGCATTCCCGTCGCCGACTCGAAGCCGTTCTGTGCGACGACGACCGCCCGGAAGGCGTAGTGGAAGCCGCCGAGCGAGAAGCGGTAGCGGCCGGCGAAACGGCCGCCGGGATCGACGGTGCGGACGATCTCGAAGGTCTGGAAGCCGTGACCGGCGCGGACCTGGAGCGCGACGATGAGGCGCCCCTTGACGCCGGCCACGGTGCCGGCGAAGGCGACGACGCCCGGGGCGCGCACGCGCGTCGGGGCAGCCGCGATCGTGACCGTCGTCGCCGTGTCGATTCGCAGGACGTTGCTGGCGGCACCGCCGCCGACGACGCCGACGTCGCGGGCGCCGCCCGGCGGCAGCACGATCGAGAAGAGGCCGTGGGCGCCGGACACGCGCGTCCCCCCGGCGGCCGGCGAGCGTCCGGGGAAACGCTCGACCACGGCGACGCGGACGCCGGCGACGCCGTGCCCGTCGCTCGCCGCCCGCACGCGCCCGACGATTCGCGGGCGGGCCGACGCGAGGATGCTGATCGTCGAGGGGTGGCGCTGATGGACGAACGTGATCGCGATCCGCACCGGCGGTCCCGCGGCGGGTGCCGCCGCGGCGAGCACGCAGCCGCAGACGACGAGCGCACCCGCGAGGCGCGCGTGCGCGCGGGCGTGCCTCAGCATGGCGGGAAGTTGCAGGCGTGGCCCGCGGCCGGGCGCGGCCGGGCCCGGGCCGCCGGCTTCGGCACGGCCGGCTTCGGCGCGGCCGTCTGCGGCGCGGCCGTCTGCGGCGCGGCGACGGCACCGGTCGGCGCGGCCGGGGCGGCGACGGCACCGCTCGACGCGCTCTCGGGCGCCGCGACGGCGCCGGCCGGCGCGCCCGCCGTCGCGGCCGCCGTCGGCCTGGTCGCCGTCGCCGAGGTCCGCCGGGCGGCCGGGGTACTCGTCGCCGGCGTCGACGCCGGCTTGCGCTTCGCCTGGGCCGCAGCCGCCGGGCGGCGCGGGACGGCGGCCGTGGTCGTGGTCGCCCCGCCGCCAGAGGCTACGGGCGGGAGCTTCGCCGGCTTGGGCGGCGGGGTGGCCGGGCCCCGGTCGAGCGCGAGCAGCACGGCGGCGCCGCAGAGGAGCACGCCGAGCAGCAGACCGCCGATGGCCAGCAGTCGCCGGCGCCGCTCGCGGGAACCGCCGCGGTCTGTCATGCCGCCACGCTAGCGGCCCCGGCTGGTCGCGTCCAGCCGCGCTTCTGCCATCGGGGCCAGCCGGAGGGCCGCAGGCTTGGCCCGTCGGGCGGTTGCGGGCCGGGGTCGGGCCACGAGAATGGGCGAGTGATGTTCGACGAGGTTTTCGACAGCGACGGCGCCCCGCGGACGGACGCCGCCGCCCTCGCGGCCGAGCTCGAACGACTCGGCCCGGAGCGGCTGCTGGCGGCCGGACAGCTGCGCGACGCCATCTTCATGCAGCAGGGGATCACGTTCGACGCGACCGGCAACGACGGTGCCGTCCACGACCGGCCGTTCCCGCTCGATCTCGTCCCGCGGATCATCGCCGCGAGCGAGTGGCGACACATCAAGCGGGGGCTCGCCCAGCGGATCCGGGCGCTGAACCACTTCGTCGACGACGTGTACCACGAGCGGCGGATCGTCCACGCCGGTGTCGTCCCGTGGGCGCTGATCGCGAGCCGCTCGCACTTCGCCCGGGCCGCACACGGGATCCGGCCGCCGGGCGGCGTCTACTGCCACGTCTCCGGCTGCGACCTCGTGCGCGACTCCGACGGGTCGTGGCTGGTGCTCGAGGACAACGTCCGCACGCCGTCGGGCATTTCCTACGTGATCGAGAACCGGATCGCGATGACGCGCCTCGTGCCGTCGCTGTTCGGCCGCTACCGCGTGCGCCCCGTCGATCACTACCCGGGGCTGCTGCTGGCCGCGCTGCGGGCGGTCGCCCCGGCGGCCGAGGGCGAGGCGACGGTCGTCGTCTGGACCCCGGGCCCGATGAACAGCGCCTACTTCGAGCACGCGTTCCTCGCGCGCCAGATGGGCGTCGAGCTGGTCGAGGCGTCAGATCTCGTCGTCCGGGACGACGTCTGCTACATCCGCACGACGAACGGCCTGACGCGGGTCGACGCGATCTACCGGCGTCTCGACGACGCGTTCATCGACCCGCTCGAGTTCCGCCCCGACTCGCTGCTCGGCGTGCCGGGGCTGATCCGCGCCTACCGGGCGGGGACGGTGGCGATCGCCAACGCGATCGGCACCGGCGTCGCCGACGACAAGGCCGTCTACCAGTACGTGCCGGACATCATTCGCTTCTATCTCGAGGAGGAGCCGCTGCTCGACAGCGTGCCGACCTACCTGCTGAGCGATCCGGACAAGCTCGAGCTGGCGCTCGACCGCCTCGACGAGCTCGTCTTCAAGCCGACCGGGGAGTCCGGCGGGAAGGGGGTCGTGATCGGACCCCACGCCGAGCCGGGCGTCCTGCGCGGGCTGGCGCGGACGATCCGCCGCGACCCTTCGAACTGGATCGCCCAGGAGGTGATCGGGCTGTCGACGGTGCCGGTCGTCGGCGGCGACGGCGCCCTCTCCCCGCGGCACGTCGACCTGCGGCCGTTCGCCGTCTTCGGCGAGACGATCAGCATCGTTCCCGGCGGTCTGACCCGGGTCGCGCTCGAGCAGGGGTCGATGATCGTCAACTCCTCGCGCGGCGGTGGGTCGAAGGACACGTGGGTGCTGGAGGACGGGATCGACGAGCAGGCGGCGCCGCCGCGGATCGTCGATCGCGCCGGGCCGTTGCTCCCGGACCTGCGCCACGACTCGTGGAGCTCCCAGCAGCAACAGCAGCAGCAGGAACGGCAGCAGGGCAGCTGATGCTCGCGCGGATCGCCCACGAGCTGTTCTGGCTGGGGCGCAACCTCGGCCGGGCGGAGCACACGGCGCGGATGCTCGACGGCGTCTTCCACGCCGACCTCCAGGGCCGTCCGGAGGATCCGGGGGGGATCACGCTGTCGTGGGACTCGCTGCTGGTGATCATGGGCTCGAGCCTGGCCAACGGCGGGACGGCCTCGCGCGACATCACGATCGCCGCCCTGACACAGGACCAGACCAACGTGAACTCCGTCGCTTCGTGCGTGGCCCGGGCGCGCAACGGGGCGCGGGCCCTGCGCGACGTGATCAGCGCGGAGATGTGGGAGGCGATCAACACCTTCCACCTCGAGCTCGTCGACCAGCGCGTCTCGAGCGGGCCGTATGCGTTCGTCAGCTACGTCAAGGCTCGCTGCGCGCTGTTCTGGGGCGTCGCGGCACGGACGATGCTGCGCGACGAGGCGCACGCCTTCCTCGACGCCGGGGGCCGCTTCGAGTCGGCCGACATGGTGCTGCGGATGCTCCGCGTGGCGCTGCCGCCGGTCGGGGAGGCCGGCGAGGGCGAGCCGTCACCGACCCGCGACGGGCAGGCGCTGGCGCTGCTCCAGGCCGTCGGCGGCTTCCAGGCCTACCGGCGCGCGGTGCCGGCGCCGCCGAACGCCGCGCCGGTGGCGAGCTTCCTGCTCTTCCGCCTGAGCTACCCGGACTCCGTGGCGGCTTCGATCAACGCGGCCCGCCAGGCGCTCAGCGTGGCCGACGGCAACCCCCGGGCGTCCGAGCCGGTGCTCCGTCTGTCGCGCCTGCTGGCGGACCTCGAGTTCCGCGGGCGGATCGCCGGGGACGGAGCCGAGCTGGTCGAGGCGTGCGAGATCGTCGGCCGCGAGCTGGCGCTGGCGGACCGCGACATCGCCGAGCGCTACTTCGGCGGAACCGCGACCGACGACGCTCTGCTGCGGCGATGAACTTCGCGATTCGCTACCTCACCGAGTACCGCTACGACGCGCCGGTGACCGACAACCTCAACGCGCTCCGCGTGCAACCGGCGAACACGGCCAACCAGCGCTGCGACGACTTCAACCTGCTGATCGACCCGGAGACGCGGCTCGGCCGGCACGTCGACTACTTCGGGACCGAGGTGATCGAGTTCGGCATCTCGCGGCCGCATACGAAGCTGACGATCGACGCCCGGGCGCGCGTGGTCACGACGTCACCGGCCGAGCCGCCGGCGGGACCGTGGAGCGAGATCGAGACGACGGCCTATCGCGACGTCGGCGGCGAGTTCCTGCTCGACGTCGGCGCCAAGGCGACCGACGAGAAGCTGCTCGAGCTGGAGGGGGCGATGCGCTTGGCGACGCCGTGCGAGTCGGTGCACCGGCTGGCCGAGCTGATCCCCGACGAGTTCGAGTACCGGGCCGGCGTCACCTACGTAGGCTCCTCGGTCCAGGATCTGCTGGCCGCGGGCGCGGGCGTCTGCCAGGACTTCGTCCACCTCGCGCTGCTCCTGCTGCGCCGGCACGGCATCGCCGCCCGCTACGTGTCGGGCTACCTCTTCGCGGCGCCGGCGGACGGCGGCGCGAACTCGGTCGAGGTCGACACGCACGCCTGGCTCGAGGCGCTGCTGCCGGCCGACGGGGCGCCGGTCTGGGTCGGGTTCGATCCGACGAACCGCAGCCGCTCCGGGGAGCGCCACGTCAAGATCGGGCACGGGCGCCACTACCCCGACGTCCCGCCGATCAAGGGGGTGTTCCGCGGCGGCTCGGCCGAGCTCGAGTCGAGCGTGCGGATGACACGACTCGACCCGACGACGACGGCGTCCGCGGCGATCGTCGCACCGTGAGCACAGCCGCCGAACCCGGCCTGCGCCACGTCGCGACCGAGCTCGGATTCAGCGCGGGCGACGACGTCGTGCTCGTGCTGGCGCTCGCGCCGGCCGGCAGCGCCGGGTCGTTGCTGGCCGAGCGCCTGGAGGTGGCGAGCGACGGACCGCGCCAGCCCGTGGTCAGCGAGCTGGGCGGGCCCGCGGGCGAGCGGATGCACCTGGTCCGGGCGCCGGCGGGGGCGCTGTCGGTCTCCTACGCCGCCACGCTGCGGCCGGCGGCGGTGCCCCCGGCGCCGGGCCGCTCCGACGAGTCGGTCGACGTCGACGCGGTCGTCGCGCTGCGCCAGAGCCGCTTCTGCCCGTCGGACGCGCTGGCCGGCTTCGCGGCGGCCGAGTTCGCCGCGCTGCCGCTCGGGGCCGACGTCGGCCGGGCGGTCGCCTCCTGGGTGTTCGAGCGACTGGCCTACGAGCCGGGCGCGAGCGGCCCGCTGGACACGGCGGTCGACACGCTGATGAGCGGGTGCGGCGTGTGCCGGGACTTCGCCCATCTGACGATCGCCCTGTGCCGGGCGCTGGGGGTTCCGGCGCGTCTGGCGGCGGTCTACGCGCCGGGTCTGTCGCCGATGGACTTCCACGCCGTCGTCGAGTTGCGGCGGGGCGGCGCCTGGGAGGTCCACGATCCGACACGCCTGGCCCCGCGGAGCTCGCTGGTGCGGATCGCGACGGGGCGTGACGCGGCGGACACGGCGTTCGCCACGACGCTCCGCGGGACGATCGAGCTGGTCTCGCAGAGCGTCTTCGCCGTGGTCGAGGGCGACCTGCCGCTCGACGACCACGTCACGCCGGTGACGATCGCCTGAGCGCGCGTAGCCGCTCAGCGGCTCGACATCGAGCGGGCGGCGCCCTGACGGGCGGTGAGGTCGCCGTTGGCGACCTTGTAGCCGATCGTGTCGATGTAGTCGCCGCGTCCGTCGCGCGTGCGCTTGGCGGCCTGGCCGGGGAGGATGTCGAGCTCGATCAGGGCCTTCGCCGCGGCCGGATCGAAGCAGCGGGCCTCCAGCCACGCGCTCGTGCGCTCGTCGTCGAACCCGGCGTCGGTCCAGGCGCGGGCGGCGTCGCTCGGCTCGCCGCCGCGATCGGCGAGCTCGCCGTAGCGTCTGATCGTCTGGGTGCTCGTCTCCGGCGCGGGTCGGTAGATCTTCATGCTGACGCCGGTTATAGCAACGAAAGGACGGTCGGATGCGACAGGCAAGGCTCGTCGGGATCAACCACATCGCGCTGGAGGTCGGCGACGTCGACGCGGCGCTGGCCTTCTACGGTCGCGTGCTCGACTTCGAGCTGCGCGGCCGCGCCGGGTCGCGGATGGCGTTCATCGACGCCGGCGACCAGTTCATCGCGCTCGCGGCCGGGCGGACGCAGCCGGCCGACGACGACCGGCACTTCGGGCTCGTCGTCGACGACGCTCAGGCCGTGCGCGCGGCGCTCGACGCCGCCGGGGTCGAGATCCTGCCGGGCCGGGGCCTCGACTTCCGCGACCCGTGGGGCAACCGGATCCAGATCGTGCAGTACGACGAGATCCAGTTCACGAAGACCGCGGGCATCCTCGGGGCGATGGGACTGCCCGGGCTCGGCAAGACGGCCGCGGCGACCGAGGAGCTCCGGCGCAAGGGCGTCGAGGCCTGAGGGTGCCCGGCTACTCGTCGGCCAGCGCCGCGTGGCGGTGGGCGGCGTGGACGCCGCTCGGGACGCCGATGCTCAGGCCGACGCGGCTGAGCAGGTCGAGCAGCTGGTCGCGTTCGGCCTCGCTGAGGTCGCCGCAGATGTTGCGCTCGTGGGCGATCGCCACCCCGACCGCCCGGCCGAGGAGCTCGTGGCCGGAGGCCGTGAGGTGGAGCGCACGGGCGCGGCGATCCTCGGCGTTCTGGCGGCGCTCGACGAGTCCGCGGGCCTCGAGCGCGTCGACGAAGGCGACCATCCGGCTCGGGGCGATCCGCAGCCGCCCGCCGATCGCCTGCTGGGAGAGACCCTCCTCGGCGGCGATCGAGCGCAGCAGGGCAAACTCGCGCGGCTCGATCCGCAGCGGGGCGAGCTGCTCGTGAAAGCGGCGGGCGATCTCGTAGCCGAGCGAGGAGATCGTGAAGCCGACCGACCGCAGCGGGGGTCCCGGCGGGGGCGCGTCGACCCCGCCCGGCCACGGGTGGGACACCGACGGTTGATCGCCGCTGTTCACGAGAAAATCATAGACGGCGCAAACATTTTGTGGTAGATATCATTCTATCATGGAACTAATGCTCCGGGGGCCCGCGCGATGACCGACCGACCGCAGACGCCGACGGCCATGCCCACCGCGACGATCGCCCGCCTCGCCGGGTGGGTCCTCGCCCACCGGCGGGCGGTGATGGTGGCATGGCTCGTCGTGTTCGTCGCCGGCGCGGCCGGCGCCGGCAGCGTGTCCAAGCGCCTGACCTTCGACTTCTCCCTGCCGGGGCAGCCCGGCTACGAGGCGGCCAAGCAGATCGACCGGCTCTACGGCAACGGCGGCGACGGCCCGACATCCGTCGTCGTCGTCACGCTGCCGGCCGGACAGACGGTTGCCGGCGACCGGGCACGCGTGACGGGGGCCTTCGCCCGCGCCCGCGCCGCGGTCCCGCGGGCCAGGCTCGTGGACTACGGCGCGACCGGCGACCCGATGTTCGTCTCGCGCGACGGACGGTCGACCTTCGCGCTCGTGCTGACGCCGCTCGAGAAGAGCTTCGGCGCGCCGAAGGTGCCGCCGGCCGTGAGCCGGGCGCTCGCCGCCGCGCTGCCCGGGGCCCAGGTGCAGCTGACGGGACTCAGCCAGCTGGCCAGCGGCGGCGACAGCAAGGGGCCGGGCGTGTTCGTCGAGACCCTGATCGGCGGCCTCGGCGCCCTGGCCGTGCTGGCCTTCGTCTTCGCCTCGCTGCTCGCGTTCGTGCCCCTGCTGATCGCCGCCGTGTCGATCCTCTCGACCCTGCTCGTGATCCTCGGCCTGACGACGTTCACCGACGTGTCCTTCATCGTCCAGTTCCTCGTCTCGCTCGTCGGGCTCGGCGTGGCGATCGACTACTCGCTGCTGATCGTGACGCGCTGGCGCGAGGAGCGCGACCACGGGCGCGAGAACGCCGAGGCGGTAGTCGTCGCGATGGCCACGGCCGGCCGGGCCGTCGTCCTGTCGGGGCTGACGGTGGCGATCGGTCTGCTCTCGCTGATCGTGCTGCCGGTGCCGGGCCTGCGCAGCGTCGGCTTCGGCGGCATGCTGATCCCGCTGGTCTCGACGCTGGTGGCGTTGACGCTGCTGCCGGCGCTGCTCGGCGGCATCGGCCCGCGCGTGGACTGGCCGCGGGTGCGGCAGGAGTCTCGGGCGAGCCGGGGCTGGACGTCGTGGGCGCGGGGGATCGTCCGCCACCGGGGGGCGACCGCGGTGGTCGCGCTGGTCCTGCTCGCCGTGTTCATCGTCCCGGTCCTGCACCTGACCACGGGCGAGACGAGCGCGTCGGCCCTGGCCAAGACCGGCCCGGCCCACGCCGCCTACGCCCGACTCCTGGCCGGCGGCGCATCGAGCGGCGTGCTGACCCCGATCGAGGTGCTGGTCGACTCCTCAGCCGCGGCGTCGGTCCGCGCCCGGCTGGCCCGTGTCCCGGGCATCGCTGGCGCGGTGCGCTCAGCCGAGGCCGACAGCTCGCGCGGCGCGACCACGGTGCTGATCGCCATACCTGCGGCTGAGACCGTCAACTCGACCTCGCTCCAGCCGGTCCGCGCCGTGCGCGCGGCGCTGGCCCGGACGCCCGGCGTGATCGGCGTGACCGGGGTCGGGGCGATCGAGCTCGACTACCAGCACGCGGTGTTCGGGAACTTCCCGCTGATGTTCGCGATCATCGCGATCCTGACGATCGCGCTGCTGGCCCGGGCCTTCCGGTCGATCGTGCTCGCGGTCAAGGCGGTCGCGCTCAACCTGGTGTCGATGGGCGCCGCGTTCGGGATCATGACGTGGTTCTGGCAGGACGGACACGGGTCGAGCCTGGTGTTCGGCATCCCGGCGACCGGGGCCATCACCTTCTGGATCCCGCTGATGGTCTTCGCGTTCCTGTTCGGTCTGTCGATGGACTACGAGGTCTTCATCCTGGCCCGCGTGCGCGAGGAGTACGACCGCACCGGGTCGACCGACGGGGCGATCGTCGAGGGGCTCGGACGCACCGGGCGTCTCGTCACGAGCGCGGCGCTGATCCTCTTCCTCGCCTTCGCGTCGCTGGCCTCGGCGCCGAACACCGATATCAAGGTCCTGGCGACCGGCCTCGGCGTGGGGATCCTGCTCGACGCGACGATCGTCCGGGCGCTGCTCGTGCCGGCGCTGGTCTCGCTGCTGGGCCGGTGGAACTGGTGGCTGCCGGGTAGCCTGGCGCGGGTCCTGCGCGTGCCGGCCTCGCGCGCGGTGCGGCCGGCGGTCGAGCCGACGGGTTAGAAGTCGACGCCGGAGATCGCCGCCCGCGGCGGGTAGCCGCACAGGGCGTTGGCGCAGAGCATCCCCGAGATCGTCGCGGCCTCCATACAGCCGGCGTTGATCGTGCACTGCGTCCAGTCGCCGGCGAGGTAGAGGTTGCTCGGGCCGGCGGGGTCGTGGGCCGGCAGCCGGTGGCGCGAGCTGCCGGCGACCGACAGGACGTAGCGCTCGGTGGCCAGCACGTTGCCGCGAATCCACTGGGCGTCGAGCCGGTCGCTGCCGGTTCGCCCTGACGCGTCGACGAGCAGCTCCCAGCGGAACTCGCCGGCGGCGTCGAGCACCTGCGGCAGCAGGATCGGCATGCCCTTGCGCAGCAGCTCGAGCGCGTTCGCCCGCACGCGGGCGTTGGCCGCGGCCTGGTCGGCGAACTGGTCGTCGGGGTAGTCGGGCATCGTCCCGCAGAAGTAGCCGAGGCTGCGGGGCGTCCCGTCGGCCGGCCAGTGCTCCATCGCGATCAGCTCGGTGAACTCGCCCCAGACGTTGAGCGGGCTGTCGCCGCCGTAGCGCCAGCCGCAGATCGGCCGGCCGGCGACGGCGAAGCCGAGCTCGTCCGGGGTCTCGGTCAGCCAGACCTGGAGCGCCTGGGTACGGACCGTCTCGACCTTGGCGACCGCCGTCGCCCAGGCCGGGCTGGCGGCGATCAGCTCGCCGCAGATCGGCGGCAGGGCGGCGATCGAGATGCCGAGGACGACGTCGTCGAAGTCGCGGCCGAGCTCGAGCACGCGCGGGCGCTCGGCGGCCCGCAGCTCCGCCGACGGCCATTCGAAGTCTTCGCCGCGGAGGGCCTCGCCGTCGACGAGCTGCTCCCACCGCGGCTCGAGCGGCCAGCAGGGAAGGCCGTCCACGTCGATCAGCGGTTGATAGGGGTCGACGCCGACGGTCTCGGCCTGCTCGGCCACGTGCACCCGTGCCACCGCCCCGTCGACCAGCTCGAGTCGATCGACGCGGGAGAAGAAGCGGACGTCGACGCCGCGCCGGCGCAGCACCTCGTAGGTCGGGGCGTAGCACGTGTCGGCGGTTCCGGCGGTGAAGCGGTAGGCGAAGGAGCCCTTGTAGGTGAACAGCGACCGGACGATCCCGCGGAGGGCGACGCCGGCCTCGAGGCTCTCGGCCGGGGCGTAGTCGAGACCGCCGGTCGTGTCGCCGCGGGGGTAGGCGAAAGACCCGCTGTAGACCGCCTCGACGACCGGGGACGCGACCAGCACGCCCCCGTCGGGGTGGGCGTGGCGCGTCAGCCAGGCCCGCAGGTCGAGCTCGTTGATGACGTCGAAGCCGCCGTCGATCACCCCGTCGCGGATCGCCCCGACGATGCAGGCGTAGGCGAGGTTCGCCTCGATCCACAGGCGGCGCTCGGCCGTGCGGGCGGTGGTGGCGATGCCGTCGGCGACGGCGCGCCAGAGCACGGTGATGAACAGGGCGAGCACGGTGCAGAGCCCCCGGAGCGCTTCGTCGGCGATCGCGTGGATCCAGGCGGCGCCGCCCGGCAGGTCGCGGGCGAGCTCGTCCTTGAGGCGGTCGAACTGGCCGGCGATCGCGTCCTCGGCGCCCGCGGCGGCCCGGCGCGCGATCTTCGCGGCCTGCTGGAGCAGGTGGCGGGCGCTGTGCGCCGACGCGGGCTCGGGGTGGGCGAAGGAGCGCAGGAGGGCGTGAGCGCGGGCGAGCAGACCGTCGTCGGCCTGGCCGTGCCCGGCCAGCGGGGAGCCGGCGAGCGCGCCGTCGAGGGCCTCGAGCGCCATCGCCACGTACTCGAGCGGCGTCAGCCAGAGTCCGCCCTCGCCGGGCGTGGCGTCGTTGTCGGGGTTGATGACCTCCCAGAGCAGCGGCTTGCCCTCGATCCACTCGACGAAGATCGCCTTGTTGGCCGGCTCGAACGCCGCCTCGAACGTCGCCAACGGGGCGCCGGGCGGACGGTCGAGCTCGGCGTAGACGCCGCGGATCTGGCTGAAGCTGTTGTCGTAGAAGCCGAACCAGTTGTGCAGGCCGTGCTCGAGGATCCGCGCCGGACCGGCGGGCGGGCGTCCGGTGGCGCCCTTGCCGCCGAGCCGCCAGCCGAGCTGGTAGATCGTCACCGCCGTCTCGGCCGCGGCCGGGTTGCGCGGGTCGGTCAGCTGGAGGGCGGCGGTCAGGGCCGCCTGGCCGCCGCCGAGGATGGCGACGCGCCGCTTCATGAGCCCATCATCAGGTCGTCGAGGATCTTGACGACCGACCCGCGCTCGCCGAGGCGGATCACGGCGGCGACGAGGTTGCCGGGCCAGATCGGGCTGGCCAGCAGCCCGGCTAGGGCGGCGGCCTCGTCGTCGAGCTCGGCGATCGCCTGCGCCCGGCCGGCCCCGGTCTGGCGCGACAGGCGCAGGGCGCCGCGCCAGGCCTGCTCTCGGGCCAGGCGCATGCTGAAGTCGATGATCACGTCGTCCTCGTCGTGGAAGCTCCGGTTGATCCAGCTCAGCACCGGCCAGACGATCGCCAGGTCGTTGGCGACGTCGTTGACGAGCGCGGCGAGCAGGTCGTTCATGCGGTCGAAGTCCGCCCGGAAGGCCTGGAGGTCGCCGGCCGGGATCGCGTCGGCCACGGCGATCGCGAGGTCGAGGTTGATGTGGGCGTTCATGCCGAGCAGGAGGTGCTGGAGCACGCACAGCCGGCGGCGGGCGGCGGCGGCAAACGCGACGCCCCAGGCGGCGGTCGTCGGTGCACCGTCGCGATGCGCACGGAAGGCGGTCAGATAGCGGTCGAAGAAGACGTCGTTGAGCCTGCGCAACGACTCCGGGTGCTCGAACTCGTTGCGCTCGAGGCCGGCGGCCAGAGCGACGGCGACATGCGTGTAGAGGGCGGCGAAATAGCCAGCGCGCGACTCTTTCGACCGGCACCAGGTGAGCAGCTCGTGGAGCTCGGCGAGCTGCTGGTCGGCGACCGCTGCGACCGTCACAGGCGCAAAGACTAGTGCCGGCGCCACCGGCCGCGCCGACTCAGCGCGGGGCCACAGCCCGGGCGGCGGCCGGCTCGCCGAGCTGCGCCAGGAGCCGGACGCCCTCGGCCCGGTGGCGGTCGGCGTCGGGGCCGGCCGGCAGATGGTCGCCGAGCGCGGCGTGGGCGAGCGCGAGCTCGTGGCGCATGTCGAGCTTCGCCGCCGTGTCGAGGGCGCGCCGCCAGGCGGCGAACGCGCGGTCGGTCCGGCGGCGCCGGAGCGCCCGCTCGCCCTCGTAGAGCCAGCGGGCGGGAGCGCCGATCGCGAAGCTCCGGGCGAACGTGCGCAGGCTGCGACGGGCGTCGCGGACCCGCAGGCGGGCGCGCACACGCTCGACCGGCGAGGCCGCCTCGTCCCAGGCGGCGAGGGCGATCTCGGCCAGGGCGCAGTAGCCGTCGAGGACGATGTGGGCCGCCGGGCGGCGTCCGAGGCGGCGCACGAGCGCCCGGGCCGCCGCCTCCTCGACGGCCGCCTCGGCGTCGCGGCCGCTGCGCCAGAGGGCGAGCGCGGAGATCGCGTGGACGTTGACCGAGATGATGTCGACGGCTTCGCGGTCGCGCAGCTCGTCGGCCGTGGCCAGGCGGCGCAGGGTCGCGGCGGGGTCGCCGCGGCGCAGGGCGACGATCCCCAGCCAGAGGTGGGCCCAGGCGGCGCCGAGCGTGACCTCGTGCGGCTCGACCGCGGCCAGCAGCTCGTGCATGCGCTCCTCGGCGAGCTCGGGCCGCCCGAAGATGTGGTCGGCGATCGCGGCCATGCCGGCGGTGTCGCGCAGCCGCGGCCGGTTGCCGAGCCGCCGGTAGCCGGCGATCGCGGTGGCATAGAGCTCGCCGAACGCGTCGTACGGGCCGACGCTCGAGCGGTACATCGAGATCTGCTGGAGCGTATGGGCGGCGCACTCGGGATCGTCGAGCCCGGCCGAGGTCTGCCGGGCGAGCTCGACGTAGCGCTCGGCGAGCTTGTGGAGGCCGACGAGGCCGGCGATGATCGACATCGCACCGTAGGAGCGCGCGAGCTCGGCGCCGGGCTCGATCGTCTCGACGAGGTTGAGCGCCCGGAGGGCGGCGTAGCTCGAGCGGGCCTTGTCGGCGGCGACGTAGTAGACCTCGCACATCATCACGAGGGCCTCGACGGCGAAGCGGATCTCGTCGTGCGCCGGGCGCGGCGCCGGGCGCGGGAGCAGCCGGGGGATGATGCGATGCGCCGCCTGGCGGGCGAGCTCGCCACACGCCGCGGCGACGACCGCCGGCATCGCGCCGTCGGGGACCGGCTGGTCGAGCACGGCGATCGCCCGGGCGCCGAGCTCGCGGCTGCGGTCTATGTAGCCGAGCCGGTAGCAGGCGTGGGCGGCGTGCCACGTCCACCGGGCGCGGAGCGCCTCGGACACGTCGCCGGCGCTGAGCTCGAGCGCCCGCTCATAGGCCTCGAGACACTCGCGGAACGCGCCGGCGTGGAGCGCCGCCTCGCCGGCGGCGACGAGGTGGGCGACGGCCTTGGCGGGCTCCTCGGCCTGCTCCCAATGGTGGGCGAGGGCCGCCGGCGTCGAGCCGACGGCATCGGTCTGCTCGTAGTACGCGGCCGCGCGGCCGTGGAGATCCCGGCGCTGGGCATAGAGCAGCTGCGAGTAGACGACGTCGCGGATCAGCGCGTGCCGGAAGGCGATCATGCCGGGCGCCGCGGCCGCTGGCGCGGCGAGCAGCTCGAGCTCCTCGAGCCGGCCGCGCTGCTCGAGCGCGCGGGGGCCGGCGAGCGCGCTGACGGCGTCCTCGGCGAACGCCGCGCCGAGCACGCTGCCGACCTTGAGCAGCGTCTGGGCGGCGGCGGGGAGCCGGTCGACGCGGCTGGCGATAACCGTCTCGACCCGGTCGGGCGACTCCTCCAGCGAGTCGCCCTGCGGCCGACCGTCGACGACGCGACCGACCAGGTCGCCGTCGCGCATCGCGTAGGCGAGCTCACGCGTGAACAGCGGATTGCCACCGGCCTTCGCCTCGATCAGCGCGGCCAGCCGGGCCGTGGCCTCGCCGCCGATCGCCCGGACGGCGACCTCGAGTGACTCGGAGGGGCCGAGCGGGCGGATCCGCAGGTGCTGGCATTCGGGTATCGCCAGCAGTCGCTCGAGCTCGGCCGGGGCCGACTCGGCCACGGGGCGCGTCGTCAGCACGAGGAGAAGCGGGCCGGGAGCGACGGCGAGGCGCAGGGCGAGGGCGAGCGAGGCCGAGTCGAGCCAGTGCGCGTCCTCGAGGACAACCAGCGTCGGCGCGGCCCCGGCGAGCGTCCCGAGCGTCTGGGCGAGCAGGTCGCGGGTCGCCTCGCCGCGCGCCTCGCCCGAGAGCCCGCCGCTGACCGGGCCTTCGGGAACCTGGAGTGGGAGCACGGCGGAGAAGAGCGCGGCGACGTCGGCGACATCTCCGGCGACCGACGTCGGGGCGAGCGTGGCCAGGCGCTCGCGCGCCAAGTCGCTGCGGGCACCCGGGTCGGCGGGCAGCCCGCCGAGACCGAGCGCGTCGGTGAAGATCGGACGCCAGCCGTGATACGGGGCGCCGCGCTCGATCGGATCGCCGGCGCCGGCGTGGACGGCGACGCCGGCCGCGGCGGCCCGGTCGGTCAGGTGGCGCACGAGCCGGGTCTTGCCGATGCCCGCCTCGCCCTCGAGCACGAC
The DNA here is from genome assembly GCA_963742705.1 of uncultured Solirubrobacterales bacterium. Classification (GTDB taxonomy): domain Bacteria; phylum Actinomycetota; class Thermoleophilia; order Solirubrobacterales; family Solirubrobacteraceae; genus Palsa-513. Next base: position 25,605 of record CAVUMZ010000003.1, on the reverse strand, counting down.
AACCCCGCCGGCGCGGTCGCCCAGACGGAGCAGGCACGACTCGAGCGCCCCGCGCTCATGGTCGCGGCCGACGAGGTGCGGCGCCGCCGGCGCCGCCGGCGACGGCAGCCGGGCCCCGATCAGGGCCCGGGCGGCGACGGCGTCGGCGCGGCCCTTGACCAGCCGGGGCGCGAGCGGGCGTAGCTCGTTGCGGCCGTCCAGGAGTTGGGCGAGCGATTCCTCGACGAGGATCTCGCCGGGCTCGGCGCTCTCCATCAGGCGGGCGGCGAGGTTCATCGTGTTGCCCTGGAGCCCGAACGTGCGCCGCGTCTCGCCGCCGTAGAGCCCGGCGTAGAGGCGGCCGCGGGCGAGCCCGATGCCGCCGGCGGTGATGGCTCCCGGGCGCTCGGGCGGCCGGCTGAGGGCGAGCGCGGCCGCAGCGGCGCGCAGCGGGTCGTCGTCGTGGGCGACGGGCGCGCCGAAGCCGGCGCAGAGGTAGCTGCCCTTGGCGTCGACTGCGATGCTGAAGAGCGTGCCGCCGTAGCCGTCGAGCGTGTGCTGGGCGAAGCGCGCGTAGGCGTCGAGCCGGGCGGCGGCGTCCGCGGCGTCGTAGTCGACGCCGCCGAAGCGGGCGAACAGGGCGACGACCGAGCGGAGCTCGCCGACCAGGTGCTCGTCGCCGCCGGCGATGCGCTCGTGTACGGCGGCCGACAGCCATGGGCGCGCCTGGGCGGGCGTGATCGCGGGCGCCGGCGCGGCCGGGGCCGGCGGGGGATCGCTGAGTCCGGCGGCGATCACGGACTCCTGGCCGTCAAGCCGTTGGTGGCCGCCGTCGTCGAGGCGGCCGGCGAGCAGTCGGGCGGTCGCGGCGTCGACGACCACCTCCCCCGGAGCGGTCGTCGGCGCGACCGCGACGAGCCGGTCGACGGCCGGGCCGGCGAGCACCTCGAGCAGGCGCACGGCGGGGTCGCCGACGGAGAAGCGGCGGTAGTCGCCGGCGGCGACGGTGACCTTGAGCGCCGGTGAGTCGGCGGTGTCGGTGCGCAGCGCGGCGACGGCGGCCTGCATCGACAGGCCGCACCCGACCGCGCGGGCGCCGTCGTCGTCGCCGTCGAAGCAGCAGGCCAGGGCGTCGCCGGTGAACTCGACGACGCTGCCACCGCAACGGTCGACCTCGGCGATGACGGCGCCGTAGAGGTGCGTGAGCAGCGCGGCGACCTCCTCGGCGCCCCGGCGGGCCCCGTGGCGGCGGGCGAGCTCCTCGGTCAGCGGCGTAAAGCTCGAGACGTCGGCCTCGAGCACGGCGCCGCGCGCCCGGTCGGGCAGCGACTCGCCGCGGGCGATCGCTCGCCTGACATCCGCCGGGACGAACGCCCCGAGGTCCGGCCTGGTGGCATCCGCCATCGCGGGCCGATGATCGCACGGTCACGGCATGACCGACTCGACGTGCCCGGAAGGATCATCGCCGGCGACCCGCGCCGGGCGGCCCGCCGATGCCGAAGTGTCCGCCTCGTCAGTTCTTCGGGATCGTCAGGAAGAGGGCCGGAGGGTCCTGATGTCGCGAGAATTCAAACGCCGGTCCCGACGCGGAGTTGCGCCGGCTAGACAAACCGATGAGGCGCGTCACCCGCAGCCGGTGTTGCTCCCGCAGCTCCCGCACGTGTAGCAGGACCCGGTCCGCTGCATCATGCCGCCGCACTGGGCGCACGCCGGCCCGAGGTCGAGGCCCTTGAGGCGGGCTGGGACCACCGGCGGCGTGTCGGTCAGGGCGCCGGCCGCCGGCTTGGAACCGCCGCCGTGTCCCGTGTGCGCCTGGTGGGCGGAGCCGCCGTTGCCGGGGGCACCCGCCTTGTGTCCGGCGCCGCCGTTCGTCGGCGCGCCGGCGTTCGTGTCCCGCGACGGACCGGCAGTGTCGCTCGCGGTGTGCGACTGCACCGTCTCCTCGGCCTGCTTGCGCGCCCGCACCTGCGGCGTGAGGATGCCGTACTCCTCCTGGATGTCGGCGTCGAGGAAGCGTGACGCCAGCCAGCGCATGATGTAGTCGGGCATCGACTTGGCGAAGGGGATCTCCGGGTTCTGGGTGATCCCCTCCGGCTCGAAGCGCATGAAGCTGAACTTCTGCACCAGCGTCTCGAGCGGCACGCCGTACTGGAGGGCGATCGAGATCGCCGTCGCGAACGAGTTCATCATCCCCCGCAGCGTCGACCCCTCCTTGCCGATGTCGGTCAGGAAGATCTCCCCGAGCGTCCCGTCCTCGTAGGTCCCGGCCGTGATGTAGCCCTCGTGGCCGCCGATCGAGAACTTGTGGGTGATCGACTCGCGCGTCTGTGGCATCCGCCGCCGGCGCGGCGGCGCCTTGGCGATCGCGGTGGTGACGGCCGCCGCGATCGCCGCCTCGACGTCGACCGGGGGCGTCTGCCCCTCCTGGGCGTCGGTGCGCAGCGCCTGCGCCGTCTTCGACCCGTCGCGGTAGATGGCCAGCGCCTTGACGCCGAGCCGCCACGCCTGCGTGTAGGCGTCGGCGATGTCCTCGACCGTCGCCTCCTGCGGCAGGTTGACCGTCTTGGAGATCGCGCCCGAGATGAACGGCTGGACCGCGGCCATCATCTCGATGTGGCCCATGTGCGAGATCGCTCGCTCGCCGACGGCCACGTCGAACACCGGCAGGTGCTCGACGGCCAGGCCGGGCGCGCCGACGATCGTCCCGTGCTCGTTGATGTGCGCCTCGATCTGCCCGATCTGCTCGTCCGAATAGCCGAGTGTCGCCAGCGCCAGCGGCACCGTGCGGTTGACGATCGTCATCTGGCCGCCGCCCACCAGCTCCTTGAACTTGACCAGCGAGAAGTCCGGCTCGACCCCGGTCGTGTCGCAGTCCATCAGGAACGAGATCGTCCCCGTCGGCGCCAGCACCGTGACCTGGGCGTTGCGGTAGCCGAACTCCTCGCCCAGCTCGAGCGCCTCGTCCCACGCCGCGCGCGCCGCGACCAGCAGCTGCTTGTCGACGCTCGGCAGTGCCGGGATCTCATAGGCCGCGTCGCGATGCATCCGCACGACGTTGATGTGGGCCTCGCGGTTGGGCTCGTAGTGCTCGTACGGCCCGAGGCCGGCGGCGACCCGCGCCGACTGCGCGTACGCCCGTCCGGTCATCAGCGCCGTGATCGCCGCCGCAGCCGCCCGCCCGTTCTCCGAGTCGTAGGGCATCCCATTCGACATCAGGTACGCCCCGAGGTTCGCGTAGCCGAGGCCGAGCTGGCGGAAGGCCCGCGCGTTGACCCCGATCTTCTCCGTCGGATAGCTCGACGGCCCGACGACGATCTCCTGCGCCAGGAGCATGATGTCGACCGCGTGCTCGAAGTCCGCGACCGCGAACGTGCCGTCCGGCCGGCGGAACTTCATCAGGTTGAGCGACGCCAGGTTGCAGGCCGAGTCGTCGACGTGCATGTACTCCGAGCAGTTGGCGACGACCATGCCGTCGACGATGTATGAGTGGTGGAGCGGCTCGGTGAGGTTGTAGACCTCCTCCTGCCCGTCGGCCTCGCGCGACACCAGCCCGGTTCCCGGCTTCGTGGCGTAGAGCCGGCACTCGTCGACGATCGCCTCGAGCGCCGCCTGCTTGCGCGGCGCCGAGAATCCGACCTCCTGCGCGAAGCGCGCAAGATCGGAGCCGGTGATCCGCAGGTCGAACCCCTCGCGTGACGAGTACTCGACCGTCGTGCCGTCCTTGCGCGTGTAGCTGAAAGACGCGTCGCGGCTCTCGCTGACCCGGTAGACGCGGGCACGGATACCCGTGGCGCTCAACAGCCGCTGAACGTCCTTCAGCAGTGCCTCGCTGCGGCTGCCGAGGCCGGCATACCGGTTGGCCTTCCCGCCCGCCTCGACGCGCGAGACGCAGCCGTCGGCCCCGAACAGACCCCGCAGGAAGGCCGCCTGGACCTCGGGCGGGGCCGTGAAGACCGCGCTCGGCACGCGCTTGCCCTGCGTCCTGGCCGAACTCACGCCCAGCCCGCGGAAGAGCTCGCGAACCGCTTCGCTGCCGACGCGCAACTGCCGCGTGCCGTTGTCCATCTCCTGGCGCGAGACGCCGCCGACCAGCTCGCTCAGAAGGGCCTGGTGACTGGCGCTCAGACCATCGTCGACGTCGTCCTGTCCGTAGACCCAGCCGGTCTGGACGTCGGTCAGCCAGCCATCGCCGATCAGGTGCCCGGTCAACTCGCCGAGCCCCTCGCTCCAGCGCTCAGGCAGCTCCCGATGGACGACCGAGTCCCCGCGCGAGAACGACTTCGCGAGCGCCGCCACCTTGACCGGCAGGCTCCACGTCGCGTCCTGCGCCGGCGTCGGCGCGTCGTTTAGGAGCACGCGATCCGCACTCGTCAGGTCCTGCGCGGCGACATAGCCGCGGTTCAATGTCCAGAGGCGATGGTTGCCCGTGCAGCGCAGGTCCGCGCCGTTGGCGAAGCGCAGCCGCACGATCGGCTTGACGCCATTGCGCATGAACGCCACGGGACGCGTGGCGACGACGCCGCCGCCGCCGGGCCGCTCCGCGGTCGCGCGATGGGTGTAGACCCGGAACTCCTCGCCGGCCTCGCCGCGCGCGACGAGCTCGCCGATCGGAAGCAGGCCGAGCGTCGTATGGACGCGGGCGTCGGCCGGGAAGCATGGATTGGACGCGTTGATCCTGCCGCTCGCCGGGCTCGTGTGCCAGCGGTTGATCGTCGTGTCGTACTGGACCCCCGGGTCGGCGCAGCGCCACGCCGCCTCGGCGATCTCGCGCATCAGGTCACGCGCCCGCAGCGTCTCCCCCACCGGCTGGCCGGTGACGCGGCTGGTCAGGTGCCAGTCGCGGTCCTCGTCGACAGCGCGCATGAACTCGTCGCTCACGCGCACCGAGTTGTTGGCGTTCTGGTACTGGATCGACCGGAAGCCCTCGCCGTCGATCGACATGTCGAAACCGGCGTCCCGCAACGCCTGAGCCTTGTCCTCCTCCTTGGCCTTGCACCAGATGAACTCGCGGATGTCCGGGTGGTCGACGTTCAGCACGACCATCTTCGCCGCCCGCCGCGTCTTGCCTCCGGACTTGATCGTCCCCGCCCAGGCGTCGGCGCCGCGCATGAACGAGACCGGCCCCGAAGCCGTCCCGCCCTTGGCCAGCGGCTCGACCGAACCCCGGATGTTCGACAGGTTGATGCCCGAGCCGGACCCGCCGCGGAAGATCATGCCCTCCTTGGTGTTCCAGTCGAGGATCGACTCCATCGTGTCCTCAACCGAGAGGATGAAGCAGTTGTGGACGGCGACGTTGCCCGACAGATACTCGCCGGACTCGGTCTGGATGTCGTAGACCTCCATCTCCCCGAGCTCCTCGATCGCGACGATCTCCTCCTCGCGCAGATCCGGGCAGCGCTTCGAGTTGCGCAGGCTCAGCGACTCGAGCAGCTTCGCCTGCTTGCGCGGATCGACGAAGCCGACCAGCTCGGCGAACCGGACCCGCTCGGAGCCGATCGAGATCGCGAGCTCGTGCATGTCGTGCCGATCGGACCGCGCCTCGGCCTTGCGCCCCCGCCGGGAGTAGATGCCGAGCACCCCGAGCAGGAGCTGAACGTCCTCGGTCCAGCGCTCGCCGATCACCGCGAAGCCGATGCGCCCGGCGTGTGACGCCCCGTCGCGCCGGACGGTGACGTACCCGTCGGCCTGGAAGATGCTCCGCAGGTAGGCCGCGATCTCGTCGCCCGTGGCCGTGAACAGGCGCCCGGGAACACGGATCTCGGTTCCCTGGGCGAGCAGGCCCCATGCCTCGACGAACTCCCGCAGCGCCTCCCCGTAGAGACGGATGCGCCGCACGCGGACGTCCTGCGTGTCCGCGTCGCGAACCTTGCGATGCACGCCCGGGAGGGCGACGTCCAGGTTCGCCGTCACCCAGTCGTACTCGGCGTCGCTCGCGACCTGGAACTCGACCGTCAGCGACCGGTTCGTGCCGGCGGCGTACTGGCCGACGAAGCCGTCGGCCTGCAGCCACCCGGCGAGCGCCGCCTCGGCCACGGCGACGCGGTCGACCTCGGCGAGCGCCTCCAGGATCGACTCGGCCCCACCGGCGCCGACGCCAACGCGCAGCGGGTCGGCGATCTTCGCCCGATGCGGATGCAGGTGCATCCGCATGCCGACCGCCAGCTCGTCCATGCGCAGCCACGACGCCGCGGTCCGGCGCTCGGACACGGCCCGGACGACGTGGTCGGGCGTCGCTTCGACGAAGCTGCCGTTGCGCAGCCTGGCGCGCAGCACGCGCTTGCGTCCGTTGGCCTTGGTGGCGACGATCCGCGTGACCCCGGCGGGGTCGTAGACCTCGTGCCCGACCAGGTCCCCCTCGACGAGCTCGCCGATCGGGACCATGCCGTGCGGCGTCGAGACCAGCGCGTGGTAGGGCTGGCACGCCGAACACTGCGGGTTCTCCTCGAAGCCGACGTTGAACCAGACCGGCGAGTTGAACGCGGCGTACTGGTTCAGGAGGATGAAGGTCAGCTCGTCCTCGAAGGCGGCGGCCGCGTCGTCGGTGGCGAAGTAGCCGCGCGCCCGGCCCCAGTCGGCGATCGTCCCCGAGACGCGGCCGATCATCTGCTTGACCGAGTGCTCGCGCACCGGCGAGTTCATCTGGCCGCGGAAGTACTTCTGGGCGACGATGTTCGTCGCGTTCTGCGACCACGCGAGCGGGAACTCGACGTCGCGCTGCTCGAAGGCGACGCGGCCGCCGTGGCCGATTCGGGCGTCGCGCCGCTCCCACTCGACCATGTCGAACGGATGCGTCCCGGCCTCGGTGAAGCGGCGGGCGATCGACAGCGCCTCGCCCGACTTGACGTCGGTGGGCGCGTTCGGCGGCTGCGGCGTGACTTCCATCGACCTTGCTCCTATGACTGGCTTTCCGGTATTCGGGGTCGACAAGAGTCGCAAACCCATCGGACGGAAAGATCCCCCCGGCGGCCACCTTCACGGCCGCCGCGGCGACGGTCCCGGAGCCCCGAGCGGGACCCGGCAATTGCGCGTCTACGCAGCCAAATTATATCAACCGGCCGGTCGGCGCCGGCGGCGGAGAAGCCGCAAACTCCGACCGTCGACCGCGCCGCTCAGCGGCCGAGGCGAAGCCAGTCGGCGAACTCGCGCAGCGTCCCGCCGGCCCGCACGCGGACCTCCCCGAGGGCGTGTCCGGCCGACCCCAGCCGGGCCGGCTCGCCGTCCCGCAGCGTCGTCGCCGTCCACCAGACGGCAGCCAGCGCCAGCAGGATCATCACCACCGCCAGGGCGATCAGCGGGGCCGGCGCGCTCGACGCGCCCCCGCCGCCCGGGTGGTCGGCCGCGGCGACGATCGGCGACGCGACCGCCGGCGAGGCGACCGGCGCCGGCGTCGGCCCGGGCGCCGTGCCCGAGGCGACCGGCGTCACCGCCCCCGTCGTACCCCCGGCGCCACCGCCGCCCACGGACCCCGTGGACGAGCCTGCCGCGCCGGCGCCGGACGTGCCGCCGCAGACGCCGTGGGCACGCGCCTGGAGCGCCGCTTCGAGCGCCGCCGGGAAGTCCGGGGCGTACTGCGTGATGTCGGGCGGAACCTGGTTCTCGGCCGCCTGGAGCTGCGCGGCCGAGTGCTTGCAGGCGGAGATCGCCCCCGTCGACTGATACTCGTGGAAGAGCGTCTCGAACGACGATTGGGCCACGGCGGCCGGCGCCAGCACGAGTCCGATCGCCAGGACCGCGAGCAGGGCGCGCCTGAGTCTCCGCAGCGCGCCCACCGAAATCGAGGGCGCGATCCGGCGAGGGGCGTGGGCGCCGTTGACAGCGTGCATCCGCTGCCTATGCTAGATGATGGCCGCTTGAGCGTCGCCACTTCCGCACCCCCGGCGCCGGCTCCCCCGCCGGCCGCCGCCGCCCCCGACACCCGCCCGAGCCGCGCGGGTCAGCGCCTGCTGATCGGCCTCGTCGCCCTCTGCGCCTACGCGGCATTCGCCCGCGGCGCGACCGATCTCGGCGCCGAGACCCGCCTCCAGGTGCTGCTGACGGCGCTCGCCGTCGCCGCCGCCGTGGCCTGGCTGGGCGTCGCCGCGCCGGCGCCGACGATCGACCGCCGGGCCGGCCTGGCGGTCGGCCTGCTGACCGGCTTCGCCGTCTGGTGCGGCCTTTCGCTGCTGTGGAGCGTCGCTCCGGCCGACACCTGGGTCGAGGTCAACCGGACGATCGAGTACGCCCTGTTCACGGCGCTCGCCCTCGCCGCGGCCTCGCGCGCCCAGGACCCGACCGACCTCGCGGCCCGGGGGCTCCTGGCCGTGGCCGTCGCCGTCGCGCTCTACGCCCTCGGCGGCAAGGTCGCGCCGTGGGTCCACGTCGGCCCGATCGACCTCGACCAGACGGCGATCTTCAGCCGCCTGCGGGCGCCGCTCGACTACTGGAACGCGCTCGGCCTCGTCTGTGTCCTCGGCGCCCCGCTGGCCCTGCGCATCGCCACCGACGTCACGCACGAGCAGGCGCGGCGACTGCGGGCGCTGCTGGCGCTCGGCCTGCTCGTGGTCGTCCTCGGCCTGACCTACTCGCGCGGCGGCGTGCTCGCCCTGGTCGTCGCCGTCGCCGCCACCACCTGGCTCGGCGGACCGCGGCTGCGCGGGCTGGCCGTCGTCGGCCTCGTCGCCGTCGCCGCCGCCCCCGGCCTGGCCTTCGCCTTCAGTCAGGGCCCGCTGACGCACGACAACGTGCCGCTGCACCAGCGGGTCGGTCCGGGCCTGCAGCTCGCGCTCGTGCTCGTCGTGTCGTTCGCCGGCCTCTACCTGGCCGGCCGCACCCTGCTGGCGCGCGAGGCCCGGACGCCGGTCGAGCCCGCCGTCACCGCCCGGGTCTCGCGCCTGCTCGTCCGCGGGGTGATCGCCGCGGCGGCGATCGCCGTCCTCCTGCTGATCGTCTCCCCGCGCGGCCTGACCGGCTCGATCTCGCACGAGGTCGACGCCTTCACCCAGGCCAAGGCGGTCCCGGTGACCGACCCGTCAAGGCTCCTGTCGACCAACTCCGGCAACCGCTGGGTCTGGTGGAAGGAGGCCGCCGGGGCGTTCGCCGACCAGCCGATCGGCGGCTGGGGCGCCGGGTCGTTCCCCGTGACCCACCTGCTCTACCGCCAGCCGCCGGCCCTCGACGTGCAGCAGCCGCACAACGTGCCGCTCCAGTTCCTGGCCGAGGACGGCCTCTTCGGGGCGCTGCTCGCGCTCGGAGCGATCGGCCTGCTGATCGCCGCCGGGCTGACCCGGGTGCGCAGCCTGCCGGAGGGGCGCGAGCGGGCGCTGGCCGGCGCCTGCATCGCCGGCGGGCTGGCGTGGGCCGTCCACTGCGTGGTCGACTGGGACTGGGACATCCCCGGGGCGACGCTCCCGGCGCTGCTGCTGCTCGGGGTCGCCGCGCGGGCGGTGCCGCGTCCGGGCGCCGCCGCCGGTGCCCAGCGCCCGAGCCTGCGCCGGCCGCGGAGCGCGCTCGCCGCGCTCGCCGTCGTCACGCTGGCGCTCGCGGCGTTCGCCGCCTCGGCGATCCTCCCCGACCTGTCGCGCTCGAAGGCCCAGCAGGCGCTGGCCCAGGCCGCGAGCGCCAACACCGACGCCCAGCTGGCCAGCGCCCAGTCGACGGCAGAGCTCGCGGCCCGGCTCAACCCGCTGGCGGTCGAGCCGCTGCTCGACGCGGCGGTGATCGCCGACCACCGGGGCCAGCGCCTGGCCGAGCGCGGCTACCTCCTGCGCGCCGTGCAGCGGGCGCCCTACGACGCGCTGCCGTGGATCCGCCTGGCCTACCTCGCGGTCACCCTCGGCGACCGGGCCGGGCTGCTCAGCGCCGCCCACCAGGCGCTGGCCGTCGACCCGATCGGGTCGGCCTCGCTCGTCGTCGCCGCGAGCGCCGAGCCGTACATCGCCGTGCCCCAGAACTCGGCGACCGCTACCGGCACGCCGCTGCCCCCGACCGGCTGAGCGCAACCGCGGCAACCGTCCCGGCGGGCCGAGCCGCCGGCGCGAGCGCACGGTCCCGCGCCGCCCGCAGGTCGGCGTCGCCCGGATCCTCCCCCACGACCGGCCGTCCGGCCGCGCGTCAGCGGACCCGCGCCGCGCCGAGCAGATCGCTGAGGGCGGCCAGCGCCGCGTCCAGCACGGCCTCGGGCGGGAGCGCCGCGTCCAGCACGCGCAGGCGCTTGGGCTCGGCCCGGGCGAGCGCGTCGTAGCCGGCGGCGATGCGGGCGAAGAACTCCTCGTCCTCGAGCTCCAGCCGGTCGGGCGCCTCGCCCCGGCCGGCCGCCCGGGCGCGCGCCGCGGCCGGATCGAGCCGCAGCAGCAGGGTGCGGTCGGCCTCGAGGCCGCAGGTGGCGAACAGGTTGATCGCGCGCACGGCCTCGATCCCGAGCGCCCGGCCGGCGCCCTGGTAGGCGAGCGACGAGTCGACGAAGCGGTCGAGCACGATCCACGTCCCGCCCTCGAGCAGGGGGACCAGCCGCTCGGCGACGAGCTGGGCCCGGGCGGCGGCGTAGAGCAGTGTCTCGGCCCGGTCGCACAGGCTGACCGTCGGGTCCTTGACCAGGTCGCGGACGCGCTCGGAGGCGACGACCCCGCCCGGCTCGCGCAGCAGCTCGACGTCCCCGACCCGGTCGGCCAGCGCCGAGCGCAGCCCGGCGGCGAGCGTCGTCTTGCCGGTCCCGTCGACGCCCTCGATCGTGATCAGCCGTCCCCGGGGCACGCTGCGGACGCTACCGCCCTAACCTCAGCTGCGTGACGCAACTGCCCGGGCTCGAGCACCATCCGCACGCCCGGGCGATGCTGCTCCCGGCGCTGCCACCCGACGGCCGGCCTTCGCATGCCTACCTCTTCCGCGGGCCGGCGGGGACCGGCAAGCGGACGGCGGCGCGGGCGTTCGCCGCGGCGCTCCTGGCCGACGGGGCGCCCGATGGCGCCGGCGCGCACGACCGGGCGCTGCGGGGCTCGCACCCGGACCTGACCTGGGTGGCGCCGAGCGGGGCGGCGGAGATGCTCGTCGCAGACATCGACGAGCCGGTCGTCGCCGCGGCGGCCCGGACGCCGTTCGAGTCGGCGCGGCGGGTGTTCGTGATCGAGCGGGCCGAGACGATGGGCGACGCCACGGCCAACCGCCTGCTGAAGACACTCGAGGAGCCGCCGGAGTACGCGCACCTGATCCTCCTCACCGACCGGCCGGACGACCTGCTGCCGACGATCAGCTCGCGCTGCCAGCACGTCCGCTTCGACCCGCTGCCGACCGCCGAGCTGGCGGCCGGGCTCGAGGCGGGGGGGACGCCGGGGCAGCAGGCGCAGGCGTGCGCCCGGCTGTCGCTCGGCGACGGCCAGCGGGCGCGGCAGCTGGCCGGCGACGGCGGCGCGCTGCTGCGGGCCGCGGCCGAGCGGCTGGCCCGGGCGGCGCTGGCCGGCGATCTCGCCGACCGGCCGTGGCTGGGGCTGCTCGAGCTCGCCCGGAGCGCCGGGGAGCAGGCGGCCGCGGCGTCGGGCGCGCGCCACGCCGAGGAGCTCGAGCTGGCGGCGCGGTCGGAGCGCCGGCGCCTGGAGCGCGAGCAGGCCGAGCGCGAGAAGCGGGCGCAGCGGCGGGCGGCCACGGAGACGCTCGACCGGGGCCTGGCGCTCGTCGGGCTCTGGTACCGGGACGTCGCCGTGATCCTGGCCGGGGCGCCCGAGCTCGTCCATGCCGTCGACCGGCGTGACGAGCTCGAGGCCGACGCTCAGGGTCGGGCGCGCGACCAGCTGCAGGCGGCGGTCGAGCTGGTCGACGACACGCGGGCGCGGATGGCGCTGAACGTGACCGAGGAGCTCGCGCTCGAGGCGCTCGCCTACCGCCTCGCCGCCGGCTGAGGCCTCGCGTCGATCGGGCCGAGCGCCGGGGCGAGGCCGTGGAGCTCGAAGGCGCGGAAGCGGCTGAAGCGGGCATGGTCGGGGCCGTGGAAGTCGGCTGACCCGGTCGCCAGCAGGCCGAGCTGGGTCGCGCGGGCGTGGAGCAGGCGGGTCTGCGCCTCGTCGTGGGTGATGTAGAACGCCTCGACCCCGTCCAGCCCGAGCGCGACGAAGGCGTCGAGCGCGGCGAGCACGTCACCCGGGCTGCTCATCTCCCAGAACGGGTGGGCCCAGACAGCGACGCCGCCGGCGCCGTGGATCAGCTCGATCGCCCGGGCGATCGTCGGGCCGCCGCGCGTGCGGTAGGCCGGGCGGCCGGGGATCAGGTAGGCGTCGAGGAAGTCGTTGGCCTCGAGGCAGCCCTCCAGCTCCAGGCGGGCGCGGTTGGCCGGGTGGCCGACGACGGCGTGGGCCAGGTGCGGCCGGCCGATCGGGCGGCCGGCGGCCCGCAGCCGGTCGATCTGGCTCTCGTCGACGGTGAAGCCGAGGTCGTCCAGCGCCAGCAGCATCCCGGCGGCGCGCATCCGCCGCTGCTCGCGCGACCGGGCGAGCTCGTCGCCGAGGGCGCTGTCGGCGGCGTCGATCTGGTACCCGAGGATGTGGCGGTCGTCGCCGGCCGGGGTCAGCGCCGAGATCTCGCAGCCGGGGACGACGGTGACGCCGCAGGCCGGACCGGCGCCGACGGCTTCGGCGACGCCCTCGAGCGTGTCGTGGTCAGTCAGCGACAGCAGCCGCACGCCGGCGGCGGCGGCGCGGGCGACGACGGCCACGGGGGCCAAGGCCCCGTCGGAGCAGGTCGAGTGCGCCTGGAGATCGAAGTCGGGTCGGCCCACGACCGGCCAGCCTATTCCCGGGTGCGGACCGGGCGCGCCTAGAATCGAGCGCATGGCGAGCGCGACGGCGAGTCCCCTGACGGTGGGCGCGGGCATCGACCCGGCGACGCGGGTCGGCGCCGTCCATCTGCGCGTGGCCGACCTCGACCGGGCGGTGTCCTTCTACGGCGGGCCGCTCGGGCTCGACGTCAACAGGCGCACGGGCGCCGAGGCCCGGCTGGGCGCGGGCGGCGAGGACCTGCTGGTCCTGCGCGAGGATCCGACGGCGGTGCCGGCGCCCGGGCGGACCGGCCTCTTCCACACTGCCTTCCTCGTGCCGTCGCGGCTCGAGCTCGGCCGGTCGCTCGAGCGGCTGGCGGGGGCGCGCGTGCCGCTGACCGGCTTCTCCGACCACCTCGTCAGCGAGGCGATCTACCTCGACGACCCGGAGGGGAACGGGATCGAGATCTACCGGGACCGGCCCCGCCCGGAGTGGCCGCTGCACCAGGGTCACATCCGGATGACGACGGACCCGATGGACGTGGAGGGTGTTCTTTCGGGAGCGGTTTCCGGTCGGCCGACGCCGGCGCGGGTGGACGCGGGGACCACGATCGGCCATGTCCATCTGCGCGTCGCCGACGCCGGGGCGGCCGAGGCCTTCTATCGGGACGTGGTCGGGCTCGACGCGATGGCCCGCTATCCGGGGGCGTCGTTCGTCTCGGCCGGCGGCTACCACCACCACCTCGGCCTCAACCACTGGGGCAGCGGCGGGGCGCCGCCGCCCCCGGCGGGGGCCAGCGGCCTCGACCACTTCGAGCTCGTCGTCGGCGACCTCGAGGCGGTCGAGCGGCGGGCGGACGCGGCCGGCCACGGGCGACGGCAGGACGGTGGCCTCGACCTGACCGATCCGTCGGGCAACCGCGTGCTCCTGCGCGTGGCCGATCGGGCGGGTCCGGACGCAGCTCGCCGCCGCTGACCGGCGGCGTGTGGACGCGTCTTTCGTGAATTCTTAGGATTTCGTTAGCGGGCTCAGATGCGCGCGCCGTAGAACATCCGGCCATGGCTCCGCGCGACCCCAACCTGCCGGATGCCTCGAAGCCGGCGACCGGGCGGGCGCGGCCAGGCGGCGCCCGGGCGGCGGCGGCGATGCTCGGCTCGGTGGCGGCGCTCGGCGCCCCCGGCAGCGCGCTCGCCCAGGCGACGACCGGCCACACTCCGCGGACGGCCGAGCGGCGTCAGGCCCGGCGGGCGCAGGACGCCCTCCCGGCCGGGGAGCGCGCGCTCCTGTCGGCCGTCTTCGGCGCGCTCAGCCAGCAGGCTCCGGCGATCGCCGCGCCGGTGCTCGCCCAGGGCGTGGCCGCCGGGACGATCAGCCAGGCGCAGGAGGACGCCTTCCTCGCCCGACTCGCAAGCGTGAAAGCCGCAGCAGGGGGGAGCGGGCAAACCGCCGGCGCGGGCCAGTCCGCCGCGCCGGCGGAGGTGCCGCCGAGCCCGGCGGCGCAGACCGTCTTCCAGCAGGCTCTGGGGGCGATCCGGGCGGGGCTGCCGACGGTGGCGCGCCCGCTCGTCGACGCGGCGCTCGCCGACGGGTCGATCACCGAGGCCCAGGCGACCCGCCTCAGCGCCCGGTTCGAAGCGGGCCCGCGGCTCGGCTTCGGACTCGTGCTGCGGGGGGCCCGGGCGGTCGGGGCGACGCGGCTGCCCTGAGCGGACGCCTTTTAATGCCCCGGCAAGGTCTCGGGCGTAACCTGATCCCATGAACCCGCTTTCCGCCCTCTTCAAGAGCAGGACCAGGATGATCGACCCGGCCCACGCCCTGCCGGGCCGCGAGCAGGCGATGCGCGTGCCGGCCCGCCACGCGGTGCTCGGCCACCCGCTGGCCCCGCCGTTCCCCGAAGGACTCGAGCGCGCGGTGTTCGGACTCGGGTGCTTCTGGGGCGCCGAGCGCCTCTTCTGGGAGATGCCGGGCGTCTACACGACGGCGGTCGGCTACGCCGGCGGCGTCACGCCGAACCCGACCTACGAAGAGGTGTGCAGCGCGTCGACCGGGCACACCGAAGCCGTGCTCGTCGTCTTCGACCCGGCCCAGACGACGTACGAGAATCTGCTGCGCACCTTCTGGGAGGGGCACAACCCGACCCAGGGCATGCGCCAGGGCAACGACGTCGGCACGCAGTACCGATCGGCGATCTACTGGCACGACGAGGCCCAGAAGGCGGCGGCCGAGGCCTCGCGCGACTCCTACGCCGCGCGGCTGGCGGCCGAGGGCCACGGGGAGATCACGACCGAGATCGCCGAGGCCGGGCCGTTCTACTACGCCGAGGACTACCACCAGCAGTACCTGCACAAGAACCCGCGCGGCTACTGCGGGCTCGGCGGAACCGGCGTCAGCTGCCCGATCGGGCTCACGGCGGCCGCCGACTGAACATCTTTACGGCGGGGGCAGCCACAGACTGACAGTCAGGGCGGGGGGGCCGCCGACTGACCGTCACCGCGGAGTAAAGGCGCGCGGCGGAGCCGCGCGCCTTGAAACGCCGACCGCCGACCGTATCCTCCGTCGATGACGCGACCGAGGGGACGAGTCGCCGTGGGAGTCCTGCTGCTCGGCCTCCTGGCCGCCGCGACCACTGCCGCGCCGGCCGCCGTCCGCACGCCGGCGACGACGACGGTCTGGCCGAACCCAATCCGCAGCGGCCGGACCGCGGTCGTCCTCGTGCGCGACCGCCGGGCGGCGTCGGCCCCCGCCCTGGTCGCCTGCCTGACGCCGCCGGGGAGCCGGTCGCGCTGCCGCACGGTCGTGCGACACACGGTCGCCGCCGGCGTGGCCGTCGAGCTGCGACTCGGTCGGATCGGCCAGTGGCAGGTCGAGCTGCGGACGGCCGGGCCGCTGCCGCTGCCGGCGGGCTCCCTCGACGTGCGACGAACGGTCGCGGTCGCCGCCGGGCACGTGCGCCTCCTGGCCACGGGCGACTCGGAGATCCAGGGCATCGACGACCTGCTGGCGGCGGGCCTGCCGGGCGTGCGGGTGACGAGCGAGGCGCACATCAGCACGGGGATCTCCAAACCGCAGATGTTCGACTGGGTCGCCCGGGCGCGCCGGCAGGCGCAGACGATCCGCCCGGACATCACCGTGGTGTACATCGGCGCCAACGACGGCTTCGGCCTGCCGACGGCGACCGGCGCCTACGCCAACTGCTGCGGCCCGGCCTGGGTGGCGGCGTTCGCCGGGCGGGCCGAGTCGATGATGGCCTCCTACGCGCGCGGGGGCGGCGGACGGGTCTACTGGTTCACCCTGCCGGCGCCGAGCAACCAGGGGGCGGCGCCGATCTTCCGGGCCATCAACCGGGCGTACGCGATCGCCGCCCACCGGCTGCCGGGCGAGGTCCGCCTGATCGACCTGGGGGCCGTGTTCACGCCGGGCGGCCGCTACCGGGCGAGCATGTTCTACGCCGGCCGGGAGCAGACCGTCCGCGAGCCGGACGGCTACCACCTCTCAGAGGACGGCAACCGGATCGCGACGAGCATCGTCACGGCCGCCATGCGCGCCGACGGCCTGCTCGGGTGACGCTCGGTCAGGGTCTGCTGGTCGCCGCGGCCGGGCTCCTGGCCGGGGCGGTCAACGCCGCGGCGGGCGGGGGCACCTTGATCGCCTTCCCGGCGCTGGTGGCCGCCGGGGTCGGGACGCTCGCAGCGAACATCGCCTGCTCGGTCGGCCTGCTCGCCGGCTACGCCGGCGGGTCGCTGGCCTACCGGCGGGAGCTGGCCGGGCAGGGCCGGCGGGTGCTGGCGCTGGCCCCGGCGGCGGCCCTGGGCGGTGTCGCCGGGGCGCTGATCCTGCTGGCGACGCCGGAGCACGCGTTCCGCCGCCTGGCGCCGGTGCTGATCCTGGCGGCGTGCGCGCTGCTCGCCGCCCAGCCGCGGCTGGCCCGCAGGCTCGGCGCGCGGCGGGACGACGCCGGCGGGACGATCGGCCCGGCGGTCTGGGCGGGCGTCGCCGTCGCCGCGGTCTACGGGTCGTACTTCGGGGCCGGGCTCGGGGTGCTCCTGCTCGGCGTGCTCGGGATCCTGGTGCGGGACGACCTCCAGCGGCTGAACGCGCTGAAGGGCGTGCTGTCGCTGGGGATCAACGCGAGCGGCGTCGCGGTCTTCGTCTTCTCCGGCCGGGTCGCCTGGGCGTTCGCCGGGGTGCTCGCCGTCAGCGCCTACGCCGGCGGGAGCCTCGGCGTCGGGCTGGCCCGGCGGCTGTCGGCGACGGCACTGCGGGTGGGAGTGGTCACGCTCGGGGTGGTGGTGGCACTGGCTCTGCTCGTGAGCGGCGGGTAGTACGCTCGCCGGCATGTTGCGACGGCGAAGCCTGCGGGCGATGATCGTCCTGGCGCTGGCGGCGATCTGCCTGGCGGGTGTCGGAGCGGGCCTGGCGGCCGCGACGGGGCCGGTGAACGACACCCCGCCGACGATCGCTCCGATGCCGGTCCCGCAGGTCGGCCAGACGCTGACCGAGGTCAGCGGGATGTGGACCCCGGCGGCGACGGTCTACACCTACCAGTGGTACCGGTGCGACGCCATGAGCATGTGCACGCTGATCGACGGGGCGACCGGGCAGACGTACACGCTGACCGAGGCCGACTTCGGGGCGACGATCATCGTCGGCGAGCTGGCGGCCGGGGCGGCGAGCGCGGCGTTCTCGGCGGCGACGCCGGTCGTCCTCCAGATCGGGCCGCCGGCGGCCACGGCGCCGCCGACGATCGCCGGGGGGACGGTCGGCGGGCAGACGCTGACCGAGACGCACGGGACGTGGACCAACGGGCCGACCGGCTACAACGTCCAGTGGGTCGACTGCGACGCAGCCGGCAACGCGTGCACGGCGATCGCCGGGGCGACGAACCAGACGTACGCGACGACGGCGAGCGATGTCGGCCACACCGTGCGGGCCTACGAGTCGGCGGTCAACCTCGGCGGGACGGGCACGGCGGTCGCGTCGGCGGCGAGCGCGGTGATCACGCCGCCGGCGACGCCGCCGGTCAACGTGTCGGTGCCGGTGGCGAGCGGCAAGGCGGTCGTCGGGGGGACGTTGTCGTGCACGACGGGGATGTGGTCGGGCACGCCGCCGATCACCTACTCGTACGAGTGGCTGGGCGACGGCAACACGATCGCCGGGGCGACGACGAGCAGGCACAAGCTGGCGAGCACGGACGTGGCCCAGGCGATCGGCTGCAGCGTGACGGCGACCAACGCGGCCGGGTCGGCGACCACGCAGAGCCAGACGCTCCTGGTGACGGCGGCCCCGCCGTGCTTCGGCCTGTCGGCGGCGGCCGCCGGCAAGTGCCAGGCGCAGCGGACCTACGACCGCCAGCGGGCGACGTGCGCGAAGATCTCGAAGAAGACGAGCGCCGGCAAGAAGCGCAACGCGGCGTGCGTGGCCAAGGCGAAGCTGACCTTCAAGCGGGCGGTGGCGACGGCGAAGTGCCAGTCGATCAAGAGCGCGCACAGCCGGGCGGCGTGTGTGGCCAAGGCCCGGAAGATCACGCATTAGGGCGTCGCCGGGGACACCGATCCTCCGGGCGGGCGAAGTAAGCTGACGTATGGCGACTTCCGTGGCAAGGACGGCCGGTGAGCGGGCGGACGCGGCGGGGCGCCTGACGACGGGCGACCGGACCGAGCTGCTGCGGTACATGCTCGAGATGCGGGGCATCGAGCGACGGGCGATGAACCTCTACCGGCAGGGCAAGATCCCCGGGTCCTTCTACGACGGCCTGGGCCAGGAGGCGGTGTCGGCAGGGGCGGCGTTCGCCCTGGCCGCCGAGGATCGCCTGTGCATCCTCCACCGGGACCTGGCGGCCCACCTCGTGCGGGGCGTCGACCCGACGCGGATCTTCGCCCAGTACATGGGCCGGGCGGCGGGGATCACCGGGGGGCGGGACGGGAACATCCACTTCGGCGACCGGCAGCTCGGGTGCGTGGGGATGGTGTCGATGCTGCCCGACATGATGGTCGTCGCCGTCGGCATGGCGATGGCCTTCCGCCTGCGCGGTGAGCGCCGGTGCGCGCTGACCTGGCTGGGCGACGGGGCCACGAGCCGGGGCGACTGCCACGAGGCGATGAACTGGGCCGGCGTCCAGCGGCTGCCGGTGATCTTCGTGCTCGAGAACAACCAGTACGCCTACTCGACGCCGACCGAGCTCCAGTTCGCCGTCGACCCGGTGCAGCGGGCGGCGGGCTACGGCTTTCCGGGGGTCAGCGTCGACGGCAACGACGTCGAGGCGATGTTCGCGGCCACGCTCGCGGCCCGGGAGCGGGCGATCGACGGGGGCGGGCCGACCCTGATCTCGGCGCAGACGATGCGGATGCACGGGCACGCGGCGCACGACGACATGCGCTACGTCCCGCCGGAGCTGGTGGCCCACTGGCAGGCGCGCGACCCGATCGACCTCGAGGTCGGGCGATTGGCGGGCCTCGGGGTCGACGTCGACGCCGCTGCGGGCGGGAATCGACCGCCGCCTGGACGCGGCGCTTGCCCAGGCGCTGGAGCTGCCGTTCCCGGCCGGCGACACGGCGACCGACGGCGTGTTCTGCGCGGGCGAGGCCGAGCCGCTCGGCGACGGGCGGGCGCCGTGGAGCGGGCATGCCTGAGCTGACCTACCTGGAGGCGATCACCGACGCGCTGCGGTGCGAGCTGCGGGCCGACGAGCGGGTCTTCCTGATGGGCGAGGACATCGGGACGTTCGGCGGGGCGTTCAAGGTGACCGACGGCCTGAGCGACGAGTTCGGGACCGGCCGGGTGATGGACACGCCGATGGCCGAGACGGCGATCATCGGGGCGGCGATCGGGGCCGCCGTGGTCGGGATGCGCCCGGTCTGCGAGATGCAGTTCGCCGACTTCGTGGCGTGCGGCTTCGACCAGCTGGTCAACGTGGCCGGGAAGATGCACTATCGCCAGGGCCTGGCCGTGCCGATCACGGTGCGGCTGCCGTCAGGCGGCGGCTTCGGCGGGGGTCCCTTCCACTCGCAGAACCCCGAGGCCTGGCTGATGCACGCGCCGGGCCTGAAGGTGCTGGCCCCGTCGACGGCGCAGGACGCCAAGGGCCTCTTGATCGCGGCGATCCACGACCCGAACCCGGTCTGCTTCATGGAGCACAAGAACCTCTACCGGCGCGTCAAGGGCGAGGTGCCCGCGGGGCGCTACGAGACCCCGCTCACCGCCCGGATCGCCCGGCCCGGCTCCAACCTGACGGTGATCGCCTACGGCCAGATGGTGTGGAGCGCGCTCGAGGCGACCGAGGACCTCGACGGGGTCGAGGTGGTCGACCTGCGGTGCCTGGCGCCGCTCGACGAGGCGGCGATCCTCGACTCGGCCCGGCGGTGCGGGAAGGTCGTGATCGTCGACGAGGCCAACCGGACCTGCGCGGCCGGGGCCCAGGTGGCGTCGCTGATCGCCGAGCGGGCGTTCGAGTCGCTCGACGGTCCGATCGTCCGGGTGGCGACCCCGGATGCGCCGATCGCGTTCTCGCCGCCGCTCGAGGAGGCCCTCCTCCCCCAGGTGTCAGACATCCGGGAAGCCTGCCGTGAGCTCCTCGCCTACTGAGGTCACGATGCCGCAGATGGGCGTCTCGGTCGCCGAGGGGACCGTCGTCGCCTGGCACAAGCACGTGGGCGACCGGGTCGGGGTCGACGAGACGATCTGCGAGATCTCGACCGACAAGATCGACACCGACGTCCCCTCCCCGGCTGCCGGCCTGGTCGTGTCGATCCTCGTGCCCGAGGGCGCGACGGTCGTCGTCGGGACGGTCCTGGCGGAGATCGCGGCGGAGCTGCCCGAGGATGTGGATCCCGGGGTCGACGCCGACCAGCCGGCGGCAGTGGCGGAGACGGTCGTGCATGACCTGCAGGCGGCGATGGCGGCCGACTCGGCCGACGTCGCGCCGACCGTCGTACGGGCGGCGGCGGAGCGGGAGGAGCGGACAGCGGGGTACTCGCCGGTGGTCCTGCGGATCGCCGCCGAGCACGGCATCGACCTGGCCGGCGTGATCGGGACCGGGCGCGACGGGCGCGTGCGCAAGCAGGACGTCCTCGCCCTCGTCGAGGCCGCGGGAGATCCGGCAGCCGCGGCGGCCGGCGGCACGGCGGTCTCAGGCGACGCGGCGGCCGGCACGACGACCGCGGCCGGGGCCGACGGTCCGCCGGCGGCGACCACGAGAGAACCCCTGTCGCGGATGCGGCGGTCGATCGCCGAGCACATGACCCGGTCGCTGCGCACCGCGGCCCACTGCACGACGATCATCGAGGTCGATTTCGGCCGAGTCGAGGCGGCCCGGGCCGGGACGGGCCTGAGCCCGCTGGCCTACGTCGCCCGGTGCACGGTCGGGGCGCTCGGCGCGTTCGGTCGGCTGAACGCCACGCTCGAGGACGACGTGCTGACCCGGTACGCCGACGTCAACCTGGGCGTCGCCGTCTCGCTCGGCGAGCGCGGGCTGATCGTCCCGGTCATCCGCCGCGCCCAGGATCTGTCGGTCGGCGGGCTGGCGGCGGCGATCCGCGACGCGGCGGCCCGGGCCCGGGCGGGCGAGCTCGGGCCGGACGACGTGCGCGGCGCGACGTTCACGATCACCAACCCGGGGCGGTGGGGCACGATCGCCGCCACGCCGATCATCAATCAGCCGCAGGTGGCGATCCTCGACCTCGAGGCCGTCGTCAGGCGGGCGGTAGTCGTCGGTGATGGGATCGCGATCCGGCCGGTCGGCAACCTCTGCCTCTCCTGGGACCACCGCGCGCTCGACGGGGTGCTGGCGGCCGAGTTCCTCGCCGACATCCGGGCGCGGATCGAGCGGTGGGAGGCGTGAAGGGGTTCACGTCGGCCCTGGCCGAGGAGCTGGCGGGGGACGTCGTCGACCGGCTGGCGCGCTACGCCCGGATCGAGACGACGGCGGCGCGCGACCGCGTCGCGTCCCCCAGCACGCCGGGCCAGCTGGTGCTGGCGAGACTGCTCGTGGACGAGCTGTTGGGACTGGGCTTGACGGATGCATGTGTCGACTCGTACGGGTATGTGACAGCAACATTAGAGTCAGCATCGGACGGAGAAGCGCCGGTGATCGGACTGCTGGCACACGTCGATGTGAGTCCGGACGCGCCGGGGGCGGGGGTCGAGCCGCTTGTCCACCGCGACTACGACGGGGGAGTGATCCGGCTGCCGCGTGGCGGGACGGTGCTCGACCCGGCGATGATGTGGGAGCTGCGCGGGCACGAGGGCGAGGACATCGTCACCTCGAGCGGGGACACGCTGCTCGGGGCCGACGACAAGGCGGGGATCGCCGAGATCATGGCGGCCGTCGCCTACCTCGTCGGCCATCCGCAGGCGGAGCGGCCGACGCTGCGGATCGGCTTCACGCCGGACGAGGAGATCGGGATGGGGGCCGAGCTGTTCGACGTCGCCGCCTTCGGCGCCCGGTGCGCGTACACGCTCGACGGGTCGACGATCGGCGAGCTCCAGGACGAGACGTTCTCGGCCGTCGAGGTCCGGATCCGGATCGTCGGGGTCGACGTCCACCCGGGGCACGCGACCGGCAAGCTCGTCAACGCGGCCCGTCTGGCCGGGCGGATCGTGGCCGAGCTGCCGCAGGCGACGCTGACGCCGGAGACGACGTCGGGGCGCGAGGGCTTCATCCACGTCTACGAGACGACCGGGTCGGCCGGGCGGGCGGAGATCCGGACGATCGTCCGGGACTTCGACGACGACCTCCTGGCCGGGCACGTCCAGCTCCTGCGCGACGTGGCCGAGGACGTGGTGGGCGGGGCGCCGCCGGCGTCGCTGGAGTTCGACGTCACCGTCCAGTACCCGAACATGCACCGGTATCTGGCGCCGTTCCCGGAGATCGTCGCGGCCGCCGAGGCGGCGATCGTGGCCGAGGGGATCGAGGTGATCCGGACGCCGATCCGCGGGGGCACGGACGGGTCGCGGCTGAGCGCGATGGGCCTGCCGACGCCGAACATCTTCGTCGGGGCGCACGAGCTCCACTCGGTCCGGGAGTGGGTGTCGGTCCGGGACATGGCCGCGGCGGCGGCGGTCATCGTCCGGCTGGCGGGGATCTGGGCCGGCGGCGACGTGGCGGGAACGTCGGGCGACCTGGGAGCCGGGGTCGACGCAACGGGCTGAGTCGGGCGATTCGCGTCGGGGTCGGCGGGGTAGAGCCGGGCCATGGAGAACAGCCCGAAGGAACTGGCAGACGAGCTCGAGCAGGTCGCGGACGAGCTGGGCGAGAAGAGCGAAGCCGTCCAGCGGGAGATCGACGAGGCCCGGAGCGACTGGGAGGCCAAGCGGGCCGATCCGTCGGTCCCGGGCGCACCGCCGCGTGAGAACGACGACCCGGCGGCCGCGGTCGAAAGCCCGATCCCGGACGACGTCGCCGACCCCGACGAAGCGGCGTAGTCAGGCGAGTAGCGGCGGTCGACGCGGATCCGCGTCCGCCGCGTGCTTCAGGGGCTCACCGCCGTCGGAAGGTTCCGAGCCCCGCGATGTCCAAGAGCTCGAGCCGCACCGACGGCGCCTGGCCGGTCTGGTTGTGCTGGAAGTCGACGGCGCTGATGCCGTACTCGTTCTCGCCTGTCCAGTCGAGCGCGTACGTGTCGCCGCTCCAGTGCGACAGCGCAAAGCGAAGGTGCTTCGGGCCGAGCACGAGCGTCAGGCCGTGGGCGCTGGGCAGGACCCGGATCGGGCCGTAGAACTTGTTGTCATAGGTCCCGGCGTAGAACGCCGCGGAGCGAGCGGGCTGCGGGGCGCTGGGGCGGGGCTGGCCGAACAGGCGGCTGGTGTTCAGGCGCGAGTTCGCGACGACCGGCCCGTAGAGCGACAGCCAGTCGTGGGTGATGCGTCCCTGCTCGACGAGATCCATGAAGTCGTTTGCCACCGTCTCGGGCACGCCGACCGGCCAGCCGTTCGTGAGCACGACGATCCCTAGACCCTCCGCCGGCAGCATCGTCACGTTGGTCGAGGCGCCGGTGGTGAACGCGCCAGAGTGCGTGAAGCGGACCCGGCCCGTCGCGTCGACGCTGATGTCGATGCCCAGCCCGCTCATGCCGGTGCGGTTGGCGGGCGTCGCCGGTGGCTGCAGGGCAATGGTCGGCGTGAACATCGCCTTGAACGCGTCGGCGCCGATCAGGCGCTGGCCGTCGTAGACGCCGCCGTCGAGCACGAGGCGCATCCAATGCGTGAGGTCGAGAGCGCTCGAGCTGACCCCGCCCGCCGGCGCCTGGGCGTCGGGGTCGCGCGTCCCGCCGACGACCCAGCTGCCGTCGCTGGCCTGCACGTGCAGGGACGCGCGGTCGGCGCGGTGGACGAATTCGGTGTAGCTGGAGCTCGTGGACGTCATTCCGAGCGGTCGGTAGATCTCGCTATCGGCCAGCTGGGCCCAGCTCGTGCCGGCCTTGTGTGCGACGGCGAAGCCCGCCGCCGAGAGCCCGAAGTTCGTGTAGGCGTAGTCCTGGCGCAGTGGGGCGAGCGGCACGTAGCGGAGCCGGTGGAGGATCCCCAGGCGAGGCTCGCCCAAGTCTTCGAGGATGTCGCCGATATGGTCGGGCAGCCCGCTGCGGTGGGCGAAGAGATCGGCAACCGTGACGTTGTTGGTCGCGTACCTGTTTGACAGCGCGAAGCTCGGCTGCAACCGCACCACCGGCTCGTGCCAGGCCACCTTGCCCTGGCCGACCGCCCGGGCGACGACGGTGCCGCTGATCGGCTTGGACACCGACGCCAACTGGAAGACCGTGTTCGGGTCGACAGGATCGGGCTTGCCGAGCTCGCGCACCCCGAACCCCTTGGCGTAGACCACGGCGTCGTTGTGGACCACCGCGATGGACATGCCCGGCACGCCGGTGCGTTTCATGAGGTCTTGCGCGATCCCGTCGAGCTGCCCGACCGCGGCGTCGATCGCCCCGGGCTGAATCGGTACGGCCGCCGTGTTCGACTGGGCACCGGCCACCGCGGCCGCGAGCAGCGCTCCGAGGACGATGACGATCACGATGCGCTTGCGCACTCAGGACTCCTTCATTTGAGCTCGAACACCTTTTGGGTGTCCGGGCCGATGTACACCGGCGGACCGCCGGGGAGCAGCCGTGCGGTCAGCGTGGCGTGCGGCCCCACGCGTGCGCTGGCCTTCACGGGTGTCCGTGTTGGCGAGACCGTCAGGATGTAGGTGACCGCGCACGCCTCGGCCGATCGTCGCTCACAGCGCACGACGACGCCGGCGTTGGGATGGTCGCCACTGCCGGGTGCGACGGCGTCGGACAGCGTTCCGTGGAGGGCGTAGGTGTCGACCTGGGAGGCCCGCTGGTCGATCACGCTGAAGGTGGTGGACTCCGTCCCCGAACCCGTAAACGCGTAGATGAACTCGACCTGCTGCACGGTCGCCGAATCCCGCGCCCGCTGCGCCGACGCCACGCCCGTGGCCAGTACCGTGGCCGCGACCCCGGCAAGGACCAACGTCAACGCCCACCCGCGTCGTCTGCGCATCGAGGCGATGCTAGGCCAAGAAACGCCGCCCAACCACCCAGTTTTGGAATGTCGGAAGCCTCCAGGATTGGCCGCAGCACCGCATGGGCAGCCGACTACTTCCGCGCGACCGGCGTCGGCCAGCCGACGGCACCGTCGTCCCGGCTCGGGCCGGGGGGACAGAGCGCGGTTTGGCCAAACGCGCCGGCGGTTACACCGGGCGCGGAGGATCTGGATGTCCGCATGGCCCTGCCGGGCGCACGCGCCGGCCGAAACGGCACCCGTGCAGGACCACGGCAGCATGGGCCGCTCGCACGCTCGCGCCAGGCACCCGGCTAGGATGCGGATTCGCAGGGCATTCGCCGACGTAGCTCAGCTGGTAGAGCACTTCACTCGTAATGAAGGGGTCCGGGGTTCGAGTCCCCGCGTCGGC
>CAVUMZ010000002.1:0-195748 GCA_963742705.1 uncultured Solirubrobacterales bacterium | reverse complement strand
TCCGCAGGCCGTGTCCGACACCGCGCTCTTCGCCGGCAGCGTCGCTACCCCGCACGCGCGCCGGGCAGCCGGGCGCCTGCTCAGCCTGCCCCTCCATCCCCACCTCGCCGACGGTGAGCAGGACGCCGTCGTTGCCGCCCTCCGCGCCTGCGCCCCGTAGCTCAGACGCGGAACAGGAAGCCCCGGTGGTGGACGTCCGCCGGGGCTCCGGCGATCTCGAACGGATCGTGGATCACGAACTCGCGCTCGAGCTCGAGGCCAGCCCGCGCGGCTGCGCCCAAGAGCTCCTCACGGCTGAAGATCCAGCCGAGGTACTCGGTCGCGTAGCCGTAGGCGCCGGCCCGTTGCCGGACGACGAAGCTCGGTCCGCCGGCGACGATGCCCACCCGGGTGATCAGGACCCTGCTGCGGGCGGCTCGCGCCAGCCGGGCCAGCAGGCCGGGCCAGTCCTCGGCGTACTGCAGCGAGCTGCTGGCCAGCACCAGGTCGTAGGACTCCGCCAGGCACCCGTCGCCCGTGTGAAAGTGGACTGCCGGGTTCAGCCGGCGGCCCTCTCGTACGACCGGCTCGAGCTCGCGGACGTGGTAGTCGAGCTCGAGCTCTGGCACCAGCGCCCGGGCCAGCTCGTAGTGGTGGCCGAGCGCCCCGCCCCAGTCGAGCACGGAGATGCGCCGTCGCCCGCCGGCCGCCCGAGTCAGGGCCAGGGCCACGCACAGGTGGGCGTTCTGGTCGACCACCGACTCGCGTCCGATCGCCGCCGTCTGCGGCGCCTCGTGGCCGACCCCGAGCGGACCGGTGCCGGCGATCGCCCGCAGGAACTCCGGCCACCGCCGCGCGTAGGTGGCCGCCACCGCCGGAGCGTCCCAACCCACCGCTTCACGAGCCCAGCCTTCGGGCACGTACTCCCACTCCGGCGGCTCGGGCCCCCGGTCGCCATCCGGCGCCCACAATCCAGATGGATAGCCGTCGACGACGACCGCGTCGATCATCCCCATGCGCACCCCGGCGCCGAGCATCCGCCGGAAGAGGCCCCAGTCGGATGGGATGCCGTAGAGCGCGTCGGTCAGCTCGAGCGGGAAGATCGACCCCAGACCGGCGTGATAGATCGCCATCTGGAGCGCGGCCTGACCGGCCTGCGGCGGGAAGCGGCCGAGCTCGTCCTGCCCTCCGTCGGGCCGGTGGATCACCACCCGGCCGTAGGCGAGCTCGAGCCGCTCGGCCCGCGCCGCCCCGAGCAGCCGCTCGAGATGATCCGGCCGGAAGGCATCGTCGTCGTCGAGCGGCGCGATCCACGACCCCCGGGCTCGGCGCACCGCCTCGTTGTACGGCGGCACTCCGGCCACCAGCCAGCGCGACTCGGGATGCTCGGGATAGGGCCCCCGGTACGGCAGGTTGTGGAAGCGCAGTCGCGCGTCGCCGAAGCTCGCGATGACGTCCGCCGTCGCCGCCGGCGCCGCGTCCCCGACGACCACGACCTCGAAGTGCTGGTAGGTCTGCGCCAGGACTGAAGGGATCGCGCGCTCCCCGAGCAGCCGGTGGTTCTCGTAGGTCGGGATGACCACGCTGATCAGCGGCCGCTCGTCGGCGAAGGCAGCCCCGTAGTCGGGTCCGGCCCGCAGCTCCCAGAGGCGCGCTCGCTGGCCGCTGGCGCCGTCGGTCACGGCGAGCAGCAGGTCCTGCGTGCGCGCCGCGGCCGCGCGCAGCTCAGCCATCTCGGCGCCCAGGGCCGCCTGCGCGGCCGCGACCGCCGCCTGGGTCGCGACCGCCTGCGCCCGTGTCTCCCCGACCGCCGCGGCGATCGTCCGCAGCCGCGCGCGCAGGGCCGCCGCCGGCGGTGGCAGGCGCATCATCCGCACCCGGGGAAACCGGGGCTCGCCCGCTGACGATCGAAGACCCGGTCCACGCCCGCAATCGTATGCGCCCGCTCTGACTCGACCTCGTCCTCGACGTTCGCTACTCTTTCCGTACCAGCGAAAGGAGGTGGTCCTACATTGGTTGACAGTACTTGCGGGACTCTGGAGGTGGCCGGCCCCTAGGTCGGAAGAGTCGGCTGGACCCGCCTAGCGGAATCCATCCCGGACCACCGCCGCATCGGCTGCCGGAGCTTGTCCCCCCGGCGCCATTGGAGCTCGGCCCGCGACGCGTGCCGGGTTCGGCAACGGCCTGTGCGGCTCTGTCCAGCACGGAAAGCGAGCGAGGGGCGCCCTGTCGAGGCGCCCCTCGCCTTTGTCTGGGGCCCCGCGGCTACGCCGCGTTCGGCAGGTAGGCCAGCCAGGCGGTCGGGATCGTCGGGCTCGAGACGTGGATGAAGATCTCCGCGTGCGGGACCCGCGGCGCCCGCCGCGGATGCATGTCGGCCTGCGCCGGCATCCGGTCGCCCTTGCGCCGGTTGCACGGCGCGCACGACGCGACGATGTTCTCCCAGTCCGACGGCCCGCCCTTCGACCGGGGGATCACGTGGTCGACCGTCAGATTTGAGCGCGACCCGCAGTACTGGCAGCTCCAGTCGTCGCGTGCGAATACCGCCCGCCGCGTGATCTTCCGCCGGTGGGCGTCCCGCGGGACCCGCACGTACGAGACGAGGCGGATCACCGTCGGCCGGGCCATCGCCGTCGTCTCCGAGTGGAGCTCCCACCGCCCCTGCTCGAGCATCTCCGCCTTCTCCTTGAGCAGGAGCACCACCGCCCGCCTGACCGTGCAGACGTTGATCGGCTCGTAGGTCGCGTTCAGGACGAGCACCCGGCCACCCACCACTGCGCTGGGCAGCGGCGGCGATCCGCGCCACTGGTGCTCGTCTGGTGGCGCGGACCCGGCTGGTACTGGCGGGACCGCGGTTGCCATCGCTATGGCCGCGGAGTCTAGCTATCCGAGCGGCCGGCTCCAACCCCGCCCAGGGGCTGCGGCGCCACCGCGTAGGAGCCCAGCACACGCACCGTCTCGCAGTGATCGCCCAGCCGTCCGATCGCGTCGACGACGCCCGGCGCCCCCGCCCCGGCGTCGAGGTCGGCGAAGAACATGTAGTGCCCGAGTCCCGCCCGGTGCGGCCGCGACTCGATGCGCGTCAGGTTGATCGACCGCTCCGAGAACTCCGACAGGCACCGCACCAGCCACCCCGGCGACTCGTCCCCGGCCCCCCAGAAGACGATCGACGTCTTCGCCGGACCGTCGACCGGCGCCGCCGGCGCCCCGTCGCGCAGCGCCAGCCAGACGAAGCGCGTCTCGTTGCCCTCGGCGTCGTCGACCCCGTCGAGCAGCACCTGCCCCCCGTAGAGCTCCGCCGCCAGATGGTTGCCGAGCGCCGCGTTCGCGCCTGACCGGTCGCCCGTGACCAGGCGCACCGCCTCTGCCGTCGAGCTCGCCGCGACGACCCGCGCCCCCGGCAGCCGCGTGCGCAGGAAGCGCGCGCACTGGGCGTTGGCCTGCGGGTGCGAGTAGACCGTCTCGATCGCCTCGAGCTCGACGCCCGGCCGCGCGATCAGGCAGTTGCGAATCGCCTGCACCGTCTCGCCGACGATGGCCACGTCCCCGGCGTCGGTCGCCAGCGCGTCGAGCGTCACGTCGACGGACCCCTCGAGCGAGTTCTCGATCGGCACCAGCGCCCGCTCGACCGTCCGGTCGTGGACGGCCATCACCGTCTCGTAGATCGTCGCCACCGGGGTCGGGCTCGCCCCCGCCGGGATACCGGCGCCGAGCAGCGCCTGGTGGCACCAGGTGCCCTGGGGGCCCAGATAGCCGATTCGCACGCGCGCTACGGCCGCCCGCCGCCGCCGCCGCCGCCGCTGCTGCTGCCGCGGCTCCTGCTGCCGGCCGCGCCCGCCCCACGGGCGCCGCGGCCTAGCCGTCCCACGGCCCGGATCAACGCGCTCCGTCCTGGCCTAGCGCCAGCCGGAGGGCGTCCTGCTCCTCCGGCGACAGCTCGAGCTCGCTCTCGCCCTGGCGCACCTGCTTGGCGTAGATCCGCGCCTGGTCGCGATGGTGGATCGACGACAGCACGATGCCCGACCGCGTGTCGTCGAGCAGCGCGATCGACAGCGACTGGCGTCCCGACATCTCGTTGTAGGCGTCGTAGCGCACGAGCGCCCGGTGGGCGACCGCGCCCTGGAGGCGGAGCTCCGCGTCGCCCAGCCGCTGGTCGAGCGTCTGGGCGACGCCTTCGACGTAGACCTGGAGCGCCCCGAACGCCCGCTCGAGCTCGACGCAGTACTCGACGAGGTCCTGCTCGCCGTGCTCGCCGAGGACGGCGCCCTGCGCCGCCCGCAGGCGCCGGACCTGGAGCCCCAGCACGCCGCAGGCGATCAGCGCGATCGCCGCTCCGCCCGCACCGACCAGGGCGGCGATTCCCTGCGCCGATGCGAGCAAGTTCACGCTGCCAACGGTACCCGCATCAGTGGGTGAAGGTGACGAGGTACGTCTTGTGGTTGTTGGTCAACGTCTGCTCGCCCGGCACCATCGCCACACTCGCCACGAGCCGCACGTTGCCGGCCGGCGGCGTGATCGTCAGCGGGATCATCACCTGCTGCGTCGTGCCGGCCTTGGTGTCGATCGTCTTCGAGACCGGCGCGAGCGGGGTCGCCGTCCCCTCGATCTTCAGCGACACCACGACGCCCGTCTCGTCGTTGCTGCCCTGGTTGCCGACCAGCACGTTGAAGGTCAGGTTCGGCGTGACCTTGATCGAGTTGACGGTCGTCCCCTCGTTCAGCGGCGTCCCCCCGACCGAGACCTGGAGCAGCGCGTGGCCGTGGGTCCCCGACTTCGGCGCTCCCGTCGCCGTCGTCCCGCCCGAGTTGCCCGTCAGCTTCTGAGTGACGTACGCCGTGCTCAGCCACGACAGGCTGGGCACGAACTGGCTGGCGGTCACCGGCGCGCTGATGCCGCGGGCGCTCAGCGCCTCGGTGATCAGCGGCACCACCCGTTGCGCGTAGATCACGTCCGAGGCGAGCAGGACCTCCATCTGCCCGGTGATCGTCTTGACCGCGTCGTCGGCCGACTGCGTCCCGAGCGCCGACGGCAGCGCGTCGGCGATCCGCGTCAGCGCCTCCGCCCGCATGTCGAGCGCCAGCACCACGTCGCGCTGCGCTCCGACGACGTCGCCCGGCACCTTCAGCGACTTGGCCTTCGACGCTTCGAGGCCGGCCTCCACCCGGTAGGACTGGACCGTCGTGTTGGCGTCGATCGCCGACGTCGAAGACGGGTTGGCCAGCAGCGCGAACAGCGGCATCGCCACCTGCGAGGTCGACTCGTTGGCGATCGACGTGATCGTGTCGTTGTAGGAGCGCAGCGCCGCGTCGCGCCGGTGGCCCAGATAGCTGCGGATGCCGAGCACGAGCACGATCAGCAGCACCAGCCCGACGCCTCCGGCCACGGCCCGCCGGACCAGGAGGGTCTGGTCGTCGATGGCGGCTGAGCCCGGTGCCGTGGTGCTGCGGCGCGGGCGCGGTGCTCTCTGGGTGCGGGGCTCGCCACCCTCGTCGTCGAACGACAAGAATGCGCTCCTTGCGGGACGTTTGGAGACTGGACTATTGCGTAGAAGCCGGCATGCTGCCCCCGTGCAAGTTTCCCGTCAAGCCCCTGCGGTTGCAGGCCGGGCCGCGCCCGACGGCGAACGCGCGCAGGTGAAGACCGATACGCCTCCCGGTCGCCGGGCGCGGCGCGCTGGCGCGATCGACCCCGCCGGCCGCGACCGCGTGCTCGACCGCTACGTCCTGCTCGAGCGGATCGGAGCCGGCGCGTTCGGCACCGTCTGGCGCGCCCACGACGACCGGCTGCACCGCGAGGTCGCCGTCAAGCGCATCGCCCGCGGCCCGCGCGAGAGCCGCGAGGAGCGGCGCCGCGCGACGCGTGAGGCCGTCGCCGCCGCCCGGCTCAGCCACCCGGCGATCGTCGCCCTGTATGAGGCCGACGCCGACGACGACGCCTACTACCTCGTCTCCGAGCTCGTCCGCGGCCCGAGCCTCGACCGCCTGCTGGCCGCCGGCGAGCTCGACGACCGCGAGATCCTCCGCATCGGCGTCGTGCTGTCCGACGCCCTCGCCCACGCCCACACGCGCGGCGTCGTCCATCGCGACGTCAAGCCGCAGAACGTGATCGTCCCCGACGAGGTCACCGGCGGCGGCGCCCAGGCGAAGCTGACCGACTTCGGCGTCGCCCTGATCGCCGGCGACCAGCCGCTGACGCGTGCCGGCGACGTCGTCGGCACGTTCGCCTACATGGCGCCCGAGCAGGCCCAGGGCCGCGTCGTCGACGCCCGCGCCGATCTCTATTCCCTCGCGCTGACGATCTACGAGGGCCTCGCCGGCTTCAACCCGATGCGCGGATCGACCCCGGCCCTGACCGCCGTCCTCCAGCGCGACCCGGTCAAGCCGCTCGAGCGGACGCGCCCCGACCTCCCGCGCGGGCTCTGCCAGTCGCTCGACCGGGCGCTGTCGGTCGACCCCGCCCGGCGCGGGTCGCTCGCCGACCTGCGCCTGGCTCTCGGCCGCGGCCTCAGCGCCCCGCTCCCGTCGCGGCGGCGCGCCCCGCCGGCGCGCCAGGCCCCGGTCGGGCGGCTCGGCCCGCGCCGGCCCCGCCCGGTCGCCGGCCTCGCCGCCGCCGCGCTCGTGCTCGGTGCCCTCGTGACGCCGCTCGGCCCCGCCGCGCCCGTCTCGGCGCTCTGGGCCGCCGCCGTCGCCGGGGTGGCCGTCGTGCTCCTGCCGCGCGGGGGCTGGCTCGCATTGGCCCTCGCCGGCGTCGTCTGGCTCGCCGTCCGCGGCCAGCCCGGGACCGCCCTGCTCGTCGCCGTCGCCGCTGCCCCGGTGCCGCTCCTGCTGCGCGGCGCCCCCTGGTTGTGGTCGGCGCCCGCGCTCGCCCCGCTGCTTGGGGCGTTTGGCCTCGCCGCCGCATTCCCGGCCGTCGCCGGCCGCTGCGGCCACGCCTGGCAGCGCGCCGCCCTCGCCGCGCTCGGCGTCTGGTGGACGACGCTGGCCGAGCCGCTCTACGGCCGGCGGCTGCTGTTCGGCGCTCCGTCCGGGACCGGCCCGCGGACGGCGTGGGAGGGCTCGGCGCCGGACGCGATCAGCAACGCGCTCGCGCCGCTGGCCAGCGGCAGCTGCCTGGCGCTGGCCGCCGTCTGGGCGCTGGCCGCCGTCGCACTGCCCTGGGTCGTGCGCGGCCGCAGCCCGATGGCGCGCGCGCTCGGGGCGATCGCCTGGGCGATGGGCCTCGTCGCGGCCAGCGGCCTGGTCGGCCCGCAGGCCGGCGGACCGGGCGCCGGAACGCTGGTGATCGGCGCCGCCGTGGCCGTCGCCATCGCGACGGTGCGAACCCCGGCGGCCGTCGGCGCGTCCGTGCACCCCGGCGTTCCGTAGCATGGCTTGACTGCGGTCGGGTCCGGCACCAACCGGCCTGGCGGTCAGCAGCGCCAGGCACACACGAGATGAGCGTACTCAGGAGCCTCGAGACGAAGATTGCCGGCCTCGTCGAGGGGGCTTTCGGCCGCGCGTTTCGGTCGGAGATCAAGCCCGTCGAGCTCGCCCGGCGGCTGACCCGGGAGATGGACGAGCACCGCACCGTCTCGCTGGCCCGCACCTACGTGCCCAACGAGTACATCGTCTGGCTCGGCCCCGACGACCGCGCCAGCTACAACGGCCTGGAGCACGCCGTGATCGAGGAGCTCGGCGCCGCGCTGCTCGAGCACGCCCGCAACGAGGGGCTGACGATGGTCGCGCGCCCGTCGATCGAGTTCCGCACCGACGAGCGCCTCGCCCTCGGCGACTGCGGGATCCAGGCCCGCGCCGTGCGCTTCGAGCCCCAGGAGGATGGCTCCCCGGAGGTGCCGGTGCCCCCGCCGTCGCGCGAGAGCGGCCACACGATGGTCTTCAGCTCCGCCGAGCGCCTCAAGCAGCCGCTGGAGGCCGCCCGCGCCGTCGGGCGCAACCGCGTGATCGTGGTCGTCGACGGCAAGCGGATGCCGGTCGGGCCCGACGGGGCCGTGATCGGCCGCAGCCGCGACTGCGACATCGTGATGGCCAGCACCGACGTCTCGCGCCGCCACGCCGAGATCACGCCGACGCTCGCCGGCTGGGCGATCGAGGATCTCGGGTCGACGAACGGCGTGCGGGTCAACGGCCGCCGCGTGCGCGGCGCCGAGCCGATCCACGCCGGCGACCTGATCGAGCTCGGTGCCGCCCGGCTGACGATCGAGGTCGAGTGATGACGACGCTCGAGCCGGTCTCCGTCGCGCTCAAGTTCGGCTTCATCGCCGTCCTCTACCTGTTCCTGCTCTGGGTATCCCGCAGCGCCCTGCGCGATCTCAGCGCCGCCCGCCAGCAGCACGCCCCGGTCTACGCCGACGGCACCGGGCTGCACTCGGCGGCGACCGGGATCGCCGTCGCCCGCGAGGCGCAGGCCCCGCGCCTGGTCGTCGAGCGGGCGCCCGGCCACTCGCCGGGGATGATCTACGACATCGACGACGGGGCCGTGCTCGGCCGCGGCGAGGCCGCCGAGATCCGCCTCGACGATCCGTTTGCGTCGGCTCGGCACGCCCGCGTCTCGCGCCAGGCCGGCGCCGTCGTGCTCGAAGATCTAGGCTCGACCAACGGCACCTATCTGAACGAGGAGCTGCTTCACGGTCCGGCGCCGCTCCACCACGGCGACCGCGTGCGGATCGGTGACAGCGAGTTCAGCTACGAGGAGGGGTGATGCTGGGCGTAGTCGAACAATATGCGGCGACAGACACCGGGCGCGAGCGTCGCACCAACGAGGACTCCTACCTCGCCCGCCTGCCCGTCTTCGCCGTGGCCGACGGGATGGGTGGAGCCCAGGCCGGGGAGGTCGCCTCGCGCACCGCGGTCGAGCTCTTCTCGGCCGACCTGGACGACGATCTGCCGAGCGCCGAGCAGCGCCTCGCCCGGCGCGTGCGCGAGGCGAACGAGCGCATCCACGCGCTCTCGCGGGCCGACGCCCAGCGCGCCGGCATGGGCACGACGCTGACCGCCGTCCACGTCGGCGGCGACGAGATCGCCGTCGCCCACGTCGGCGACAGCCGCGCCTACCGCCTGCGCGGCGGCGTCCTGGTGATGCTGACCGAGGACCACTCGCTCGTCGCCGAGCTCGTCCGCCAGGGCAAGCTGACCGAGCGTGAGGCCGAAGAGCATCCCCAACGGTCGATCATCACCCGGGCGCTCGGCCCCGAGCCCGAGGTCGACGTCGACACGCTGACCCACCGCGGCCAGGACGGCGACGTCTATCTGCTCTGCAGCGACGGGCTCACATCGATGCTGGCGCCGTCGCGGCTGCACGAGATCCTGACCGGCGCCGGCTCGCTCGAGCAGGCGGCGCGCGACCTGATCGCCGCCGCCAACGCCGCCGGCGGCCGCGACAACATCACCGTCGTGCTCTTCCGGCTCGGCGAGGTCGGTGACCCCGAGGTTCGCGCGAGCGCCGAGCAGCCGACCACCGTGGGCGGCACCGCCCCGACCGTGGCCGCGGTGCGCGAGGCGCTGGCCGGCGAGCCGCCCCCCACGGTCGTCCCGGCTCCGCGCCCGGCTGCCCAGGCCTCCGCGGCGCGGCGCCTCCCGCGCGAGCCCGTCGCGCCGCCGGCGACCCGCCGCCGGCGCCGGCGCCCGATGCTCGGCCTGCTGCGCGTCGGCTTCGGGCTCGCCGTCGTGCTCGGCCTCGTCGGGGTCGCGGGCTGGGTCGCCAGCCAGACGGTCTACTTCGTCGGCACCGACGCCGGCGGGCGGATCACCGTCTTCCGCGGCCTGCCCTACGTGCTGCCGGGTCAGGTCAACCTGTACGAGCCGAACTTCGTCTCCGGCGTGACCGTCGCCGAGCTCGGCGCGACCGAGCGCCGCCGCCTGCTCGACCACAAGCTGCGCTCTCACGACGACGCGTCCGACCTTGTCCGGCGGCTCGAGCTCGGCCAGCTCGCCGCTCAATGAACGGGCCGATCGCACGCCTCTTCGGGCTGGTGATCGTGCTCTTCGCGCTGCTGATCGGGTTCACGTCCCGGTGGACGGTGTTCGAGGCCAAGGGGCTGCGCGACAACCCGAAGAACGCCCGCGGCCTGCTGGAGGAGGAGCGGATCCCGCGCGGCGAGATCAGGGCGGCCGACGGCAGCGTCCTCGCGCGTTCGCAGCGCCAGCCGGACGGCACCTACGTCCGCTCCTACCCGACGCGGTCGCTCTTCTCCCAGGCCATCGGCTACGCCTACACGACGCCCGGCGTGGCCGGGCTCGAGGCGTCGCGCAACGACGAGCTGACCGGGCTGACGGGCACGAGCCAGCTCAACTCGATCCTCAACCAGCTCTCGGGCCGCAAGCGCGTCGGCGACGAGGTGATCACGACGCTCGACCCGGTCGCCCAGCGCGTGGCGATCGCGCAGCTGGCCGGCCGCAAGGGGGCGGTGATCGCGCTCGACCCGCGCACAGGCGCGGTCAAGGTCTTCGCCGCCGTGCCCGGCTACGACCCGAACCTGCTCGCCACCAACGCCGGCGCGGCCCAGCTCGCGGCCGATCCGAACTCCTCGCGCTTCGATCGCGTCACCCAGTCGGGCTACCAGCCGGGGTCGACGTTCAAGGTCGTGACCGCGATCGCCGCGATCGACAGCGGCCGCTACACGCCGCAGTCGCAGGTCGACGGCAGCTCGCCGAAGACGATCTCCGGCGTGCCGCTCAGCAACGACTCCGGCGAGAGCTTCGGCCTGGTCGACCTGACCACGGCGCTGACGCAGTCGATCAACACCGTCTGGGCGCAGGTCGCGGTCGCACTCGGCAAGCCGACCATGGCCACCTACATGAGCCGGCTCGGCTTCGGCAAGCGGCCGCCGATCGACCTGCCGGCCGACGAACGGCAGCCGAGCGGCGAGTACGACAGCAGCGGCGGCCACGCCAAGCTGCTCGACCCGCGCTCGAGCCTGGTCGACGTCGGGCGCATGGGCATCGGCCAGGACAAGCTCAACGTCACGCCGCTGCAGATGGCGATGGTCGCCGCCGCGGTCGCCAACCGCGGCACGCTGATGACGCCCCACCTGACCGACCGCGTCGTCGACCGCGACGGCCGCACGGTCGAGCGGATCGGCCCGACGCCCTACAGCCAGGTGATGAAGCCGTCGACGGCCGCCGCCGTCGGCGAGATGATGACCCACGTCGTCCAGGAGGGCACCGGCACCGCCGCCGCGCTCCAGGGGATCCAGGTCGCCGGCAAGACGGGCACGGCCGAGATCGGGACGAGCAAGTCGGTCAACCAGGTCTGGTTCATCGCGTTCGCCCCGGCGGTCAACCCGCGGATCGCCATCGCCGCCACGCTCGAGCGCTCGCCGGGAACCGGCGGCCCCGTGGTCGGGCCGATCGCCAAGGCGGTGCTCGAGTCGCTGCTCGGGACCGGAGGCAGCAGCAGCACACAGCAGCAGCGGAGGCGGTGGTTGAGATGAGCATGCGCGAGCTCGACGCCGCGACGATGATCGACGGCCGCTACCGCGTGATCGCCCGGATCGGCTCCGGCGGCATGGCCGACGTCTACCGCTGCGAGGATCTCCAGCTCGGCCGTCAGGTCGCGGTCAAGCTGCTCCACCGCCGCTTCGCCGAGGACCAGGAGTTCGTCGAGCGCTTCCGCCGCGAGGCGTCGAGCGCGGCGTCGCTGTCGCACCCGAACGTCGTCGGCGTGTTCGACCGCGGCGAGTGGGACGGCACCTATTACATCGCGATGGAGTACCTCCCCGGCCGCCAGCTGAAGGAGCTCGTGCGCGAGGTCGGAGCGCTCGAGCCGCTCCAGGCGATCGACATCACCGTCCAGGTCCTCGGCGCCGCCGGCTTCGCCCACCAGCGGGGCGTGGTGCACCGCGACATCAAGCCGCACAACGTGATGATCGACGCCGACGGCCGCGTCAAGGTCACCGACTTCGGGATCGCCCGGGCCGGCGCGTCGGAGATCACCGAGACCGGTTCGATCATCGGCACCGTCCAGTACCTCTCGCCCGAGCAGGCACAGGGGGCCGGCGTCAGCCCGCGGAGCGACCTGTACTCGATCGGCGTGATGCTCTACGAGCTCGTCACCGGCCGCCTGCCCTTCGACGGCGACTCGGCGGTGACGATCGCGCTCAAGCAGATCTCCGAGGTCCCGATCCCGCCGAGCGCGCTCAACCCCGCCGTCTCACCCGAGCTCGACGCGATCGTCCTGCGCGCCATGGAGAAGGATCCCGAGCGTCGCTTCGCCGACGCCGCGGAGTTTCTCGCCGCGCTCGAGGACGAGCGCGAGCGCCTGCGCTGGCCGGTCAGCGAGCGGACCGCCGAGTTCGCGGCCGCCGCCGCCGCGGCCGAGGAGCCGGCGGCGGTGCCCGTGGCGGCCGCGCCCGTCTACGAGGACCCCTACGTCTGGGAGCGGCCACCCGATCCCGACGACTACCCACCGGACCCGACGCGCGGCCCGCGCTGGCCCTGGCTCGTCGCCGGCGTCGTCGCGGCCGGCCTCGTCGTGCTCCTGCTCGTGCTCCTGCTCGGGTCGGGCGCCAAGCGCAAGGTCCCCGGCGTCGTCGGCCAGATGGAGGCCAACGCCCTCAGCGCGCTCCAGGCGGCCGGCTTCACGCCGGTGCCCACGCAGGTCACGACCAACCAGCCGCTCGGGATCGTGATCAGCCAGTCGCCCGGACCTGGGGCCGAGGCCAAGAAGGGGGCGAACGTGCAGATCGCCGTCTCCGTCGGACCCGGCGTCGCCCAGGTTCCGGGCGGCCTCGCCGGGCGCCCCGTCGCCACGGCCAAGCGCCTGCTCGTCAAGGCCGGCTTCAACCCGATCGAGAGCACCACGCCGTCGACGACCGTGCCGGCCGGCCGCGTGATCGCGACGACCCAGCCGGCTGGGACGACACTGCCGAAGAACAGCACCGTCGGCCTCGAGGTCTCGAGCGGCCCGGCCCAGGTCACCGTGCTCGGCGTGGTCGGACGCACCGGCGCCGACGCGACCAGCCTGCTGACCGCGGCCGGCTTCCACGTGACGACGACCGAAACGGCGTCGGCGATGCCGGTCGGCACGGTGCTCGCCGAGGCCCCGGCCGGCGGCACGCCGGCGGCCCTCGGGAGCACCGTCGTGCTGACGCTCGCCAAGGCGCCGGACATGGTCGCCCTGCCGTCGGTCGTCGGCATGGACGCGACCGACGCCGCCGGCCAGCTCGGCGCCGCCGGCTTCAAGGTCACGACCAGCGACCAGGCCGTCACCGACGAGTCGCAGGACGCCCAGGTCCTGTCGCAGAACCCCAAGGCCGGGACGAAGGTCAAGAAGGGCGCGACCGTCACGCTCGTCGTCGGTCGCTTCACGGCACCGACGACGTCGACCCCGACGACGACCACGACGACGCCGACGACGTCGACGACCACCCCGGCGCCGGCACCGTGAGGGTCGCCGTGCTCGGCGGCGGGCGCTCGTCCGAGCACGCCGTGTCGCTCGCCTCGGCCGCCGGCGTCCGCGCCGGCCTCGAGCACGCCGGCCACGAGGTGCTGGCGGTCACCGTCGCCCGCGACGGGCGCTGGACCCACGCCGGGGAGGAGCTCGCGCTCGCGGCCGGCGGCGGCCTGCTCGGCTGCGATGTCGCCTTCCCGGCCCTGCACGGCTGCTACGGCGAGGACGGCGTCGTCCAGGGCCTGCTCGAGTGCCTCGACGTGCCCTACGTCGGCGCCGGCGTGCTCGCCTCGGCCCTGTGCATGGACAAGGTCCTCTTCAAGGACCTGATGGGCGCGGCGGCGACCCCGCAGGTCGCCTACCGCGGGGTGCGCGAGGCCGCCTGGCGCGCCGACCCCGCCCGGGTGCAGGCCGGGCTCGAGGTGCTCGGCCTGCCGGTGTTCGTCAAGCCGGCGCGCCTCGGCTCGTCGATCGGGATCGCCAAGGTCGCCGCGGCGGCCGACCTCGGCCCGGCGCTCGACTGCGCCTTCGCCCACGATCCGCTGGCGATCGTCGAGGCGATGGCCGGCGGCGTCGAGGTCGAGTGCTCGGTGCTCGGCGGCGAGCCGTCGCAGCCGTCACGCGCGTCGCTGCCCGGCGAGATCGTGCTGGCGTCCGAGTGGTACGACGAGGCGGCCAAGTACGAGCCGGGCGGGATGGAGCTCGTCGTCCCGGCGCGGATCTCCGCCGGGGCGGCCCGCCGGGTGCAGGAGCTCGCGGTCGCCGCCTTCGACCGCGTCGGCGCCAGCGGCCTGGCCCGGGCCGACTTCTTCGTCGATGGCGACACCGTGCTCCTGAACGAGCTGAACACGATGCCGGGGTTCACGGCCACGAGCGTCTACGCCAAGCTCTGGGCGGCGACCGGCCTGCCCTACGCCGACCTCGTCGACGCGCTCTGCCGCCTGGGCGTCGAGCGCCACCGGCGCGAGCGGGCCTACAGTTACTAAGTGGTCGCGGGCTACTTGAAGAGCGTGACGTCGCTGAGCTCGGCGCTCGCGCGACCGGGCGGGAGCTTGGTGATCCAGACGAGGTAGTAGCGGAAGCGATGCGCCGCCGTGTCGAGGCGGATGCGCTGGCTGGCGCCGACGACGCTGTCGCCCAGGTCGACGCGGACCCACCCGCGGTCGGCCAGCGTCTTGGTCAGGTCCTGCTGGCCCGTCTGGGTGATCGCATCGGCCCCCCAGACCTGGGCGGTGAAGCCGGGGGTCGGCGTCTGCACGGTGACGTAGGCGGCGGCGACGCCGGGGGAGGCGTCGACGTAGAGCCCGGTGCCGGGCTTGCCGAGCGCGGCCCCGTCGTAGGTGTATGTGGTCCAGTAGGTGTTGGGGTCGCCGTCGATGGCCAGCGGCGCCTGCGCGTTGTGCTCGTCCCCGGTCCCGTAGGGGTTGTAGGCGTGCGCCGCCCCGGCGGCCAGCTGGACGGGGCTGACCGCGGCCGGCGGGGGGACGTTGGCCGGCGGACCGACGCCGCTGTGGGCGTGCAGGAGCGCGGCGACGGCGACGGCGACGGCGATCACCACGAGCCCGGCGACGGCGGCGAGGACCCCGCGGGGGTAGCGCAGGCGCAGCGGCAGCCGGCGCTGGGCCGAGCCGGACAGCGTCCGCAGGACGCTCGTCGCCTCGCCTGAGGTCTGGCCCAGGCGCAGCGTCTCGATCGCCAGCACCTCCTCGAGGTCGCGGATCAGCGCCCGGGCGTCGGGATACCGGCGGCGCACGTCCTTGGCGGTCGCCCGGTCGAGCACCGCCGCCAGCGCGGCCGAGACCTCCGGCCGGCGCTGCTGGACGTCGGGCAGCTCCTCGCGGACGTGCTTCATCGCCACCGCGACCTGGTTCTCGGCCTTGAAAGGAACCTCGCCGGTCAGCATCTCGAACAGGACGATGCCGAGCGCGTAGATGTCCGACTGCCCGCTGACGCCCTGCCCGAGCGCCTGCTCGGGCGAGACGTAGTCGGTCGTCCCGAGCACGCGCCCGTCGGCGGTCAGGCCCTCCTCGGTCAGCGTCCGGGCGATCCCGAAGTCGGTGATCAGGGCCCGGCCGTCGCGGTCGATGAGGACGTTCTGCGGCTTGACGTCCCGGTGGACGATCTTGCGCTCGTGGGCGGCGCCGAGGGCCCGGGCGAGCTCGATCGCGTAGGCGACGGCCTCGGGGATCGCCAGCCGCCCGAGCCGGCGGATGCGCTGCTTGAGCGTCTCGCCGTCGATGTACTCGAAGACGATGTACGGGGTCCCCTCGTCCTCGCCGGCGTCGATCACCGTGACGATGTGGGGGTGGCTGACCCGGGCCACCGCTCGCGCCTCGCGACGGAAGCGCTCGAGCGGATCCGAATCGGACGCGACCTCGCGGTTGAGCACCTTGATCGCGACCTCGCGCTCGAGCGACGTGTCGAACGCCCGGTAGACGCGCGCCATGCCGCCGATGCCGATCTGCTCCTCGAGCCGGTAGCGGCCGGCGAGGAGCGTGCCTGTGGGCGCTCTCATGCTCATCTCGCTGGCCGTTGGCGTCGGGTCATTCGTGTTTTCTGGCCATATTGTGCGCTCCCCGGCCATACCCGTGCCACCTACTACACAGAACCTTCATTTTCCGTGGACCGGCGGTCGGATCTCCGGATGCTCGGCGACGATCCAGGGGACTCCAAGGAGTGCTCGGCGTGCACGTCCCGGCCGCCTGAGCTCACCAGGCCGGGCTCGCGGCCGGGGGCCGTCCTGCCGATACGTTCCCGGGACGTGCGTGCGCATCCACAGACCAGGGTTCTCCGGCGCTGCGGGCAGGCCGCGGCGGCGCTCGCCTGCGCCCTGCTCGGCGGCGGCCTGACCGGGGTGGCGCGGGCGCAGAGCCCGCTCGGCCAGTGCGCGACGACCCATTGGGTCGGCGCGTGGACCGCCGATCCGAGCGGGACGCTCGCGAGCGGCTTCGCCGACGAGACGATCCGCGTCGTGCTGGCCCCGCACGTCGGCGCCGACCACCTGCGCGTGCACCTGTCCAACCGCTTCGGCGCCGGCCCGGTGACGTTCACCCGGGCGGCGGTCGCCCAGAGCGGCGCCGGCGCGGCGATCGTCGACGGCTCGAGTCGGCCGCTGACCTTCGGCGGGGCGGCCACGGTGACCGTGCCGGCCGGTGCTGAGGTGACGAGCGACCCGGTCGCCCTGAGCTTCTCCGCCTTCCAGGACCTGTCGGTCAGCCTCTACGCCGCGGCGGCGACCGGCCCGGCGACCGACCACATGATCGCGCGCCAGCACTCCTACGACACCGGTCCGTCGACCGGCGACCACACGACCGACGCGGCCGGCACGGCGTTCGTCGACTCGATCACGCAGGCCCCCTACGTCGACGGCGTCGACGCGGTCGTCCCGTCGTCGGTCGGGGCCGCCGTGCTCTTCGGCGACTCGATCACCGACGGCTACGAGAGCGCCGGCGGCGCGAGCGGCGAGCAGCAGGCGGGGATCGATGCCAACCACCGCTATCCCGACTACGTCGCCCGGCGGCTGCTGGCCGTCCCCGGCGGCCCGGCCGCCTCGGTGCTGAACGCCGGGATCGCCGGCAACCGCCTCCTGGCCGACGGCCAGGCCGGCGGCGGCGGCCCGGCCGGGGTGGCGCGGATCGACACCGACGTCCTCGGTGTGGCCGGCGTCTCCGACGTGATCGTGCTCGAGGGGATCAACGACATCGCCCTGGGCGCGAGCGCCGGCCAGGTCACCCAGGCGCTGTCGCAGATCGTCGCCGCCCTCCACGCCCACGGCCTGCACGTCCTGCTCGGGACGATCCTCCCGGCCGGGACCGGCCTGGTCAACCTGCTGGGCCTGTACCTCGACTCGCCGGCCAACGCCGTGCGCGTCGCCGTCAACGCCTGGATCCGCAGTGGGACGAGCGGCGCCGACGGGGTCGTCGACTTCGACGCGGCGGCTCGCGGCCAGGCCCAGCCGAACGAGCTCGACCCGGCCGCCGACAGCGGCGACCACCTCCACCC
The DNA here is from genome assembly GCA_963742705.1 of uncultured Solirubrobacterales bacterium. Classification (GTDB taxonomy): domain Bacteria; phylum Actinomycetota; class Thermoleophilia; order Solirubrobacterales; family Solirubrobacteraceae; genus Palsa-513. The sequence goes on along the minus strand of CAVUMZ010000002.1, from coordinate 178,381 downwards.
GAACGACGCCGGCTACGAGCGCATGGCCGACGCGGTCGACCTCGCCGACCTGCCCGGCTCCCCGTGCGCCGCGGCGACCTCGACGCGCCTGGTCGTCCGGGCCGGCGCCCCAGCGGTGGGTCGCCTGCGCGTCAGCGGCAGCCTGATCGCCGCGGTTGCCCCCGCGGGCGGCTGCGGCGGCGGCCACGTCACCGTCCGGGCGCTCCACGCCGGGCGTACCGTGCTCAAGCGCAACCTCGCCCTGACCGCCGCCTGCCACTTCGCGGCCATCAGGCCGCTCGCCGCCCGCGGGCGGATCGAGGTCCGCGTCGGCTTCGCCGGCAGCCCGTCGCTGCTGGCCACCCGCGCGAAGACGGTCTTCGTGCGCGCCCGCTGATCCGCCCCACCGCTCGGCGGGGGCCAGGCACGCCGCCGCGCGGCCGAGTGGCCGCGCCTACGTGGACAGCGGGCGCTGCCCGCGGTGTGCCGGACGCGCCCGTTCGAACCCGATATAGGCTGCTCTCAGTGAACGCACGGGCTGGCAGCCGGGTGCTCGTCGGGTGCCTGGCCGGCCTGCTCGGGCTCGCCGGGTGCGGCGGCTCGGGCGCCCGGCCGCCGCGCGGCGCGGCCGTCTTCGACGCGACCTGCTCGACCTGCCACTCCCTGATCGGCAACGAGTCCCGGCACCGCGTCGGCGGGGATCTGCTCGGGTATCGCCTGACGCGGCCCGAGATGCTCGAGCTCGTCCGCGAGATGCCGGTCCGCCCGGCGCTGAGCGCGACGGCGATCGCGGCGGTCAGCGACTACGTGCTCGCTCGCGAGGCGCGGGGCTGCTCAAGCGGCCGCTTGAAGCGCTGCACGTGAGCACATTCTAATCGACTGACCAGCACGTTATCCCTGGCCGATCATGACAATGGCGGCGTGCCGACCCCGACCTCCTGCCGTGACCGTTCGCGGCGCATCCGGGCCCACGCGACCCGGCACCGGCTGATCTGGCCGGCGATCCTCCTCCTCGCCGGGTGCGGTGGGGCGTCCCGGCCCCGAGCGGTCACGCCGGAGCTGCTCCCGCCGCCGGCCCGCGGCGAGGCCGGCGCCGCCGCGCGCGGCAACGTGTACGCGGCCGACGGCCCCAAGGACCTCAGCCCGGTCGTCCGCCACGACCCGCGGCTCGTCTACGTCCCCAACAGCGTCAGCAACACGGTCGACGTGATCAGCCAGCGGACGTTCAAGATCGTCCGGCACTTCGCGACCGGCGCGCTGCCCCAGCACGTCACGCCGTCGTACGACCTGCGGACGCTCTACGTCGACAACGACGCCGGCAACAGCCTCACGCCGATCGACCCCCGCACCGGCCGGCCCGGGCGCCCGATCCCGGTCGAGGATCCCTACAACCTCTACTTCACCCCCGACGGCCGGTTCGCGATCGTCGTCGCCGAGCGCCTCCAGCGGCTCGACTTCCGCGATCCCCGGACGATGCGCCTCGAGCACTCACTCGCCGTCCCCGCCTGCCGCGGGGTCGACCACATGGACTTCTCGGCCGAGGGTCGCTACGCCTACGCCAGCTGCGAGTTCAGCGGGCAGCTGATCAAGGTCGACCTGAAGACCCAGCGCGTGGTCGGCACGGTGCGGATCGGCAACGGCGCGACCAGCCCGCAGGACGTCAAGCTCGCGCCCGACGGCCGGCTGCTCTACACCGCCGACCAGGCGAGCGGCGGGCTCTGGGAGATCGACCCCACCCACCTGCGGGTCGTCGGCTTCCTGCCCACCGGGGCCGGGGCCCACGGCCTGTACCCGAGCCGCAGCACGAAGGTCATGTACGTCTCCAACCGGTCGGCCGGCACCGTCTCGGTCGTCAGCTTCAAGCGGCGCCGCGTGGTCCGCACGTGGCGGCTGCCGGCGCCCGCGAGCCCGGACATGGGCGGCGTCTCGACCGACGGTCGCACGCTCTGGCTCAGCGGCCGCTACAACGCCGAGGTCTACGCGATCAACACGGCGACCGGACGGCTGCGGGCGCGGATCGCCGTCGGCGAGGGTCCCCACGGGCTCTGCGTATGGCCCCAGCCCGGACGCTTCTCGCTCGGCCACACCGGGGTCCTGCGCTGACTGTCGACCTGAGGCCGAGACCGCCGGCCTCAGGCTGAGCTTCAAGGTGCGACGGCGCGCTCGCGTCGCAGACGGCCGACGACCACCCCGGCGAGGGCGATCCGGTAGGCGGCACACCACCCCAGCGGTGGCGGGCGCCGGCCGAGCAGCCGCCGCGCGGCCAGCGTCGACGCCGCCGACGCGAGCCCCCCGACGAGGGCGTCCCGGGTGGCGCCGGCGTCGGCACGACGACCGCGGCCGGCGCCGCCCGTCCGTCGCGCGTCGACCCCAAGATGACCGCGGGCCAGGCGGAGCCCCACCGCCCCGAGCGTGATCGGCACGCCGCAGTCGCGCGCCAGGTCGCTCGCCCGCACCCGGTCGAAGCCCCGCGCCCGGGCCACCGCGGTCGTCGCCCCGCTGCGCGAGATCCCGGGGACCAGCGCGCACGCCTGCGCCAGGCCGAGCAGGAGCCCGTCGAGCGCGCCGGGCCGCACGCGCGCCGTGCCGCCCCAGCGGTCGGCCGCCGCCAGCCCCAGCCCGCCCACGGCCAGGCCCGCCGCGATCGTCGCCGGCGTGCCCACGCGCTCGATCCGCTCGTCGAGCACGTAGCCGGCGAGCGCCGGGGGGATCGACGCGATGACGATGATCCGGTCGACGCGCGGCCGCCCCCCGATCAGGAGCGCCACCGCCGTGCCGGCGTGGAGCGCCACCTCGAAGTCCTTGCGCCGCGGGGCCGGGAGCTCGGGGTAGGACCAGCCCGCGAGCCAGGGGACCACGGTCACGTGGGCCGAGGACGAGATCGGCAGGAGCTCGGCCGGGCCGTGCAGCAGGCCGAGCGCCAGCGCTTCGCGCAGGTCAGGCCACTCCATCGGCGGTCCGCCGCCGCCATTTGACGATCAGGTAGACGACGGCCGCGACGATCAGGGCGGCCATCACGTAGTCCACGTAGGCGAGGTGGTCCTTCCAGTCGACCCACCGGCTGCGCACCGCCTTGCCGATCAGCGCCAGCGCCAGGACCCAGGGGACGCAGCCGGCCACGGTCAGCGCGGTGAAGCGGTCGAAGCGCATGCGGGCGACGCCGGCGGGCAGCGAGATGAACGTGCGGATCACCGGCAGCAGCCGGCTGAAGAAGATCGACGGCGCTCCGTAGCGCTCGAACCAGGCGTCGGCGCGCTGGAGCTGGGCGGGCTTGACGTGGAGCGCCCGGCCGTGCTTCTCGAGCAGCTCGATCCGCCCGTAGTAGCCGACCCCGTAGGCGATCCACGACCCGAGCAGGTTGCCGAGCACGCCGGCGACGACGATCCCCAGCAGGGTGAGATGGTGGCCGTGGGCGGCGGCGGCGTCGGCGACCGCGAACCCGGCGAACAGCATCGTCGCCTCCGAGGGGATCGGGATGCACGCGCTCTCGAGCGTCATCAGCACGAAGACCGCCGGCAGGCCGCCGCTCTTGATGAAGTCGGTCGCGAACGTGACGAGCGAGTCGGTGACCGAGGCCAGCATCGGCGCCGAAGGGTACCGTTCGCCCGCGAATGCGGGTTTGGGTGGATCTGACCAACAGCCCGCACGTGCTCGTGCTGCGACCGATCATCCTCCGGCTGGCGGCCGGCGGGCACGACGTCTCGGTCACCGCCCGCGATTTCGCCCAGACGCTCGAGCTGTGCGACCGCTTCGGGCTGGCGGTCACGGCGATCGGCCGCCACCGGGGCGGCGGCCTGGCGGCCAAGGCCCGGGGCCTCGGGGAGCGCACGGCGGCGCTGGCCTGGTGGGCGCGCGGGCGGGGCTTCGACCTGGCGCTCGGACACGGGTCCAACGACGTCACCGTCGCCGCCCGGCTGCTGGGGATCCCCTGCTCGACGATGTTCGACTACGAGTGGGCCACCGTTCAGCACAACGTCAACTGCCGGCTGGCGGACACCGTCGTCGTCCCGGCGGCGATCCCGGCCTCGCGCCTGGACCGCTACGGGGCGGCCGGCAAGCTCGAGCGCTACGACGGGCTCAAGGAGGAGTACTACCTGGCCGACTTCGAGCCGTCGGTCGCGGTGCTCGACGAGCTCGGGCTGGACCGCTCGCAGCCGATCGTCGTCGTGCGCACCCCGCCGGAGGTCTCGCTCTACCACCGCTTCGAGAACGACCTCTTCGCCGGGGTGCTCGAGCGGCTGCGCGGCTCGCAGGCGGTCGTGCTCCCGCGGATCGCCGCCCAGCGGGCCGAGCTGCTCGCGGCCGGGGGATTCATCGTCCCGGAGCGGGCGATCGACGCCCAGTCGCTGATCGCCCACGCCGATCTCGTGATCAGCGCCGGGGGGACGATGAACCGCGAGGCGGTCGCCTTGGGGACGCCGGTGTGGACGACGTTCGAGGGGCGCCTGGGCGCGGTCGACGCCGAGCTGATCGCCGGCGGGCGGCTGCGGCGCCTGGAGCGCGTCGAGCAGATCGAGCTCGTCAAGCGGGGGGTCGCGGCCGGCGGCGGGCCCCGGGTGCGGCGCGACCCGGCGGTGCTCGTCGACATGCTCTGCGCGCCGGTGCGCTGAGCTCCCGGCGAGCAGGCACGGCGGCGGTGGTCGGCGCCTGCCGGTCGGCCGTGATGCCGACCGCAGCAGGTGCTCGCTCCCGCCACGGCCGGGTCCCACTCGAGCCGGCCACCCGCCCGGACACCGCCCCGCGCAGGCGATGACCGGGCGAGCGGACATGATGATCGCCGCGCCGCCGGGGCCGGAGATGATTCGGGGGCCCGTCCGGGCGGTAGGCTTTGATCACGCGAGTTCCAGCCGGACAGTGCCTGATTTGGGGCGGTGGGACGTCAGGGGAACGCGGGCCGCGCGGACGGGTTCTTCCCGTCTCCTTCCTACTTTCGCGCGCGCCCGATCCTCGAGGGGGAGACGGTTTCAGGAGGCCGGCGATGACCGGCAGCAACCCAATTCCTCCGCGAGGCGACGGAACGAAGGCCGCGGCGATCTCCAATCTCACCGTACGGCTCCTCAGCCAGTACACCGGGCGCGGCCCGACGAAGGCCCGGGCGTACATCAACGAGAACGTCGTGACGATCGTGCTGCAGGACACGCTGACCAAAGCCGAGCGGACGCTCGTCGATAAAGACCGCGGCGAGTTGGTGCTGCTGACCCGGGCCACCTTTCAGGAGGTCATGGGCGACGAGCTGACGGCGGGCATCGAGGAGATCCTCGAGCGGAAGGTGATTGCGTTTCTGAGCGCCAACCACATCGACCCGGACATCGCGATCGAGTCGTTCGTTCTCGCTCCCGCCGACCAGGCCGCAACCGCGGTCGCCGATCCCATGGACGCCGCCGACGAGGCCGCGTAGCGCATCCCGCCAGCGCAGGATCCGCCGGCGGCGGTGCCCTGGGCGGCGCTGACGGAGGGGTATGCTTCCTGGTGAGCTCGCGCCCCCGGCAGGGGCGGGAGAAGCTATTTGATCGTTGGAACGACGAGAGATCGGATCGGTTTCCCGTCGGGCTATCGCATTTCGTTGGCTTGAGAAACGAGTTGCGATGTCGTCCTACATGAACTGCCCGCGGTGCGGATTGACCATCGGTCTGCGGGCGCCCTTCTTGACGCTGGAGCGGTGTCCCCGCTGCCTGGCTCGGGCTGGCGCGGCGATCCCGATGTACATCTCCGATCAGCCGCCCGCCCCGCCCGCGAGATGGCCCCGCCGGCAAGTGGGCGCGGTCCCCTCCCGTGTCGCGAATCTCGCCCCCCAGGCGAGCTCCCACCCGGCGGCGGAAGAGTCACCGCGGGGAGTCGTCGCCGTCGGCGACGCGCCGCCGGCGCCTGAGGTCGTGCCGCCGGCCGTCGAGGCGCCACCGCTTGCGGTCGAGCCGAACGAGCCGCATTCCATCCCCGACTGGAGCCCCTGAGGACCGCGCGGTGGCATCTGGCGGGCACGCGACCGGGGCCGCCGGACCGCTTCGCCAGCGGCGACGCCGGGTCTTGGTGGCGCTCGCAAGGTCTTCGCGTTTTGACTGGCTCGAAGGAGCAACCGGTGTGCGACTGATCGTCGAGGCTCGCAACAAGTCCGGTTTCGTGAGCGTGACCGGCGCTGTCGACGAGGCCTCGATCGAGGTGATTCACACTGCCGTGCGCGAGTCGATTGAAAGCTCGACGCGCGTCGAGCTCGATCTTCGCGGCGTCTACCCGCGGGAGACCGACCGCGGTCCGATCTGCGCCTGGGCGCGAGCGTGTGCCCGCGAGCGCGACGTCAAGCTCGTAATCAGGTCGGCGGAACGCTCCACCTCACCGGCGACACGCTCCGGGCCGGACACGAGCGGATGCTCGCGCGCGGGTACCGGCATGTGGTATCGACCGGCGCGAACGAGCGGCTCGGTGTGTGTCGCACCGGACAACCCGGGGTACACCGTTGGCATGCCCCGCACCACCTACAAAGGCGGGAAGACGATGGCCAAGGATCACGGCCCTCAGGCCAACACCCGGAGGGTAACCGGATGCACTTGGCCGGTGAGCGCCCGGCCGGTTTCTACTGCCGGCGAGCAGGGTAAACCGCGATCCCCAGAGAAAAAAGGAGGCTGACGTGCCTGACAAACCGGACCCCACGAGCCCCGCCTATCACGAGGACGCAGACGACCCGAACGACATCGGGATCGGCAGCGACGTCAAGAGCGGACACAACCCGGGCAGCCCGAGCAGCGACGAGAGCAGCGGCGAGGCGCGCGACGCCGTCGGCGGCCACGCCCCGATGGACGACGACCCGTCCCCACGCTGAGCGTCAGAACAAACCCACTGTAATCAGGAGGAAGGGGAAAAACGGTGCCTGACGAGCAAGGCAACCAGAAGACAGAGGCCGTTCCCGACACCCCGCTGCACGCCTACGGGGACGGCCGCACCGAAGACGCAGACCCGGGATCGCGCGGAATCACCGGCGACCAGGGCAGTGGCGACCAAGGCGCCTACCACAAGGGCGGACACCCCGAGGACACCGAATTCGGGGAAACGCCGAGCGCCACCAGTGACGAGGACGCCCCCGGCGCGAACGCCGGGATCGGCTCCGGCAAGATGGACCCGGACCGCGCGTCCTGAGACGTACGCCGTCTGCTCGCCCCCACACACCACCGCGGGGCGAGCAGACGCCATCGCATCGCCTCGCCCCGCGCCCCCGAGGCCGCGCCGGGAGCGGATTGCCGGCCTGGTGGTCATGGCCGGGCGCCACGCCACGAACGTCGGTGCCGATTCGCACGGGTATCCGACCGCCGGACGGGGTAGGGGCCGGAAGTGGTGATGACTGCCGCCACCCATCGAGCCGAGCCCGCCGTAGCCGCATACAGCGCGGATGAGGAGCGGCCGCTCGCCGCCTACGTCGGGCTGAGCGGCAGCTTCGCCCTCGCGTTCGGTGGCTCCCTCCTGGCGCTGCGCGCGCGCCGCCGCGAGCTGCCGGCACGCCCGGCGGTGGGGGATCTGCTGCTCGTGGGGGTCGCGACCCACAAGGTCAGTCGGCTGTTGGCCAAGGACAAGGTCACGAGCTTCGTCCGGGCCCCGTTCACGCGCTACCAGGAAGCTGCGGGCCACGGCGAAGTTGAGGAGCAGCCGCGCGGTCGCGGCGCGCGGTTCGCCATCGGTGAGCTCCTCGTCTGTCCGTACTGCCTCGCCCAGTGGGTGGCGGCCGGCTTCGCGGTCGGCTTCGTCGCCGCACCGCGAACGACTCGCTTCATCGCCGGCATCTACGTCGCCGAGACGCTCTCTGACTTTCTCCAGCTCACGTACAAGGCCTTCGAGGACCGCGCTTGACCGACCAGGGACCGCCCGGCGCCGGCGGTGCTCGATCGCCGGGCTTTCCTGTCTGCTGCCAGACACCCGCCGTATGACCGGGCACTGGAGCGGGCAGGACGCGACCATGCTCCCTTCGATTTCTGGTGTGTGGCGGCGGTGAGTGGTCAGGCGAAGGGGAGGCCGGAGGTCGTCGTCGTCACCGGAGCGTCGGCTGGAGTCGGCCGGGCGATCGCCCACGCGTTTGCCAAACGCGGGGCCCAGGTCGGTCTCCTCGCCCGGGGCCGAGGAGGACTGGATGCGGCCAGCGCCGAAGTCGAATCCCTGGGAGGCCAGTCGTTGGCCGTGCCGACCGACGTGGCCGATCACGAGCAGGTCGAGCGCGCGGCGGGTTTGGTCGAGGAGCGCTTCGGTGAGATCGATGTGTGGGTCAACGACGCGATGGCGACCGTATTCGCCCGCTTCGTGGACACCGACCCCGAGGAGTATCGGCGCGCGACTGAGGTTACCTATCTCGGCACGGTCTACGGCACGATGGCCGCGCTGCGGCGCATGACGCCGCGCGATCGGGGCAAGATCGTCCAGGTCGGCTCGGCTCTCGCCTATCGGGCGATCCCGCTACAAGCCGCGTACTGCGGCGCGAAGTTCGGCATACGCGGGTTCACCGACTCAATCCGTACCGAGCTGCGCCACGACCGCAGCCGGGTGCAGATCACGATGGTTCAGCTTCCGGGCGTGAACACCACGCAGTTCAACTGGTGCCGCTCGAAGCTAGCCCACCACCCGAAGCCGGTCCCGCCGATCTATCAGCCCGAGATCCCGGCGGAAGCCGTGTACTGGGCCGCGCACCATCGACGCCGCGAGCTGTGGGTCGGCTACAACGTCGTCCAGGCGATCCTCGGCAACCACTTGTCCCCGAGCCTTGCCGACTGGTATCTGGCCCGAACCGCCTTCGAGGCTCAGCAGGTTCACGGCATGCCGGTGGCTCCCGGCCGGCCGGACAACCTGTATCGGCCGGTCGAGGACTTGGCCGCCACCCACGGGATCTTCGACGACCAGGCCAAGGTCCGCAGCCCCCAGCTCTGGGCGGCAACCCACCGCGCGGCGGTCGCAGCCGGCCTGGCGGCGCTCGCGGCGGCCGCCGGCGGGGCGGCTCGACGGCGGCGATGACGCGCACTGGTCCGGGCGAGAGCGCGGTCGGCGCGCAGGCGCCGCATGTCCTTCGCGAGTACGCCCTCCTGGCTGACGGTGAGCGCGGCGCGCTCGTCGGGCCGCGCGGCGGCCTCGTCTGGATGTGCTTTCCGCGCTGGGATTCCGACGCCGTCTTCTCGTCGCTGATCGGCGGCGCCGGCGCCTACGCGGTCACGCCCCGCCTCGCCGAGCGACTGGACCGCAAACGCTCGGCCGACACCCGAACGACAGCGGGATCGGCAGTGACGTGAGCGGCGTAGCCCGGGCCGCCCGAGCGGCGACGAGCGCCGCGCCCGGGGCGGGCGACGCCGGCGGCGGCCGCCCCGGCGGCCGGGGTTTCGGAAGCCCCGGATTCCGGGCGCAGCGGGCGCTCGCGGGGCTCCGCGGTGAGGTTGAGCCGTCGGCGGCCCGCCGCGCGACCGCCTCGCGCCAGCTGAACGAACCAGCCCGCGCCGGCCACGGCGTCGTCCGTCGCTGCGGGGACGTGCCGCTGCCCGCCAGCCCGTGGGCGCGGCGCCGGTGGGGCGGTCGGCTGGGCGCACCGGGCATCCCGGCGCTCCGCGCGCTGCGGCCCCTTTCGCCGCCCGTCCCCCTAGAATGGCCCGGATGCGCCGACGCCTTCGTTCGGCGGCCCTCCCGCTGCACCGCCACTCGCTGCCCCAGCTCGCGGTGGACGGGGCGCTGGTCGCACTCGCGTACTACCTGGCCTTCGAGCTGCGCTTCGACAGCGGCACCCCGCTGCCGTACGCCCACCTCTACCACAAGACCTGGCCGTGGGTCGTCGTCGGGACGGTCGTCGTGCTGGCGGTCTCCCGCGTCTACCAGCGCCGCTGGCGCTACGCCGGCCACCGCGACTACCAGGCGCTGGTGCGGGCGATGGTGCTGGCCGCCGGCCTGCTGATCGGCGGCGTCGCCATCGTCCGGCCCGTCCAGAACGCGAAGGGGGCGACCGTCGGGCTGCCCAACAGCGTCACCGCCCTCTACCTGCTGCTCGCGCTGGCCATGCTCGGCTTCGTACGCATCGCCGCCCGCACCGTCCACGAGCGACCGATCCGCGGCTTCCGCGGGCGCAACGACGCCCGCGAGGTGCTGATCGTCGGCGCCGGCGACGGCGGTCGCCTCGTCGTGCGCGAGATCCTCCGCAACACCGAGCTCGGCCTGCGGCCGGTCGGCTTCATCGACGACGACCCGGCCAAGCGCGGCATGCGCGTCGAGGGCGTCCGCGTCCGCGGCCGCACCGACGACCTCCCGCGGATCCTCGACGAGGCCGAGCCCGACGAGGTGATCATCGCGATCCCCTCGGCCCCCGGCAGCCTGCGCAAGGCCGTCGTCACCGCGTGCCGCGAGCGCGGCATCCCCGTGCGCACGCTGCCGACGGTGTTCGAGCTCCTCCAGAGCGGCGCGAATCCCGTCCGCGAGGTGCGCGAGGTCCGCGTCGAGGACGTGCTCGGCCGCGAGCCGGTGCGGATGGAGCTCGACCGCGTCGGCGCCTACCTCGAGGGCCAGACCGTGCTCGTGACCGGCGCCGGCGGCTCGATCGGCTCGGAGCTCTGCCGCCAGATCGCCCGCGTCGGGCCGCGCCGGCTGGTGCTGCTCGACCACGCCGAGGACAACCTCTTCTCGATCCTGCGCGAGCTCGAGGATGACCGCCACGTCCACCCGTCCGTGCTCGCCGGCCTGCTCGCCGACTGCAAGGAGGAGGAGCGGATGCGCGAGGTCTTCGCCGAGTACCGGCCGACCACCGTCTTCCACGCCGCCGCCTACAAGCACGTCGGCCTGATGGAGACCAACCCGGTCGAGGCGATCCGCAACAACTCGATCGCCACCCGCGTCATGGCGACGATCGCCGGGCAGAACCAGGTCAGCGCCTTCGTGCTCGTCTCGACCGACAAGGCCGTCACCCCGGCGACGGTGATGGGCGCCTCGAAGGCGCTCGCCGAGTTCGCGATCGAGGCCGCTCAGCGCCGCTTCGTCCGCACCCGCTTCATGGCCGTCCGCTTCGGCAACGTGCTCGGATCCTCCGGCAGCGTGGTGCCGATCTTCCGCCGGCAGATCGCCAAGGGCGGGCCGGTGACCGTCACCGACGAGCGCATGACCCGCTACTTCATGACGATCCCCGAGGCCGTCCAGCTCGTGATCCGCTCCGGCTCGCTCGGCGCCGGCGGCGAGGTCTTCGTGCTCGAGATGGGCGAGCCCGTCTCGATCCTCCAGCTCGCCCGGGACATGATCGAGCTGTCCGGTCTCGACCCCGACCGCGACATCGCGATCGAGCTCGTCGGCCGCCGGCCGGGCGAGAAGCTCCACGAGGACCTCTTCAACCCCTACGAGAAGCCCGAGCCGACCGCCGCCGAGAAGATCGTCCTCGCCCGACGCGAGCCGCTCGACTCGAAGACGGTCGAGCTGATGTTCGACGAGATCGGCCTGCTCGTGCTCGAGGGCGACGCCGCCGGTCTCGCCGCCCGCGTCGCCGAGCTCTCGGCGATCCGTCCCGTCCCCACCGTGAAGCCGTCCGCCAAGAGCCCGGATCGTAGACTGGCCTCCCGATGACCGGCATCCTCGCCCTCTCGCTGTCTGCCGAGATCGACAAGATCGGCGCCTACGCCGGCTTCGCCTCGGTCATCGGCCTCGCCGTGCTGGCCCTGCTGTACTTCGCCCAGGCCCGCGAGCTCCGCCGCCTGACCGAGTGGGCCGGCCGCGCGCCCGAGCGGCCCCCACGCCGCCCGGTCCCGCCGCCCGCGGCCCGGCAGCCGCCCGGGGCGCCGCCGCTGCTCCCGCGGTCGCCGGTCCCCGGCGCCCCCGTCCGTCCACCCGGTGGCGGCGTCGCTGCGCCCCCGCCGCCGCTGCCGTACCCCGGCGCCGTCCCCCCCGCGATCGGCCGAGCCGCCGCCGCCGGCGCCACGCTCGTCGGCGCTCCGGCCGCGGTCCCGCCCGGCCCCACCGCGGCGCAGCCGGGCGCTCCCGCGCCGCCGCCGACCGGTGTGCCGGGACCCCCGCCGCCGCCCGGGGCTGCACCACCGGGTGCGGGTGCGCCGCCGACGCCGCCCCCGTCCGCCGCTCCGTACGACGCCGGTCCGCCCGGGTACGGCGCGGGCGCACCGGGCGTGCCGAGCCCCCCGCCGCCGCTGCCGCCCCGGCCACCCGGTCCGGGCACGCTCGCCGGTGGGGCTGTCGCCGCCGGCACCGCCGCGGGCGCCGCCGGCGCCAGCTTGGCCGACCGGCCTCCGCGCCCCGCGCAGCAGCTCTCGCGCCCGCCGGCCCCGTCGCGCCGCCCGGCGACGCCCGCCGGTAGCCGAGCGCCGGCCGGCCGCCGGCGAGACGCGCGGCGGCGCCCCGCCCCGATCCGGCCGTCCGGTGGCTGTCGGCCGCTCGCGCGGCGGCGGCGGACGCCAGCGCCTGGTGCGTGTCGGCGCGGTCGTCGTCGTGCTCATCGTCGTCGTCTTCCTCGCCACCCGCGTCCTCGGCGGCGGCGGGGGCAGCGGCCCGACCACCGGCTCCAACGGCGGCGGCACGGCGAGCGTCCCCGGCGTCGGCGGCAAGCCCGCAGGCGACGGTCGGCCCGGCCCCGTCGAGCGTGATCGTCACCGTCCTCAACGGCAGCGGCGTGCCCCGTCTCGCCTACCGGATCTCGCTCAAGCTGACCAACGCCGGGTACCGCAAGGCCAACGTCACCGTCGGCAACGCGACCAGCACGACGAACGCCGCAACGACGGTCGCCTACGCCAGCGGCCAGCAGGCGGCCGCCACCGCCGTGGCCTCGACGATCGGCGCCCGAGCCGGCGTCGGTGGTCGCGCTCGGCAGCGGCACGCCGGCCTCCGGCTCGCCGAACGCGCAGGTCGTCGTGACGGTTGGCAGCGACCTCAAGCAGTGACGTTCCTCGACCTTCCCGATCGCTCGGCCAAGCCGCGCGAACGGGGAATCACCCACGTGCTCGACCGCGGACTCGCACTGGCCGACGTCGACGGGCTGGTCGAGGTCGCCGGCGCCAGCGTCGACATCGTCAAGCTCGGCTGGGGCACGGCCGTCGTCAGCGCGAACCTCCTGCCGAAGCTCGCCCGCTACCGCGAGCACGGCCTGACCGTCGTGCTCGGCGGCACGCTCACCGAGGTCGCCCTGCGCCAGGGCCGGATCGACGGCCTGGTCGCCTGGCTGTGCGAGCTCGGGATCGATCACGTCGAGGTCTCCGACGGCACCTTCGGGCTGCCGGCCGAGGACAAGCGCGCGCTGATCAGGCGCCTGGCCAAGCAGTTCACCGTGATGTCGGAGGTCGGCTCGAAGGACTCGGAGATGATCATGGCGCCCTACCGCTGGGTCGAGATGATCGAGGGCGAGCTGGCGGCCGGCGCCTGGAAGGTGATCGCCGAGGCGCGCGAGTCCGGCAACGCCGGCATCTACCGGCCGGACGGCGAGGTCCGCATGGGCCTGATCGACGAGATCGCCCACGCCGTCGACCCTGAGCTGCTGATCTTCGAGGCCCCGCGCAAGCAGCAGCAGTCGTTCTTCCTCCACCGCTTCGGCCCCAACTGCAACCTCGGCAACATCGCCCCGGGCGACGTGCTGTCGCTCGAGACGCTCCGCCTCGGCCTGCGCTCGGACACGTTCGACCTCGGCCCGGCAGCGGCCGGGTAAGCAGCGGGCCCCGCCGGCGATGGCCAGTCCGACGATCTGGCTCGTCCGCCACGGCGAGACGGACTTCAACCGCCCGCCGGCCCGCGTCCAGGGGCACACCGACGTGCCGCTCAACGCGCTCGGCCGCTCCCAGGCGAGCGCGCTCGCCGCGCTGATCGCCGCCGGCGACCGCCCGGCGTCGCTCTACACCAGCCATCTGCTGCGCTCGCGCGAGACGGCCGCCCAAATCGGCGCCGCGCTGGGTCTCGAACCCGTCGTCGACGAGCGCCTCGCCGAGTCCCGCCGCGGCCTCTGGGAGGGCCGGCTGTGGGAGGAGATCGAGCGCCAGGATCCGGCGGGCTACGCCGCCTGGCGCGCCGCCGGCGCAGGGTTTCGGTTCCCCGGCGGCGAATCCCTCGGCGAGCAGATGGAACGGGTGGTGGCTTGCTTGACCGATGTGGCGCGGGCGCAGCCGACGCGGCCCGTCGTGGTCGCCTGCCACGGCGGCACGATCCGGGTCGCGCTCTGCCACGCCAAGAGCCGCGACCTCGCCGCCTTTCACGAGTGGGACGTGCCCAACGGCGCGCTCATCGAGCTCTGACGCGCGATGACCGACCGCGGCCCGCAGGGCCTCGCCCGAGCGGTGTTCGCGCTGCTGGTCATCGCCACCGCCGCCGCCTTCTTCGTCACCCAACGCCTCAAGCACGCCCCGACCGTCGTCCAGCAGGTCGGCGTCTACCCGTTCCTCTCGCCGCGCAGCACCAACCACCACCTCAGCGCCAAGCTGTCGTTCCGGATCAAGCGAGCGGACGACGTCACCGTCACGATCGTCGACCCCAGTGGACAGGACATCGCCACGCTCGCGCGCTACCACCCGCTCGCCCCCTACACCCAGTGGTCGCTGCGCTGGCGCGGCCAGACGGACACCGGGGCGATCGCGCCTGACGGCGTCTACCGCATCAGGGTGCGGCTCCGCCGTCAGGGCCGCTCGGCGATCCTCACCGGCGCCGGCGGCGTGGCCAGGACGATCACCGTCGACAGCGTCCCGCCCCACCCGCTGATCACCCGCGTCATCGTCCCTGGCGCCGCCGGCACGACGAGCGGTCCGGCGATCCTCCCCGCGGCGGGCGACGGTCCGCTGACGATCGACTTCGACACCGGCGGGGGGATCAAGCCGGCGCTGCGCGTCTACCGCACCGATGTCCAGCCGGCCCGCCTGGTGACGACGATCCCCGTCGCCCCGGGCGGGACGAGCGCTGCCTGGAACGGCACGGTCGGTGGGCGGAGCGTCGCCCCGGGCACCTACCTCGTCGCGATCAGCGCGATCGATCACGCCGGCAACCTCGGGCAGACCCCACCGCTCCCGCTGCGCGTGCAGCCGGGCGCTGTCATTCCCGGTCGCGGGGGGATCACCGTCCGCTATCTCGGCGTCCAGCCGCCGGTCGTCCCAGTCGGCCAGAACACGCCGCTCGTCTTCGGCGTCGACGCCCGGCGCGCCGGCTACGCCTGGAGTGTCACCCGCGTCGGCGCCGCCAATCCGCGCAAGAAGTCGACCACGGCGCGGGCGATCCTGCGGATGCGGCCGCCCGGCGGGATCTCCGGCGTCTACGTGCTCGCCGCCCACACCACCGCCCACCAGACGGCCGTGCCCTTCGCCGTGGACGGACTGGGCAGCCAGCCGGTGCTCGTCGTGCTGCCGGCGATCACCTGGCTGGGAGAGGATCCGCTCGACGACGACGGCGACGGGCTGCCGAACACGCTCGCCGCCGGCGACACCGTCCGCACCGACCGGATCTTCGCCGGCGCCGGCCTCCCGGCGGGATTCACGACCGAGATCGCCCCGCTCCTGTCCTATCTGGACCGCCGGCACCTACGCTACGACGTGACGACTGATCTCGCGCTCGCCCGCGGGGTCGGCCCCCCGCTGCGCGGCCACGTCGGCGTGCTGCTGCCGGGCGACGAGCGCTGGGAGCCCGGCCCGCTCGCCGCCGCGCTGCGGGCGTTCGTCCGCGGGGGCGGCAAGCTCGCCGCGTTCGGCGTCGACTCGCTGCGCCGAACGGTGACGGTCACCGGCGACGTCCTGCGCGATCCGTCGCAGCCGACCGCCACCGACGCCTTCGGCGCGCGTCTGGCCGCCGTCGCCCCGGCGCCGGGGCCGATCACCGACTACAGCGACCACATCGGCCTCTTCGCCGGCGCCGGCGGCCAGTTCAGCGGCTACCGGACCTTCGAGGCGACCAACTCGATCGGGCCCGACGCGACGCTGCTCTCCAGCGCCGTGACCGCCGACGGCCGTCCGGTGATCGTCGCCGTCCGCTACGGCCGCGGGCTGGTCATCCGTACCGGGCTGCCCGGGCTCGCCGGCCGCCTGGCCGGCGACGGGACCGCCGACGCGCTTGTGAACCAGATCTGGGCGCTGATCTCCCGGTGATCGTCGCCGCCAGCGCCGGTGTCCTGACCGAGCAGGTCGCGGTGATCCTGCTCGCGCTGCTCGCCGCCTTCGCACTGCTCGCCGCCGGGCGGCCGGAGCTCGAGCGCGCCCGCGCCCTGGCCATGGGCCTGGCGATCGTCGCCACGCCGGCGCTGCTGGCCGCGGCGATCTGGGACTCGCCGCAGGTGCGCCCGCTGCACGACCGGCCGCTGGTCGGGGCGGCCGCCGTGATCGGCGGCGCCGCCGTCGTCGCCGCGCTCGCGGTGCTGATCAGCCGCCGGGCCGAGGCGCTGCCGCTGCTCGTCGTCGCGACGCTCCCCTTCCGGGTGCCGATCTCGGCCGGGGGGGACACGTCGAACCTGCTCGTGCCGCTCTACGTCGTCGTCGCCGCCGGGGTCGTCGCCTACGTCGCCGCCGCCCTGCGCGGCCGTCCGGCCGATCCCGACGAGCCGCCGGCCGGCCGTCTCGAATGGGCGCTGATGGGACTGATCCTGCTCTACGCGGCCCAGTCGAGCTACTCGCACGACTTCGCCAACGCGCTCAAGCAGATCGTCTTCTTCTACGTGCCGTTCACCCTGCTGTTCGTCGTCCTGCGCCGCGTGCGCTGGACGCGGCGGCTGCTGCTCGCGTGCCTCGGCCTGCTCGTCGCGCTCGCCGTCGTCTTCGTCGCCGTCGGCCTCGTCGAGTACTCGCGCCGGGAGCTGCTGCTCAACCCGAAGGTGATCAGCGCGAACATGGTCGAGACGTACTTCCGCGTCAACTCGCTGTTCTTCGACCCGAGCATCTACGGACGCTTCCTCGCCGTCGTCATGCTGGCGATCACGGCGGCGATGCTCGCGACGCCCCGGCGCCGCGACGTGATCGCGGCGGCGGTGGCGCTCGCCGTGCTCTGGGTCGGGCTCATGACGACGATCTCGCAGTCGAGCATCGCCGCCCTCCTGCTCGGCCTCGGCGTCATCGCCGCGGTCCGCTTCAGCCTGCGGCGGACGCTCGTCGTCGCCGGGGTGCTCGTCGTCGCGGCGGCGATCTTCCTCGTCGCCGCCGGCAACCTCGTCCGCGTCGACCTGAGCAGCTCCAAGAAGGCCGACCAGGCGACGACCGGTCGGTACAACCTCGTCCGCGGCGGGGTCGAGCTGTTCGAGGAGCGCCCGCTCGCCGGATTCGGGCCGGGCTCGTTCGCGCTCGAGTACCGCGCGCGTCAGGGCGCCTCGAGCGACAGCGCCGTCTCGGCGTCGCACACGATCCCGATCACGATCGCCGCCGAGCAGGGGATCTTCGGCCTGCTGCTCTACCTGCTGGTGCTCGCCGCGGCGTTCGGCCGCCTGTTCGCCGCCGGCGTGGGCGAGTCGCCGGCGCGGCTGGCTCTGGCCGCGTGCTTCGTCGCACTGGTCCTCCACACGCTGCTCTACGCCGACTTCCTCGAGGACCCGATCACGTGGACGCTGCTGGGGATCGGCACCGCGCTCGCCGCCGCCGGTGGGTCGGGGCGTGCGCGGCGGACCGTGCCGCCGCCGCCGCGTCCGGCCTGAGCCCGGCCGTGCGCGACTACCTCAAGCGGCTGGTGACCGCCGGCGCCGCCTACCAGGCCGGCGACCTGCTGTCGAAGGCGATCGCCGTCTTCACGCTGCCGCTCTACACGCGCTACCTGACGACGGCGGCCTACGGTGCGGCGGAGACGCTGCTGACGACGATCATCCTCGTCTCGATCCTGCTGCGGCTCGGCGTCGGCGAGGCGTTCGTGCGCTTCCACTTCGACGACGACGATCCGGCCCGGCGCGACCGGCTGGCGGCGGGCACGGTCGTGTTCGTCGCCGTCAGCTCGAGCCTGGCCGCCGGGCTGGCGCTGATCTTCGCCGCTCCGCTGTCGGTCGCCGTCCTGACCTTCCGCGATCCCTGGCTGCTGTCGATCGCCGTCCTCGGCCTGTGGGCCTTCACCAACCTCGAGATCGCCTACTCGCTGCTGCGGGTCGAGGAGCGCGCCGGCACCTACCTGCGGGCGTCGATCGTCAACGTCGTGATCTCCGTCGTGGTCACGGCCTTCCTCGTCGTCGTCGAGCACCAGGGGGCACGCGGCCTGCTGGCCGGCAACTACGTCGGCACGACGGTGGTCCTGCTCGGCCTCTGGTGGATCGAGCGCCACCGGCTGGCGGGCCCGGTGCGCGCCCGCCTCGCCCGGGTGCCGGCGCCGCCGCTGCCGGTGCGGCGAATGCTCGCCTTCGGCCTGCCGACGATCCCCCTCGACGCCGCCGTCTACGCGCTCCAGGTCATCGACCGGGCCTACCTCTACCGGACCGAGAGCCCGGCGGCCGCCGGGCTCTACGCCGGGGCGGTGAAGCTGGCGACCGTCGTATTCGTCGCCGTGCGCGGCTTCCAGTACGCCTGGCCGCCGTTGGCCTACTCGGTCGAGGATGACGCCGAGGCCGCGAAGCTCTATTCGCTGGTGACCACCTACTACGTCCTGGCAACCGGCTTCGTCGTCGCCGGCGTCACGCTGCTCGGGCGCTGGCTCGTGCGGATCCTGCTGCACCAGCCGGACTTCTACGGGTCGCACGTCGCGCTCCCGTGGCTGGCGCTCGGCTGGGCCCTGTACGGCCTCTACCTCGTCTTCGTCGTGATCGCCGGCCGCGCCCGGATGATGGTCCGCACGCTGCCGGCGGCCGCCCTCGGCCTCGCCGTCAACATCGTCGGGCTGATCACGCTCGTCCCGCCGCTGGGCATCGCCGGCGCGGGCATCGCGCTCTGCCTGGCCTACGTGGCCACGCTCGTGGCGATGTGGGCACTGACGCGCCGGCTGTTCAGCGTCGGCTTCGAGTGGGGACGCCTGGCGCGTCTCGTCGTCGTGCTCGGCGGCGTCGCCGTGGCCGGCGAGCTGACGCTGCCTACGCACGGACTGACCGGCTTCGTGTCGCGCGCGGCCGCAGCCGCGGTGATCCTGCCGCTGCTCGGCCTCAGCGGCTTCTTCCGGCGCGGGGAGATCGACGGCGCCCGCGCCCTGCTCGTCCGGCTCAGGCGACGCCGGCCGGCGTGAGCGGGGCGCGTGCGGCCGTCGGCGTTCAGATGCGCGCGCGCCCGCCCCGACCGCTGAAGAACATGACGAGCGCGATGATCGCGATCAGGAACAGCAGCGGGTGGATGATCACGCCGCCGGCGATGGCGATGATCAGCAGGATTACGGCGAGGATGAGAAGCATCGGGATCTCCTTGGGGGGACGGTGGGCTGCCCACAGCATCCCCGGCCCAACGCATTCCTACGCATCGGATGTGACTTGGCTGCACTAGATTCCCGTTTGCCGGCGACGGCCCGGCCGGCGTCCCCATCAGCGAGGAGCTTCCCGATGGACAAGCACCGCATCCGCAACGCGATGCCGCCGCTCTACGCCATCCTCATCCTGCTCGGCTTCCTGATCAGCACGACCGTGGGCACCGTCGTCGTGATCGGCGGCGCCCTGCTCTTCGGCCTGTTCTGGTCGGTCCTCAGCGGCGGAGCACCGGGCCGCGGCCGCGATCGCTCCGCACGGGCGGCGCGGCGCGCCGGCCGGCGTTAGGCCGCATTCCCGTGCGAACCCCAGCGCGATCGCGCTGACGCCGGACCGACCCAGCGCTACGTCGACGGCGGCGGCGACCCGGCGGCCACACGCGCGTTGCGCTCGGCGGCCGCCTCGCGCAGCCCGCTCCCCCGGCCCGGACTGAGCGTCGCCGTCACGTGGCGGCGGTAGCGCTGCGGATCGTGCCCGGGCAGGACGGTCGCCGCGGCCGCGCGCGCGGCGTACGTGCCGGCCGTCAACCAGCGGAAGGCGGCGGCGGCCACCGGACCGTGGTGCTTGCGCATGTACAGGTCGCGGTTGCGGGAGAACTCGACGATCCGCCGCTCGGGCACGCCGCCGGTCGAGAGCTGCTCGTGGTGGACCGCCCGGGCGGCCGGGACGAAGAGCGTGTGCCAGCCGTGGTCGCGCAGCCGGCGCTGGAAGTCGACCTCGTCGGAGTAGACGAAGAAGGCGGGGTCCATCCACCCGACCTGCTCGGCCGCCGCGCGCCGGACCAGGAGCGCCGAGGATTGGGCCCAGTCGACGCGCCGGACCTCGGAGCCCGTGCTCTGGAGCGTGAAGCGGCGGTGCAGGCAGGCGGCGCCGGCGAGCGCGGTCGCCAGCGTCGGGAACCGCCAGGCGCACGGCTGGGGGGTGCCATCCGGGCGCAGCAGGGCCGCCCCGGCGGCCGCCGCGGCCGGGTCGGCGGCGAGCGCGGCGTGGAGGGCGAGCGTCGCGCCCGGCTCGAGCTCCGAGTCCTCGTTCAGGAGCAGGCAGAAGCGGCCCCGGGCCCGGCGCATCAGCTCGCTGTCGTTCTCGGCCTTGCCGCGCCGCAGCGCCAGCGCGATCAGCTCGAGCTCGCCCCCCTCGCCCCCCGCCGTCCGGGCCCGCACGGCATCGGCCGAGCCGTCGTCGGAGCCGTTGTCGAGCACGAGCAGCTCGCTGGCGAACGGCAGCCCGGCGCGCTCGCGGGCGACGGCGTCGAGGCAGCGCTCGAGCAGCTCCCGGCCGTCGGTGTTGACGACGCAGTAGGAGAGCTCGACGTCCACGTGCCTATTGTCCCCTGCCGATGGAGGTCCACGTCGTCGACCCCGCGGCCTACACCCCGCCGTACGACCATGCCCTGTGCGCGGCGCTCGCGGCCGCCGGCGCCGACGTCGACCTCTACACGAGCCGCTTCGCCTATGGGCCGCTGGCGGCCCCGGACGGCTACCGCCGCCACGAGCTCTTCTACCGCGCCGCCCGCGGGGCGGCCAACTCGCGCCTGCGCCGGGCGACCAAGCTGGCGTCCCACATCCCCGACATGTGGCGCTACCGGGGCGTCGCCCGGGCGGCTGACGTCGTCCACTTCCAGTGGCTGGCCGTCCAGCACGTCGACGGCCACCTGCTGCCGTCCGGCCGACCCCTCGTGCTGACCGCCCACGACGTCCTCCCGCGCGAGCCGCGGCCCGGCCAGCTCGCCGCCCAGCGGCGCCTTTACGACCGCTTCGACGCGGTCGTCGTGCACTCGTCCGCCGGGCGCCGGCGGCTCGTCGACGAGCTCGGGATCGCCGCCGACCGGGTGCACGTCATCCCGCACGGGGCGTTCGCGCATCTGACGACGGCACCTCACGGGCGGCTGCCGGACGAGCTCGCGCGCGTCGAGCGCCCGGTCGTGCTCTGCTTCGGCCTGATCCGCCCGTACAAAGGCGTCGACGTCCTGCTCGAGGCCTGGAGCGGCGACTGGGACGCCGAGCTGTGGATCGTCGGGCTGGCCCGGATGGACATCTCGGGGGTGCGGGCCGGTGCGCCCGGGAACGTCCGCTTCGTCACGCGCTTCGTCGACGACACCGAGCTGGGGGCCCTGTTCCGGCGAGCCGACCTGGTCGTCCTGCCCTACCGCGAGGCCGACCAGTCGGGGGTGCTCTTCACCGCGCTGGCGTTCGGGCGTGCGCTCGTGCTCAGCGATGTCGGCGGGTTCGCGGAGGTCGGCGCCGGGCGACTCGTCCCCCCGGGGGACGCCGGGGCGCTCCGGGCGGCGCTCGCCGAGCTGCTCGGCGACCCGGCGGCCCGGGCGCGGCTCGAGGCTGCGGCGCTGGCGGCGGCGACCGGCCCGCTCTCGTGGGACGCGGTCGCCCGGCGCACGCTCGATCTCTACGCGGAGCTGCTAAACGGCGTCCACTGCGGTTGACGGCCGGGGTTGCGCCGGGCAGGCAGCGGGTAGATGCGTGGGGCAACGATCGGGGCGAAGGCAACAGCCAAATCCCAGCAATGCCGCCGGACCCGCTCCGCCGCCGATCCCAACGGACCGAAATGAGGCCGACCCAAATGCTGTGGATCATCCTGCTCATCCTCGTCGTGCTCTTCCTGACCGGCGGCATCGGCTACGGCCGGCGCGGCCGCCTCTAGACCGCACCGCTCTGGCCGCCGGGCGAAACCCGCTCGGCGCCTGAGCGAGCGACTCGGCCGGTCACCCACGTTCAGGCGGTCGACCGGCACGATGGCGCAGGTCCCGCCGGCGAGGTCATCGCGGTCTCACCGCCCGTGCTGGGCCGCCTGCTGGTCTGCGAGCCCGCGAAAGAGAAGCACGAGGTTGTGGTACTGGCCGAGCTTCTCGGGTGCTGCGACGGACTGCGGCGTCCCGACCTGCGTGATGTCGACGCCGGCGGTGACGGTGATCCCGGAGATCCCGCCCAACTCCCGGCGCGCGGCTGCGGGCACGGCGAACACGATCGTCAGCGCCGCCTTGCGCAGCACCTTGTCGGACAGCCCGATCCACGAAG
Organism: uncultured Solirubrobacterales bacterium; assembly: GCA_963742705.1. Lineage (GTDB taxonomy): Bacteria > Actinomycetota > Thermoleophilia > Solirubrobacterales > Solirubrobacteraceae > Palsa-513. The sequence goes on along the minus strand of CAVUMZ010000002.1, from coordinate 156,076 downwards.
CGCCGGACGCCGACCGTACGGAGTCGACGAGGATCTTCCGCGCCCGGGCGGGGAGCCGGGGCGGCAGCCCGATCGCCCGGGTGATGCCCAGCGACGTCAGCAGCCCGGCCAGCGTGTTGGCGTCGGCCAGGAAGCGCTTCACGTCGACCCCGGTCGTGACGTGGACCACGGTCACGCCGTCGAGCAGCTCGGTGCCGGCCACGCGCCTGTCGGTCTCCCAGCGCCACGGTGCGATGCCGAACTGCTCGAGCGTCCGGGTCAAGCCGTTCGCTCCCCTCGCGGACTCGGTCTCCAGCCGCCGGCGCACGGACGCCGGCAGCGCGAAGCCGGTATCCCCGAGGCTGAGGTACGACCTCCCGGCGACCGAGGACAGCTCCGATCCGTAGTCGCGCAGACTGAGCTGTAGGTCGTAGCTCGGGAGGGCGTCTCCCGGGCTGTAACTGAACGGCCCGTCGATACTGAGACTGACCGGCTGGGCGAACGCCGGGACGCCCTGGACCGCAATCCTGGCACCGGCCGCGATCCGCCCGGAGCTCGCGGCGGCGTTCGGTCCGAACGCGGCGCTGCTGATGCCCGCCAGGTCGATCGCCGGGCGGCGCGCCTGCCCCCCGCAGGCGGGCAGCGCCGCCAGCGCCACGAGGCCGCCAACCACCCAAGCTCTACGTCGCACCCAGCGGCCGGTAATCACGATACGTGTAGTTACACGTTTGGCTCTGATCGTCAAGCCGGCGAGTCGTCACGTCGCGGCCTGGCGCCCGCTGCGAGATGGCCCACCAGCTCGGCGGTGGTGGTACGAACGCCGGCCTGCCGGGCCGCACTCGGCGGCTGTCGTCGGCGTCGGCGAGAATCCCCCGATGCGCGCCGCCAAGATCGCCTTCTGGGGCAGCGTCGGCCTGCTCGCCTACACCCAGGTCGGCTACCCGGTCGTCCTGCTCGCATGGTCGCGCCTGACCGGCCCCGCCCCGCAGGACCCCGCGCCGGCAGCCGACCACCCCGAGCCGACCGTCTCCCTGATCGTTGCCGCCCACGACGAGGAGTCGGTGATCGCCGCGAAGGTGGCCAACGCCCTCGGGCTCGACTGGCCGCGCGACAAGCTCGAGCTGATCGTCTCGTGCGACGGGTGCACCGACGACACCGCGGCCCGGGCCCGGGCCGCCGGCGCCGACACCGTGCTCGAGCTGCCCCGCGGCGGCAAGATCCGCGCCCAGGACGCGGCTGTCAGGGCCGCCACCGGCGAGCTGCTCGCCTTCTGCGACGCCAACTCGACCTGGGACCCGGACGCCATGCGCCAGCTGACCGCGGCCTTCGAGGACCCCCGGGTCGGCTACGCCTGCGGCCAGGTGACGTTCACCCGGGCCGACGGCGGCGACAACCAGGAGGGCCTCTACTGGCGCTACGAGATGGCGGTCCGCCGGCTCGAGTCGCGGCTCGCGTCGATCACCGCCGGCAACGGGGCGATCTACGCGACGCGGCGCGGCTCCTACATCGAGGTCGACCCGATCATGGGCCACGACCTCAGCTTCCCGTTCAACATGGTCAAGCGCGGCTGGCGGGCGGTTTACGTGCCGGGGGCGCGGGCGCGGGAGAAGATGGTGCCGACGACGGCGGGCGAGTTCGCCCGCAAGCGGCGGATGATGAGCCACGCTTGGCCGATCGTCATCCGCGGCGGGATGCTCTCGCCCCGGGGATACGGGGCAACGTACGCGCTGATGATCGTCAGCCACCGTGTCCTGCGCTACGCGTCTCCCGGCCTGCATCTGCTGGTGCTCGCCGCCAACCTCGCGCTGCTCAGCCGGGGTCCGGTCTACGTCGCCTGCCTCGCCGCCCAGCTCGGCCTCGTCGGAGCGGCGGCCCTGGCCGGCGTGCTGCCGCTCCGGCCGCTGCTGATCGCCCGTTACTACGTGCTCAGTACCGCGTCGCTCGGACTCGGGCTGTCGGACTGGCTGCGCCACGGGACGAGCGCCGCCTGGGAGGCGGCGGAGGGGACGCGATGACCCGGCGGGCGGTGGACATCCTCGTCAGCGCCGTCGCCCTCGCCCTCGCCGCGCCCGTCCTCGCCGCGGCGGCCCTGGCGATCAGGCTGGAGTCCCCGGGCGGGGCGATCTACCGGCAGCGGCGGATCGGCAAGGACGGCCGGCCGTTCGAGGTCATCAAGCTGCGGACGATGGTCGACGGGGCCGAGCGGATCGGCGCCGGCTTCGCCGTCGACAAAGGCGACGCCCGGATCACCCGCGTCGGCGCCTTCCTGCGGCGGACGTCGATCGACGAGCTGCCGAACCTGCTCAACGTGCTCCGCGGCGACATGTCGCTGATCGGCCCGCGGCCGACGCTGCCCCACCAGGTCGAGGCCTACGACGCGCGCCAGCGCGGCCGGCTGGCGATCCGCCCGGGCATCACCGGCTGGGCGCAGGTCAACGGCCGGGCGTCGCTGCCATGGCCCGAGCGGATCGAGCTCGACCTCCATTACATCGAGCACCGGTCGCTGGCGCTCGATCTGGAGATCGTCCGCCGCTCGTTCGCGGTGCTGCTGGCCGGCGACGGCCTCTACAAGGGCGAGACGGGCGGGTGGCGCTGAGCCGCGGGCGCCCGTAGGCTGCCGCGACCGATGACCACGATCATGATCACCGGCGTCGGACGGCGCTACGACATCGTCTCGTCGTTCGCCGCCCACGCCACCGTCGTCGCCACCGAGGCGAGCCGGCTCGGGCCGGCACAGTACGCCGCCCAGATCCGGGCGCTCGTCCCGCCGATCGGCGATCCCGGCTACGTGCCCGAGCTGCGACGGCTGTGCCAACTGCACGGCGTCGACGCCGTGATCCCGCTGATCGACCCGGACATCGAGATCCTCGCGGCGGCGCGCGAGCGCGGCGAGCTCCCGGCGCTTGTGCCCGACCTGGCGATGGCGCTGGCGACGTTCGACAAATACGAGACCCACCTGCTGCTCGAGCGCCTCGGCCTGCCGTCGCCCCCGACCTGGCTGCCGGGCGACGGGCCGGACACCGGCGGCGCTCCGCTGCCCTACCCGGTCGTGGTCAAGCCGCGCTGGGGGTCCAACTCACGCGGGATCCACCACGCCCGCGACGCGGCACAGGCCGCCTTCTTCGTCGACTACGTGGACGAGCCGGTGATCGTCCAGCGGGCGATGGCCGGCCCGGAGTTCTCGATCGACTGCCTGTGCGACCTCGACGGCGTCTGCCTCAACGCGATCCCCCGGTCGATGCGCGAGTCGCGCGGCGGCGAGTCGGTCAAGGGCACCGTGCTCGACGACGGCGAGCTGGTCGAGCTCGGGCGGGCGGTGTCGGAGGGCGTCGGCGCCCGCGGAGCGTGCATGGTCCAGGCCTTCCGCGATCCCCAGCTCGGCCTGCGCGTGACCGACGTCAACGTCCGCTTCGGCGGCGGCTACCCGTCGCACATGTACGGGGCGCTCCCGGGCCGGACTTACCCCGAGCTCGTCGTCCGCCTGGCCCGCGGCGAGCGGGTCGCCGCGCACGTCGGCGAGTTCCGCGCCGGGATCACGTTCGTTCGCTACTACTGGCAGCTCGAGCTCGACGACCGGCTCGAGCCGACCGGCCGCGAGATCGTTCCCGGCGGGCTGCCGCCGCCGCGGCGGTAGCCCCGCACCTGGAACGCGGGCGCCCGGCAGCTGTAAAATCGGTCGGATGCGCGTGCCCTTCGCCAGGTTCAAGGCGCCGATCGCCGCGCCGCCCCCCGGACTCGCCCCCCCGTGCACGAACTGCGGGGCGCCGCTGGACGTCGGCCAAGACTGGTGCCTGGCCTGCGGAACCGCCGTGCCCGGGCGCATCGGCGGCGGCCCGGGCCTGCGGTCGTCCCTGGGCGTGGTCGGCGTGACCCTGCTGCTGGTGATCGGGGCCGCGGCGGCCGCCTACGCGGCGCTCAACTCCGATTCCAAGCAGGCGACCCAGACCGTCGCCACGGTCCCGGCGCAGACGCCGGCGACCCCGGACGTGCCGGCGACGGTCACGCCGGTGGTGCCGAGCGCACCCGTGGCGCCGACCCCGACGACACCGGCGACCGCCGTGACGCCGGCGAAGCCGAAGCTCCCGCCGGCCACGCCGACCCCGACCGCCGCCCCGACGACCACGACGCCGACGGCGACCGCCCCGGCCAAGACGAAGACCACGCCGACGAGCACGGTCAAGACGCCGGCGGCCACCACGCCGGCGACGACCCCCTCGGCGACGTCGGCGACGATCCTGCTCGACACCGACGCCGCGAGCACGTACAACCCCTACAGCCTGCCGACGGCGAGCTTCGGGGACCCGGCCAAGGCGATCGACGGCGACACGTCGACGTCGTGGACCTATCAGCTGGACCCGACGACGGCCGGCAAGACGCTCCTCGGCCTGGCGATCGACCTCAAGTCCAAGCAGAAGGTCCGGGCGCTCACGTTTGCGACGACGACCCCGGGGATGACGGTCGAGTTCTACGGGGCGGCCGGGGCCGAGCCGGTGTCGATCACCGACCCGGCGTGGATCCACCTCGCCAACCGCCGGCAGATCAAGGCGTCGACGACTATCGCCCTGAAGACTCAGGGCAAGGCGTTCGACCACCTGCTCGTCTGGATCACGCACGCGCCGGTCGGGATGACCTCGGGCACGCTCGGCATCTCGGAGCTCTCGGTCTCCACCTGACCCGCACGGCCCGCCGGGACGCTCGCGCAACGGGCATAGAACCGTCCGGCGCTGCGCGGCGTCGACCCGCCGCCGGCCGCCCCGGACGGTGGGCACGACCATTTTCGCTAGCACTTTGGCGTCTATCCTGTTCTAATGCGGTTTACATCGTGAACCGGGGGCGCGGGTCGAGCAGGGAGCGGCCGGCGGCGCGGCGAGCGACGGTGAGTGGAGTGATTCGAACCTGTGGCGCGATCGGCCTGGCCGGGTGGCGGCGGGAGGGCAATACAGCCATCCCGCGCCAGAGCGATGCGCGTGGAAGACGACAAGCGGAGGAGTGCATGAAATGTTGAGCCTTGAAGGTAAGTCGCTCGCCCAGTTGGCGTCCGTGCTCATCGGGTTGGCCTACGCCGTCGGCGGCGTGATCGGGTTCGCGGTGACCGGATTCGACGGGGTCGTCGCGCAGACCGGGCATAAGCTCCTGGGCTTGACGCTGAACCCGTTCCAGGACTTCGTCCACCTGGGCATCGGCCTGATCCTGCTCTGGGGCGCGACCCGCGACACCGCGGTCACCGAGGGCGTCCTGCTCGGCGTCGGCGGCGTCTACATCGTCGCGGCGATCACGGGCTTCATCTACGCCCACATCCCCGTGCTGACGATCACGACGTCGGGCAACCCGGACAACTACCTCCATCTCGTCACCGGCGCGACGGCGATCGTCGCCGCGGTCATCTCGGCGGGCGCGACGGGTCACGCACGCAAGTCGGCTTACTGAAGGCTCAGCCTGGCGGGTCACGGCCGCACCGTCGGCGGCCGTTGACCCGATCAGGCATCCGATCGGCCCGCGTCCGCGTATCCCGTCTGTGGCCCTCAACCTGTTCGAGCTGATCGCCGATCCGGTGCGCCTGGCGATCGTGCGCCAGCTCTCGGCCGACGGCAGCGCGCCGCTGACGGAGATCGCCGAGCGCGCCGGGGTGCACGTCAACACCGTGCGCAGCCACATGGGCGAGCTCGAGCTGGCCGGGGTGGTCGAACGGGAGAGCGCGTCGCCCGACGGGCCGGGCCGGCCGCAGGTCCGCTATCGCCTGTGTTCGGGCTGGCGCCTGCCGAGCGACGACATGCGCGGCCTCAGCGAGCTGCTGGCCGCGCTCGTCACGCGCCTCGAGCCGGCGCGCGCGGAGATCGAGCAGTTCGGCAGCGAGTGGGGGCGCTTCCTCAGCGGGCGTCCGGGCGGCGATGCCCTGGCCGGCCTGCCGCGCGCGCTCGAGCGCCTCGGCTTCGACGCCGACGTCGACGTCGACGACCGGACGATCCACCTGCGCTCGTGTCCGTGCATGCTCGTTTCGCCCGAGCACCCCGAGCTGATCTGCGCGCTGGCGACGGCGGCGATCGAAGGCATTCTCGAGCTCAGCCATCGTCGCCTGGAGATCTCAGGAGCCGAGCACGATCCGCTCCTGCGCAGCTGCGAGATCCACCTGACGCAGGCGCCGCTGCGCCGCAACGGCGCCGTCCACGAGCCGGCCCACGGCGTGGCCCACACCTGAGGCGCGCCGAGGCCGGGCCGGGTGGGTGCTGCGTGCCAGCCCAGCAGCTACGGCGAGTCGCGAAGGCCTTCGGTCATGATCGGTTGGATCCGGTCGGGGTCCGGAGCCCGGGCGCGGAGGTGAGCCGACGAACCGCGGCTGCGCCCGCCGCCGCTACGTCGGGGGGATCTGCTCCGGGCCCTTGTCGATGTAGGCGGTACGGAAGTCGCGCAGGGCGTCGAAGATCTTCGGGTTGAAGCTCGGGCAGCCGATCAGCTGGCCCCAGGCGGTCGCGGCGATCGCGAACGGCATGTTGGTGTTGTTCTGGAAGAGCAGCTGCTTGTACCCGGGCTGGCCCTGCACCGTCTCGTTCCAGAGCGCCTCGAGGTCGCGGATCTCGATCGTCGGCGTGCCCGGCTTGTACTGGTACTCGATCCGTCCGTGCTCGAGCGTGTGGACGAAGTTCTCCTTCGCCGGAGTGTTCGACGGGTCATAGACGCCGTCGGCGGCCGGAGTCGGGTTGTGGTTGCCCGACGTCGGCGGGTTGGTCTTGTAGGTGACCGGCCCCGTGACGTGGGTCCGGCCCTCGATCGGATAGGTGTGCAGCGTGCAGCCGGCGGCGGCCGCGGCCTGCTTGAGGTCGGTGATCTTCGGGGCCGGCAGCTTGATCCCCTTGATGTCGGCCGAGACCGGGCTGTTGGCGCTGATCCCCGAGCCGCCGCCGCCGCCGCTCGTCAGGGCGATGCCGATGGTGGCGACGATCGCGACCGCGACGAGCCCACCGCCGAGCAGCTGCATGCGGCGCCGGCGGGCAGCGGCCTGCTCGGCCTTCCGCTGGGCCTCGAGCCGCTCGGCCTTGCGGCGCTCCTTCTCCTCAATGCGGCTCGACATCGACGACGAAGCCTAGTGGACCACTGGCGGACGAGGGGTCAGGCTGAGGCGGCCGGCCTGCGGGCGCGGCCGGCCGCCCGCGGGCGCCAGCACTCGTCGATGAAGCCGCCGATCTCCCCGGTCAGCCGCTCCGGCGAGATCCGCAGCTCGAGGATCGAGCTCGCCTCGATGAGCCGCCCGTGCGGCAGCTCCTCGGCGAGCGTGCCGGCGTCCGAGAAGGCGTGGACGGGGTCGCGCCGGTGACCGATGACCAGGGCGGGTGTCTCGAGCAGGCGGCGCTGGCTGCGATGCGGGGCGACGCGCCCGAAGAAGAGGCCCTGGAGCACGGCCCCTGACGGCTTCGGATCCTGGCCGAGCACGTCGAGCACGGCGTCGGCCCAGAGCGGAACGCCGAGGCGGGGCACGGCGGCGAACACGCGGGCGAGCGGGCGGGTCACGCTCACGCCCACGGTGGTCGCGACCATGACCGGGGTGAAGAACACGGCGCTGGCCAGGAGCGCGGTGTCGAGCACCGGCATCTCGATGACCATGCCGCGCAGGCGTGTCGGGGCCACGAGCGCCGCCTCGAGCGCCACGTTGGCGCCGAGCGACGTCCCGGCGACCACGGCCTGGTCGATCTCGAGGTGATCGAGCAGCCCGATCACCTGCTCGGCGAACAGCGCGACCGAATAGAGACCCATGTCGGTCGGGCGATCGGACGCGCCGTGGCCGAGCAGATCGATGGTGACGACGCGGTTCCCGCGCTCGGCCAGCGCGCGCGCCAGGGGCAGGTGCATCTTCTGCGAGAGCAGCAGCCCGTGGATCAGGATCGTCGTGCGAGACGAGCCGCCCGGCCCGTGCTCGGTGTAGGCAAGGCGGTGGCCGGCGTGGGTAAAGGAGGGCATCGCCTGAATGTAGACGGTGGCCGGGACCGGCTGCCGGCAGACGCCGCCCGGGACCGGCTGTCCAGGAAGGCGGCCGGATCTTTGGCCATCAGGCCCTTCCGGCGACCACGGCCGTCCTTCACCATGACCGGTGTGAGACGAGCTTTCCGACCCGCTCAAAGGATCGGCAACGCAGACCGCAACCAGCACCTGACAGGCGTACTGGTGCGGCGCACCGGCAACGGTGTGACCTCTCCGCGTCGTTGACTTCGGTATCCGCGGCTCGGGCCGCGGGCTGAGTCCGGCGCGATCGCCCAAACCCAGCAGCCCTCCCCATAGTCGGCGGCGCGTGCCCAGCGCGTCGCCGGCGGGGCTGTTTGTGTCCGCGGCCCGCGTCGGGTTATGCTCGGGGGCATGACTCGGCGCGGTGTCCGCAGGTGAAGATCCGCGCGGCCGTTCTCGAGGAGTTCGCCAAGCCGCTCGTCGTCGGCGAGGTCGACCTGGCCGAGCCCGGTCCGGGCGAGGTGCTGGTGCGCCTGGTCGCCTGCGGCGTCTGCCACACCGACGTCTACACCGCCTCCGGCGTCGACCCGTCGGGCTACGCGCCGACCGTGCTCGGCCACGAGGGCGCCGGCGTGGTCGAGCGGATCGGCGAGGGCGTCAGCCTCGTCGCCGCCGGCGATCACGTCGTGACGCTGTTCTCGCCCCAGTGCGGCGAGTGCGTCCACTGCACGAGCCCGCTGACCAACCTCTGCCTGGCGATCCGCGAGCAGCAGAACCTGGGCCACCTGCCGGACGGGACGACCCGCCTCTCCCGCGCCGGCGAGCCCCTGCGCCACTTCATGGGCACGTCCACCTTCGCCGAGTACACGGTGATGCCGGAGATCGCCCTGGCCAAGATCGATCCTGAGGCGCCGCTCGACCGGGCCTGCCTGTTCGCCTGCGGACTGTCGACCGGCCTGGGCGCGGCGATCAGGACCGCCGCCGTGCGCCCCGGGTCGACCTGCGTGATCTTCGGGGCCGGCATGGTCGGCCTCGGCGCCGTCGCCGGCTGCCGCCTCCAGGGAGCAGAGCGGATCGTCTGCGTCGACCTGGCCCGGGAGCGCCTAGACCTGGCGCGGGGACAGGGGGCGACCGACCTCGTCGTCGGCGGGCCCGACACCGTGGCGACGATCCTCGGGATGACCGGCGGCTTCGGCGCCGACTACACCTTCGAGGCGACCGGCAGCGTCAAGGTGATGCGCCAGGCCGTCGAGTCGGCGCGGATGGGCTGGGGTCTGTGCACCGTCGCCGGAGTCGCCGGGCGGGGCGAGACGCTCGACATCATCCCGCGCTACCTGATCACCGGCCGGCGCGTCTGTGGCAGCTCGTTCGGCGGCCTCAAGGGCCGCGACGACGTGCCGATGCTGATCGACCGCTACATGGCCGGGGAGATCGATGTCGACCCGTTCGTCTCGCATCGGATCACCCTCGACGAGGTCAACAGGGGCTTCGAGCTCATCGAGGCCCAGGACGGGATCCGGAGCGTGATCGAGTTTTAGCGATCCTCGGCCCGGGCGAGCTCGGCGGGCCGATCGCACTGGAGGACGACCTGCTGATCGAGGGCGACAGCGCGGTGGTGCTGCCGCTGCTGCCCGGCGGGGCATTCGACCTGATCTACGTCGACCCGCCGTTCAACACGGGCGCGACGCAGACCCGGCGCACGCTCGAGACGGTCCGCCAGCTCGGCGGCACGCCCGGCTTCGGCGGCCACGGGTATGCCCGGCGCGAGGTCGGCCGCCGCGCCTACGCCGACGCCTTCGACGACTACCTCGGCTTCCTCGCCCCCCTGATCGGGCGGGCGCGCGAGCTGCTGGCCGGCCACGGAACGCTCTACGTCCATCTCGACTGGCGCGAGGCCCATTACGTCAAGGTCGAGCTCGACCGGATCTTCGGCCGGGAGTGCTTTCTCAACGAGATCGTCTGGGCCTACGACTACGGGGGCAAGACGAAGCGGCGCTGGCCCTCCAAGCACGACACGATCCTCGTCTACGTCCGCGACCCCGACGCCTACCTGTTCGACAGCGAGGCGGCCGACCGCGAGCCGTACATGGCGCCGGGTCTCGTCGGGCCGGAGAAGGCGGCCCGGGGCAAGCTGCCGACGGACGTCTGGTGGCACACGATCGTGCCGACGAACGGGCGCGAGAAGACGGGCTATCCGACGCAGAAGCCCGAGGGCGTGGTCCGGCGGATCGTCGGAGCCTCGTCGCGCCCGGGCGGGTGGTGCCTTGACTTCTTCGCCGGGTCGGGCACGCTCGGGGCGGTCGCGGCGGCGCTCGGCCGGCGCTTCGTGCTCGTGGACTCCAATCCGGAGGCGATCGCCGTCGCCCGGAGGCGGCTCGCGCCGCCGGGCTGACGGGCACGAGGGATGCGTCGCAGCCTCCGTGCCGCCGGCGTCGACCGGATCAGACGGATGGGCGTCGCCGGAGCCCTCAGCCGACGGCGGCCGGCTCGCGCCGCGCCTTGAGGTTCTCGAAGCGCTGCTCCCAGTCGTTGTGGCGGCGTTTGGCGTCGCCGATGAACGGCGAGAAGGCGATCGCCTGGAGCACCAGCCAGTTCACCGCGTTCGCCGGGAAGCGCAGCGGCCGGACGAAGTCGACGAACAGCACCACGCGGACGCCGTCGGTGTCGTTCCAGGCCTCGTGCTCGTAGGTGTCGTCGAAGATCAGCGAGCCACCCTCGGTCCACCCGCGGACCTCCCGGTCGACGCGGATCGCCGCCTGGTCGCGAGGCTCGGGGATGCGCAGGCCGAGGTGGTAGCGGAGTACCCCCTTGTAGGGGCCCCGGTGGGCATCGATGTGCTTGTGCGGCGAGAGGATCGAGAAGAACGCCGTCTTCATGCCTGGGATCTCCTGGCAGAGCCGGGCCGTCGTCGGGCAGCGGGCGCAGTTCGCCTCCGACTTGAAGCCGTAGCCGTAGAGGAAGTAGGTCTTCCACTTGTCGTCGTTGGTGATCGTCGCCTGGTCGACCGAGATGTCCTGGAAGTTCGGCAGGTGGTCGCGATCCTCGAGCACGCGGTCGAGCTCGGCCCGGATCTCCGGCCACCCGGCTTCGAGCTTGCGCGTCCAGGCGAAGTCGGCCGGATCGAAGAACGTCGCCTCGCCGACGGTCGACGCCCGGCCGATCAGCCGCTCGATCCGCCAGAGGACCCGCTCGCCCACGAACACCGTTGCCGCGACGATCTGCTCCCGCATCGTCTCACCCATGTCCCCGCTCCTTGGTAGATGTCCACCAGGCCGCGGCGCCCGCCCCAGGCGCTGCGGCAACGGTCCTATGGTAGCTGCGGCGATGGAGCTACTGTGCGCGGATGACGCCCAGTGGCCCCAAGCTCACGGCGGATGTCGTCGCGCTCGCCGCCGCGCCGGCGTCGGTCCTGCTGATCCGGCGCCGCAACCCGCCGTTCGAGGGCTGCTGGGCGCTGCCCGGCGGCTTCGTCGACGAGCGCGAGCGTGCGCGCCACGCGGCCGCACGCGAGCTGGCCGAGGAGACCGGGATCGCCGCCGTCCAGATGCGTCTGCTCGGCGTCTACGACGCGCCGGACCGGGACCCGCGCGGCTGGACCGTCTCGGTCGCCTACGTGGCGTGCCTCGAGGGGCAGGTCGCCGCCGCGGGCGGCGACGACGCCGTCGACGCCCGCTGGTGGGGCCTCGCCGAGCTCCCCCCGCTGGCGTTCGACCACGCCGAAGTGGTGGCCGACGCCGTCGCGATGGTCTCGGCTAGCCCGCCGTCGTCCTGATGGCGACCAGGCCCCCGGCGAGCGCCCGGACGATCAGGCCGATCATCCGATCGTTGCTGAGCGCGCACCGCTGCTGGCAGCGCGGGCAGATGAAGCGCCACCGCAGCAGCGGCTCGCCCGGCGGGACAACCGATTCGGCGAAGCGCTCGTCCGGCTGCCACGGCGGCCGTCCGCCGCGCCCCGGTGCGGTGTCGGGCCCGTCGGGTGCGAACCGCACGCGAGCGGTCGTCGCGTCGAGCGCGCACCAGAGGAATGGCTGCGCGCAGCTCGCGTGGGTGCACAGCAGGCCGGTCGGCGGGTGGCCGCGAAACGGCCTCAGCTCCTGGTTGAGCTGCGGGTCGTGGATCGCCTGCGCCCCGCGGACGATCCGTAGGCGATCGAGGACGCGATCGCGCTGGACGGCGGTGGGCGCCTCAGGCACCGGTCGCCGGTCGCCGTCGCGTCCCTCTGCGTGTCCTGTGTCGGCGCACGACGCAGTCATACCAGTCGCCAGCCCGCCGTGCCGGTGAACGGCGCCGCGCCGGGCCCGGCGGGCTGGCCGCGGACCGCGGTGCGCGCGTATCGGCGCCACCGGGATCTGCGCGTGCTCCCGCTGGGCGTCGCGGCGTTCCTGCTGCGGGCACGCCGGCTGGCCGACCGTCGCGACGAAGGTTGGGCGCGTTTCTCCTCGCTCCAGCCCGACTCCCTGGCCGCCCTGCTCGACCTGGCCGGCGACGCGCGCACCGTCGTCGAGCTGGGCACGGCGATGGGCTGGACGACCGGCGCGCTCGCGCTCGGACGCGCGGACCGGATGGTCTCCAGCTACGACCCGGTCCAGTACGCCGGGCGGGCCGCGTACCTCGATCTGCTGGGCACGGTGACCCGGCGGCGGATCGAGCTACTCGCCGCGCCCGGCTCGGCCGGCCCCCGACCGGGGGCGCCCCCGGTCGACCTGCTCTTCGTCGACTCCTCGCATCAGCGCGCCGAGACCGTCGCCGAGTTCGCCGCCTGGCGCCCGGCGATCCGCCCGGGCGGCGGGATCGTCGCCTTCCACGACTACGTCAACCCCGAGTTCCCCGGCGTCCGCGAGGCGATCCACGCTGACCTGGGGCTTGACGGCGACCAGGTCGCCGACATGTTCGTCTGGCGCCGGCCGCCCGCATGATCCCGGCCGACCTCCACGCCTTCTTCGGCGCGGCGGCCAGCGTCGCCGGCGCGTTGGTCGGGCTGCTGTTCGTCGCGATCACGATCGCCAACGAGCCGATCACCGCCACCGAGGGCGCCCAGGCCCACCGCGTCCGGGCGGCGGCCGCGCTGAGCGCTTTCACCAACGCGCTCACGGTCTCGCTGTTCGCGCTCCTGCCCGGGGCCAAGATCGGCTGGACGGCGGTCAGCGTGGCGGCGGTCGGGCTGCTGTTCGTCGCCGCGTCGATCCTCTCCCTGTTGCGCGTGCGCCAGTCGGATCCCGGCCAGCTGCGCGACGCGCTGTTCCTCCTCGGGCTGGCGATCACCTTCGCGCTACAGCTCTTCTACGGGCTCCGCGTCGTCCTCGACCGGCACGACGCCGACTCGGTCGAGACGCTCGCCGTGCTCGTGATCGTCTGCTTCCTGATCGGGATCGCCCGCTCGTGGGAGCTGATCGGCGGACCGTCGTTCCCGCTGCACCGGGAGCTCGGTGCGATCGTCCGGGGTGGGCGCCCGACGCACGACGAGCCGACCGACCCTGACGTCTGAACGCTGACCGGCGCCCGCCCGGTCGCCCGCCGCCGATCCCCGGGCGTCGCCGGGTCCGAGCCCGCTGGCCGCTGACAGTCGCCCCTGCCGCCGCCCCGGGACCCGCCGAACCTGCTCCGAATCAGGCGTTGCGTCCGCCCGGGACGACCAGAGTTCGTGGCAGACGGCACAAGCGTGCAGAATCTTGATACCGCCGGGCCAAATGCTGATGCCGCCTTGACGGCGGCGGATCGATAGTCGAAGCGTGGCAATCACGGCGCTGATCGCAGGGATTCCCGGGGACGTGCTCGCGATCGTCCTCGGCGTGCTGGCCTTCGGCCTGCTGTTCGTGCTGCTCGAGGGGATCGACCGGATATGACCGTCCTGGCCGCGTTCGTCGCCGGCATGAGCGGCGCCGACGTCTTCGGCCTCGTCGTCTCCGTCCTGCTGATCGGCTACCTGCTGTTCGCGCTCCTGCGCGGCGAGCGCCTGTAGTGGCCCATCGATGACCGCCGGAGGCTGGGGGCAGATTGTCCTCTTCGTCGTCGTGCTGGTCGGGTTGGCGGTGCCGCTGGGCAACTACATGGCCAGGGTCTACACCGGGGAGCGGGTCTTCCTGACCCGCCTGGTGGCGGGTCCCGAGCGCCTCCTGTACCGGGCCATCCGGGTCTCCCCGGAGCACGGTCAGGATTGGAAGGCGTACGCCCGCAGCCTGCTGACCTTCTCGGTCGCCGGCTGGCTGCTGCTGTACCTGGTGCTGCGCACGCAGGACATCCATCCCTGGAACGGCTACGGCGGGACCACGTTCCACTCGGGGACGTGGGATCTGACGTTCAACACCGTCTCGTCGTTCGTCACCAACACGAACTGGCAGTACTACGGCGGCGAGACGACCTTGACGTACTTCAGCCAGATGGTCGGGCTGACCGTCCAGAACTTCCTCTCCGCCGCGGTCGGGATCGCCGTCGCCGTCGCGCTGATCCGGGCGATCGCGGCGCGGAGCGGCGCGGTCATCGGCAACTTCTGGCAGGACCTGATCCGCACGATCCTCTACGTGCTGCTGCCGATCTCCCTCATCGCCGCGCTCGTCCTCGTCTCGCAGGGGGTGCTCCAGAACCTCGGGCACTACCTCACCGTCACGGGTCCGACCGGCCTGATGCAGACGATCGCCCAGGGGCCGGTCGCCGCCCAGGAGGCGATCAAGGAGCTCGGCACCAACGGCGGCGGGTTCTTCAACGTCAACTCGGCCCACCCCTTCGAGAACCCCAACGGCCTGACCAACTTCATCGAGATGGTGCTCGTGCTCGTGATCCCGGCCGCGCTCGTGATCACCTACGGGAAGATGGTCGGCAGCCGCCGCCAGGGCTTCGCGATCCTCGCGGCGATGTTCGCCCTCTTCCTCGGCGGGGTGACCGTCGCCTACGCGGCCGAGGCCCACGGATCGCCGGCCCAGCACGCCGCCGGGCTCCACACCCAGGTCGTCGCAGGGTCGACCGGCGGCAACCTCGAGGGCAAGGAGCAGCGCTTCGGCATCGCCGGGTCGGCCCTGTACGACGTGATCACCACGGTGACCTCGTGCGGCGCGGTCAACAGCTCGATCGAGTCCTACACGGGCCTCGGGGGCGCCGTCCCGTTCGCCAACCTGTCGGCCAGCGAGGTGATCTTCGGGGGCGTCGGCACGGGGCTCTACTCGATGCTGCTCTACGTGCTGCTCGCGGTCTTCATCGGCGGGCTGATGGTCGGGCGAACGCCCGAGCTGCTGGGCAAGAAGATCGAGGCGAAGGAGATCAAGCTCGTCTCGCTCGGGCTCCTGATCACGCCGCTTTCGGCGTTGCTGGCGACCTCGCTGGCGAGCGCCGATCACGACGGCCGGGCGTCGATCTCCGCCAACGCGACCGGACCCCAGGGCTTCTCCGAGTCGTTCTACGCCTACCTCTCCCAGGCCAACAACAACGGCTCGGCGTTCGCCGGCTACACCGGCTACATCCAGCCGAGCGCGGGCAACCTCGGCGCCCACGGCGTCCGCTTCGCCGATCTGCTCGGCGGCTTCACGATGCTCTTCGCGCGCTATGCGCCGATCCTCTTCGCCCTGGCCGTCGCCGGCGCCCTCGTCGGCAAGCGGGTCAGCCCTTCCGGGCTCGGGACGATGCGCACCGACAACCCGACGTTCGTCGTGCTGCTGCTCGGCGTGATCATCCTCGTCGGCGCGCTGACCTTCTTCCCGGCCCTCCTGCTCGGCCCGATCGTCCAGGCCGTGACGGGACATCTCTACTGATGCGCCGCGACCTGATCAGCTCGGCTCTGGCGATGGTGGTGTTGACGCTGCTGCTGGGTCTCGCCTATCCGCTGCTCGTCACCGGCGTGAGCCAGGTCGCCTTCCCGAGTCAGGCCAACGGCTCCCAGGTCAAGGTCGCGGGCAAGGTGGTCGGCTCGAAGCGGATCGGCCAGAGCTTCGCCGATCCGGTGCTCGGGGCGGACGGCAAGCCGAAGCTCGACATGAGCGGCAACCCGGTCACGACCCCCGACCCCCGCTACTTCCAGACCCGGCCGTCGGCCACGCTGCCGCCCGACAACGCCGGCGCGACCGCCTTCTCCAACCTCGGGCCGAACAACACCGCGACCGAGCAGGCCATCGCCGCGAACATCAAGGCGTACCTCGCGCTCGAGGGACCGTATGTACCCGGGCTGACCGCGGCCGGCGTGCCCGTGGACGCGGCCGACACCTCCGCCTCGGGGATCGACCCGGACATCTCGCCGGCGAACGCCCGGATCCAGGCCCACCGGGTCGCCGCCGTGCGGCACCTCCCGCTCGCTGTCGTGACCGGCCTCATCGCCCAGAACGCCGACGGTCGCACGCTCGGGATCTTCGGCGAGCCCGGCGTGAACGTGCTCGAGCTGAACCTCGCCCTCGACCGGCGGGCGGCTGCAGGATGACCTCAGAGCGTCAAGCGGTCTCGCTGCTCGAGCGCGACATCGTCACCCGGGCGCTGCTCGACGGCTTCGTCAAGCTCGATCCGCGCGTGCAGGTCCGTAACCCGGTCATGTTCGTCGTCGAGGTCGGCTCCGTGATCACCACCGCCGCCTGGCTGATCCAGGCGGCGGGGGGTAAGCCGCTCGGCGGCGGCAGTGAGCCGGCGTGGTTCACGTTCTCGATCGCCGTCTGGCTGTGGCTGACCGTCGTCTTCGCCAACCTCGCCGAGGCGTTCGCCGAGGGCCGCGGCCGGGCCCAGGCCGACACGCTCCGGGCGATGCGCACCGAGACGGTCGCGACGATGGCCGACGGCAGCACGCGGGCGGCGTCGGACCTCGCCCGGGGGGACATCGTCGTCGTCGTGGCCGGCGAGGTGATCCCCGGTGACGGCACGGTGATCGAGGGCATCGCCACGGTCGACGAGTCGGCGATCACCGGCGAGTCCGCCCCGGTGATCCGCGAGTCCGGCGGCGATCGGAGCGCCGTGACCGGCGGCACCCGCGTGACGTCCGACCGGATCGTCGTCGAGATCACCCAGGAGCCCGGCCAGTCGTTCCTCGACCGGATGATCCGGCTCGTCGAGGGCGCCGAGCGACGCAAGACGCCGAACGAGATCGCTTTGAACATCCTGCTCGCCGGGCTGACGCTGATCTTTCTGGTCGTCGTCGCCACGCTGCGCCCGTTCGGGCTGTTCTCCGGCACGAGCATCTCCGAGACGACGCTGATCGCGCTGCTGGTGGCGCTGATCCCGACGACGATCGGCGCGCTGCTCTCGGCGATCGGGATCGCCGGTATCGACCGGCTCGTGCGCCGCAACGTGCTCGCCCTGTCGGGCCGGGCGGTCGAGGCCTCGGGCGACGTCGACGTGCTGCTGCTCGACAAGACGGGGACGATCACCCTGGGTAACCGCCAGGCCGCCGAGTTCATCCCGATGCCCGGCGTCACCGAGGCCGAGCTGGCCGAGGTCGCCCAGCTCTCCTCGCTCGCCGACGAGACGCCCGAGGGCCGGTCGATCGTCGTGCTGGCCAAGACCTACGGCATCCGCGAGCACGACATGGCGTCCAGGGGCCACACCGCCGAGTTCGTCCCGTTCACGGCGCAGACGCGGATGAGCGGCGTCGACCTGGACGGCCACCAGCTGCGCAAGGGCGCCGGCGACGCCGTGATCGCCTTCGCCCGGTCCGAGGGCGGCCAGGCGCCGCCCGAGCTCCAGGCGACGCTCGACCGCATCGGCCGGGAGGGCGGCACGCCGCTCGCCGTCTGCCGCGACAGCCAGATCCTCGGTGTCGTGTATCTCAAGGACACGATCAAGGAGGGCATGCGCGAGCGCTTCGACCACCTCCGGGCGATGGGCATCCGCACCGTGATGGTCACCGGCGACAACCGCCTGACGGCGGCGACGATCGCCGACGAGTCCGGCGTCGACGACTTTCTTGCCGAGGCGACGCCCGAGGCCAAGCTCGCCCTGATCAAGGACGAGCAGGCCGCGGGCCGGCTCGTGGCGATGACCGGTGACGGCACCAACGACGCCCCGGCGCTGGCCCAGGCCGACGTCGGCGTGGCGATGAACACCGGCACCCAGGCGGCCCGCGAGGCGGGCAACATGGTCGATCTCGACTCCAACCCGACGAAGCTGATCGAGATCGTCGAGGTCGGCAAGCAGCTGCTGATCACCCGCGGGGCGCTGACCACGTTCTCGATCGCCAACGACGTCGCCAAGTACTTCGCGATCCTGCCGGCGATCTTCGCCGCGACCTACGCCGCCGGCGGCAGCGCGACCGGACCGTTGTCGGTGCTGAACGTCATGTCCCTCGGCGACCCGCGCTCGGCGATCCTCTCCGCGGTGATCTTCAACGCGCTGGTGATCCCCGCGCTGATCCCGCTCGCCCTGCGCGGCGTGCGCTACCGGCCGATCGGGGCCAGCGCCCTGCTGCGGCGTAACCTGCTGATCTACGGCCTCGGCGGGATCATCACGCCCTTCGTCGGGATCAAGCTGATCGACTTGATCGTCCACAACCTCCTTGGGGGCTAGGCAACCATCCGTCGATCCCCGCCGCCCGCCGCCCGCCGCCCGCCGGCCCCTGTGCCCGCAGTCCGAGCGCGAGCTGAGCTGAGCTCGCGATGAACAGGCGCGGCCACCACAAGGTGTATCTCGGCATGGCCGCCGGCGTCGGCAAGACCTACAGCATGCTCCAGGAAGCACACGCAGATCTGGCCGCGGGCAAGGACGTCGTGATCGGCGTGCTCGAGACCCACGGTCGGGCGGACACCGCCCACCAGGCCGACGGTCTCGAGATCCTGCCGCGCCGGCCCGTCGTCTACCGCGACAGCACGCTCTGGGAGCTGGACGTCCCCGGCATCTTCACGCGGCGCCCCGACCGGGTGTTGATCGACGAGCTCGCCCACACCAACGCCCCCGGCCTCGACCACAAGAAGCGCTACGAGGACGTCGAGCAGGTCCTCGCCGCCGGGGTCGACGTTCGCTCGACGGTCAACATCCAGCACCTCGAGTCGCTCAACGACCAGGTCGCCGAGCTCTCGGGGGTCCGCGTCCACGAGACGGTGCCCGACCGGGTCGTTGCCGAGGCCGACGAGGTCGTGATCGTCGACGTCACGCCAGAGGCGCTGCTGCAGCGGCTGCGGAACGGGAAGATCTACCCGGAGGCGCGGATCGAGGCGGCGCTCAACGGGTTCTTCAAGATCGAGAACCTCACCAATCTGCGCGAGGTGGCGCTGCGGCAGATCGCCGAGGAGGTCGCGCCGAAGCGAGCGGTCATCGAGACGCAGGGAGCCTCCCAGGATCGACTCACCCAGGACCTGCCGCGCGCCGTCGGCGAGCGCCTGCTCGCCCTCGTGCGTCCCGAGCCCGCGGCGCAGCGCCTGGTGCGACGGGCCTGGCGCTCGGCCCAGCGCCTGGGCGCCACGCTCGACCTGCTCTGGGTCCGTCGGCCGGGCACGACGCCGTCCGACGAAGAGGAGCGCCAGCTCGCGAGCATGCGCCGGCTCGCGTCGGTGCTCGGCGTGGCGCTCCTGGTCGAGGAGGACGACGACGTGGCCGCCGGGGCGGCCCGGGTCGCCCGTGAGCGCGGAACGACCTACGTGATGATGGGCCAGTCCCCGGATTTCCGCGGCGCCCGTCGGCTGCGCGAGCCGCTGGCCCTGAAGCTGATGCGACTGCTGCCCGGCGTCGACGTGCGGATCGTCGCCGACCGGGCCCGCCGCGAGTCCCCGCCCGAGCCATGACGGTGCTCGTCGCCGCGGCGATCGCCATCGCCTTTGCCGCCGGACTGCTCGCCGCGTCGGCGATCGGCCGCGCGCGGCGCCACACGACGTCGGTCGGCGCCGGCCGGGTCCACCGGATCCTGCTGCCGTTCACCGGGACGACGATCTCCCGCCGGGCCCTCGACGCGGCGCTCCGCCTCGCCGGGGCCGAGGACGCCACGCTCGTCCCGGCCTATCTGGCGACCGTGCCCCTCTCGCTGCCGCTCGACTTCCCGATCCAGCGCGAGTGCGAGACGGCGTTCCCGTTGCTGGAGGCGATCGAGCAGCGCGGGGCCCGGGCCGACATCCGCATCGACAGCCGGATCGAGCGCGGGCGGTCATATCGCGACGCGCTGCGGCGCATCCTCGCCGAGGAGCGCTTCGACCGGGTGATCATCTCGGCGACCGCCAACGAGCACGAGAGCTTCAGCTCCGAGGACATCGACTGGCTCCTGCGGCGCGCTCCCGCCGAGGTGCTGATCCTGCGCCCCGACCCCGACGACATCCGCACCGTCACCCGCGCTTGAGCCGTACCGCCGCGCCCGGCGTTCACCTGGGCCACAAGCGGCGCTGCGGCGGTAGATTAGGCACCCAAGCGAGATCCAACGTGGGGAGGTACAGATGCGAAAGCTGATCGCGATTGCGGGGGTTGCCGGAGCGCTTGTGCTCCCAGTCGCCGCGTTTGCCGAAGATACGGACGCCGCCGATCAGAAGGTCGCCGCCGACAGCGCGAAGGTCGCGGCCGACCGCGCCGCAGTCGCCGCGGCGACAAGCGCCCTGGCAGCGACCCGGTCGGCGGTCGCCGCCGATCAGGCACAGCTCAAGGCCGACCAAGCCGCCCACTCATCGGCCGTCCCAGCCGATCGCATGAAGCTCACAGCCGACGTCATGCAGCGCCGCGAAGCCCGCATGACGCTCCTGCGCGACCAGCGAACCCTGCGCCGGGACCGCACCGAGCTGAGGCGCGACGAGCGGGCGGACCGGCGCGAGGACCGCGCAGCCAAACGCGTCGCGTAGGGCCGGCTACTGCACGAAGCGATACCCGATCCCCGGGTCGGTCGCCACGTAGCGCGAGCCGTTCTCCGGGTCGAGCTTGCGTCGCAGGTTCGCGATGTGCGTGCGCAGGGTCTGGATGTCGTCGACGTAGGCCGGGCCCCAGACCGAGGTCAGCAGCGTCCGGTGCGTCAGCAGCCGGCCGCGATTGCCGATCAGCACGCGCAGGAGGTCGTACTCGATCGGCGTCAGGTGGACGGGCTCGCCGTCCCGGCGCACGGCGTGTGCGGCCAGGTCGACCTCGATCCCGTCGACGGCGACGACCGGCTCGCCGCGGCCGCTGTCGGCGCGGCGCAGCACGGCGTGCAGGCGCGCCACCAGCTCGCGGGCGCCGAACGGCTTGACGAGGTAGTCGTCAGCGCCCGCCTCGAGCGCGGCCACTTTCTGGTCCTCGTTGCCGACGGCCGACAGCATCAGGATCGGCATCGTGCTCCACTCGCGCAACGCCCGGCAGACGCCGATCCCGTCGCCGTCGGGCAGCAGCAGGTCGAGGATCGCGGCGTCCGGTGGTCGCACGGCCGCGGCGTCGAGCGCCTCCTCGGCGGTCGCCGCGAGGATCGGCTCGAAGTCGGCGGCGCGCAGGACGACGCGCACCGCACGGAGGATCTGCGGCTCGTCGTCGCAGACGAGGATCCGGCGCCTGTCGGTCATGCCTCGACCGGCCGGGGGGCGCCGGAGTCCGGTACATGTGGTTCCTCGAGCGGCAGCTCGATGACGAAGGTCGTGCCCTGTCCCGGCAGCGACTCGGCCCAGACGCGGCCGCCGTTGGCCTCGATGAAGCCGCGGACGATCGCCAGGCCGAGGCCCGCGCCGCTGTGATCGGTCGGGTTCTCGGGCGCCCGGTAGAAGGGCTCGAAGACGCGATCCAGCTCCCCCGCGGCGAGCCCCGGGCCGCGATCGACGATCCGGATCACGAGCTGCCGCCCGACGGCTCGGGCGCGGACCGAGACCGGATGGCCACCGCTGTAGCGGGCCGCGTTCTCCAGCAGGTTCGACAGCGCCCGCTCGATCTGCGCGGCGTCGGCGCGCACGAGCGGGAGCCCCCGGTCGATCGACAGGACGAAGCCGTCGCGCCCGGCGCTCAGGTGGTCGAGCGCCACCTCGAGCAGCTCGTCGATCGCGCACCAGTCGCGACGCGGAACGGCGGCGCCGGCGTGGAGCCGCGAGAGGTCGAGCAGCTTGTCCACGAGGTTGGTCAGACGGGCGGCCTCGGCGGTCACGGCCCCGGCGAGCTCGGCTCGATCGTCCTCGCTGATCGCCGTCGACGACAACATCTCCCCGGCGGTCACGATCGCCGTCAGCGGCGTCCGAAAGTCGTGGGATACGGAGCGCAGCAGCGCGGTCTTGATCTCGTCGCTGCGCCTCAGCGCCTGCGTTTCGACGACCTCCGCCTGGAGTGCTTCGCGCTCGAGCGCGGCCGCGAGCAGAGCCTCCAGGGCCGGGACGAGGCGCTCGCGCAGGCGCAGATCGGCGGGCTCGGCGCCGGCTGGAACCAGCAGCGTTCCGATCTGGCGCTCGCCACTGCGCAGCGGCAGCGCCAGCCGTCGGGCGTCGCCGGCGACCGCACGCAGCTCGATGCTGGCCGACGCAAGGTCGAGCGCCTCGGCGAGTCTGTGGGCGACGAGCCCGAGCGCCGCCTGCACGGTCGCGCCACCCAGCAGGAGTCGCGCCATGTCGGCCGCGAGGTCCGCCTCCCGCCGCCGCAGCACGGCCTCCCGCGTCCGGCTCCGGGCGATGTCGGCCAGCGAACTGGCGATGACGGCGGTGGCCAGGAAGACGATCAGGGCGACGCCGTTGCGCGAGTCGAAGATCGTGAAACGTCCGACTGGCGGGATGTGGAAGAAGTTCAAGGCCGCTGCGCTCGCGACACTGGTCAAGAGGCCGAGCCACAGCCCCCAGATCGTCGCGACGAGCAGCACCGCCAGCAGGTAGAGAACGCCGGACGATGCGGGGGCCGAGACGTCGCGCAGCGGATAGATCGCGGCGGTGACGATGGCGATCGAGATGGCGGCGACGCCGACTCCGGCCGACACCGGCGGCGGGTCCGGATCGAGCAGCTCAGATAGGCGCCAGCGCACCAGGTCAGCGTAGTTTGCGGCTTGAGCAGTGTGCGCGGCCCGGCGTCGATCCGTCGGGCGACCGTGAATCACGCCGACCGAGCTCAACTCCCGAGGGACGGAGCGCGGACGATCCTAACCCCGCCGCCGGAGTCGGCCTGAGCGGCCGCCGCGGCAGGAGCCGGGCCTCAAGTCAGGTGGCGGCCGGCCGGCGGCAGACGGTGATCGCGTCGGCGAAGACCCCGAGGTCGAACTCCCCGGCCGGTCCCCACGAGTCGAGCTGGCGTTCGACCGCCAGGCCGGCGGCGACGGCGAGCGCGGCGAAGAGCCCGCGCGACATCGGCGCCCGCCAGCCCCGACGGCTCGGCAGCGAGCCGCGGTTGCGCCCGTCGGCATGGTGGATCACGGCGACGCCACCGGGTCGCAGGACGCGCGCGACCTCGCCCAGATAGCCGGCCTGGTCGCAGGGATGGACGTGGACGAAGACGTCGAAGGACCAGACGGCGTCGACCGACCCGTCGCCGAGGCCCGGCAGATCGGCGCCGCCCGAGACCACGCAGCGAACATCGGCGAACTGACCCCGGCAGAGCTCGAGCGCGCGCTCGCTCACGTCGACGAGGATCAGCTCCTCAGCCCGGGCGTGGAGCGCGCGCGTCCAGCGCCCGGCTCCGGGCCCCAGCTCGACCACGACGCCGCCGGGCGGGATCCAGCGCACCAGCACGTCGTCGATCAGCGCCTGCTTCCAGGCCGGCGACTGCGTCCACTCCTCGCCGGAGCTGCTCCAGTCCCAGGCGTCCCACTCCGCTCGGTTGGTGTCGGCCGAGTGCTCGCGCCAGGCCCGGTGGGCCGGGCCGAGGACGCGGCGCCGCTGCTCGGCGGTCAGGCGGCGGTCGGCCACGGCCTCGCGCGCCCGCCCCGGCACCCGCCGCGCGCGAACGGCGAGCCCGCGGGCGAGCCGGCTGGCGAGCCGGCGCAGCGGCGCCGGCGACGTGGTGGCATGCACGGCGGTCGATGTTAGGGCCCGCGACTTCGCAATCGCCGTCGGATCCCGCCACTTGCTCAGTCGCGGGCCCTGAGGCGGCCGCTCAGCCTCCGGCGGCAAGCAGCGCGCCCGCCGTCATCATCCGCTCGATCGCCCGGGCCGCCCGCTCGGACGCGAGCGCCATCGCCTCGTCCAGATGCGCGCCCATCAGCTCGGCCGCCCGGTCCGGCGCCCCGGCGAGCACCGCGTCGAGGATCGCCAGATGCTGGTCGGTGGTGATGGCGATGCGCTCGGTGTGGACGAAGTTCTGCATCCGCACGACCCGGATGCGGTCGCCGACGACCTGGAGCTGCCGGACGATCGCCGGGTTCCCGGCCGCCTCCGCCAGCCGCAGGTGGAAGCTCTCGTCGATCTCGACGAGGCCGGGGTCGGGCTCGGGTGGGTACCGGGCGAGCTCCGTCCAGTCGGCGTGGACGGCCCGCACGAGCTCGTCGTCGTGGCGCTCGCCGTGCTGCCTGGGCCGCAGCAGTGCGGCGAGCTCGAGGATCCGCCGCAGCTCGTAGAGGTCGCGGATGCCGGCGAGGTTCGGGCTGAGCGGGTAGAAGCCGCCCTCGGGCCGGCGGACGACGAGTCCCTCGACCTCGAGCCGCATCAACGCCTCGCGCACCGGCGTGCGCGACGCCCCGAGCCGCTCGGCCAGGCTGACCTCGGCGAGCCGCTCGATCAGCGGGTACTCGCCGAACAGCAGGCCCCGGCGGAGCTCGTCGTAGACGCTGCTGCTGCGCGGCCGGGCGGCCTTGCGGCCGGCGGCCGCCTTCCTGGTCACGGGGCGACCCCCACCGCGGCCGGGATCAGCTGGGAGACGTGAGCGGTGACGATCCGCCAGCCCCCGGGGGTGCGCACCCACGTCTGCGACTGGCGGCCGACGCTTCCCGTCACGGTGCGGCGGAACTCGGCTGAGGTGACGCCGAGATCGCGGCCGAACGTCGTCACGACGACGAACAGCAGCTCGCGGGCGAGGTCGTCCACCGACCGCGCCGCGCGGAAGGCGGCGATCGCCTCGTGCGAGTAGAGGTTCTCGGCCGCGCCGTAGCGGACGGCCCGGGGGTCGTCCCAGAAGAGCGCGTCGAGCACGTCGACGTCGTTGGCCAGGAACGCCGCCTCGTAGCGCTCGAACGCGGCCGTAACCTCGGCGACGGTCTCCGGCAGGTTCACGTCCATACGAGCTCCGGCAGACGCGCCAGCCCGCGGGCCTCGAGCTCGGCGGCGACCCGCAGCAGCGTCGCCTCGCCGAAGTGGCCGGCGACGAGCTGGACGCCGAGCGGGAGCACGTCGGCGCTCGCCACCGGGACGGTCAGGACGGGCAGCCCGGCGAACGACAGCGGCTGGGTGTAGACGCCGAGATAGGGCTGCGTCAGCACCGTCTCGCCGTCGACGACCGCCTCGCGCTGACCGATCAGCGGGGCCGTGAACGGCGTCGCCGGGGCGAGCACGACGTCGACCGACCGGAAGACCTCGCGCATGCGCGCACGGAACCAGTAGCGGAAGTGCTGGGCCTGGAGGTAGACGTGGGCCGGGACGAGCGCGCCGGCGAGGAAGCGATCGCGCGTCATCGGATCGAAGTCGCCCGGCCGCCGCCGCAGCGATCCCAGATGCAGGTGGGCGCCCTCG
Organism: uncultured Solirubrobacterales bacterium; assembly: GCA_963742705.1. Taxonomy (GTDB): domain Bacteria; phylum Actinomycetota; class Thermoleophilia; order Solirubrobacterales; family Solirubrobacteraceae; genus Palsa-513. The sequence continues at coordinate 130,706 of CAVUMZ010000002.1, read as the reverse complement.
GTCGCCGTGATCACCATCGCCGCGGCGCGGGCCTCGGCCGCCCGCGGCAGCGAGACGGTCTCAGACACCCCGAGCGCGTCGGCCAGCTCCCCGACGGCCGCGAGCGCCGCCGGGGTCCCGCCCCGCGCGAAGTAGCCGTCGGCCACCGCGAGCCGGAGCCCGTCGAGTCCGGCGACCGCATCCGGCTCGTGGTCGGAGACGAGCGCGCCGAAGCTGACGGCCAGGTCGCGGACGCTGCGCCCGAGCGCGCCGACGACGTCGAGCGTCGGGCAGAACGGCAGCATCCCGTCGCACGAGACGCGTCCGTAGGTCGGCTTCAGGCCGAACACCCCGCACAGGGCCGCCGGGACCCGGACCGACCCGTTCGTGTCCGACCCGAGCGTCAGCGGGACGAGGTCGGCTGCGACGGCGGCGCCCGACCCGCCGCTCGACCCCCCGGCGACCCGGTCGCGGTCGAACGGGTTGCGGCAGGGGCCGTAGTGAAAGTTCTCGGTCGTGAAGCCGTAGGCGTACTCGTCCATGTTGAGCATCCCGACGAGCACGGCGCCGGCTCGGGCCAGCCGCGCAACCGCCGCGGCGTCGGCGTCGGCCGGAGAATCGTCGGCGCTGATCCTCGATCCCGCGACCGTGACCTCGCCGGCGACGTCGAAGAGGTTCTTGACGGCGAACGGTACGCCGGCCAGCGGCCCCGGGTCGACGCCCGTCGCGACCAGCTCGTCGACGCGGCGGGCGTCGCGCCGGGCCCGGTCGGCGACGACGGCGGTGAAGCTGTTGACGGCTCCGTCGCGCGCCGCGATCGCCGCCAGCGCCCGCTCGGTCGCCGCGACGGCGCTCAGGTCGCCTGAGCGGACCGCGGCCGCGATGCCGACCGCGTCGGTCACGCCGGCTCGTCCTCGCCCGGTTCCGGCGCCTGGACGTCCACGGCGGCGACGAGCGCGGCCCGGTCCAGCAGCACGCCGAGGTGGCGCACGACCCCCGGCCACCAGGCCTCGTCGATCGTCAGCCCGGTCTGGCGGGCGGCGGCGCGGGCATAGGTTTCGAGCTCATCCACGGTCCTGTGGACACAACCGTATACCGACGCGCGGCCGGAAGCGATGGCCCGCCGGTCCATGGCGCTTTGTGTCGCATGTCCATGGCGCCAGCCGGTGGACGGCCGTACGTTTGTTGGCGCCCGGGGTCTGTCGACGGCGCTGTATACAGACCCGCCCCAGAGAAAGGGTCCCATGTCTGCCACCGCCGTTGCGGCTGAGCCGTACCCGTTCCACCTGATCCCGGGGGCGACGGCCCTGGTGATCATCGACATGCAGCGCGACTTCCTCGAGCCGGGCGGCTTCGGCGCGGGGCTCGGCAACGACGTGCGCCTGCTCCAGCGGGTCGTCGCGCCGCTCCAGGGGGTGCTGGCCGCGGCGCGGGCGGCGGGGATGCTCGTGATCCACACGCGCGAGGGTCACCGCAGCGACATGAGCGACTGCCCGCCGAGCAAGCGGGCGCGCGGACGGCTCGAGTTCGGCATCGGCAGCCCGGGTCCCAAGGGCCGCGTGCTGATCCGGGGCGAGCTCGGCCACGGGATCGTCGACGCGCTGGCGCCCGCGCCGGGCGAGGTGATCCTCGACAAGCCGGGCAAGGGCGCGTTCTACGCGACCGATCTCGAGCTGCTGCTGCGCAACAAGGGGATCACGAGCCTGGTGGTGACCGGCGTGACGACCGAGGTCTGCGTCCACACCACCGTGCGCGAGGCCAACGACCGCGGCTTCGAGTGCCTCGTCCTGTCGGACTGCGTCGGCTCCTACTTCCCTGAGTTCCACGAGGTCGGGCTGCGCATGATCGCGGCCCAGGGAGGGATCTTCGGCTGGGTCGCGCCGTCCCGGGCACTGCTGGACGCGCTTTTTCCGGTCGACGCCGACGCGGGGGCCCCGACGACGGGGGCCGCCGAGCCGGCCACGCCGCAGTTTGCCACCGCCATCAGCCAGGGGGAATAGTCACATGTCAACCGCAGCTGCCATCCAACCCGGCCGGTTCGCGGGCAAGCCCGGATCCCCGCTGTGGACGCGGGGCGATCTCAACGCGTTCTTCGGCCTCGGGATCAACATGCTCGTCAACGTGCTGGTGATCGCCGGCCTGACGGCCGGGGTCGTGCACATCAGCGCCCACGACACCTTCCGGGTGATCCTGCCGGCGCTCGGCGTCGAGCTGCTGCTCGGCAACATCTTCTACTTCGTGCTGGCCACGCGGCTGGCGCGCAAGGAGGGCCGCGACGACGTAACGGCGATGCCCTACGGCCCGAGCGTGCCGCACATGTTCATCGTCTCGCTGGTGATCATGCTGCCGATCTACATCCGCACGCACGACCCGATCAAGGCGTGGGAGGGCGGTATCGCCTGGGCCTTCATCATCGGCGTGATCATCCTCATCGGCGCGTTCGTCGGGCCGACGATCCGGCGCTTCACCCCGCGGGCGGCGCTCCTGGGGACGCTCGCCGGAATCTCGATCACGTTCATCTCGATGCGTCCGGCGGCGCAGATGTGGGGCGCCCTGTGGATCGCCCTGCCGACGTTCGCGGTGATCGTGATCGGCTTCATCTCGGGCGTGCGGCTGCCGCGGAACTTCCCGGTCGGCCTCGCCGCGCTGCTGCTCGGGTCGGCGATCGCCTGGATCGGCGGCTACATGGACACCGCGAACGTCAGCGCGTCGGTCCACCAGATCGCGCTCGGCGTCCCGTCGCTGAACATCAACCACCTCGTCAACGGGCTCAACGGCATCTCGCCGCTGCTGGCGACGGCGATCCCGTTGGGCATCTACAACTTCACCGAGGCGATGAGCAACGTGGAGAGCGCGTCGGCGGCCGGCGACAGCTACAACCTCCGCCACGTGCTGCTCGCCGACGGCACGGGCGCGGTCATCGGCTCGGTCCTCGGCAGCCCGTTCCCCCCGGCCGTCTACATCGGCCACCCGGGCTGGAAGAAGGCCGGCGGACGGATCACCTACTCGCTGGCCACCGGCGTGGGTATCTTCCTGTTCTGCTCGATCGGACTCTTCCCGCTGCTGTCAGCGCTGCTGCCGATCCCGGCGATCGTGCCGATCCTGCTCTACATCGGGCTCGTGATCGGGGCGCAGGCGTTCGCGTCGGTCCCCCGGGCCCACTTCCCGGCGATCGTCCTGGCGACGGTCCCGAACATCGCCCAGTGGGCCTCAGGCCAGATCGACAACACGCTCGCCGCGGCGGGCAAGACGGCGAGCCAGGTCGGCCTGGCGAACCTCGAGAACGCCGGCGTGATCTACGGGGGGATCGAGTCGCTCGGCCAGGGGGCCGTGCTCGCGGGCATGGTGCTGGGCGCGATCGGGGCGCTGATCATCGACCGCCGCTTCGAGCTGGCCGCCGGCTACTGCGGGTTCGGGGCGCTGCTGGCCTTCTTCGGGCTGATCCACGGGCCGAAGGTGGGCTGGGACATCTCGCCGAAGATCGCCCTCGGTTACGCCATGACCGCCGTCGTCTGCCTCGCCTTCGCCCAGCTGAAGGTCGCCCCGCGGCCGCTGGACATGGACGACCCGATCGACGCGGCCGACGCCGCCGCGGCCGCAGCGCTCCCGTCGAGCAACGGCCACCAGCCGGCGGCGGAGCCGGCGGGGATCCCCGTGCCCGCGTGAGGCATTGACCGCGGCCCTGCGCATCCGGGGTCTGCTCGCCGCGTATCGCAGCGGCGAGCGGGCCCCGGCGGAGGTTCTGCGCGAGGCCCACACCCGGGCCGAGGAGTACCCGCAGCCGGTCTGGATCACGCTGCTCGACTGGGACGCGGTCGCCGAGTACGTCGCTCGGCTCGAGGATCCCCGGCTGCCGCTCTACGGCATCCCGTTCGCGATCAAGGACAACATCGATCTCGCCGGCGCGCTGACGACGGCGGCATGCCCGGCCTTCGGCTACCTGCCTCGGCAGAGCGCCTTCGTCGTCGGGCGCCTGATTGCCGCCGGGGCGATCCCGTTCGGCAAGACGAACCTCGACCAGTTCGCGACCGGCCTGGTGGGGACGCGGTCGCCGTACGGCGCCTGCCGCAGCGTCGTCGACGAGCGCTACGTCGCCGGCGGGTCGAGCTCCGGATCGGCGGTGGCGGTGGCCGCCGGCCTGGTCAGCTTCGCGCTCGGGACCGACACCGCCGGGTCGGGCCGCGTGCCGGCGGCGTTCAACGGGATTGTCGGGCTGAAGCCGTCGGGCGGGCGCCTGAGCACGGGCGGCGTCGTACCGGCGTGCCGTTCGCTGGACTGCGTCTCGATCTTCGCCGGCGACGTCGCCGGCGCCGGCCTCGTCCTCGCCGTCGCCGCGGCCTTCGATCCGGACGAGCCGTACTCGCGCGCCGTCGGGCGTCCCGTCCCGCCGCCGCGCCGCTCGCGCCCGCGGCTCGGCGTCCCGGGCGCCGGTCAGCTCGACTTCTGCGGCGACACGCAGGCGCAGGCGGCGTGGGCCGCCGCCCTGGTGCGGGCGAGGTCGCTCGGGTTCGGCCTGGTCGAGATCGACGTCGACCCGTACGTGGAGGTCGGGCGCCTCCTCTACGAGGGCCCGTGGGTCGCCGAGCGCGCGGCAGCGCTCGGGGAGTTCGTCGCCGGGTACGCGGCCGACGTCGACCCGGTAGTCGCGGGGATCATCGCCGGCGGCGGACGCCCGAGCGCGGTCGACGCCTTTCGCGGGTCCTACCGCTTGGCCGAGCTGCGGCGGCGGGCGGCGGCCGACTGGGAGCGGATCGACGCGCTGCTCCTGCCCACGGCGCCGACGATCTACACCCCGGCCGAGGTGGCGGCGCAGCCGGTCGCAACCAGCGCGCGGCTCGGGACGTACACGAACTTCGTCAACCTGATGGAGCTCTGCGCCGTGGCCGTCCCGGCGGGGGAGCGCGCGGACGGCCTCCCGTTCGGCGTGTCCCTGATCGCTCCGCGGGACGCCGACGAGCTCGTGCTCGACCTGGCCGCGGTCTGGCTGGGGGAGCCGGTGGATCCGGCGCCGGATGACGCGGCTCGCCTCGTCGTCGTCGGCGCCCACCTGAGCGGCCAGCCGCTCAACGGGGCGCTCACCGACCGGGGCGGGCGGCTCGAGGCGACGACGCGCACGGCGGCCGTCTACCGCCTCTACGCGCTCGCGGACGCCGTGCCCCCGAAGCCGGGTCTCGTGCCCGCCGCGGACGGGGCGCCGATCGAGGTCGAGGTGTGGCGCCTACCGGCGGCGGGCCTCGGCGACCTGCTCGCCGACGTGGAGCCGCCCCTGTCGATCGGCTCCGTCGAGCTGGCGGACGGGTCGCGGGCTCCGGGCTTCGTCTGCGACTCGCGGGTCGCGCAGACCAGCCGCGAGATCACCGCATGGGGCGGGTGGCGGGCGTACCTGGCGGCCGAGGCGCAGGCGCCGCCGAGGCGCGTCAGCTAGTCGGTCAGCGCCGGCCGGACGACATGCGGGTGGGCGCCGCGTGGCGGCCGCGGGCGTCGTCGGCGGTGCGCTTGTGGGCCGTCATCCGGGCGCGCTCGAGCTCGCCGACGTCGCGCACGAGCGCCCAGAGCGCGGCCAGGCCGCGGGGCCGGTCGAGCTCGAACTCGGCGCGCAGGGCGCGGGCGTCGTCGCGTCGCTGCACGCGGCTCGCCCGCCGGTCGCTGATGGAGCGCAACATGGACCGGATCCTACCGGACCGGCGGTCCACCGAGAACCGACCATCTGTCGAGCGCGCGCGCGGCATCGCCGCCGCCGCTACCCCGACCGCCCACCGGTCGAAACGCGCCGCCGATTATTGGCCCGCCGGGAGTAGCGCCGGGTCGGGGTCGATCGCAAAACTCGGGGCACACGGGCGCGTCGTCGGGGAAGTGGGCGACGGGCCAGGCCCAACCAGGGAGGTGTTTGAATGTCGAGCGCGGCAACGCCCGGCGGCGGACCGACGATCAAGCGGCGTTTCGCCAAGCTCGTCGAGAACCCGATCATGGAGGACTACTCGCTGCGCTACGCGCCGAGCACCTTTCGACGCTGGAGCGAGTACGTCGTCGCCACGGCGGCGCTCGGCGGCATCGCCTACCTGGCCGATTTCGCGATCGGCGCGTCGATCGCGATCACCTACGGCTTCACCAACGCCCTGATCGCCGTGCTGCTGGCGGCGGTCGTGATCTTCCTCACGTCGGTCCCCATCGCCTACTACTCGGCCAAGTACTCGATCGACATGGACCTGCTGACGCGGGGAGCAGGCTTCGGCTACCTGGGCTCGACGATCACGTCGATCATCTACGCGAGCTTCACCTTCATCTTCTTCGCCCTCGAGGGGTCGATCATGGCCCAGGCGCTCCAGAGCGGCTTCGACATCCCGCTCTGGCTGGGCTACCTGCTCGGGGCGCTGTTCATCATCCCGCTCGTCTGCTTCGGGATGACGCTCCTGTCGAAGCTCCAGGTCTGGACCCAGCCGATCTGGCTGATCCTGATGTTCGCGCCGTTCGTCGCGATCCTCATCAAGGACCCGCACTCGTTCGCCGCCTGGACCAACTTCAAGGGCCATGCCAAGGACGCGAACTTCAACGGGATCTCGATGGGCCTCGGCGCCGGCATCGCGCTGTCGCTGATCGCCCAGATCGGCGAGCAGGTCGACTACCTGCGCTTCATGCCGGCCAAGACCAAGGCGACGGCGACGAAGTGGTGGATCGCCGTCCTGGCCGCCGGGCCGGGCTGGGTCATCCTCGGGGCGCTCAAGCAGCTCGGCGGGGCGTTCCTCGCCTTCTACGTGGCGAGCAAGGTCGGCCTGACGAAGGCCGGCGAGCCGATCGAGCAGTACCTCGGCGGGTTCAACACGTTCCTCCCCGGCAGCCTCGTGCTGGCGGTGGCGGTGTTCTTCGTGCTGCTGTCGCAGGTCAAGATCAACGTCACGAACGCCTACAGCGGGTCGCTGTCGTGGTCGAACTTCTTCTCCCGGGTCTTCCACTGGCATCCCGGGCGCGTGGTGTGGGTGTTCTTCAACGTCGGCATCGCCCTGACCCTGATGGAGGTCGGCGTCTTCAGCTTCCTGAACACCGTGCTCGGCTTCTACTCGAACGTGGCGATCGCCTGGATCGGCGCCGTGGTGGCCGACCTGGTGATCAACAAGCCGCTGAAGCTCAGCCCGTCCTACATCGAGTTCAAGCGGGCGCACCTCTACGCGATCAACCCGGTCGGCTTCGGGGCGATGGTGGTGGCGTCGGTGATCTCGATCCTCGCCTTCTACAACGCCTTCGGCGACACGCTGGCGGCGTACTCGCCGTTCCTGGCGCTCGGCATCGCGATGGTGCTCTCGCCGCTGATCGCGATCGCGACCAAGGGCAAGTACTACATCGCGCGGGCGGACACGCTCGGCGGCGAGCACGAGACCGCGGTCGAGATCGAGTGCGTCGTCTGCGGCGAGGCCTACGAGGCCCCCGACATGGCCGGCTGCCCGCACCACGGCGGTGCCATCTGCTCACTCTGCTGCACGCTCGAGAAGGCCTGTCACGACAGCTGCAAGGAGATGCCCGGCAGTGCGCTGCCCATGGCCGATCCGGCGGCGATCGCGGGCGGCGTCGCCTAGCGCGCACCAAATGTGTGGGGCGCCGGCCGGGCCGCCGGCGCCCCACACTCGAACCCCGACCCAGAAAGGCACCCGATGCCCGAGGTGATCTTCAGCATCGATCGCGACCTGAGCGTGCCGATGGCAGCTCAGGCCGTGCCCGGCCACAACCGCTGGCACCCGGACATCCCGCCGGTGGCGGCCATCGACCCGGGCGGCAGCTACCGGATCGAGTGCAAGGACTGGACCGACGAGCAGATCCACAACACCGACAGCGCCGACGACGTCGCCGGCGTCAACCTCGACAAGACCCACATGCTGAGCGGCCCGTTCCACGTCAACGGGGCGCAGCCGGGCGACATCCTCGTCGTCGACATCCTCGACATGGGCCCGTTCCAGGGCCACGAGTGGGGCTACACGGGGATCTTCGCCAAGGGCAACGGCGGGGGCTTCCTGTGCGACTACTACCCGCGGGCGGCGAAGGCGATCTGGGACATCGAGGGCATCTACTGCTCGAGTCGCCACCTGCCCGGCGTGCGCTTCGCCGGCCTCTCGCACCCGGGCCTGCTCGGCTGCGCCCCGTCGCACGATCTGCTGGCCGAATGGAACCGGCGCGAGGCGGACCTGATCGCCCGCAACCCGTCGCGCGTCACCGGCGAGCCGCTGGGCGACACGATTCAGGACCCGCCGCTGGCGCTGCCGCCGCTCGAGCAGGACGCGCTGCTGGGGACGCTGGGTGGCGCCGAGTTCACGCGCGTGGCGCGGGAGGGGGCGCGGACGGTGCCGCCGCGCGACCACGGCGGCAACTGCGACATCAAAAACCTCTCGAAGGGCACGCGAATCTACTTCCCGGTCTACGTCGACGGCGCGCTGTTCTCGATCGGCGATCTGCACTTCAGTCAGGGCGACGGGGAGATCACTTTCTGCGGGGCGATCGAGATGCCCGGCTTCATCGATCTCGGCTTCGACCTGATCAAGGGCGGCGTGGCGAAGTACGGGCTCGCCGCGGCCAACCCGCACGGCAACCCGATCTTCAAGCCGGGCCCGGTCGAGCCGCACTACACCGAGTACCTGATGTTCGAGGGAATCTGCGTCGAGGACGGGCGCAACTACTACATGGATGCCACGGTCGCCTACCGGCGGGCGGCGCTGAACGCGATCGAGTACCTCAAGCTGGCGCTGGGGTACACGGGCGAGCAGGCCTACCTCCTGCTGGGAGCCGCCCCCGTCGAGGGCCGGATCGGCGGGATCGTCGACATCCCCAACTGCGCCGTCAGCCTGGGCATCCCGCTCTCGATCTTCGACCGCGACATCCTCCCGCACTGATGGCCCTCTACGGATATCGCTGCTCCTACTGCGGCCCCTTCGAGACCCGCGCCAACTCGCGCTCGGCGGGAGCGCCGGCGCCGTGCCCGACCTGCGGAGAGCTCAGCCCGCGCAGCTACTCGGCCCCGGGCGGGCGCAGCCCCCGGCGGGCCCGCCAGCTCGACGGCGTCGGCCGGACCGGCCGCGAGCGGATCGACCGTGCGCAGGACGGGGTCCCGCGCGCCGGGCCCCTGCCGCCCGGGCGCCATGTGCACCCCGGCGGCCCGGCGCCGACCCGCGCCGGCCCGTCGCGCCCGTGGCAGGTCGGCCATTAGGCCCGCGACCCGACTGTTGCGTCGCGGACCCTAAGATGAGGGGCCACCGGACCGCGGACCATGCATCTGACGCCTTCGGACACCGAGAAGCTGCTCTTGGCCGTGGCCGGGATGGTCGCGCGCGACCGGCGCGACCGCGGTGTCAGCCTCAACTATCCCGAGGCGGTTGCGCTCCTGTCGTGCTGGGTGATCGAGCGGGCGCGCGACGGTGACGCGACGGTGGCCGACCTGATGCGGGACGGGCGGGCGGTGCTGAGCCGGGGCGAGCTGATGGAGGGCGTACCGGAGATGCTCGCGGAGGTCCAGGTCGAGGCCACCTTCCGCGACGGGCGCAAGCTCGTCACGATCCATCAGCCGGTCCCGTGATCCCCGGCGAGCTCGACGTCGCGCCGGGCACGATCGAGCTGGCGCCCGGGCGGGAGCGCGCGACGCTCGAGGTGATGAACACGGGCGACCGACCGATCCAGGTCGGGTCGCACTTCCACTTCGCCGACGTCAACGCGGCGCTCGACTTCGACCGGGCGGCGGCGGCCGGACTGCGCCTCGACGTCCCGGCCGGCACGTCGGTGCGCTTCGAGCCCGGACTCGCGCGCGAGGTGCCGCTCGTCGCCCTCGGCGGCGCCCGCCTGGTGCCGGGGCTCCAGCTGAGATGACCGCGATCGACCGCCGCCGCTACGCCGAGCTCTACGGGCCGACGGTCGGCGACCGGGTGCGCCTGGCCGACACGAACCTCTGGATCGAGGTCGAGGAGGATCGCTGCGTCGGCGGCGACGAGGCTGTCTTCGGGGGCGGCAAGACGATCCGCGAGTCGATGGCGCAGGGGACGACGACCCATGCCGACGGGGCGCCCGAGCTCGTCATCACCAACGCGGTCGTGCTCGACCACTGGGGCGTGGTCAAGGCCGACGTCGGCATCCGCGACGGGCGGGTCGTCGGGCTCGGCAAGGCGGGGAACCCGGACATCATGGACGGCGTCCATCCGGCGCTGCGGATCGGCCCGAGCACCGACGTGATCGCTGGGGAGGGGCGGATCCTGACGGCGGCGGGGATCGACTGCCACGTCCACTTCATCACCCCGACGATCGTCACCGAGGCGCTCGCGAGCGGGATCACGACGCTGATCGGCGGCGGCACCGGGCCGACGGACGGGACGCGGGCGACGACGTGCACGCCGAGCCCGGGGAGCCTCGCGATGATGCACCGGGCGCTCGACGGCCAGCCGGTCAACGTGCTGCTGCTGGGCAAGGGCAACACCGTGAGCGCCGCCGCCCTGGCCGAGCAGGCGCTGGCCGGGGCGGGCGGCTTCAAGCTGCACGAGGACTGGGGCTCGACGCCGGCGGCGATCGACGCCTGCCTGACGGCCGCCGACCGATTCGGGCTGCAGGTCGCGATCCACACCGACACGCTCAACGAGGCCGGCTTCCTCGAGTCGACGGTGGCGGCCATCGCCGGGCGCAGCATCCACGCCTACCACACCGAGGGCGCCGGGGGCGGGCACGCCCCGGACATCATCGCGATCGCGGGGCAGCCGAACGTGCTGCCGTCGTCGACCAACCCGACGCGGCCGCACACGGTCAACACCGTGGCGGAGCATCTCGACATGCTGATCGTCTGCCACCACCTCAACCCGCGCGTGCCCGAAGACCTGGCCTTCGCCGAGAGCCGCATCCGCGCGAGCACGATCGCGGCCGAGGACCTCCTGCACGACCTCGGGGCGATCTCGATCATCGGCTCGGACGCCCAGGCGATGGGTCGCGCGGGCGAGACGATCATCCGCACCTGGCAGACCGCGCACGCGTGCAAGCAGCGCTACGGCGCCCTGGCCGGGGACGGCGTGGCCGACAACGCGCGGGCGCGGCGCTACGTCGCCAAGTACACGATCTGCCCTGCGGTCGCCCACGGGATCGACGCCCACGTCGGGTCGGTCGAGGTCGGCAAGCTCGCCGACCTCGCGCTGTGGGACCCGGCCTTCTTCGGCGTGCGCCCGCGTCTCGTGCTGAAGTCGGGAGCCGTCGTCTGGAGCCCGATCGGGGATGCCAACGCCTCGATCCCGACACCGCAGCCGGTCCTCGGCCGGCCCATGTTCGGCGCCGCGGCCGCGGCCGCCCCGCATCTCTCGCTGTCGTTTGTGGCGCCGGCGGCACTGGAGGACGGACTGGCCGAGCGGCTGGAGCTCGGACGCCGGCTCGTCGCCGTCGCCGACACGCGCGCGACCGGCAAGCGCGACCTGCCCGGGAACGACGCCCTGCCCGAGATCCAGGTTGATCCGGAGACGTTCGTCGTGCGCGTCGAGGGCGAGGCGGTCGAGCCTGCACCGCTCGAAGAGCTGCCGCTGGCGCAACGCTACACCATGTTTTGAGCGTGCTCGAGCTGCTGTTGGCCGACGGGCGGACGCCGACCGGCGGCTATGCGCACTCGGGCGGGCTCGAGGCGGCGCTCGCCGCCGGCGTCGATGACGTGCCGGGCTTCATGCGCGCGCGCCTGCACACCGTCGGCCGCTGCCAGGCGGCGCTCGCCGCGGCGGCGGCGGGCGCCGACGATCTCGAGACCCTGCTCGCCTTGGACGGCGAGGCGGCCGCCCGGACGCCGGTGCCGGCGGTGCGGGCGGCCGACCGGCTACTCGGGCGGGGGCTGCTGCGCACGGCCGGGCTGCTGTGGCCGGCGGACCCGGTCCTGGCGGCGTATGCCGGGGCGAGCGAGCTGACGCCGAGGGCCGTTGTGCTGGGGTCGGTCTGCCGGGCGGCCGGGGTGGGCGCGGCGGTGGCGGCGCGCCTGAGCCTCTATGAGGACGCGGCTGCCGTCGCGGCGGCGGCGGTCAAGCTGACGGTGCTCGACGCGGCCCGGGCCAGCAGCTGGGTCGTCGCGCTGGCGCCCGAGCTCGAGGCGCTCGCGGCCGCGGCGGCGGTGTCCGGGGAGCTCCCGAGCACGGCGACGCCGCGTCTGGATCAGCTGGCGCTGGCCCACGCGGCGCGTGAGGGGAGGCTCTTTGCCAGCTGACCACGCTCCGTTGCCGAAGACCTGGAGGCGGGCGCTGCGGATCGGCGTCGGCGGCCCGGTCGGAACGGGCAAGAGCTCGCTCATCGCGGCGCTGTGCCGTGTGCTGGCGCCCGAGCTCGAGCTGGGCGTCGTGACCAACGACATCTACACGACGGAGGACGCGCGCTTCCTGCGCGAGCAGGGGGTACTTGCCCCACAGCGGATCGAGGCGGTGCAGACGGGCTGCTGTCCGCACACGGCGATCCGCGACGACATCTCGATGAACCTTCTGGCGGTGGAGGAGCTCGAGCGTGTCGAGGGCCCGCTCGCGGCCGTCTTCATCGAGAGCGGCGGCGACAACCTGACCGCGGCGTTCAGCCCGGCGCTGGCTGACACGCAGATTTTCGTGCTCGACTGCGCCGGCGGCGACGACGTCCCGCGTAAGGGGGGGCCGGGGGTCGCCCGGGCGAACCTGCTGGTGATCAACAAGGTCGACCTGGCGCCGCACGTCGGGGCCGACGTCGAGCTGATGCTCGCCGACTCGGCGCGGCAGCGGGACGGGCGGCCGACGCTCGCGGTGAGCCTGCGCGACGCCGACGCCGTCACCCGCGTCGCGGCGTGGGTCCGCGCGCAGCTCGCGGACTGGGGAGCCGGCGCCCTCGTGCCGACCGACCCGGGGCCACCGGCGCCCCATGCCCATGGCGGCCACGACCGCGGCGGCTGACGCCGGCCTGCGCCTGCGCGCCGTGCGGCGTGGTGCGATGACGGTCGTCACCGAGCTCGACGGGAGCGAGCCATGGCTGCCGCGGGTCCTCGGCGCCCACGGCGAGCCGGCGCGCGTGGCGCTGATCCAGAGCCGGGCGACGCTCTTGGGCGGGGACGTGGTCACGGTTGCCATCGAGGTCGCTCCCGGTGCTGCGCTCGAGTTGGTGGAGCTCGGGTCGACGATCGCGCACGACGCCCGCGCCGGCGCGTCGGCGCGGGTCGACGTCACCGTCGTCCTCGGGGCGGACGCCCGACTCGTCTGGCGCGCGCCGCCGCTGATCGCGGCGGCCGGGTGCCGCGTGTTCCGCTCGACGTCCGTCGCGCTCGACCCGGGCGCGCGGGTGCTCCTGCAGGACGCGCTGGTTCTCGGCCGGGCGGGCGAGGCGGCGGGTCGGGTGCGCTCGCGGACGCGCGTCACCCTCGCCGGGCGTCCCGTTCTCGACGAGACGCTCGACACCGAGCCGGCTTGGCTGCTGGCGTCGAGCGCGGTGGCTGGCGACGCGGGGATGGTCGGCGGATTGATGCTCGCTGGGGTGCGTGACCCGGACGCGCCGCCGGGGGCGCTCCAGCTGCACGAGCCGGGCACGCTTTGGCGGACCCTCGGACGGGCGCTCAGCGAGCTCGACGCGACCGCGTCGACCCTGGCGCGACGCTGGCGGGCTCTCGTGCTCGGCTGAGCGCAGTCCAAGTCGAGGTGGCGGCCGATCGGCGGGCGTGCCGCGCGGCGGGGGTACTGTGACCGCGTGCTCGTCTGCTGGCTCGTTTTTCCGGTTGTGCTCGGCCTGCTCGCGTGGGGCTGTGGGCTGCTCGTCGAGCGCGTTGGTGGGGTGCGCGTAGCCGACGGCCTGCTGCTGCCGCTCGGCTTCGCGACGATGATCGTCATCGGCACCGCGGTCGCCAGCGTGACCGGGCTGCGCCCGACCGGGAGCGCTCTGGTGGTGGTGCTGGCGGCGGTCGGCCTGGTCGTCAGCCGCGGTCGCGTGGGGCCGCCGGAGCGGTGGCTGGCCGGCGCCGTGGTGGTCGTCTTCGCGATCTTCGCGGCGCCGGTGCTGCTCTCGGGACAGGCTACGTTCGCCGGGTACACGCGGCTCGATGACGCGTCGACCTTCCTCGCCCTCACGGCGCGTCTGATCGATCGGGGCCGCGACGTCTCCGGTCTGGCGCCGTCGACCTACGCGCGGACGATCGCGGCCTACCTCGGTACCGGCTACCCGATCGGGTCGCTGGCACCGCTCGCGACGGTCCAGCCGCTCGTCGGAGCGAACCTCGCGTGGATCTTCCAGCCGTACCTCACCGTCCTCGCGTCGCTGCTCGCGATGTGCCTGTGGTCGTTGGCGGGGCCGCTCGGCGGGCCGGCGGGGGTCCGGGCGGCGATCGTGGTCATCGCGTCACAGCCGGCGCTCCTCTACGCCTACGCGAACGAGGAGGGGGGCGTCAAGGAGCTGGCGATGGCCATGCTGGTCGCCCTGGCGGCGGCGTTGACGGCGCCGCTCGTGCGGCGCGAGATCAGTCGCGGGACGCTGCTCTTCGCGGCGATCGCCGGCGTGGCGATGTTCGACACCTATTCGGTCGGCGCCGGCCCGTGGCTCGGCCCCCTGGGCGTGATCGTGATCCTCAGTTGGGGCGCGGCGGTCGCCGACCCGGCGCGCCGGCGGCTGGTCGGACGGGCGGCACTCGCCGGCGTGGCGGTCGTCCTCGCGGTGCTGCTCGCGAGCCTCGGCGCGATCGGTTCGTTCACGAAGGCCGCGGGCGACCTCGGCGCGTCGAGCATGGATCTGGGAAACCTCTACCGACCGCTGTCGACGCTCCAGATCCTCGGCGTCTGGCCGGTCGGTGACTTTCGTACGCGGCTCAGCAGCGGCGCAGGCGTGGCCGGGGTGCTGATCGCCGCGGTCGCCGCCATGGCCGTGCTCGGCGCGCGGCACCTCCTGCGCGAGCGCGCATGGAGCCCGCTCCTGTACGGGGCAGCCGGTCTGGTGGGGTTCCTCGTCGTCGACGTCGCCGGCGGGGCGTGGGTGACGGCCAAGGCCATGGCGATCGTGTCACCGGCCGCGCTGCTGCTGGCAGCGGCCGGGGTGGTGTGGTGGTCACGCGAGGGAGCGCGCGTCCTCGCCGGAGCCGTGGCCTGCGCGATCGGCGCCGGCGTGCTCTGGTCGAACGGATTGGCCTATCACGACGTCGCGCTGGCTCCGCGAGACCGCCTGTCGGAGCTGGCGCAGATCGGACGCGATTTCAGTGGCGAAGGCCCGGCGCTGTTGAACGAGTACGAGCCGTACGGCGCCCGCCTGTTTCTCCGCAGCCTCGACGCCGAGGCCCCGTCCGAGTTGCGGGCGCGGCCTGTCTACCTCCGCGACGGGACGTACCTGCAGAAGGCGCAGGTCGCCACGCTCGACCAGTTCGCGCTGAAGTCCCTGCTCGTCTACCGCACGATCATCGTGCGCCGCTCGCCGCAGGAAAGCCGGCCGCCGGCTCCGTTCGCGCTCCGGCGGGCCTATCGGTACTACGAGGTCTGGCAGCAGCAGCGCCGGCCGCCGGCCGTGATCTCCGATCTGGTCCTGCGCACCGGCATCGACCCTGCCGGCGTGGCCGGCTGCGGTGCGGTCGCGTCGCTGGCGCGGACGGCGGCAGCCGCCGGAGCTCAGCTCGTCGCGGCGCCGGGAGACGCACTCGTGGCGAGCGCGCTCGGAGCCTCGACGCATCCACCGAGCTGGTCGGTCGACGGCGGCGCGCAGCACCTGACACCGACCTCACCCGGCGACGCGCGGCTCGAGCTGACGATCCCGCGCACCGCGACCTACAGCGCCTGGATCGGCGGCTCGTTCGGCCGCGGCGTGTCGCTGAGCGTCGACGGGAGGCCGCTCGCCACGGTGCGCGACGAGCTGAGCTTTCCCGACCAGTACGGCCTGTTCGGGCAGGTGACCCTCGCGGCCGGACCGCACGAGTTCATCCTCCGCTACCCGGGAGGCAGCCTGCGGCCGGGGACCGCCCAGGTTGCCCTCCCGCTCGGACCCCTCGTGCTCCGGGTTGACGCGGCCCAACCGAGTGCGCTCATCTCGGTGGCACCGGCGCAGGCGAGCAGCCTGTGCGGGCGGCGGCTCCAGTGGATCGAGGCCGTGCGCTCCGGGCCGTGACGGCGCGGTGCGGTCCCGGGGCTCCGAGTGCGGCTCGTCGCCGACGCGACCAGGGGGCGCGCTACGGTTGCGGCCATGCTGCGCCGGCGAAGGAGCGGAGGGCCCGGCGGGCCGTCTCGACGCGCGTGGGCCGTTACGTTGACGGCGATCGTCGCGCTGGTCGTCGCGGCGAGCGCCGTCCTGGTCGGGAGCCACCGACGCGCCCCGACCGCCCGTCGGCGGCCGCCGGCGGCGACGGCGATGTCGGCGGCTGCGCTTGCGAACCTCGCGCGTGCCGCCGGTCACCCGATCTACTGGGTGGGGAGCCGTAGCGGCGACACCTACGAGGTGACCCGCAGCTCAGGCGGCGATGTCTACATCCGCTACCTCCCGGCCGGGACGGCGGTCGGCGACCCACGCTCGCGGTTCGTCGCCGTCGGGACGTATCCGCGGCGAAACGCCTACGACGTGATCAACCGGGACGCGACGGAGCCGGCCCTGTTCGTCGCCGACCTGGCCGGCGGCGGCGTCGCGGTAACCCGCCCGGCGCATCCGAAGAGCGTCTACGTGGCCTATCCAGGCGTGGATGCCATCGTCGAGATCTACGCCGCCCGCCCCGGCGAGGCGCGCAAGATCGCTACCGCCGGAGCCCTGCGGATACTCCACTAGCACGAACATCGTGGCTACGGATTTGACCTAGGCGGATGTTCGATGTAACAATTCGCCGACATCAGCGCCGGACCGTCGCACGAGGCGACGGTTGGAGTCGCGCTATCCGGTCGACATGGAGGAACGGATGCCAAGGGAAGATAGTCGCACCGAACTCGAGCATGGTGGGAAGTGGGGACTCTCCCGCCGTCTTCGGCGATCGGTGATTCCCGTCGCCGCGCTGGGCGCGGCGTGGTTGGCGATTTCGCCGTCACTAGGGTCGGCCGATCCGGGGTCGACACCGACCTGGACGTGCACCGCCGCCCCGGCGATCGCGAACCTCCTCGGCCCGCTGACCCCCGGCGACATCGGCACCATCGATCTGCTCCGGACGAATCCGAGCGACGGGACGTGCGTGCAGGACGGCGTCAACGGCGTCCTCGACATCCACGCCCTCAACCTCCTCGGTCTGCCGGTGAGCGTCGGCAGCGGGACGGCCTACAGCTGCACCGACACGGTCCGCCTGAGGCTCGACACGACTTTCGACAAGACGTGCCCGCCGCTACCGGGGCAGGTCCGCCGGACGGCGACGGCGCAGCAGCTGCCCACGGCACAGGCGGGCGTCGAGAACCTCGACCTCAACCTCGTCGGTCTCCACATCCAGGCCCAGGTCACCACTGCCCAGGTGACCGGACAGTGCGTCAACGGCGCGCCGACGTTCGACACGTCGGGTCGCGTGCTCTCTCTGACGATCAACGGCGACCCTGTGCTCGCGGCCGGCGATGACGACTCTGCGCACCACGAGTTCACGCATGGGTTCGGCGTTCTCGGAGACCTGCTCGACCTCGACCTCAACGACGTGTACACGACCGGTACGGCGACGTCGGCGCACCAGTCGGTCGTGCGCGAGGCTCTGCGGCTCGAGGTTCTGCCCCCGGTCGGCGGACCACTGGCCACGGTGGTCCTCGGAAGCGCGAAGGTCGACCGTGATGGCGACGTTTGTGCCGCCGCACCGACCGGTCCCAGCGGCCCGACCGGTCCGAGTGGCCCGACGGGTCCGAGTGGCCCGACGGGTGCGACCGGTCCGAGTGGCCCGACGGGTGCGACCGGTCCGAGCGGCCCGACGGGTGCGACCGGTCCGAGCGGCCCGACGGGTGCGACCGGCCCGAGCGGTCCGACGGGTGCGACCGGCCCGAGCGGTCCGACGGGCCCGAGCGGTCCGACGGGTGCGACTGGCCCGAGTGGCCCCACCGGGTCCACTGGTCCCACGGGCCCGACCGGCTCCACCGGTCCGACCGGCCAGACCGGTCCGACGGGCTCAACGGGTCCGACCGGCCAGACCGGGGCGAACGGCACGAACGGCACGAACGGGGCCCCCGGAGCGAACGGGACGAACGGTGCGCCCGGAGCGAACGGGACCAACGGAGCGAACGGTGCGCCGGGAACGAACGGTGCCCCTGGACCTGCCGGACCAGCCGGTCCAGCAGGTCCGGCCGGAGCCACGGGCGTGACATCGACGAGCAACTCGTCGGTGGGCACCATTCCGAACGGGACTAACGCCAGCTCCTGCGCGAAGATGACGGCCTACTTCGACACGACGCGGGGCGCGCACGGCATAGCGACGAGCGGGCCCAAGAGCCTGACCTCGCGCAAGGGCGTCCGTCTGGTGATCCGAGGGATCGTGCGAAACTGCAAGGGTCAGGCGATCAAGAACGCGAAGCTCGACCAGGTCCATCTGCTGGGCGGGCGGAAGCTGATCAAGACGGGTCTGAGGACGCGGAGCGACGGGCGCTTCACGTTGATCACTCCGAACAACCTCACCTCCCGCCAGATCATCCTCAACTACCGGCCGTTCCTCGATTCGTCGACCGTCTCGGCGTCGGCCGCGGTGACGGCTCACATCACGAGTCACTGACGCTCGCGCCCCGGCGCCGGTAGGCCAGGTCGGTCCCGACCTGGCCTTCGGCGTCGCGGGTGGAGAGTGCTCGGGCCCGCGCTAGGTTCGGCGCCGTCTGCTCCTGGACGGGGCCGGCCGTCTACGGCTCCTCATGGCTGCGCAGGCCGCAAGCCGCGATCACGAGCGCGATGCCGAACAGCTCGAGTGGCCCCGGCACCTGCCCGAGCACGACCAGGCCGACGACGGCCGCCGTCGCCGGGAGCAGGGCGAGCAGGAGGGCGAAGCGCGCCCGCGCCAAGCGGGCCATCGCCAATTGCTCGAGCGCGTAGGGAATGACGCTCGACAGCAGGCCGACGAGGATGCACGCGCCGAGGCGCCATGGAACGGCGAAGGCCGGCCCGGCGCTCGATATCAGGAAGGGCGCGAACGCCAGGCCGCCGATGCACATCCCGGCGGCAAGGCCATCGCGTGGGCGCAGGTCTGGGTCGGCGGCGACGCGATGGCCGATCACGACGTAGATGGCCCAGAGACCGCCGGCGGCGAAGGCGAACGCGACGCCGGCGGGCGTCCCGGCCAGGTGGATGTCGGCGAGGAGCAGCACGCCCGCCACCGCCAGGCTGAGCGCCGCCGCGTCGCGGCGGGTGCGCGAGCCGAGCGTCGCGACGGCGATCGGACCCCAGAACTCGATCGCCACCGCGGTTCCCAGCGGGAGGCGGTCGATGGCCAGGTAGAAACACAGGTTCATCCCGGCCAACGTCAAGCCGAACGCCGCCACTAGCCGCAGGCTGCGGGCGGTCCAACGGATCCGCCACGGCCGCCGCCAGGCGGCCAGTGCGGCGGCCGCGCTGATCACCCGCAGCCAGGCGAGCCCGGGTGCCGGCACGACGTCGAACAGCAGGACCGCCAGCGACGAGCCGAGATACTGGGCGACGGCTCCGAGCACGAAAAGCCATTGCGCCGGGAGGGCGGCGAGCGGCGCTGGTGCCGCCCTGGGCATGGGCCCGAGTCTAGTAGCGGGCGGGGCGGCGTTTCAGGCTGCGTTGCCGATCGTCAACACGACCTTGCCGCGGACGTGGCCGCCCTCCAGAAGCCGGTGTGCATCGGCGGCCTGCTCGAGCGGGAAGCTCGCGGCCAGCTCGACCCGCAGCAGCCCGTCGTCGACCCAACCGCACAGCTGTTCCAGCTCAGCGGTGTCCGGGGCGACGAAGACGTAGCGCCCGCCCAGCTCGCCGACCCCCGCGGCGTCGACGATCGACGTCACGCGGTGCGGCAACCGCAGCAGCTCCAGGCTCGCGGCCAGCACAGGGCCGCCGATGAGGTCGAGCACCGCGTCGACGCCGTCGGGCCGGAGCTGGTGGATCGCCTCGACCAAGCCGTCGCCGTAGGCCACCGGGTGGGCGCCGAGCGACCGGAGGTAGTCGTGGTTGCCCGGGCTCGCCGTCCCGATCGCCTCGGCGCGGAGGATCCGGGCGATCTGGACGGCCATTGAGCCCACGCCGCCGGCGGCCGCGTGGACGAGCACCGTCTCGCCGGCGACAAGCTCAAGCCCGGCGGTCAGCGCCTGGTAGGCGGTCAGCCCGGCGAGCGGGAGCGCGGCCGCCTCCTCCCAACCCAGCGACGCCGGCTTGCGCGCCATCGTCCGCACCGGCGCCGAGACGAGCTCGGCGTAAGTGCCCCACTGAAGGTGGTCCTGCCGGTTGTAGGCGATCACCTCGTCGCCCTGCCGGTACGTCCGGACCGCCGGCCCGACGCGCTCGACCACGCCGGCCACGTCCCAGCCGGGCACGAGTGGGAAGTGCGCCGGAATCCGTCCGTCCAGCCGGCCCTCGCGG
Organism: uncultured Solirubrobacterales bacterium; assembly: GCA_963742705.1. Lineage (GTDB taxonomy): Bacteria > Actinomycetota > Thermoleophilia > Solirubrobacterales > Solirubrobacteraceae > Palsa-513. The sequence goes on along the minus strand of CAVUMZ010000002.1, from coordinate 110,312 downwards.
ACCTTGAAGTCGACCGGGTTGACGCCCGCCGCCCGCGCCCGGATCAGCACGCTGTCCGGACCGACCTTCGGCTCCGGCAGCTCTAGCAACTCGAGCACCTCCGGGCCGCCGTAGCGTTGCAGCGCGATCGCCTTCATCTCAGGGAACCTTCCCACTCTGCCGTGCCAACCGCAGCTCGAGCGCCTGCACCCGCGCGGCAGCGGCACGGATCCGCGCCCGGAACGCCGCCGAGCGCCGGGCCCTCGCCAGCAACCGGGCGTAGATCGGACGGTAGGACCCGGGACCGGTCATCAGCACGATGTCGGCCCCGGCCGCAATCGATCGAACCGCGGCCGTGGCGACGTCGGAGCGCCGGCGCACGGCGGCCGCCTCGATCGAATCGGTGATCACGACACCTTTGAAGCCGAGCGCTCGGCGCAGCAGGCCGTCGATGATCGGTGACGACTGGGAGGCGATTCGGTCCGGGTCAAGCGCCGGATAGAGGGCGTGGGAGACCATCACCAGCGGTACCCCGGCCGCGATGGCCGCCCGGAACGGGACCAGGTCGCGCCCGCGCAGGGCCGCCGCCGGATTCGTGACGGTGGCCGGCCTGGCGTCGGTGTTGGCCGTGGCCGACCCCAGTCCCGGGAAGTGCTTCGCGGTCGGCGCGACACCGCCCTCGCCGTAGCCGGTGACGGCGGCGCCGACCGCCCCGGCGACCGCGGACGCAGCGCCGGGGAACGCCCGTGCCCGCATGATCGACCCCGGCGTGGCAGCCACGTCCGCCACCGGAGCAAAGTCGACATTCAAGCCCAGCGCCCGGAGCTCTCGCCCGGTGGCGCGGGCGGCGTCCCCGGCCTGCGCTGCCGTGGCCTGGCCGTCCTGCCCGACGCTCGCGCCCGCGAACTCCACGGTCCGGATCGCACCGCCCTCCTCGTCGGCTGCGATCAGGGCGCGGCCGCCGGCCGAGCGCTCGAGCGCCCGGTCGAGCGCGCGCAGCTGGCCGGCCGACGTCACGTTCGCCCGCGTCAGGATCACCCCGGCGGCCCGCCGGGCGTGGAGGATGCGCGCGACGTAGGCCGGCTCGCGCCGGCCGTCGAAGGCGAGCATCAGCGTCTGGCCGACGGCACGCTCGAGCGACGCGGCCGGGCGCGGCTTCGGCGCGGGGGCATGGGCTCCAGCACCCCCGCATCCGGCGAGCAGCAGAGCCAGCCCGATGAGGCGACGGTTAGACGCGGGCCGTGTCGCGCTTGTAGGCCGCCCGCGCCAGGACGGCCAGGACCACCGTCCAGCCGATCACGACGCCCCAGCCCTTGCCGCTCCACGCATGGCCGCTGAGCGGCACCCTGCTCGCCTGCACGAGCCAGTAGGAGGGCAGGAACTGGGCCAAATCGTGGACGAAGCCCGAGGAGATCGGGAACCACGTGCCGCTGACGAGCGCCAGCAGCGAGGTCAGGCCGCCGGTCGCCGGACCCATCGCGTCGACGGTCAGCAGGTGCCCGAGGAGGATCCCAAGCGCGGCGAACGGCGCCAGGCCGACCAGCATCAGCCCGACCATCGTCAGCCAGTTCTTTGCCGGCATGCCGACGCCGAGCGAGAGGCCGGCGACGAAGAGGAGCGCGATCGTGACCACGGCCATCGCGTACGCGGTGACGACCTTCGCCCGGAAGTAGGCCCGCACCGACAACGGCGTGATCCGCAGCTGGCGCGTCCAGCCGGTCGTGCGCTCGTTGGCGATGCGCGCGCCGCTGGAGATCATCGCCGCCATCGTTCCGAACCCCGCCAGCCCGACCATGTAGTACAAGGGCAGGCCGATACCGGTGTTGTCGAAGTTCTTGACGTTGGCGTTCGGCCCGGCGATCGCGTAGTAGAGGATCAGCGGGAAGCCGAGCGAGAAGATCAGAAAACGGGCATTGCGGAAGGTGCGCAGCAGCTCGAAGCGGGTGTAGGCCAGGCCGATCATGGGGCGGCGACGGGCTCGTCCGCCGTCAGCTCGAGGAACGCCTCCTCGAGGCCGGCACCGACGATCTCGATGTTGCGCGCCAGTGGGAACTCGGCCAGCAGCGCGCGAATCGCCGCGTCGGAGTCGGTGCACACCAGCGCGACGCCCTGTCCGTGGCGCTCGGCTCGGGCCACGCCCGGCAGCCCCTCGAGCCGCTCGGTGTCCACGGCGTCGAGCGTCGCCCTGATCGTCCGGCCGCCGACGCGCGCCTTGATCTCGGTCGGCGGACCGTCGGCGACGATCCGGCCGTGTGCCATGAGGATGATCCGGTCGGCGTTGTCGTCGGCCTCCTCGAGGTAGTGGGTCGCGAAGATGACCGTCCTGCCGCCGGCGGCGAACGCGCGCATCGAGCTCCAGAACGCGTGGCGCGCCTCGACGTCCATCGCCACCGTCGGCTCGTCGAGGACGAGCAGCTCCGGCTCGGCGACGAGCGCCACCGCGAAGCGCACGCGCTGCGTCTGGCCGCCCGAGAGCTTCTGCGTCTTGCGGTCGGCGACGTCCGCGATCCCGACCAGCTCGAGCACCTTCGCCACCGTCATCGCCCGCGGGTAGAGCGACGCGACCATCCCGATCAGCTCGCGCACCGTCAGGTCGCGGATCAGCGCGCCGCTCTGGAGCATCGCCCCGATCAGCCCGGCCGCGACGGCATCGGCCGGACTGCGGCCCATCACCGAGACCGTGCCGGCGTCCGGGTCCGCCAGGCCGAGCAGCATGTCGATCGTCGTCGACTTGCCCGCGCCGTTGGGGCCCAGCAGCGCCACTGTCTGGCCCGGCGGGATCTCGAGGTCGACCCCGCGCACGGCCTGGACCACACCCTGCGGGTTCTTGTACGACTTGACCAGGCCGGCGGCCCGGATGCCCTCCGCCAGTAACTTGTCAGCGAGCAAGTAGCCCAGGCTAGCAGCTTCGTCAGCCGTGAGCGGCGGCCAGCGCCCGCCGCACCCGCTTGACCGAGACCGGGCCGCGCACGCCGAGTCCCGCGGCGAAGCTGCTGACCCGCAGCTCCTGGATCATCCAGCCCACCTCCTCGGTGGGCCAGCCGGCCAGGGCGAGGCGCGCGCGGTCGCGCTCGAGCTCGACGATGACGCGCATCCGGTCGGTGTCCTGCGCGCGCATGTCCGGCAGCCGCTCGAGCCGCCGCACCGCGGCCTCGAGGTAGCGGCGCACGTCGGGCAGGCGCCCGGCGCCGGTGGCCGTGGCGAAGCCGGCGAAGACGAGGCCGCCGAGCTGCGCCGCGACGTCCAGGCGCGCCGGCTCGAGCCCTGGGTCGGGCGCGAGCGCCGCCAGCCGGGCGTGGATCGTCGCCCGGACATCGAGGATGCCGACGATCTCCCCGAGGATCTCCACCGTGTGCGCCGGCAGACCGGCGGCGACACCGGCGCGGAGCGCAGCGAACTCCTCCGGAGACCAGGCCGGCCCTCCGGCCTGCTCGACGAGGCCGTCGATTGCCGCCGCGGTCGCGTCCTCGAGCACAGCGGCCAGGCTCCCATGCGGCGCCGTCGCCAGCGTCAAGGTCGCCCGGCCGCTGAGCGTCCGCGCCGCGGCGCGTCCGGGCGCGGCGATCGTCAGCGCCAGCAGCCGGCGCGTCCCCGTCCGCATCGCCGCCGCCTGCGCCGGCTGTGTCTCGAGCGCGAGCACCCCGACGGCGTCGCCCTCGTCGATCAGCGCCGGGTACGCGCAGACCGCGTCGGCCGTGCCCGGGAGCACCACGACCCGCGGCAGCGTGCCGAGCGTCCATGCGGTCAGACCATGTCGCTCGAGGCCGGCCGTAGCCTGCGCCAGCGCCGCGCGCAGCCGCGGCCGGAGCGTCTCCCGCAGGCGCTCGAGGTCGTTGTCCTCGGCGAGCGGCGCGCCGTCGTCGTCGACGGCGCGGAAAGTCATGCGCAGGTGCGCGGGCAGGCGGTCGGGGTCCCACGCGTCGGGCGGCACGCGCACCCCGCGCAATCGCTCGAGCTCGGCGGCGACGGCGTCGCGGAGTGGGCCCTCGCGCGGCTTGAGCCCACGCACGATCTCGGCCGCCAGGGCCGGGACGGGCACGAGCGGCCGCCGCAGCTCCTTGGGCAGGGCGCGAATCAACTGCGTCACGAGCTCCACGCGCAGGCCCGGCACGAGCCAGTCGAAGCCGTCGCCGCGAAGGTGGGCCAGTGCCCGCAGCGGGACCTCGACGGTCACGCCGTCGTGCGCGGCCCCCGGCTCGAAGCGATAGCTCAGCGGCAGCACACGGTCGTCCTGGCGCCAGGCGTCCGGCAGCGCCTGGGGGTCGAGCGTCGCCGCTGCCGCGGGGTCGACGAGCAGTTCGCGCGTGAAGTCCAGGCGGTGGGGGTCACCGCGACGCCACCAACGGTTGAAGTGGGCGACCGACACTACGTCGGCCGGGATCCGGGCGTCGTAGAAGTCGAAGATCGTCTCGTCGGGTACGAGGATGTCGCGCCGCCGCGCCCGATGCTCGAGCTCGTGGACCTCGTCGACGAGCCGGCGGTTGTGGCGCACGAACTCGTGCTGCTCGGTGTCCCAATCGCCCTCGACGAGCGCCCGGCGGATCAACTGGTCGCGGGCGAAGGCCGGGTCGATGCGGTGGTAGGCGACCTTGCGCCCGGCGACGACCGGGAGGCCGTACAGCGTCGCCCGCTCGGTCGCCGCGACGGTGCCCCGCCTGGCGTCCCAGTGGGGATCGTCGTAGCTGCGGACGAGCAGGTGGCCGGCCAGGGGCTCGACCCAGCTCGGCTGGATCCGCGCGGCTGTGCGCCCCCACAGCCGGCTCGTCTCGACGAGCTCGCCGACCATCACCCAGGCCGGCTGGCGACGGGCGAGCGCCGAGCCCGGGAAGATCGCGAAGCGCGCGCCCCGGGCGCCGTCGTACTCGCGCCGGGGGAGGTTGCGCACGCCGATCTGCGAGAGCAGGCCGCAGAGGACGGCCTGGTGGATCTGCTCGGGTGCCGCCGCCTCGCTGTTGATCGTGACCCCGGCGCTCCGCGCCGCCTGGCGCAGCTGGGCGACGAGGTCCTGCCACTCGCGGATGCGCAGATAGTGGAGAAACTCGGCCCGGCAGCGCTTGCGCAGCTGGCTGGCCGAGCGCTCGGGCCCGCCGTCGCGCACGTGGCGCCAGAGGTTGAGGAGGCTGATGAAATCGGAGTCTCCGTCGGCGAAGCGCGCGTGCTGTTCGTCGGCCGCGGCGCGCTGGTCCGGCGGCCGCTCGCGCGGGTCCTGGATCGAGAGCGCCGCGGCGATCACGATCACCTCGTCGACGCAGTGGAGGCGGTCGGCCTCCAGCACCATCCGGCCGAGCCGCGGATCGACCGGCAGGCGGGCCAGACGGCGGCCGAGCGGCGTCAGACGCCGGGCCGGGTCCTTGGCCCCTTGCGCGAACGCCCCGAGCTCCTCGAGCAGGGCGATGCCGTCGCGGATCTGGCGGCGGTCCGGTGGGTCGATGAAGCCGAAGTCCTCCGGCGGGCCGAGGCCGAGCGACGCCATCTGCAGCAGCACGCTCGCCAGGCTCGTCCGGAGGATCTCCGGCTCGGTGAAGTCCGGCCGCTGCCCGAAGTCGTCCTCGGTGTAGAGGCGGATGCAGATGCCGTCCTGCGTGCGGCCGCAGCGTCCCTTGCGCTGGTCGGCCGAGGCTTTCGAGATCGGCTCGATCGGCAGCCGCTGGACCTTCAGCCGGCCGCTGTAGCGGCTGATCCTGGCGTTGCCCGGGTCGACCACGGTCCCGATCCCGGGGACCGTCAGCGAGGTCTCGGCGACATTCGTGGCGAGCACGACGCGGCGGCCTCGGTGCGGGGCGAACACGCGCCGCTGCTGGTCGTGGGAGAGGCGGGCGTAGAGCGGCAGCACCTCTACGGTCGGGCCGAGCCGGCCGCCGAGCGCGTCGGCGGTGTCGCGGATCTCGCGCTCGCCGGTCTGGAACACGAGGACGTCGCCGGGCCCGTCGCGCAGCAGCTCCTCTACGGCGTCCCCGATCGCCTCGATCGGGTCGGCGTCGTCGGCCGGCCGGTAGCGGACCTCGACGGGATAGGTGCGGCCCGAGACCTCGATCACCGGGGCGTCGCCGAAATGGCGGCTGAAGCGCCCGGCGTCGATCGTCGCGGACGCGATGATCAGCTTCAGCTCCGGTCGGCGTGGCAGCAGCCGGCCGAGGTAGCCGAGCAGGAAGTCGATGTTGAGACTCCGCTCGTGGGCCTCGTCGATGATGATCGTGTCGTAGCGCAGCAGCCGCCGGTCGCGCTGGATCTCCGCCAGCAGCAGGCCGTCGGTGACGAAGCGCACCAGCGTGTCCTCGCCCGAGCGGTCGCTGAAGCGCACGGCGTAGCCGATCGCCCCGCCGAGCGGGGTCCCGAGCTCCGCGGCGACGCGCTCGGCGCCGGCCCGGGCCGCCAGCCGCCGGGGCTGGGTGTGGGCGATCGTGCCGTGGATGCCGCGCCCGAGCTCGAGGCACAGCTTCGGTAGCTGCGTCGTCTTGCCCGACCCGGTCTCCCCGGCGACGATCACGACCTGATTGCCGGCGATCGCCGCCAGCAGGTCGTCGCGCCGGGCGGTGACCGGGAGCTCGGGCGGGTAGGTGAGCGTGGGGACGGCGGCGAGCCGCCGCGCGAGCCGCGCCGCGTCGCGGCTGCCGGCGGTTGGACGCTCCGCGTCGGCGAGCGTCACGTCGGACCCGTGTGCCATGTGGTCGAGCATAGGTGGCGCGGTGCCTGCCGCCGGCCCGTACCCTGTCACGACGATGCGCCTGCGCCTCAGATACGCCGTCATCCCGGCGGCCGCCCTGGCCCTGGCGGCCGCTCCGAGCGGAGCGGCGCCGGCCGTCAAGTCCTGCAAGGCCCCGAAGTATCCGAGCGTCGGCTACTTCAACCGGCTCACGGTCAGCGGCACGACCTGCGCCACCGGCGACAAGCTGGCGTTGGCCTACTACCGCTGCCGGACCAAGGCGGGCAGGAACCCGGCCGGGCGGTGCACGAGCACCGTGCTCGGCTACCGCTGTAGCGAGGTCCGCAACACGATCTCGACCGAGATCGCCGCCCGCGTGACGTGCCGCCACGGCCGCGCGACGATCGTCCACGTATACCAGCAGGACCTCTGAGTGGTTGCGACCGTGGGTGCGGTCGCAACCACCAGGTCAGACCCCCCAGCCCGGGGCGGCCATCAGCGCGTGGAGCTGGCGCAGGATGAACGGGCCGAGCGTGGCGGCGAACGCGTTGGTCAGGTGGTCGATGTCCTTGTGGACGAGGACGCCGCCGATCACCGGGTAGCAGAGGCGGGGGCTGCAGAGCTGCTGGGTCAGGTCGATCACCTGGACCCGGGAGGAATGCAGCCGCACCGCGGCGTCGGCGGCCGGGTCGGGCAGGAGCGCGGTCCGGCGCGGGACCGCGCAGGCGATCCCGGCGCGTTGATGGCGGGCGATCGCCCGCTCGACGCAGCCGAATGACTTGCCGGTGTTGAGCGGCGTGTCGCGGAGCACGATGATGTGCTCGACCGACTCCGGCAGCGCCGCCCAGGCCGCGGTGTAGCCGGCCTCGGCGGTCGCCAAGGCGCTGCGGCCCTTGGGGACGACGAAATGGGCGCCCGAGTGCTCGGAGACGAAGACGATGCTGATCTGCGGGTGCGTCCGGAACCAGTTGACCACGACGTGATTCCACTGGATGCACTGTGAGCGCAGGGGTTGCGCGAGCGTGGTCACCGCGGTCGAGAACGGGCACCCGGAGCGCGTGATCGCCTCGGCCCGCCAGTTGTTCTGCGTGCTGATCGTCGCCAGGGCCGGACGCCAGTGGCCGGCGTGGCTGTCGCCGACGAGGCCGAACGTCCGCGTCGCGTGGAGCGGACCGAAGTCGCAGACCCAGAGGATGGCCGTCAGCACCTTCGTCGTGCAGCCGGCGCCGATGTCGAGCTCGGCCTCGCTCGGTGTCGGCCTGACCGCGTAGCGCAGGCTCGGGTTGTCGCACGGCTGGTGCCACGGATCGCGGGCGGCGGCGCCGAAGCACGGCACGGCGCAGGCAGTGGCGTCGACGCAGGCCGCCGGCGTGTTGGGGATCGCCGCCGGTTGCGACGCCGATGGCCCCGGGCAGGCGGCCGCGCCGCCGCACGGCGCCGCCGCCGGTTGCGGTGGGGCGGCCCCGGCGCTCGCGCCGGTGAGCACGCCACCCACCAGCGCTGCCGCCCCGGCGGCCAGGAGTCGCCGGCAGGTGGAGGTCATGGGGTTGGATTCTGAGCGACGCGGCCGGAGCGTGCGCCGCCCCCCTACGGGTGGCAGTGACTGAAATTTGTCTTGCCCAACGGTTTCTTACCGTTAATGCAGTTTACTAGGCAAAACATAGGGTCGAGAATACCGGGAAATTTCCGGTGTGTGGGGGTCGGCGCGGGGGTAGCATTGGGGTCGGATTCCCACCTTGGAGAGGAGAGTTCAATGGCAGGCGCCCGGGTCTCGGTCGAGGTCAACGGCACAACCTTCGTCAGGGAGGTGGAGCCGCGGTTGCTGCTGATCCACCTCCTCCGCGACCACCTGGGCCTGACTGGGGCCCATGTCGGCTGCGACACGTCCAACTGCGGCGCGTGCACGGTGCACGTCGACGGCGCGGCGGTGAAATCGTGCACGGTGCTCGCCGTCCAGGCCGACGGCGCCCGCGTCACGACGATCGAGGGGCTCGGATCGATCGGCGACCTCCACCCGCTGCAGGAGGCGTTCTGGGAGCACCACGGACTCCAGTGCGGTTACTGCACGCCGGGCATGATCATGGCCGCGGCCGACCTGCTCGAGCGCAACCCCGACCCATCGGAGACCGAGGTTCGCGAGGCCCTGGCCGGCAACCTCTGCCGCTGCACCGGCTACCACAACATCGTCAAGGCGGTGCTCGCCGCGGCGGCCGCGCCGCACGCCGGCGATGCCACGCCGCAGGCGGCCCCGGGCGATCCGTCCGTGCCGGTCCTGGGGGTGGGAGCATGAGCTCGGCCAACGGACACGTCGGGCAGCGGCTGCGGCGCAAGGAGGACCCGCCGCTGATCACGGGCAAGGGCCTCTACACCGACGACATCGTCGTCTCGGGGATGCTCTACGCCGCCTTCGTCCGCTCGACCGAGGCGCACGCCCGGATCACGCGGATCGACACGAGCGCGGCCGGCGAGCGCACCGGGATCCATGCGGTCTTCACCGCTGAGGATCTCGATCTCGCCGCCGGGATGCCGATGGCCTGGGTGCCGCCGGGCGTCGACGTCAACACCCCCGAGCACTGGCCGCTCGCCCGCGGCGAGGTCAAGCACGTCGGCCAGGCCGTCGCCGTCGTCTTCGGGGAGGACAAGTACGCCGTCGTCGACGCCGCTGCGGACGTCGTCGTCGAGTACGAGACGCTGCCGGTCGTCGTCGACCCGGAGGCGGCGCTCGGCGGCGACTCGCCGCTCGTCCACGACGAGTTCGCCACGAACAAGACGCACGAATGGGGTCTCGGGTCCGAGGACATGGACGTGGCGTGGGCGGAGGCCGATGTCGTGATCGAGCGCCGGATCGTCAACCACCGGACGGCCGGGGCGCCGATCGAGCCGCGCGCCTGCATCGCCGAGTACCGGGCCGGATACCTGACGCTCTGGACGACGACGCAGATCCCCCACCTCACGCGGTCGTTCCTGGCGGGGTCGATGCAGATGAGCGAGGAGCGGATCCGCGTCGTCGCGCCGGACGTCGGCGGCGCCTTCGGCGTCAAGCTCAACCACTACCCGGAGGAGGCGGTGGCCTGCGCGGCCTCGCGCAAGCTCGGGCGGCCGATCAAATGGACGGAGACGCGATCGGAGCACATGGCGTCGACGATCCACGGCCGCGACCAGATCGACTACGTGAAGATGGGCGTCAAGCGGGACGGGACGATCACGGGGATCCACATCAACGTGATCGCCGACCTGGGCGCCTACTACCTGCTGCTGACGCCGTTCATCCCGTGCTTCACCGCCTTCGTCGCCGGCGGCTGCTACAAGATCCCGCGGGTTCGCACCGACATCACCGGGGTCTTCACCAACAAGTTCCCGACCGACGCGACGCGCGGCGCCGGCCGACCCGAGGCGACCCACCTGCTGGAGGTGATGGTCGAGCAGGCGGCGGCCGAGCTCGGCCTCTCGCCGCTGGAGATCCGCCGGCGGAACTTCATCCCCAAGGAGGACTTCCCGGCGACGGTGGCCGTCGGCATCGTCTACGACTCGGGCGACTACCACGCGTCACTCGACAAGCTGATGTCGAAGATCGACCTTGACGCGCTCGAGCGCGACCGCGCCGAGCTCCAGCAGCGGGGGATCTACCGGGGCATCGGCTACTCGACCTACATGGAGATCTGCGGCCTCGCCCCGTCGCGGATCGTCGGGCCGGGCGGCGTCGGCATCCAGGCGGGGTTCTGGGAGTCGGCGGTCGTGCGCGTCCATCCGTCGGGGTCGGTGACCGTGTTCACCGGCACCTCCCCCCACGGCCAGGGCCTCGATACGAGCCTGGCCCAGATCGTCGCCGACCGTCTCGGGACGTCGCCGGAGGTCGTCGAGGTCATGCACGGCGACACGAACACCGGCCCGTACGGGATGGGGACCTACGGCTCGCGCTCGCTCTCGGTCGGCGGCGAGGCTGTCGCCCGGGCGGCGCAGAAGGTGCAGGACAAGGCGACGGCGATCGTCGCCCACCTGCTCGAGGCGGCGCCGGAGGACATCGAGGTGAGCGGCGAGCGGTTCTCCGTGCGCGGATCGCCGGGCAAGGGCATGGCGCTGGCCGAGATCTCGGCCGCCGCCTACATCCCCGAGAACCTGCCCGACGGGATGGAGCCGGGTCTCGAGGAGACGTCGTTCTACGACCCGGCGAACTTCGTCTACCCGTTCGGGGCGCACGCCTGCGTCGTCGACGTCGACGTCGAGACGGGCAAGATCGACGTCGCCCGCTACGTCGCGGTCGACGACTGCGGGCCGGCGATCAACCCGCTGCTGATCGAGGGGCAGGTGCACGGCGGCATCGTCCACGGCCTCGGCCAGGCCCTGTACGAGCGGATCCACTATGACGAGCAGGGCCAGCTCGTGACCGGGACGTTCCTCGAGTACTGCCTGCCGAGCGCGGCCGACGTGCCGAGCTTCGAGACCGACCGCACCGAGACGCCGTCGCCGAGCAACTCGCTCGGCGTCAAGGGGATCGGCGAGGCCGGGACGATCGCCTGCACGCCGGCGGTCGTCAACGCCGTGGTCGACGCGCTGCGCCCGCTCGGGGTGACGTTCATCAACATGCCACTCGGCTCGATGCACGTGTGGGAGACGATCCAGGAGGCACGGTCATGATCCCGCCCGAGTTCGACTACGTAGCACCGGAGACGCTCGAGGACGCGATCAAGGCGCTCTCAGACGGTGCCGGGGAAGCGAAGCTGCTCGCCGGCGGCCACTCGCTGCTCCCGCTGATGAAGCTCCGCTTCGCGTCGCCCTCCCTGCTCGTCGACCTGCGGCGGGTCCCGGACCTGGCCGGCGTCAGGCGCAACGGGGGGGTCGTCGTCGGGGCGATGACGACGCACACGGCGGTCGCCGACGCTGGCCTCGGGCTGCTGAGCGCGGCCGCGGCGAAGATCGCCGACCCCCAGGTCCGCAACCGCGGCACGATCGGCGGCTCGCTCGCCCACGCCCACCCGGCGTCCGACCTGCCGGCGGTGGTGCTGGCGGCCGAGGGGACGATCGTCGCCCGCGGACCGGACGGCGAGCGGGACATCGCGGCGGCGGACTTCTTCCGCGGCTACCTCGACACGGCGCTCGCGGCCGACGAGGTGGTCACCGCGGTGCGGATGCCCGCCGGCGACGGCTGGGGCTTCGGGTACGAGAAGTTCGCCCGCCGCCAGGAGGACTGGGCGATGGTCGCCGTGTGCGCCCTCGTGCGCCTGGAGGACGGCGTCTGCGCCGACGTGCGCGTCGGCCTCACCCACATGGCGGCGACGCCGCTGCGGGCGAGCGCCGTCGAGGACGCGCTGCGGGGCAAGCCGCTCGACGCCGAGACGATCGCCGCCGCGGCCGCCCAGGCCGCCGAGGGGACCTCGCCGCCGGAGGACCTCAACGCGTCGGCCGATTACCGGCGTAACCTTGCGCGCGTGCTTTGTCGTAGAGCGCTCGCGCAGGCGGCCGGGTGAGCGCCGGCACCCTGGAGACGATCGAGGACGTTGTCGCCGCCCTGGCCGGCCAGGACTACCTCGCCGACCAGGACCTCGCCACGGCCGTCTTCCTGGCGGTCACGCTCGAGCAGCCGCTGCTGCTCGAGGGCGAGGCCGGCGTCGGCAAGACCGAGGTCGCCCGGGCGCTGGCGGGGTCGCTCGGCGCCCGCCTGATCCGGCTCCAGTGCCACGAGGGCATCGACGTCCATCACGCCCTCTACGACTGGGACTACGCCCGCCAGCTGCTGTCGGTCCGCGGCGGGGCCGCGGCCGAGGATCTCTACTCGCGGCGCTTCCTCCTGCGGCGGCCGCTGCTCGAGGCGCTCGAGTCCACCGAGCCGGTGGTGCTGCTGATCGACGAGATCGACCGGGCCGACGACGAGTTCGAGGCGTTCCTGCTCGAGCTGCTGTCGGACTTCCAGGTCTCGATTCCCGAGCTCGGGACGATCGTCGCCGCGCGGCGGCCGATCGTCGTGCTCACCTCCAACCGGACGCGCGAGCTCCACGACGCGCTCAAGCGGCGGTGCCTCTACCACTGGATCGACTACCCGGCGCTCGAGCGCGAGATCGAGATCGTGCGGGCGCGGCTGCCCGGCGTGGCCGAGGACGTCGCCCGGCGCGTCTGCGCCGCGGTCGCCCGACTGCGCGAGGTCGACCTCTACAAGCTGCCGGGAATCGGCGAGACGCTGACCTGGGCCCGGGCGCTGGCGGCCGTCGGGGACCTCGACGCGTCGCTGGGGGCGGCGCTCAAGGTCCGTGAGGACATCGACCGGGTGCGCGCCGAGGGGGTGCTCGCCGGTAGCTGAGCGGCTGGTCTCGCTGCTGGCGGCCGGCATGCGCGCAGGCGGGGCGAGCGTCGGGGTCGGTGAGGTGCTCGCCGCCCACCGCGCCGTCGCCGTCGTGCCGGCGTCGGCCGCGCGGGCGGCGCTCCGGGCGACGCTCTGCGCCTCGCGGCGCGATCTCGCCATCTTCGACGGTGCCTGGGCCGCAGTCACCGGTCCCCCGGCGGCGGACCCGCTGCTCGGGGACCTGCTCGAGACGGCGGCGACCGCGCTCCCCCGGGCCGGCCTCCCGGCGGCCATGGCCGAGCGACGGGGCGCCGGGATCGTGCCGGCGGCCTGGAGCAGCGCGGAACTGCTCCGAAATAAGGACTTTGCGCAGTACACGGCCGCCGAGCGGGCCGCCGCCCGGCTCCTGCTCGAGCGTCTGGCCCGCCGCGGGGCCCGGCGACGCTCGCGCCGCACGCGACCGTCCGGGCGCAGCGGTCAGGTGCCCGACCTGCGCGCCACGATGCGGGCGTCGCTGCGCCACGCCGGCGAGCCGATCGAGCGCCGCTGGCGCGATCCGACGGCCCGGCTGCGGCCGCTGGTGCTCGCCGTCGACGTGTCCGGGTCGATGGCGCCGTACGCACGCATGCTGCTCCAGTACGTCCAGGCCTGCGTGGCCGCCCGCCGTCGCGTCGAGGCGTTCGCGTTCGGCACCCGCCTGACGCGGATCACGCGCGAGCTCCACGGGCGCGACCCCGACCGGGCGCTCGGGCGGGCGACCGCCGCCGCCGTCGACATCGGCGGGGGCACGCGGATCGGCGATGCGCTGGCGACGCTCAACCGCGTCCACGGCCGGCGGGTCGGGCGCGGGGCTGTCGTCGTCGTGCTCAGCGACGGCTGGGACCGCGGCGACCCTCTCGTCCTGGCGGCGGAGATGGCCCGGCTGCGGCGCACAGCGCACCGGCTGGTCTGGCTGAACCCGCTCGCGGCCGACCCGCGCTTTGAGCCGCTGACCCGGGGGATGCAGGCGGCGCTGCCGCACGCCGACCATCTGCTGGCCGGGAACTCGCTCGGGTCGCTCGAGGCGCTCGCCGACCTGATGGAATGCATCGCGTGAAGATCGGGTGCATCGTCCTGGCCGCCGGCGCCGGCCGCCGCTTCGGCGGGGCCAAGCAGCTGGCCCGGCTCGACGGCCGGCCGCTGCTGGCGCACGTGCTCGGCGTCGTCGCCTCGGTGCCGGGGCTCGAGCCGGTGGTCGTCGTCCTGGGTGCGCACGCCGAGGCGATCCGCGCCGAGGTCGACTTCGGCGCGCTGCGGGTCGTCGAGTGCCCGGGCTGGGAGGAGGGCCAGTCGGCGTCGTTGAAGGCGGGGGCGCTGGCCGTCGGCGACGTCGACGCGGCGGTCGTCCTGCTCGGGGACATGCCGTTCGTGACGGTGGCGGTGATCGAGGCGGCGGTGGCCCAGCTGACCGGCGAGTTCGACGTCGTGCGGGCAATCTACGACGGCGAGCCCGGGCACCCGGTCGTGCTCGGTCGGGCGGTGCTCGACGCGCTGCCGCGGGTCAGCGGCGACGTCGGCGCGCGTGATCTGATGCGGTCCTTCCGCGTGTGCAAGTGGGACGCGGCCGCCTACGGCGACCCGACCGACATCGACACGCCCCAGCAGCTGGACGCGGCCGCCGGCTCACGGCCGCGCCCAGGCTGAACTCGGTCAGGCGTTGGCGAGCTCGCGGACCTGCGTCAGGCGGATCGCGTTGCCCGACGGGTCGCGGAACCCCGAGTCGATGCCGTAGGGACGGTCCTCGGGCGTCTCGGTGAACTCGACGCCCCGGGCCTTGAGCTCCTCGTAGGAGGCCCGGCAGTCGTCGGTCGTCAGGAAGACGGTTCCGGCGAAGCCCTTGGCCATCAGCTCCCTGACCTGGTCGGCGGTCTCCGGGTCCATCACCGGGGGGCCGGGGATCGCCATCAGCACGATCGCGATGTCGGGCTGGCCGGCCGGGCCGACCGTCAGCCAGCGGAAGTTGCCCATCTCGGCCAGCGTCACGTCGCTGCGGACCTCCATGCCGAGCTTCTGGGTGTAGAAGGCCAGCGCCTCGTCCTGGTCGTGAACCCAGAGCTGTGCGGTCGAAAGCTTGATCATCGTTGTCTCCTCGTGTTGCGCTTGACGGTGACGGCGATGCTAGGTCGCGGGCGGGTCGGTGTCTTCTCGAAACGTGCGGTGTTGGGGTCGGGCGTAGGCGCGCATGACGCAGGTCGGGATCAGGGCCAGCCGGCTGGCCGGGGGATGGGCGGTGCGATAGGCGGTCGGCGACCGGCCGAAGGTCCGGGTGAAGCTGGTGGTGAAGCTGCCGACGCTCTGCAGGCCGACGCTGAAGCAGATCTCGGCGACCGACTGGTCAGTCGTGCGCAGCAGGGCGGCGGCCCGCTCGAGCCGGCGAGTCAGCAGGTAGGCGTGGGGCGAGTCGCCGAACGCCCGGCGGAACTCCCGGCTGAAGTGGGCGCGGGACAGACCGGCGGCCTCGGCGAGGTCATCGACGTCGAGCGGCTCGAAGTAGCGGGCGTCGGCCAGGTCCCTGGCACGGAGCAGGTGGCGTGCGGTCGGCAGCGCCGTCATCGGGCGGTGCCCGCGGACGTCGGGGGGAAGATCCGCGGATGGACGCGGATGCCGAGCGCGTCCGGGTCGACGGCGACGATCTCGGACACGATCCGCCGGGCCTCGTCCTCGGTGGCGGCGCCGACGTTGTTGACGTGCGTCGGCCGCTCGGTCTCGGTCTCGCGCCGGCGCTTCACGGCGGTGGCCGACTCGACCCAGACGCCGTCGAGCCCGGCCAGCGACTGGCGGACGTCGTCGGTCAGCTCGTGCCAGTGGGGGATGCCGACCTGGTAGAGGCGGGGATAGCGCATCCTGTCGAGGGCGTTGTGGATCCGGTCGAGGCCGACGCCGTACCGCGTGGCCAGTGCCTGCGCGTCCCGCCGATCGACGTCCTTCTCGTGCTGGCTGATGTGGGCGCAGACGTCGAGCGTGACGAGGCCGGAGAGCTCGGCGATGAACTCCGCGTGATCGTCGGCGGGTGCGAGATAGCCGTAGTCGGCGATCGCCCGGGCGGCGCGGCCGTCGGGCCAGGCGAAGCCGTCGGCGTCGAAGTGGCGCAGGAGGTTGCAGGCGTAGAAGCCGTTGCCGGCGATCTCGCGGTCGGCCGTCGCCGCGAGGTCGGTGAGCGTCTGCGCCGAGCGGAGGTGCCGGGGGTCGTCGTCCTTGGCCGCCGCCAGCTGCCGCTGGCGCTCGGCCTGCTCGCGCAGATAGTCGCCGAGGGGGGTGGGCGGTGGTGTTGGCTGGTCGGGGGTCAGGTCTGCGGCGCTCTCTTGCGGCGGGTGCGGCGGGCCGGTCTGAGGAGTTTGGCACCGGTCGCGAGCCGCCTGCCTTCTGGGTCGGGCTTCAGACGTCGCCATCTCGTCGAGGTAGCCGGCGACGATCGCGAGCCCGTCCGACGACTAGGCCTCGTGGATCGCGCGCACGCCCCGCCGGGGCAGCAGACGAGCACGAGCGCGACGGTCATCGGCGCAAATCCGGCGCAAAGCGACGGGCGCCGTCGTGGTTGGGGCAGACCCTGGTGGCTCGGGGCGTCGAGGCGGCGAGCGCCGCTAGCCGAGACCGCGACCGCGCTGACACCCAAAGCGGCGCTGTCGCATCGCCCACCAGCAGTGCACGCCGTGGCCTTGGGTCTTCACGGAGCGGGCGACCGTGGGCCGGGAGTGGGAGTCTGGTTGGGATGCGCGGGCGAGAGACCCTAGTTCCTTTGCGCGGCCGCGATGCGGTGCTCGAGCGGCTCGTGGGCCACTTGCGGACGGCCGGAGACGGGCGGCTGCGCGTGGCCTTGGTGGAGGGCGAGCCGGGGATTGGCAAGACGCGCCTCCTAGCGGGGTTGGGAGCGGAGCTCTTGGCGCTGGGGTTTTCGGTGCGTAGCGGCCGGGGGGAGGAGCTTGGGATGCTGAACCCGCTGGGGCTGGTGCTGGACGCACTGGGCCTGGTTCCGGTGGCGGGAGTCGATGGCGAGGCTCCGGATTCATGGTGCTACCGGATGCTTCAGGTGGTGCTCGACGCGCTCGAGGCGTCAACCGGCGACGGGCCGGTTTTGGTGATTCTCGATGATCTGCAGTGGGCTGACTCGGCGAGTCTCCTGCTGTTGCGGACCTTGGCGGGCCGGGCCGCCGGGCGGCCACTGGCGGTGCTCGCGGCGTTCAGGCCGGTGCCGCGCGATAGCGACTTCAACGAGACGCTCGCCTCGCTGGTCGAGGCGGGTGCCCTCCGCGTTCGGCTGGAGCCCCTCGATGACGCTTCTGTCCGCGACCTGGCGGAGGCGATACTGGGTGTGCGCGCCGGGGAGGCGCTCCTGAACTGGGTACGCGGGGCCGGGGGAAACCCGCTCTACATCCAGGAACTTGTGTACTCAGCCGAGGAGGCCGGCCGGCTGGAGCGGCGCTGCGGCGAGGCGATCCTCAGCGCCGAACTTCTCCCGCGCGCCCTCTCTGTGCTGCTCGACCGGCGCGTCGCCGCGCTTTCGCCGGAAACCGCCGACAAGTTGAAGGTCGCCGCCGTGCTCGGCGACGGCTTCACTGCGCACGGTCTCGCCGCGGTGCTTGGACAGGCGACCGGCTCGGTCCTGCCCGCCCTCGATGAGGCGCTCGAAGCGGGACTACTCGCGTCGCGCGAGTCGCGCCTGCGGTTCAGCCACGACCTGATGCGCGAGACGCTGTACCGTCGGATCCCGGGCGGGTTGCTGGCGTCCCTTCACCGCGAGGCCGCCCGCATTCTCTCGACCACAGGTGCTCCCGCGGGTGTTCGCGCCGAGCATCTTCTGCGGGCCGGCGACGATCCGGGCGTCGTCCCGATGCTCCTGGACGCGTCGCGCGATCTGGCGGGCACCGGTCCACGCGCGGCCGCGGACCTGGTCGCCCGCGCGCTCGAGTTGATGGGGCCGGGCGCGCCCGAGCGGGAGCAGGCCGCGGTCGACCTGGTCCGGCTCCTGGCCTGGGCCGGTCGTCCCGAGCGCGCGGCCGCCAGGGCCGAGGCCTTCCTCGCCGGGGGCCTCAGCCGTCGCGCCGAGGCGCGCCTACGCGTTGGGCTGGCCGAAGCGATGATCTTTCGCGGGCTGGCGCGCGGCGTGCTCGACCAGTTGGCGCTGGCGCGAAGTCTGGAGCCGCTCGCCGATGAGGAGCGCGCACCGCTGTTCGCCGCCGCCGCGCACGCGCATCTGTTCACCGGCTCGCTCGACGAGGTCGAGAACGACGTCCACCGGGCGATCGCGGCCGCCGATCGCGTCGGCGACGACGCCTCGGCGTGCTTCGCGCTGCTTGCCCGGACGATCCGCCTGCGCGGGCAGGGACGGCTGGACGAATCACTCCAAGCGGCGCAGGAGGCGGTCCTCCGGGCCGATAACGGCTCGCTCCTCGCCCGTGGCCGCCACCCGCGGCTGTTCCTGGCACCAACGCTTTTTTCGCTCGGACGGATCGAGGAAGCCGAGGCGGCCTACCGTCATGGCCGGGCCGCGGCCGAGGAGCTCGGGTCGACGTGGTCTTTGCCGGTGTGGGCCGCCTTCCGGTCGGTCATGCTGCGCTCGCTCGGACGGTGGGATGAGGCGACCGCCGAGGCTGAGGCCGCCGTGCAGATCGGCGATGAGCTCGAGCAGCCGAACGTGACGCCGATGGCGCGCGCGGTACTCGCCGACATTGCGGCGCACCGCAGTGACATGGCCACCGCCCGCCGTCACGTCGAGCACGGCGACGCTTTGCTCCGGAAGGGTGTCTCGTGGACGGGCCAATTCCTGGCTTGGGGCGGGGCGGCGGTCGACCACGCGTCAGGCGACCACGCTGCGGCGTCGGCGCGCCTCATCGACGCCGGCCTCGACGCCGGCGCCCTCGACGTCGTCGCCCAGGATCACGGGCTGGCCGCAGATCTCGTTCATATGCTGCTCGCCGCCGGGGAGCGCGCGCGCGCCGAGCGGATCGCCGCGCTCGCCGGCCGCGTCGCCCAACTGAACCCCGCGGTCACCGCGCTCCGGGCGTCTGCCCTGCACTGCCGCGGCCTTGCCACGGGCGACGGCGGCCTGCTGCACCGGGCGGCAGTCGAGTTCGCGACAACGCCGTTCGCGCCAGCCCGCGCGGCCGCCTGCGAAGACGCAGGGGTCGCCGCGGCGCGCGACGGCGCGCGCCCCGAGGCGGTGGCACTGCTCGAGCAGGCCCGCTCGCTCCAAGCCGCGCTCGGAGCTGATCTCGACCTGGACCGGATCGACGCGACCCTGCGCACGCTGGGCGTGCGCCGCCGGCGAACCACGGCGAGAGTGCCCGCGAGCTCCGGCTGGGCGAGCCTGACCGCAGCGGAGGCGCGCATCGCCGGGCTGGTGGCGGAGGGCCTGTCGAACCCCAAGATCGCGGCACGACTCTTCGTCTCCCGCCACACCGTCGAATCTCACCTAAAGCACATTTACGCAAAGCTACGGATCGACTCGCGCGTCCAGCTCGCGACGCTCGCGTCGGACCGGTCGCGCGCGCCTCAAGATCCCTGAACTCGGGGATGTCCGACGCCCGACGCCCGGGCATCATCGGCGTGCGTGTTTGCCGACTACCTCCTTGACCAAGAGCCTGCCGAGCACTCGGAACGCGAGCGGCTCGCGCTCATCGAGCGCTTCCATGATCCAGTCAGCCGAGCCCACCTGAAGCGGCTCGGCGTCGCCCGAGGCTGGCGCTGCCTGGACGTCGGTGCGGGCGCCGGGTCGATCGCTCGCTGGCTCGCGCGCCACGTTCTCCCTGGCGGCGAGGTCCTGGCCACGGATCTCGACACGCGCCTGCTGGAGCCGCTCGGCGGCTGCGGCGTGCGCGTCGCACGCGGCGACATCACGAGCGGTCCGCCGGCCGAGGACGCGTTCGATCTCGTCCATACGCGGCTGCTGCTGATCCACCTCCCCGACCGGGCGTCGGCCGTGGTCCAGATGGCATCCGCCGCCCGCCCCGGCGGCTGGGTAATGGCCGGAGACATCGACTTCACCAGCCTCGCGGCGCTCGACCCGTGGCCAGGATGGCTCGAGGTTTGGGAGTCCTTTCTGCTGCTCGTCGGACATGCCGGCTGGGACATCGCCTGCGGGCGCCGCCTCGCCGGGCTGCTCGGCGGAGCCGGGCTCGAGGAGGTCGGCGTCGAGGCCGTCGGCGGGTGCGCCGCGGGCGGCTCCCTGCCGTGCCAGATCATGGCGCTGACGCTGGAGCGCCTCCGCGAACGCCTACTGGCCATGGACGTATCGACCGGCGATCTGGACACGGCCCTCGTCGAGCTCCGCTCACCGGCGCGGACCTTCGTCACACCGACGGTGTGGACCGCCTGGGGCCGACGCACTGCGGGATCACGCCGGCCACCCCAGCCCAGCCACGCTGATCGACTCACGTGACGCACCGGAGGACACGAGCCCGACTCGCCAGACGAACAGGACGCCGCATGGCGACCTGGAGACCCCGAACCGGAAGCCCAGCCCCCGGCGCGCCGACGAGCCGGCAAGCGCCGCGTATACCCGAAAGGGCCCTCGAACCAGACCAGAGAGGAGCAGTGATCACCTCATGAACGCCACCCCCCCGACCCCCGACCCCCGCCCACTCGCCGCCCAAGCGCCCGCACGCTGCCTGCTCGCGCTAGTCACGGCGGCGAGCCTCACGCTCGGCGCCTGCGGTTCATCCTCCTCGCCGTCGGCTCAGCCGACATCCGCCGCACCAGCAGCCACGACCCGCCCACCAGTCGCGACGTCGACGCAGACGCCGGCCACACACGCCGCGGCGCCAGCGTCGCTTGCGGGCCAGGGTAACCGCGTAACCAGCGTAGCCGCCTGCGCCAGGCAAGCCGGCCACAACCCCGCCGCGCTCGTCGTCTGCCTATCCAGGAACGGCTTTCACACCACACCCGCCCTCGGCCCATGCCTCGGCGCGGCCCACGATGTCCAGGCGGTCGACCACTGCCTTCAGGCTGACGTTCGGTGAGCAACGACGGCGCCATTGATGGTGTTGGCCCAGACCGGCCAACAGCGCCACCAACCACCGCCACCGGCACAGGAGTCACCATGAGCCCACCACGGAGCCGCTCGCCCTCGCTTCGGCCGGTGGATGCGGGCGCCTCGCCGCCGGCGCCACGCATTTCTGGTAATCATCCCGGCTCGTTCGACCGAGGCCAAGCGGGTGGGCGTGTGAGCGGACCCATCCCGAACCGCTCATACGCCACCCGAGCCGGGCCTACGGACTCGTTCCATCCTGCGTGCTCACCGTCTTGCCGGCCCCGCCCAGGATCGACGAGTTGACGCCGCTGGCCGTGTTGTACTCCCCGCCGCTCACCGACGAGTCAAGCTCGCTGGCCGTGTTGTGGTACCCGCCGCTCACCGACGAGGTCTCGCCGCTGGCCCTGTTGTACTCCCCGCCGCTCACCGACGAGAGAGGCCCGCTGGCCGTGTTGTCGCGTCCGCCGCTCACCGACCCGCCCGCCCCGCTGACGGTGTTGAAGATGCCGCTCAGCGTCGGCTGGCCGTTCAACCCGTTGGGGTTATAGCTGACATCCGTCATGCATCAGATCGTTCGAGACCTGGGCAAGTCCGCCGCAGCGGTCGTCTCCTCGGCACCGGTTCAGATGCTTCCTTCGATGTGGATGCGAGAGCGGTCTTGAGGATCGGAAGGGCACGCCCGTGGGTCAGGTCTTGCGGCTTTTCGGCAGTCGTAGTGCTGCGGACTATCTGGCGACGCGCGCACGGACGACCCATCGGGTGGGACCGGCCAGCCGCCTCTCGGGATCTCTGAGAGCCGCCATCGCCGCGTCGATCGCCTCGTCCGGTACTTCCGTGCGATCGCGGAACCGGTCGATCGTGACCGCCGAGATTTCGCCCGCGATGCGCCCGTCCTCGCGGGTATCGCCTGGCCGTGTCTCGACTTGCTCGATCGTCGTGCCGGCGGCCTCGAGCAGGCCGGCGACTTTCGGCCCGAGCGCGAGGTCGATACCCGCAGCGCGCATGACATCGGACATGACCGCGAGGCCTGCTGCTTCAGACGCGGTGGCATCGGCGAGCGTTAGCGCCGTGAAGTCTGCATCGTGGATCACGATTTGACCGCCCGGGGCGGTGAGCTCCGTGAAGCGCCGGCACGCCTCGGTGGGACTCGGCAGGTGAAGCAACAACATCTGGGCGACGACGAGGTCGAAGCTCGCTCGGGCGAAATCCAGCTGAGCGAAGTCGCCGCGGCGAACCTCGACCACCTCACCCGCGAGCGGCTCGACCCAGTGAGTCTCGAGGTCCACCGCGACGACCGATCCGCCGGGGGCGACCCGGTTCGCCAGCCAGCGAGTGATCTCACCACCCCCGGCGCCGATCTCAAGGCAGCGCCAGCCGTGGGAAACCCCGGCTGCCTCGAGCACCTCAATCGTCAGCGCACCGTGGTAGGCGAACAGCAGCGCCATCCGCCGCCGCTCAGCATCGTCCGCGTCGGTCGCGAGGACGTAGTCGGTCACGAGCAGAGCTTATTATCCTCGTCCTCCAGAGCAGCGCGACGTTTCGTGCGGCGCTCTGGCGCCGTGCAGGGCAGCGTGATCGAGGAGCGTCTCGCACTCGGCCCGCCCACACGCCGACATATGCGAGCGGGCGACGCGATCTGACTTCGCCGCATCGGACGTCCACCGCGTCGCCCGCGCCGGCGACGGCCCAGCGACCACCATCAACGCTACTCACCGCCAGTCTGGCGAATGGGCGGCTACAACACGAGCCCAAGCGGCGAACGTCAACGCCACTCGATCTCATTGCCGAAGAGTGCCGCTCTCAGCAGAGAAGCCGCAGGCGCATGACGACCCCGACGCCGCGCACTGCTCCATGCTCCACGTGGCCCCGCGGCCGACGCCTCCTTCCGCCGTTCGCCGCGCGGGCAAGTCGGGATGCGGAGACGACCGCTTCCACGGAATGCACGAGCGTGCGACGCCGTGCCGACGCGACTGTCCGCGGTCGATGCGGGCGTCGCCGACGCGCCTCCCCAGCGTTCTCGCTCCGGACGATCTCCGACCGCGCGCGGCGTCCGAGATCTCGCTCTTGCGAGGTCCGGTAGAAGCGGACGTGGCGCGACCAACCGCGGGGCGTGCCGGGCAATCACCCCGACGCTGCAGCGGGAGCCCTTTGGGCGCCGAAGTACGCTGTCGCCAGTGCTGTCCGATCGGGACCAGCAGCGCGTCGATGAGGAGCTCCGGGGCCTGCCGCGGCCGGCCCCGCGCACGCTGGCGTCGTCGCATCTTCTGAACGCATTGAACGCACTCGACGACGCGTGTACGTTCGAAGCGGTGCTCTCGCCTCGGCGCATATGGCCTCTCGGACGCAAAGATCCGCCGGAGGCGTTCGCCACGCTGGCCGACATCACGCAGCGCGACTTCTGCTGCGCGGCGGCGCTCTTTGCGGCGTTCGCCGCGGAGGCCTTCGTCAACGACTTCCTCGACGTGCACCTGCGCGACAAGCTCACGGATGTCCAGTTCGGCAAGATTGATCGCTGGTCGACGCTGCGCAAGTACCTCGAAGCCGTTGAGCAGGCCTATGGTCGGCTGTTCTGGGAGGGGGACGAGGTCATGCCCGCCCTCAAGCAGCTGTTTGATCTACGCAACCGGCTCGTTCACGCGCGTCCGGGCGTCGGCCCGGCGATGGCCGCCACGCGCGATCCGGACTGGCGGCGCGACTACCCGCCGTCGCGTGTTGCGCGCTGGCTCGTGGCCGTCGCCGGCGCGGCGGAGTCGATGGAGATTCGCTGCTACGGCTTCGACTACCTCTCCTTCCCAGCAACTTTGATCTGGCGCGGCCGGCAGATCGTCCAGGCGCGCGGCGCGGCGGCGGAGCCGTTGCCTGCCCGGCGGACGGCTGGCCAACCGCCGCTCATCGAAGCCCTCAATGCGGAAATCGCGCGGAGCACCGCCGAACTAGGCCGTAAGCGACTGACGTACCATGAGTTACGCGACGCTCGCATCGCCCATGCCAACGCCGTCGGGGCGTGGGACGCCTTCACTGAACTCGTTGTCCGCCAAGCGACCACGGAGCACGACCCGCCACCAATCGGCCCGGACGATCCTGGCCCATCGCACACCGACGACTGAGTCTTGACGGCACCCGCAGCGGCGCACGGGCGTTCCCTGATCGGAACTCCCGTTTGTGAACCGGAAAGCGCAGCCGCGGAGGCACCTGCAGATGTCGGCGTGCTTCGCACAGTCGGACTCCGCGTCCCGCGGCCACCGTGACTCGAGACTGCCTGTCGTAACAGCGCCATGACGGCGTCGGCGCGATCGAGGACACGACGGCCCAAACTTGGTCGCGTCAAGGCTGCGGCACGCGCGACAATTCCTGGAAGCACGGCGCCGCCAGTCGTGGCCTGACGCAACCTGGGGGACGGTTACTTGGCGCTAAGCGGTGGCGACAACGCGGCGTCGTACGACTCATCGTCGAAGTTGGTTCTGAGCATTCTCTCCCATAGGCCGACGGCCATCAGGCGGACCGCGCCGAATGCGGGCATTACGGCCTCGCGCACGGCGAGCGGTGAAAGTTCTGGGCCCGGCAGGCGTGGTCCGCGTCGCATCGGCCGGTCGAGGTGTGGCGGGTACCCGAGCGCGAGCAGCGACGCGTCGGCGCTGTGCACAGCGAGGTGGCGAAGCTGCCGGGCGCGGTCGTCGACTGACCGGATCTGAGCGGGGCTCCATCCGGCGCGCCGCATGTCACGGTCGACGCGTAGCGCGACGCGCCCGGCTTGCCAGCGATGCGTAACCGTCCGAGCGCGATGCTCTAGCTCTCCTTCCGTCGTCGCTTCGCACGACTCGTTCGTTTCGGGAGGCGTCGGGGGCTCGCACATCGCGTCACGCGCCATCATGAGGGCGACGAGCCGATCTAGCCACATTAGATCTGTCGGGAGCCGCGCTGCGAGGTAGAGCTGCCATGCGGCAGTCAGTAGCGCTCGGGCGCTGCGTCGTGTAGCTGCGAGGCCAATCGCCCGGTGGGCCGCGGAGAGGGTTGGCTCTTCCGGGAGTTCATACATCCCGGAGCTGTCTGGGTACACGACGGTGCTCCCCCTCGGCTGCGTCGAGGAGGCAGTGGGGAGCTCGACTGTACGGCCCTCGTAGTGCAGCCAGGGCTGCGGAAGCCACTCCGTCGCGGCCGGCCAGATTGGCATGTACATCTCAGGAGCATGCGGCGGGGCCAAGAGGGTCCAGACGGCAACCGCCATTCTTGCTTCCGTCATTACCGCTTCGTGGGCTGCCGCACGCACCCCGCCGCGAGCCGCCAAGAGCGAGGCGGTGTGGCGGGAGTCGGCCGGAGTGAGCTCCTGGTCATGAATCTGACGCTGGCCGAGGCCGACGACATCGGTACCAAAGTGCGAGCGGGCCAGCCGCCATTACCGCGCGCTCGATCATCGGTGGCAGCGATGATCGTCGACGGGTTGATTATGACTAGCCCGCTCGGCCGCGCCACGTTCACGATCGGGGCCTCGATCAACCATTGCTGCTTCGCCAGCGCCCGAAGGGCGTGTACGAGAACCTCGTCGGCACAGGGGCCGCGCTCCTCGAATACGTCCACGACAGCGACGCGTGCTTCATCCTCAGTCCCAAACAGCCCCCAAGTCGCCGGATAATGCCGCCGAAGCAGATCCACGCTCGCCGCGAGCGCGTACCACGATCTGTCCGAGAGCTGGGGCCAGAGCGGCCCGGTACCTAACGGGCGACGAGCAACGTCGGCGGCGAGCATCGGCCAGAGCGCGTGGAGCTTCAGGACTTCCGGAGGCATGGGTGACTCATTACACCCGGTTCGTGGCCGTCGGCAGGCTTGCAGCGGAGCCGAGTCCGAGGGCTCACCTGCGTCACGCGCCCTTGCCTTCATCCCCAAGGCGATCATGACGGGCTTCGAGCAAGTCGCTCCCGCGTCGGACGAGCAGGGAGTGCTGCGGCTGATCGATCGGAGCTCGCGCTTCGCGATAGCGAAGCGAGTGGTAGAGCGGCGGAACTGTCTGCTGCATCGATCGGACGTTGCCATGACCAACTCGCCCGTACTTGATTCTGCGGGTCGTCGCCGCTCGCCGGCGACGATGCCCGGCTACCACGCCGGGCGTCCGCCACGCAACAAGGGGATGCACTACCCGGCCGACCCTCCGACCATCGAGGAGATCGTGGCGGTGATGCGCCATGCGCCCGACGGCCGCCACGGCCATCGGTTACGCGCGATCATCGTCGTGTTGTGGCGCGGTGGCCTGCGCGTCCAGGAGGCGCTCGCGCTGACCGAGCATGACCTCGACGTGCGTCGGGGGTCGTTGCTGTGCGCTGCGGGAAGGGCGGCCGGCGCCGGGAGGTCGGCATGGATGGGGCTGGGAGCACCTACGTCCTTGGCTCACAGACCGCATCGAGCTGCCGGTGGGCCCGCTGTTCTGCGTCATAGACGGACCGACCCGTGGGCGACCATGGTCGAGTGCCGCAGTCCGCGTCGAGTTCCGCCGCACGGCTGCTCTGGCCGGCGTGAGACGACGGTTCGCGCCGCATCAGCTCCGCCACGCCCACGCTGTCGAGCTCGCGCGCGAGGGCGTCGCGCTGAACATCATCCAGCGCCAGCTCGGGCACGCCAACCTGGGCACGACCAGCATCTACCTCCAAGGCATCGACACCGAGGAGATCATCGCCACCGTCCACGCCAGACGCGCACCGATGATGTCCGCCACCGCGGGGCTCCAGCTCTGAACGGCCGATCGCGGAGGGAGCGCAGGCCATCGCTCCCTCCCCGGCGGCCTCCATGCCTCGGGCCCGGCTCCAAGATCGCGCACCGAGGGGCTTCGGCGACGGCCGCCTGCCCGGGGTGCGGCGATAACCGACCCTTGCCGCGGGACGGAAACGGGGCGGCGGACGACAGATCGCGACGACTCCAACTGTCCGCTGTGTGGCGTACGGTCGGCAGCGATGGCGAAGAAATACAGCGATGTCAGGGCGGCGCTGATCGACGCGGGCTGGCAGGTCGTGCGTCAACGCGGGTCTCATGAAGTCTGGGCCCATCCTGATCGCGAGGAGCGGATCGTCGTCGCCGGGAAGGACCGCAACACGGTTCCCCCGGGAACGCTCGGTAGCATTCGACGAGCGAGCGGCCTAGAGGATCTCCGATGAGCGAATACGTCGTCATTTACGAGCAAGCCGAGGACGGCGCGTGGGGTGCCTTCATCCCCGACCTCCCCGGCGTCGTCGCGCTCGGCACCAGCCGCCCAGAAGTCACCGAACGCATCCAGGAGGCCCTCTCAGCGTTCGCCGACGATCTACGAGATCGAGGGCACCGCCTTCCCGTGCCACACCACGCCGCCGGCGTGGTCGCCGCCTGAGCCCGCTCGCGCGGAACCAGCGAAGACATGAGCGAAGGCACGCTCGCTCGCGCTGGTCATGCGGGAGCAGCCGGCTTTCCCTCGCTCGCGACCGTTCCTCGTTCCGCAGCGAGCGCAGTGTAGGGCCGCAGCCACGCGCCCCTTCTGCTGGGGAGAGCAGGCACGGGCCTGCCCTCCTTCTGGCGAATGCGGGGGAAGCTGCGGCTGGCGACGCGGTCCAGCTCGCCGCTATCGGGCGAGCTCGAGTGGCAGTGCCCTGGGTCCGTCGGGGTAGAGCTCGGCGAGTTGCTCGGGTGTCATCTCGAGCGTGTTGGCCGCCTCGGCCGGCGTGCCGACAACAAGCCACAGCGCGTCGGTGTCGGTGTCGTTGAAGATCTGACGGACAGTCTCCGGATCGATCACGACGGCTGACAGCGGTGCGAGAGAGAGGAGTTCGTCCTCGATACGGATTCGTCCGACGCCCTCGAGGAGGACGTAGAGCTCGATTTGGTGTCGGTGGCGGTGCTTGGTCGAGGCTTCCCCGGGAGCCAGCCGCCACAGGCGGGCCCCGAAGGCCGGGATCCCGAGTTGCTTGGCGAGGTCGGTGTTAAGGACGCCCATCTGGTTGGAGGGTCGCCAGAACGCTTCGTCGGCTGCCAGGTGGGTGTATGTCACGGGCGGCACGATATAGCGTAACCTGTTCGCGGTCAACAAACCGGTTATGGATCTTCCTAACGATCTTTCTCTTCCGTTGGACCGCGGCGCGCCTTGGTGGTACTGGCTTGCCGGACGGCCGGCTCTCGACTTTGTCAACACCCTCCGGGAGCGCTGGTGGCGCAACGTGGAGACGCTCGTCGTCCCGGTCGATCTCGCCGAGTGGCTTGTCCAGGCGGGGATGGCCGCCGACGTGGCGCCCGTCGACGACCGGCTTCTCCGGTCCGCGCGGGAGTTGCGCGAAGCGATCAGCCTGGCGACGGACGCGGTGGTCCAGCGAGAGGCCCCTGGCGATGGTGCCCTCAGCACCATCGAGGGCTGGCTGCCCGAAGCAAGGCTCGATCAGCGCTTCGTCCTACCTCGAGCGGGTTGGCCGCCCGTTCTGACCACCCCGGCGGCGCCACATCCCGGTCGCCATGCCCTTGGGCTGCTGGCTCTTGATGCAGCCGAGATGCTTGGGACCGACCAGCGCGAGCGTGTTCGCATCTGCGCGTCGGAGAGCTGCAGTGCGCGGTTCTACGACCGCTCGCGCGGCGGCCAGCGCCAGTGGTGCTCGATGCAGGGCTGCGGCAACGTCGCCAAGGCGCGACGACACCGTGCGCGCCAGAGCGCGAACCGAGCGAACTCACGGGCAGATCCACCCGGCTCGGACCGTCGCACGGTCCGAGGCTCCGGGCGGCGAGGTGATCGCGGTTGAAGCTGTCAGGCGGGCCCTGGAAGCTGCGGCCCAGATGCGCGGCCGGGTGCCCGTCGAGGTCGATCCCACCCACGTCGCCGCCGCCATCCGCAGCGAGCGGCTCCTGCGCCTCGACGGCCGACCGCTGCCCGGCTTTGCGCCGATGTCGCGCTTCTGGCGCGCCTCGGATGGGTGGGTTCGCACCCATGCCAACTATCGCTGGCATCAGGACGCGTTGCTCGCGGCCCTGGCGACGAACCACGATGGGTTTGCGCGGGCGATCGCGACGCTGCCAGCCGCCGAGGTCGACGCCCGCGTGTACGGCGCCGGCGGCCTCGCAGTGGCGGTGCGAACCGCCACGCAGTGGCGGGCGCTCGCCGGGGACCCCGCTCCACTCATCGATACCGTGACGATCCCCGGCGTACCGCCGCGACCAGCCCGTCGCCTGCGCGTGCTTGACCTGACGCGCGTCATCGCCGGCCCGGTCGGCACACGATGCTCGGAGCGCTCGGCGCCGACGTGCTCCGGGTCGACGCCCCCGATCGACCCGAACTCAAGCTGCACACCAGTACGACGGCCTCCTCGCCAAGCGCAGCGCCATCCTCGATCTGGCCGACCTTCGCCTACAAGCGCTGGTAGCCGGCGCGGACATAGTCGTCACCGGCTACCGCCCCGGAGCGCTCGACCGGTTCGGGCTCTCCCGAAGCACTCGCGGACAGCCACCCCGGCGTGGTGGTGGTGGCGCCGTCGGCCTGGGGCGATATTCCGGGTTCGCCGACCGCCGCGGCTTTGACTCGCTCGTTCAGGCTGCCACCGGGATCGCTCTCGCCTACGGCGAACCCGGCGCTCTGCCCTGCCAGTTGCTTGACCACACCCCGGGCTATCTGATCGCGGCCGCCGCCCTTGAAGGCGTCACCGCCCAGCGCCGCGACGGGGGTACGCGCATCGTCCTCGCCCAGCCTCGGCGCCGGGCTCCTCGAGCACGCGGACACGCCTGCCTGCGCAAACCAGAACGAGCGCCGGATCGGCCGCCCCATGCGCGCCTGTGTTGGACGACGCTCAGAAGCCGAGAAGGCTCCCAGTTACGCTTTCGATTGGCCCACGCAAAGCGGGCGCCCATGGTCCGCGGTCGGCCGCCGCTGGTGAGTGTGAGCACGCTCATGTTGAGTCGGCCCGGGTCCGGTCATGAACCTGCCGGGGCGCTCCGCCGCCCGTTCAGCGCCGAGGTCGTCCGAGTTGACGCGAGGCTGTGATCCCCGCCGAATGGGCACAAAGGGAGATTGAAAGGCCCACGATGACCCCGGAGGCCGGGGCGGCGGCTAAACAAAGGCCCCGCGTTTGCGGGGCCTTTGTCGATGGAGCTAGCCGGGCTCGAACCGGCGACCTCCTGGGTGCGATCCAGGCGCTCTCCCAGCTGAGCTATAGCCCCGCCGTGCGTCGCTACGCGACACGTCTCCAGTCTAGACCGGTCGTCGGGTCGGCGGCCTGATCGTACGTTTGTCCGGACGGATGGTGGCCAGCGCCCTGGCGCCGGTAGTCTCCTCATGACCGCCCGGTCATGAGCTTCCGCAACCGCCTGACGCTGTTCTTCGTCGTCATCGTCGTGGTGCCGATGCTCGCCGTCGCGGTGATCCTCTACCTGCTGATCGCCGACAGCATCAGCAGTCAGACGAACGCCAGCCTCGGCGCGTCGCAGAGCGCGGCGATCGGTGTCTACCAGGCTGACCAGAACGGCGGGCAGACCCGGTCGATCGTGGCGAAGGTCGCCCGCGACCCGGACTTCGTCTTCGCCCTGGCGCACGGCGACTACCCGGGTGCGGAGCGGCGGGCGCGGATCCTCGTGCCGCGCAATCACCTGGCCCGGCTCGCTGTCTTCGCCAAGGGCCGGGCCGTCGTCGATGTCGGCGACCGCGACGCCCTGGCGCCGAACTTCCGCCTGATCACGACGGTCAGCGGGCGGACGATCGGGACGCTCGAGGTCTCGCGCCGGACGGCGGCGAGCTACGCCCGGGCCACGAGCCGCCTGACCGGCGTCGACATCGCCGTCTTGAGCGGGACGAACGTCCTCGCCGCGAGCGACAAGTCGGGCCGGCCCGGCCCGGGGACGGCGCTGGCGCAGGCGCTGCGTGCGCGCGGGGGCAAGCTTGCCCAGCGAAGGGACGTGAACATCGTCGGCGGCACCTACCGAGCGTCGACGTTCGACGCGTCGAGCTTCGACGACCGGCCGGTGCGGATCGCGGTGCTCCTGCGCAGCGACGTCGGGGCGGCGATCGACCGCAGCCGCTTTGTCGCCGGATCGGTCCTCGGCGGCTTCCTGGCGCTCGCGCTCGTCTTCGCCCTGCTGCTGTCACGCTCGATCCAGCGGCGGCTCGTCAGCTTCCTCGAGGCGGCCCGCCGGTTCGGGGCCGGGGACTTCGGGACGCGCGTGCCGGTGGTCGGCCGAGACGAGTTCGCGGCGCTCGGGGAGGAGTTCAACAGCATGGCCAGCCAGCTCGAGAGCCGGCTCGAGGAGCTGCGCCGGCAGCGCAGCCAGCTGGAGAAGTCGCTGCAGCGTCTGGGCGACTCGTTCGCATCGAACCTCGATCGCGACGCCCTGCTCGAGATCGTCCTGCGCAGCGCGGTCGACGGGGCCGGCGCCCGGGCCGGTCGGGCCGTCGCCCGGACCGGGGCCGACCCGTCCCTGCGCGAAGCGGCCAGGGTCGGACCGACCGGGGAGTTCCAAAGAGCGCTGGCGGCGGCCGAGGAGCAGGCGCTCCGGTCGGGCAACTCGGGCAGCGGCGGGGCCAACGGCGTCAGCGCGCTCGCCCACGTCCTGCGCGGGTCTGACACTGGCGACGAGGTGCTCGGGGTGATTTCGATCGCCCGGGGCGAGCGACCGTTCGAGCGGGGCGAGCGCGACGTATTCGCCTACCTGGCGCGGCAGGCCGGGGTCTCGATCGAGAACGTCGGCCTCCACGAACAGGTGCAGCGGCAGGCGCTGACCGACGAGCTGACCGGCCTGTTCAACCACCGGCGGTTCATCGAGACGCTCGGGACCGAAGCCGATCGTGCCCGCCGCTTCGGCCAGTCGGTCGGCCTGGTGATGGTCGACCTCGACGACTTCAAGTCGGTCAACGACACCTATGGCCACCAGCAGGGCGATCAGGTGCTGAGATCGGTCGCCGCCTTGATGCGGTCGTACTCGCGCGAGATCGACGCGCCAGCCCGCTACGGCGGCGAGGAGCTCGCGGTGATCCTGCCGCAGACGGATGTCGACGGCGCCTACCACCTGGCCGAGCGGCTGCGGACGGGGATCGCCAACCTCGACATCCCGATCGTTGCCGGCAGCGGCCACATGCGCGTTACGGCGAGCCTCGGGACCGCCGCCCTCCCCGGCAACGCCCAAGATCCCGAGCGCCTGATCGCCGCGGCCGACGCGGCCCTGTACGAGGCCAAGCGGGGTGGGAAGAACAAGACCGTCCGCGCGCGTTAGGCTTCTGGTTGATGGGACTGCTCGATGACGCAATCCGCGAGCACCTGGAGCTCAAGCGGCGAGCCGGAGCCGACGCCGACGCCGTGGCCCGAGAGGAGCGCGAGGCGCTCGGACGCGGCGGCGCGCCCGGCGCGGCGCCGCCGGCGGCGGACTATGCCGGCCACGAGGAGGCGTACATCGCGCCGGACGACGTCTACGCGGCCGAGGAGGAGCGCTACGTCCCGCCGGCTGCCTACCCCTCGTCGGGCTTCTACGACGCTGGGACCGACGACTACGCCCCCGACGAGCCGGCCTACGCACCCCCGCCTCCGCCGCCACCGCCCCCGCCGACCCCGCCGGCCCATGTCGGGCCGCCTCCGCCTCCGCCGGCCCCGGTCGGTCCGCCTGCGCCTCCGCCTCCGCCGGCCCCCGTCGGTCCGCCTGCGCCTCCGCCGGCCCGCGTCGGTCCGCCTCCGCCGGCTCCCCCACCGCCATCGCGCTTCACGCCGCCCCCGCCGCCGCCGCGGCGGGCGCCGCCGCCGGTCCGCCGACCGAGGAGTTCCGCCTGCCGGCGGAGGATGCCGACCCGGCCGACGTCCTCGAGCAGACCCCCGACTTCCTCGAGGAGACGCCCGAGCACGACCGCCTGTGGTTCGAGCAGGCGCCGCCCCAGGAGTTCGACTTCGACAAGTAGACGCCCGGCTAGACTCGTCGGGCGAGGGGCCATAGCTCAGCTGGGAGAGCGCCTGCTTTGCAAGCAGGAGGTCACCGGTTCGATCCCGGTTGGCTCCACTGGAAAGGCCCGCAAATGCGCAGCCGGTGGTAAATCGGGCCGCGACCGCCAATCTCGCAAGGGCCTCCCGGCAGCGGAGGTGCCGCGGCCAGGGCTTCTGCCGCTTGGTTGAGCGGTGCCGGTTTGGGTACGCCCGGCAGTGCCGACCCAGACCTGACGAGATCAAGGGGACATGGCATGCGAAGGTTGACGTTGACAGCGGTCGTGGCCGTCGTCATGACGAGCGCGACGCTCGGGATCGGCGCCACAGCTGCGTCCGCCGCCACACAGCCCATCGCAGGAACGAACTGCTCACTTGAGGCGGACGGACCGGGTCCGACCTTCGGCGGGTCGCTGAGCTGCGGCGGTCACTATGCGGTCAGCCTCACGGTCTGCGTGCAGGTGTACAACGCCAACGGCAACTGGTACACGAGCCAGGTCGGGTGCCAGAACGCCTCCGGTAGCACCCCAGGAGGAATCGGCGTGTCGTTTGTCGGCGCCGCCCTGGTCTGCGGCCACACCTATCGCACTCAATCCGCCGGTACCGCCAGCGGCCACCACGGCGTGGTCAATAGCGCCACCTACGTTGGACCGTGCCCACCGCCTCAGCCGAGTCCCATCCCCTCACCTACCCCCACGCCCTCGCCAGGCCCCACGCCCTCGCCAGGCCCCACGCCCACGCCTTCGCCTGGCCCCACGCCGTCGCCTGGCCCCACGCCCACGCCCTCGCCCGGCCCCGCGGCTCCAACCAGCCCGGCACCCGGCGGCTCTCTGAGGCCTGTGCTGGCGCCTCCCACGCTCACCTCCCGCCCGAGGGCCCGACTGACGATCCGGTCCAACCGCGTGCGGGTACGGATCCGCTTCTCCTCCCCCAGTGCCGGAGCGGCCTTCGAGTGCAAACTCGACCATGGACGGTACAGGCGCTGCCGTTCGCCCCACTCGTTCGAGGTGGGGGCCGGACGCCACACCATCTTCGTTCGCGCCGTGCTCGGGGCGATCACTTCCAAGCCCGTGCGCGCGAGCTTCGTGGTGATCCACAAGTAGAAGCGCCCTGCCGCTTCTGGCCGAGGATCTCCGCCGGCTCAGGGTCGGGCGGGTCTCGCTTCCGCTCCCAGCCGGATACGGTGCATCGGCCGGTGGGCTACACCGACCACAGGGCTTGAGTGGGGGAGAGGCGCGCGGCTCGAACGGCGGGGATGAGCCCGGCGAGGGCGCCGATGACGAGTGAGGCGGCGATGCCGCCGGCCCAGGCTTCGGTGGGGATCACCGTGGCCCAGTGCTTGTTGCGGGCGTAGACGCCGGTGGCCGCGGCGCCCAGGGCGACGCCGACACTTCCGCCGAGCAGTCCGAGCAGGATGGCTTCGGAGAGGAACTGGGTGCGGATGTGGCCTTTCGTGGCGCCGAGCGCCCGGCGCAGGCCGATCTCGGAGCGGCGTTCGAGGACGGAGATGATCATGATGTTGGCCACGCCGACCGCGCCGACCAGGAGGGCTACGGCGCCGAGGCCGAGGAACAGGCCGTTGAGCGCGCTCTTGGCGTCGGCTTGGGCCACGAGGGCGTCGGATGGCTGGCTGACGTTGACCTCGCTGGCGCTCTCCGGGTTGGCGGTGGCGGCGAGAAGGTCGTCGACCGCGTTGACGTGGTCGGTTTCGGCGCGGAGGTAGATGGTGGACGGATGCCCGTCGAAGCTCAGGTACTTGTCTGCCGCGGGGTAGCCGACCAGGACGGAAGTGTCGATGGCCGAGGCGAGCACGGCCGGTTTGAGGATGCCGGCGAGGTAGAACCACTGGCCGCCCACCCAGATGCGTTCACCGGGGTAGATGCGGTCGATGCCCAGCAGCTGGCCGGCGGCCGCGCCGAGGACGGCGACGGGTTCCTGGGCGGTCGCCGCGTTGAGGTAGTGGCCTTGGGCAACGGTGGTGGCGAGGACCGGAAGGAGGTCGAGCGATGCGGCTTGGACGGTGAGGCCGCGGGTGTCGACCGAGGGGATGTACGGGTTGCGGTAGGCATCGGCGCCGCTGACCGCCCCGGTGCTCTGCACCTGCTGGACACCGCTGATCCGGCCGATCATGCCCGGCGCCGTGGTCGGCAGCTCCGCGGTGCCTCCCGTGAGGCTCTGGCCGTTGCTGACGGTGAGCAGGTTGGTGCCGAGCTGGTTGATCTCGTTGAGCAGTCCGGCCTGGGAGGAGGCCGACAGGCCGAGCACGGCGACGATGGCGGCCACGCCGATGGCGATGCCGAGAGCCGACAGCCCGGCCCGCAGCTTCCGGGTACGCAGCCCGATGGTGGACAGCCGGGTGAGGTCGGAGAGCTGTAGTCGCCTCCGGGTCAGAGTGGCGTCGGTCATGATGGCTCGTCGCCGACGGGCGTCCCGGACGCGGTCTGCGGTGTGGGGGTGGGCGGTCCCCCGAGACGGCGCAGGCGGGGGTCGGTGCCTGCGGCGGGGCCGGTGTCGGCGACGATGTGACCGTCGATGATCTCGACCTTGCGGGGCATGCGCTGGGCGATGGCGTGGTCGTGGGTGATGACCACGATGGTCGAGCCGGCCTGGTGGAGCTGGTCGATGAGGGCCAGGATGGCGTGGCCGCTGGCCTGGTCGAGGTTGCCGGTCGGCTCGTCAGCGAGCATGATGGCGGGCTGGCCGACCAGGGCTCGGGCGATCGCGACCCGTTGGCGTTGCCCGCCGGAGAGCTGCGTGGGACGGGCATGGGGGCGCTGGGCCAGGCCGACCAGCTCGAGGGCGTCGAGCGCGCGCTCGCGGCGCTGCTTGAGGGGGATGCCGGCGTAGAGGAGCCCGTCGGCCACGTTGTCCAACACGGTCGCGTGCTCGGCCAGGAAGTACTGCTGGAAGATGAACCCGATCCGGGTGGCCCTCACGTAGGCCACGTCCGCGTCGGCCATCGTGGCCACGTCCAGCCCGGTGATCCGCACCCGGCCGCTGGTGGGCCGGTCGAGGGTCCCCATCAGTTGCAGCAACGTGGTCTTGCCCGAACCCGACGGCCCGACGATCCCGACCAGCTCTCCGGGGCCAATCGCGAGATTCACCCCCCGCAGGGCCTGGACGGGCGGCTCGCCGGGATAGGTCTTCGTCACGTCGTCGACATCCAGCACCGGCACCCCCGTGCCGTCGAGAGCGGAGCCGTTGCCGGTCGCGACCGCGTCGTTGTCGGGTGTCGGCGGCGGGGTCTGGGTCATGTGGACGGGACCACCACTTCTTGGCCGGCGGCCAGCCCCGAGCCGGTGACCTGCACCAGCCCCTCGGCGTCGTCGAACAGTCCGAGCGAGACGGGCACGAGATGGTTCCTCGCGCCGGCGCCAGCCCCGACGACCTCGACGGCGTAGCCACCGCCGGACCGGGCCAGTAGCGCGGTCACCGGCACCACCAGGGCGTTGGGCACGCTGGCGGTGGTGATGCCGACTTGCACCGGGGCCTGATCCCACGTGCCCGTAGCGGCCGGATCGGAGGGGGTGACGCCCACGGTGATGGTCGGTGTGGCGCTGCTCCCCGCGCTGGCTGAGGAGCAGGCGTCCGTCCCCGGCGCGGCCGAGCCGGACCCCGACCCGCCCGATCCGGAGCTCGATGGGCACGTGGCGACTGCCCCCACCGAGGAGACGACTCCGGGGGTGGGGTGGTTGTTGGGCAGGATGATGCTCACCTTGTCCCCGACCGCCAAACTGGTCTGTTGCGAGGCGCTCAACGCCACCTGTACCTGGCGGGTGGTCGAGGTGGCCTGCATCACCGTCTCGCCGGCCTGGGCGCCTCCCCCCAGCTGGGCTGCCAGGGTCGTCACCCGCACGGCGGAGGGTTCGAACACGACCTCGCCCAGAGTCAGGGCGCCATTCTGAGTCACCCCCAGCGTGGCCTGCAGCTTCTCCACGGCCCCGGCGGTGTCCGACCCGAAGGACGCGGAGGTTCCGCTGAGCTGGGCCCGGGTTGCGTAGCCGAGCGCGACGAGATCCGCGTTGAGCTCGGCCACATCGGGGCCGCTCATCCCGGCCGAGAGGGTTCGGTAGGCGGGTGTCGAGCCATGCAGCAACACCACCGGGCGATCGTTCACCCGATAGAGCACGTGCCCCTGAGCTATCACCTGGCCGGCCGCGGGCAGCTCGGTGTATATGCCGCGGGCTTGGTTGATCACGGAGTACGGCGAGCCGTCCGATCGCGCCCGATAGGTCAGGGTCCCCGCCTGGGAGACCATGGCCGAGAGCGTCCTCCTCTCCACCGGCGCGATATTCGCCGGCGGCTGCGCCGCGGCCCGAGCCTGTTGCTTTTGACCGGACACGCCGACCACTCCGCCGGTGACGATCAGGGCAGCCACGACGGCCGCTCCGGCCAGCGCCCAGGTTCTCCGCCTCATGGCTGGCTGGCCCCGGCCGCTGCGGCGAAATCGCGGCACTCCCGCATCGCGGCGTTGAGAATGCTCATGCCGCTCTTCGTTGCGGCGGATGGGATTCGATTCGTGTCGACGAGGGGCTGACCATCGGCGGGGTCCGGAAAGTCCGGCACGCCGTTGGTACGGATGCACCGGGCGAACTTGAGGGCGGCGTCCGTCTGCTGGGGGCTCCGCTTGCCGCCCATGAACCCCGCTGGCTCCAGGTCCCTACAGGCGCTGATGGCCTGCTTGAACGCCGGGGCGTTCGGGTCCAGCGACGAGCCGTTCACTACCCCATCGATGGTGAACTGGCCTGAGGCACCCGGGTCGGGGAACCCACTGACACCATTCCTGCGCACGCACTCGGCGAACTTCACGGCCTTCTGAGCATTGGCGGCGGTGTTGTCGCCGCCGCCGCTGCCCGTGCTGGTGCCAGCAGGTGCGCTCGAGCCGCAGGCACTGATCACCACGGCCATGGCGAGCAGGGCGCAGCCGGCCAGCGCCCGTAGTGTTCTAGTCATGACTTCTCCCCGCGGGTTAGTGATTGCCTCTGACATCCGCTACTGGCCCTTCGCGGCCTTGGCCAAGAAGTCGCCGCATTTCTGCATCGCGGCGTTGAGAATGCTCATACCACTGGTCGTTGCCGACGACGGGATGCGGTATGTGTCGACGAGGGGCTGACCATTGACGGGGTCCG
This sequence comes from uncultured Solirubrobacterales bacterium, assembly GCA_963742705.1. Taxonomy (GTDB): domain Bacteria; phylum Actinomycetota; class Thermoleophilia; order Solirubrobacterales; family Solirubrobacteraceae; genus Palsa-513. The sequence goes on along the minus strand of CAVUMZ010000002.1, from coordinate 72,400 downwards.
GAAAGTCGCTCACGCCCTTCTCGCGCATGCATGCGGCGAACTTGAGGCCCTCCGTCTGCTGCGCGGGGCTCCGCTTTGCGCTCAAGCTCCCCGGTGGCTGCAGGGCCTTACACGCGCCGACGGCCTTGTCGAACACGGTGGGGGTCACACTGACCCCATAGACGAACTCGCCCGCCGCGTTCGGATCTGGGAAGTCGCTGACGCCGTGCTCGCGCATGCACTCGGCGAACTTCACCGCCTTCGCACGCTTCGAGGCCGCGGTGTTGCCGCTGCTGGTGCCGGTGACGGCGGACGCGTTGTCGCCGCTGCCGGTGCCGGCGGGTGCGGTCGAACCGCACGCGCCGATCAAGGTGACCATGGCGATCAGGCCTAGAGCGGCCAGCGGCCGTCGCTTTCTACTCATTCGTTCTCCTCCCGATAGTTGGGTGCGGTGACATCAAGGCTCTGCCGGGGCGCGCCCGGGAGCGAGCGCCAGCGGGTAGTCATTTCGGCCGGGGTCCCCTCCCGGACCGGCCGCCGGCGCGGGCGCGGGCGCGGGCGCGGCGAGCGTGCTCATGCCGATCGTCGGGGTGACGGAGTCGACCAGTTGCTCGGCGGCCTGCCCCGCCGCGCCGAGGAGCGTCGGCGTGTCGCTGCCCTGACCCTGACCCAGGACCACGCCGACTGCGGTGATCCGCCGCCCGCCGACCGTCACCGGGGTGGAGAAGGCCAGGCACCCACCGGCCGCGGAGTCCGAACCGGTCTTGCCGGCGTACCCCTGGGCGATCAGGGGGTTGAAATTGATGAGCGTCCCGGCGACCGGCAGCGTGACGCTGGCCATCGAGACGATCTGGCGGAAGACCGGGAAGCGCCTCGCCTGCTGGAAGACGCGGAGTTGGTCGGCGGCCGTGGAAATCGTGCCCGGGTCGAACCCCCTGGGATCGGTGTAGATCGTGTGGTTCATCCCGAGCCCGTGGGCCTCGGCGTTCATCTCGGCGACGAAGCGCGTCTCGCTGCCCGCCACCACGGTGGCGAGCATCCGGGCGATGTTGTTGCCGGAGGGGATCAGCAGCGCCTCCAGCAGTTGGCGCTCGGTCAGCTGCTCGCCCGCCCGCACCGACACGACCGACTGGCCTTGCGCCTCGGCCTGCGCCTGGTCCTCGGTGATGGTGATCGTGAACCCGTCCTGTGCGCCGCTCAGGGGATAGCGCGCGAGGGTCAGGTAGGCGGTCATCACCTTCGCCAGGCTGGCGATCGGTGCCGGCTGCTCGCGCGGGCTCGCCGCCGGCCGGCCGTTGCCGAGCACCAACGCCGCCTGTCCGCGGCGGGGCCAGCGGTCCGGCGACAGGGAGTGGCCCTTGTCGCTGAGCGTCCGGCGGGCTGCCGCGAAGGCCGCGTGGGCCAGGAGTAGGGCGACTACCGCGCCGAGCAGCGCGCGTCGGCGGCGGGCGCGGTAAACGGTCGATCGGGTGCGCCGGGCTGCTGGTCGTGCTGGTTCACTCAGGGTCACGCCGCCATTCAAGGCAGCGTGGTGTTGCCAGCACGTATGCGGTTTCCGATACGCCGACGATATGCCCCAGCTCGTAGCATCGGCGCGTGCGTGTCTTGCTCGTCGAGGACGAGCCCTATCTGGCAGAAGCCATCCGCGATGGTCTACGCCTGGAAGCGATCGCCGCCGACATCGCCGGTGACGGCGACACGGCGACGGATCTGCTGAGGATCAACGTCTACGACATCGCCGTCCTCGACCGCGACATTCCCGGGCCGTCCGGCGACGAGATCGCCAGACGCATCGTCGCCTCCGGAAGCGGCATGCCGATCCTCATGCTCACCGCTGCCGACCGGCTCGACGACAAGGCCTCCGGGTTCGGCCTCGGCGCCGACGACTACCTCACGAAGCCCTTCGAACTCCAGGAGCTCGTGCTCCGTCTCAGAGCGCTCGACCGCCGGCGTGCCCACAACCGGCCGCCGGTGCGAGAGATCGCAGGGCTTCGTCTGGATCCGTTCCGCCGCGAGGTCTACCGCGATGGTCGCTACGTCGCCCTGACCCGCAAGCAGTTCGCCGTGCTCGAGGTTCTCGTCGCCGCTGAAGGCGGTGTCGTCAGCGCCGAGGAGCTCCTGAGACGGGCGTGGGATGAGAACGCCGACCCGTTCACCAACGCCGTGCGCATCACCGTCTCAGCCCTGCGCAAACGCCTCGGCGAGCCCTGGATCATCGCCACCGTGTCGGGTGCGGGGTACCGCATCGACACAGCACCCGGTCGCGAGGGAGTAGACCGTGGATAGAGCCCCTGGTTTGAGCGTTCGCCTCAAGCTCACCCTCAGCTACGCCGGGTTCCTCATGCTCGCCGGCGCCTTGCTGCTCGCGGCCATGTGGGAGTTCATTCTGCGCTATCTGGGACACGGCGTGGTCTTCCGCACCTGGGGATTCATACCCTTCGATCGCTCCGACCCCCTGCACGGGTTCGCCTGGCCCGCGGCCATCGTGCTGGCGTTCCTCCTCGTATTCGGTCTCCTCGGAGGATGGATTCTCGCCGGCCGCATGCTCGCCCCCCTAGCCCGCATCACGGACGCCACCCGCACGGCCGCGTCCGGATCGCTCGCCCACCGAATCCGGCTACCGGGACGCAAAGACGAGTTCCGCGAACTCGCCGACGCGTTCGACGCCATGCTCGCGCGTCTCGAAGCGCAAGTCGCCGAACAGCAGCGATTCGCCGCCAACGCCTCCCACGAACTGCGCACCCCGTTGGCGATCACCCAGACACTTCTCGACGTCGCCCGCAACGACCCGAACCGCGACGGCGGCGAGCTCGACGAACGCCTCTACGCCGTCAACGCCCGAGCGATCGACCTCACCGAAGCGCTGCTCCTGCTCAGCCGCGCCGACCAGCGGTCCTTCGTCCCGGAACACGTCGACCTGTCGCTCACAGCCGAAGAAGCCACCGAAACGCTCCTCCCGTTCGCGGAGAAGCGCGGCCTCACCATCAAGACCTCCGGGGACGCGACCCCCACCATCGGCTCACCGGCGCTCCTGCTGCAGATGACGACGAACCTCGTGCATAACGCCATCGTCCACAACCTGCCTGAGCACGGCACCGTGTGGGTCACGACCAGCGCACGCCCGAGCAGCGTGTTGCTCACCGTCGAGAACACCGGCGAGAAGCTCACCCCGCAGCTGGTTTCCACGCTGGCCGAGCCGTTTCAGCGCGGCGCCAAACGCATACGCAGCGACCACGCAGGCATCGGTCTCGGCCTCGCGATCGTCAAGAGCATCGCCCAAGCACACGACGGAACCCTCACCCTCGCCCCCCGGGCCGCCGGCGGCCTCCGCGTCACGGTGCGACTCCCCGCCGCCCCGTCGCATGCCGGCAGATGAAGTCGGTTCGCCCTCGCACCAGGATGGGCGAGGAGCGGCGACACGCGCCGGCCAGGTGGGCTCAGGCGGGTCCGAGGTATCCGGCGATCACGTCGGCCAGGTCCTCGGGGTGGCTGAGGGCGGCGAGATGACCGCCCGGCACGATGACGGGATCGACGCCGAGCCGTTCACGGGCGATGCGCTGTTGGAGCTCGAGCGGGAAGAACCGGTCGTCACGGCCAGCCACGACGTGGATGGGGACCGGCGGCCAGGTGTCAAACGTGCAGGCATCGTCGAACTTCTCGTCCAGTTGGGACGCGGCTTGGGTCTGCATCTCGACGGCCAGAGCCTCGGGGATGTCGTGCATGAAGTACGTGGTCAGATCGAGTTGGGCGCTGTAGCCGTCGCGCGCCGCCGCCGCCGTCCTCGCTTCCTCTGAGCCGACATTGGCCCACCACTCGCCCGGCGTCTCGCCGGGCCGCGGAATCATCGCGTTGACGAACACCACCAGCCGGACTGGGACGCGCTGCCACACCAGCGGCGCGGTGAAGCCTCCCATCGACTGCGCGATCAGGGCGACATCGGTCCGGCCGTCGATCGCGTCCACGACCGCGTCGGCGTAGGCCGGCAGCCCCGTCCGACCGGACGCCGCCAGGTCGACGGCGAACGCGTCGTATCCCCGATCCCGCAGGTCGCGCTCGACCAGGTGCCAATACCAGCCCAGGCCGCCGGCCCCGGGGATGAGCACGGCAGATTTCATCTCATTCGCCTCCGATTCAGTTTGTCGCTATCGAGTGATAGGGGACCGGGGCAAGCCGCGACCTCGAGGCCGACCGAGGTCGCGCGCCGCCGTGGACGCCTTGACAGGCAGCCGTATGGCTGCGTATTATGGGCAGCCAGATGCCTGCCTCTTCGTACATGGACGCGATCTTCAGGGCGCTCGCCGATCCGAGCCGGCGGCTGTTGCTTGACCGCCTGAACGAGCGTAATGGCCAGACGCTGCGCGAGCTGTGCGCGACGCTCGACATGGCTCGCCAGTCGGTGAGCAAGCACCTTGCCGTGCTGGAGGCGGCCAATCTCGTCGCGACCGTCCGCCGCGGTCGGGAGAAGCACCACTATCTCAACGCGGCGCCCATCAACGAGATCTCCGAACGCTGGATCACGCGTTACGAGCAGGACCGCGTCCACGCGCTCGCCGATCTCAAGAGAGCACTGGAGGAGACCCCGATGGACAAGCCCTCGTTCGTCTATACGACCTATATCCGGACAACGCCCGAACGGCTCTGGCAGGCGTTGACCGAGCCCGCGTTCACCCAGCGCTACTGGGCAACTACGTTCGACTCCGACTGGGAGCCCGGCTCGACCATGACCTGGCATACGCGCGGGCTGACGATCGCTGACCCCGAGCAGGTCGTGGTCGAGTCCGAGCCGTACCACCGACTCTCGTACAAGTGGCAGACGTTCACTCCCGAATGGGCTGAGTCGCTGGATCTCACCGATGACGCCCGCGACCGCCTGGCCACCGAGTCGCGCTCGAAGGTCACGTTCGAGATCGAGCCGCTCGGCGAGCAGGTCAAGTTGACGGTGGTCCACGACGACCTCGAGCCCGGCGGCATGACCGGATCGCTCATCAGCCAGGGCTGGCCTCGCGTCCTGGCCAACCTCAAGACCCTGCTCGAGACCGGCGACGCGCTCCCGGACCTACAGCTGAACACGCCGGCCAGGCTCGGGCTGACCGTATCGGGCCAAGCCGAACCACAAGGAGACCACCGATGACCACCCACACCACCGCCAGTCGCGAGCAGTGGCTCGCCGCCCGCCTGGAGTTGCTCGACGCCGAGAAGGAGCTGACCCGCCGCAGCGACGACGTGGCCCGCCAGCGCCAGCAGCTGCCCTGGGTCCCCGTCGCGAAGGAGTATCGCTTCGAGACCGACGCCGGCGCGGCGTCCCTGGCCGACCTCTTCGGTGGGCGCTCGCAGCTTCTCGTGTACCACTTCATGTTCGGACCCGAGTACGCCGGCGGCTGCCCATCGTGCTCGGCGATCGCCGACGGCTTCAATGGCTTCGCCGTCCACCTGGAGCACCACGACGTCGGGATGATCGCGGTATCGCGCGCCCCGATCGCCGCGCTCCAGGCCTACAAGCGCCGCATGGGTTGGACCTTCCCGTGGGTCTCGTCGCGCGACTGCGACTTCAACTTCGACTTCAGCACCTCTTTCACCGAGGACCAGCAGCGCTCGGGCGCCGTCGACTACAACTACCGCCCGACGGACACGACGTGGCTCCCGGAGGCTGGCGTCGAGGGCGTCGCTGCCAAGCACGCCGCGATGGTCGGCACCGACACGGCCACATACCTCCGCGAGCAACCCGGCATGAGCGCCTTCGCCCTCGAGGACGGAGCCGTCTACCACACCTACTCGGCCTATGCGCGCGGTCTGGACGGCCTGTGGGGCATGTACCAGTGGCTGGACCGGGCGCCGAAGGGGCGCAACGACACGGGCGCGTGGTTGCGCCAGCGAGATGACTACCAGTAGGCCGCGTCACGGGGTGGTAGAGCTCGCCGGCCAGGCCGACACGCGCACGCGAGCTTTGTTCCTCGCTCCCGGGACCGCTCCGGCAAGAACCCGCACGCGTGACGCTCGCAGCATGCCCAGGAGATAGGGCCGCCGCCCGCGTCCACCACGCCGAGCCAAGCCGCGCCGCGCCGCCCGCCGCACGCCTCTGCCACCATCGGGCCTCCCGTCCCCCCGGAGGCCCGCCATGCCGCTCCACGACCATGTTGTCCCGTCACCCGCTGAGGAGTGCCTGCACGTCCGGCCGCAGACCGTCCGTCCCGGAGCGCCCGCCGCGCTCCCCCGCCTGCGGCTGCCCGACCACGAGATGGCACCCGACGCCGCGTGTCAGTTCGTCCACGACGAGCTGATGCTCGACGGCAACGCCCGCCTCAACCTCGCCACCTTCGTCACCACCTGGATGGAGCCCCAGGCCCGAACGCTGATCGACGAGTGCCTCGACAAGAACATGATCGACAAGGACGAGTATCCGCAGACGGCCGAGCTCGAGCGTCGCTGCGTGAACATCCTCGCCGACCTCTGGCACGCCGGCGGCGGCGACGACGGCGGCGAGGCCACCGGCTGCTCCACGACCGGCTCGAGCGAGGCCTGCATGCTCGGCGGTATGGCGCTGAAGTGGCGCTGGCGCGACCGCCGCCGCGCCGCCGGAGCTCCGACCGATCGTCCCAACCTCGTGATGGGCGCCAACGTCCAGGTCTGCTGGGAGAAGTTCTGCCGCTACTGGGAGGTCGAGCCCCGCGCCGTTCCCGTCACGGCCGAGGCCCCCTACCTCACCGCCGACGCCGCCGCCGCCCACTGCGACGCGAACACGATCGGCGTCGTCGCCATCCTCGGCTCGACCTTCGACGGCAGCTACGAGCCGGTCGCCGAGGTCGCCGCCGCCCTCGATCGTCTCCAGGCGGCCCAGGGCATCGACGTACCGATCCACGTGGACGGCGCCTCCGGCGGCTTCATCGCCCCCTTCCTCGACCCCGATCTGGTCTGGGACTTCCAGCTCGATCGCGTCCAGTCGATCAACGCCTCCGGTCACAAGTACGGACTTGTGTACCCCGGCGTCGGCTGGGTCGTCTGGCGCGACAAGGCCGCGCTCCCGGCTGACCTGATCTTCAGCGTTGACTATCTCGGCGGGCAGATGCCCACATTCGCCCTCAACTTCTCCCGCCCCGGTGCCCAGGTCGTCGCCCAGTACTACTCGCTGATCCGCCTCGGCCGCGACGGCTACCGCCGCGTCCAGCAGGCCTCACGCGACACCGCCCGGGCCACGGCCGGCCGGATCGCCGAGCTCGGCCCCTACGCGCTGATCTCCGACGGCAGCCAGCTGCCGGTGTTCGCGTTTCGCCTCGCCGGCTCGGTCGACGACGTCGGCTTCAGCGTCTACGACGTCTCCGAGCTCCTGCGCACCCGCGGCTGGATCGTCCCGGCCTACCCGATGCCGCCCGCGATCGAAGATGTCGACGTCCTGCGCGTGTGCGTTCGCAACGGCTTCTCCGACGACCTCGCCGGCATGCTGGTCGAGGACCTCCGCCACACGACCGATCGCCTGCGCCGGCACGGCGTCCCACGCCCCCCGGATGAGGCCCGTGCCTCCTTCCATCACTAAGTTCCTCCTCCCCGACCCCGCCCGCGCCGCCCCGGGCGTCCGCTCGAGCGCCGCGAGCTCGGCCGCCGGCCCGACCACCTCGTGATCGCGTGGGGCAAGACTCGACCGGCCGCCTGCGGCGGGGGGTTACGCCGGTGATCTGGGGTCTGCCACCCGGCGCCGGTCGTCGGCGGCCAGAGGCGGCCGTAGGTACGACTCCGACCACTCAGGCCGGGCCCCGCGACTGCCGATGAACAGAGGGCTGAGCTCGCGCCCGCGACCGGATCGGTCGGCCGCCCCGCGGCGGCCGGCCGGCGGGTGACCACGCCCTGCGTCGGGTCTGGCGTCCGGCGCACGCAGCCGGTAGGTTGCTGCCATCCTCGCGCCAGCCCGCCCCACCACCTGTGCCTTGATCCTCGCCGCGGCGCTCGCCGGCTGCGGTGCGAGTCAGCTCGACAGCGGCAAGGCCGAGACCACGATCAAGACGCTCGTGTCCTCGAAGCTCGGGCTCCCGGTCAAGAGCGTCGACTGCCCGTCGAACGTCAAGCTGAAGAAGGGCCTGGTGACGATGTGTCAGGTGACGCTGGTGGCCGGCGAGACCGAGCCGTTCACGATCACCCAGACGGACGCCTCGGGCAACGTACACATCCAGCCCACCAACCTGCTCTCCACCGGTGTCGAGAAGACGATCGCCGCCCGGCTCGCCGCCCAGGGCGTCAAGGCTACGGCGACCTGTCCCCAGCACGTCGTGATCAAGATCGGCGCCAAGGTCGTGTGCACGGCCACGGACGCCAAGGGCACCAAGGCCGGCATCCTCGTGACGATCACCGACAGCATCGGCTCGTACAGCCTCACCGTCCGCTGACGCGGTGACGGTCGACGGCGACCGCGCCGATCACCGTCTGCAGCCAGGCCCGCTCGTCCGCGTCCACGGCGTCCAGCCTCCGCACGGCCCACCGCGTCAGCGCCTGATGCCCGCCGACCGCGGCGGTCGGCCCGGTCACCGCGTAGCGCCCGTCGGCCAGCACCCACAGGCCGCCCGGCCTATCGCGCCGGATCCGCAGCTGAAGCACGATCGCCTGTCCGCGGATCGACACCGGCCGCCCCGGATCCCCCTCGGTCTCGCTCCAGGGCCAGACGGAGAAGATCGGCGCGCGCCCGGCCGCCCGACCGGCCGGGCGCGGCGGCGGCCCGATCGGCCCGGCGCGCCAACGATCGGTGAGCGCGTGGACCGCGCGCGCGGACTCGGTCCGGATGAGCACGTGGAGCACGTCGCCGGCACGCAGACGCGTCGACCCCCGCGGCGGGATCGCCTCGGCGCCCCGCACGACGACGTTGACGACGGCATCGCGCGGCAGGCCGAGCTCGCTGATCCGCGCCCCGGCGATCGCGTCCTCGCCATCGACCGGATATTCGAGGATCTCGGCCCCCAGCCGCCGGATCGTGCCCGCCTCGGTCAGCGGCCGGGGCAGGGCCGGCGCGTTCGTGGTCAGTCCCAGGCGCCGGGCCAGCGGCTCGAACGTCGTGCCCTGGACGACGGTCGAGAAGATCACGCAGAAGAAGACGATGTCGAAGAACTCGACGCTCCTCGGGACGTGCGCGATCACCGGGAACGTGGCCAGCACCACCGGCACCGCCCCGCGCAGCCCGGCCCACCCGAGCACGACGCGCTCGCGGATGTCGTAGCCGGCGAAGCTGGTCGCCACGGCCACCGCCAGCGGCCGCGCGACGAACATCAGCACCAGCGCGACCCCGGCGCCCTCGAGCGCGACGCCCGGCAGCTGCGACGGGAAGACGAGAAGCCCGAGCACGACGAACAGCGTCAGCTGCGCCACCCAGGCCAGGCCCTGATGGAACGCCGCGACCGTCTGGCGCGCCGGGATCGCCGCGCTCCCCAACCCGAGCCCCGCCAGGTACACGGCGAGGAAGCCCGAGCCGCCGAGCGTCGCCGCACCCCCGTAGCTGATCGCCGCCGTGGCGATCGTCGCGACCGGGTAGAGGCCGGCGGTCGGCAGCGCCACCCTCCGCAGCCCGGCCACCGCGAGCCAGCCGACTCCGGCGCCCACGGCGAGCCCGATCCCCAGCTGCATCGCGAACACGCCGGCCATGTCGAGCAGCCCGTACCCCGGGCGCACCGACCAGTCGACGAAGCCGACGACGAGCAGGACCGCCAGCGGGTCGTTGAGCCCGGCCTCGCCTTCGAGAGTGCGCGCGAGCCGGCGCCGGAGCGTCGAGCCCCGCAGCAGGGCGAACGTCGCCGCCCCGTCGGTCGACGCCAGGACCGATCCGAGCAGCAGCCCTTCGAGTGTCGTCAGGTGCAGCAGCCACGCCGCGACCAGGCCGACGACCAGCGCCGTGCCGAGCGTCCCCACGAGCGCCAGGCTGACCGCCGAACCGAGCACCGGCCGGATCTCGTCGATGCCGCTCGTCAGTCCGCCCTCGAACAGGATCAGGCCGAGCGCGACGATGCCCACGCTCCTGGCCAGCGCGTAGTCGTCGAAGGCCAGCCAGCCCGTCCCGTCCGAGCCGACGGCCATGCCGAGGCCGAGGAAGAGGACGAGCCCCGGGAGGCGCAGCCGGCCGGCCGCGAGCGACGCGAGCAGGCCGGCGGCGAGCAGCGCCCCGGCGACGAGGATCAGTTGGCCGTCCTTCATCGGGCAACGATGCCACGCCCGGTCGGAGCGGGGCCGCCGGTCGGCGCCGGCATGTATCGTCAAGGGCATGGCTCGCCGTGACTTCCGGCTGCTCCTCGGCCTCGCCGGCGTCGCCCTCGCGTGGGCCCTCTTCCAGGCGGCGACCGGCTACGACGGCGGGCTGGCCTTCATGGCCCCAGCGCTCTTCGTCGCCGTGCCGCTGCTCGCCGGCCGCTACCTCGGCGAGGACACGATCGCCGAGCTCGCCCGCCGCGTCCAGTGCCGCCGCCGCCCGGCGCCCCGGGCTCCGCGCGTACGCGGCCGCTCGCAAGCCCCGCGCCGGCTGATCTCCCGCGGCGGCGCATTGATCGCCCGCTCGCTGGCGGTCAGGCCGCCGCCCGCTCCGCTGACGGCCTAGCCCCGGCGCCACCGGCCACAACGGCCGGGCGCCGCTCCAGCCCGACCACGCAGCAGCAGAAGGAGCCACAGTGATGAAGCGCGCGCTTGCGCTGACCGTCCTCGCGGTCGCGCTCCCCGCCTCGACCGCCGAGGCGCATCTGGGCAACTCGAACTATCGGGACGTGCTCAACCAGGTCACCCCGTCCCAACCCGGCCTCTCGGTGCAGGTCCTCAACTACGACAACGACCTCGAGGTCGATAACACGACCGGCAAGACGATCACCATCGACGGCTACTCGCACGAGCCGTACGCCCAGCTCCTGGGCAACGGAACCGTCCAGGTCAACGAGAACTCGCCCGCCTACTACCTCAACCAGGACCGCGACGCGACGACCCCGGTCCCGCCGAGCGCCACCCCCAAGGCCGCGCCGCGATGGGTGACGATCGACAAGACCGGCCGCTTCGAATGGCACGACCACCGCATCCACCTCTTCACGACGGCGATTCCCAACCAGGTCAAGGACAAGTCGAAGACGACGAAGATCTTCGCCTGGACGATCCCGATCGCCGTCGGCGGCCAGACCGGCGCGATCGCCGGGACGCTGTTCTGGCACGGCCAGACCGGCGGCTTCCCGATCTGGGCGCTGATCTCGATGATCGTGGTCGTGCTCGGTGGCGCGGCGATCGTCGCCCGGGCCAAGCGGCGCCGGCCCGCCGACGGCGACGACGAGGCGGAGGCACAGGAGTCCCCGCCTCCGTCCCCGGTTCGCGAGGCCTGGTGATGCGCGCTGCCATCCTGGCCGTGGCCGCCGCCCTCCTGCTCGGCCTGCCGGCCGCGGCATCCGCTCACGCCACGCTGGAGACGACGACCCCGGCTCAGGGCGCCACGGTCGCCCGCGACCCGGGCCAGGTCGTGTTCGGCTTCAACCAGGCGGTCGAGGGCAACTTCGGAGCCGTCCGGGCGTTCGACACCCGCGGCGACCGCGTCGACCAGGGCGACAGCTTCCATCCCGCCGGCACCGGCTCGCAGATCGGCGTCCATCTCAAGCCCAGTCTCCCGACGGGCACCTACACCGCGACCTATCGCGTCGTCTCGGCCGACGGGCACATCGTCACCGGCGGCTTCGTCTTCTCGATCGGCAAAGCCGGGGCCCAGGGCCTGACCGTCGCCCAGCTGCTCGGCCGCAGCAACACCGGCGCGCCGACCGAGATCGCCTTCGGCGTCGCCCGCGCCGTCCAGTACGCGGCGATCGCCGGCGCCGTCGGCGCCCTCGTCTTCCTGCTGCTCGTCTGGCTCCCGATCCTGCGCGTGCAGGCCGGCGGCGACGCGCCCTGGCGCGAGGGGTCGGAGGCGTTCGCCCGGCGGGTGCGGACGATCGTCCTGGCGAGCGCGGTCCTCGGCGCGGTCAGCGCGCTCGCCGCCGTCGTGCTCGAGGCGGCCGAGGCCGCCGGCATCTCCGGCTGGTCGGCCCTGACCCCGCACATCCTGCGCGAGGAGCTCGGCACCCACTTCGGCACGATCTGGGTCGCCGGCGCCGCCTGCTGGCTGCTCGTCGGCCTGTTCGGCGGCGTTCTGCTGCGCCCGACGTCCGCCCGGGCGCCCGTCCTGCGCCCGGTCGCGCTCGGGTCGACCGGGCTCGCCCTCGGGAGACGCGACGCCCCCACAGCGGTCCTGCTCGGTCTGCCCCTGGCCGCGCTCCTGCTGGCGCCGGCGCTGTCAGGCCACGGCTCCTCGCAGCCACCGGTGATCGTGATGTTCCCGTCGATCACGCTCCACGTCACCGCGATGGCCGTCTGGCTCGGCGGCCTGCTGACGCTGCTCGTAGCCGTGCCGGCGGCGACCCGCCGCCTCGACGCGCCCGAGCGCACGCGGCTCCTGTCCGGCGTGCTCGACCGCTTCTCCGGCTTCGCGCTCGGCGCCGTGATCGTGCTGCTCGCCGCCGGTCTCGTCCAGTCCTACGTCGAGGTCCGCCACTTCGACCTGCTCCTGAGCACGGCGTTCGGCCGCGCCGTCCTGATCAAGTTCGTCCTGCTCCTAGTGCTGATCGGCCTCGGCGCGGCCAACCGCCGCCGGACGCTCCCGGACCTGCGGCGCGCGGCCGAGACCGGCGCCGCGCCCGGACTCGCCGGCCTGATCCTGCGCCGGACGCTCCGGGCCGAGGTGGCGCTGATCGTGGTCGTCCTCGGCGTGACGGGCGCGCTGGCCAGCTACGCCCCGGCCGACCTGCAGTACACCGGGCCCTACAACGCCACGACGACGATCGGCGGCAAGGAGCTCCAGGTCACGCTCGACCCGGCCCGGGTCGGCGCCAACGAGCTGCACCTCTACCTGTTCGACCCTCGCACCGGCGCCCAGTTCGACGGGGCCCAGCAGGTGACGGTCGACGAGACGCTTCCGTCCAAGCACATCGGGCCGCTCGAACAGGCCGGCGTCAAGTCCGGGCCCGGGCACTACACGGTGCCGGGCGTGCTGCTCGAGGTGCCCGGCAAGTGGCAGATCGCCGTCAACGTCCTGTTCGACAAGTTCGACCAGTCGACCCGGACCCTCAACGTGACGGTCCAGTGACCGCCCGCGGCCGCGCTGTCGCGGCGGTCGTCGTCGTCGCCTGCCTGTGGTGCGCCGGCGTCCGCGACCTCCAGCTCGCGCTCCTCTACCTGGGGCCGGTCCTGCTGCTGGCGACGGCGCTCGCCGCCAACCGCTACCCCGGCGAGCGGCTGCTCCTGCGGATCCGCCGGCGCCCGCGCCGGCGCCCGGCGGCGCGCGCCGGGGACGCGTCCACGCCGCGCGCCCCGACGACGGTCGTGGCCCGCGGCGGCCTGCTGCTGGCGCGCGCCCTGGCCGGACGGGCGCCGCCGCTCCGGCTCCTGACGGGCTAAGAGGTGATCAACCCCAAACTTCAGGAGCCACGTAATGAGAAGAAGCATCCTGCTCGCCGCCACGGCGGGCGCGCTGATCCTGCCGGCCGGCGCCGGCGCCCACGTCAGCCTCCACCCCAACACGCTGCCCGCCGGGTCAAACCCGACGATCGACGTCCGCGTCCCCAACGAGGACAACCGGGCGACCGTGGACACTGTCGACATGCAGGTGCCGCCCGGATTCATCGATGTCTCCCCGGAGATCCCCCCCGGCTGGCGCGCGACGATCCGCACGACGAAGCTCGCCAAGCCGGTCCAGACCGACGACGGCACCGTCACCGAGGAGGTGTCGGAGATCGTCTGGAGCGCGCCCAAGGGGCACGGGATCCCGCCCGGATCGTTCCTGAACTTCCCGATCCTGACCGCGATCCCCGACGGTGACGCCGGCAGCACGCTGACGTTCAAGGTGCTCCAGACCTACTCGAACGGCAGCGTGGTGCGCTGGATCGAGCCGGCCAGCTCCACGATGCACCCGGCCCCGACGGTCAACGTGACCGCGGCCGGCGGGCCGCTCGAGGACATCTCGGGCACCGAGGCCGGGCCCCCGGCCGCCGGGACGAGCCCGACGCCGGCAACGGCAACGACGACGACGAAGTCGACGGGCGCGAGCAAGGGCCTGGCGATCGCCGCCCTGGTCATCGGCGCCCTCGGCCTGCTGATCGGGCTCACGGCGCTCGCGTCCGGCCGCCGCCGCTCCGGGCAGGCCGCGTGAGCGCGCCTCCCGCCCGCCGCCGCCGCCGGGCCCTCACGGCCGGCGGCGTCGCGGCGGCGACGCTGCTCCTGCTCCCGGCGCAGGCGCTGGCCCACGGGCTCGTCGGCAAGACGGATCTGCCGATCCCGCGCTGGCTGTTCGCCTGGGCGGCGGCGATCGTGCTGGTGATCTCGTTCGTCGCCCTGGCCACGCTCTGGCCCAAGCCGCGCATCGCCGGCCTGGGCGAGCGGGAGCTGCTGCGGGTGCCGCGGGTGCTCGAGCCGGTCTGCGGGGCGCTCGGCGTGCTCGTCTTCGTCGGCGTCGTCTACGCCGGCTTCGCCGGCGGCCAGGAGCCGACGGCGAACATCCTGCCGACGTGGATCTACGTGATCTTCTGGGTCGGCCTGGCGTTCGCGAGCGTGCTCTTCGGCGACGTCTTCCGGCCGTTCAACCCGTGGCGCGCGGTCGCCCGGGCGGCGGCGCGCGTGCTGCCGGCCCGCAGCGAGCCGATGCCCTACCCGGAGCGCCTCGGCCGCTGGCCGGCGGTCGTCGGAATCCTCTGCTTCGCCTGGCTCGAGCTCGTCTACGTCAACAAGGACGTCCCGCAGACGCTGGCCGAGCTCTGCCTGGCCTACGCGTTGGTCCAGCTCGTCGGCATGGCGCTCTACGGCATCGAGGCGTGGACCGACCGCGGCGACGCCTTCTCGGTCTACTTCGGCCTGCTCGGTCGCCTGTCGCCGCTGCGCTGGGAGGACCACCGCGTCTACCTGCGGCCGCCGTTCGTCGGCGTGGCGTCGCTCGAGGCGGTGCCGGGGACGGTCGCCCTGCTGGCGGTGATGATCGGCTCGACGAGCTTCGACGGGTTCTCCGTCGGGTCGCTCTGGGTCGGGTCGAGTCAGCTCTTCAGCCATCTCCAGAGCGTCTTCACCGGCATCGGCATCGGCGCCGAGACGGCCGGCGAGGTCGCGAGCACCGTCGGGCTGGTCGTGATGATCGGCCTGATCGGCGGCCTCTACCGCCTGGGCATCGTCGGCATGCGGTCGATCACGACGCGCTACTCGACGGCCGACCTGTCGCGGCGCTTCGTCCACTCGCTCGTCCCCATCGCCGCCGCCTACGTGATCGCCCACTACTTCAGCCTGCTCGCCTACCAGGGCCAGGCGCTCGGCTACCTGATCTCGGACCCGCTCGGTAACGGGTCCAACCTGCTCGGGACCGCCAACGCCCAGATCGACTACAACGTCGTGGCGGCCAACGTCGTCTGGTACGTCCAGGTCGCCGCGCTGGTGATCGGCCACGCCGCCGGGCTGATGCTCGCCCACGACCGGGCGCTGACCACCTACAAGCGCCCGAGCCAGGCCAGCCGGTCGCAGTACTGGATGCTGGCGGTGATGGTCGGCTTCACGAGCCTCGGGCTGTGGATCCTGTCCTCGACGTATTGATCGCCCGCTCGAGCACGGCGTAGTCGGCGGGTGCGACGAGCGGTGGCACGGTGCCCCGCGGCCCGCGGACGACGATCGTCGGCGTCCGGGTCAGGCCCAGTCCGGCTGCCGCCCGCTCGTCGGCGCGAACCTGGCCGGCGAAGCTCGGGTCGGCGAGCGCCGTCCGCCAGCGCGCATGGTCGAGGTCGGGGATCTGCCGGGCGAGACGGTCGAGGTAGGCGGTGGTCACGTACGGCGAGCCCTCGCCGCCCTGCGAGCGGTAGAAGAGCTCGATGAACTGGAAGGCCCGGCCCTGGGCGCCGGCCGCGTAGGCGGCGGCCTGCTGGGTGACGAACGTCGCCGGGTCGGGCGTCGCCGTCGCGAGCGAGCGGTAGACGAGCTTGACCCGGCCTGCCCGGACGTCGACCGCGATCAGCCGGGCCAGCGGGCCGCGGGCGAACGCGGCGCAGACCGGGCATTCGAGGTCGGCGAACTCGGTCACCGTCACCGGCGCCCGCGGGCTGCCGAGCGTCGTCGCCGACTGGGGGATCCCGGCGAGCAGGGCGGCGGTGGCCGCCGCCGCCCCCGCCGGCACCCGGCCCGACGGCGAGCCGCGCAGACCGACGGCGAGCGCCACGCCGGCGAAGACCACGACGGCGGCCCAGCGGGACCTGATCACGGCCGCGCCAGCACGCGCGCGGCGAGCAGGCCGCCGACCGCCCCGCCGAGATGGTCCTGCCACGAGATCCCCGTCTGAGGCACGAGGCCGCCGAGCAGCGCACCGCCGAAGAGCACGCCGACCGACACGCCGATCGCCAGCTGGCCGAGCCGCCGGCTGATCACGGCGCGGCCGATCAGGTAGGTGGCGAACCCGAAGACGACGCCGCTGGCCCCGATCGTCACCGTCCCCGCCGGCGAGATCAGCCAGGCGACGAACCCGGAGACGAGCCCGACGATGGCGGCGACGGCGGCCACGCGCGCCGCCCCCTCGAAGGCGATCGTCAGGCCGAGCACGACGAGCGGGATCGTGTTGGCGAGCAGGTGGCCGAGGCCGGCGTGGAGGAACGGCGCGACGAGGATGCCGGTCAGGCCGGCGGCGTCGCGGGGGCGAATCCCGTCGGCGTCGAGACGATGGTGGTCAAGCGCGTCGACGGCCTCGACGACCCACATCACGCCGACGAGCACGGCGACCGTGCGAAACCCGGCGATGCGCGCCGGGGTCACGAGTCGAGGACCGCCCGGATCGCCGGGAGCGACTCGGGGTTCTCCGCGCTCGAGAGGTCGCCGGGATCCTCGCCTGCCGCCAGCGCCCGCAGCGCCCGCCGGAGGATCTTGGCCGAGCGGGTCTTCGGGAGCGCGCCGACGCGGATCACACGGGCCGGCTTGAACGGGCGGCCGAGCTCGGCGGCGACGAGCGCGGCGAGCTCCGCCGAGCAGTCCGAGCCGTCGCCGGCCGCCGGCACCCAGAAGACCCATAGCGCCTCGCCCTTGACCGCATCCGGCACCCCGACCGCGGCGGCCTCGGCGACCGCCGGGTGGGCGACGAGGATCGACTCGACCTCGGCCGGGCCGAGCCGCTTGCCGGCGAGGTTGATCGCCTCGTCCGAGCGGCCGTAGAGGAACCACTGGCCGTCGGCGTCGATCTTCGCCCAGTCGCCGTGACGCCAGACACCCGGGTAGGTCGACCAGTAGGAGGCCAGGTAGCGGTCGCGGTCGCCCCAGACGCCACGGGTCATCGCCGGCCACGGCGACTTGCAGACGAGCTCGCCGACCTCGCCGCGCAGCGGCCGGCCGTCGGGGTCGAAGACGTCGACGTCCATGCCCAGGCACGGCCCGCCGAGCGAGCACGAGCGGATCGGCTCGATCGGGTACGGCGCCAGGAAGCAGGCGCCGACCTCGGTCCCGCCGGAGATGTTGATGATGGGCAGCCGCCCGCCGCCGACGACTCGCGCCAGCCACTCGTAGGGCTCGGGGTTCCACGGCTCGCCGGTCGAGCCGATCACGCGCAGGCTGGCCAGCGAATGCCGGCGCACGAGGGCGTCGCCGTGCGGCTTCAGCGACCGGATCAGGGTGGGGGAGATGCCCAGCATCGTCACGCCGTGGCGCGCGACCGACGCCCAGACGCGGTCGGGCTCGGGATGGTCGAGCGCGCCCTCGTACATCACCATCGTCGCCCCGAGCGCGTGGGCGCCGACCATCGACAGCGGCCCCATGATCCAGCCCATGTCGGTGACCCAGTAGAACACCCCGTCGGGTTGGAGATCGAGCGCGTAGGCGACCTCGGAGGCGATCTTGACGAGGAAGCCGCCGTGGACGTGGACGGCGCCCTTGGGGCGCCCGGTCGTGCCCGAGGTATAGGCGAGCATGAAGATGTCCTCGGCCGCCGTCGGCGCCGCCGGGCACGGGCCGTCGTGACCGGCGACGAAGTCCTCCCAGGCGACGTCGCGAGGGGTGGTGGCCGCGCCGACCACGACGACGAGCTCGACGGTCGGGCAGTCCGCGACGGCCGCGTCGCAGACGGGCTTGAGGGCTACCGCCCGGCCGCGCCGGTGCGTGATCGTGGAGGTGAGGACGACGCGAGCCCGGGCGTCCTTCAGGCGGGCTGCCACCGCACCGGCGGCGAAGCCCGAGAACACCGGCAGATAGATCGCGCCGATCTTCGCGGCGGCGTAGGCGGCGATCACCGCCCGGGCGTTCATCGGCATGAACACGGCGACGACGTCGCCGCGGCCGATGCCGGCGGCGCGCAGGGCGAGGGCGAGGCGGTCGACCTCGCGCTGGAGCTCACCGTAGGTCAGCCGGCGGACCGACCCGTCCTCGTCTTCGCAGACGAGCGCCGGCCGATCGGGCTCGGCGTCGGCCCAGCGGTCGACGCAGGCGGCGGCGATGTTGACCTCGCCGTCGCAGAACCAGCGGGTCCAGGCGATCCCGTCGCTTGCGTCGAGCACGCGCGTGTAGGGCTTGGCGAAGGGGATCCCGAGGTCTGAGACGACGGCGTCCCAGAACCACTCGCAGTCGGCGACCGACCGCCGCCGCAGCTCGGCGAGCGTGGCGATGCCGTGGGCGCGCATCAGCCGGGTCACGTTGGCGCGCTCGACGTAGTCCGCCGACGGTGTCCAGCTGTAGGCCATCATGCGATGCTGACACGGATAGCCTCACCGCGTCCCGGCGGCCGTCGACCACCCGGTCTTCCGGATCGGCTAGAAACCGACGGTCGCGAAGCTGATGTGCTTGCAGCCGATCAGCTTGTAGTGCGGCTTGCTCTTGTGGCTGATGAAGACGATGTCCTTGGGTGACCCACAGCGGATCTGACCGGAGCCGTAGTGGGCGTGGACCATGTCGCCGCCGCCGCCGGTCGAGATGTAGTTGATGCCGTGGCTGGCGTAGATGAAGTCCATGCCGGTGCCGCCGTTGAGGTGGTCCACCTGGGTCGTCGGCTGGCCTGAGGGGTTGTAGTCGCCCCAGATCACGTCGCCGTCGTTGGCACCGTTGATGACGTCGTTGCCGTGCCCGCCGAGCAGCTCGTTGTGGACACCGGGAACGCCGGTCGTCGTCTTGTCGAGGTTCGCCTTGTTCTGCTGGCGCACGAGCGGCGAGGGCCAGCCGGCGTGGCTCGTGTTGGCCAGCGCGACGGCCCCGGGCAGGAACATCGACGCGGCGAGGATGGCGGTGGCGCGGCGCAGTGGCACAGCAGGGATCCTAGCCGGTGGCGGCGGCCGCCGGGCCGGGTGCCCCGCCCCGCTGCGTGCGCACGAACCAGGCGAGGCCGGCCAGCGTCACCGCGACGGCGACGTAGAGGTTCAGCCGCACGCCGAAGATGTGGTGCGCCGGGTCGACCCGGAGCGTCTCCTCGAAGATGCGGAAGGCCGAGTAGCCGGCGACGTAGAGCGCGAACAGGCCGGGCGGGCGGATCTGCCGCCGCCGGCCGAGCAGGACGAGCGCCCCGGCCAGCGCCAGGTTCCAGAGCAGCTCGTAGAGGAACGTCGGCTGGAAGGTGGTCGCCTGGAGATAGCCGGCCGGCCGGTGGGCGGCGTCGATCTCGAGTCCCCACGGCAGGCTCGTCGGGCCGCCGAAGAGCTCCTGGTTGAAGTAGTTGCCGATTCGCCCGATCGCCTGGGCGACGAGGATCGCGGGCGCGGCGCAGTCGAGCATCCTCGCCATGTCGGCGCCGTTGCGGCGCACGCGCCAGAGACCGACGAGCACGCCGGCGACGATCCCGCCCCAGATCCCGAGGCCGCCCTTCCAGACGGCGAACGGCCCCCACCACGTGTGGGGGACCTCGTTCCAGCTCGTGATCACGTGGTAGAGGCGGCCACCCAGGATTCCGGCCGGGAAGCCCCAGAGCGCGCACTCCTGGACGAGCTCGCGCGACCCCCCCTGGGCCTCCCACCGGCGCGAGCAGATCCAGACGGCGGCCGCGACCGCGGCGACGTAGCAGAGGCCGTAGGCGTGGAAGAAGATCGGCCCGACCGAGAAGCCGTTGGCCGACGGGCTGGGGATCGAGGCGAGCACGCCGACATTCTCGCCTGCCGCCGCGATCGGCGGGCCGCGCCGCGTTTCTCCGTGCCCATCACGGGTACCGCTTCACCAAGGGAATCGACATCTGGAGGTAGACATGGCAAGCGACCTGGCAGGACTCAAGATCGCCTTTCTCATGGCCAACGAGGGGGTCGAGGCCGTCGAGCTGACCGAGCCGCGCCAGGCGGTCGAGGCGGCCGGTGGGCAGGCCGAGATCCTGGCCCCCGAGACGGGCGACGTCCAGACGTTCAACCATCTCGACGCCGCCGACACGGTCGCCGTCGACCGGGCCGTCTCCGACGCGTCGGTCGACGACTACGACGGGCTCGTGCTCCCCGGCGGTGTCGCCAACCCCGACAACCTGCGCACCCACCCCGAGGCGGTACGCCTGATCGCGGACTTCTTCGCCGCCGGCAAGCCGGTCGCGGCGATCTGCCACGCCCCGTGGACGCTGATCGAGGCCGGCGTCGTGAGCGGCCGGCGGCTGACGTCCTGGCCGAGCCTGCGGACCGACATCACCAACGCCGGCGGCAGCTGGGTCGACGAGGAGGTCGTCGTCGACGGCAACCTGATCACGAGCCGCAAGCCCGACGACCTGCCGGCGTTCTGCGAGCAGGCGCTCGCCGCGTTCGCCGGCGCCCGGGCGGCCGCGTAGCCGCCCGCCGGGAGAACCCGCGCCGCCGGTGCGGCGGCGCGGGGACAGGCCTGCTCAGTCGGCGGTGTCGACGTCGTCGACGCGGGCGAGGATCCGCAGCTGCTCGAGCGACCGGCGCAGCAGGCGGGAGACCTGCATCTGCGAGACGCCGATCCGCTCGGCGATCTCCGTCTGCGTCAGGTCCTCGACGAAGCGCAGGTGCAGCACGCGGCGCTCGCGCTCCGGCAGGTGCGACAGTGCGTCGGCGACGGTGACGCTCGCCTCGATCAGCGCGTAGCCCTCCTCCTCGGCGCCGAACTGCTCACCGTAGCTCGTGCTCGCACCGCCGTTGTCGGACGGGCGCGGCGCGTCGAGGGAGAGCGCGTCGTAGGCCTGGGCGGCGGCCAGCGCGGCCAGCACGTCCTCCGTGCTGAGCTCGAGGTACTCGGCCAGCTCGTAGACGGTCGGCGGCCGACCCGTCGCGGTCGTCAGGTGCTGGCGCGCCTGCTCGACCTTCAGCGCGCGCTCCTGCGGCCCGCGTGGGACGTGGACCGCCCAGCCCGAATCGCGGAAGTAGCGCTTGAGCTCGCCGAGGATCGTCGGTACCGCGAACGACGCGAAGGCGTGCCCCCGGTCGATGTCGAAGCGGTCGATTGCCTTGATCAGTCCGAGCGACGCCACCTGGAGCAGGTCCTCGAACGGCTCCGAGGACCGGTCGTAGCGGCGGGCGAGGCTGCGTGCCAGCGGCATGAAGCGGCTCACGAGCACGTCGCGCGCCGCGGCGTCGCGGTCGCGCTGCCAGCGGCGGAACAGCTGCGGCAGGTCGGTCTCGTAGGTTGCCCGGCGTGGTGTCTCGACCTCTGTTGCCATCACACGAATCTCCTTTTCGTTCCGGGCTCTGTCTGCAACGTGGGTTACCCACGAAACGGCCGATCCATGCGCCGCGGGTTTGCCGCCGCGCCCCTCCCGGGTACCGCGCGGGAGGAACCGATCTGAGGAGAGGAGCAGGACGATGACCAGCCCAGGCGTGCTCGAGGTGCCCTCGGAGCCGGCGGTGCCCGACATCCCGATCGATCCGCCGCTGGAGGATCCGGGCGGCCCGCAGATCGACAACCCGGTCGAGAATCCGGTGGACGATCCGCCCGGCGCGCCGATGCCGCCGGACTCGGTGCCCGACAGCGTTCCCGCGGAGATCGACTACCCGTCGCCCGGGGCTCCCGAGACGAGCTGACGGACCCTGAAGGGGGGTGACTGGGGACCGGGCCGGGGTTATGGGGCCCGGTCCCCAGCCGGTCAGCTTCATGCTGACTGGGGGGCCGACGCATTTGGGTCGCTCCGACAGCGGGGTCCAGTCGCAGGAGCGTGGCGTCGGCCTGTGGGTTGCTGGGATGTCCTACCCACTCCCCGGAGCTCTAAACATTCGTTTGTCGACGAGTTGAGTCGGGTACGCGACCGAACATGAATCACACCCGAAATCCCGGCATCCCCGGCGGCCCCGGCATCCCGGGCTCGCCGCCCCCCGCACCGGACCCCGTCCCGCCTACGCCGTCCCCCTCGCCGTCTCCGCTTCCCCCCGACCCGAACCCGCGACCGATCTGACCGGCGTGTTCGGCGCCGTCATGGCCGAGCTCGACGGCCCGATGTTCGCCGTCACGTGCCGCACGCCGCCCGGGTCCCCGGCCGGCTGTCTCGTCGGCTTCGCCACCCAGGGCTCGATCGACCCGCCGCGCTTCCTCGCCTGCATCTCGACCGCCAACCACACCTACCCGGCGGCCGCGGCCGCCGACGCGCTCGCCGTCCACCTCGTGCCGCGGTCGGCCGTCGCCCTCGCCCACCTGCTCGGCGGGGAGACCGGCGACGAGGTCGACAAGTTCAGCCGCTGCGCCTGGCATCCCGGGCCGGGCGGCGTGCCGATCCTCGACGACTGCCCGAACTGGTTCGTCGGGCGCGTCGAGCGCCAGCTCGAGCTCGGCGACCACGTCGGCTTCCTGCTCGACCCGATCGCCGCGGCGCATCAGCCGGGGCACGTCGCGCTCGGACAGCGCTGGGCGACTGCTCGGATCGAGCCCGGTCACCCGGCCTGACGCAGCGGCGGCCGGCGCGCGGGGCGCGCCGGCCGGGCGCGTCTACCAGCGGCCGTACCAACTGCGGCGTCGACCGCTCGCCAGGCCGGCCTCGCCGGCGCTGACGAACCAGCCAATCGCCCAGATGATCACGGCGACGACGAGCACGAACCAGAGCAGGTGCACCGCAAAGCCGAGCCCCCCGAGGAGGGCGAGAAGCAGAAGCAGTACGACGAAAGCCACCATGTTGAGCTCCTTGTTGGGATGGCTTGACGGTTACCCTGCCCGGCGGCTGCCTAAGCAGCGCTCGACGGATGTCCGAGGGCGGGCCCTCAGGCGGCGGTGCTGAACGCCGCGAGGCGTGAGTCGGCCGCGAGCTCGGCCAGCGCCTCGCGCTCGATCTTGCGGGCCGCCGACAGCGACAGGCCGAGCCGCTGGGCCGTCAGCGTCAGCGGCAGCGACTCGCCGTCGCCGGCGAAGCCGAAGCGCAGCTCCAGGACCGCCTGCGCCGGCGGGGGCAGCGACTCCACCGTGCGCCGGACCGTCTCCGCCCGGTCGCGCGCCTCGACGAGCTCGGCCGGTGACGGCTCGCCGCTGGGCAGGAGGTCGCCGAGCTGCGTCCCGCCCTGCTCGTCGACGGTCCGGTCGAGGCTCGCGACCGACCGCGCCGCGCCGTTCAGGCGCTCGACGTCGGCCGGCGGCATCTCCGCCGCGCTCGACAGCTCCTCCAGGGAAGGATCCCGGCCGAGGCTGGCCGCCAGCGCTCGCTCGACCGCCGCGAGCTTGCGCTCGCGCTGGGCCTCGACCGCCGGCAGGCGGATCGCGTGCCCGCGGGCGGTGAGCCCGCGCTGGATCGACTGGCGGATCCACAGCGTGGCGTAGGTCGAGAAGCGGAAGCCCTTGCGCCAGTCGAACTTCTCGACCGCCCGGATCAGCCCGAACACGCCCTCCTGGACGAGCTCGTCCACGTCGAGATCCCCGGCCCCGCGGTAGCGGCGGGCGATCGAGACGACCAGGCGCAGGTTGGCCTGGATCATCTCCTCCTTCGCCGCGAGATCGCCGCGCTCCACCCGTCGGGCCAGCGCCTTCTCCTCGACTGCCGTCAGCAGCCGGTGTCCGAGCTCGAGCCCGTCGCCCATCGGATCTCCCCTTCTTGTCTGTCTGTCGCCGAGCGTGAGTACACACCGCATACCCGCCTTGGCCGCGGTCTATGCGCTCGGTGGGCCGGTGGCGCCGGGCGCGTCCCGACGCCGGGCCAATTGCGTCGGAGCGCTCAGCAGGACCGGGCGACGAAGAGCCGGACCTTCGCGCCCGCCGCGAGGATCATCCCCGCCGCCGGACTCGTCGCGCAGACGGTCCAGTTGCTCGCGTCGAGGATCCCCAGCAGCCCCCCGCCCGAGGTGTCGTGGCCGATCCCCAGCCGGTCGAGCGCCGTCTGCGCGTGGTCGAGCCGGGCCCCGGTCAGCGTCGGCAGCGGCGGGCTGCTCGTCCCGGGCGCAGGGTCGCGCGGGGGCAGGCAGATCAGCGCCGGCTCGGGCGCACCGGCGTCGATCCGCGTCCACGTCCCCCGCGCGCACGCCCCGCCCTCGATCGGCGTCGCCACGGCCCGGCCGGACTGGGCGCACCCGGCCGCCGCGCAGACGACGGTGTCGCCCCCACCGCTCGCCGCCGGCAGGCCCGCCGGCGCGGTCGGGCGCACGGGCGGCCGGTGGGGCGTGGCGCCGCCGGTCAGCAGCGCGACCGCGACGACGGCGGCGACGACGGCCGCGATCAGGCCGCCGATCACCCACTCGAGCGGTCGCCGGGACCGGCGGTTGACGCGGGTCGGAGCGGTGGCGCCGCTGGCGATCGCCGCCCGGGCGGCCGCGGCAAAGGCCCCCGCCGACCCATAGCGGTCGGCCGGGCGCTGCGCGCGCGCACGGTCCAGCACCGCCGCCAGCCCCGGCGGCGGCTCGCCCCCGAGCGCGAGCGCCAGTACGCAGCCGAGCGCGTAGACGTCCGCCCGGCCGTCGAGCTGCTCGCCCCGCATCTGCTCGGGCGCCGCGTAGCCCGCCGTCCCGATCCACTCCGCCGGGTCGGTCGCCGGCCGCTGCGCGTCGCTCGACTTGGCCGCACCGAAGTCGCTCACGTAGACGTGCCGGTCGGCGCTCAGCAGCAGGTTGGCCGGCTTGACGTCGCGGTGGACCAGGCCGCGCGCGTGGGCCGCGTCGAGCCCGGCCGCCGCCTGCTCGACCAGGCGCACGGCGAGCTCCGGCTCGAGCCGGCCCTCGACTTCGATCAGGCTGGCCAGGTCGCCGCCGTCGACCAGGCGCATGGCGATGAACGGCACGCCCGCGTCGTCGCCCGCCTCGAAGATCGGGATCACGTGGGGGTGATCGAGCGACGCGGCCAGCCGCGCCTCGCGCACGAACCGCTCGCGGAAGGCCGGGTCCGACGCCCGCTCCGCCGCGATCACCTTCAGCGCGACCGACCGGCCGAGCTCGCCGTGACGCGCCCGGTAGACGACGCCCATCCCCCCGCGGGCGATGACCGACTCGATCGTGTAGCCGGCGATCAGCTCGCCCGGGCGCAGTGGCACACGTCCGTTTATAGCGGCCCCGAGCCACCGCCACCTCGGGCGCCGGGTGCCCCGGTCGGCGGCGCCGCCCGGGCATGCATCGACCCGGAAATCGGCTCATCACAACGGATGAGACCGCCATGGCGGCTCCCCCCGCCGGGCGACCTGCCGTTCCGCCGCCCGCCCGATGTGCCGCGGGCGACCGCGTTCTAGCTTGCCTTCCATGAACTCATCTCTGGCAATCCACACGCAGGACCTCGGGAAGCGCTTCGGTTCCCGAGCCGCGCTCGAGAGCGTCTCGCTCGAGGTTCCGCGCGGCAGCGCGTTCGGCTTCCTCGGGCCCAACGGCGCCGGCAAGACGACGCTGATCCGCCTGCTCCTCGGCCTCGCCGAGCCGACGTCCGGGTCGATGAGCCTGCTCGGCCGGGAGCTTCCCGCCGGCCGGGCCGACGCCCTGGCCCGGGTCGGCGCGATCATCGAGGAGCCGCGCTTCCACGCCCACCTCACCGGGCGCGAGAACCTGGCAATCCACGCGGCGGCCCGCGACCGCTCGGCCGCGGCCCGGATCCCCGCCTCGCTCGAGCGGGTCGGGCTCGCCGCCCGCGCCGACGACAAGGTCAAGACCTACTCGCTCGGCATGCGCCAGCGGCTGGGCATCGCCCGCTGCCTGCTCGCCGACCCCGAGCTGCTGATCCTCGACGAGCCGATGAACGGCCTCGACCCGGCCGGCATCCTCGAGCTCCGCGGGCTGATCCACGAGCTGGTCGCCGAGGGCCGCACGGTGATGCTCTCGTCGCACCTGCTCGACGAGGTCGAGAAGACGTGCGACGCCGCGGCGATCGTCGACGACGGGCGCGTCGTCGCCCAAGGGACGATCGCCGAGCTGCGCGGCGGCGGCAACGCCGCCCGGGCGATCGACATCGACTGCGACAGCCACGTGCGTGCCGCCGGGCTGGTCGCCGCTGTGCGCGGCGTCGGCAGCGCGACCGACTACGAAGACCTGCTCCGCGTGACGCTGACACCCGAGGCCCCCGTCGACCGGGAGATCGTCACCGAGCTCCTGCGCCGGCTGCTGGCCGAGGGCATCGCCGTCGGCCGCGTCGCGCCCGTCACCCACTCGCTCGAAGAGCGCTTCCTGACCATGACCACACGCCTGGAGGACAGAAGCTGATGTTCGACCTCAGACTGATCGGAGCCGACGCCCTCAAGCTCGGCCGCCGCTACGGCATGCTGGCCATCTCCGCGTTCCTCACGCTCGGGATCACCGCCATCGTCTTCGCTGTGACCGCCATCCAGCACGCCGACAACGCCGCCAAGCACGGGCCGGCCGGCGGGCTGCACAACTACCAGGACTCGATCGGCTTCCTCGCCGTGATGGTCTTCATCGTCGCCGCCATCGTCGGCTCGACCGCCGGCTCCCAGGACCTCGAGACCGGCGTCTTCCGCGACCTCGCCGCCACCGGCCGCAGCCGGGTCGCCCTGTTCGGGTCGCGCATCACCGGCGCCCTGGTGATCGTCGTGCCGATCGCCCTGCTGACCGCCGGGCTCACCGCCGGACTGTCGATCGCCCTCGCCGGATCGCTGGGCGCCCCGAGCGCCGGGGCGATCGTCGGCGGGACGCTGACCCTCGTCGCTGCCGGCACGCTCGGCTGCGCCGTCGCCGTCGGCCTGGCCGCCCTCGTCGGGTCACGCGGACCGGTGATCGCCATGCTGCTCGGCTTCGAGCTGGCGATCTCCCCGCTGCTCTCGAGCATCGGGTTCCTCGGCGCGATCCGCCAGGCCCTGCCGGCCAACGCGCTCGACCGCATCGCCAACGCACCGCATCTCAGCATCCCCATGGCGCTCGGCACCGCGATCGCCGTGCTCGTCGCCTGGGCCGGCGGCGCCTTCGCGCTCGGCGCCTGGCGGACCCAGACGCGCGAGATCTAGGGCCCCCAGGGGGCGACCCTGGGGGCCGGGGATAGTCTGGGCTGACCGATGTCCCCGGCCCTGCCCCGCCGACTGCGCCACCCGGCCCCCGGGCTGATCGACGCGGTCGTCGTCCTCGTCCTGGCCGGGCCGGTCCTCGGCGCGGCGATCGGCGGGGCGTCCGGCGGGCGCTGGTTGCCCGCCGGGCTGCTCGGGCTCGTCGCGCTCGGCGCGATCTTCGCCCGCCGCCGCTGGCCGTTGCCGGCCCTGGCGGTCGCCGTCGTCGCCGGCACGATCACCCCTGACGCCGGCCCCGGCGTCGTTCCGGCGCTCGTGATCCTCTACACGCTCACGACCCGCCGGCCCTGGCCGGACCCGATCCCGGCCGCAGCCGGAGTCGCCGTGGTGGCGGCGAGCGTCTGCGGCTGGCTCGCCTCGACCCGCCCGTCGCACGTCGCCGCGGCGATCGGCGTGGCCGTCGAGTGCGCCGCCGCCGTGGCGCTCGGCCTCTACGTCGGCGCCCGACGGGCCACGCTCGAGGCCCTGCGCGACCGGGCCGACCGCGCCGACCGCGAGCGCGAGCTGCTGGCCGACCGGGCGGTCGCCCAGGAGCGCGTGCGGATCGCCCAGGATCTCCACGACGTCGTCGCCCACAACGTCAGCCTGATGGTCGTCGCCGCCCAGGCGCTCGGCGTCACCGTCGACGACCCGCGTGTGCGGGCGCAGACCGACGCGATCGCCGACCTCGGGCGCCAGGCGATGACCGAGATGCACCGGACGCTGCGACTGCTGCGGGCCGACGACGACGGGGTGGCAGCGGCGCGGGCGCCGCAGCCGAGCCTCGCCAACCTCGACCGGCTGATCGAGCAGTCGCGCGCCAGCGGCATGGACGTGTCGCTGACGGTCGAGGGCGACGCCCGGCCGCTGGCCCAGACCGTCGAGCTGTCGGCCTTCCGGATCGTCCAGGAGGCGTTGACGAACGTGATCAAGCACGCCGGGCGCGCCCGCACCGAGGTGCTCGTCGGCTATCGCGCCGACGGGCTCGAGCTGCGGATCACCGACGCCGGCGACGGGCGGATGCCGTCGCCGCTCCGGACCGGCGCCGACGGCGGGCACGGCGTGATCGGGATGCGCGAGCGCGCCGCCATCTTCGGCGGCACGCTGAGCGCCCTCCCCCGCCGCGACCAGGGCTTCGAGGTCCACGCCACGCTCCCCTACGCCGCGACCGACGTCCAATGAGTCCGCTGCGCGTCGTGATCGCCGACGACCAGCCGATGATGCGCGCCGGGTTCCGGGCCGTGCTCGAGGCGGCCGGCGACATCGTCGTCGTGGCCGAGGCCGCGAACGGGCAGGAGGCGGTCGCTGCGGCCGGGCAGCACCGGCCGGACGTCGTCCTGATGGACATCCGCATGCCCGTGATGGACGGGATCGAGGCCACCCGCCGCCTGCCGCGCCAGCGGGTGCTGATCCTGACCACGTTCGGCCTCGACGAGTACATCATCGACGCCCTGCGCGCCGGGGCCAGCGGCTTCCTGTTGAAGGACGCCCCGACCGCCGAGGTGCTCGCCGCCGTGCGCGCCGTCGCCGCCGGCGACGCCGTCCTGTCGGCCGCCGTCACCCGCCGGCTTCTCGACCAGGTCGGCCGCCGGCTGCCGGCCGCCGTCTCGCGCGAGCCGGCGGATCTCGCCGGCCTGACCGACCGCGAGCGCGAGGTCCTGCGGCTGCTGGCGGCCGGGCTGTCGAACGCCGAGATCGCCGCCGCCCTGGTCGTCTCCGAAGCGACGGTCAAGACGCATGTCTCGCACCTGCTCGGCAAGCTCGGCCTGCGCGACCGCGTCCAGGCCGTGATCTACGCCTACGAGACGGGGCTGATCAGGGCCGCCGACTAGTGCTGCGCTAGGCCGGCTGCGGCACGTCGTCGCCCGGCGGCTGCGACCGGGCCAGGCGGACGGCGCGTATGGTCGCCGCCACGGCGACGGCGGTGCTCGCCGCCATCACGACGAGCGTGGAGATCCAGGTCGCCGGCAGCGAGGTCGCCAGCAGGCCGTTGCCCGAGTGGTAGAGCCGGGTGGGGAGCGACAGTCCCCAGCGCAGGTCGGCGACGGTAACGGCGACCATCGCCGCGCTGAGCGCCGTCATCGGCATCCAGGCCGCCCGCTTGATCGCCGGGGCGAGGTCGGCCCGCCGGCTGGCGCTGACGAGCGCGGCCGCGCTGACGGCGGCGACGGCGTGGGCAGAGACGGCGACGAGGATGAACGCCGCGATGTTGACGGTGGAGTGGGCGCCGGCGTGGTCGAGGCGCTTGATCGCGAAGATCAGCCCGAGCCAGGCGATCCCCGCGACGGGGGGGACGAGCAGCCGGCGGCGAAGGTCGCCCCGGCCGGCCACGGCCTGGCGCAGAATCGCCAGCAGCACCGGCAGGCTCCCGAGGATCACGGCGAGCGCCGCCGCGATCGCCCCGTAGAGGACGACGCCGTAGGACGCGCCGATGTCGGCGTGGGCGTGCGCCGCCGCCGTGAAGGCCGGGTCCTCGCTCATCTTCTGGAAGCCGGCTCCCGCCAGGCAGAAGAGCGCGAAGGCGCAGAAGGCCACGCAGGCCGAGTCGCGGATGCGGTCGGGACGGGCTGCCGGCTTGGACTCGGTCGGGTGGAGGTGGGCGTCGGCCGCCCCGGCCGCGGCGTCGGCGGCGATGCGCCACCGCCGGCGCCCGGATCCGTCGGCCATCGCCGCGGTGAGGACGGCGGCGAACTCGTCGGCGTACCGCTCGCGCCAGCCGGCGGGGTAGAGGCGCAGCAGGCCATGGACGAGGCGCGGGTCGGCCGGGCTCATGCCGTCACCGGGCCCGTCGCCGGCTGGAGGCGGCGCAGTCCGACGTCGGTGACCGCGCGCATGCTCGCCAGCTGCCGGCCGAGCGCCCCGGCCCCGGCCGGCGTCAGCTCATACGGCCGCCGCCGGTCGTCGGTCTCGAGCCCGCGGATCAGGCCGCGCTGCTCCAGGCGCGCCAGTGCCCCGTAGAGCGTCCCCGGGCCGAGCGTCACCCCGGCGAACTCCTCGACGTCGCGGATCAGCGCGTAGCCGTGGCGCGGGCCCTCGGCCAGGCTGGTGAGGATCAGGAGCGACGGCTCGGCGAAACGGCCCAGCTCGTCGTCGGACAAGGTGTTCATTACGCAGGACGTTATAACGTCGCGCGATGTATGTCAAGGGGTCTCCTCGCGCGGGGCGCGAGCACCTGCTCGGCGGGCCGGGGTCTCGGGCGCCGGGAGCATGACGCCGGCGACGATCCGCCGCCGTCGCTCCCCGCCGGGCGCGTTGGCGACGCGTGGCTGGACGACCCCGGCGAGGTCGCGGAGGAACTCCGTCAGCTCGGCGTCGGTCAGCCACAGGCCGGCCAGGCGGTAGCCCGCCCCGTCGCGCGCCGGGTCGGGCGCTCCGGCGGCGAGATAGCGGTCGAAGTCGCCGAGCAAACCGGCGACGAAGGCCATGAACGCGTGGGCGTGCTCGTCCCTGCTCATCGCCGCCACCTCGTTGGGGCCCATCTGGGCGGCGGCCTGCCGCAGGGTATAGGTGCGCTCGACGGCGCCGCGGACCCGACGCTCGGCGACCACCTGGAGCACGCCGGCCCGGGCCAGGAGGGCGACGTGGCGATAGAGGCTGCCGGCCGGGACGTCCTCGAGCTCGCCCACGAGCTGGCTCGTGGTCAGGGCCCGATCACCGAGGAACGCCTGGACGATCCGCAGCCGGACCGGGTGCAGGAGGAGATCGGCGCTGGCCATTCTGGCTTGAGTCTAGCTACCTTTCCCAGCCATGCTAACGTTCTCATCTATGAGATCAATGGCCTCGAGACCCAGGAGGTAGGAATGGCGGAACTACGGATATCCGGCGCCGAGCTGGTGCTGCATCTGACCGCGGCCGAGAAGGTCGAGTCCGTCCACGGCGACCTACGCGTGCCGCGCTCGGCCCTGACCGGCGTCGAGGTGATCGACGACGCCCACCGGCGGGCCGGGATCCGGGCCGGCCTGAAGGTCGGGACACGGATCCCCGGGGTGATCGAGGTCGCGACCATCCACGGCCTCCACAGGAAGATCTTCGCGGCGGTCCATCACGACACGCCCCGCGGGGTGCGCGTCATCCTCGACGGCGCGGCGTGGGACGAGTGGATCGTCGGCTGCGCCGATCCCGAGACGGTCGCGGCGGCCGTCTCCGGCCCGGTCGGAGCCGGGCGATGAGCGCGGCGCCCGAGACGGCCGGGGAGGCGAGGGAGCGCAAGGCCCGGGCCATCAGGATCGTCCTCCTCTACCTCCCGGTGCACGTCCTCGTCGCCGCCCTGACGTGGCGCGACATCGGCCGCCGGCCGGCGGACCAGATGCGAGGCGGCAAGCGGGCATGGCGGCTGGCGAGCGCCGTCAACACGCTCGGAGCCGTCGGCTACTGGCTGGTCGGGCGAGGAGACACGTAGAGCGCCAGCCTCGGCCCAGCCGTCAGGCCTCAGCCTCGCGGGCCCAGGCCAAGGGCACGTCTCGGTGCTTCTCGGCGATGACCGCGAAGTACTCGAGGGGCTCGCCCGCCACCGAAACCCGGTGCGTGTAGCGCTCGCGCACGCGCTCGACGAGGATGCCCTCGCGGAACATCGCCCGGAGCAGGCCGCCGAAGCCCGACGGGTCCTCGACGTCGAAGAACCGGTCCCGGATGTTGAAGGCGATCCACCCGGGTGAGCTGACGAGGTTGAACGCCTCGGCGAAGGCGAGCGGCGGAACGTCGCCGAAGCCGAGTGCCGCCACGCAGGTCATGACGTCGAACTCGTGCCGCGCGAGGGCCCGTCGCTGGCCGGGCGGGAGTTGCGTGAGGTCCAGGGAGTAGTAGTCGTCGTAGAGTCCGGGACGGTCCCGCTCCGCGGCGTCGCGCGCCTCGGGAAGCAGATCGACCCCGACGATCTCGCCGATGCCCAGCTCCCCGAGCTGCTCGCCGACCATGCCGTTGCCGGCGCCGAAATCGAGCGCGGTCAGCGCTCCGCACGAGACCCCGGCCGCCTCTAGCTGCACCCCGAGCAGATCGGTGACCACCGTCGGGGAATCGCAGGCGAGCCGATCGACGAACAGCCGCTCGTAGAGGCCGGGCACGGCATAGATCGCCGCGTAGTCGTGAAAGCGGATCCGTCGGCGCTCGCCCCGGACCTCGATCTCGCACCACTCCTGGTCCTGGTCAAGCTCCTGGCGGTCACGTTCGGTCGGGAGATGGACGGCGTAGTCCACATTGCTGAGCGTGGCCATAAGACTCCTCCGGTGGCTTCAGCCGCCCCTAGACAGCCCTCGTACGGCCCTACCCCGGGCGGCCGAACCCAAACATAGAAGTCGCGAGAGGCGCGATCACGGCGCGGCCCCTGACCCCGTCGGGTCACGCCGTGGCGAAGCGCGTGAGCGTGCGGGACGGGTCGATGCCCCGGAGGTGCTCCAGGAAGATCTCCCGGTAGGCGTCCTCCTCGGACTCGCCGCCCCGCGCCAGGACATCGGCGGCCCCGCTGCCGTCGCCGAACTGCGCCTTGTCGCGCCAGAGGATCTCCTCCGGCACCCAGCCCGCGAACGCCTCGCGGAGGATGAACTTCTCCTGTCGTGCCCCGTGCGCAGGTCTTCCAGCCGGCCGGGATGGCCAGGCACAGGTCGATCATGTCGAGGTCCAGGAAGGGAACCCGCGCCTCGAGCCCGTGGGCCATGGTGACCCGGTCGCAGCGCTGGAGGTTGAGCCCGTGCAGGCCCTCGACCGTTCGCACCAGCTCGTCGTGCAGGTCGTCCTCGGAGACGATGTCGTGCACGTACTCGTAGCCGGCGAACAACTCGTCGGCCCCCTCGCCGGTCAGCACGACCTTCACGGTGCGCGCGGTGAGCTCGGAGAGGAGGTAGTTGGGGACCGCCGAGCGTACGAGCGACGGATCGAAGGACTCGATCGACCGCACCACCGCAGGCAGGACGGCGCGCGCCTCCTGCGCCGTGTAGACGCGCTCGTGATGCTCGGTGCCGAGGAACCTGGCGACGCTCCGCGCGGCCACGAGGTCGGGGCTGTCGGGCGTGCCGACCGCGAACGTCGGGAGCACGTAGCCGCAGCAGCGCGCGGCGATCGCCGCGACGATCGACGAGTCCAGCCCGCCGGAGAGGAACACCCCGACGCGCACATCGGCCATCAGGCGCCGCTCCACCGCCCGGATCAGCGTTTCGCGTATCTGATCGACGAGTTCGGCCGGGGAAGGCTCGCCCGGCCGCGAGGGCGGCGCGAAGCGCGGCTGGGCGCGGCCCGGCACCGCCCGAGCGAAGCGCACGACCCCGGCGACCGGAGTCCAGTAATGGCCGGGGGGAAAGAGCTCGACCGCGTCGCGCCAGTCCTCGTCGAACGCGACCAGCTCGGACGCGAAGCGAACCTCCTCGCCCCGCCGCGCCCAGTACAGCGGCTTGATGCCCACGGGGTCACGGGCCGCGACGAACGTCCCGTCCTCCCCGGCCACGACGACCGCGTACATCCCCCGCAGCTCGCGCAGACCGGCCGGGCCCTTCTGCGCGACGAGCTGTAGCGCCCCCTCGTTGTCGGACTCGGTCGCGAAACGGCCCGGACCCAGCCGCTCCCGCAGCCGCGCGTGGTTGTAGATCTCGCCGTTGCCGACCAGGTGCAGCCGGCCGTCCGGCGTACTGAGCGGCTGGTCGCCGTCCTCGAGGTCGACGATCGACAGGCGGACGTGTCCGAGCCATGCGTCGGCCAGGGCCAGCTCGCCGCGACCGTCAGGGCCGCGATGGCCGATGCGGTCGAGCATCCGACGCCCGGGCGCCGGATCGGCGCCACCGTGGATGGCGGCGATCCCGCACATGTCCGAATACCCTAATGACATTCGCCTGAACCCCTGTCAGGTCGGCGAAGGTGTGCGTGGGGCGTGCCAACCAACCAGGAGGTAGAGCGATGAGTGCGGCAAGGGCCAGTGCGGCAACAGCGGTCGTGGGATTGTGCGCCGCGGTGGCGCTCGCCGCGTGTGGGAGCAGCAGCAGCGGCGGCTCGACCACCACCGCCGGGGGCGCGAGCCTGCCCGGCACGGGCAAGCCGGCAGTGACGATCGGCGACAAGAACTTCCCCGAGGAGTTCGTGCTCGGTGAGCTCTACGGCCAGGCGTTGCGCGCCAAGGGCTACAGCGTGACCATCAAGAGCAACCTCGGCAGCTCCGAGCTCATCGACAAGACGCTGACGAGCGGCCAGATCCAGATGTATCCCGACTACGTCGGGACGATCCTGTCGGTCATCGCCGGACAGAACAAGCCGCCGCAGTCGCAGGCCGCGACCTATCAGGCGGCTCAACGCTTCGAGCAGGCACGCGGGTACACGCTGCTCGCAGCGACCCCGTTCTACGACACCAACGCGGTCGCGGTGCTGCCGAGCTACGCCCAGAAGTACGGCCTCAAGACGATCGGTGACCTCAAGAAGGTGGGCAGCTTCAAATATGCCGACACACCGGAGAACCTCAACCGCTTGCAGGGCGTGGCCGGCCTGCGCCAGGTCTACGGCCTGAGCAAGCTGAAGTTCGTACCGCTGGCCATCGGGCTGCAGTACCGAGCGCTCCTGGGCGGCGACGTGCAGACGGCGGACGTGTTCACCACCGACGGACAGCTGACCCAGTCCAAGCTGACGCTCCTGACCGACGACAAGCACATCTTCGGCTTCCAGAACGTGGCTCCGGTGGTCAGCGCCGCGGTGCTCAGCCGAGAGGGGCCGGCGTTCGCCGCCACGATCAACGCGGTGAGCAGCAAGCTGACGCTCGCGGCGATCCAGGCGATGAATGCCGCCGTCTCGGTCAACAAGGCCGCCCCGGCGACCGTGGCCAGGACGTTCCTGAAGGCCAACGGACTCGAGTGACCGCGGCGCCGCGGCGCCGCGGCGCCGCCGGTCAGCGGCGTCCGGTGGCCGCGGCCCGCGCCATCCGCCGCACGCCCTCCTCGAGCGCCGCCGCGGTCGGCGCCGCCGCGAACGAGAGCCGCGCGTACGGGCGCGGCGGCTCGGCCGCGTAGTAGGGCCGCCCCGGGCTGATCAGCACACCGGCGTCCCGGCACGCCCCGGCCAGCGCGACGTCGTCGAGCGCCTCCGGCAGCGCGATCCACAGGTTCAGGCCGCCCGCCGGCAGGCGCGCCGGCCGCGCCTCGGGCAGGTGCTCGGCCAGCGCCCGGCGCAGGACCTCGCGCCGGCCGGCCAGCGCCCGCGACAGCGCACTCAGGTGGCGCTGCCACGACGGCGCGCTGACGAGCTCGAGCGCGGCCTCCTGGAGCGGCCGGGGGACGAAGAAGTCGTCGACGATGCGCAGCGACCGCAGGCGCTCGGCTACCGGACCGTGGGCGATCAGTGCCCCGATCCGCAGGTTCGGCGACGTCGACTTCGTCAGCGACGCGATGTGGACGACCCGGCCGTCGACGTCGTCGGCGATCAACGGCGGCGGCGCCGGACGCTCGTGGCCCAGGTGGCGGGCGTAGTCGTCCTCGATCACGAACGCCCCGGCGTCCCGCGCGACGGCCAGCAGCTGCCGGCGGCGCTCCGGCGAGAGCACCGACCCGGTCGGGTTCTGGTAGGTCGGTTGGCAGTAGAGGACGCGCGCCTTGGTGGCGGCGAACGCCTCGGCCAGCAGGTCCGGCCGGATGCCGTCCCGGTCGCACGGGACCGGCACCGGCGAGAGATGCGCCGCCCGCGCCGCCGCGAGCGCGCCGAGGTAGGTCGGCGACTCGACGAGCACCGGCGACCCGGCCGGGGCGATCGCCCGGAACGCGGCCGACAGCGCCGACTGCGCACCCGTCGTGACCAGGACGTCCTCGCCGGTCAGCCGGCCGTCGACCGACGCGGCGAACCAGGAGCGCAGGCCCGAGATGCCCTGGAGCGGTGGCCGCTCGCTCGCGTCCGGCCGGCGCGCCGCCCGGCCGAGCGCCGCCGCCAGCGCCCGCGTCGGCAGCATCGACGGATGTGGGTAGCCGCCGGCCAGCGAGACCGCCCCGGCCTGGTGCGGGGCGAGCAGGAACGCCACGCTCGCCGCGTCGACGGTACGCGCCCCGAGCGCGACCGTCTGCCACGACGTGTCGATCCCGTCGGCCGCCGCCGCCGCCGCCGCTGCCGGAGGATCGGCGACGTAGGTGCCGCTGCCCGGGCGCGTCACGAGCACGCCCTCGACCCGCAGCGCGGCCAGGGCCCGCGAGACGGTGACCGGGCTGACGCGGTGACGCGCGCTGAGCTCGCGCGTCGACGCCAGCCGCTCGCCCGGGCGCATGCCGGCCGCCGTGCCTCGCAGCGCCGCCGCCACCGCCTCAGTACTGGTACTCTCAGTCATGGAGGCACACAGTATCGCTACCGCCGGGCGGCCGATAGCGCTCCCCCGCGAGACCGCCGGCGCCGGCGTCGGCGCTGGCTCGGCCGGACTCGCCTGGGCCGCGCTCGGCGTACTGGCCTTCTCGCTGACGTTCCCGGCCACGACGCTCGCCCTGCGGTCCTTCGACCCCTACGTCGTCGGCGCCGGGCGCTCGGTCGCCGCCGCCCTGATCGCCGCCGTCTGCCTGCTCGCGGCGCGTGCCCCGTGGCCCCCGCGCGCGGCCTGGCCCGGCCTCGTCGCCGTCGCCGGCGGCTGCGGGATCGGCTTCGGCCTGTTGTCGGCGCTCGCGCTCCACCACGTGACCTCGACTCATGCGGCGATCGTGGTCGGCCTGCTCCCGGCGGCGACGGCGATCGTCGCCGTGGTCCGCTCCGGCGAGCGGCCGGGCCCGGCGTTCTGGGCGGCGAGTGCCGCCGCCAGCGCCGCCGTCGTCGGTTACGCCGTGTCGATCGGCGGGGGGACGATCGCCGCGGCCGATCTGCTGCTGCTGGCGGCGCTCGTCGTCGGGGCCGTCGGCTACGCCGAGGGCGGGCGGCTCTCGCGCGAGATCCCCGGCTGGCAGGTCATCGCCTGGGGCGTCCTGATCGCCCTGCCCGTGTCGCTCCCGATCACGCTCGTCGCGGCCGCCGGCGCCCCGCCGGTGCATCCGAGCGCGGCGGCCGTCGGCGGCCTCGCCTACGTCTGCGCGGTCTCGATGTTCGCCGGCTTCGCCGCCTGGTACCGCGGCCTCGGACGCGCCGGCGTCGCCCGCGCCAGCCAGCTCCAGCTCGCGCAGCCGCTGCTCACGATCGGCTGGTCGGCGATGCTGCTCGGCGAGCACGTCGGGCCGGGCGCCGTGGCCGTCGCGGCGATCGTGATCGCCTGCGTCCTCGTCACCCAGCGGGCGCGGATCGCCGCCGTCGCCGCGAGCGAGCCAAGCGCCGGGCCCCAGGCCGCCGCGCCGCTGGGGGCCAGCGCCCGCACCCGCGTGCGGCGCCACTCCGAGCGGGCGCGGCACGACCGCGGCGAGCTCCACGCCGTGCTCGACGCCGGCCTCGTCGCCCACGTCGGCTTCGTCGTAGACGGCAGCCCGGTGGTCCTGCCGATGGGCTACGTGCGCGACGGCGACCGAGCTGATCCTCCACGGCTCGAGCCGCAACCGGATGCTGCGCGCCGTCGCCGGCGGCGCCGAGCTCTGCGTCACCGTCACCCTGCTCGACGGGCTCGTGCTCGCCTCGACGGCGTTCACCCACTCGATGAACTACCGCAGCGCCGTGATCCACGGCCGCGGGCGCGAGCTCTCGGGTCCAGGCGAGAAGGCGCGAGCGCTCGCCCGCTTCGTCGATTTCGTCGTCCCCGGTCGCAGCGCCGAGCTGCCGCCCGCGACGCCCAAGGAGCTGGCGGCGACGCTCGTCGTCGCCGTGCCGCTGGCCGAGGCCTCGGTCAAGGCGCGCGCCGGCGGCCCGGTCGGCGCCGCCGGCGACGGCGTCCCGTGGACCGGGGTTATCCCACTGCGGCTCGTGCGGGGCACGGGCCGTGGACCGGGGTGATCCCGCTGCGGCTCGTGCGCGGCTGAGTTACGGACCGTCGAAGTACTTGCGCGCCACCTGCTCCATCGTCCCCTTCGTGCGGACGGTCGTCGGCCCCAGCAGCCGGGCGAGCGCCTTGAGGTCGAGCTCCGACTCGAGCAGGCCGCCGGCCGGCAGCCAGTAGAGCTCGCGCGCGCCGAACTCGAGGCGGTCCTCCGGCGGCGCCAGCTCCAGCGCCTGCCTGCGGGCCGCGGCAGTCGGTCGCTCGAGCAGGAGCATCACTTGGAGCTTGCCCTTCGAAGCGGCCACGGTCGCCGCCGGGAACGGCTCGTGGGCGGCGACGCGGAGGACCTCGTCGGCCGTGCGCAGGTAGATCGGGACGTCATAGCCCAGGGCCTGGGCGAGCTCCCGCTCGATCCTCCGCGTCAGCTTGTCGGCCGGCTCGTCCCCGGCCGTGAAGACGACGTTGCCGCTGGCGCGGAAGAGGCCGACGTCGGCGAGGCCCATCGCCTCGAAGTGGACGCGGAGGTCGGCATTCGTGATCCGCCGGCCCCCGACGTTCATCGCCCGCAGGAAGGCGGCGTGATCTGCCATCGGCCAGATCATGGCAGCGCCACCCGAGCACCGCTATAGATCCTTTGACCAAACGCCCGGCTGGTAGCGTCGCGCTCAGGTGCGGTCGGCGATCACAACAGGTGCCCTCCTGGCGGCGCTCGCCCCGCTGCTGGCCGGCTGCGGGGGCGGCGGGCGGACGCGGTCCGCCGGCACCGTCGCGGCCCGACCCGGTGTCGGCCGGCCGCCCGTCACCCTCGGCGCCAAGAACTTCACCGAGGAGTTCGTGCTCGGCCAGCTCTACGCCCAGGC
The DNA here is from genome assembly GCA_963742705.1 of uncultured Solirubrobacterales bacterium. Taxonomy (GTDB): domain Bacteria; phylum Actinomycetota; class Thermoleophilia; order Solirubrobacterales; family Solirubrobacteraceae; genus Palsa-513. Next base: position 33,432 of record CAVUMZ010000002.1, on the reverse strand, counting down.
GCTGACGGCGGTGGGCTTCAAGGTCAAGCTGGTCTCCGATATCGGTGCCTCGGAGGTGGTCGACCGCCGGCTGACGGCCGGGCAGATCGACGGCTACCCCGAGTACACGGGGACGATCCTCTCGTCGCTGGCCGGCGACACCCGCCGCCCGACGAGCGCCGCCCAGACCTACGCTCGCGCGCAGGCCTTCGAGCAGCGGCGGGGCCTGACCCTGCTCGACACGACCCCGGCCCAGGACAGCGACGTGCTCGTCGCCAAGGACGCCTACGCCCGCGCCCACCACCTGCGGTCGCTGGCCGACCTGCGCCGGCTCGGGTCGGCGGCGGTGGTCGGCGCCGCCCCGGAGTTCAGGACGCGCTTCAACGGCCTCGTCGGCCTGCGCCGCGTCTACGGCCTCGACCGGGTGCGGATGGAGGCGCTGCCGATCGAGGACCTCTACCCGGCGCTCGACGGTGGCCGCGTGCCCCTCGCCGCGGTGTTCACGACCGACGGCCAGCTGCGCGATCGCAGCTACCGGCTGCTGGCCGACCCGCAGAACATCTTCGGCTTCCAGAACGTCACGTTCGTCGTGCGCCGCAGCGTGCTCGCCGCCGAGGGGCCGGCGTTCGCCGCGACGATCAACGCGGTCAGCGCCAAGCTCAGCACGCAGGCGCTGCGCGAGATGAACGCCGCCGTCGCCCTCGGCGAGCAGAACCCGAGCGATGTCGCGCGCCAGTTCCTCGCCGCCAACGGGCTCGCCTGAGCCTGTCGGGGCTCACGCCCCCGGAATCCGCGCTCGCACGAGCGTGCCCTCGCCCGGCGGGCTCATCACCGCCAGCGTGCCGTCGAGCGCGCCGACGCGGTCGTCGAGTCCGCGCAGCCCCGAGCCCCGGGCCGGGTCGGCGCCGCCGACGCCGTCGTCCTGCACCTCGACGACGACGTGGCCGTCCGCGGCGAACGCCCGGACCGTCACGCGCTCGGCCTGCGCGTACTTGAGCACGTTCGTCAGCGCCTCGGCGGCGACGAAGTAGGCGGCGGCCTCGACCGGCGGCGGCGGCCGTTGCGGCAGGTCGACCTCGCAGGCGACGGGGATGGGCACCCGCGCCGCGAGGGCGTCGAGCGCCGGCTCGAGACCCCGGTCGCTGAGGATCGCCGGGTGGATCCCCCGCGCCAGCTCGCGCAGCTCGGCAAGGGCCGTCGCGAGCTTGGCGTCGATCTCGTCGATCAGGTCGAGCCCCGGCCGGCCGGCCTGAAGGCGCGAGCGCAGCAGCCGCAGGTCGATCGCCAGCGCCACGAGCTGCTGCTGCGCCCCGTCGTGGAGGTCGCGCTCGAGCTCGCGCCGCGCCGCGTCGCCGGCCTGGACGATCCGTGTCCGCGACGCGCGGAGTTCCTCGACGCGCGCCCGGAGCTCGGCCTTGAGCCGGTCGTTGTCGATCGCCAGCGACGCCCCGGCCGCGGCCGCCGAGATCAGCTCCGGGCTCGCGTCCAAGTTGGCGTCGTGGATGATCGCCGCGACCCGTCGCCCGGCATAGTCGACGGCCGTCCACGCCCGGTCGGACCCGGCTTGGGGCAGCGACACCGGGTACCCGTGTTCGTCGACGTAGGTGCTCCGGTCAGCCAGCCAGTAGGCGATCGACAGGGTCCCGTCGCCGAAGCTCTCGGCGAGCGTCTGGCGAACGGGGTCGCCCGGCGCGATGCGGGTGGCCAGGAGCGCGCGGGCGAGCGCCCGCAGGCCGCCGGCGAGAGCGTCGGTCGCGGCGATCGTGACGATGACGACCGGCGCCGCCAGTAGGCACAGGGCCAGGCCGCTGCCCTCCCCGAGCGCGACCGGCCCGACGAAGCCACGCTCGGCGCCGGTGAGGCCTTCGACCCCGAGGACGAGCATCGCCCCCGCCAGCAGCAACCCGGCGCCGAGCAGGCCGGCGGCGATCGCGTGGGCCGGCAGCTTGCACCCGAGCAGCGCCACGGCGCGTCTGAAGGCGGCCCCGCGCAGGCGCTCGCTCAGCTGCGGCCACGCCCGCTTCGTGGCCGGCGGGACCGGCCGTAGCGGCGGGATGCGCGCGTGGAGCAGGCGGTTGGCGAGCGTCCGCTCGAGCGCCGCGCAGCGCCAGACGAGGTTGGTCGCCCCGAGCACGAGCGGGATGCCGATCCAGATGGGCACGAGCACCGCCGCGGCGGCGCCGATCGCGCTGATCAGCGCCAGATAGGCCAGCCCGAGCGGCAGGCCGAGGACGACGTAGGCGAGCTGCCGCAGCGCCCGCCCACCGCCCACGGCGGCCGCCGGCGGGGACCTGAGCTCGGGGGCGGCGGTGCTCACGGCTCAGACGCCCCCGGCGACGGTCACGTCGCCGCTGCGGCTCTCGACGTCGATCGTGAACGGCGACGCCGCGCTCGGCGTGACGCCGCGGATCCGCCGCCGGCCGCTGCTCGACCGCTCGGTGATGCGGTAGCGGCCGCGCGGGACGAGCGCCGTCGCGCGGCCGCTCGTGGTGCGCAGCCCGAGCACGACCGGTGCGCACGCGCTGACGACGTCGATGTCGCCCGAGCCCGTCGACGCCTGAAGGCTCTCGCCGCAGTAGGCGGCGACCGCGACGTCGCCCGATCCCGTCTGGATGCTGGCGTTGCCGCGGAAGCCGTCGAGGCGCACGCGGCCGGCGCCGGTGCGCACGGCGACCGCGATGTCGTCGGGCACGGTCAGACGGTAGGAGGCCGAGCACGACCCGACGATGATGCGCGGGCAGCGTGACGAGACCTTCAGCACCCCCCCGGAGAGCGACCGCCGTTCGACCGCCGGGTGTCCGAACGCGTAGCGGTCGGTCCGCTCGACGCTGACCCCGTCGCCTCGCCCGCCGACGATCACCGCGTTCCCGCCGGCGAGGTCGAGTTCGATCCGGTTGACCGGCGCCGGGGCGGCGTAGTGCAGCGTCCGCGTCCGCGCCGAGATCAGCCAGTCGGCGGCCAGGCCGACGGCGAGCACCGCGACGACGGCGATCGAGGCCCGCAGCGCGATGCTCGCTCCGTCGCCGCGCAACCGCCTGGCCTCAGGCGCGCAGGAAGCGCAGGACGGCGAGCACCCGGCGGTGGTCCTCGCCGGCCGGCGGCAGGTCGAGCTTGGCGAAGATGCTCGTCACGTGCTTCTCGACCGCCCGCTCGCTGATCACGAGCCGGCCGGCGATCGCGTGGTTGGAGCGCCCCTCGGCCATCAGCCCGAGCACCTCCCGCTCGCGTCCGGTGAGCCGCTCGAGCGGGTCGGCCTCGCGATGGCGGCGCAGCAGGCGGCCGACGACGTGGGCGTCGATCACCGATTCCAGCCGGGCGACGCGGCGGACGGCATCGACGAAGGCGTCGATGTCGGTGACCCGCTCCTTGAGCAGGTAGCCGACGCCGTCGGCGCCGTCGCCGATCAGCTCGAGCGCGTAGTGCTCCTCGATGTGCTCAGACAGCACGAGCACGCCGATCTGCGGCAGCTCGCGGCGGATCTGAAGCGCCGCCCGCAGACCGTCGTCGGTGTGGTCGGGCGGCATGCGGACGTCGACGACGGCGACGTCGGGCTTGTGGGCGCGAGCCTTCCGGAGCAGCTCAGGCGCGTCCCCCGCCTGCCCGACCACGTCGCAGCCGCCCTCGACGAGCAGGCGCACCAGCCCTTCGCGCAGCAGCACCGAGTCGTCGGCGACGACGACCCGCAGCCGCGCGTTCATGCCGGCGGCGGCGGCGGGCCCGGCCCGAGCAGCGCGCGGAGCGTCGCGCCGCAGAGCTCGCCCTTGGCCACGAATCCCCGCGCCCCGCTCGCCCTGACCAGCGGCCCGAAGTCGCACGCGTCGCGACTGGAGATCAGGATCACCTCGGGGCCGCCGGCGCCGGCTCCTACGCGGTTGGCGACCTCGAAGCCGTCGATGTCGGGAAGCTGCACATCGAGCAGGATAAGGTCGGGCTCAAGCGCGGCGGACAGCATCTGCGCCGAGCAGCCGTCGCCGGCCTCGCCGACGACCTCGAAGCCCTCGGCTTCGAGCAGCTTGCGGGCGCTCGCGCGGAAGCGTTCGTGGTCGTCGACGATCAGGACCGTGGTGCCCATGCCGTTGTCCATGCTGACGGGTTGCGGGACGGCCGGCGTTCAGGCCGCGACCGCGGCCTCGGCGCGCCAGCGCGCGACCGACTGCCGCAGCCGCCCGAGCGAGAGCAGGCCGGTGGCTGCCGGCAGCCACGTCGCCAGGGCCCGGTAGGCGAGCACCGCGGCGATCACCGGGGCCGCCGGTCCGCCGAGCGCGATCAGGGCCCCGATCAGGCCGCCGCTGAGGCTCCCGGGCAGCGGCAGCACGTTGAACGTCGTGCCGAGCACGTAGCCGAGCACGACGACGGCGACCGCCGCGTGGGCGCCGAACGCGTGCAGCAGGGCCAAGAGGACGCCGATGTCGAACGCCCACCAGGCGAGCGCCCCGAGCAGCGCCGGGTGGGGACGGCGCAGCTCGCCCGCGCTGCGGCGCAGTGCCGCGCGCAGCACAGGCAGATTCGCGGCGGCCTGGCCGGCCAGCTTCGAGACGCGATCGGGGCCGCCGGCCGCGATCCGCCGCAGCAGCCGCTCGAGCGGCGCCGGGGCCGAGACGAGCGTCAGCGTCGCGGCGGTGATCCCCAGGGCCAGGCCGCAGCCGAGCAGACCGAGCGCCCGGCCGTGGGCGGTGCGGACGGCGCCGGTGGCGATCGCCGCGCCCGATACGGCCAGCGCGCCGATGAAGACGCTGTAGAGCAGCAGCAGGAACGCCAGCAGGCGCTCGGCGAGCTCCTGCGGGCGCACGCCGCGCGCGCGCAGCGCCCAGACGGTGACGGCCGCGCCGCCGAGACCGGCCGTCGGCAGCAGGCGCGTCGCCGCCGTGCCGGCGAGGCTGATGTCGTACGAGTCGCGCAGGCCCAGGCGCGGGCTCGCGCCGGAGACGACCCGGTGCAGGAGCAGCACGTAACCGGCGATCGAGGCGACCTCGAACAGCGCGCCGGCGGCCAGCAACGGCAGGTCGGCGTTGACGGCGTGCTCGAGCGCGACGAGGAACTCACGCCCGCGCCAGGCCAGCAGCCCGGCGAAGAGGCACGCTGCGGCTACGCTCAGAAATCGCGCGTGCCGCTTGCGCCCACCGGCAGCGCCCCGGCTGGTGGGCGCGATCTCGTGGAGTAGGCCGATGGCAGTGGCCGGGCGCAACGAGAGCCTGCCTGGAGCGGGAGTGAGCACAGCTCGAGCTTCGCACGGCATGGCGGCAATGCCCATGGGGCCAGCCAGCGTCGCCGGGTACGGTTAACCCCCCGCTGAGGGTCCGCCCCGAATCAGTGCCGCGCAGCCGTCAGTAGCTTCGATGCGGGTTCTAAGTGGTCGCGGGCGTAATCGCGGCCGCGACCACTACGCGTGGGCGGCGGCCGCGGCGGCCCGCGCGAGCTCGCCGGCCGAGCGGTAGCGGGCGCTCGGGTCCTTGCTCATCGCTGCGGCGATCACGGCGTCGAAGGTAGCCGGCACGTCGGGCGCCACCTCGCTCGGCACCGGCACGGGCAGGCTCAGGTGGGCGAAGATCGTCAGCACGTGGTTCTCCCGCGGGAACGGCACCGTGCCCGTGAGCAGCTCGTACAGCAGGCAGCCGAGGGCGTAGACGTCACTGCGCGCGTCGACCCCGTCGCCGCTGACCTGCTCCGGCGGGATGTAGTCGGGGGTGCCGACGTAGCCGCCGATCCCGGTCAGGTCGCTCCCGTCGCACATCTGCTTGGCCAGACCGAAGTCGGTCAGGTACAGCCTCTCGTCCGGGGGCACGCCGGTGACCAGGACGTTGCCCGGCTTGACGTCGCGGTGGACGAAGCCCTGGGCGTGGACGGCGTCGAGCGCCGCGGCGATCTCAGTGACGACCCGCACGGCCTCGGCGGCGGCGAAGCTGCCCTGGCGGCGGCGCAGCTCGTCGAGGCAGACGCCTTCGACGAAGCGCATCGTCAGGAACTGGACCCCGTCCTCCTCCCCGGAGCGGTACACGGGAATGATGTTCGGGTGGCGGATCCGGATCGCCAGCGCCGCCTCGCGGGCGAAGCGGGCCCGCAGCGCGCCTTCGCGCGCCAGCTCGGGCCTGATCACCTTCAGGGCGACCTCGTGCCCTGCCGCCCGGTCAAACGCCCGGTAGACGAGCCCCATCTCACCGCGGCCGGCGAGCGCGTCGATCCGGCAGCCGGCGAACTCGTCGCCGACAGCCAGCGCGCGGGATGTGCCCGACGCCGGCGTCGCCACCGCCGCCGCGATCCGCGTCCGACCGGGGGGGCTCTTCACAGGCGCCAGCGTACCGGCCCGGGAAACCGGCGCTGTCAGTAGTCCCGACTCTGGGCCCGCACCCATCGAACGATGATCGCACCGGTCCGGCGCGAGCACCATACGGATATCTGGCCAGATGCGGGTACGGCTGTCCGTACCCGGCGCGGGCTGTCCGTACCCCGCGCGGCGCCGGCGCCGGGGCTCTCACCGGGCCGCCTGCGGCTCCGAGGGTCGACCGCCGCGCTCGTCTACGCTCTCGCCGAGCGGGACCTCCTCGAGTGCGAGGACGACCACGACGGCGACGGCGGCCAGCGGCGCCGCGACGAGGAAGACGCCCTGAACGGCGGCGACGATGTGCGCCGGCGACGCCCCGCCGCCGGCAGTGAAGACGGCGCCGAGCGCGGCCGCCCCGAGCGCGCCGCCGAGCGCCCGGAAGAAGCTCGTCGTGGCCATCGCCGCTCCCAGCTGGCGCCGCGGGGTCGCGTTCTGGACGGCGGCGGTCAGCACCTGCCCGACCATCCCGAAGCCGAGGCCGAACAGCGCCAGCGCCGCCGCCGTGGTCGCCTGCGACGGGTGCGCGGCGACGATCGCCAGCGTGCCCAGCGCCACCGTCATCAGACCCAGTCCGGCCACCGGATAGCGCCGGTAGCGCCCGGTGGCGGCGATCCGCCGGCCGGCGAGCGCCGTCGAGATCGTGATCCCCAGCGTCATCGCGATCAGCAGCAGGCCGGCCCGCGTCGGGCTGGCGCCGGTCGTCCGCTGGAGGAAGAGGGGCACGAACACCGTGATCGAGAACAGGGCCGCGGTGGCGAGGAAGAGGGCGGCGCTGGCCCGGGCGACGACCGGCGAGCGCAGGAGCTCGAGCGGGACGATGGGATCGGCCGCCCGCCGCTCGCGCACGACCAGGCCGCCGATGAGGAGGATCGACGCCCCGATCAGCCCGAGGATCGGCGCGGCATCCCAGGCGTAGCGGCCGCCGCCCCAGATGCAGGCGAGCAGCACGGTGGCGGTGGCCGCCGCCAGCAGCCCGGCGCCGGCGACGTCGAGCGGCACCGCCGGCGGCCGGGCCGCGCCGGCCGGGAGGCGCCGGTGCAGGCCGGCGAGCGCCAGCAGGCCGAGCGGAAGGTTGACGTAGAAGACCCAGCGCCAGCTCGCCTGGTCGACGAGCACGCCGCCGAGCAGCGGTCCGGCCACCGTCGCCGCGGCGAACGTCGCGGCGATGTAGCCCTGGTAGCGCGGGCGCTCGCGCGGTGAGACGAGATCGCCGACGGCGGCCATCGCCAGCGTCATCAGGCCGCCGGCCGCCACGCCCTGAACCGCGCGTGCCCCGACGAGGAAGCTCAGGCTGCGGGCGAGGCCGCAGGCGGCCGACGCGGCGAGGAACAGGCAGAGGGCGAGCTCGAGCAGCCGCTTGCGACCGTGCCGGTCGCCGAGCTTGCCCCACAGCGGGGTGGCCGCGGCGGCGGCGATGACGTAGGCGCTGACGACCCAGGAGATGTCGCTCGGCCGGCCGAGGTCGCCGACGATCGTCGGCAGCGCCGTGGCCAGGATCGTCTGGTCGAGCACGGCGGGGACCATCGCCAGGACGATGGCGGCGAACGGCAGCAGGCGGGCGCGATCGGGTCGCATGGCGGCGTCTCCTTCTTCAGCGGGGCGTGGGAGGGAAGCTTAGATATCTAATGGTTAGATGTCAAGGTGTCGTATGCTGAGGGGGTGAGACCCGGGCAGCCACCGATCGGCCTGGAGCTTGCGCGCACGTCGCGCGCGGTGACGCAGGCGTTCGAGCGGGCGCTGGCCGAGGCGGGCGGGAGCGCGTCCGCGTGGCAGGTGCTCCTCCTCGTCCGCTCCCGACAGTGGGACACCCAGAGCCAGCTCGCCGAGGCGATGGGGTTGACCGGGGCGACGCTGACCCACCACCTCAACGCACTCGAGGCCCAGGGCCTCGTGCGCCGGTGGCGCGAACCGGAGAACCGCCGGGTCCAGCAGATGGAGCTGACCGCCGCCGGGGAATCGCTGTTCGAGCGGCTCGCGCCACGTGGCCCTGCGTCACGACACCCGCCTGCGCGCCGGCCTCTCGGACGCCGAGGTCGCTGTGCTCGGCGCCCTGCTCGAAAAGCTTCGCACCGCCGTCGAGGAGCCCTGAGGGCCACGAATTCCGCCACTGATCTACGTGCGAGCCCTAACATTGACTGCGACCACCAACCCGGCCGAGAGGACTGACCGAGATGGCTGAAGCCCAAGCAGGCGCCGCCGTGCGGACGCGCCCGGCAGCCGAGGACCTCGAGGGAGCGCTCGAGCGCCACCGGCGCGAGCTGACCGGCTACTGCTACCGGATGCTCGGGTCGGCCTTCGAGGCCGAGGACGCCGTCCAGGACACGATGCTGCGGGCCTGGCGCAGCTACGACCGGTTCGAGGGCCGCTCGGCGCTCAAGTCCTGGCTCTATCGGATCGCCACCAACGTCTGCCTGACGATGCTCGAGTCGCGCGGCCGGCGCGCCCGGCCGATGGATCTCGGGCCGGTCGGCGGCACCGACAGCACGCTCACGACGCTGCCCGAGTCGACCTGGATCGAGCCGATCCCCGACTCCCGCGTCCTGCCCGACGGCGGCGATCCGGCCGAGCTCGCGCTCGGGCGCGAGACCCTGCGGCTGGCGTTCGTCGCCGCGCTCGCCCACCTCCCGGCCCGCCAGCGGGCCGTGCTGATCCTGCGCGAGGTCCTCCGCTGGCAGGCGACCGAGGTCGCCGAGCTGCTCGACACGAGCGTCGCCTCGGTCAACAGCGCGCTCCAGCGGGCGCGGGCGACGCTGGCCGCCCGCGACGTCCAGTACGGCGACGTGGCCGCGCCCACCGCCGAGGCCGACCGCCGGCTGCTCGACCGCTACGTCGCGGCCTTCGAGAGATACGACATCGACAGCCTCGTCGCCCTGCTGCACGAGGAGGCGACGCTCTCGATGCCGCCCTACGACCTCTGGCTGCGCGGGAGCCGGGACGTCGCCGACTGGTTCCTCGGGATGGGCATCGGCTGCCGCGGCTCGCGCCTGGTGGCGACGTCCGCGAACGGCATGCCCGCCTTCGGCCAGTACCGGCCGAGCGGGCCCGGCGGTAGCCACGAGCCCTGGGCGCTACAGGTGCTCGAGATCTCCGGCGACCGGGTCGTCGCGCTCAACTCGTTCCTCGACACCGCCCGCTTCTTCCCCCTGTTCGGCCTGCCGGACCGGCCGCTGTAGGTCGAGCGCCGCGGTCAGCCCGCAGAACGCGAGCAGCTCGGCGAGCTCCGGCGACGCCCGCTCGAGCACCAGCCGCCGCCCGGCTCGCCGCGCCGTGAGCTCGAGTCGGGCCAGGACGTCGACGCTGGCGCCGTCCGCGGCCAGGGCGGCGATGTCGCAGCGGATCACGTCCGCGTCGGAGTCGGTCAAGAGTTCCTCGGGTGGGGGCGGCGTCGGTGTCTCAAGGACCGCGCCGGCCGGAAAAGTCATCGGTCGGCGCTGATGGACCCAAGCGGCCTCGGCTTCTCCGATCACGCCCTGGTGCGCTTCGCTGAGCGCGCCGGCCTGGCGGCGCGCGACCGCCCGACGCTCGAGCGGCTGCTGCGCGACCTGCTCGTCCAGGAGGGGCGGATGGTCTCGACGCGCCCGCGCTGGGCGCGCTCGCGCAACACCGCCGACGGCTACGCCCAGGTCGGCGACTGGCTGCTCTTGATCTGCCGCCATGACGTCCGCCGCCCGGGCGCGCTGACCGTGGTGACCGTCGTCAACGGCCCGGCCGGGATGACCTGGGAGCGCGCCTGGGAGCGCGGGCTCCTGGGCACGCCGCCGCCGCTGACGCTCCGGCGGCCGCGCCTGCTGGCCGCGCTGCTGCGCCGGCCGCGCGCGATCGGCCCGGCGCTGCGTGCGCGGCGCGCGGCGCTCGGCGAATACGACGCCCGGCGCGCCGAGCATGCCGACCGCCGGCGGGCCGCCGCGGCCGAGCACCGCCGGCGCTTCGGCTGACGGCTGTGTGTCGGCCCTTAGTAGCCGGCGGCCTGCGCCGGGGCCTTCGGGTCGACGACCCTGCTCCCGCCGGGCGATACGACGAACCACGTGCCGAGGAACCCCTCGCCGCCCAGTTGGCCGCCGGCGGTGTCGCCCGAGAACGTGTACAGCGGGTGGGCGAAGTAGGTCAGCTGGAGGCTGTGATCGGCGCGCCTGATCGTGCCGAGCTCGCCCCGTGACACGGCCGCGCCGGCCGTCGGCGTGCCGGCCACCAGCGCCGGGGGCCAGACGCGGGCGCAGGCGGCCACGCACCGGCTGACGTTCGGCTTGTCGCTGGCGAACATGTACAGCGACCGTCCGGCGTGGTCGACGAGGATCGCCCCCAGGCGCGAGCGCACGACCGACACCGAAGTCCGGGGGGGCGACGACGACGACGAGCAGGCGCTCAGCGCGAGCGCGGCGGCGGCCACTCGCAGGGCGCGCGTCGGCCGGCGCTGGAACCTGGTGGTCGCGACCACTACGCCGTGCCGACGGCGGTCTGCTCGCGGCCCGGCGTCGGGACGGCGGCCACGGCCCCGTCGAGGTGGCAGAACCACGCGTAGGGCGAGGTCAGCGCCACGCCGGCCGCCGCCGCGGCCGGTGACTCCGGCTCGAGGGTCAGCGAGGCCGTGTAGACCGTGGTGCCCCGCTGGGCGACGGCCTGCGTCGCCTTGAGCGGCCCGCATAGGGCCGGGGCGGTCGCCGTCGCCGGCAGGTTCTTGTCGAGCTCGCTGCGGTCGAGGATGCCGTCGTAGATGCCGCTGCCGTCGTAGTTGATGCCGTGGGCGACGACCACCGCGTTGTTCTGGCGGATGTAGGCCGCGACCGGCGCCGGCAGGGTGAACGTGCGGACGTAGCGGATGTTGCCGACCGACGGAAAGCGGCCGAAGGCGAGGATGCTCTGGGTCGACGTGTCGCCCGAGGTGGTCAGCGCCGTGACCGGCGGACCGTAGAAGGGGATGCCGTCGGTCGTGCTGATCGCCAGGTGGCCGTTGTGCAGGTGCGCGGCCGACGCCGGCGGGCAGACGCCGCGGCCGCCGGCGTGGATGTGGAGCGCGTGCGGGGCGCCGTTCAGCAGGCCGTTCGTGTCCAGCGTCACCGTCACGACGTTGCCCTTGAGCACGATCCGCGCGCTGCCCGAGCCGGTCACGTGATTCTCGGGCACCGGCGTCATCGCCGCGACCGCCGGCTCGCCCTTGGATGCCGGCGAGCCGCCGCCTCCGCCACTGCCGCCGAGCGCGACGATGGCGACCACGATCACCACGATAACGGCGGCGACAGCGGCTGCGATCGGGACTGCCCTGCGGCGTGACGGCGGCCCGGCGGGAGCGAACGGAGCGGCGGCCGGCGCCGGGGTGCTCGCCGGCTCCGGCTCGGGCGCCGCCGGTGGTGGCGGGTCGGGCGGTGTCCGGTCGGGCGGTGGTGGTGGCGGCGCGGCGGCGGCGGCGGCGCGGCGCGTGACCGTGCGCGCGAGCTCGGGCGGCCGCGGCGCCGGATCGGCATCCTCGGGGGCCGCGGTCGTGTCGTCGACCGGTGGGGCCGGGGGTGCGGCGGCCGGCGGGGCCGGGGCGGCGGGCGCGGCGGCGGCGCCGAGGGCGACGACCGACTTCGGGTCGTCCAGATATTCGGGCAGCTGACCGAGCCGACGCTGAATCAGCCGGGCGATCAGGGGGATGCGGCTCGAGCCGCCGGCGAGGTAGATCGCCGCCAGGTCGGCCGGTGCGAGCCCGGCGCTCTGAATCGTGCGCTCGAGCTCGGCGACGGTCGCGTCGAGGTCGGCGACGATCAGCTCGCGGAACGTCTCGGCGCTGGCGTGGAGCTCCTGATCGATCGGCGGGCCGGCGTAGAACTCGGAGTGGGGGCTGCGGGAGAGGAACTCCTTGGTCCGGCGGGCCTGGCGCAGCAGGTCGCGGTTGGCCTGGGCCCAGGCGCGCTCCTTCGACGTGCGCAGCATCGTCCACTTGTCCTCGGCGAGCTGGCGCCCGAGGTAGCGGTACATGCGGTCGTCGAAGTCCTCGCCGCCGAGCTCCTCGTCCCCGCCGGGCGCGCCGATCACCTCGAACGACGTTGCCGTCCGGCGCAGCACCGCCGTGTCGAAGGTGCCGCCGCCGAGGTCGTAGACGGCGACGCACTCGCCGACCGACAGGCGCGAGCTCGCGAAGTGCATCGCCGCGGCGACCGGCTCGGCGATCAACACCGGGGCGTCGAACCCGGCGATCGCCGCCGCTTCGCGCAGCCGGTCGAGGCGCGACCGGCTCCAGCGGGCCGGGTAGGTCAGACGGACCTCGCTCGGCGGCTCGCCGCCCCGGGTCCGGACCGCTTCGTCGGCGACCTTGCGGAGGATCGCCCCGATCACCTCGGTGACGCGGAGCTCCTTCTCGCCCAGGCGCATCGTCTCGTCGCCGATCCGGCGCTTGGGCGTCCGCTCCAGGCACCACGGCGCCAGGCTCGAGAGCTCGTCGGCCTCCTCGCCGAGGACGAGGCGCCCGGCCTGGTTCGAGCCGGTCCCCTCGCGCCAGAAGACGAGCGACGGCATCCGCGGCGCGCCGTCGACCTCCACCCGCTGCACCGAGCCGTCCACCTGCATCGCCGCGGCGGTCGACGTCGTCCCAAAGTCGATTGCCAAGATCCAGCCTGCCATGGGCGCCCCTCGTCGATCGGCCGGCGCCCATTGTACCCCGACCGGTGCCCGCCGCCGCCCGGTCAATCGCCCGGGCGGGCCGCCTCCTTGGCGAGCAGCTCGAACGAGCGCGCCGCGACGCGCGCGACGCGCCGGGCGGCAGGCCCCGACTGGCCGGTGTTCTCGAACATCTTCCACGCCTGGAAGGAGTCGAGTGCCGCGCGCTCGAGGTCGGCCGGACTCGCGTCGTCCGCCAGCCCCATCCGCTCGGCCGGGGTCGGCGCGGTGACCAGCCGGTCGAGCCCGGCCAGCAGCTCGGACGGGAGCTCGACGTCGTCGGCGACGGCCCGCTCGAACGCCCGCGTCAGGTCGAGCACGTGCATCCCCGGCTCGAAGCGGGCGACCTCGACCTGGTCGCGCAGGAAGGCGAGCTCCGGCCAGCGGAAGGACAGGGCCTCGAGCCGCGCCAGGGCGGCCCCGGCCTTGAGCGCGTCCGCCCGCTGCTGGAAGCCGTCGATCTGGCGGTCGATCTCCTCGATGCCCGACAGCTCGCGCAGCCGCCGGGTGAGCCCGATCACGGTCAGCTCGGCCGGGTTGGCCTCGGCGAGGTCGAGCCCGCAGCGCAGGCCGTGGAGGCCGATCGCGTCGAGCACGAGCGCCCGGTCGGCGGTGGCGACCGACGACTCGGGTCCGAGCAGGTCCTCGGGCGAGGCGAGGAGCTGGTCGCGCGCCGGCGCGTCGAGCTCGGCGAGGCGCCGGATGATGTCGATGTGGCGCTCGTCGATCACGCCGGAATTGGCGGCTGCGGCCAGCGGGCCGACGAACGCCGTCGCCGCCGCGGCGCGCGCGCCGAGGGCCGGCTTGGCCCGGGCGAGCGGCCAGCGCAGGAGGTCGGCCTTGGTCAGCACGACGGTCGTGTTGACCGCGGACGTCCGCGTGTCGGGTAGGTGGGCGGCGAGCAGGCGGGGGAGCTCCGCCGGGTCGGCGACCGCGTCGGCCGCCAGCGTGACCAGGAACGCCTCCGGTGCCTGGGCCGGCCCGCGGTGTGCCCGGGCCTCGCCGACCGGGGCCGGGCAGATCAGCGTCAGCGCGCGCAGCGCGTCGAGCGGCAGCCAGACCTCGAGCCCGGCCACGGCGCCGCCGGAGTCGGTGTCCGGCAGCGAGCCGTCCGGGTGCAGGGCGCGGACCTCGCGGGCGCCGTCGGGCCCGATCAGCTCGACGCGCTCGCGGGCGGCATAGGCGAACGTGACGGGCCCGGCCGCGGCCGCGGTCTCGGCCTCGCCCGGTCGGGCCAGCCGGCGCCCGAGCAGGGCGTCGACGAGCGTCGACCGGCCGCTGTCGCGGCGGCCGACGACCGCCAGGCGCAGTGGCGCCGTCAGCTCGGCCCGGATCTCGTCGAGCCCGGCGCGCATCCTCGGGTCGGTGACCTGGCTGGCCACGGCGTCGCAGAGCTTGATCACGCGGGTGGCCAGGCCGCTCGAGAGCGCCTTCGGCGCGAACGGCCGGCGGCGCCGGGGGGGACGAGTCGGGCCGGGGCGGCGGCCGGGGTGGGCTCGACGTCCGCGGCCGTGACTTCGACGTCGGGGGCCAGCGCCGTGCGGGCGGCCCGGGCGAGCTCGCCGGCCGAGGCGAAGCGCCCGGCCGGCTCGAGCGCGGTTGCCCGGTCGACGACGGCGGCGAGCGCCGGGGGGATGCCGTCGACGTGGGCGAGGTTGCGGCGCTCGGTCCCGCCGAGCAGGTCCCAGAGCACGCAGCCGAGCGAATAGACGTCGCCGGGGACGTCGGCGGCGGCGCCGCGGTGGCGCTCGGGCGCCATGTACCGGACCGTTCCGAGGATCTCGCCGCGGCCGGTGATGTCCTCGTCGCCGTGGGCCTTGGCCAGGCCGAAGTCGGTCAGGAAGACACGGCCGGTCGCCTCCTCGATCAGCACGTTGCCCGGCTTGATGTCGCGGTGGACGAGACCACGGACGTGGGCGGCGTCGAGGGCTGAGGCGACCTGCTCGACGACCTCGACCGCCCGGTCGGGCTCGAGCCGGCCGCGGGCCAGCAGCGCCTCCTTGAGCGTGCCTCCGGCCACGAAGCGCATCACGATGTAGAGCAGGCCGTCGGCCTCGCCGGCCGAGTAGATCGGGATCACGTTGGGGTGGTCGATCGCCGAGGCGAGCTTCCACTCGCGCTCGAAGCGGGTGCGGAAGACGGGATCGTCGACGAGCTCGCGCGACATCAGCTTGAGCGCGACCGTCCGGTCGAGCTTGAGCTGGGTCGCCCGGTAGACGACGGCCATCCCGCCCTCGCCGGCGACGGCCTCGAGCAGGCAGTCGCCGACGATCGACCCGGGCCCGATCGCGACCATGACCTCGTGACTCTTGGATGCCTGGCCGGCGGCGGCGCGGGCGGTGCGGCCGAGCTCGCCGGCGGTCGCGTAGCGGTCACGCGGGTCGCGGGCCATTGCCCGGGCGATCACGGCGTCGAACGCCGGGGGTATCCCGGGGGCGGCCTGGGTGGCCAGCGGCGGCTGGCCGTCGATCTTGGCGACGATCCGGGCCAGATCGCCCTCGCCGGGGAACGGCACCCTGCCGGTGAGCGCCTTGAACAGGGTCGCCCCGAGGGCGTAGATGTCGGCCAGGGCGTCGACGCGCTCGCCGAGCGCCTGCTCGGGCGCCATGTAGTCGACGGTCCCGAGCATCGTCCCGGTGGCCGTGGCCATCGTGCCCGAAGCGACGCGCTTGGCGATGCCGAAGTCGGTCAGGAAGGCGTGGTGGTCACCGTCGCGGCCGGCGATCAGGATGTTCGCCGGCTTGACGTCGCGGTGGACGAGGCCCTGGGCGTGGGCCGCGTCCAGCGCCGAGGCGACCTGCGAGATCAGGTGGGCGGCCAGCCGGGGATCGAGCCGGCCGCGCTGGGTGACGAGCTCGGCGAGGTTGGTGCCCTCGATGTAGCGCATCGCGATGTAGAGCTGGCCGCCCGGGCCTTCGCCCGAGTCGTAGAGCGTGATCACGTGGGGGTGCTCGATGCTGGCGGCGATCACCATCTCGCGCTCGAAGCGCTCGCGGAAGCCGCGGTCGCGCACGAGCGCGCTGGCGATCACCTTGACCGCCTCGATCCGGTGCAGGCGCATGTTCCAGGCGCGATAGACGACGCCCATCCCGCCCTCGCCGATGACGGCGTCGATCCGCCGGTCGCCGACGACCGTCCCGATCTCGAACCCGGCGTCAGGCATCGGCCCCGGTGAAGCGCATGACGCCGTCGTCGACCCGGCCGAGGCTGATCGCGGCGAGGTCGGCGATGTAGTTCATGTACACCCGCCACGGGGCCTTCGACCCGGCCTTGGGCATCTCGGCGAGCGCGCGCACGACGTAGCCGGCATCGAAGTCGAGCAGGGGCCGGGGCTCGACGGTGGGGTCGTCGTTGCGCGGGACGCACTGGACCGCGCCCCGGCGCTCCATGTGATCGAGCAGGCGGGCGACGTAGCGGCCGGTGAGGTCGGCCTTCAGCGTCCACGAGGCGTTGGTGTAGCCGAGGGCGAAGGCGAGGTTGGGGACGCCCTCGAGCATCATGCCCTTGTAGACCATGGCCTTGGGCAGGTCGACCGGCCGGCGGTCGACGGTGAGCCGGACGCCGCCGAAGATCAGCAGGGTCAGGCCGGTGGCGGTGACGACGATGTCGGCGTCGAGGTGGCCGCCGCCGTCGAGCGCGATCCCGGTCTCGGTGAACGTGGCGATCCGGTCGGTGACGACGCTCGCCGTGCCGGCCCGGATCGCCTTGAAGAGATCGCCGTCGGGGACGATGCAGAAGCGCTGGTCCCACGGGTCGTAGCGCGGGGCGAAGTGCGTGTCGACGTCGTAGCCGGCCGGCAGCTGGAGGGCGTTCAGCCGGCGCAGGGCCCGCTTGACCAGCCCCGGCCGGCGCTGACTGACCTGGTAGAAGGCGATCTGGGCGGCGATGTTCTTCCAGCGAATCAGGCCGAACGCCAGCCGGTCGGGCAGGACCCGGCGGATCGGCTTGGCCAGGGGGTCCTCGGACGGGAGCGTGGTGATGTAGCTCGGCGAGCGCTGGAGCATCGTCACGTGGCCGGCATCGCGGGCCAGGGCCGGGACGAGCGTGACGGCGGTGGCGCCGCTGCCGATGACCACGATCCGCCTGCCCGCGTAGTCGAGGTCGTCCGGCCACTGCTGGGGGTGGACGACCGGGCCGGCGAAGCGGTCGATCCCTGCGAAGCGGGGGGTGTAGCCGCGGTCGTAGCGGTAGTAGCCGGTGGCGCCGAGGAGGAAGCCGGCGGTGAGCTGGGTCGTGCGGCCGTCGTCGGCGTGCGCGACGTCGACGGTCCAGCGGGCGTCGGCGGTCGACCAGTCGGCGCGAACGACGCGCTGGCCGTAGCGGATCAGGCCGTCGATGCCCTCGGCCTGCGCGGTCTCCCTCAGGTAGGCGAGGACCTCGGGGCCGTCGACGATCGCCTTCGGCTCGCGCCAGGGCCGGAAGCCGAAGCCGAGCGTCTGCATGTCGGAATCCGAGCGCACGCCCGGGTAGCGGAAGAGGCTCCAGGTGCCGCCGAGCTCGTGGCGCGCCTCGAGCAGGGCGATCGTCCGCTGCGGGTTGCCGCGGCGGAGGTGGTGGGCGGCGCCGATGCCCGACAGCCCGGCGCCGACGATCAGGACGTCGAGGTGTTCGAGGGGCATCCCCCGATTATCGTCGGTGAGTCCGGCGGCGACCGCCGCGCCATCGTCTGATTTCTCGCGCACCGGGTGGGCGCGGCGCCTGGGCGTGGCCTGACGCGGACGGCGTCCCGGTCGGCTACTTCCAGACGCGCACGTAGTCGACCGACGTCGTCGCGGGCAGCGGCGTCGTGGCGGGGTTGAACGCGTTGGTGCCGACGCCGAGCGCCTGGGTCAGGGCGACGAAGAAGGGCTGGTCGAACGGCTGGGCGCCGGTGAGCCCGTAGGCGAGGTAGTTGTCGACGAGGCAGGTGTTGCCGTTGATCGTGATCGTGATCTGGTTGGGCGACCAGACGACGGCGTAGTTGTTGTACTGGGAGAGCGGGATCTGGCAGTTGTACGCGGTGACGGTGTTGGCGTGGGTGGCCGTGTTGACGGTGGCCGGGTCGTAGAGGTAGTGGAGGTAGGGGATGTCCAGCGACGAGTACTGGCTGTAGAACTCGGAGAAGTCGATCTCGCCGGACCCCGGCCAGGCCCCGTACTTGACGTCGTTGAGCGGCCAGAGCCAGAGCGTCTCCTGGAGCCCGGCCGCCGTCGTCTGGGGGAGCAGGGCGCGGACCTCGAAGCGGCCGTAGGTCTGGTTGAAGTTGGTGTAGGTGCTGACCATGCCGGCGGTGTACTGCGTCGTGAACAGGCCGGCGCACGAGAACGGCTGGGCCTCCTTGCGCGCCGTCAGGTGCAGGGCTCCGCCGGAGACGGAGATGTTCTTGGTGGAGTTGACGTAGCAGGCCTCTGACCCTGCGGGACCGGTCGCAAAAGCGCTGGTCGCCGTCACCTGCGGGACCCACCAGGCGGTCTTCAGCGTGGTCGCGTCGCCGGTGGCGCTGGAGAACTCGTCGTCGAAGCTGCAGGTCCAGGCGCCGCCGGTCGGCTTGGGCGTCGGCTTCTCGCCGCCACACGACGGGGCCACGGCCGCTTGCTGGCGCACCGTGTTCGCCGCCGGCTTGGCCAGGGCGGGCGTCGATCCGGCGAGAGCGAGCGCGGCCGCGCCGAGGAGAGTGAGGCCGGCGAGCTTGACGGGGCGAAGTGGCGGGCGTGGCGTGAGCATGACTCTTGCCAGCATCGGTGGGATCGGGCCCGCACTTGAGTCGTGATCACCGACGCGACGACCCTTATCGTAGGCTGAGCCGATGACGCAGGCCGCAGATGCGGCGGGGGGCGACGCTCGGCCGAGGGGCTATCCGCCGCCCGGGCGCGCGGAGGCCTTCTGGCCGGTACAGGCGACGGTGGTCGCGGCGATCGCGCTGGAGCTGCTGCTGCCCAGGCGCGTCACGGCCGGCCCGACCTGGCTGCTGCCGGGGCTCGAGGCGGCGCTTCTGGTCGGCCTGTCGGTGGCGACCCCGCACCAGCTCGAGCACGAGCATCGCCTGCGGCGACCGCTGGCGCTGGGGCTGACGGCGCTCGTGAGCCTGGCCAACATCATCTCGCTTGCGCTCCTCGTCCACCTGCTGCTGCACCACGGGACGACGAGGGGCCGGGAGCTCCTTGTCGCCGGATCGCTGATCTGGCTGACGAACGTCCTGATCTTCGGCCTCTGGTACTGGGAGGCGGACCGCGGCGGGCCGGACAAGCGGGCCGCCGGGCGCGACGGACCGCCGGACTTCCTCTTTCCCCAGATGACCGACGACCAGATCGAACCGGTCGGCTGGCGGCCGCAGCTGATCGATTACCTGTACGTCTCGTTGACGAACGCGACCGCGTTCAGCCCGAGCGACACAATGCCGTTGACCCCGACGGCGAAGATGATCATGGGCACGCAGTCGCTGGTGTCGCTCGTGACCATCGGGTTGGTCGTCTCGCGCGCCGTGGGCATCCTGCAGTAGCCGGGAGCGCGGCGCGCGGCGGTCCGGCCATGGGCTGGCTCAGGGCGCTCGGCTGCCGTCAGCGGTTCAAGTCGGCGGGCAGCGCTTCGTTCGGCTCGGCGTCGGTACCCGAGAATCGGGCGACGGTGAACCCGATCAGCATGGGGACGTGAACGGCGAAGACCACGAGCGAAAGCGTCAGCACGACGAGCGGCCCCCCGCTCAGGTGATTGCGCACGAAGGAGAACTCGATCAGCCCGGCGATGGCGGTGTAGGCCAGCAGCGACCACTTGGCCACCCCGAAGAACTGGCTCCAGGCGAAGGCCTCCACGCGCGCAAGCAAGGCCAGGTTCCCGCCGAGCAGCAGCGCCGACGCAGCCAGCAACACGACGGCCGGAGTCAACGGCACGTGCTGGGGCAGGTGCGAGGACAGGTAGATGCCGCCGGCCACGATCAGCGCGAGCGAGGTCATGCCGATCTGGGTGACCGGCGGGAGCCGCTGCTCGCTATCCACTGGACAGCCGGGTCATGATCACCAGGGTGGCGACCTGCATGAGGCCGAGGATGCCCGCGGCATAGATGAAGCGCTTCATCAGCTTTTCGATCACCGCCGGGTTGGGGCGCGGCTTTTTGAGTTCGATGAGCACGGCGATGTTCGCCGGCTCGAGCAGTCCGAGGGCGATCACCGCCATGACACCGACCACGATGAAGCTGGCGACGATCCATCCGTGCAGCGCATAGCTGCTCAGCAGGGTGCCGCTCTTGTAGGCGAACTGCCAGCCGGCGGCGAGCGTGACCGTGACGACCGTGGGCATGATCAGCACCATCTTGGGCATCAGGCGGGTGGTGAATTCAATCCGCGCCGGGACCGACATGCGGCCCATGATCGGACCCAGCACGAACCCGAGGAACAGGTCGAGGATGGTCCAGGCCGCTCCGCCCGCCACGTGAAAGAACGTCAACGGCCAGAGCCGGTTGGCGGCAATGGCGGCGACCAGCAAGGCGAGCACGACCGCCACGACGACGAGCCCCCGCTTGGGCACCACCTCGAAATCGGGGCGCTCGAAGGGCGGTGGACCGGGCGCCCGGACGGCTGATTCGGTGGCGCTAACGGCCATGGGCCGACATTACGCCCTCGCCGGAGTCGGGTCAACCCAGGCGACAGACGGCGCGTTGGCCGCCGTCGCCGGGCGGCCAGAGGATCAGAACCAGCCCTTCTCGAGGGCCTCCGCTCCCGAAGCCGACGCGACGCCTGCCCGAGCGCGGTGAGCCGAGACATCGCCCTCAGGCGAGCGCGGCGAGGCGGTCGAGCTCCTCCTCGGAGTTCCAGGCTCCGACCGAGGCCCGCAGGAGTCCGAAGGCCGGGATGCTGCGCACGGCGAATCCGTGGTCGGCGAGACCGGCGACGGCCTGGTCGACGTCGGTGGCTCGGGGTCGCCAGGACACCAGCGTCGAGCGGCCGCGGGGCGCCACCTCGATGCCGCGGTCGCGCAGGCCGGCGGCGTAGGCGTCGGCGAGGCCGGCGGCGCGGTCGTGGATCCACGCCCAGCCGGCGGCGCCGAGAACCGCGAGCGCGGCGAGCGCCCACGCGGCCATCGCCTCAGCCGGAAAGCCCGCCTCGTAGCGGGCGCCGGTCGCGTGGAGGACCAGCTCCAGCGGCGCGCCCGGGTCGGCGAGCGAGGAATAGCTCGGCCGGTCCACGGCGAGCTCGGCGCGCCGAGCCGCGGCCACGTAGAGGACGCCGGCTCCGTCCGGGCCGCAGAGCCACTTCTGGCCGGCGGCGGCGTAGTAGTCGCAGCCGAGCTCGGTGACGTCGACCGGAACCGCCCCGAGCCCCTGGGCGCCGTCGAGGAGGACGGGCACGCCGGTGGCCCGGAGCGCGGCGGCGTCGACCACCCTGCCCGTGGCCCAAGAGACGTGGGAGCAGGCGACCAGACGCGTGCGCGGTCCGACGGCGCCGAGGAGCTCCTCCCAGGGCACGACCCGGACGTCGATCCTCCGTCGAGCGCGGGCGGTGGCCAGCGGGGCGAGCAGGCCGGGATGCTCCTCGTCGGTGGTGAGGATCTCGTCGCCGGGGGCGAGGTCTAGGCCGGATAGGACGGTGTTGACGCCGTCGGTGGTCGAGCCGGTCAGCGTGACCTCGTCGACGGCGCAGCCGAGCAGCCCGGCATAGCCGGCCCGCAGGGCGTCCACGCTGGCCATGCGGCGCTCGAACGCCGCGGGCAGGCCACGTCCCCCGGCGGCCTCGGCGGCGATCGCCGCGGCCGCGGCGTCGGCTGCCTGTCGGGGGACGGGCCCGTCGGTGCCCGCGTTCAGGTAGGCCAGACGCTCGAAGACCGGGAACTGGGCGCGGAAGGCCGCCGGATCGGTCACGCCGCGATTCTGGCACAGGCTGTCAGACTCGCCGGCGTGCACGCCGACGATCATCTGAGGCCGTGGTATCGCCACGTCTTCGACCTGTTGCCGCCGGTCGACCTGCTCGACGCCCACACCCACGTCGGTGAGCATGATCCGGACGGGTTCCGGTGCGTGCCGCCGGAGCTGATCGCGGCGCTCGAGCCCGTCGGGTCGCGGGCCGTCGTATTTCCGATGCACGAGCCGGACGGCTACCCCGAGGCCAACGACTGGGTGATCGCGGCGGCCGCGGCGTCGGGCGGACGGCTGATCCCCTTCTGCCGCGTCGACCCGCGCGCCGACGCGCCTCACCGCGAGCTCGAGCGCTGCCTGGGCGCTGGGGCCAGGGGCCTGAAGCTCCACCCGCGGGCCGAGGAGTTCAGCCTGGGCGCGCCCGAGGTCCGGGAGCTGTTCGCGGTGGCTGGCGAGGCCGCAGTTCCGGTGCTCGTCCACGCCGGCCGGGGCATCCCGGCGCTCGGGGAGTACGCGCTGGCCCTGGCCGCAGACTTTCCGCACGTGCCATTGATCCTGGCCCATGCCGGGGTGTGCGATCTGAGCTGGCTGGCCGGTCAGGCCCGGCGCCACGCGAACCTCTACTTCGATACGGCGTGGATGAGCCCGCCGGACCTGCTGGCGCTGTTCACCCTGGTTGCGCCGGGTCAGGTGCTCTACGCGACCGACATGCCCTACGGATCGCCGATCCAGACCGGGATCATGACCTTCCGGTGCGCCCTCCAGGCCGGGCTGGGCCCGAAGGCGCTGGAGGCGGTCGCCGGGGGGCAGCTGTCTCGCCTCCTGGAGGGGGAGGCGCCGGTGGACCTCGGCCCGGCGCCGGGTCCGCCCGGCCACGGGAACGACCCGCTGCTCATGCGGGTGGTCTTCTACCTCGCCTGGGCGAGCGCGCTGACCAGCCAGGGGCTCGACGCGGCGGAGATGATGGACCTGGGGCGACTGGCGTGCGTCGTCGACGACCGGGCACCGCAGGCGGCCCTGTTGGCGTCGATCAGCGAGCTGATCGACCTGGCGGTGGCGGCCCCGATCGGTGAGGCCATGCCGGACCGCTTCGTCCGCTTCCAGATCCTGGCCACGGCCGGGACGCTGGCGGCCACGCCGGACGTCGGGGCGCCGGGCGCAAGCTGAGGCGGCGTGGCGATGATGGCAACCGGACGGGAGGGACGATGACCAGCGCGAAGACCCCAAGCGCCCAGATCACGGCAGAGATCGCGGGGTGGCCTGGAGTCGAGACGGTGTACGGCAAGCAGGGGGAGCTCGCGTTCCGGGTCGGGCGCCGGGAGCTCGGCCACCTCCACGGCGACCACACGGCTCATCTCGCCTTCCCCGAGGACGTCTGGTTCGGGCTCAGGAAGCAGAACAGAGTCGTCGAACACCCGGCCTTCCCGGGCAAGCCCGGTCCGGCGGTGCGCCGGATCGAGGACGACGCCGACGTGCGCGACGTGATCGAGCTGCTGCGGCTCAACTACGACCGGATCATCGCCGACCCGACCGCGGCCGGCGAACCCGAGACAGAAGGTCCGGGCCGGCCACGCGACCTGGACTACGGCTAGCCCGTCCGCCGCAACCGCGAGTGCGCAGAGTCGATCAGGCCGCGCGTCGCGTGAGCGCGTCGAGGTCGAGCACGGTCATCCGCCGGCGCTCGGTCTTGATCCAGCCCAGCTCCCTCATCGTCCGCAGCGCGCCGGCGACGCCGGCGCGCGAGGAGGCCGTCCAGCTACCGAGGTCCTCCTGGGTCACCGGGAGCCTGATCTCGATCCCCGCAGCCGTGCGATCTCCGTAGCGCTCGCACAGCTCGACCAGACGCGCGGCGAGTCGGCCGACCGTGTCGAGGTCGCCGAACTGCACGCGCGCGACGTTGGCATCGCGGAACCGCCGGCTGATCGCGTCGATCAGTGTCAGCGCCGCAGTCGGTCTCGCCACCAGGTACCTGCGGAACTCGGAGGCCGCGACGGCCTGGGCCTCGACCGGCTCGATCGCCGTGACGCTGCTCGAGCGCGCGTCGGCGTGGCTGAACGTGAGCTCGCCCAGGACATCGCCCGGCCCGCGGAAGCTGAGCACCATGTCGCGGCCGCGGGAGTCGTTGGTGCTCGCCTTGACGTGCCCGGTGAGGAGGAAGAGAACGTGGTCGCCCGGCTCGCCGTGGTGCATCAGGCGCTCGCCGCGAGCGAACCGCCGCCGGCCGCCGAGCTTCAGTAGGGCATCTCGGTCGCCGTCCGAGAGCAGCGCCAGGAAGGTACCGGGCTCAGCCCGTGCGGCCGTCACCGGCCGATCTTAGCTGGGGTCGCCCTGCACCTCCGGCTTGTCGAGAGGCCCCTCCGGCTCGGTCGGATCATTCGTCGGGACCGGCCTGCTCAGCAAGCGCGCCCCGCATCGGCGACAGAAACGCGCGTTCCCCGACGAGGCCTCGCCACACACCCGACAGCGACCGGTCAGTCCGAGCTCCATGCGCGGGACGCTATGCCCGCCAACCGCCACTGGCCACCCAATTCTGGACGGTGGTCGCCGATCAACGATGACACACGTAACGCCGAGTTCGGGCTGAGCACGTCGCAGCTCCCGTTGGGGATCCCTGCCCCGCGCTCCCTCGCAGACAGGGTCAGGAATTGCTCCCGGACAAAAAGCACGTGCTGGTTCTCACCGGGTCGCCCGACTCCCAGAAGTACTGGGACTTCTCGATGCCGAGCTTGACCACGCGGTGCTCGGGGTCGTTTGTCCGTGTGACTTGCCCGAACATCCGGTCGGTGATCTCCGCGGGCGGCGTGTCGCCCTCGCCGAAGACGTTGTTCTTGGCGAGCACCAGCGTCTCGAAGTCGTTCCCTTCACCCACCGGGGCGGTGCGGAGCGCGATCCATGCGGAGTCTGGGACGCTGTCCCATGTGTGGCGCGCCGGGGGGTTCTTGTCTCCGTTGATGAAGCACTGCGCGGGCGACATCGGGTCCGGAGCCGCGGCGGGGCTAAGCGGCTTAAGCTGCCAGACCACGTAGCCGAGCCGCATCAGCGTGGTGTAGAAGTACCGCGCCGATCCGACCTTGAACCCACCGGTCAGGTCCTTCTGGTTGGGAAGCGAGTCGACCGAGAGCTTCCCGACCGCCTCGAGGCGCCCATAGTCGGAGACCGCGGCAGCGCGAACGCTGTCCATCGTCTCCTGGGTCGCCTCGACGTCGGCATCCACAGCGGCGCCGAGATCGTCCACCTTCGTCGAGATCTGCTCGGAGATGGGCTCGCCCTGGCCGTCGCTCGCGATGTAGCTGCCGATGCTGAACATCGTCGCGAACAGGCCGAACGGTCCTCCTTCGGCCCCACCGACCTCGCCGATGTCGTTGAACAGGTACCCGAGCTCGGACACGAGCTCGAGGTTCGCCGGATTGACGGCGTTCTTGACCTCCTCGCCCGCGGCCACCAGGTCGACCTTCGACGCGTCCTTGCCGCGCTCGAGCGCCGCGTCGTACCTCGTGAACAACGTCTGGACGTTGTCCCAGTCCTCGAACTCGCTGGACAGTTCCTTCACCATGGTGCAGAACTCGAGCCGGGTGAAGAACGGCTCCGTGGTGACTGGCGGCTGGGGGCTGTATCCGGACAGGAATGGGAGGTCCGTGCCTTCCCCAGCCGCGCAGGGCTTCTTGTCGGAGTCCGGCAGGTTGGGGTCCGGATACGGGATCCCGTAGAGGTCGCCGCGGCCCTCGCCCCGGGCGTCCGTGAAGGACGAGTCGCCGAGCCCGGCGAAGACGTGGTCGACGTAGGCCTGCCGGACATCTTTGGGGTAGCGGTCCTTGAAGTCCCTCAGGTTGGCGGAGATGTACGCCAGCGCCCTGGCGTAGGCCGGGGCATCCGGCCCCGTGGTCTCCGGCCACGGCGTGGCGGGCGTGAAGATGTCGTCGTAGGCCTCGCCGCCCGCGCCGATCTCCTCGTCGTCGGATGCCGGCGCGAAGAATCCATCGTGGCCCATGACGGCGTGACCGCTCAGCGCTCCGTCCTGGAATGTGCCATCGGCGGTCCCCGGCAGGTTCGAGCTCGACTGTGCCATCTGCTGGCGCGTGAGCGGCGGGCCGCCGAAGAACGCGTAGTGCGACCCGGCCTTGTCTGGGTCGAGGAAGGTGAACCCGTGCGGGTTGGCGCCGAGCTCGGAGAGTCTGTCGCTGACCGACCCCCACTCCCTGGTGCGGTACCCGACGTTGCCGATGCTCTGGACCGCCGCGTACTGTCCGTTGGTGCGGATCCCGTCGAGGAAGCCGGCCATCGCGGCGAGGTTCTCGTCCGCCTGAGCCGGCGGGATGCCATTGGTGACGAACGTCCGGTCGCCGTCCTCGGAGAAGCTCAGATCGTGGGGATCGACCTCGACGACCTGGAATCCGCCCGTGCCGGCGGGGACGGACGCGACGGAGGTGGTGTGACTGCCGAACGTCATCGTGTTCTGCGTCGGCGACGACGGGTTGAGCGAGTGCGTGTCGAACTTCAGCCGCAGCGGCTGGAACCGGAGCAGGAAGGACTTGGAGCTCGAGTCGCTGCTGCCATCCGCCATCAGCCAGCCCTGGGTCGGACCCGGCGAGTGCCCGTCGGGTGCGTTCTGCGGGGTGGATCGCTCCCAGATCCAGCCGGTCCCGAGCGGTGCGCCGGGGATCCCGATGATCGTCGTCTGCGTGTCCGCGCTGAACTCGGCCTGCGTCAGCGGCTCGACGCCGATCATTGCCAGGGCCTTGTTGATCTTGTCGAGCCGATCGGGCCCCAACGTGACTCGGTGGGGCGGGATCGCGATGACGACCAGCCGCCCGTCGTCGTGCCCGATGGCCGCGGTGAGCTCGTCCAGGGACTTCTCTAGCTTGCCCGCGTCCGCGCAGCACGCGGCGTTCCCCTCCCCGACCGGGTCGAGTGTTGCGCGGTCGACAGTCAGCCACTGGATCGTCGCGCCGTCGCCTTGGTGGGGGTAGTAGCGGTCGCCGATCCAGATCCCTCGGGGGTCCGTCGCGAACGCGTTGACGGAGACCGGCAGCAACGGAGAGCCCGAGCCGGCGGTGTAGTCGACCTCATCCGTTGCCGTGCCACCCAGTTGCCGCGTCGACCCGTCGCCGACATGCAACTCGGTCACGGTCTGGCGCACGGCGTAGTCGCCCGGCTTGTCCGGGACGATCGTCGGGTGCGGCTGATCAGCGCCGACGATCTCGGTGTGTGAACCGCGCGGCCGCCGGACGAGCACCCAGCGGAAGCGCAGGGAGCTCCCGGGGTGCGCCGCCTCGGCGCTGCCGCCGAGGCGGATGCGCTCGCCGGGCCGGGTCGCCTGGCTCTGGCCGGCCGACGCCAGGGGCTCGTTGCGCGGCACCTGGACGCGGCGCTCGATCGAGGCCTGGCGCCCCGTATCGAGTTGGGTGACGACGACCCGCAGGCGGTTGGTGCCGAAGCGCAGGCCCTCCGTGGGGGACAGGGAGACGGTGTAGCTCCCCGGGAGCACCTCGGTGACGTCCTTCGTCACCTCCACGCCGTTGAGCCACACGCGCACCATGCCGGTCGTCTGCACGGGTTGGTTGGGCGTGGCGCGCGTCCTGACGAGGATCTGGGCGCGCAGCGGCGCCCCGGGCGCCAGCGTGACCCGGACGAAGCCGTTGTTGCGGTGCAGCAGGAAGAACTGCTGGACGTCTCGCACCACGGGGGTCTTGCCACTCACCTCGGCGACCACGAGCTCGTTGCGCCCGTAGCTGAGGCCGCTGCGCCGAGTGAGGCGGCCGGTCAGGTGTCCCCCCTGGGCGCGCAGCGACGACTTCACGCTGCGTCCGTTGAGCGTGACGCTCGTCGCCTTTGGCCCCTCCGGGGCGCGGACGCTCACCTTGACCGACGAGCCCGTCAGGGCTGCTTCGCTGCGGGGAGCGTCGATGCGCTTCGCCGCGGCGTCGGCGGCGGCCGTGCCGGCAACGGCGGCGATCACGACGGTCATGCCCAAGCAGACGCGGCGCGACACGCGGGTCCTTTACGAGGCCGGGGGTGGGTCGCCGGGGGCGAGGATCCGGGCGATCTGGCTGTAGAGCGGCTTGGAGTAGTTGGTGGCGCTGCCGTCGGCGTCGAAGGCGCCTTCCCCGAGCGCGACGGCGACGGCGATCGAGATGTGCTTGGCCGGGTTGTATGCGGCGACCGACCCGAGGCCGGCGAACAGCGGCTGGGCGGAGATCCAGGACCCGTTGAGGAAGACGCCGAGGCCGTAGCCGTTGGCGCGGGTGAGCGGCCGGCAGGTCACGCAGTTGTCCTGCTGGTGGCCGAAGCCGACCCGCGCGTTGAGCTGCAGGCGGTAGGAGCGGCGCGAGAGCAGCTTGCCTTCGCCGATAGCGATCGCGGTGCGCGTCAGGTCCGCGATGTCGGAGGTCTCGACCGAGCCGCGGGCGAACGACCACGACGGGTTCCAGAACGTCGTGTCCTCGAGGAACGGGGTGCCCGCCGGGATGCCGAGGAAGCCGCGGCGCTCGGCGCTGTAGGTGTGAAGCACGGGCTCCGGGATCGCCGCGGTCTGCGACGCGGTGGTGTTGCGCAGCCCGAGGGGCGCCAGCACGTACCTGCTGAGCGCCGCCGCCAGCGGCAGGCCGGTGATCTTCTCCAGGGCGAGCCCGAGGATCACGTAGTTGGTGTGGGCGTAGGCGAAGTTCGTCCCGGGCGTGAACTGCAGCGGCGTCGACAGCCCCAGGGCGAGCTGCTGCGTGGTCGAGAAGTTGCCGAACGGGTCGGCGTAGAGCCTGGTGGCGAACCCGGGCTGGCGCACGTAGTCCGCGTAGCCGGAGGTCATGTCGGCGAGCATCCGCAGCGTCACCCGATCGCCGTCGGGCATGCCCGGGACGTATTTGGAGATCGGGTCGTCGAGCCTCGCCTTGCCCTGGTCGACGAGCTCCAGCAGCAGCGTCGACATGTACATGGCCGCCACGTTGCCGTTGCGGAAGTGCATGCGGACGGTCGCCGGGACGCCGGTCATCGACTCGCCGTATGCCTTCTTGATCACCGTCTTGCCGTTCACGGTGGCCTGCACGATCACGGCGTGGATGGCGCCCGTCTTGAACGCTTGCCGGATCGTGGCGTCGATCCGCTGCCCTGGGGTTGCGGCCGCTGCCGAGGCGGCGCCGACCGCCGAGAATGCCAGGCACGCGATCACCGCCGCAAATGTGCCGATACGCGCCGCTGTCCCGTGAGCCATCGCGTCCCATTCTGCAGCCACCGGGTGGCCCAGACCACCCAATCCTGGACGTCCGGGCACGGCGGCCCCGCTCGTCAGGCTCGCTGAGCGCTTGGCTCGGCGCCCCGGCGGTCGAGCCGTCGTGACGACGGCCTCGGAGTTCGGCTGATGTCCGGTGTACGATCGGCTGCGCCGGCGAGGATCCGTAGCCTCGCGGCAGGGGGACCGACGATTGCGGGTACGACAATGCGCCGATTGCGGGCACCGCGCTTCTGAGCGTGCGCGATTCTGCGAGCAGTGCGGCGCTGCGCTGACGCCGAGCGCCGCGCCGTTGCGGGCCCCGAGCGCGCTCGAGGCCAGGATCCTCCAGGAGCGTGCGGGGATCGAGGGGGAGCGCAAGCAGGTGACGGTGATGTATGCCGACATCGTCGGCTCGATGGCGCTCGCGCACGCCCTGGATGCCGAGCGGTGGGGCTTTGTCCTCGACCGCTTCCTGGCGCTCGCGGCGGGTGCCGTCCACGAGTTCGAGGGGACCGTCAACCAGTTCACGGGGGACGGCCTCCTGGCTGTCTTCGGCGCTCCGCTCGCGCACGAGGACCACGCACGGCGAGCGTGTCTGGCCGTTCTCGAGCTGCAGCGTCAGACGGCACGGCTCGCGGCGGACGTGGTGCAGCGCGACGGTGTCACGTTCGCGGTCCGGTGCGGGCTGAACTCGGGCGAGGTAGTCGTAGGCGCGATCGGCGACGACGTGCACATGGACTTCGTGCCGATCGGCAACACGACCGCGCTGGGCAAGCGGATCGAGTCGCTGGCCCCGGCGGGGTCAATCGCGATCAGCGCGACGACCGCCGCGCTGGTCGAAGGCCAGTTCGTGATCCGCGAGCTGGGTGAATTTGAGGTGAAGGGCGCGGAGGGGCGCCAGCGTGTGCTGGAGTTGCTCGGGCCCGGGCCCGCGCAGACGCGGCTGGCTGCGCTGGCCGCCACGCGCGGGCTGTCGCGGTTCGTCGGTCGCCAGCGTGAGCGCGCGGCGCTCGAGACCGCGCTCGAGCAGGCGTTGTCGGGGAACGGCCGCGCCGTAGGGATCGTCGGCGACCCGGGCGTGGGCAAGAGCCGCCTGGTGCACGAGTTCGTCACCGACTGCGCGGCACGCGGGATCGCCGTGAGCTCCACGGCCGGAGTCGCACACGGCCGCTACGTTCCGTTTCTGGCGATCCTCGCCCTGTATCGCGACTACTTCGGCATCGATGAGCTCGACGCGCCGGAGATCGCGCGAGAGCGGATCGAGACGACGATGCTCGCCCTCGATCCCGCGTTTGCCGTGGACCTGCCGCTGCTGTTCGAGTTCCTCGGCGCGGCAGACCCGGAACGGCCGCTCGGGCTCCTCGAACCCGAGACCCGTGAGGGCCGGCTCCTGGCGCTGGCGGAGCGTACCGTCGAGGCACGCAGCCGGCGCGAGCCCTGCGTGCTGGTGGTGGAGGATCTGCAATGGATGGACGCGGCGAGCGCTGTGCTCTTCGAGCATCTCGTGCAGGCGGCGATCGGTACGAGAACGGTGGTGGTCAGCACCTACCGGCCCGAGTACGAGGCTACGTGGGCGAGTCGTGAGCCGCACCTCCAGATCGACCTCGGTCCCCTCGATCCCGCCGCGAGCGACGAGCTGCTCAGCGGGCTGCTCGGCCGGCATCGCTCCCGCGATGGGCTCGGGGAGCTGATCAAGGCGCGGACGGCCGGCAACCCGTTCTTCATCGAGGAGATCGTCCAGACGGTCGCCGACGGAGGCCACCTCACGGGCAAATCGGAGGGCATCGTGCTGCCCGCGACGGTGCAAGCCGGGCTTGCGGCCCGCATCGACCGATTGCCCGACCGGGAAAAGGCGCTCGTGCAGACCATGTCGGTCATCGGCACCGAGGTCCCCGGGGCTCTTCTGAGCGAGGTCTCCGAGCTTGGGGAGACCCAGCTGGGCCAGGCTGTCCACGCGCTGGCCCGCGCCCAGATGGTCGTCGCGCAGGATTCGAACGGCAGCGACGGGTACGCGTTCAAGCACCCACTGACGCGGGAGGTCGCGTACGGATCGCAGCTCTCCGAAGCGCGTGCGCGTGCGCACGAGACCGTCGCCGCTGCCATCGGGCGCATTTACGCCGACGGGTTGGACGAGCGCGCCGCTCTCCTGGCGCACCATTGCGAGGCCGCGGGCGATGAGCTTGGGGCGGCCAGGTGGCACGCGCGCGCTGCGAGGTGGGCCGAGATCACGGCCCCGGCGGCCGGCATGGGCCATTGGCGCCGGGTCCGTCATTTGGTGATGGCGCTCGAAGCCTCTCCCGAACGCGACGAGCTGGCCGCGAAGGCCCGGGTCGGCATTCTCAGCCTGGCCTGGCGACTCGGGATCTCGCCCGATGAGCGGGCCGAAATCCGCGCCGAGGCAGTCGCCGACATGGAGCGATCTCCCGCAGATCTCTTCTACGCCGGGTCGCTTATGCACAGCGGCCGCGAGCGCGAGGGGCTCGATGGGTTCCGGGCAGCCAGTCGCGCGGCGGTAGCGGCCGGTGATCCCGGTCGTGCCCTGACGGCGTCCTTGGGCGTCGCGTACGCCAGCTGGATCGCCGGCGCGTTGAACGAGGGCGTCGAGGCGATCGACCGCGCCCTGCGGCTTGCGGCCGGCGACCCGATGACAGGCTCGGGCCTGGCCTTCGTCTGCCCGCTCGCCCATGCCTACGGGCATCGTGGCCAGAGCAGGGGGTACATGGGCGAGCTCGGGCAGGCGCGCCAGGATTTCGACCGGGCGATCGAACTCGGCCGCGAGCACGACGACGCCGAGACGGTGTGCGCCAGCCATGCGAACCTCGCGCTCCTCGAAGCCGAGACCGGCGATTACGAGGCCGCCCTTCGCGACGCGGCGGTCGGGCTCGAGTTCGCCGAGCGCGCCGGCAACCTGATCCACGCTGTCGCCTGCACGGTCCCCGCGGTTGTGGCGAAGGCCGGCGCGGGGGATTTCGCCGACGCGCTCGCCGGTGGCGAATCGAGCCTCGCAACGATCCGCAGACACGGGGTCGGGCTGTTCTACGAGCCGATCCTGCTGGCCACGATCGCGCGATCCAAGCTTGCCCTCGGCGATCCGGACGCCGCGCTGACCGCCGCCGAGGAGGCCGTCGCCATCGCGGACGCCCGCGGCCTCGCGACGTGTGCGCTGTCCGCGCCGATCACGCTGGCGCATGTCCTGAGCGCTACTGGGGGCGGTGGGGCCGGCGAGCGGATCGACGCGGTTCTCGCGCGCGCTGCGGGTGTCGCGCGCGCGAGTGGGGCCCGCGTCTTCGCGTCCCGGATCCGCGCTGCGGCCCGGTAGTGGTCGTCGAGGATCGGGCCGCCGCCGGTGGCGTCGCATTCGACTTCGGCGAAATCGGCCCAGAGCTGGTACGCCGGGAACCTCCAGGATTGTGTGGTCGGCGCGGCCTACCCGCCCTAGGATCGCGGCGGTGACCATCCTCTTGATCGGACGCCCGGTGCGACGTGGAGTCGCCGTGGTCGCGCTCGCGCTCGCGCTCGCGCTCGGGTCTTCGCCGCCGGCGCGTCGGCGCAGCCGCCGAAGGTGACCGAGTTCCAGCTTCCGCACGGCGGCAGCACGCACGAGATCGTGGCGGGCCCGGGCGGCAACCTTTATGTGACGCAGCAGCAGCAGGCCGACATAGTGCGCGTCACCCCGACGGGCCGCCAGCGGGTCTTCCGGCTCCCGGCCGGCAGCGGACCGCACGGGATCGACTTTGATGCCAAGGGTCGCATGTGGGTCTCGTTGGAGTTCGCGAACGAGATCGTGATGGTCGACCGCCAGTCCGGGCATATCCGGAAGCGCTACCGCATCCCGCTGGGCGGCGCCGGGCCGCACGGTCTGCGCGTGGCGCGGGACGGTCTCGTGTGGTGGACGGGCAAGGCGGGGAACGTCGTCGGCAACGTCAACCCGCGCACCGGGCGCGTCGCGGTCTTCCGTCTGCCGACGGCCAGCAGCACCCCGATCTACATCGCCGAGGGGTGCGACGGCATGTATTTCACCGAGCTGACGGGTGCGCGCATCGGCCGGGTGACCAACGACGGGACGATCACCGAGTGGCCGACGCCCACGCCGGGGTCGCGGCCGATCGCGGTCACGTTCGCGCCGCGCGACTGCCGGGTGTGGTTCAGCGAGGAGGCCGGCCATCACTACGGCGTGCTCGATCCGCAGACCGGATCGGTGATCGAGTATCCACTCGCCCGCCCGGACGACGAGCTCGCCGGCCTGGCGTTCGACGCGCGGGGCACGCTCTGGCTTCAGCACGTCAAGCCCGACGTGATCGGACGGGCCGGCCCTGCAGGTGAGATCGGCGTCTTCCCGATACCGACCACGGGCGCGACGATGCACCGGATCATCCTCGGGCCGCGTGGAGAGATGTGGTTCACCGAGCTCGCCACCGACAAGCTCGGGTTCTTCAAGCCCCCGGCATAGTCAGGGTTTCCTGGCCTTCAGAG
>CAVUMZ010000001.1:0-278300 GCA_963742705.1 uncultured Solirubrobacterales bacterium | reverse complement strand
GGCGACGGCATCGAGCACCTGCACGGACGGCTTGATGTCGCCCCTGCTCGAGCCAGGTGTACCAAGACAGCCCGACGCCGGCGAGCTGGGCGACCTCCTCGCGGCGCCAGGCCCGGCTTCCGCCGGCGGCCGTTCGGCTCGATGCCCACCCGCTCGGGAGCCACCTGCCCGCGCCGCTGCCGCAGGAAGTCCGCGAGCTCGGCGCGCCGCGCGCCTGAAGTGGTGGTAGGAGTCCCACGATCGATTGCCCTCTTGACCGGCGGTCGAGCGTAGCGCAGGCTTCCCGCATGACAACCAACCAGACCGCCAACCTCGGTGCCCACGCCGTCAACCGCATCGGCTTCGGCGCGATGCAGCTCGCCGGCCCCGGCGTGTTCGGGCCGCCGCGCGACCCCGACGCCGCCCGGGCCGTCCTGCGCCGTGCGATCGAGCTCGGCGTCGACCACATCGACACCTCCCAGTACTACGGCCCGAACGTCGTCAACCAGTTGATCCGTGAAGCGCTCGCGCCGTACCCGGCCGGCCTGCGGATCGTCTCGAAGGTCGGCGGCAAACGCGACGACGCCGGCGCCTGGCTGCCGGCCCAGCGCCCAGACGAGCTGCGGGCCGGCGTCGAGGAGAACCTCGCGACGCTCGGGGTCGAGTCGCTCGCCGTGGTCAACCTCCGGCTGATGGAAGCCGAGCCCAACGGCGCCCGGGCGCGCGTCGGGCTCGCCGAGCAGCTGGGCACCATGGAGGACCTGCGGCGCGAGGGCAAGATCGAAGCGATCGGGCTCAGTAACGCCGGCCGGGCGACGGTGGAGGAGGCGCTCGAGCTCGTCGACCTCGCCTGCGTCCAGAACGCGTTCAGCATCGTGCAGCGCGGCGCGGGCGACGTCTTGACCCTGTGCGCCGCACGCGGCATCGCGTTCGTTCCGTTCTTTCCTCTGGGGTCGGCGTTCACGGGCGGCCCGGCGGCGATCGCGGCGGACCCGCGGGTCAGCCAGATCGCCTCCAAGCACGGGATGAGCGCCTCTC
Source organism: uncultured Solirubrobacterales bacterium (assembly GCA_963742705.1). Classification (GTDB taxonomy): domain Bacteria; phylum Actinomycetota; class Thermoleophilia; order Solirubrobacterales; family Solirubrobacteraceae; genus Palsa-513. The sequence continues at coordinate 277,283 of CAVUMZ010000001.1, read as the reverse complement.
AGGTGGCGCTGTCGTGGCTGCTACATCGCGACCCGCACGTCCTGTTGATCCCCGGCACGTCATCGGTCGGCCACCTCGAGGAGAACCTGGGCGCCGGCGATGTGGCCCTCGACGAAGCGGACATGGCCACGCTCGAACACGTGCGCCAGGCCGGCGACCCGCTCGGGCCGGCGCACGACTGACCAGGCAAACGCGGGGTCGCGACGCCCGACCGCAGGATGGGCCCTCGCTCAGAAGAGCCGGGTGACCGCCTCGCTTCCCGGCAGGACGCGTGCCTCGAGATCGAGCAGCGCCCGCTTGCGCTCGAGACCTCCGGCGTAGCCGGTGAGGCTGCCGTTCCTGCCGACGACGCGGTGGCAGGGAAGCACCAGACTCAGCGGGTTGGCGCCCACCGCCCGACCGACGGCCCGCGCCAGCTGCGGATCTCCCAGCTCGCGCGCCAGGTCGCCGTAGGTCGTCGTCTGCCCGTACGGGATCTGCTCGAGCAGGTCCCAGACCCGTCGCTGGAACGGCTCCCCGCCGCGGGACGTCTCCAGCTCGAACGCCGTACGGTCACCGGCGAGGTACTCCGCCAGCTGCTGCTCCGCCGCTTCGAATCCGCGGGCCGACCGGGGGCCGAACGCCGCTCGGTCGGGCCTTGTCCAGTGGCCCGGGTAGTACACCCCGATGAGGGCTCGCGCGTCTGCGACGAGCGTCAGCTCGCCCAGGGGCGTGTCGATCGTGGTATGGGTCGTGGTCATGTGCCGTCCTCTCGCGTCGCGTGCTCTCCCTGTGAGACGCCGCGACCGGGCGGTGCGTGAGATGCGCCGCGCGACGTCGGCGCCATCGGCAATCACCGACCGGCACCGACGAAGGCGCCCAGGTCGGCGAACGCGGCGGCCGACCCAGACGGCGAGATCAGCCGACGTCGAACCGGTCGAGGTCCATGACCTTGACCCACGCGGCAACGAAGTCGTGCACGAACTTCTCCTGCGCGTCATCGCTCGCGTACACCTCCGCGACCGCCCGCAGCTCGGAGTTCGACCCGAACACGAGGTCGACACGGCTGCCGGTCCACTTGAGCTCGCCGGTGGCAGCATCGCGACCCTCGAACATCTCGTCGGGCGTCGCCGTCCACTCGGTGCCGAGGTCGAGCAGGTTGACGAAGAAATCGTTGGTCAGCGACCCGGGCGTCTGGGTCAGGACCCCCACCGGGGACTGCTTGGCGTTCGCGCCGAGCACGCGCAGGCCGCCGACCAGGACGGTCATCTCTGGGGCGCTCAGGGTGAGCAGGTTCGCGCGGTCGAGCAGGAGGTACTCGGCCGGCAGCCGATGCCCCGGCCGCAGGTAGTTGCGGAATCCGTCGGCGGTCGGCTCGAGCGCGGCGAAGGACTCCGCGTCGGTCTGCTCGGGCGACGCGTCCGCGCGACCCGGCGTGACTGGGACCTCGACGTCGACGCCCGCGTTCTTCGCCGCCTGTTCGATCGCGGCGCAGCCGCCGAGCACGATCAGGTCGGCGAGCGAGACCTGCCTGCCCCCGGTCTGGTTGAAGGTATCCGCAATCCCCTGGAGGGTGCCCAGCACCGTCTTCAGCTGAGCCGGGTCGTTGACCTCCCAGCCGTTCTGCGGCTCGAGGCGGATCCGCGCTCCGTTGGCGCCGCCGCGCTTGTCGCTGCCGCGGAACGTCGAAGCCGACGCCCAGGCGGTCGCGACGAGCTGGGAGACCGAGAGCCCCGAAGCGAGGATCTGACCCTTGAGGGCGGCGATGTCCTGCGCCCCGATCAGCTCGTGCATCACCTCGGGGAGGGGGTCCTGCCAGAGCAGCGCCTCGGTCGGGACCTCCGGGCCGAGGTAGCGGGCGATCGGCCCCATGTCCCGGTGCGTCAGCTTGAACCAGGCCCGGGCGAAGGCGTCCGCGAGTTCGTCGGGGTGCTCGGCGAAGCGGCGCGAGATCGGCTCGTATATGGGGTCGAACCGGAGCGCGAGGTCGGTCGTAAGCATCGTCGGGGCGTGCGTCAGCGTTGCGACGTGGGCGTCGGGCACGCTGCCCGACCCGGCGCCGTTCTTCGGCTTCCACTGGTTCGCGCCGGCCGGGCTCTTGGTCAGCTCCCACTCGTTGCCGAACAGGGTCGCGAAGAAGCTGCTGTCCCAGGCCGTCGGCGTGTTCGTCCAGGCTCCCTCGAGACCACTGGTGATCGCGTCCGGGCCCTTGCCGGTACGGAACGTGTTCCTCCAGCCGAGGCCCTGCTGCTCGAGCGGCGCACCCTCGGGCTCGGGACCGACGTACTGGTCGGGGTCAGCCGCGCCGTGGGTCTTGCCGAACGTGTGCCCACCGGCGATGAGGGCGACCGTCTCCTCGTCGTTCATCGCCATGCGGCGGAACGTCTCGCGAATGTCGACGGCTGCGGCAAGCGGGTCAGGGTTGCCGTTCGGCCCTTCCGGGTTGACGTAGATCAAGCCCATCTGAACCGCGCCGAGCGGCTCCTCGAGCTGCCGGTCACCGGTGTAGCGCTCGTCGTCGAGCCACGTCGTCTCGGGGCCCCAGTAGACGTCCTCGTCGGGCTCCCAGACGTCCTCCCGCCCGCCGGCGAAGCCGAACGTCGCGAAGCCCATCGACTCGAGCGCGACGTTCCCGGCGAGGACGATCAGGTCCGCCCACGAGAGCCTCTGGCCGTACTTCTTCTTCACCGGCCACAGCAGCCGGCGAGCCTTGTCGAGGTTCCCGTTGTCGGGCCAGCTGTTGAGCGGGGCGAAGCGCTGCTGTCCGGCCCCGGCCCCGCCCCGGCCGTCGCTGATGCGGTACGTGCCGGCGCTGTGCCAGGCCATCCGGATCATGAACGGGCCGTAGTGGCCGTAGTCCGCCGGCCACCAGTCCTGCGAGGTCGTCAAGACGTCGTCGATGTCCCGCTTGACCTCGGCAAGGTCGAGTGACTCGAACGCCTCGGCGTAGTTGAACTCCTCACCGAGCGGGTTGCCCACGGCGGGGTTCTTGGCGAGGATCTTCAGGTTGAGCCGGTCCGGCCACCAGCCTCGGTTCCCGCCGCCCTGGGTCGGGTGCGGGGCCCGCTCGTGCGCGACCGGGCAGCCGCCCGCGCTCTCTTCGTTCATCTCTCCAACAACGGCGTCAGGACTATCGGACACGGGGAAGCCTTTCCGGATCAGAGCGTGTACTTAGGGGTGCGGTCGAGCATTCGGGGCACAAGCCCCAGTAGATGACCTCGGCCTCGTCGAGCGCGTAGCCGTGGTGGTCGGCCACGGTCATGCAGGGTGCGGTGCCAACGGCGCAATCGACGTCGACAATCGCACCGCACGACCGGCACACGAGGTGGTGATGGTTGTCGCCGACGCGCGACTCGTAGCGCGCCACGGAGCCCGGCGGGTGGATGCGCCGCACGAGGCCGGCGGCAGTCAGCGCTCGCAGCACGTCGTAGACGGCCTGCAGCGACACCTCACCAAGATCCGCGCGCGCGACGCCGATGATCGAGCTCGTGTCGGCGTGCGGGTGGTCGTGCACCGCGGCCAGCACCGCCAGCCGAGGACGCGTGACGCGCAGGCGAGCCCCGCGCAACATGCGCTCAAGTTCAGCGGTCGCCGGCACCCCCGGAGTGTGCCACAGATTCTGGAATCGGTCCAAACTAGGCGTGCTCACCTCCGGGGACTGCGGGCAATCAGCGCCGGTCATCGCTCCCGGTGGCGTGGCGGCCGGACGCCGAACGCGTGCCGGGCGAGGCGCGCCTGGCCGGGTGCCAGCAGCCCGTCGATCCGCTCGAGCAGCTCGCGATCGCCGCGCGCGATACGGGCATGTTGACGCTCGTGTTCCTCCCACGATCCGACCAGGAACATCTCCGTGAACCGGTCCAGAGCCTCGGCGTCGCGGTGCAGATGCCAGCGCTGCGCGCCGGTGCGCCGTCGCAGCCGCCGTAGCTCGGCGGCCAGATCGAGGAACGCGTCGGCCTGGTCGGGCGCGAGCGGATAGTCGACGCTCACAAGCACCGGCCCGTCCAGCGGCTCGCCGTCGAGCTGTGGGAGCGGCATCGGCTCGGCCATCAGATCGTCGGAGGGCACCTGGGCGGGTAGGGCGAGCGGCCAGGTCGCGACCGCGGAGACGACCAGCCCGCCGCCGATGACCAGGAACGCCGTCGCCACCGAGGTCGCCTGGGCCAGCGCGCCGAGGCACAGCGCCCCGATCGCGTTGGCGCCCTGAAACGCGACCAGGTAGTAGGAGAAGCTGCGGGCCTTGACCCAGGCCGGAAGCTGGCCCTGGTAGGCGGCTCCGAGCAGCCCGAGGCCGGTGATCCAGGCCGCGCCCGCGGCGATCAGCGCGACTGCGGCCAGGCCCACGCTGTGGCTGACCGCGAGCAGTGCCGCAGCGGCCGCCACCACGAGGCACGCCAGGGCATAGATCGGGCGCGGACCGAGCCGCTTGCGCAGGGCCGGGCCGAAGGTGGCCGCCGCCAGCGCACCGACCCCGACGCAGCCCAGCAGCAAGCCGTAGCCGCTGGACCCGAGCCCGAGCCGCCGCTGGGCGATGAGCGGCAGCAGCGCCCAGATCGCTCCGGCGAGGAACACGAACGCGATCGAGCGGGCGATCAGCGCCAGCAGGACCGGTGAGTTGCCGACAAACCGCCCGCTGACCCGGACCGCGGCCACGACGTGCTCGCGCGGGAGCGTCCGCCGGCGGGCGGGCACGGCCGTCACCAGGACCGCCGCGAGCACGGCGACGAACGACGCGGCGTTGACCAGGAAGACCAGCGCCGCGCTCGTCGCGGCGAGCAGCAGCCCGCCGATCGCCGGCCCAATCGCGCGCGCGAGGTTCTGGTTGACCGACCCCAGGGCGATCGCCTGCGGCCGATCGTCGACCGGGACGAGCTCGGGCTGCAGCGTCTGCCACGTCGGCGCGCTCAGCGCCCCGCCGATCCCGATCATGAACAGCAGCCCGAGCAGCACTCCGGCGGTGAGCCACCCGGCCGCCGATGCCACGGCGAGCGCGACCGCGGCGATCAGCATCAGCGCCTGCGACACGACGATCAGACGCCGCCGGTCCAGCAGGTCACCCAGCGCGCCGGCCGGCACGGCGAGCAGCAGCACGGGCAGGCTCGACGCGGCCACGGTCGCGCTCAGCAGGAACGCCGAACTCGTCAGACCGGTCATCACCCACTGCGCGGCGACGGTCTGCATCCACGAGCCGACGTTGCTGGTGAACTGCGCCGACCACAGGCGCCGGTACGCCGCGTAGCGCAACGGCGACCAGCCGCCGCCTCCCGCGGCGGGACGATCCAAACCGAAGCCAGGACGCTGGGTCGACGTCAACCCAGCCTCCCTGGCGCTCGCGGTCGGGATCGGCGGCAACTCACCTTCGAGAGCGTGCCCGGTGAGGGCAGCACGTCCGCGCTGGAAGTCAGCAGGCCGGCGGGCCGACACAGCCGGCGAGACAGTCGTCGCGCACGCCGAAGCTTCCGGGGTGTCACAAGCCCCGGCGGCGTCCGTCGAGCCCGTGGCTACTGGAGAGGCTCGGCATCGGGTCAGGCGTCGAAGGTGACCGTGTCGTCGATCGTCGCCTCGGGCGTCCCGGCGTGGAGATCGACCTCCGTGTCGCAGGTTGGGCATCGCCAACACACCTCGAGCGGGGTCCCACAGGTGACGTGGCGGAGTCTGACGTCGGCTTCGTCGCCCGCTCGTTGCGCACCCCAGGCGGAAAGCGCGGCGAGCGCGGTCGTCAATCCGCGGCCGTCGGCGGTCAACGAGTAGCGCATGCGCGGCGGCCGGCGGGTGTAGGGCTCGGCGATGACGAGCTGTGCGGCCTCGAGCCCCCCGAGGCGCTGGGCCAGGACGTTGGTCGAGATCCCCGGGATCCGATCGAGCAGCTCGCCGTAGCGCCGGTCGCCGTCGAGGAGCGCTCCGAGCACGAGCAGGGACCAGCGGTCGCCGACCAGGCGCGCGGCCCGATCCAGGGCCTCCAGGGGCACGAGCGACGTCACTCTCCAAGCTTACGGGTCCGATGGTCTATAGTCGCTTGCAAGCTACAAGTCAGGGGTTCACGTGTCCATTTCCACCATTGCGACCATCGCCAGCCAGGTCGGCCCGGCCGTCGTCGGTCTGCGCTCCGGGTCGGGCGGCGGGTCGGGCGTGCTCATCGCGCCGGGCGTCGCGATCACGCTCGCCCGCAACCTTCGCCAGGACGAGTTGACCGTCCGTGTCGGCGAGTCCGATCGCGTAGCCCGCGTCGCTGGCCTCGATCCGACCGTCGACCTCGCAGTTCTCACGCTCGAGGGCCCCGACCTTCCCGAGCCGATCGCTTGGGCGATCGGTGGGGACGTGACGATCGGGTCAGAGGTCTACGCCCTCGCCAATCCCGCCGGTCGCGGTCTGCGCGTCACCCCCGGCACCGTCTCGAGCGCGCCGAGCGGCCTGCGCGGACCGTCGGGGCGGTTGATCGAGGGCGTGATCGAGCACACCGCCCCGCTACCGCGAGGATCGGCCGGTGGACCGCTCGTCGATGCGGACGGGCGGATTCTGGGGCTCAACGCGATCCGCCAGGACGGGGGCCTGATCGTCGCCTGGCCCGCCGCGGCCCTGCGTGACCGCGCCGCGACGCTGGCGTCCGGGCGCGCCACCGCTCCGCCGCGACTCGGTGTCGCGCTCATCGCCGCCCGTCAAGCGCGCCGGTTGCGCGCCGCGGTCGGCCTGGAGCCGGTCGACGGCCTGCTGGTCCAGGCCGTCGAGCCAGGCAGTCCCGCCGATCGCGCGGGAATCGCCCGCGGCGACGTGATCGTCGCGATCGACGAGACGGCGGTGAACGACTCCGACCGGCTCTACGCCGCGCTCGACGCCGCGACCGACGGCAATCTCGCACTGAAGGTCGTCCGCGGCAGCCGGGAACTGGTCCTAACCGCCCGGCTCGGAGACGGGTCATGAGCGCGACCTCGACCGCCGACCGGCCCCCGACCGAGCAGGAGGCACTCGACGCGTACAGCATCACCGTGTCGGGCGTCGCCGAGCAGGTCGCCCCGTCGGTCGCGAACCTGCGGGTGCTCGGACGCCGCCGCAACGGAGCCGAGGCTCCGGCCGGCGCCGGCAGCGGCATCGTGCTCAGTCCCGACGGCTTCCTGCTCACCTCGGCACACGTGATCGCGGGTCACCGAGGACAGGGCACCCGCACGGGAATCGCGTCGTTCGTCGACGGCAGCGAAGTGCGCTTCGAGACCGTCGGCAGCGACCCACTGACCGACCTTGCCGTGCTGCGCACCGAGCACGGCGGCCTGCAGCCCGCTGCGCTCGGAGACGCCGAGACGCTACGCGTCGGCCAGCTCGTCGTCGCGATCGGCAACCCGCACGGATTCGCGGGCTCGGTCACCGCCGGCGTCGTCTCCGCGCTGGGGCGATCGCTGCCCGCCCGCGAGGGAGAGACGGTCCGCACCATCGACAACGTCATCCAGACCGACGCCGCCCTGAACCCGGGCAACTCCGGGGGAGCGCTGGTCACGAGCGCCGGCAAGGTCGTCGGGGTCAACACCGCCGTCGCCGGGCTCGGCCTCGGTCTCGCCGTACCTATCAACCACGCGACTCGTCGTGTCATCGGAGCGCTCATCACCGACGGCCGCGTCCGCCGCGGATACCTCGGGATCGCCGGCGCGCCACGGCCCATCCCACCCGCCCACCGCGAGCGCTACACCGCCGGCGACGCCGTCGAGGTCAGCCAGATCGTTCCCGAGAGCGCCGCCGACAAGGGCGGCCTGCGACCCGGTGACCTGATCGTCGAGCTCGACGGTCGGCGCCTCTTCGGAGTTGCCGACCTCCAGGCAGCCTTGGAGTCCGATTGCATCGGCATCCGGATCGTGGTCACCGTGCTGCGCGCCGGTCTCGAGCGCAAGCTCGTCGTCGTGCCGACCGAGCTTCCGCGGTAGCCGGCGCCCGGCAGGAATCCGTCGCGAGATCCGCGAGCCGAGGAGCGATGTTCTGGGCATTTGGCGACCAGAGTGCGACCGCGGCGCCGGACTTGGGCTGAGTTCGAGAGTCCGCGGGAATCGCGGCGGCTTTGATGCCGCGAATACCGGCCGGGCATGGCGGCGGAAGCTTGGCTGTGATGCGTCCCACGATCACACGGCGGCCGCATTTTTCGCGTTGACGGGTTCCGTGGCGCTGAGCTGGATCGACAGCGCACAGGTCGACCCCGCCGCGGCGCTGCACGACACCGGCACCGCAACGTCGTTGTGCTTGGCGACCACTCGGGCGACGGTCGAGGCGCCCGGGGTCGGCGGGCTAGCGATCGTGAGTGCCGCAGCGGCGCCGGAGATCGTGAGCGAGGCGGCCACCACGAGAAAGCCCAAGGTCATGCGGGAGCCGTACGGGCGGGGCTGCATGAGCCAGGATTTGCCTCGTCTGGCGCAGCCTCCAGCGGCGCTTCCGACGGCGAGGCCTTGCGACCAATCTGCGACCACGAACACGCGGAGACGGTGTGAGAGACCCGGCGAAGAGCGGCAGCCGGCCAAAGGCCGTGGTCACGCGTTTCTGCCCATTTGCAGCGAGAAACGGCGACAAGCGGCGAGATGCGGAGCGCGCCCGAGAGGATTCGAACCTCTGACCTTCGGTTCCGTAGACCGACGCTCTATCCAGCTGAGCTACGGGCGCAGTCGCGCAAGGATACGGGTCGCACGTCTCCATCGAGCAACCGACCCCCGCTCGCCGTCCCGCCGCTCGGCGTCCTCTGGCTGAGCCTCGCGTCCCAGCCCGCCGCCGACGACGCCGGACACATGGCTTCGCCTGCGAGGACGTAGCCAGCCAGGCCACCACGCTCGGGACCCACCCGACCGGTGGCGCGGCCGGGCGCCAAGGGTCTCGCTGACCTCGGTCCGTGACCACGCCGGGCTTCGCAACTTCACCCGCGTCAGCGGAGGGGGAGGGATTCGAACCCTCGGGACGGGGGTTACCCGCCCAACGGTTTTCAAGACCGTCGCATTCAACCGCTCTGCCACCCCTCCGGGTCACCACCTGCCCCGGTGCACGCTCATGCTACGACGCGGCGCGTCGACGCGAACCGCCGGCCGACTTGACCCCACCGGCGGGCGGCGACCGCGCCACTCACGCTCTAGACTGCCTCGGTCTGGAGAGGTGGCCGAGTGGCTGAAGGCACTCGCCTGCTAAGCGAGTATGGGGGTTAAACTCCATCGCGGGTTCGAATCCCGCCCTCTCCGTCACGCTGAGCCGGACGGCTGTCGTCGTCAGCAGGTTCGAGCGGAATTCCAGCAATGGTTCGCGAGTGGGCGGAACCCACCGAAGGACCGGCGGCGGACCCAGAACCGCCCGCCTGCCCCGGCCACGGCCGGCTGACCCAACGGCACGCATGGCCTGGAGCGGCCGCTGAGGCCGGGGACCTCAGCGCCGGCTCAGCAGCCCGGGGTCCCGATCACCGTCTCGCAGGAGATCAGCAGGTTGGTCGACGTCTCCGTCAGCGGCGCCTTGTTCGTGTCCCCGCCGATGAATGTCGTCACCGCTCCCGGACGGCTAGCCGCGCTCTGCAGCGAGTTCGAGCCCTGGTCGTTGGTCTGGGTCGGCGTCCCGATGATCGTGTCGCCCGCCCCCGTCAGACCGACGATCTGCGTCGACAGCTCGGCGTTCGTCGACACCTGCGTCCCCTTCTTCGCCGCCTGCTCGCTGTTGATCGCCTGCTTGCTGTTCTGGTTGCCGTCCCCGATCAGCGTCCCGTCGCCCCCGCCGATGAGCCCGCCCTCGACCTCGAGGTTGGTCGACGTCTGACTCAGGTTCGGCGTCGAGTTACCGTCGATGAACTTGACCGGTCCCGGGCCCGAGAACTCGGCGCCGCCCGATCCGTTGGTCGCCGTCTGGTCGCTGTTGGCGCCCTGCGCGTCATTCTGCCCGTAGGTCCCGATCAGGGTCGAGGCGATCGCCGTCGTCGGGGCTCCCAAAGCCAGCACACCGGCCGCAACGGCCACCACTTCACGAACTTTCATCGCCACTCCCCCTCGGAATTTTCCGGCCACGAGCATGCGTCGCCGCGCCGGCGCCGGCAATGCCCCGGCGCGGACGCCTGACTTCTAGCCCCCGCGGCCCTCAGGCGCCAGTCATGTCACAGGTCGGTAACAACCGCGGCGCGCGTCAGACCCCGCGCGCCGCCGCCACCATGCGCGCCGCGGTCGCCGCCGCCAGGTCGCCCGCCGCCCACGACAGGGGCTTGCCGGTCGCCCGGACCTCCTCTTCGCGGCAGAACTCGGGCGGCACGCCCTCCTCCAGATACCGGACCGTCCAACCCCGCGGCCGGTCGGCCACGTCCCAGCCGTTGTCCGCGTCGAAGAAGACCTCCCCGACCAGCGCGTCCTCCGCCAGCAGCCGGAACCGCCAGTCCGGCTCGCGCGGGTCGCTCTCAACCCTGATGCCCTGGATCGCCTGGGCCTCCGACATGCTCGCGTCTCCTCACTCGTTGCCTGCCACCCGCCCGGTGGCGCTGGCGCAAATGTACGGTCGATCGCCCGCGGGCGAAACCGTCTGCCGACAACAAAACTTCGGAGGATGCGCCCTGAACGTCCCCGGGGATCCCGGCGACCTCACCGACGGCGACCGGCCGGGCCCCCCGACCGGCGGATCAGGCGTTTGGTGGGCCGATCCGCCCCGGCGCCCCGAAGTCCACGAGCCCCGGCGGCACGACCACCGAGCCGTCATCCTGCTGGCCGTTCTCCAGCAGCGCGATGATCGTCCGCCCGACCGCCACGGCCGTCCCGTTGAGGGTGTGCACGGCCACCGGCCGTCCCCCGTCCGCCGGGCGCATCCGGATGTCCAGCCGCCGGGCCTGGTAGTCGGTCGTGTTCGAGCACGACGTCAGCTCCCGGTAGCGCCCCTGCCCCGGCAGCCACGCCTCACAGTCGTACTTCAGGGCCGCTGAGGCCCCCAGGTCATTGGCGGCGATGTTGACGACCCGGTAGGGGATGCCGAGCTCCCCGAGCAGCGCCTCCTCGATCGACAGCAGCCGCTCGTGCTCGGCCCGCGCCTGCGCGGCCGTCGTGAAGACGAACATCTCGACCTTGTCGAACTGGTGGACCCGGAAGATCCCCCGCGTGTCCTTGCCCGCCGCCCCCGCCTCCCGCCGAAAGCACGGCGAGAACCCGGCGTAGCGCAGCGGCAGCGCGGCCTCGTCGAGGATCTCCCCGTCGTGCAGCGACGCCAGCGCCACCTCCGACGTGCCGACGAGGAACAGGTCGTCGTCGGCCAGGCGGTAGATCTGCTGCTCGGTGTCCGGGAGCATGCCGGTCCCGAACAGCGCCCGCTCCCGCACGAGCACCGGCGGTATCACCGGCTCGAACCCGTGTGGCCGCAGCCGCTCGAACGCCCACCGCACCAGCGCCAGCTCGAGCAGCACCAGATCCCCGCGCAGGTAGGCGAACCGCGACCCCGACAAACGCGCCCCCGCCTCCACGTCGATCATCCTCCCGGCCAGCTCGAGATGGTCCCTGCCCGTCCGGCCGGCAGCGCCGACCTCCCGAACGACGGTGTCCTCCGCGGCCGCGTCGGCGAGCGGCAGGTTCGGAAGCCCAGCCAGGGCCACCCGAAGCTGCTCCTGAACCTCCCCCAACTCAGCCGCCAGCCGCTTCTCCCTGCCGCCGACGTCCCGCATCGCGGCGATCGCCGCCCCGGTGTCCTGCCCGGCCCGCTTCGCCGCGGCGATCTCCTCCGAGGCCGCGTTCTTCTGCGCCCGCAGCTGCTCGAGCTCCGGCAGCAGCTCCCGCCAGCGCCGGTCGAGCTCGAGCACACGGTCGACGCCCGCCTCGATCCCCCCACCCCGGCGCGCCAGCGCCGCCCGCACGACGTCCGGCTGCTCGCGGATCAGCCGCAGGTCGAGAACGCTCGAACCCCTAAGGCTGCGCGGTCAGCGTCGCCGGACGCTTGTAGCCGCCGTACTTGGCCAGGAACTGCGCGACCGCCTGGGCGTCCGCCCCGACGAGGATGTTCTCCGGCATCACGGCACCCGAGAAGCCGCCGTTGCGGATCGCGTAGAGCACCTGCGCCGGCTGTTCGACCCGCACGTTGAAGTTCGGCCCGTTGTTCGGCTGGCGGTTGCCGATCGACGCCGCCGAGCCCCGCGCTCCGACGATGTCGAGCGTGTGGCAGCCCGAGCAGTGCGCCAGGAAAAGCTGCGCCCCGTGGTAATTGGGATCCGTCTTCGCCAGCTGGATACCCTGGGATCCACAGCCACCGACCGCGACTGTGGCAAGGCCCGCCACGCTCACGGCGGCAGCGATCTTCGCGCGTCGGCTCATGCGGGCGCAGATGATACGGATAATCCCCGCCTCGATGCGGATCGTCTCCCCCCACTCCCGCCCCGGGAGCCACGCCCACCGACCGGCGACGCTCGCCCTGCTCGGCAGCCTCGCGCTGCTGCTCTCCGGCTGCGGATCGCCCCTCGTCAAGGTCAACTCGAGCGTCCTGCGCCTACGCATCGACGAGTACAGCATCACCCCCGACAAGGTGCAGATGCACCCCGGCCGGATCAAGATCATCGCCGTCAACACCGGCGTCGTGACCCACAATGTCAAGGTCGAGGCGGTCAAGCGCAACGAGAACGGCAGCGTCGTGATCCTCGGCGGGACCGGCATCCTCCACCCGGGCGACAAGCTGACGAGCCCCAAGATGACGCTTGGCCCCGGCACCTACAAGCTCGTCGACACCGTCGGCAACCACGCCGACCTCGGCGACTACGGCACGCTGATCATCAAGTAGCCGTCCGCAGGAGACGCGCCCCCGGCGGCGAAACCCCCTGCCATCCCGGCGCCGGTATAGGACGGTCATCGCACTTCGCGCGGCCGATCTCCCGGCGGCAACCAGGGCCGGCGCCGGGTCATTTCTCCACCGCTCCCCCGCGGCCGGCCGACCTCGCCCCCCAACCCTCACGCCCCCCGGGCCCCGCGCCCCGCCATCCTGCGCCGCCCGCCAGCCGCGTCGACGCCGAGTGGTAAGAAGCTCGGCATGACGCCGGCGCCAGACCCCAGCGACCGCTACCGCCGGGTGATCGGCCACTTCGCCACCGGCGTCTCGGTGATCACCGGCCACGGGCCGACCGGACCCGGCGGCATGACCGCCAACGCCGTCTGCTCGCTCTCGCTCGAGCCCCTGCTCCTCCTCGTCTGCTTCGAGAACACCGCCCGCACGCTGCCGATCGTCCGGGCCGCCGCCCGCTTCGCCGTCAACGTCCTCGCCAGCGACCAGCGCCGTCACTCGGACGTCTTCGCCTCCAAGCGGCCCGAGTCCGAGAAGTTCGACGCCGTCGCCCACGAGCTCCGCCACGGCGTCCCCCTGCTCGACGGCACGCTCGCCTGGCTGGCCTGCGACCTGCGCGAGCTCGTCCCCGCCGGCGATCACACGATCCTGATCGGCGCCGTCACCGAGATGGACCACACCGCCAGCCGCGAACCCCTGCTCTGGTACGGCGGCCGCTACCGCACGCTCGCCCCCTGAGCCGCCGCACCCACGGCCGCACAGCCCGTCCGCCCAGCCGCTCCCCCACCCGGCCCCTGCCCCGCTCGCCGGGGACGACTCAGAACCCGTGGGCCGTTCCGGCGGCGCGCAACGCCAGAAAGCAGACCATCAGCCCGGCCGCTGCCATCACGCCCATCTCCCGCCGGAGGATGGCGACGACGACCGCCTGCTGATCGTCGGGCTCGAGCTCGCCGACCGCCCGCGCGTCCGCGAGCCCACGCGCCGCGAGCACCTGCTCGGCCGCCAGCACCCGGAGCTGCTCGGCGAGGAAGCCGACCGCCAGCGGCAGCAGCGCGTAGAGGTAGAAGAGATCGTCGTCGGCCCGCCGCCCGTCGAGCCAGAGCACGCCGACCGCCAACGCCGTCCCGAGCGCCAGCGCCTGGCCGGCCCGCAGCCCGGCCCAGAACGCCCGGCTCGGGCGGGCGCGATACCACTGCGCGGCCCCGTAGACGCCCGCCAGGCCGTTGACCGCGGCGACGACGATCGAGGCCCAGACGACGGTCGTGGTGGTCGTCATCCGGCGTCCGCACATGTGACCGGTGCCACAAAGAACCGGTCGAGTGGAGGCCGTCGGTGATATAACGCCGCAGGTGCTTCGGAGCTATCTGCCAGCGATCGTCTTCCTCGCCCTCGGAGGACTCGTCGGTGGGGCATTCGCCTTCCTGAACACGCTCTGCGGACCCCGCCGCAAGATCCCGTCGAAGACCGATCCCTATGAATGCGGGCTCCCCTCCGAGGTCAAGCAGGGCTTTCGCTTCGGCATCAGCTTCTACATGATCGCGATGCTGTTCATCCTCTTCGACATCGAGGTCGTCTTCCTCTATCCCATCGCCGTGAAGCTCCGCGCGTTCGGGGCATTCGCACTGTATGAGACGATCGTCTTCGTCGTACTCCTGCTCCTGGCCTTCGTATACGTCTGGCGCCGGGGCGCCCTCGAATGGAAATAGTCCGCCAGAACGCGATCGACCCAACCGCCTTCCGTGCCCGTCAGCTCCGCGCCCGCGACATGCTTCGCGGCGATCTGGACGGCCAGTCGCTCGACGACTACGTCGAGCAGCGGGTGCTGACAACGACGATGGACCGCGCGGTCGCCTGGGCCCGGTCGAACGCGATGTTCCCGGCCAGCTTCGGGCTGGCATGCTGCGCGATCGAGATGATGACCGTCGTCGCCGGCCGCGTCGACATCGCCCGCTTCGGCATGGAAGCCTTCCGCGCCTCGCCCCGCCAGGCCGATCTCCTGATCATCTCCGGGCGGATCTCGATCAAGATGGCGCCGATCGTCCGCCGCATCTACGACCAGATGCTCGAGCCGAAGTGGGCGATCGCGATGGGCGCCTGCTCGTCGTCGATGGGCGTCTTCAACAACTACGCGATCGTCCCGGCCGACAAGTTCATGCCCGTCGACGTCCACGTCCCCGGCTGCCCACCCCGGCCCGAGGCGCTGATGCACGGGATCCTCAAGCTGCGCAAGATGATCCAGGAGGACCCCGACCGCGGCTGGCGGGCCCAATACGGGGCCGAGGGCACCGAGGAGGTCGTCGCCGTGCCTGCGGCCGGCGCCGTCCCCGGCGCCGCGGCCGGCGATCCGCCCCGGGCCTCGGCGCCCACCCCGGCGAGCGCCGCCGACCCGGCCGCCGATCCGGCCGCCGACCCCCAGACCGCCGGGCCGCCGTCAACGCGGGCCGCGAGCACCGATGCCTGACGCGACCGGGCTCGAGCTGCTCGCCCACGAACTGCGTGAGGCCGATCCGCAGAGCGTCGCCGGGACCCTCCACTACCGCGACAAGGCGACGCTGATCGTCAGCCCGCCGGCGATCCGGGCGACGCTCGGTCGCCTGCGCAGCGACCACGGCTTCGGCTTCCTCTCGAGCGTCCACGGCGTCGACTACTACCCGGAGGAGCCCCGCCTGGGCGTCCACTACGAGCTGCTCGACATGGACCGCGTCGACCGGCTCACGGTCAAGCTCCGCGTGCCGCTGGACGATCCCCACGTGGAATCGGTGACCCCCGACTGGCCGACGGCCAACCACCAGGAGCGGGAGGTCTACGACATGTTCGGCGTGATCTTCGACGGCCACCCCGACCTGCGGCGGATCCTGATGCCCGAGGACTACGAGGGCCACCCGCAGCGGCGGGACTTCCCGATCGGCGGCGAGCCGGTCCTCTTCACCTACAACGACGCCACCACGCCCGGGTACACCCATTGAGCACCTACCGCGAGCAGGAGCAGTCGATCACGCTGGCCCCGATCGCCGAGCAGCTGGCCGAGCGCCAGGCCGGGGACCCCGACTTCGCTCAGGACGCCGACGCGCCCGATCAGGAGCTGCTCACGCTCAACATGGGGCCGCACCACCCGGCGACGCACGGCGTGCTCCGGCTCCTGGTGACGCTCGAGGGCGAGATCCTGCGCGACATCCGGCCGATCATCGGCTACGTCCACACGGGAATCGAGAAGACGGCCGAGGACAAGGCCTACTGGAAGGTGATCCCCGTCGTCGAGCGGATGGACTACCTCTCGTACTACTTCAACGCCCTGGCCTTCTGCGGGGCCGTCGAGACGCTGCTCGACTGCGAGGTCCCCAAGCGCGCCCAGTACCTCCGCGTGATCCACCTCGAGCTCAACCGGATCATGAGCCACCTCGTCTGGCTCGGGACGAGCGCCCTCGACCTCGGGGCGATCTCGATGTTCTGGTACTGCTTCCGCGAGAAGGAGCGGATTCTCGACCTCTTCGAGATGTCCTCCGGCCAGCGGATGCACACCCGCTACTTCCAGGTCGGCGGCGTGATCGAGGACATTCCGCCGGGCTTCGCCAAGAAGCTGCGCGAGTTCATCGCGATCATGCCGAAGGCCGCCGACCAGTACGGCGACCTGCTCAGCCGCAATGAGATCGTCCTCCAGCGGCTGCGGGGGATCTGCCCGCTCGACGCGCAGACGCTCCTCGGCCTCGGCGTCACCGGCCCGCTCCTGCGCGCCGCCGGCAATCCGTGGGATCTGCGCAAGGCGGCGCCCTACAGCTCCTACGGTGACTTCGACTTCAAGATCCCGGTCGGCACCGTCGGCGACAACTACGACCGGTACGCCGTCCGCCTGGCCGAGATCTACGAGTCGGTGAAGATCATCGAGCAGGCGCTCGACGGCCTGCCCGAGGGCCCGTGCATCACCGACGATCGCAAGGTCGCCCTGCCCCCGCGGCACGAGCTGGCCACGTCGATGGAGGCGCTGATCCACCACTTCAAGCTCGTCACCGAGGGGTTCCGCGTTCCGCCTGGCGAGGCCTACTACCCGATCGAGTCGCCGCGCGGCGAGCTCGGCTGCTTCGTGCGCTCCGACGGGTCGTCGAAGCCGGCCCGGGTGCACATGCGCGATCCGAGCTTCGTCAACCTCCAGGCGATCGCCCCCATGGCCCGGGACGCCTACATCGCCGACCTGATCGCCACGCTCGCCATGCTCGACCCGATCCTCGGGGGGATCGACCGATGAGCTCGACCGAGCACGAGCGCAGGTCCCGCCTCGGCGGCGGCCGCCGGGCGGCGAGGAAGGCCGCCAAGCAGGCCGGCCCGGCCGCGCCGGGGACCCCGGCCAACGGCCAGGACGTGATCGGAGCCGAGAGCACCGAGCGCCGGCGCCTGGCCCACCGGGCGGTCCCCCGCTACGCCCACGGGTCGCGCGTGCCCGGCTGGGACGACGCCGTCGACCTGTCCAAGCCACCGGCGGAGGTCCCCGACCCGGCGGTGGTCGCCGTCCCGCGCGAGCTGCGCACGGAGATCGAGACGATCATGGCCCGCTACCCCGACACGCGGTCGGCCGCGCTACCGGCCCTGGCGGCCGCCCAGCGCCACCACGGCTGGTGCTCGCCGGAGGCGATCACCGACGCCGCGTGCGTGATGCGCCTGACCCCCGGCTACCTCGTCGCGATCGCGACCTTCTACGACATGTTCGAGACGACCGAGCCCGGGCGGCACGCGATCTACGTCTGCACCAACATCTCGTGCTCGCTGCGCGGGGCCGACGAGCTCCACGCGGCCCTCCACGCCGCGGCCGGCGACGACCCCGACTTCAACATTCGCGGGTTCGAGTGCCTCGGCGCCTGCGACATCGCCCCGATGGCCTCGGTCGACAGCGTCTACGTCGGCCCGCTCGATCTCGACGACGTCGACCCCCTGCTCGCCGACATCCGCGCCGGCCGGCCGCCGCTGCCGGCCAAGCAGCTGCTCAAGCGGCCGAGCGCCGACGCGGCGGCCGCCGACTACCCCCGGGGCGACACGACGTGACCGCCAAGCTGCTCTTCAAGGGCATCGACGAGCCCGACCTGGCGACGCTCGGCGTCTACGAGCAGCGCGGCGGGTACCAGTCGCTGCGCAAGGCGCTGCAGATGCCGGCCGAGGCCGTGCTCAACGAGCTGCTCGCCTCGGGCCTGCGCGGCCGGGGCGGCGCCGGGTTCGCGATGGGCAAGAAGGCGTCGTTCCTGCCCAAGGGGACGATGGACAAGTACCTCGTCTGCAACGCCGACGAGTCCGAGCCCGGCACCTTCAAGGACCGCGAGCTGATCCAGAAGAACCCGCACCTGCTGATCGAGGGGATCGTGATCGCCGCCCACGCCGCCGGCATCAACCGGGCGTTCATCTACATCCGCGGCGAGTACGAGCAGCAGGCGGAGATCCTCGACCGGGCGCTGGTCGAGGCGGCGGCCGCCGGCTACATCGGCGACCGCATCCTCGGCTCCGAGCTCAGCCTCAGCCTCGTGCTCCACCGGGGCGCCGGGGCCTACATCTGCGGCGAGGAGACCGGCCTGCTCGACTCGCTCGAGGGCAAGCGCGGAAATCCCCGCCTGAAGCCGCCGTTCCCGGCCAACCAGGGCCTCTACCAGGGGCCGACGCTGATCAACAACGTCGAGACGCTGGCCACCGTCCCCCACATCATCAGGATGGGCGGCGACGAGTACGCCAAGCTCGGCACGGAGACCTCGACCGGGACGAAGCTCGTCTCCGTCTCCGGCCACGTCCAGCGGCCGGGCAACTACGAGGTCGAGCTGGGGACGCCGTCGCGGGAGATCATCTACGACATGGCCGGCGGCCCGCCCGCCCGGCCGGGAGGTGAAGCTGTGGTTCCCGGGCGGGTCGAGCTCGCCCGTGCTGACGGCCGAGGATCTCGACCTGCCCTACGACTTCAACACTCTGGCCAAGGCCGGGTCGATGCTCGGGTCGGGGGCGATCATCGTCGTCGACGACTCGACCCCGGTGCTCGACGTCGCGCTGAAGCTGGCCAAGTTCTACCGTCACGAGTCGTGCGGCAAGTGCACGCCGTGCCGGGAGGGGACCAACTGGACGGTGCAGATGCTCGAGCGGATCGACCGGGGCGAGGCGACGCCGATGGATCTCGACATCATGGCGAGCGTCCAGGAGCACATCATCGGCAACTGCCTGTGCGTGCTCGGCGACGCCATGGCGATGCCGATCGGGTCGATGATCAAGAAGTTCCGCAGCGAGTTCGAGGATCACATGGAGGCGATGCAGCTGCGCGGCCCGCTCGCCGACGACGCCGCTCTCGCCGCCCAGGGCGTCGGGGCCCACTGATGCCCCGACCCGAGCGCCAGACGATCACGTTCTCGATCGACGGCCTGGAGATCCAGGCGCCGGAGAACATCATGCTGGCCGACGCGGCCAAGTACGGGGACATCGAGATCCCCGTCTTCTGCTACGAGCCGAAGCTCGGGTCCCCGGTCGGCGCCTGCCGCATGTGCCTGGTCGAGATCGAGGGCATCCCCAAGCTCCAGACGGCGTGCTCGAGCCCGGTCAAGGACGGCATGGTCGTCCACACGCAGACCGCCCGGGTCAAGGAGGCCCAGCAGGCCGTCGTCGAGTTCCTGCTGATCAACCACCCGCTCGACTGCCCGGTCTGCGACAAGGGCGGCGAGTGCCCGCTCCAGGACATCACCTTCGGCTGGGGCCCGGGTCGGTCGCGCTTCATCGAGCCCAAGCGCCACTTCCAGAAGCCGCTGGAGCTGTCGCCGCTGATCGCGATCGACCGCGAGCGCTGCATCCTCTGCTACCGGTGCGTCCGCTTCAGCCAGGAGCTCTCGGAGGACTACCAGCTGGTGCTGCTCGAGCGGGGGGCCCACACGTTCGTCGGCACGTTCGACGGCCACCCGTACGTCGCGCCCTTCAGCGGCAACATCATCCAGCTGTGCCCGGTCGGCGCGCTGACGTCGATCCCCTACCGCTTCCGGGCCCGGCCGTGGGACATCGAGGGCAGCGGGTCGATCTGCATGCTCTGCCCGGCCCAGTGCAACACCGAGCTGACGGTCCGCGACGATCGGGTCCTGCGCGTGCTCGACCGCCACCACGAGGGCGTCGACGACGGCTGGCTGTGCGACAAGGGCCGCTTCGCCTACCAGGCGATCCACGCCGAGGACCGCCTGACCGGGCCGCTCGTGCGCGACGGGGACGGCGAGCTGCGCCCGGCGACGTGGGAGGAGGCCTATACGCGGGCGACGGAGATCCTCGCCGCCGCCGGCGAGCGCACGGCCGCCCTGGCCGGGCCCGGGCAGACCAACGAGGAGGGCATGCTCCTGGCCGGGCTGCTGCGCGACGGGCTCGGGTCGGCGCATCTGGACAGCGCCCCCGGGGGCGCCGTGCCGCTCGAGCTGCTGCGCAGTCTCGCCGCGCCGGAGCTCCAGGCCGGCGTCGCCGATCTCGAGTTCGCCCACGCCGTGCTCGTGGTCGACTGCGAGCCGGTCGACGACGCGCCGATCCTCGACCTGCGCATCCGCAAGGGCGTCCGGCGCAACAAGGTCAAGCTCGCGGTGGCGACGAGCCGTCCGAGCTCGCTCGACCCGATCGCCGCCGCCACGGCCCGCTTCGCCCCCGGGCACGTCGCCGGCCTGCTGGCCGGGCTGAGCGGGGCGCTGACCGGAGGCGACCTCGATGCCCTGGCCGGCGCCGCCGGCTGCACGCCAGCCGAGCTCGGCGGGCTCGCCGGGGCGCTGTCGGGCGCGGAGGAGATCGTCGTCCTCTACGGCGAGCGGCTGCTCGTCGCCGGCGCCGACCGGCTGCTGCACCTGGCCGGCCAGCTCGGCGTCGGCGCGACCGACGGCGCCGGCCTGATCGGCATCCCCGACGGGGCGAACGGCCGCGGACTGCGCGAGGTCGGCGTGCTGCCGAACGCCGGGCCGGGCCTGGCGCCGCCCCCGGCGCCGGGACGCGACGCTGCCGGGATCGCGCAGGGCCTGGCCGAGCGCGAGCTCGAGGCCGTCTACCTGCTGGGCGTCGACCCGGTGCGCAGCCACCCGGGCCGGGCCGTCTGGGCGGCCGGCCTGGAGACGGCCGCCGGCGTCATCGCCCACGCGTCGTTTCTGACCGGGGCCGTGTCCGCCACACGCCGATGTCGTCTTCCCGTCGGAGGCCGCGGCCGAGAAGGAGGGCACCGTGACCCACCCGGACGGGCGCCTCCAGCGACTGCGACCGGCGATCGGGCGACCGGGGGCGGTCCGCGCCGAGTGGCAGGTACTGGCCGAGCTGTCGCGCCGCCTGGGCGCCGACCCGGGGCTGCCGACGATCGCCGCGGGCGAGCGACCGCCTGTTCGCGTCCGTGCCGCTCTACGCCGGCGTGACGCTGGAGTCGATCGGCGGCCGCGGCGTGCGCTGGCCGGCATTGCCGGGGGCCGCCGGGCGGCTGGGCGAGCTTGACGCCGGGGCACGGGCAGAGACCTTGGATTCGACCGACGCCGGCGGCGGCGGGGCCGTGCAGCCGGTGCCCCGCTCCAACGTCCTGGCGGCGCCGGGCGCCCGCCTGCTGCTCGGGACGTACCGGTCGATCTGGGCGGCGCCGGAGGTCGAGGCGTCACCGGCGTTGAAGTTCCTCGCCCGGGCGCAGCGGGTCGAGCTGTCGCCGGGCGACGCGGCCCGGCTCGGGCTGCGCCACGGCGAGGAGGTGCTCGTGACGTGCGGCGACCAGCAGGTCCGCGGGCGGGCGGAGCTCCGGGCCGCGGTGCCCGAGGGCCGTGTCTTCCTCGAGGCCGGGATCGACGGCCCGGCCGGCGCCAACGCTCTGGACGGCCCGCTCGTCTCGGTCCACCGGGCGACGCCGACCAACGGCGCCGGGAGCGGCGTGCGCGCCCGGGTGCAGGCATGAGCGCAGGCGGCCGGGGCGCCGGCCCGGCGGGCGAGCGCCGCTGATGCTGGCGACCGTCGGCTACTTCGAGCCCTGGTGGATCCAGATCGTCAAGGCGATCGTGATCGCCGTGGTCGGCCTCCAGCTCGTGCCGATCGTGCTGATCGCCGAGCGCAAGCTGCTCGGCCGCTTCCAGGGCCGCTACGGGCCGAACCGGGTCGGGCCGTTCGGGATGCTCCAGCCGATCGCCGACATCGTCAAGCTGGCAACCAAGGAGCAGTCGCGGCCGAAGACGTCGATCGGCTTCCTCTACGTGCTGGCGCCGGTGATATCGATCGTGACCGCCTTCGCGGCCTTCGCGATCATCCCCTTCGGCGACCCGCAGGACATCTTCGGGACGAAGGTCGGCCTCTACGGCCTCGACGTGTCGATCGGCCCGCTCTACCTGTTCGCGTTCAGCGCGATCGCCTTCTACGGGCTGATGCTCGGCGGCTGGGCGTCGGGCTCGAAGTACTCGTTCCTCGGGGCGATGCGGGCGGCGGCCCAGCTGATCTCCTACGAGGTGTCGCAGGGCCTGGCGCTGGCCGGCGTGGTGATCACGGCGGGGACGCTGAGCCTGACGGGGATCGTCCACGCCCAGGCGGGGATGTGGTACATCGTGCCGCAGATCGTCGGCTTCATCGTCTTCCTGACCGCCGGCTTCGCCGAGACCAACCGGGCGCCGTTCGACCTGGTCGAGGCCGACGCCGAGCTCGTCGCCGGGTACAACACCGAGTACGGCGGGGCGCGGTTCGCGTCGTTCTTCTTCGCCGAGTACCTCAACGTGATCATCGTCTCGGGGATCGCCGTGACGATGTTCCTCGGGGGGTGGATGCTGCCGTTCGGGATCGACCCGCCCGGCTGGGTCGACCCGCTGGTCGTGCTGGGAAAGATGCTGCTGTTCGTGATCTTCTTCATCTGGATCCGCGCTACGCTGCCGCGCCTGCGCTACGACCAGCTGATGAGCTTCGGCTGGAAGGTGCTGCTGCCGCTGGCGACGCTGAACACGCTGATCACGGCGATCGTCGTCGTCGCGACCGACTGAGGAGAGCAGAGCTGTGTGGAGCCCGGGAGAGGACCAACTCATCGTCCAGCGAGCGCCGAAGCCCGGCGTCGGGGGCGCCTACCGGGCGTTCGGGGAGACGCTGCGCGGGCTGAAGACAACGCTCAGCCACGTCGCCAAGGGGATCAACACGATCCAGTACCCCGAGCAGAAGGTGCCGGTCTACCCGCGCTTCCGCGGCCGCCACAAGCTCCACCGCTTCGAGGACGGCCTGGAGAAGTGCGTCGGCTGCTCGCTGTGCGCCGCCGCCTGCCCGGCCGACTGCATCCGCGTCGTCGCTGCGGAGAACACGCCGGAGAACAAGGTGTCGGCCGGGGAGCGCTACGCGGCGGTGTACGAGATCAACATCAGCCGGTGCATCTTCTGCGGCTACTGCGAGGTCGCCTGCCCGTTCGACGCGATCACGATGGGCCACGACTTCGAGATGTCCGACTACAAGCGGACCGACCTGATCTTCACCAAGGAGATGCTGCTCGCCGAGCCGGTCGACGCCACGCCGTTGCGGCTCGAGGGGGAGTAGGCGCCTCGTGTCGGCCGTCCTCTTCTTCATCGCGGCGATCGGGGCGCTGGCGGGCGCGATCGGCGTGATCATGGTCGAGAACCCGTTCTACACGGTGCTCGCGCTGGTCGGCCACCTGATCTCGCTGGCGGCGCTGTTCCTGCTGCTGAGCGCCGAGTTCATCGCCGCGGCCCAGGTGATCGTCTACGCCGGGGCGGTGATGGTCCTGTACACGTTCGTGGTCAGCTACGTCGGCGGCCAGGACGCGGCACCGCGCCTCGGTGAGCCGCTCGGCCGGCCGCCCGGCCGGGCGATGACGCTGGCGGCGTGGGCCTGCGGCGGGGCGCTGGTGCTCGAGCTGTTCATCGCCGTGCTCGGCTCGGGCCTGAAGGCCCTGAGCACGCGCGGGGCGGCGCTGCCGGTCGGCTTCGGGTCGCCAGGGCAGATCGGCCAGGCGCTGCTGACCAACTTCCTCGCCCCGTTCGAGATCGCCTCGTACCTGCTGCTGGTCGCGGCCGTCGGCGCCGTCGTGCTCGCCCGCCGGCGCGGGGGCATCGGCGACGACGAGGCGGTCCCGACGATCAGCGCCATGGACCTCTTCCGGCCGATGGAGCCGGGCGCCCACGGGACGATGGCCGAGGGCGCCGGCCGCATACGCCCGGCCACCCCGGCGGCCGGCCCGGCCGAGCAGGAGCCGGTGGCTTGAGCATCCAGTGGTACCTCGTCGTCTCGGCGCTGATCTTCGCGATCGGTGCCGGCGGTGTCGTCACGCGGCGCAACCCGCTGGTGATCCTGCTCTGCCTCGAGCTGATGTTGAACGCCGCCAACCTGGCGTTGATCGGGTTCTCCCGGATGTGGGGCAACGCCGACGGGCAGGTGTTCGCGCTGATCGTGATGGTCGTCGCGGCCTGCGAGGTGACGGTCGGCCTCGGTGTGATCGTGGCCATGCACCGGCGCCGCCTGCCCATCGATGTCGATGAGCTACGGGAACTGAGAGGATGACCTCGCCCGCTCGCTCGCGCGGGCTGCGCCCGGGCTCGCTCGCGTGCGATCCCAACCTCTCAGGTGCGGGGGCGGTCGCGTGACGACGACCTGGGCTTGGCTTTGCTTGGCGGGGCCTCTGGTTGGGGCGTTGTTGATTGCTCCGTGTTTTAAGGCATTGCCCGGACGGACGGCGGGGTGGATCGGGACGGCGGCGGTGGGGGCTTCGTTCGTGTTCGCGCTGTTGACGCTGTTCTCGCTGCAGGGGGAGGCGGAGGCCCACCGGCAGCTGACGTCGACGCTGTGGGACTACGCGGCGACCGTGGGGGTCGACGCGCGGCTGACGATCCTGGTCGATCCGCTGTCGGTGCTGATGATCTGCGTCGTCAGCGGCGTCAGCATGCTGATCCACCTCTACTCCGTGGCGTACCTGGCGAGCGACAGGGGGTACGTGCGCTTCTTCGCCTACCTGAACTTCTTCGTCTTCTCGATGCTGCTGCTGGTGCTGGCCGGCAACTTCGTCCTGCTGATCGTCGGCTGGGCGTTCGTCGGCGCGGCGTCGTACTTCCTGATCTCGTTCTGGTACCGGCGCACGACGGCGACCCGGGCCGGGATGAAGGCGTTCGTGATCAACGTCGTCGGCGACGTCGGCCTGGTGCTGGGGACGTACTTCATCTTCAAGCACAGCCACACGCTCGACTTCCTGGCGACGTTCCACTCGGCCCGGGCGGACTTCGGCGCGGGCAACGGCGACCTCACCGCCGGGTGCATCCTGCTGCTGGTCGGGGCGTTCGCCAAGTCGGCTCAGATCCCGCTCCACACGTGGCTGCCCGACGCGATGGAGGGCCCGACCCCGGTCAGCGCGCTGATCCACGCGGCGACGATGGTCACGGCCGGCGTCTACCTGATCGCCCGCATGCACCCGCTGTTCGAGCTGGCGCCGTCGGCCGCCGACGTCGGCGCCGTGATCGGCGCGGTGACGCTGCTCGTCGCCGGGACGATCGGCCTGGTGGCGACCGACCTCAAGCGGGTGATCGCCTACTCGACGATGTCGCAGATCGGCTACATGATCATGGGCGTCTCGGCCGGGGCCTACGCGGCCGGGCTCTTCCACCTGATGACGCACGCCTTCTTCAAGGCGCTGCTGTTCATGGCCGCAGGATCGGTGATCGGGGCGATGGCCGGGACCCAGGACCTCGACCGGATGGGCGGCTTCCGCAAGGCGATGCCGTTCACCTTCGGCTGCTTCGTGATCGGCGGCTTGGCCCTCAGCGGGATCCCGCCGTTCAGCGGGTTCTTCTCCAAGGACGAGATCCTGCTCGTCGTCGGATCCCGCGGCGGCTGGCACTGGGCGCTCTACGCGGCGGGCTACGTCGGCGCCTTCCTGACGGCGATCTACACGTTCCGGATGATCTTCCGCGCCTTCCTCGGCGAGCCGTGCCCCGAGGCCAGGGAGCTAGAGCAGGGCCATCTCCACCACGCCGAGGTGCCCACCAACCCGGCGACCGGCGAGGTCGAGGACACCGACGTCGGCTTCCCCGGGCCCGGGCACCACATCGCCGAGCGGGCGCTGCCGATGAAGCTCGCGATGGGCGCGCTGGCCGTGCTGGCGACGGTCGGGGGCGTCGTCCAGATCCCGAAGGTGACGAGCTGGCTCGACGACTTCCTGGCCCCCACGTTCAAGGACTCGACGATCGTCTCGTCGCCGTCCGACGGACTGCTGGCGTTCGGCCTGATCCTCGGGGCGGTCGTCGGCCTGCTGGGGATCGCCGTCGCCTACCACGTCTGGGTACGGCGCCCGGGCACCGCCGCCGCGATCAGGGCGCGCCTCGAGCCGGTGCACAAGCTGTTGGTCAACAAGTGGTACTTCGACGAGCTGATCGACCTGCTCGTCGTCCGCCCCGGCAGCTGGTGCGGGCGCTTCGCGCAGCAGACGATCGAGCGGCTGTTCGTCGACGGGACGCTCGTCGGCGGGACGACCGGCCTCGTTCGCGCCGGGTCGGCCGCCGTGCGCAGCGCGCAGACCGGGTTCGTGCGCTACTACGCCGGCCTGCTCGTCCTCGGCGTCACCGCCGTCGGCCTCTACTTCCTGCTCCAGTCGACCTGATGCTGTCGATCCTGATCTGGCTCCCGGCCGCGACCGCCCTCGTCGGGGCGCTGCTGCCTGTGCCCCGCGATGGGGTGCGCGGGCGCGCCTGGGCCGGGCGCCTCGTCGCGCTCGGTGCGCTCGGGGCGTTTGGGATCGCCGTCGCGCTGATGGCCGACTACAGCCCGGGTCGGCAACTGACCCACGTCACCGACATCGTCTGGATCAAGGCGCTCGGGATCCACTACAAGCTCGGCGTCGACGGGCTCAACCTGTTCCTCGTCGGCATGGCGACGCTGCTGTTCGCGGTCGCGGTGATCGCGGCGAACCTCCGCCACTGGGAGAAGCCCCACCTCTTCTACTTCCACCTCGGCCTGGCCGAGTCGGCCGTGCTCGGTGCGCTGCTGGCCCAGGACCTGGCGCTTGTTCGTCGCCTTCTTCGACCTGATGCTGATCCCCTTCTACTTCCTCGTCGGCGTCTGGGGCACCGGCGACCGGGTGCGGGCGACGACGAAGCTCGTGATCTACACCCTGGTCGGGTCGCTGCTGATGTTGGCGGCGGCGATCGCCACCGCCGTGCTGAGCGCCCGGGCGGCCCACCACGGCCTCACCTTCGTGCTGTCCGATCTGCGGGCGGCGCCCGTGCCCGCCGGCTCGGCCGACTGGATCTTCCTCTTCTTCGCCGCGGCGTTCCTCGTCAAGATGCCGGCCTTCCCGCTCCACGGCTGGATGCCCGACGGCTACCGGGCGATGCCGATCGAGGCGCTGATGGTCTTCAGCGGCGTGCTGTCGAAGGTCGGGGCGTACGGCTTCCTGCGGATCGTCCTCCCGCTCTTCCCCGGGGCGTCGGCCCACTTCCAGACGCTGCTGCTGCTGATCGCGCTGGCGTCGATCCTCTACGGGTCGGCGATGGCCTTCACCCAGACGAACGCCCGCCTGATCGCCGGGTACTCGTCGGTCGCCCAGCTCGGCTTCATCACGCTGGGGATCTTCTCGCTGACGCCCCAGGGCGCGCAGGGGGCGGTGCTGCAGATGGTCAACCACGGCCTCGTCGTCGCGCCGCTCTTCTTCATCATCGCCCTGCTGGCCGACCGGGCCGGGGGCTCGGAGGACATCCGCGACATGGGCGGGATCGCGCTGCGGGCGCCGCTGCTGGCGACGACCTTCCTGATCGTCGCGATGGCGTCGCTGGCGATCCCCGGGTCGGGCAACTTCGTCGGCGAGTTCATGATCCTGCTCGGCCTCTTCAACACGAAGATCGTGTTCGCGATCGTCGCCTTCGCCGGCGTCGTGATGGCCGCCGTGTACATGCTGCGCGTCTTCATCCGGGCCGTCCACAACCGCACCGGCCCGCACGTCGTCTCGCGCGAGCTGCGCCCGGCCGACGGGCTCGTGCTGGCGCCGCTGGTGGCGGCGATCATCTTCTTCGCGCTCTACCCGCAGTTCCAGCTCCACCGGACCGAGAAGTCGGTCGTCGGGTCGGTCGTCGCCGCCGAGGCGGCCGCGACCCCGGCCGTCGCGGCCGCGCCGCCGTCGGCCCTTGCCGCCCTGGCGGCGTCCACCGCCAGCGCACCGGCACGGTACGGCCCGGTCCCGGCGACGTCGATCGACAACTCCGTCACGGTGACGGTCAGGCCGTGACCTTGCTTCTGGCCACCGCCGCCCACCTCAAGGGCCCGCACGTCGACTTCGCCGCGCTCGGGCCGATGGAGGCGCTCCTGGCCGGGTCGATCGTCGTCCTCATGGTCGGGCTGCTGCGCTCGCGGGTAGCCCGCCACACCGCCGTCCCGGCGCTGACGCTCCTCACGCTCGCCGCGGCCGTCGGCCTGACCGTCTGGCAGTGGAGCGACCGGCGGTCGGTGCTGGCCGGGGCGATGCAGATCGACGGGCTGACGCTCGTGCTGACGCTCGTCTTCCTGGCCGCCGGGATCGCCGCGACGCTGCTGTCGTGGCGGGCGCTGGCGCCGCGCGAGGCGGCCCACGGCGAGTACCACTCGCTGCTGTTGGCGTCGATGACCGGCATGCTCGTGCTCGTCGCCGCGTCGAACCTCGTCACCCTGTTCGTCGGCCTCGAGCTGCTGTCGATCCCGCTGTACGTGCTCTGCGCGACCGAGCTGCGGCGGGCGACGTCGCTCGAGTCGGGACTCAAGTACCTGATCGTCGGGTCGGTCGGCTCGGCCACCCTGCTCTACGGCCTGGCGCTGATCTACGGCGCGACGGGAGCGACCGGCTTCGCCGCGATCGCCGCGTCGATCGGCCGGGGCGGGGCGTCCGATCCGCTGCTGCTGACGGGGATCGCCCTCAGCGTGACCGGGCTGTGCTTCAAGGCGTCGGTCGCGCCGTTCCACCAGTGGACGCCCGACGTCTACGAAGGAGCGCCGACGCCGATCACGGCGTTCATGGCCGTCGCGACCAAGGCGGCGGCGTTCGGCGTGCTGCTGCGGATCTTCGACGTCGCCCTGATCGCCGACCGGGCGACCTGGGCGCCGGCGCTGGCGGTGCTGGCGACGGTCACGATCGTCGTCGGCAACGTCGGCGCACTCGGCCAGTCGTCGGTCAAGCGGATGCTCGCCTACTCGTCGGTGGCGCAGGCCGGCTACCTGCTCGCCGGCGTGGTCGTGGCGACCAAGCTCGGGGCCCGGGCGACCGTCTTCTACCTGATCGTCTACCTGCTGATGAACGTGGCCGCCTTCGCCGTCGTGATCGCGCGCGAGCGGGAGACGGCGCTCGGCGACGACATCGACGCCCTGGCCGGGCTCGGCAGCGAGCGGCCGCTGCTGGCCTGGTCGATGACGATCGCGATGCTCTCCCTCGCCGGCATCCCGGCCACCGCCGGGTTCATCGGCAAGGTCTACCTGATCCAGGCGGCCGTCGACGGGAGCTACACGTGGCTTGGGGTGGTGATCGTGCTCGGCTCGGCGATCTCGCTCGCCTACTACCTGCGCGTGATCGCCGCGATGTGGATGCGACCCGGCATCCTGCCGGCCGTGCTCGCCCGGCCACTGATGGCCGGCGGCGCGCCCGAGGCGGGGCTCGAACCGGCGCCGCCGCGCGGCCGTCACGTCGAGGTCGTGCTCGTCGCCGTGCTCGGCGCCGCCGGCAGCATCTTCTTCGGCATCATCCCCCAGCCGCTGTTCGACCTGGTCAGCGGCGTCGGGAGCGCGTTGGTCAACATCGTCTGAGCCCATGCGCGTGATGTACGTAAAGCCCGGCTGCCCCTACTGCCAGCAGGCGCGCGACGGCCTGCGGGCCGACGGCGTCGCGTGGGAGGAGCGCGACGCGACGACGCGCCGCGACTGGCGCGGCGAGCTGATGCAGTACTCGAAGGGGACCGGGCGGGTGCCGACGATCGTGCAGGACGACCGGGTGCTGAGCGTCGGCTGGAAGGGCCACGGCTGACGCGTGCCGTGAGGCGGCCGGTCGGTCGCCGTTTTCCCCGACCCGCTCCCGGGTAGGGCACTCATGCGCTCGCTGTAGGCCACGCATTTGCGACGCGCCGAAACGAACCGGGAGGTAATCAACCCATGCCCGAGAACGAGCCGGATCAACCGGTCGACACCGCCGAGACGGTGCCCCTCTCACCCGAATGGGGCGGCGTTCCCGTCCACGGCGGTGACAACGCGGACGCCACCGGCGGTCCGCCGATGGAGGCGGAGCCGATCGAGCTCGAGGCCGACGAGGACGCAGCGCCGGCGGCCGAGGCCGACGACGCACCGGCGGCGGAGTCCGACGACGACGGCGAGCCCGAGGCCGAGGCCGACGACGCAGCACCGGCGGCCGAGGCCGACGACGCACCGACCGCCGAGGACGGCGAGCCCGAAGCCGAGGCCGTCGAGGCGCCGGCCGGCGCGGACGCCTAGCCCGCGGCAGCGGACGCGGCGGGAGATCGCCGCCGCGTTCGCGTGACCCTGGCAGTTCCGGGCGTAGCCGCCGGGCCGGCAGCTACGATCCGCCGCCGTGCACGAGACCACGCCCAGCGTCTTCCTGATCGCCCGCCCGGCGCTCAACCTCGACGGTCTGCGCGGCTACCTCGCCGACGTCGGCGGCGAATCGTGGCTCGACATGCGGCTCGACGAGGCCGGCGGGGCGCCCAATCCGGGGGAGACGCTGGTCGAGTTCGGCGGCCGGGCCTGCTACCGCAGCTGGGAGCCGGGCCTCAACCCGAACGTCACGCGCATCCGCACCGATCAGGGCGCGTACTTCGGGAACCTCATCGGCAGCGGTCACGGCAGCGTGCTCGAGCACGCCAGCTACAGCTTCGCTCTGCGCAACGTCTCCCGTGTCTTCACCCACGAGCTCGTCCGCCACCGGGCCGGCTCGGCCTTCAGCCAGGAAAGCCTGCGCTACGTCCGTCTCACCGACATCGGCTACCGCGTCCCGCCGGCGCTCGAGCCGATCCGCGACCAGGTTCTGAGCATCGTCGAGCAGCTCGAGGAGTTCCAGCGGACCGCGGCTCAGGAGCTCGGGATCGACGCCGAGGGCGTGCCCTTCCACGTCAAGAAGGAGGTGACCTCCGCCCTGCGGCGGCTGGCGCCGATCGGTCTGAGCACCGACATCGTCTGGACGGCGAACCTGCGGACGCTGCGCCACGTGATCGAGATGCGCACGGCCGAGGGCGCCGAGGAGGAGCTGCGGCTGGTGTTCGACGTGATCGCCCGCCTGATGCAGCAGGAGGCACCGCACATCTTCGCCGACTTCACCCGGGACGCGACCGGATCCTGGGTGCCGGCGCACGCCAAGGTCTAGCCTCGCGCGGCGCGAGACGCGGCGCTAGAGTGAGGCGCACGTGGGGGATCGACACGACGAGCCAGTGAGGGGGCGGGGGCGCGCAGCTGCCGCGCTCGCCGCGGCCGTGCTCGCCCTGGTCGCTCCGGCGAGCGCGCAGGCGATGGTCGTGACGATCGGGACTCCGACCGCCGACTTCGGCAACAGCACGTCGAGCTACAGCTGCGGGCCGAGCTGCACCGTCTTCCAGCGCGCACCGCTCGGGGCGGCGCCGGCCGACGGCACGATCACCAGCTGGCGCGTCGCCGGCGTCGGCTCCTTCGCGTTGGCCGTCCTGCGGCCGACCGGGTCCGGTCTCGCCGTCGCGGCCACGGGCGGCGCCCAGGCCGTCGGCGGAACCGCGCCGGCGACGATTCCGGCCAACGTCCCGGTCCGAGCCGGCGACACGATCGGCGTCGACCTGTTCGGCGGAAACCCGTCGTCGCGCATCTTCCTGCGATCCGATGCGACGGGGAACGTCGGCGTCGACAGCCCGGCGATGGGCACCGGGGCCATGCTGATCGGTCAGAACACGGAGACGGGCGATCTCGACCTCAACGCCGACGTCACGCTCGCCCCGGTCGCGACCGCCCTCGACGTGTCGTCGGGCCCGACCACCGGCGGGACGGTTGTGACGATCAGCGGCTCCTACCTCGACGGGACGACGAACGTCCTCTTCGGCGGTCAGCCGGCGACCTTCGCCGCCGGGCCGAACGGGACGCTGGTCGCGCACACGCCGGCCGCCACCGCCGTCGGCGCGGTCGACGTGATCGTGCGCGGGCCGGGCGGCTCGAGCACGCTCACCGGGGCGTTCACCTACACCGCGTCGCCGTCGGCGGGCGGCGGCACGCCGATCTCCATGACGCAGGCCGGCCCGGGCGGCACGCCCGGAGGTCCGTCCATCACGCGGTTCGCGCTGTCAACGAGCGGATTCCTCGTCGCGGCCGCCAGTTCCGGGCCGGCGCCGGTCAAGGGCGGCACTGTGCTCCGCTACACGCTGTCTGCCGCGGCCAGCGTGACCTTCTCGATCCAACGCCTCGTCGCCGGCCGAGTCGTCCCGGGCCGCGGCGGGCATGGACGCTACTGTCAGCCGGCGCTGCTCTTCGTGCCGCCCGCGTCGCGTTGCACCCAGACCATCGCGCTGACACCGCACCTGACGCAGGCCGGCGGCTTGGGCGCCAACTCGCTGCGCTTCAGCGGACGCCTCGGCGGACGCGCGCTGGCGCCGGGCTCATACCGCTTCACCGCGACGGCCGCCGACGCCCAGGGCCGCCGGTCGCCAGCGGTCACGCACGCCTTCCGTATCCTCAGCCCGCCCGCCCACGGCTGCCCGCAGGCGCACGGCTCGGCATCGTCTTCCGGCTGCTGAGCCGCCCTCAGGACTTCAAGCTCCCGGTCGCGGCGCTCAAGGCTTCAGGCTCCCGGTCCCGAGCGACTCCGCCGATACGGCGGCCTTGTCGACGCGGCAGTGGACGATCCTGAAGATCGCCAGCGTGCTGCCGGCCTGCTCGCTGGCGTTCAGCAGCCGCGCCGCCCGCCGCGCGTAGTTGGGCCCGAGGCCGTTGTCAGCCTGACTGAGCATCAGCGGCCCCGCTTCGTGGACGAGGAAGTCGGCCAGGGAGACGAACACCCCGGTGGCCGGGTCCTTCGCGCGGAGCACGACGCGCAAGCCGATCGAGAGGGGCTCGTTGAGGCTGAACCTGAGGCCGCCGCTCAGATCGGAGGCGATCGACTGACCCGGTAGCGCCGCGTCGACCTGGGCGCCGAGTGACCCGCAGGCCTGGTTGACCGTCGGGCCGACGACGACCGTCTCCTTCGGGTCGCCGCATGCGGTCGCGACGGCGTTGTTGTTGGCATCGCCCCCGTATGTGGCTGCCCAGCGGTAGGTCCCGCCGGTGGCCAGCGTGACCGCTTGCGAGCTCACGGTCCCGGCACCCGCTACGTTGACGACCCACGTCGAGATCGCGGCGCGGGCGCATGTCGCGTCGTCCGGCCCATAGAGCCTGAACGTCACGGTCCCCGTCGGGGCGAAGCCGCCGCCGAGGGTCGCCGTGTCGGCCGTCGTCCCCCCGGCGGGGATGGTCGCCGCGGCCTGCGTGGTGACGGTCGGCGTCGCCTTGCCGGCCACCACCGCCTCGTTCGCATCGGCGCAGCCCGTCGCGACGGCCGCGTTGGCCGCGTCGCCGCTGTAGTTGGCGACAAAGTGGTAGGTCCCGGCGGCGGTCGTCGTGTACGCGGTCGACGTGTAGCTGCCCGCCCCGTGAACCGCCACGGGCGCGGACGTGAAGACCGGGTTGGCCTTGCATGACGGGTCGGCCGGTCCGAAGGCGGAGAACGTGATCGTGCCCGTCGGCGTGCTGCCGCCGGAGATCGTGGCCGTGTCGCTGATCGTCTGGCCGACGGTGATCGCCGCCGAGGCCTGGGTTGCGACCGTCGGCGTTGCTCCGCCGGACGGCGTCGTCGACGGCGTGCCGGGGATCACGTCGGCCGCCGCGAGCGTGTCCTCGAGGCTGAAGTAGGTCGACGCCCCGGGCTGGAGCGGAGCCGCGAAGCTCACGATTCCGGACATCGTGTCGGCGCTGATCGCCGCGAAGGAGGTGTCCGGGCCCTCGTAGCCGGTGCTGCCGAACGGGCACCCGGCCGGCGCCGCGACGTTCGTTCCCGAGCCGTTGTCGAACGGACCGGAGCAGATGCCGTCTCCCTCGAAGCCGAAGATCGGGGACGACGTCGAGCTCAGCGGCAGGCTTCCGACCGCGTGGGTCGACGAGTTGAGGATTCCGACCAGCGTGTCGTCGGATCCGTCGTACGGGCCCCGCGCCGGATCGGCGAAGACGGTGGCTCCGGTGTCGGTGACGACGATCAGCAGCGCGCAGGTCGGGTCGGCGCCGACGGCCGGGCACTGGGTGAACGGCGGCGTCGGCCCCGCCGCGAGTGCGCTCGCCGCCCCGGCCCCGACCGCGACCGCGGTCAGTCCGGTCAACACTAGGAACCGAAGCCGCCCCGACCTCATATCCACTCCCCTCTCGAGCTTGCCGGCCCCCCGGCCGGTCTTGGGAGGAATCTACATCCGCTTTACACGGCGGTCAACCCAGGCGCGAGCGTCAGCTGCTCTGCTGCTCGCGCTGGCGCAGCTCGATCCGGCGGATCTTCCCCGTCAACGTCTTCGGCAGGTCGGCCACGAACTCGATCCGGCGCGGGTAGGCGTAGGCCGACAGGCGCTCGCGCACGAAGGCCTTGATCTCGTCCGCCAGACCGTCGTGCGGCTCGACGCCGGCGGCGAGCACGATGAAGGCCTTGACGACGTTCCCCCGCCGCTCGTCGGGCGAGGCGACGGCCGCCGCCTCGGCGACCGCCGGATGTTCGAGGCAGGCGGACTCGACCTCGAACGGACCGATCCGGTAGCCGGCCGCGATGATCACGTCGTCGGCGCGGCCCTCGTACCAGACGTAGCCGTCTGGGTCCATGCTGGCGGCGTCCTTGGTGTGGAACCAGTCACCGCCGAACGTCTCCTCGCTCGCCTGCGGCTGACGCCAGTAGCCGAGCGGGTAGTGCGGGTTCGAGCGGGCCCGCAGACAGATCTCCCCGCGCTCGCCACGGCCCACCGGCTGCTCGTCCTCGTCGAGGATGGCCACGTCCCAGCCGGGCATCGGCCGGCCCATCGACCCCTCGCGCACTTCCATGAAGGGGAAGTTGCCGCACAGCGGGTAGGACTCGGTCAGCCCGTAGTAGTCGAGCACGGTGACGCCGTACTGGTCGCGGAACCAGCGGATCGCCTCGGGGTTGAGCGGCTCGCCGGCCGAGCAGACGACCCGGAAGGCCTGCGGGTAGCGGGTCCGCGCGTCGGTGATCCCCATCATCGAGCGGATCGCGGTCGGCGTCGCGAAGACGTTCGTGACCTGGTGGCGAGAGAGGAACGCCAGCTGCTTGTGCGGGTCGAACCCGGCCTCGCGCTGGTACACGTACTGGACGGCGCCGAGCCGCCACGGCCCGAGCAGCGGGGCGATCCCGGCCGCCCACGCCCATTCGCCCATGCCGTGGAAGCGCTCGCCGTCGGCGAGGTCGTGGCAGTAGCGGAACTCCTCGTGCCCGAGGATGTAGCGGTGGGCGTGGACGATGCCCTTGGCCAGGCCGGTCGTACCCGAGGTGTAGTAGAGCTGGGCCGGATCGTCAGCCTGGGTGGCGACCGGCTCGAACTCCGTCGAGACGCCGTCGAAGGTGTGCTCGTCGAGCACGAGGATCTCCCCGGCGAGCCCGGCGGGAAAGCGCCCGACGTTCGCGGCGTCGGTCACCAGCACCTTCGGCTCGGAGTCGTTCAGGCGATGGCGGATCCCGTCGTCGCCGTAGAGCACCGACATCGACAGGAGCAGGGCGCCGAGCTTCCACGTCGCCAGGAAGATGGCCGCCGTCTCGGGTGTCGCCGGTAGCACGAGCGCCACGCGGTCGCCGCGCTCGACGCCGTGGCCGGCGAGGATGTTGGCCGCCTGGTTGGAGCGATCCTGAAGCTCGCCCCAGGTGACCTCGCGGACCTCGCCGCCGAAGTGCTCGTGGACCATCGCCAGGTTCGCGCGCGGGTGCTTGTCGCAGACGTCCGCGGCGATGTTGTACTGCTCGGGCACCTGCCACCGGTGCTGGCGGCAGGCCTCCTCGTAGGCGTCGGGCATCTCAGTCCTCGGCCGCCTGCCCGGCCTTGATCGCACCCTCGAGCTTGGCCATGACGTCCGGGTCGCGCAGCGTCGTCACGTCCCCGAGGGCCCGGCCCTCGGCGATGTCGCGCAGCAGCCGGCGCATGATCTTGCCCGACCGGGTCTTCGGCAGGTCGTCGGCCCAGATGATCCGCTTCGGTCGCGCGAACTTGCCGATCCGAGTGGCGACCGTGGCACGGATGCCGTCGACCACCGCGTCGGTTCCCTCGGTCTCGCCCTGGAGCGTGACGAAGGCGCAGATCGACTGACCGGTCTCCTCGTCGGCCTGCCCGATGACCGCCGCCTCGGCCACCATGTCGTGGGCGACGATCGCCGACTCGACCTCGGCGGTCGAGAGGCGGTGGCCGGAGACGTTCACCACGTCGTCGATCCGCCCGATCACCCAGATGTAGCCGTCCTTGTCCCGGCGCGCCGCATCGCCGACCAGGTAGACGGTCGGACCGAAACGCTTGAAGTAGGTCTCGACGAAGCGGTCGTCCTCCTTGTAGAGCGTGCGCAGCATCGACGGCCAGGGACGCAGGATGACCAGGAGCCCCTGGCCGTTCTCGACCGGCTCGCCGTCGCTCTCGCCCCACACCTCGGCCTTGATCCCCGGGAAGGCATGCGTGGCCGAGCCCGGCTTGGTCACCGTGATCCCCGGGAGCGGGGTGATCATGATCGCCCCGGTCTCCGTCTGCCACCAGGTGTCGACGATCGGGCAGCGCTCGCCCCCGATCACCTTGTGGTACCAGAGCCACGCCTTCGGGTTGATCGGCTCGCCGACCGATCCCAGCAGGCGCAGACTCGAGAGGTCGAACCGGCCCGGGTGCTCTGAGCCCCACTTGATGCACGCGCGGATCGCCGTCGGCGCCGTGTAGAAGAGCGACACCTTGTAGCGCTCGCACAGCTCCCACCAGATGCCCTTGTGCGGGTAGTCGGGCGCGCCCTCGTACATCACCGAGGTCGCCCCGTTGGCCAGCGGTCCGTAGACGATGTACGAGTGGCCGGTGACCCAGCCGACGTCGGCTGAGCACCAGTAGACGTCTTCGTCCGGCCGCAGGTCGAAGACGTAGCGATGGGTCGCGCTGACGCCCGTCATGTAGCCGCCGGTGGTGTGGAGAATGCCCTTCGGCTTGGCGGTCGAGCCGCTCGTGTAGAGGATGAAGAGCGGATCCTCGGCATCCATCGGCTCGGCCGGGCACTCGCGCTCGGCGGCCTCCATCGCCTCGTGGTACCAGACGTCGCGCCCCTCCTGCATCGGGCAGTCGAGGCCGGCGTGGCGGACGACGACGATGCGCTCGATCGACTCGAGGTCGCCCATGACCGCATCGACGTTCTCCTTGACCGGCGCCGTCTTGCCCTTGCGGGCGGCACCGTCCACGGTGACGAGCACGCTCGCCTCCGAGAACTCCATCCGCTCGCGCACGGCCTCGGCCGAGAAGCCGCCGAAGACGACGTTGTGGGGCGCTCCGATCCTCGCGCAGGCGAGCATCGCGACGACGACCTCGGGAATCATCGGCAGATAGATCCCGACCACGTCGCCCTTCTTGACCCCGAGTTCGAGCAGTACGCTCGCGAAGCGCTGGACGTCGGCGAGCAGATCGGCGTAGGTGATCGTCCGCTCGCCACCCTCCTCCCCGTGCCAGTGATAGGCGACGCGATCGCCGCGCCCGGCGGCGACGTGGCGGTCCAGGCAGTTGTACGAGGCGTTGAGTCGGCCGCCGACGAACCACTTGTAGAAGGGCGGGTTCGTCTCGTCGACGACGGTCCGCCATGGCTCGAACCAGTCGAGCTCGCCGGCCTGCTCGGCCCACCAGCCCTGCCAGTCCGCATCGGCGCGGTCGTAGATCTCCGGGTCGCTCAGCAGCGCGTGGGCGCGGAACTCCTCGGACGGAGTGAACGTCTCGACGTCGAGCAGCGATGCCAGCTCCTGCTCGAGCTCGTCGGCGGCGGTCTTTTCGCTGGCCATGTTCGACCTCCCTCGTCTCTTGCGGTCCGCGTCGGCGGCACGACGACCTTGTTGCTACCCGGACGCGGGCGGATCCCAACGCCCTGTGTCATACCACGCCGCCACCACGGCCGTTCCGCGGGCCGGGAGCCGGCGGCTCAGCGGCGCTTCTTGCGCTTCTTCGAGGCGTTCGGCGAGGCGGCGCGAGGCGTTCGCGCCGGCGGCGGCGGGGCCGCGACGCTCGTGACCGGCTCCGGCTCGGGCTCCGGTGCCGGCGCCCGCCCGAGCCGTCCGCGGCCCTGCTGCTGTTTCGGCCAAGGCGTCGCCTCGCCGGTCTCCCAGGCCGGTGGCAGCGGGCTCGACGAGCGCCCGATCAGCATCATTCCGAAGGCCACGAGCCAGAACGCCTGGAGCACCTGGAGCGGCGGGAAGAACACGCTGAGCGCGCCGGAGACCATGCCGAGGATTCCCATGAAGCGGGTCAGGAGGCCGGCCCGCATCGCGTTCAGGGGGATCATCACGTACGCGAAGGCCAGCGCCAGCTGCGCGGCGACGCCCACGCTGGTGAGCACGACGTGCGTGGTCGAGTTGAGCGCCGCGTTGACGGCCGCGTGGCTGCGGTCGGCCTGGCCGACGAAGTCGTGGGCCTTGATCGTGTCGAAGATCTGGGCCGCCAGCAGCACGACCGCCCCGCCGCCGGCTCCGATCATGGTCAGGATGAGTGCGGCCCGAGGCAGCCGCGCGCCGCGCGTCGCCCCGGGGGTCGCCGCGGCCTCCGCCAGCGCCTGGTCGAGACGGAAGCTGGTCGCGTCGTAGAGGTAGCGGAGCACCGGGATCATGCCGAGCGTCGCCAGCGCCACGAGCACCGCGTCGAAGATGAGACCGGCGGCATGGTGGTCGTTGAAGACGAGCCGGGCCGAGTGCGGGTCGACGGCTGCGGCGACCTGACCGTGGAGGGCAGGGGCAAGGCCCTGGATGACCCCGACGGTCGGCAGGCCCGCCAGGACGACGAGTGTGCCGTAGACGGTGCCGGCGAGCAGCAGCACTCCGGCGACGAGCCCGGCGATCGCGACCTGCCTGCGCGTCGCTCCCTCCGCTGCGAGCTGGCGCTCTCGGTCGTCCATCGCCGGCGGAGTCTAGCCGCCCGACCGGGCTTGGACTGTCGCGCCCGGGCGGGATACAGTGGCGGCGTGGACATCCGCGAGGTGATGACCGAGGTGGTCGTGACGGCCCCGCCCGACGCCAGCCTGAGGGACGTCGCAGAGCTGATGCGCGACCGCAACGTCGGATCGGTCGTGCTCGCCGACCCGCACGAGCGCCCGATCGGCTTCATCACCGACCGCGACCTGGCCATCACCGTCGTCGCCGACGCCGGCGACGCCTGCGGGGCCGCCGGCGCCCACGCCAGCTCGCCGGTGGTGACCGCCAGCGTCGGGATGGGCGTCGAGGAGGCGGCGGAGCTCATGGTCCGCCACGGGATCCGGCGGCTGCCGGTCCTCGACGGCGACCGCCTCGCCGGGATCGTCACGCTCGACGACCTCGCCGTGCGCACCGGCGACCTCGAGCTCGCCCGTCACATGACGGGCCAGATCACGCGGGCCGCGCTGCCGGACTTCTTCTTTCACGACCGCGGCGGGTGAGCTGCCCCGCCTGCGGCGGGCCGACCCGGCCCTGGCGCATGGCCCTGCCCGCCGAGCCGGCCGGCGCCGCCCCGCTGCGGCTGCTGCGCTGCGCCGACTGCGGGACGGCCGTGACCGACGCCCCGGTCGCCCCGGATGCCCACGACAGCGGCGCCTACGGCGGCGGCCGGCCGCGGCTCCAGCGGGCTGCCGCACCTCTGCTCGACGCCTTCGACCGCCGCCGGCTGCGCCTCCTCGGCCCGCCGGCCGGCGACCTGCTGGACGTCGGCGCCGGCCGCGGGCGCTTCGTCGCCGCGGCGCGGGCGGCGGGCTGGCGGGCGGAGGGGATCGAGCCGTCGCGGCGGGGCGTCGATGCCGCCGCGGCCGACTACGGCCTGGCGCTGCGCCGCGAGGGGCTCGAGGACGCCACCGTCGCGCCGGGATCGCTCGGGGCGATCAGCCTCTGGCACGTGCTCGAGCATGTCGAGGACCCGGGGCGGGCGCTCGCCAAGGCGGCGGCGTGGCTGGCGCCCGGCGGGGTGATCCTGATCGGGGTGCCGAACATCGCCAGCCTGCAGGCGCTGGTCGGCGGCGGGCGCTGGTACCACCTCGACGTCCCGCGCCACCGGACCCACTTCACCCCGCGCGGGCTGCACCTGGCCCTCGGCGCCGCCGGGCTCGAGCCGCTGCGCACGACCCACGTCCTGCTCGAGCAGAACCCGTTCGGGATGTGGCAGTCGATGGCCAGCCGGCTGACGCGGCGACCGTCGTACCTCTACAACGTGCTCAAGCGCAACGCGGGGATGCGCGACCGCGACCTGGCGGTCACCGTGGCCGCGCTCGCGCTCCTGCCCGCGGCGGCGCTGCTCGAGCTCGCCGCCGGCGCCGCCCGCCGCGGCGGGACGATCGCCGTGCTGGCCCGACGGCCTCAGGGCAGATAGATCAGGCCGCCGAGGACGCGGTAGCCCTCGACCGACGGATGGTCGCCATCACTGGTCCAGTTTGCCTTCATCCGTCCGGGGCGGAGCGGGTCCTCGAGCGCGTGGTAGAAGGCGTAGACCGGGACGTGGTCGTCGCGGCCGATCTGGTCGATCAGGGCGTTGAGCTCGCGGATCGAGACAGCGGCCGCCGAGCCGCCGTTGTTCCAGGCCAGCACCTCGGCCAGGCCGACCCGGAGCCCGAGCTGCTTGCCGCGCTCGACCATCGCGCGCAGGTCGGCCGCGGCCGCCGCGACCGGGCGGCCCTGGGCGATGTCGTTGAGACCGCCCTGGATGATCAGGTAGCGCGCGCCGGCGGCGCACTGGTCGAGGCGCTGGGCGATCTGGTCGGTCCGCTCGCCGGACACGCCGCAGTTGCGGAAGCTGACGTAGTTTCCGAGCAGCCGCTGGGCCCAGTACTCGTACTGGCTCTGCTCGTTGACGAGCGGCCCGATCTGGCGGCGGACGGCCGGCGAGGGGTCCCACAGCGGCGAGCCGGCGGTGATCGAATCCCCGAGCGCGGCGACGACCGCCTGACCGGGTTGGGGGGCCCGGGCGGCCGGGCTCGAGCCGCATCCCGCCAGCAGGCACGTCAGGAGGACGGGGACGGCGGCCCGCCGCATCACAGCAGCTCGCCGACCGCACCGGCCAGATCGCCGTCGAGGCGTCGCTGCGCCGCCGGTGCGAGCGCCGCCAGCGCGTCGGCGGCGGCGACGATGTGCGGCGGCGAGTCCGGTGAGGTCATGACGACGAGGCGCTGAGCGATGCGGCGCAGCTCCCGGCGGGTGACCGGCCAGCTGGCAAGCCCGGCGTAGTCGGCGACGAAGCCGCGGTGGGCGGTCCGGGCCCGGGCGAGCGGTGCCGCGGGGACGCGGCCGTCGAGCCAGGCCTCGACCGCCGCCGCCGGCCCGCCGTCGCGGACGGCCTGCTCGAGGCGGGCGCGGTCGGCGCTGAGGACCGCGGTCGCCGCGGGCACGAAGGCCAACAGCGGCGGGTCGGCCACGACGGCGCAGGCGATCAGGCCGGGACGGCGCCGGAGCAGGTCGAGCACGATCAGCGCGCCGAAGCCGTCGCCGACACCGATCGCCGGGGCGAGACCAAGCCCGTCAAGCAGCGCCGCCGCGTCCTGCGTCTGCTCGCTGACCGTCGTCGCCGTGTAGGGCTCCGGCGCACCGCTCGCGCCATAGCCGCGGCGGTCGTAGGCGATCGTCGTCGCCCGATCGTCGAGCTCCAGCTGGAGGGGCGCGAAGGCGGCACCGTCGGACGCGAGCCCGTGGACGAGGAAGACCGGCGGCCCGGCGCCGCGCAACTCGTAGTGGAGCTCGACCCCGGCGCCTTCCATCATCGGCATCGTCAAAAGCTAGCGGGACTCCACCCGCTGCGCTGCGCCTGCCGCGCCGGTAGCCTTAGCGACATGGAAGGCTTCGGCGGACTCTTCGGCGACCCTGACGAGCTCCAGCGGCGGATGGCCGAGTTCGCCGAGCAGATGCAGGGACAGCAGCGGCTGGCATGGGCCGACAACGCGATCAAGCTGGCCGTCGAGATGACGGTCGCGGCGATCAACCGCGTCAACGTCCAGGGCAACCCCGAGCAGCAGGCGCAGCAGATCCGCGCCATGATGGCGGTCGTCTTCCCCGAGGCGGTCACGCTCGTGCGCGAGGCGCGCGAGGGGCTCCAGTAGCGTCCGGCCCGGCCTTCTCGGCGTCCCGCTCGGCTCGACCGAGACGGATCACCTCCTTGAAGGACCGGAAGCGGAAGATGAAGACGACCGAGAGGAACCCGACCGTCGCCGTGAACGCGGCGATCGCGATCTGCTGGCCCACCGAGTAGGCGGCGACGACGTCGCCGCTCGCGGTCGCCGCGAACACCTTCACCAGCAGCGCCTGCTGGATGCCCGCTCCGCCGGGCGTCAGCGGCACGGCGCCGGCGACGGCGTTGACGCCGAACACGAGCAGGACGTTGCCGACCGAGCCGCCGACGCGGAACGCGTCGAGCAGGAACCAGAACGCGGCGGCGCGGCAGAACCAGCCGGCGCACTGGAGCGCGAAGACCTC
This sequence comes from uncultured Solirubrobacterales bacterium, assembly GCA_963742705.1. Classification (GTDB taxonomy): domain Bacteria; phylum Actinomycetota; class Thermoleophilia; order Solirubrobacterales; family Solirubrobacteraceae; genus Palsa-513. The sequence continues at coordinate 235,000 of CAVUMZ010000001.1, read as the reverse complement.
GACCATGTAGCGGCGGCGGTCGCGCAGGATCGTGAAGCCCTGCCGCACGCGCGCCCAGAACGCCCGCACCCGGCGCGAGAGCACGGCGAAGGCGACTACGCTGGCGACGCCGAGCGCGGTCACGAGGAACAGCGTGAAGCGCGGGTGGCCGGCGAGGTAGGAGATATCGAAGGCGTTGAGCTTGGCGAAGTCCGGCGGCTTGGGGAAGACGCCCTGGGTGAAGGCGTAGATCAGGACGAGCACGCCGATCGCCGTGTCGAAGATCCACTCGACGGCGAACGTCGCGGCGATCGTCGGGAAGCTCGAGTTCGGCACCGAGCTCTTGGTCAGGAACAGCTTGATCAGGTCGCCGCCGCGGGCCGGGACGACGTTGTTGAAGCCGACGGCGGCGAAGTACGCGCCCCAGATCCGCCGCCACTGGAAGCGCTCGTTCGGGTAGGCGGCCCGCAGGCTGTTGAAGATCGCCCGCGAGCGGAGCGTCAGGTTGGCCCCGAAGAACAGCAGCGCCAGCAGCAGGGCGCCCCAGTGGACGGCGGCGAGGTCGGCGAAGAACCTGCCGACCGCGTCGAAGAACGAGCTGATGGTGTCGCCGAGCGATGCTGAGGCGAGGCGATCCGGCACGGCTCTAGCCTACGCGGCCGCCGGGATGCGGTCGTCGCGCGGCGACCGTACCCGCACGGTCTACCCCCCGGCGAGCTGCGACGCGCTCGGCGTGGCGTCGGTGATCGGCTGGCCCGCCGCGCTCGAAGCTGCGCTGGTCAGCGCCGCCTGCGTGTTGGTCGCCTCGATCGCCGAGGTGTCGACGCTTCCGCCCTTCAACGACGTGCCGAGCGCCTGGAGCTTGCTCGACAACGCGGTCAGCGGCGACAGCAGACGGGAGAGCAGCGGGCTCGACTGGGCGTCGACGAGCGCGAGCTTGATCTCGTGGTAGGCGAACAGCCCGGCCAGGCCCGCCTTCGCCAAGGCCAGCTTGTGCTTGAGGAAGCCGCCGCCGGTCAGGTTGCCGGCCTTGAACGGCTTGTAGATGAAGTGGTGGAAGGCGCCGAAGGCGAGCCCGCTGTGGAGCAGGAACTTGGTCTTCGGAGCGCTGACGTGGGACGCGGTCGTGCCGCTCGACGTAGTGGAGGACTTGCTGCCGCAGGCGCTCAGGCCGAGCACCGCGACCACCGCGATCAGGGCGAAGGTGGCGATCGTGCTACGTGCGGGCAACCTGATCTCCTCTGCTGAGCGGGCCGGAGACGCGAGCATACCCCCGCCGCCCGGCAGCGCGCTAGGCAGCGGCGGAGAGCTCGGCGAGCGCCCGCAGGACGGCGTCGTCGTGCGTCTTGGGCGAGACCTTCGGCAGCACGTGGGCGATCAAGCCGGCGGCGTCGATCACGAACGTGGCCCGGGCGTTGCCCCAGTAGGTGCGCCCGTACATCGACTTCTCGACCCAGACGCCGTAGCGCTCGGCGACGGCGTGGTCGGGGTCGGCCAGCAGCGTGAAGTCGAGGTCGTACTTGGCGTGGAACTTCTTCACCTTGGCGACCGGGTCGGGCGAGACGCCGAGCACGACGGCGCCGGCCGCCTCGTACTCGTCGTGCCGGTCGCGCACGCCGCACGCCTGCGTCGTGCACCCGGGGGTGTCGGCCTTGGGATAGAAGTAGAGGACGACCGGGCGGCCGCGGAGCGTGCTCAGGCTGACGGGGTTGCCGTCCTGGTCGGGGAGCGTGAAGTCTGGGGCCGGAGCGCCGGGTTCGATCATCACTTGGATCGTAACCGGGTCGCTCACGACGGCTCGGGCGACGGCTCGACGACCACGCCGATCACCTGGGACCAGCGCCGGCAACACGCCGCCTGGCCGCGGCCTCGCTGTCGCCCCGCCTGAGTCCGGCCGTCGGCCCTCAGCCCTCGGTCCGCTGGACGAAGCGGTCGGGGCTGATCTCGACGGTGGCCTGACCGCTGAACGGAGAGTCCAGGCGGATGGTGAGCTCGCCGTCGTTGATGCTCTCGACGAAGCCGGGGACGACCGTCCCGAAGCGGCACGGAATGCCGCCGACCTCGAGCCCCTGGAGGCTGATGCTGCCTCTCATCCCAACCGTCACGCCCATTCGCTCCCGCTCCTCTGCTTTGTCTTCGATCGAGGGCCCGAGCTTAGTGGTCGGTCGGGGCCGGCGGCTCGCGCGCGATCAGGCGGGTCAGCACGATCGTCGTCTTGGTCCGGGCGATGTCCGGGTGCGCGCGGATGCGCTCGAGCGTCGCCTCGAGTCGGGCGACGTCGGTCGTGCGGACGTGGACGAGCGCGTCGGCCTCGCCACTGACCGTGTAGGCGGCGATCACCTCGGGCTCGTGGCCGAGCGTCTCGCGCAACGCGCTCGGGCTCGTGTTCGCCGCGCAGTGCACCTCGACGAAGGCCTCGGTGTCGTGCCCCAGGGCCGCCGGATCGACGCGCGCCGTGAAGCCGGTGATCACGCCGCCGGCGCGCAGCCGATCGACTCGCCGCTTGACCGCCGGCGAGGACAGGTTGACGCGCTCGCCGAGCTCGGCCAGGCTCAGACGCCCGTCGTCCAGCAGCTCGGCGAGGATGTGGCGATCGAGGTCGTCTATGCCGCTAAGGATGCCGGACGGACGGCCGCCGGCTCCTCCACCGCGTCGAGCACCCGGGCCACCAGCCAGTCGGCCTCGGCCGGCGTCAGCGTCAGCGGCGGCGCGAGGCGGATCGTGCCTTCGTGCGTGTCCTTGGCCAGCACGCCCCCGGCCAGCAGCCGCTCGAAGACGGCGCGGGCGGGCGGCTGGCGCGGATCGAGGTCGAGGCCGAACCAGAGGCCGAGCGAGCGGATCTCGCGCAGACCGTCCGGCGCCGCTGCGTCCAGCGCCGCGCGCATGCGCCCGCCGATCCGCGCCGCGTTGGCCTGCGGCTCGCCGGTCGCCAGCAGCTCGAGCACCGCCCGACCGACCGCGCAGGCCAGCGGGTTGCCGCCGAAGGTCGAGCCGTGGGTGCCCGGCGCGAAGACGCCGAGGACGTCGTCGTCGCCGACGACCGCCGACAGCGCGACGATGCCGCCCCCGAGCGCCTTGCCCAGCACATATAGGTCCGGCACCACGCCCTCGTGGTCGCAGGCGAACGTCCGTCCGGTGCGGCCGAGCCCCGACTGAATCTCGTCGGCGATCAGGAGGACCCCGTGCGCCGAGCAGAGCCGGCGCGCCTCGCGCAGGTAGCCGGCCGGCGGGACGATCACGCCCGCCTCGCCCTGCACGGGCTCGACAAGCAGGGCGACGATGTCTGGGTTTGCGCTCACGGCGCGCCCGAGCGCGCCGGCGTCGCCGAACGGGATCCGGTCGAAGCCGGGCGTGAACGGCCCGAAGCCGTCGCGGGCCAGCGGGTCGTCGGAGAACGAGACGATCGTCGTCGTGCGCCCGTGGAAGTTGCCCGCGCAGACGAGGATCGTCGCCCGCCCGGGCGCCACCCCCCGGACCTCGTAGCCCCACTTGCGCGCCGCCTTGATCGCCGTCTCGACCGCCTCCGCGCCCGTGTTCATCGGCAGCACCCGGTCCTTGCCGCACAGCTCGGCCAGGCCGCGGGCGAACGGCCCGAGCTGATCGTTGGCGAAGGCCCGGCTCGTCAGCGTGACCCGGTCGAGCTGGTCGCGCGCCGCCGCCACCAGCCGCGGGTGGCAGTGGCCGAAGTTCAGCGCCGAGTAGGCCGACAGCGCGTCGAGGTAGCGCCGCCCGCGGTCGTCGCGGACCCACGCCCCGTCGCCGTGGGTGACGGTGACCGGCAACGGGTGGTAGTTGTGGGCCGTGTAGCGGTCGGCGAGCCCGGCCGCGTCCTCGGACCCGAGCCGCGCGTCGAGCGCGAGCGTCAGGCAGCGCGGCCCGCCGCCGGCCTTGTGGAACTCGGAGACGTCGACGACGACGGGCTCGAACCCCCGGGCGCGAAGCTCCCGCTCGAGCCGGGGCGGGCAGGCGGCCATCACGACGGTGCGGCCGATCACGATCGCGTTCGCGCAGAAGGCCGCCGCCTCGGCGTCGGTCAGCGCGATCACGTCGGGCACGAGCCCGTCGATCAGCCGGGCCGCCCCGGCGTCGATCGCGCCGGTGGCGACCATCGCCGTCCGGGCGTCGAGCGGGCAGAAGACCAGATCGACGTGGAAGAAGCGCGGGTCGGCGAGCTCGACCAGCAGCAGCTCGCCCGCGACCACGCGCCCGAGCTCGACGTACGCCGCCGCGTTCGAACGCGCTCGCAGACCTGCGACCAGCGTGGCGCCGAAGGCGAGCGCGTCGCCCGCGCCCTCCTGCACGACGTCGGGTCCGAGCCTGCGGATCGCGCTGCCGTGGTCGCGGAACCAGCGCTCGGCGTGCACGGCCTCGCCGCGCCGCTCGGCGTGGCGCATGCGCGCCGGGATGAACGTGCCCCCGTCGACGAGCCCGAGGTTCGCCGTGAAGACGAGATCGGGCAGGCCCGGCTGCGGGTCGAGCAGCTCCACCGTCGCGCCGGCTTCACGACAGCTCGCCGCCAGCGCCTCCCATTGGCGGGTGGCGAGCTGCCGGTCGACCGCGACCGTCGGGTCCATCCACGGGTTGATCGCGTAGCTGACGTCGAAGTGGGTCGGCGGGCACATCAGGAGGCGCCGGCCGGAGCGGAGGTCTGAGCCCATGAGCACACGGTGACACAACGACCAGCCGGGATCTTGTCGATAGGCGCAAGATTCAGACGCCGAAGCACAGCATTACGGTGCTATCTTGCGTCCAGCCTCGCGACCTCCGCGGCGTCGAGCGCGGCGACCGTGTGGGCGACGACGTAGCCTCCTTTGAGATGCCGGAGCTGCCCGAGGTCGAGATCACCGCCCGCCGGCTCGACGCCGCCCTGCGCGGGGCGGAGATCGAGTCGGCCCTGGCCCCGGGGATCAACGCCCTGAAGACGTTCGACCCGCCGCTGCGCGCTCTCGCCGGCCAGACGATCGCGGGCGTCGGCCGCCGCGGCAAGCAGCTGGTGGTGACGACCTCGGGCAAGCTCGTCCTGCTCGTGCACCTGATGAGCGCCGGCCGGCTCCAGCTCTACGACAAGCGCGCCGGGCCCCGTGACCGGACCTCGCGCCTGCTCGTCCGGGTCGACGGCGGCCGCGAGCTGCGCCTGCGCGAGTTCGGCACCAAGCAGGCCGCCTGGGTCAAGCTGATCGAGGCCGACCGGCTCGAGACCGAAGAGCTGATCGCCACGCTCGGACCCGAGGCCTGGCCGCAGCCGCCCGCAGATCTCAGGCAGCTGCTGGACAAGCCACGCCCGCTCCACACGATGCTCCGCGACCAGCGCGTGATCGCCGGCATCGGCCGGTCCTGGGTCGACGAGATCCTCTGGACGGCCGGACTGTCTCCGTTCAAGCGCGGCAGCGATCTCTCAGACGACGAGGCCGACCGCCTGCGGGCGGCGATCGCCGCCGTCCTCGACGGGGCGATCGAGCACTACGAACGGGTGATCGCGCTGCCCATCCCCGACAAGCTGCCGCTGCCGTTGCGGGTCCACCGCCGCGCCGGCGAGCCGTGCCCCCGCTGCGGGACGACGATCGAGGCCGTCCACTACGAGGACTACGTCATGTGCTACTGCCCGACCGACCAGACCGGCGGAACCGTGCTCAAGGACCGCCGCCTCTCGCGCCTGTTGAAGTGACGTCCCGGTCGCGGGCGGCCGCTACCGGGCGAGCGGGAGGCTGAAGCGCACGCGTGCGCCGCCGGCGTCGCGCGGGTCGTCGGCCAACCAGATCTGCCCGCCGTGGGCTTCGACGATCGCCCGCGAGATCGCCAGGCCGAGCCCGGCGTGGCCGCCGCTGCGCGACGGGTCGGCCCCGCCCTGGACGAACGCCTCGAAGACCCGGTCGCGGTCCGGCTCGGCGATTCCCCGGCCGGTGTCTGCGACCTCGACCTCGAGGAGCTCGCCGGCCCGCTGCGCCCGCACCGTGACGCTGCCGTCGGCCGGCGTGTGGCGGATCGCGTTCTGGATCAGGTTGAAGAGGACCCGCTGGACCTTCTCCGGGTTGGCCCGCACGGCCACCAGGTCCTTTGGCAGCTCGGCCACGACCTCGACGCCCTTGGCCTGGGCCTGCACGCGCATCGCCGCGACCGTCTCGGCGACGAGCTCGCCGAGCTCGACGTGCTCGACCGACCAGGCGATATCGCCCGCCTCGAGGCGCGAGAGCTCGAAGAGGTCATCGATCAGGGCGCCGAGCGCCCGGATGTGGGTGGTCATACGGTCGATGGCGGCGACGCGCTCGCCCGGGGCGACGATGTCGTCCCCGAGCGCCTCGGCCAACAGCGCCAGCGCCGTGATCGGCGTGCGCAGATCGTGCGACACGGCCGCGACCAGGTTGCGACGGGCGGTGTCGGCCATGTCCCGGGCCGCCTCCTCCTCGGCCAGCCGCCCGATCATCGCGTTCGCCGCCTCGGCCAGCTGCGCCAGCTCGTCGTTGGCCTCGGTCTCGATCTTCACATCGCGCCGGCCGTCGCCGACCGCCGCCAGGCCGTCGCGGATCGCCTCCACGTCCCCGAGGACGCCGCCGGCCAGCAGGCGGGTCGCCGAGACGGCGAGGGCGCCGTTGAAGACGAGCACCAGCCCGATCACGACGGCGTCGCGGAACGAGACGAACATCAGCACGGTGAAGACGACGACCGACAGCAGCATCTGGGCGACGGCGATCGCCGCGGCGACGCTGAACTGGCGCCCGAGCATGCCCAGCCGCCACCGCCGCGACGCGGCGATCTGTCCGGCGAAGACGGCCGCGACCGCGACCGGCAGCCAGCAGGCCACGGCGACCGCGACGTCCTCACCCGGGTCGATCAGCCAGATCCCGACGAACAGGCTGGCGGCGCCGAGGACGACGAGGGCGAGCGAGTAGGCGCGGCTCACGGCTGGAAGCGGTAGCCGACGCCCCAGACCGTCTGGATGTAGCGCGGCTCGGCCGGATCGGGCTCGAGCTTGGCGCGCAGGCGGCGGATGTGGACGGTGACCGTCGACGTGTCGGTGTAGAACGAGTACTGCCAGACGGCATCCATCAGCTGGTTGCGCGAGAAGACCTGGCCGGGGTGGCGGGCGAGGTAGAGCAGCAGGTCGAACTCACGCTGGGTCAGCGTGATCTCCGCCTCGCCGACCTGGACGCGCCGGCCGGCCGGGTCGATCAGGAGGTCGTCGAAGACGAGCGCCTCCTTGGAGTCCGGCGTCGTGTCCATGCGCCGCAGCACGGCGTCGACCCGGGCGACGAGCTCGAGCGGCGAGAACGGCTTGACGACGTAGTCGTCGGCCCCCAGCCGCAGGCCGATCACCCGGTCGGACTCGACGCCCTTCGCCGTCAGCAGGATCACGGCGATTCGCGACCGGTTCTGGTCGCGGATCCGCCGCATCACCTCGAGGCCGTCGAGACCCGGCAGCATCAGGTCGAGCACGACCAGATCCGGCCGGCGCGACGCGACCTGCTCGATCGCCTCGAGCCCGTCGCTGGCGATCCGCGTCTCGTAGCCGGCCCGGACGAGATAGCGCGAGACGACCTCGGCGATCGTCGGCTCGTCGTCGACGACCAGCACCGACCCGCGCACATGCGTCTCGGGCGCTCCGGTCGGCTGGGCGGCGGGCTGGCTCATGACAAGCGATTGTCGCACCGCCAGGGCCGCCGTAATCGGGATTCACCGACTGTTCAGGTGACGCGCTCGACGACGCCCGGCCTATGCGGCGAGGTGCCCCGCCGCGTCGTAGGCGCGGATCGGCGGGCCGAGGTAGACGACGCCGGCCGGCGAGGTCCAGCGCACACGCCAGCGCCGCCCGTGCTTCCAGGTCGAGCGGGCGGTCCAGTACCCGAGCGAGTTCGTCCGCACGCTGGCCAGGTGGCGGAACGCGCCCTTGCCGTCGGCCACCTGGACCTCGACCGTCGTCGCCGCGTGCGCCGGCCGGGCGAGCCCCCAGAGCGAGACGCGGCCGCCGGCCCGGGTCACGGCCAGCGGCACCGGCCAGGCGCTGTAGGACGACTTCTCGGTGCCGTTGGCCAGCTCGAGCCCCGACTCGAAGCCGCTGTAGCGCGTGAGCAGCGGCCCCGGCCGCGGCTGGTCGTCACGCAGCAGGTACTGGCTGAAGAAGGCGACGCGCGGGTTCTCCCAGGCGATGTGCTCGGAGATCGCGATGTACTCGGCCTGCTGGGCGAACGACACCCCGTAGAGCGGGTCGGGCTGGCTCTGGATGCCGAACTCGGTCAGGTAGATCGGCAGGTTCGCCCGGACCGCCCCGGCCGCCGCCGCCCGGTTGAGCGCCGTCGTCAGGCGCGGGAGCACGCCGATCGTCACGTCGTTGGGACCCGGCGGGACGAACGCCGGCCCGGCCCGCGTCGTGTACGCGTGGTGGGCGTAGCCGTCGGCGGGCAGCCCCGAGCACGAGCTCGCCTTGTGATAGTGCGCATCCAGGCAGAGCACGCCGCGCAGGAAGGTCAGCGGCGCGACGACGTTGCCCGTGCCCCGCGGTGCCGTCTCCCCCATCAGCACCTTCGCCCCGGAGAAGTTGCCCGAGGCCCGCAGGCCGGCCACCCCGGCCTGGAAGAGCCCACGGTAGATCCGCGGCGACGCCGGCCGCCCGTTCTGGAACTGGGGCTGGAGGAAGACCGGCTCGTTCGGCTCGTTCCAGATCGAGTAGAGCTTGACCTGCGCCCCGTAGTGCCGGCCGACGGCGGTCATGAACTGCTGGAAGTCCTGCGGGTCCGGCCGCGTGACGTGACCGGACCCGGTCGCCGTGGCCCACGTCGGCACCGGGCCGGAGACGGTCAGCAGCACCTGCCAGCCGCGCTGCTTGGCGGCGGCCAGGACGGCGTCGTAGCCGCCCCAGTAGTAGGCCGCCGGGTCGGTGGCGTCGAATTTCGGCTTGACCTTCGCGTCGGGGCCCGGGGCGACGCTCTGCCAGAGCAGGATCACCCGCAGCGCGCGCACGCCGAGGTGGTCGAGCTTGGCCAGCGCCGCCGGGCGCGTCTGCGCGTTCAACAGATCGCTCGGCGCCTCGAAGAGGACCGTCTGGCTGTGCGACGCCTGCGCCGGCGCAACGGCCACGAGGCCGAGCAGGCAGCACAGCAGCAGGGATGTGAGACAGAGTCGGCGCACGGGGGCGAGCGGAGACCGGGCGCCGGGGCGGCGCGCGCGACTCCCACCTAGTAGACACGCTATCCGCGTCGGATGTTTCGCAGATATCGTCGGAACATGCCGACGCCCGTGATCATCCAGTGCGCCGTGACCGGGTCCGCCGACCCCGACCCCGCCCGCCGCCCCAACCTCCCGGTGACGCCGGCGGCGATCGTCGCCGAGGCGCTGGCGGCCTGGCGCGCCGGGGCCGCGGTGATCCACCTCCACGCGCGTGAGGCCGACGGCACGCCGACCCAGGACGCCCGGGCCTTCGCCCCGCTCGTCGACGCGCTGAGCGCGGCCGGCTGCGACGCGATCCTCAACCTCTCGTGCGGCACCGCCGGCGGCCGCGCCGTGCGCGACGACCGCCTCGGACCGCTGACGCTGGGGCCCGAGATGGCCAGCCTCGACTGCGGGACGATCAACTTCGGCGAGCGCATCTTCGAGGGCGACCTGCCGTTCCTGCGGCGGATGGCCCGGGCCTTCGCCGACCGGGGCGTCCGGCCGGAGCTCGAGTGCTTCGACACCGGCCACGTCGGGCTCGCCCTCCAGCTGCGCGACGAGGGGCTCCTGCGCGATCCGCTGGTGGTTCAGTTCGTCGTCGGCGTCCCAGGCACGGGGGTGCCGGCAACGGTGGATTTCGTGGAGCACGTTCGCAGGCTCCTGCCACCCGGCGCGCTGTGGTCGGTTTGCGCCCTCGGCCGTGCTCAGCTCCCGCTCGGGGCCTACTGCGTCCTCGCCGGCGGCCACGTCCGCACCGGGCTCGAGGACAACCTCTGGCTGCGCGACGGCGAGCGGGCGACGAACGCCGCGCTCGTCGGCCGGATGGTCCGGATCGCCGCCGAGCTCGAGCGGCCGGTCGCCACCCCCGCGCAGGCCCGCGAGATCCTTGGTATAGTTGCGCGTACAACTACTACCCCTGAGGAGTGAGGCCCCCGATGCGGCTCGAAGGACTGCACCACGTCACGATGATCACGGGCGACGCCCAGCGCAACGTCGACTTCTACGCCGACCGCCTAGGCCTGCGCCTGGTCAAGAAGACGGTCAACTTCGACGCTCCCGAGGCCTACCACCTGTACTTCGGCGACGAGCACGGGTCGCCGGGGTCGATCCTGACGTGGTTCGAGTTCGCCGGCGCGGCGCCCGGTCGCCCCGGCGCCGGGATGATCCACACGCTCCGGCTCGGCGTCCCCTCGGCCGCGTCGCTCGACTTCTGGGCTCAGCGGCTCGGCGGGTCGGCGAGGTTCACCGACCCCGACGGCCTGGCCCTCGAGCTCGTCGTGGCCGACCCCGCCAACCCCCCGCTCCAGGCCGTCCACCCCGACATCCCGGCCGAGCACGCGATCACCGGCGTCGAGGGCGCGCGCGCCTACGCCCGCCCCGGCGACGACCGGCTGCTCACCGAGGCGCTCGGCTTCACGGCGCTCGGCGGCGGGGCGTATCGGCTCGACGGGCCGCAGCGGGGCTTCGACTGGGCCTACGACGCGCCGCCGGAGCTCCGCGGACGTCCCGGCGCGGGCACCGTCCACCACATCGCCTGGGCGTGCGCCGACGACGATCAGCTCGACTGGCGGCGCCGGGTCGGGCCGGGGGTGACCGACGTGATCGACCGCGACTACTTCAAGTCGATCTACTTCCGCGAGCCGCACGGCGTCCTGTTCGAGATCGCCACCCTGTCCCCCGGCTTCGCCGTCGACGAGGATCCCGCCCACCTCGGCGAGTCGCTGCGCCTCCCGCGCCAGCACGAGCATCTGCGCCCGCAGCTCGAGCGCCTGCTGACGCCGGTCGTCAACCCGCGCGCGGCGGTCGCCCGATGACCGGCCTGATCACGCGCGAGCGGCCGGCGGCCGGCGATCCTGCCGGCCTGCTCGTGCTCCACCACGGCCGCGGCGCCGACGAGCACGACCTGCTCAGCCTGGCCGACGTGCTCGACCCCGCCCGGCGCCTCCACGTCGTCACGCCGCGGGCGCCGCTGACGCTGCCCGGCTGGGGCGGCTACCACTGGTACCGCGTGCCGCGGGTCGGCCACCCCGACCCGGCGACGTTCCACGACTCCTACGTTCTGCTGGCAGCGCTGCACGACGAGCTCTGGGAGCGCACGGGCCTCGGGCCGGAGCAGACGGTGCTCGGCGGCTTCTCGATGGGCACGGTGATGAGCTACGCGCTCGGCCTCGGCGCCGACCGTCCGGCCCCGGCCGGGATCCTCGCCTTCTCCGGCTTCGTCCCGACCGTCGCCGGTTGGGCGCCGAGCCTGGACGACCGCCGGCAGCTGCGGGCGTTCATCGCCCACGGGCGGCGCGACCCGGTGATCGACGCGGGCTTCGCCCACCGCGCCGCCGCGCTGCTGCAGGACGGCGGGCTCGACGTCACCACGCGCGAATCTGACGTCGGCCACCAGATCGACCGCGCCGGCGCGACCGACTGGCTGGCGGCGACGCTGGGAGTGCGAACATAGGTCGGTGCGACGGGCCACGCTCATCGTCTGCCTGGCGATCGCGACATCCGCGCTCGGCGCGGGCGCGAGCGGAGCTGCCCCGGCCCCATCCGGCCCGGCTGCGGCCGCGGTGACGGCGTTCGGCGTTGACCTGATGCCGCGGGTCGGCGGGTCGGGCAACGTGGTCTTCTCGCCGTTCAGCGTGGCGACGGTCCTGGCGATGGCCGATGCCGGCGCCGCCGGGGCCACGGCGACGCAGATCGCGCATGTCCTCCACACGCGGTCGCCCGCCCGGATCGGCGCTCTGTCGGCCGCGCTCGCCGGCGAGCAGTCAACCGGCGGCCCGCAGCTCGACGTCGCCAACGGGCTCTTCGTCCAGCAGGGCTTCCCGGTGCTCGCGCCGTTCACCACGACCCTGACCGGCGGGTTCGGCGCGCCGCCGCAGCCGGCCGACTTCGCCGGCGACCCGGCCGGCGCGACGGCGGCGGTCAACCATTTCGTCTCCGAGCACACCGCCGGCGTGATCCCCGCGATCCTCCCCAGCCAACTCGACACGAGCACGCGGCTGGCGCTCGTCAACGCGATCTACCTGAAGGCGGCCTGGGCCAGCCCGTTCCCGACGGCGGCCACCGCGACCGGCGCCTTCCACGCGCCCGGCGGCAAGCGAACGGTGCGCTTGATGCACGAGACGGACACGCTGCCCTACGCCAAGGGGCCCGGCTACCAGGCGGTCGAGCTGCCCTACGCCGGCTCGAGCTTCGCCCTGCTCGTGCTGAAGCCAGCCCACGGGGAGGCGGCGCTCGAGCGGACGGTCACGCCGGCGCTGCTGGCCCATGCCGAGGCGGCCCTGCGCCCGGCGAGCGTGGCCCTGACGCTGCCGCGCTTCCACGTCGCCCTGGCCGCCGACCTCAAAGCCGCGCTCGAGCGCCTGGGGATGAAGGCCGCGTTCGACCCGATGAGCGCCGACTTCAGCGGGATCTCCGCCACCCGGCTCTTCGTCGCGTTCGTCCGGCACGACGCCGACTTCACCGTCGACGAGCAGGGGACGATCGCCACCGCGGCGACCGTCGGCGGCATCTCGGCGACGGCGGTCCAGGTGTCCCCGCGACGGCCGGTGACGATCAGGCTGGACCGGCCGTTCGCCTTCTACCTCATCGACACGAAGACCGGCGCCCTGATCTTCGCCGGCCGGCTCACCGACCCGGCGCGCTGAAACGCGGCCGCCGACCGCGGCGCCGCGCCACCGCCGCCCCCGCCGCGCCGACCGAGACTGCTCCCAAGGAAGAACCGTGACTAGGGCGGCGGACCGCCGGAGCGGGCCTGGAGCCGTTCGCGCAGCTGATCGCCGCGCCCGGCGGCCACGGCCCGCGTCGCCCGGGCCTCGGTCAGCTCGAGGCCGTTGACGTCGGCGAAGTCGAGCAGCGCCTGGCGCTCCTCGCCCTGGTTGGCTGTGCGCAGGAACAGCCAGGCGCCGAGGATCAGGGTCAGGATCGACCCCTCGACCATCACCACCGCCCCCGCCGCGATCTGATCCGACAGCGGGCTGAGGCCCCAGTAGCGCTCGCCCGCGGCGTAGTAGGGGTAGAACACCGTCCCCGACCAGAAGAACACGTTCGCCAGCAGCGCGCCGAGCAGGCGCACGGCGACGATGTACCCCAGACGCCAGGCGTTGCCGAACCACGCCGGCATCGGCAGCGGGCCGAACAGCGGCATCCACATGTTGACGCCCGCCGCGATGAACATCGCGTGCTCGAGCGCGTGCAGGCTCTGGTTGCGCAGGGCCGCCTGGTAGAGCACCGGCAGGTGCCAGACCGCGAGGTCGAGGGCCCAGAGGGGAAGGGCCACGGCCGGGTGGGCCAGCGCCCGGAGGCGGTCGATGGCCCGGATGCGCAGGACGGGCGCCAGCATCGGGCCGGTCAGGCCGAGCACGAGGAGCAGGGCGCCGACGTCCGCCAGCAGCAGGTGCTCGACCATGTGCATCGACAGCAGCTCGTCGGAGATGTGGCCGATCGGCGAGATCAGCGTCACGACCATCAGCGTCAGCGCCCCGTAGAACGACCACTGCCGGGCGCGCGGAACCGGCCGGCCCTGGCGCAGGAGGGTCAGGTTCCGCCTGGCGTAGGCGATGGCCAGGAGGCCCGGGATCACCAGCTGGAGGGGCGCGAAGGTTCCGGCGATGTGGGCGAGTACGACCGGCATCGGACCCCTGGAGCCTACGCTCAGGTGCCGAGCCCCTAGCCGCCGCCGATCAGGGCGACTCCCGCCAGGGCCAGCCCGATCCCGGCGGCCTGCACCCGGTCGACCCGCTCGTGCAGGGCGATCCGTGCCAGCACGACCGTCGCCACCGGGTAGAGCGACCCGACGACGGCGACGACGCTGAGCAGGCCGGCGCGGTTGGCCAGCCCGTAGAGGACGGTCGCGGCGAAGTCGAGCAGGCCGATCGCGACCAGCGGCAGCCACTCGCCGCGCGGCGCCGCCGGCCGCCGGCCGAGCCAGAGGGCGACGGCGAGGACGACGAGGCACGCGGCCCCGTGCGAGAGCAGCAGGAGCCAGGCGAGGCCGCCGCGGACGCCGATGTGCGAGCCGACGAAGTAGCTGCCGAAGCAGACCGCCGCCACCAGGGCGAGGACGATCGACTGCGTCTGCGCCCGGCGGGCGGCGCCGTCGTGCGTCGGGGGCTGGCGGCTGGCGGCCAGCACGCCGGCGGTGGCCGCGACCAGGCCGCACGCCTGGAGGGCGCTCAGGTCGTCGCCGCCGAGGACGCCGACCACCACCGGCAGCACGACGCCGGTCGCGGCGATGGGCGCGACCACGCTCATCGTCCCCGTCGCCAGCGCCCGGTAGAACGCCGCCAGGCCGACGACGCCGGCGGCCCCGGCCGCCAGCGACGCGGCCGCCTGGCCGCCGCTCGGCGCCGGCGCTGCGCTCGCCAGCACGTACGCCCCGGCCAGCAGCAGGCCGAGGACCTGCATCCAGGCGACGACGACCAGCAGCGGCAGGGTCCGCGTCTTGAGCCCGGCGCCGAAGTCGGCGACACCCCAGCTCAGCGACGCGGCCAGGGCATACGTGACCGCGAGCAGCATCGCCCGCGGGTGGTCCTAATCCGTGATCGTCACGCCGGTCAGGGTGATCGGCTCGGTCGGCCGGTCGCGGCCGTCGGTGCGGACCGCCTCGATCGCGTCGATCGTCGCCTCACCGCTCTTGAGCTGGCCGAAGACCGTGTGCTTGCCGTCGAGCCACGGGCAGGCATCGGCGGTGACGATGAAGAACTGCGAGCCGTTCGTGTTCGGCCCGCTGTTGGCCATCGCCAGCGCCCCGCGGACGATCTTGTGGTCGTTGAACTCGTCCTCGAACTTGTAGCCCGGGCCGCCTGTCCCGTTGCCGAGCGGGCAGCCGCCCTGGATCATGAAGTCGTTGATCACGCGATGGAAGATCAGACCGTCGTAGAAGCCCTTGCCGGCGAGCTCGCGGAAGTTGGCGACGGTCTTCGGGGCGTCGGCGTCGAACAGCTCGAACTCGATCGGTCCCTCGGAGGTGTTGATCGTGGCGCTGGACATCGGCTCCTCTCCTTTGTTTGGGTCGTCCGCGGGCGTCGGGGGGCCCGCGCGAAGGTGTGCTGGCGTCTAGGCCTGGACGCGCTCGAGGCGTAGCTCGTGGCCGCGCAGCTGCTCGCCGCTGACCGTCTCGAGCACCCGATCGACCTCGGTCGCCGGGACGCTGAGCAGGGCGAAGCGCTCGAGCAGCTTGACGTCCGAGACGGCCTCGCCGTCGATTCCGGCGACGCGCGTGATCAGGGCGACGATGTCGGCGACCTCGATGCCCTCGGCCGACCCGCCGCTCGCCAGCAGGCGCACCTGCGGCTCGTCGGGCGCCCGGCGCACATGCGGCTTGTCGTGGCGGCGCGGCTTGGTGGTCACCTGGCCGGTGTCGGTGGTGGCGCCCTTCGCCCATGGCGTGATGGTCATGCCGATGTGGCGCTCGATCGCCTCCATCTCCCGCCGCTGGCGGTCCTCGACGAAGGTGATCGCCCGGCCCTTGGCCCCGATCCGGCCGGTCCGGCCGATCCGGTGGACGTAGGTGTCGGGGCTGGTCGGAACGTCGTAGTTGATGACGTGCGTGACCGTCGTGATGTCGAGGCCGCGGGCGGCGACGTCGGTCGCCACCAGCAGCGGCACCCGGCCGCCCTTGAAGGCCAGCATGACGCCGTCGCGCTGGCCCTGGCTGAGGTCGCCGTGGAGCGCCTTGACGTTCATGCCCTTGTCTCTGAGCGTCCGGTAGAGCTGGTCGGTGCGGATCTTCGTCCGGGCGAAGATGATCGACTGGTCCGGGCGCTCGGCCTCGAGCACCTCGACCAGCTTGGCCGCCTTCTCGCGGGTCTCGACCGGCAGCTGGAACTGCTCGACCGTGTCGATCGTCAGCGTCGCCGCCGCCACCTTGACGATCAGCGGGTCGTACAGGTACCGGTCGGCCAGGTCGCGGATCGGCGGTGGCATCGTCGCGCTGAAGAGGGCGGTCTGGCGGCTGTTGGGCGTCAGGCTGAGGATCTTCTCGACGTCCTCGAGGAAGCCAAGGTCGAGCATCTCGTCGGCCTCGTCGAGCACGACGAAGCGGCAGTCGTGGAGAACGAGCGAGTGCCGGGAGATGAGGTCGAGCACCCGGCCGACGGTCCCGACGACGACGTGCCCGCCGGCGCGCAGCTGCGCCTGCTGGGTGCGGATCGGCGCCCCGCCGAAGACGGCGACGCAGTCGATCCCGCGGGTCGCCCCGTACGTGCGGATCGCCTGGGTGACCTGGATGCAGAGCTCGCGCGTCGGCGTCAGGACGAGCGCCTGGACCTCCTGGAGGCCCGGGTCGACGTACTCGCAGATCGGCAGGCCGAAGGCCGCCGTCTTACCCGTCCCGGTCTGCGCCTGGCCGATCACGTCGCGCCCGGCCAGCATCGGCGGGATCGCCTCCTCCTGGATCGGGCTGGGCGACTCGTAGCCGACGTCGCGCAGCGCCTGGAGCAGCGGTTCGGAGAGCCCGAGATCAGCGAAGCTTGCCATTGGCCCTACCCTCTGGAGAGCGCAGCTCTGCCGTCGCGATCAAAGACATTCACCACGCAGGGTAGTGGTTCGCTCGTCGATCACGATGCTGGGCTGCGGCCCGGCCCGGCTGCGACTACGCTTGCCCGGCCCGCACAGCCCGAAGTGGAGGACTTGCCATGTCGCTAACAGTCGTCGGATCGATCGCCTTCGACGCGGTCAAGACCGCCTCGGGCGAGCGTTCGAAGATGCTGGGCGGCGCCGCCGTCCACTTCGCCCTGGCCGCGTCCTTCTTCGACGAGGTCCACGTCGTCGGGCCGGTCGGCGACGACTTCGGCCAGTCCGAGCTCGCCGTGCTCGGCGTCCGCGGTGTCGACGTCTCCGACGTCGAGCACATCCCCGGCGGCAAGACGTTCTTCTGGAAGGGCGAGTACAGCTGGGACTTCAACGAGCGCGAGACGCTCGACACCCAGCTGAACGTGTTCGAGCACTTCGAGCCGAAGCTGTCGGCCGCCTCCCGGGCGTGCGACGTGCTCTTCCTCGCCAACATCGTCCCCGACCTCCAGCGCCAGGTCCGCCGGCAGTGCGAGGCGGCCCGGTTCGTCGCGCTCGACTCGATGAACCTCTGGATCGACATCGCCCGGGACGCGCTGGTCGAGACGATCGGCATGGTCGACTGCCTGATCCTCAACGACGCCGAGCTGCGCCAGCTGACCGGCCAGGCGAAGCTCGTCGGGGCCGCCCGCGAGGTGCTGTCCTGGGGCGGGCCGACCGTCGTCGTCGCCAAGCTCGGCGAGTACGGCGCCGCCCTGATCACCGCCGAGGACTACTTCCAGGTCCCGGCCTTCCCCCTGCCGACGGTGGTCGACCCGACCGGGGCCGGCGACACCTTCGCCGGCGGCTTCGTCGGCTACATCGCCGCCCACCCCGGCGAGGAGCGCTCGGGCGAGATGCTGCGCCGGGCGATGGCCTACGGAACCGTGATCGCCTCGTTCAACGTCGAGGAGTTCGGCACCGAGCGCGTCGCCCGGCTGACCGGCGAGGAGATCGCCGACCGCGTCGCCGAGCTCGAGCGGATGATGACCTTCTCGGACGCCCCGCTCGCCCTCCGCGGCTAAAGCTACGGAGCGGCCCGCCAGAGCGACGCGGCGAGCACGGCGCACACGGCGACCGGAACGAGGAACCACCCGCCGCCGCCGACGACGGCGGTCACCCCGAGGATGGCGGCGACGCCGGCCGCCGCGCGCCAGTCGTCGCCGACGACGAAGTCCCAGATCGACCGCAGCATCCGCGTCATGCCGTGGCCGCGGCGATCGGCCGGTGCCGCCTGAGGACCGCGACGGCCGCCGAGCGAGAACCCGGCGTAGAGCGCCAGCAGCCCGAGGATCGCCGAGTCTCCGCCCGGCCACGCCGCGCCCGCGCCCTCGGCCCCCCAGAACGATCCGAACGCGGTCAGCATCAGCCCGACGGCGAACTTCATCGCGTTCTCCGGCACCCGCGCCAGCGGCGCCCGCGCGGCGACGCCGGCGGCCACGACGCTGGCCACGGCCGCCGCTGCGGCCAGCGCGGCCAGGCCGATCCGGTGCTGGTTGGCCCCGAAGGTCAGAACGATGAACGCGACCTCGAGGCCCTCGAGCAGAACGCCCTTGAAGGCGACGGCGAACGAGTAGCCGTCGAAGGCCCGGCCGCCCGCGGACGCGCCGGGCCCGGTGCCCGCGCCCGCGCCCGCCGCCGCCGCGCGCTCGCTGGCGAACGTCGCCGTCTCGTCGTGGAGCGCCTTCAGCCCGGCGGCCCGGAGGATCGCCTTACGGAGCCACTGGAGCCCGAAGATCAACAGCAGGCCGCCGATCGCCAGGCGCAGGACGTCGATCGGTAGCGAGGTCAGCGCCGGGCCGAGACCGGCGATCAGTACGGCCAGGCCGACCACCGCGGCGCCGACGCCGGCCAGCGCCGAGCGCCAGCTCCGCGTCGTGCCGACGGCCAGAACGATCGTCAGCGCCTCGACCGCCTCGACGGCGCACGCCAGGAACACCGACAGTGCCAGACCGATTTCCTGACCGCTCATGACGGGGTCAGCCTAGCCGAGGCCTCTACCGGACGACGATGACGCCGCTCATCGAGGCGGGATGGATCGTGCACTCGAACCGGTAGGTCCCACGGGTCGCGAACTGCGCGGTGAAGCTGCCGGCCAGGCGGGCCTTCGGAGAGTCCTTGAAGCGCCGAGATCCGACGCTTGTGACGGTGTGCGGCGAGAGCAGCTTCGCGTCGAGGAACTCCCAGGTCACCCGGTCACCGCGGTGGACCACGAGTCGCTCAGGCGTGTAAGCGATGTTCTGCGCCTTGATCACATGGGTCTTCGGAGACGCCGCGAGACTCGGGCTGACCGCGACGGCGGTCGTCGCGGCGAGCGAGGCGACCAGCGTGGTCCCAAGACGAGGGATGCGGCGTTTAGAGGTCATGCAGGTGGTTCGGCCTCCGCGCCGCGGGCGGATCATCCAGCCGCAAAATACGAGGAGCCGCCCGAAGGCGGCTCCTCGCCCGGCGTCGTGGACGCCGGGTCAGCCGACGATGAAGCCCGTGGCCGTGACCGCAGCCAGGACCTTTGCGGCGCTGAGCGGCGTGTCGAACGGGCCGCTCGGCGCGATGCTCCGGCCGGACGGGTCATTGATGAGGCCGATGACGCTCGCGTGGCGGGCCTCGACGGTCAGGATCGAGAGGGCGGCCCTGACCACCTTGCCCGCCTTGATGTTGAGCGCCTGACCCGAGTAGGCGTGGACCCCGGTGTTCTCGAGCACCTGCGACGTCGCCTTGAACATCGCGGCGTTGGTCGTCGTGCCCTTGAAGTCGAACTTCGGCGACTTGGCGGCCTTCGATCCGAGGGCCTTCTTCAGGTAGGCCACGTGGGCGTTCTCGTCCGCCGTGACGATCTTCAGGAACGCCGCGGTCTGCGCGTCGAGTGGCAGGTTGGCGGCCGTGGCGCTGTTGTAGAACGCCGCCTCGAGGTACTCGAGCGTCAGCGCGTAATTGAGGATCCCGACGTCACCGGCGCCGAACTTGGCCGGCGGGCGGCCGTGGGCGCTGATTGCGCCGAACGCCGAGGGCGCGAGTGCGGAGAGCACCGCGCCGCCGCCGACGGCCGCCCCAACGGCGACGCCGCCCTTGCGCAGGAAGCCGAGACGCGTGTCGCCGGAGACCGCCTCGGCGGCCTCGCGGACGGCCCCGTCGACATCGACTTCTTCAAGATTGATCTGGTAAGGCATGAAGTGCTCCACTTCGATTGAATTTGCGCCGACGGAGACGGAGCCTCCAGGCTTAGCTCTCGTTTGGGGGTGCGCAAATGGGGTCGCCGCGGATCAACCTCGGGTTGCCGGGCGCCCGCGATGGGTAGTAGCATCGGCCACTAATGGGCTGGACGTTCGTCTACCTGATGCTGATCCTGAAGCTGCCGATCGCCGGGCTCCTGTGGCTCGTCTGGTGGGCCGTGCACCAGGAGGACGGCGAGGAGCCGGTGGTCAAGGGCGACGACGGCGGCACGCGCAAGCCGCGTCCGCATCCCCGCCCGCCGCTGCCCCGGACCCCGCGGCGCGGGCCGCACGGAGCGCCGGCCCCGGCACCGCCGGCGCGCACCCGCACGGTGCTGGCGCGCGCCCGGCGCGTCGAGCACTGAGCGGCCGTCCGGCGACTCCCGCCCGGACCGGACCGCCAGCCTGAGAGAATCGCCGCGTGAGTCCGCCGCACGCAGCCGTCCTCTCGGACGGGACGATCATCCGCCTCGTCGGCGAGGGCCGCATCGGCATCGATCCGTGGGATCCCGGCCTCGTCCAGCCGGCGAGCGTCGATCTGCGTCTGGGTGGGACGTTCCGGGTCTTCCACAACCACCGCACGTCGGCGATCGACCTGCGCAACCCGCCGAGCAACCTGACCGAGCAGATCGACGTTGCCGAGGACGAGGCCTTCGTGATCCATCCCGGCGAGTTCTGCCTCGGGCGGACGCTCGAGCACATCGAGCTGCCCGACGACATCGTCGCCCGGATCGAGGGCAAGTCGAGCCTCGGCCGCCTCGGCCTCATCGTCCACGCCACGGCCGGGTTCTGCGACCCCGGCTGGAAGGGAACGCTGACGCTCGAGCTCAACAATCTGACCCGCGTCCCGATCAAGCTCTATCCCGGCCTGCCGATCGCCCAGCTCTCCTTCATGGGCCTCGACGCGCCGGCGCTGCGGCCCTACGGCCACGCCGGTCTCGGCAGCCACT
This sequence comes from uncultured Solirubrobacterales bacterium, assembly GCA_963742705.1. Classification (GTDB taxonomy): domain Bacteria; phylum Actinomycetota; class Thermoleophilia; order Solirubrobacterales; family Solirubrobacteraceae; genus Palsa-513. The sequence continues at coordinate 214,173 of CAVUMZ010000001.1, read as the reverse complement.
ACCAGGGCCAGATCGAGGCGACCGAGAGCCGCTACGGCGAGTCGGCGTGAGACCGGACAGCCGGATTGGCTCATAATCGTCGGCGACGACCTTGAACGTTCGGCGACAGGAGGCCAGATGGCCACCCCAGAAGAGGGAAGGAGCGGGACGGTGACTGACAGCCTCACGGTGACCGACAACCGCACCGGTCAGACGTACGAGCTGCCGATCGAGGACGGGCAGATACGCTCGCTCGATCTGCGACAGATCAAGGTGTCCGAGGATGACTTCGGGCTGCTGGCCTACGACCCGGCCTTCATGAACACGGCGTCGTGCCGGAGCGCGATCACGTTCCTCGACGGCGAGCGCGGCGTGCTCGAGTACCGCGGCTACCCGATCGAGCAGCTGGCGGAGAAATCGACCTACCTCGAGGTCGCCTACCTGCTGATCTTCGGCGAGCTGCCGACGGCCGACGAGCTCGAGGAGTGGCGGCACAAGATCACGATCCACACCTTCGTCCACGAGAACATCAAGCGCTTCATGCAGGGCTTTCGCCACGACGCCCACCCGATGGGGATGCTGCTCGGCTCGGTCGGCGCGATGTCGACGTTCTACCCCGACGCCAACCAGATCGGCGACCGCGCGAATCGCGAGATCCAGACGATCCGCCTGATCGCGAAGATGCCGACCCTGGCCGCCTTCTCCTACCGCCACGGTCTCGGGCAGCCCTACGTCTACCCGGTCAACGACCTCGGCTACTGCGGCAACCTGCTGTCGATGCTCTACAAGATGACCGAGCTCCGCTACGAGCCGGACCCGCGGTTGGAGCGGGCGCTCGAGGTCCTCTTCATCCTCCACGCCGACCACGAGCAGAACTGCTCGACCAGCGCCGTGCGCAACGTCGGCTCGTCGAAGGTAGATCCGTACACGGCGATCTCGGCCGGCGTCGGCGCCCTCTACGGACCGCTCCACGGCGGCGCCAACGAGGAGGTTCTGCGCATGCTCCGGCGGATCGAGCGGCGCGAGAACATCCCCGACTTCGTCGCCGGCGTCAAGGAGGGCAAGGAGCGGCTGATGGGCTTCGGCCACCGCGTCTACAAGAACTTCGACCCGCGGGCGACGATCATCAAGAAGGCCTGCGACGACGTCTTCGAGGTGACCGGCCGCAACCCGCTGCTCGACATCGCCATCGAGCTCGAGCAGATCGCGCTCGAGGACGACTACTTCATCTCCCGCAAGCTCTATCCGAACGTCGACTTCTACTCCGGGCTGATCTACGAGGCGCTCGGCCTGCCGGCGTCGATGTTCCCGGTGATGTTCGCGATCGGGCGCACCAGCGGCTGGATCGCCCAGTGGCTCGAGCTGGTCGTCGACGCCGAGCAGAAGATCACGCGACCGCGCCAGATCTACACTGGCGCCCGCGAGCGCGACTACGTGCCGCTCGACCAGCGCTAGCTTGGCCCGCTGGACCCTGAAGCTCCGTATCGGCTCACGAGTCGAGCGGTCGTCGTTCGACGCGCTGGAGCCGGCGCTCGACGCCCTGGCCGCCCGTCTCGACGAGCTCGCCGCGACGGAGCGGCGCGACGACGTCCAGTTCTTCCGCCGGACGATCGACGCCTCACGGCAGGTCGCGGTGCGGGCCGAGATCGCCGGTCCCCGCCGGTTCGTCCCGGCCGTCCGGGGCGGCGTCGACCTGCGCGGCGACGGGTCGACCGAGGCGTTCACCGGCCAGGCGCGCCGGCAGCTGGTCGAGACGCTGGACGGGGAGACCGGGGTCGACGCGCTGCGGCGGGCGCTCGGCGATGTCGCGACTGGCGGTTGACCGGGCTCAGCCGCCCCTCGGCCCCCCGGCGCGCTCATTCCCCCGCGGCGCCAACCCCTGTATCACGCGTGATACGCTGGCTCGATGGCTGAAGTCAGCATCCGCGATTTGCGAAATCATGGGGGCGACGTGGTCGATCGCGCCGCGCGTGGGGAGGCGATCACGATCACGCGCGCCGGCAAGGCCGTCGCGCAGCTACGCCCGGTGTCGCCGGCCCCGCTGGCTGCTGCCGTGTTGCTGGAACGCTGGCGCCGGCTGCGCCCGATCGACGCAGATCGGCTGCGCGCCGACATCGACGGGACCCTCGACGCGCACATATGGGCCGACGACACCCAGGATGACCAGTGACCCCGACGGTCCCGAGCACGCGCGGCATTCTGGACACCTCGACGGTGATCGAGCTCGCGCGGATCGGCGACGCCGAGCTGCTTCCCGCCCAGCCGCTCATCACAGCGGTCACGCTCGCCGAGCTGTCGGTCGGTCCGCTCGTCGCCCGCGATGAGCCCGAGCGCGCCGCCCGGCAGGCCCACCTCCAACAGGCCGAGGCCGACTTCGATCCGCTTCCCTTCGACGCCGCCGCCGCTCGCGCGTTCGGGCAGGTCGCCGCGTCGCTGCGCCGAGCTGGCCGCAAACCCGCGGCCCGCGCATACGATGCCATGATCGCCGCGATCGCGCTGGCGCTCGATCTCCCGCTGTACACCTGCAACCCCACCGATTTCGCCGGCATCGACGGCCTGCGCGTCATCGACGTCCCGGCCCCGAGGCCCACGTAGCAGGCGAGCGCCCCGGTCGCCTCAAAGCACCAGCTCCTGCCCGTGGCGCCGCAGCCACGCGGCCGACTCCCGCCACTGCGGACAGCGCGCGCCGAGCAGCGCCCAGAAGCGGGGCGAGTGATCGGCGATCTCCAGGTGGCAGACCTCGTGCCAGACGACATAGTCGAGCACCCGCTCGGGGGCGAGCAGCAGCCGCCAGTTGAAGCTCATCCCCCCGTCGGACGCGCAGCTCGCCCAACGCGTCCGCTGGCCCCGGATCGACAGGCCCGTGTACGACACCCCGGCTGTGGCGGTCGCCGCATCCAGGCGCGCGGCCACCTCCTCCCGCGCCGCGCGCCGGTACCACCGCTCGAGCCCGCGGCGCGCCGCCGCCGGCTCGGCGGGCACGAGCAGCTCGGCGCCGCGCCGGTGGACGCGCGTGCGACCCTCCTGCGCCACCAGCAGCAGGCGCTCGTCGAGGTAGGGGGTCCACCCGGCCCCGGACCGTGCCGCCAGGCGCGCGCGCAGAGCGTCGACCTCGCCCAGGCGCCGCTCGATCCACGGGCCGAGCTCGGCCACCGCGGCGGCCGCGGCCCGGTCCGAAGCCCGCGCCGGGAGCAGCACCTCGACGCCCCGCTCGAGGTCGACGCGGACGCGCACGGTCCGAGCCCGGCCTGACCGGCGCACCGTGTAGTCGAACTTCGCGGCCATCGGCCGCCCAGATTATGGGGCGCGGCCGACGGCCATAATGATGGTGATGACCGAAACGTCGATCGTCCGCCTCCCGGCCGATATCCGCTCCCCGTTCGAGGTCTACGTCAACGGCGTGCTCCAGGAGCTCGGCCACGACTACGACGTCAGGGACGGGACGCTGCGGTTCGGACGCCGCCTGGCCAAGGACAAGATCTCCAAGCGGCGGTGGCTGGTCGGCGCCTTCGGCGTCGGCACCTACCGCCAGAACGACTCGGTCGACGTCCGCTACCACGTCGGCGACCGCACGTTCCTGGCCGAGGGGCTCGAGATCGAGCCCCGCCACTGACCCGGGGATGGGTCGCCGGGCACGCAACCGCGACCGCGGGGTCGCCGCCCCCGAGGTCGAGTACGCCGACGCCGACGGCAGCCGGCTCTGGCTGCGCGGAGCGATGACGCCGAAGACGCGCCGCGAGTATGCGGCGATCGCGGCCGGCCACCGGCTCGCGGCCGCCGGCGCCCGGGAGGACGCCTGGCAGCGCGCCGTCGAGTTCCTCTTCGAACGCCTCGCCGTCCGCTGGGAGATCGCCGGAGTCCCGCTTTCGGGCCAGCGCGAGCTGCTCGCCCGCTTCCGCGTGGCCACCGCGGCCGAGCGGGCCTGGATCCGGACCACGCTGCGCGCCCACTGCGCCGAGCACTTCCCCGAGCTCCAGGCACCCTGACCCGTGGCACCCGACCGTGCCGCGGCCACCGCCGCTCCAGGCGACCGTCCGCCCGCCACCGGCCTCGACGCCCGCGTGTTCGCCGGGCTCCTCGTCGGCTACTGCCTGGACGTACAGGAGGGCGAGCAGGTGCTCGTCCGCTCGACCACGCTCGCCGCCCCGCTGCTGCTCGAGGTCCAGCGGGCCGTGCTCGAGCGCGGCGGCTGGCCGCTGCTGCGGGTCGAGCTGCCCGGCCAGACTCAGGCGTTCTACGAGCACGTGCGCGACTGGCAGCTCGACGACTTCGCCCCGCTCGCCCTCGCCGAGGCGCGCAAGGCGGCGTGCACGCTGGGCATCCAGGCGCCCGACGAGGACTCGCACCCGTACGCCGTCGACCCCGAGCGCCTGCGGCGGGCCACGCTCGCCCGCAAGCCCCTCCGGGACGCCGTGATGAAGACCCGCTGGTGCACGACGCTCTGGCCGACGCCGGCCGCCGCCGCTCGGGCGGCGACGAGCCTCGACGAGCTTCACGGCCCTCGTCGCCGGCGCCCTCTTCCTCGACCAGCCCGACCCCGTCGCGGCCTGGGGCGGCCTGCGCGACTTCCAGGCACGGCTGATCGAGCGGCTGCGCGGCGGGCGGCACCTGCGGATCGAGGCCGCCGGGACCGATCTCGTCCTCGATGTCGCCCGGCGCGACTGGGTCAACTCCGACGGGCGCCGCAACATGCCTAGCGGCGAGGTCTTCACCGCCCCCCACGAGGCGTCGGCCAACGGCCACATCCGCTCCTCGATCCCCTCCTCCCCACCCGGCTTCGACATCGGCCCGGTCGAGCTCGAGCTGCGCGACGGGTGCGTCGTCGCCGCCCGCGCCGAGCGCGGCGACGAGCACCTCCAGCGGGCGCTGGCCACCGATGATGGCGCCCGCTGCCTGGGTGAGGTAGGCATCGGCACGAACTTCGGCATCGTCCGCCCGGCGGGCACGGTCCTCTTCGACGAGAAGATGGGCGGAACGGTGCACCTCGCCCTCGGCCGGGCCTCTCCCGAGACCGGTGGGCGCAACCGCTCGGCGGTCCACTGGGACCTGATCTGCGACCTGCGCCAAGGCGGCCGCCTCACCCTCGACGGCGACCCGCTCCAGGTCGACGGCGCCTTCGTCGGGTTCTGACCCGGCCCGGGCCCCCGGCGACCGACCGTCGGATCGCGGCGACCGGCCGACGCCCGGTTCGCAGCGTCCGAGGGGGTAACGTGGGCGCGCATGCGCCGGACGAAGATCGTCGCCACCATCGGACCGGCGTCGCGTGAGCCGGAGGTGCTCGTCCGGATGGTGGAGGCCGGCATGGACGTCGCGCGCCTGAACTACTCCCACGGCACGCCCGAGCAGCACGCGGACACGGTTCGCCGCGTCCGCGACGCCGCCGGCCGTGCCGGGCGGCCGGTCGCGATCCTCCAGGACCTGCCCGGGCCGAAGCTGCGGATCGGCGGGCTGCGCGACGACCTCGTCGAGCTGGGCGTCGGCGACACCGTCACCTTCGACTGCGACGAGGCCACCCCCGGGGACGCTGGGCGGATGTCGGTCTCCTGGCGGGGGATGGCCGCCGCGCTCGATCCGGGTGCCGTGCTCTACCTCGCCGACGGGTCGATCCGCCTGCGTGTCCGGGCCACCCGACCCGACCTGCACGAGCTCGACGCCGAGGTAGAGATCGGCGGCGCCGTGGCCTCGCGCCAGGGCCTCAACATCCCCGGCCCGGTGATCGCGCTCCAGGCGGTGCCGGCCGAGGACCTCGAGCTTCTGCGTCTGGGCGAGGCCGCCGGCGTCGACGTCGTCGCCCTGTCGTTCGTCCGCAGCCGGGCCGACATCGACGCCGTCCGCGAGCACACCCGCCTGCCCCTGATCGCCAAGATCGAGAAGCCGCAGGCGGTCGACTGCGCCGAGGACATCCTGCGCGCCGCCGACTGCGTGATGGTCGCCCGGGGCGATCTCGGCATCGAGCTGCCGATCGAGGAGGTCCCGATCGTCCAGAAGCGGCTGCTCAAGCTCGCCGGCGAGCTCGCCCGCCCGTCGATCACCGCGACCCAGATGCTCGATTCGATGGTCGCCTCCAGCCGACCGACCCGGGCCGAGGTCGCCGATGTCGCCAACGCGATCCTCGACGGCACCGACGCCGTGATGCTCTCCCAGGAGACCGCGGTCGGCGCCTACCCGGTCGGGGCGATCGCGATGATGGCGGCGATCGCCGAGCACACCGAGCAGTACGCGGACTACGGCGACTGGAACGAGCGGCGCGTGCGGCGCGACGACCGCGACCCGGCCTACACCCTCGCCCACAGCGCCTGCGTCGCCGCCCGCGAGCTCCACCTCGCCGCGCTCGTCATCCCCACGCTGTCAGGCCGGTCGGCCCGGCTCGTCTCGGCCCACCGGCCCCAGGTGCCGATCTACGCCTTCTCCCCGGGTCGCGAGACCGTCCGCCGCTGCGGCCTGATGTGGGGCGTCAAAGCGGCCTCGCTGCGCCGCCACCACATCACCGAGGAGCTGATCGCCGACTGCGCCCGCCGCGTGCTCGAGCTTGGCTGGTGCCAGCCCGGCGACCGGGTCGGCATCACCGCCGGGTTGCCGAGCGGCCGGCCCGGGTCGACGAGCCTGCTGCAGATCCAGGTGCTCTGAGGCTCGGGCCGACGCGTCCGGGCGCCGGTCACGCGGCCCGCGAGCCGGCGAGGAAGTCGGCCTCGGCCCGGCCGAGCGCGGTCTCCGGCGGATCGCCGCACATCCACTCGCGGGCGATCCGATGCCAGTTGCCGCGCGCCCGCAGCTGGCTCATCACGGCGAGCGTCAGCATCTCGGTGCGCCGGCCGAAGAGGTGGTCCGGCGGCAGCGACTCCTGTCGCATCTGAGCGTAGTGGCGTGACCGGGGATCGGAGAGGTCGACCATCACCTGCGTGGCGATCTCGGGCCGCAGCTCGAGCTCCTGGTCCTCGGTGTACCACCAGGTGACGTCGCGGGCCTGGGCGAGGATCAGCTCCGCGTCGTGGGTGTCGGCCGCCGCGAGGAAGCCGCCGGCCATCAGGTGCTCGACCAGGCCCTCGCTGTCGCCGGCGACCGTCAGCCGCTGGGCGGCGAGCTCGAACTCGGCCACCCTCGCGTCGATCCGTTTGTAGAGGCCGAAGTCGAGGAAGGCGACCCGGCCGTCGGGCTGGAGCATGAAGTTTCCGGGATGCGGGTCGCCGGAGAACTGGTGGTGGCGGTACATGCAGCCGAAGTAGAAGCGGAAGATGATCTCGGCGAGGCGGTCACGCTCGGCCTGCGGCGCGCCCTTGAGCGCTTCGAAGCCGTGCCCGTGGACGAACTCGGTGACCATCACGCGCTCGCGCGAGAGCGAGCCGACGACCGCCGGCACGACGATGAACGGATGGCCGCGGAAGATGCGGGCCATCGCCCGCTGGTTCGATGCCTCGAGCTCGTAGTCGAGCTCCTCGTCGATCCGCTCGCGGATCTCCTTGGCCAGCGCCCGGGCGTCGAGGCCGGGGGCCAGCCGGTTCATCAGCCGCATGATCATCCCGAGGTTCTGCATGTCCGATCTCACCGCCGCGGCGACGCCCGGATACTGGACCTTGACCGCGACCTCGCGCCCGTCGTGCAGCCACGCCCGGTAGACCTGGCCGATCGACGCCGCGGCGATCGGGTCGCCGTCGAACTCGGCGAACACGGCCGCCAACGGCTCGCCGTACTCCGCTTCGATCACCTTGCGCATCTGCTCGAGGCTGACCTTCGGTGCGGCGTCGCGCAGCTCGCCGAGCTTGCGCTGGAAGTCCTCGCGGTACTCCTCGGGGACGAGGCCGACGTCGAGGAACGACATCACCTGGCCGAGCTTCATCGCCGCGCCCTTCATCGTCCCCAGCGCCGTGACGATCTGCTGCGCCGTCTGGATCTGGCGGCGATCGAGCGCCGCCCGGGCCGCGTCGTCGTCGCGGGCCAGGTTCGCCGTCCGCGTGCCGAGCTGCTTGACCGCCTGGCCGGCCGCCAGCCGCCCGACCTTGGCCGACCGTCGCGCCCGGGAGGTCGGAATCTTGTCGCCGGCCATCGACTTGGAGAGTAGTGGTCGTTCCCGCGGGCCGTCGAACCCTGTGCGAACCCGCCCGGCGGTCCGGCCTAGCCGCGTTCGACGCGCGACCCGGGCACGATGTCGTCGCGCCCGTCCGGCCAGCGGACCCAGGCCTTGTGGCCGCCGTCGTAGTCGTCGCCCCAGAGCACGAGCGTCGCCGACTCGCCAAGCGCCCGGCACGGCGCCTGGCCCTCGCGATCGAGTCCGCGCCAGACGCGGATGAACGCGTTCGTCTCCCACTCCTGCGCGACCGTCGTCGGGTCGGTGTGGCCCGGGTGGACCGTCGTGCGCCGGTCGAGCTCCATCAGCGTGCCCATGATCGAGTCCTTGAGGTCCTGGTAGGTCGTGTGGCCCGGCGCGCGTACGCCGCCGACCGAGTTGCGAAAGAGGGTGTCGCCGGTGAAGACGCCCTGCTCGCCCTTGTGGTCGATCAGGAACGACAGCATCCCGGCGGTATGGCCCGGGGTGTGCAGCGGCCGGACGTCGAGGCCCCCGACCTGGAGGCGCTCGCCCGCCGCGATCGTGCCGGTCGCCCCGTCGACGAGCTCGCGCTCGAGCGGATGGATCAGGACGGCGAGCTTCGGCCAGCGGGCGACGAGCGCCGGGATCTCGCTGACGTGGTCGAAGTGGTGATGGGTCAGGAGCAGGTGCGACGGCGTCACCTCGAGCCGGTCGGCGGCCTCGAGCAGCGGTCCGATCGGCCCGCCGGCGTCGATGATCAGCCCGCTGCCGGCCTCCTCGTCGCAGACGAGGTAGGTGTTCGAGAGGAACTGCTTGTTCATCGACCGCTCGACGATCATCGGCGCGGATCGTCGCATGTCGCGCGGCCGGACGCCAGCCCTGGTGACTAGCATTGCCGCCATGGAGTTGATCCACACCTGCTACCGCATCGGCGAGATCGACCGGTCCGTCGCCTTCTACGAGGCGCTCGGCTTCGAGGAGCTGCGGAGGATGCCGATTCGCGACGAGGCGATCAACGTCTTCATGGGCCTGCCCGGCGACGGCCCCCGGCTCGAGCTGACCTACAACCACGGCGTTGACCACTACGAGCTCGGCACCGGCTACAACCACATCGCCCTGACCGTCGAGGATCTCGACGGCACGCTCGAACGGCTCGCCGGCCATGGCATCGACCCGGAGAAGCCGCCGTACTCGCTGCGGGCCGGCGGCTCGCGGATCTGCTTCGTGCGCGACCCCGACGGCTACCGCATCGAGCTGATCGAGCGCGGCACCGGCTGAGTCACGCCGACTCCCGCCGGCGTCAGGCGCACGCGGTCGGCTCGGTCTCGCCGGGGCCGACCGGGGCCATCGGCAGCTCGACCGGCTGCTCGGTGCGGATCATCTCGGCGACCTCGCTCTCGATCCCGAAGGCCGACCCGTCGCAGTCGATGCGGAAGCGCTTCGGGGCGACCCGCTCGTCGGCCAGCACCGGGATGCCCCACAGCTCGTCCCAGCCGAAGAGCTCGTGGTTGCCGGGGTTCAGCAGAATCGCCCGGGGGGCCATCGGGCAGGTCTCGGCGTGGTGATCCACGCCGCGTCGGATGAACTCCAGCATCTCGGCTTCGAGCGACGCCATCGCTCGAAAGGCTAGCGGTCGCTGTCTTCGGAGGCGAGCACGGCGCCGTCGCGGGCGACGAGACCAGCGTAGTGGCCGCCGCGCTCGATCAGCTCGTCGTGCGTCCCGCGCTCGACGATCCGCCCGGCGTCGAGCACGACGATCTGGTCGGCGTCGCGGACCGTCGAGAGGCGGTGGGCGATCGTGATCGTCGTGCGGTCCTCGGACAACCGGTCGAGCGCCTCCTGCACGGCCCGCTCGGTCTGCGTATCCAGAGCGCTCGTCGCCTCGTCCAGGACGAGCACCGGCGGGTTGCGCAGCACCGTCCGGGCGATGGCGATGCGCTGCTTCTCGCCGCCGGAGAAGCGGTAGCCGCGCTCGCCGACGACGGTGTCGTAGCCGTCGGGCAGGGCGGCGATCATCTCGTGGATCGCCGCGACTCGGGCCGCCGCCTCGACCTCGGCGTCGGTCGCGTCCGGACGGGCGAAGCGGAGGTTCTCGCGGACGCTGGCGTGGAAGAGATACGTCTCCTGCGAGACGACGCCGACCGTCGCCGCCAGCGAGGCGAAGCTGGCATCGCGGACGTCGACGCCGTCGATTGTGACGCTGCCCCGCTCGGGCTCGTAGAGGCGGGCGACCAGATAGCCGAGCGTCGTCTTGCCCGACCCGGTCTCGCCGACGACGGCGGTCCGGGTGCCGGCGGCGACGACGAGGTCGATGCCGTCGAGCGTCCAGGCGCCGTCGGGGTCGTAGCGGAAGCCGACGTCGCGCAGGCGAACCTCCCCGAGCAGCTCGTCGGGGCGCAGCTCGACCGGGTCGTCGGCTTCGACGATGTCGACGGGCAGGTCGAGGTACTCGAAGATCCGGTCGAACAGGGCCAGCGACGTCTGGATGTCCAAACCGACCGACAGCAGTTGGCCGATCGGGAACAACAGGCGCGTCTGGAGCGTGGTGACGGCGACCAGCGTGCCGAGCGTGATCCCGCCGGCGAGGCCGGCGAACTCGTAGACGATCGCCGGCATGATCGCGAAGGTCATCGTCACGGTCGCCATGCGCCAGCGCCCGGCCATCTTCGAGCGGACCTCGAGGTCGGCGAGGCGTTCCGACTCGGCCGAGAAGCGCCGGCCGAGGTCGGCCGAGCGGCCCATCGTCTTGCCGAGCAGGACGCCCGAGACCGACAGTGACTCCTCGACCAGCGAGGAGAGGTCCGAGAGGCTGCCCTGGCGCTTGGACGCGATCCGCCGGCGCTCCGCGCCGACGCGGCGGGTCAGCCAGACGAAGAACGGCAGCGTGATCAGCGACGCGGCGGCCAGGCGCCAGTCGAGCAGGACCATGGCGACGACGGTCGCGATCACCGTGGTCGCGTTCGAGGCGATCGACGTCGCCGTGCTCGTGACGACGGTGTCGATCCCGCCGATGTCGTTGGCCAGCCGCGACTGGACGTCGCCGGTGCGGGTGCGGGTGAAGAAGGCGAGCGACATCCGCTGGAGGTGGCGGTAGACCGTCGTGCGCAGGTCGTGCATGACGCGCTGGCCGACGACGTTCGACAGCCACGTCTGGGCGACGCCGAGCACGCCCGAGGCGATCGCGATAACGATCATCCCGAGCACGAGCCCGGTCAGCAGCGTCGTGTCGTGCCGGGGAATCGCCTGGTCGAGCACGGCCCGCAGCAGGAACGGCGACAGGGCGCTGAGGCCGGCGGACAGGACGATCAGGCCGATCACCACGCCGAGCCGCCTGCGATACGGAACGAACAGCCGGAGGATCCGCGCGCGCACGGCGGGCTCCACCTTGCGGGACGCCCCGCCGGCGGGTCCCGGGCCGGCGCCGCGGCGGCCCCCGGGCGGTGAGATGTCTCCCTGTCCGGCGCGCCAGACGCTGCTCATCGCGGGTTCTCCTCCTCGAGCAGCCGCTCGAGGATCGCCGCGGCCCGCTCGAGCGTCTCGAGCTCGTCGGGCTCGAGCGCGCGCAGTCCCCGGGCCAGATAGGCGTCCTTACGGTAGGCGGCCGACGCCAGCAGCCCCGCCCCGGTCGGCGTCACGGCGACCCGGTAGGAGCGGCCGTCCTCGGGATCGGGCTCCCGGCTGACCAGGCCGGCGCGCTCGAGGCAGTGGACGAAGCGGGTCGCAGTCGGGCGCTTGACGCGCTCGCCGTCGGCCAGCTCGCTGGGGGTCAGCGGCCCGCGGCGGGCCACGGCGATCAGCGCCGCGGTCAGCGACGGCGAGAGGCCGGTGTCGCCGTGCTGGCGCAGCCGCCGCGCCGTGCGCACGAGCACGATTCGCAGGCGCCCGGCCAGCTCGGTGGTGTCGGTGAGGATTGCTTCGCTCATGTAATTACCGTTGCTAACGATAGCAACCGAGCGTCGCGTGGGCGCAGGCGTAGCGGCCACTCAGGGAGGCAGGGCTCGGACCGCGCCGGCTGCGCCTCGACGTTCCCGCGACGAGCAGCGTGAGGCGGGCCGAACGGCGCGCCGACCCCAAACGCGGGGACCGCGCGCCGGTGCCCTCGGGCTGTCTGGTGTGGCGGTGCGCCGCAGCGCGAGCGTCGCCCATGACACCCCGCAGGACGAACCGTACCAGCTGCGTCGATCTGCGAACAGCGGCGTCACACAGGGCTGACGTCAGCCGCACAGACCGAGTACTCAGCGTGGCCGGCAGGCGGGGCGACCCAGCCCGCCTGACCATCTCCGCGACCAGCGCCTCGATCGCCGGCGCCGGGACGCCGTGCCATCGGCCGCCCGGAGGACCGACCCGGCGACCGCGTCGAGCTCGGGCTCGCGCCGGCGATGTCGCACGCCATCGAGCTGCCGAGCGTCGGATGGTCCTGGGCGAAGAGGCCCATCACCTTGGCCGGGTCGATCGTCGCGCCCTCGGCGGCAGCGACGATGGCCCCCTCGACGACGGCGGCCCGCAACCGTCCACGCCAGTCGGGATCGTCGAGGATCTCCCCGAGCGTGAGCCCCGAGGCACTCGTCACGGCCGACAACGCATTCAGGCGCACGGGGGCGGTCGGACTCGACGCGGACGGTCTCGGCCACGGCGCGCGGGCCGGAGCGCCCGGACCAGAGCGAGGTCGAAGCCATCGCCCGGAGATCCCGCGCGCCGCGGCCGCGCCGGGCGGACCGCCGGCCGAGGACTGACGACGTGCCGGCCCCGCCGACGGGGACGGCACGTCGCGCGTTCCACTCCTAGAGAACGGCCCGGAGGTCGTTGGCCACGTGCGGCGAGACGATCCCGTCGAGCAGACCGCTTCCGTTGGTGCCGTTCGCGCCAGGGTCGCCGCCGCCGGTGCTGGTGCCCCCGGCTCCGCCCTCGCCCCCGAGGAGAAGGGCGTTGCCGCCGTTGCCCCCGGTGCCGCCGACGTTGCCGGTGCCGCCGGTGCCGCCGTTGCCGCCGATGAGCAGCGAGTCAGCTCCGTTGCCGCCGTTGCCGCCGTTGCCCTGGGTACCTACGGTCCCCGGGGCGGCGACCTGCGTTTGTGTCGCGCCGCCCGTGGCCACGGCCGTGGCCGTGCCCGCGGCGCCGCGCGCCCCGCCGTTCCCGCCGTTCCCGCCGTTCCCGCCGAGAATCAGCCCGGAGGCACCGTTCCCACCGTCGCCTCCGACACCGCCGTTGCCGCCGTTGCCGGCCTGGCTGAGGGCGGTGGCCGAACCAGTGTGGTGCCGTTGTTGGTCGCCGTGGCGCTCGCGTTGCCGCCGTTGCCGCCCGCGCCTCCCTGGCCACCGTTCGCGCCGTCCCCGCCGAAGAGGAGCGCGCTGCCGCCATTGCCGCCGTTTGCTCCGGCGCCACCGGCACCACCGTCACCACCGGTCACCGGCAGGGCCGGCACGATGAAGATCGCCGGGGTCCCGGCGCTCGCCGACCCGTGGTCGGTAGTGGCAGTACCGGTCGCGTTGCCGCCGTTCCCACCGGCACCTCCTGCGCCACCGCTGGCGCCATCGCCGCCGAATATCAGCGCGTCGCCGCCGGTGCCGCCGGTTCCGCCCCTGCCTCCGGCCGCGCCATCGGTGCCACCGGCCAGGGCCACCGCCGTGGCGTTCGAAGTACGCGTGTTCGTCGCCACAGATGTTGCGTCGCCGCCGTTGCCGCCGGCCCCGCCGCTACCGCCCTGGCCTCCGCCGCCCGCGAACACCAGCGCGGCACCGCCGCGACCGCCAGCGCCACCGGCGCTGCCCGCGGCGGCTCCGCCGCCCAGACTGGCGGCCGCGGTGGTGCGGCCGGTTGTGTTGTTGGTGGCGGTCGCGGCCCCGCCGCTGCCGCCGCTGCCGCCGCTGCCGCCTGCACCACCGCGGCCGCCGAGCACGATACCGTCACCCCCCGGAAGCCCATTCCCGCCCGGCGTACTGAAGCCCCCCGCGCCGCCCAGAGCGAGGATCGTCCCCGTGCCGGGAGTGCCGGCGGCCCCGTTGGTCCCGGGGGCCCCGTGGTGGCCGTTAGCACCGACCAGACCGAACCCGGGCGCGGCCAAGGCGCTGACCGGTACACCAACGCTCGCTACGAGTACGGCGCTGCCAAGCACCAAATTCCTTCTCTTCATACCCAACCTCTCTCCATCGTCTGACCAAAGTGAAAGCGGACGCACCGTCGACCCCATCTCGCGAGGACGCGATCTTACACTGCGACCACCCCGGCACTCCTGCAACCACACGCGCGGAGAATCGCGCACGCCGCGTTGTTCGGTGCGGTGTGACTTCGCCCTGCGCATTTGTCGCACGCGCGGCAACCACGATTGACGCCAGGGGCGAGATGGCTGCTGGTGACCACGCAGACGTCGACGCCGGACCCGCGCAGCTCAGCTCAGCTCAGAGCGACCGCCGCGGCGCCGCCACCCCAGCCCGCCCAACGATCTCCTCGACCAACTCCTCGATCGTCGGCGCCGGGACGCCATTCCGGTCAGCCGCCCGGAGGACCGCCCCGGCGATCGCGTCGAGCTCGGGCTCGCGCCCGGCGGCGATGTCCCGGGCCATCGAGCTGCCGAGCGTCGGATGGTCCTGGGCGAAGAGGCCCATCACCTTGGCCGGGTCGATCGTCGCGCCCTCGGCGGCGGCGACGATGGCCCCCTCGACGACGGCGGCCCGCAGGCGTTCACGCCAGTCGGGATCGTCGAGGATCTCCCCGAGCGTGAGCCCGGAGGCACTCGTCACGGTCGCCAACGCGTTCAGGCGGACCAGCTTCGACCAGAGCACCTGGGCCTCGGAGTCGCCGATCCCGACGTCGAAGCCGGCGGCGGTCAGACGGGCGCCGATCCCGTCGATCGCCGGCCGATACGACCGGTCGGCGGAGGCCATCTCGATCCGCAGGAAGCTGCTCGAGTGGACGATCACCCCGGGCTCGGGGCGGTTGGACTCGACGCGGATCGTCGCCGCCACGGCTCGCGGGCCGAACCGGGCGCGGAGCAGAGCGAGGTGATCGATGCCGTTGAGCAACGGGACGACCAGGCCCGGCGAGCCCGTGATCCGCTCGAGCGCCGGGAGCATGCCGGCGGCCTTGGTGGCGATGATGAGGACGTCGTGGTCGCCTTCGAGCTGCGTCACCACGCGCGGACGGGCGATGAACTCGCCGAAGCGGACGCTGCTCACGTCGAGCCCCTGACGGCCGATCACGTCCGCGGTCTCCTCGCGGGCGACCACGGTCGCGGCGATGCCGGCGCGGTCGAGCAGCCCCGCCACCAGGCCACCGACGCCGCCTGCCCCGAGCACGGCGATCATCGAACGTCCCCGGGGCTGCGGTCGTCGTCTGTGCGGTCGATCACCGGGCGCCAGAGTAACGCCGATCGTCAGGGCGCCGGTAAATTGTGGCCTGTGAGCGTGCAACCCGGCATCCTCGAACGCGGCGCCTGGGCGCTCGAGGACGTCGAGGCGATCTGGCGCCCGGACCCCTACGACCCGGGCCCGGACGCCACGGCCGCGGCCGACGCGGCGATCACGGCGCTCGTCGAGCGGGGGTCCCCGGCCCACGACGGCGTCGGCGCCCGCCTGGTCGGCCACGCGTCGACGGCAGGCAGCCTGACGCTCGAGATCCAGCCGATCCGCTGGGCGATGCGCCTGAACGCGCGGGACGCCGCGCTGAGCATGGCCGCCCTCTGCGTCACGCGGGCGGCCGACGGCCGGTGGCTGGCCGGGCGTCGGTCGGCCTGGCTGTCGACCTGGCCGGGCCGCTGGGCGCTCGGAGCCGGGGGAGCCGTCGACCCGGGCGAGAACCCGGCCCACACGCTGGTGCGGGAGCTCGAGGAGGAGTGGTCGGTGGCGCCCGAGCGGATCGCCGCCCGGGTGCTCATCTGCCTCCCCCACCGCCTCGTCATGTTCGTCGGCCTGGCCTGGCTGCCCGACGGGGCCGAGGTCGTGCCCGACGACGAGCACGACGCCCACGCGTGGTGGCCGGCGGCGATCGACGACTGGCCGGCCGAGGCCGACGCGAACCTCCGCCGCATGGCCGCGTCGCTCGCGGACTAGCCGTTGCTCACGTTCGCCCGCCTCGAGCGCGCGTCGTTCGTCCACTCCGCGGTCTACCTCGGCCTGCTATATGCCGCGTTCGTCGCCGGCAAGCCGGAGCCGGCGACGTTCGTGCTGGGGCTCGCCCACGGCGTCATGTGGATCGCCATGTCGCTGGCCTGCCTCGCCGCCGTGCGCCGGCGGGTGATACCGCTGCCGCTGGCGGTGGCGGTCGCCGTGCTGGGCGGCTTCGGGCCGTTCATCGGCAGCGCGGCGTTCATTCGCGAGGACCGGCGGCGAACCACGGCCCCGGCGAGCTGAGCGGTCGCGCCCGCAACTACGAGCGCGACCACTGAGCCACTACAGTCTGGGTGATGCTCGATACCACGACGATCCAGGTCGTGATGCCGCAGATGGGGGACTCGGTCTCGGAGGGGACGATCCTCGAATGGCATAAGGCCGTGGGCGACCGCGTCAGCGCGGACGAGACGATCGTCGAGATCTCGACCGACAAGGTCGACGCCGAGGTGGCGGCGCCGGCAAGCGGGACGATCCTCAGCATTCACGGGGCCGAGGGCGACACGATCGCCGTCGGAGCCGTGCTCGCCGAGATCGCGCCCGGCGACGACGGGGGCCCGGAGGCCACCCGCGAGAACGGCGCCGGGGACAACGGCCGGGCAGCGCCGACCGACGCCGAGCCGCCGCCCACTCCCACGCGATCGAACGGGGCCACGGCCCGGGCACCGGACCGCCGGGCGTCCCCGGTCGCCCGACGCGTCGCCGCCGCCGAGGGCGTCGACCTGGCGCAGATCGACGGGCACGGGCGCATCACCAAGGCCGACGTGCTGGCGGCGCTCGCCGACGGGCGGCCGCAGGCGACCGTCACGCCCCTGCGCGGGGCGGCGGCCCAGCTCGCCCGCTACATGGACGAGAGCCGGTCGATCCCGACGGCGACGAGCTTCCGGACCCTGACGGTGACGGTCCTCGACGCCAGACGCAACGCGCTCAAGGCGGCCGGAAAGCGGGTGTCCTTCACCCATCTCGTGGCCTACGCGATCGCCCGGGCGGCCAGGGACATCCCGGTCATGGCGACGCACTTCACCGAGGTCGACGGCAAGCCGCACCGGGTCGACGACGGGGCGGTGAACCTCGGTCTGGCGGTCGACGTCGAGAAGCGCGACGGGTCGCGCGCGCTCGTGGTCCCGGTGATCCGCGACGCGGCAAGACTGACCTTCGCCGACTTCCTGAGCGCCTACGGGGCGCTCGTCGAGCAGGCCCGGGCCAACTCCCTGACCGCCGACGACATGGCCGGGGCCAACCTGACGCTGACCAACCCGGGGGGCCTGGGGACGATCGCGTCGGTGCCGCGGCTGATGAACGGCCAGGGCACGATCGTCGCGACCGGGGCGATCGGCTACCCGGTCGGGCTGGCGGCGGCGGCGGGGGTCGAGAAGGTCATGTCGATGACCTCGACGTACGACCACCGCATCATCCAGGGCGCCGAGTCCGGCCGGTTCCTCGGGCGGATCGAGGAGTACCTCCAGGGGGAGCACTCGTTCTACGAGGATGTCTTCGGGTCGCTCGACGTGGATCTCGCGGTCGACGCCGGCGTGCCGGCGCCCCGAGCCGCAGCCGTCGTGCCGG
Source organism: uncultured Solirubrobacterales bacterium (assembly GCA_963742705.1). Lineage (GTDB taxonomy): Bacteria > Actinomycetota > Thermoleophilia > Solirubrobacterales > Solirubrobacteraceae > Palsa-513. The sequence goes on along the minus strand of CAVUMZ010000001.1, from coordinate 196,503 downwards.
CGCCGGCACCGGTCGAGGCGGTCGGGCTGGGGGCGCCGGCGGCGGCCGTCGCGGTGCCGGGTGAGGAGCTGCTCGAGGCGGTCCAGGCGGCGGTCTCGCTGCTGCGCGCCCACCGCACGCACGGCCACCTCGCGGCGCGGCTGGACCCGCTCGGCAGCGACCCGGAGGGCGACCCGTCGCTCGACCCGGAGCCGCTCGGCCTGACGCCCGCGCTGATGTCGCAGATCCCGGCGCGGATCCTGCGCATGCACGTGCCGGGGGTGACGCTGGCCGATGCGCTGCCGCACCTGCGCGAGACCTACTGCGGGACGATCGCCTACGAGATCGAGCACATCGCCTCGCATCGCCAGCGCGTCTGGCTGCGCGAGAAGATCGAGAGCGGGGCCTTCCGCCAGCCGCTGAGCACCGACGAGCAGCGGGCGCTGCTGCGGCGGCTGGTCGAGGTCGACGCGATGGAGCGCTTCATGCACAAGGCCTACGTCGGGCAGAAGCAGTTCTCGATCGAGGGCCTCGACATGACGGTGCCGATGCTCGACGAGATGATCCAGCTGGCGGCGGCGCACGGCGGCCAGGAGGTCGTGATCGGGATGGCCCACCGGGGACGGCTGAACGTGCTGGCCCACAACCTGGGCCGGCCGTACGAGACGATCTTCGCCGAGTTCGAGGGGGCGTCGACGCTCGAGGCGGTGACGACGATTCCGCAGGGCGGGACCGGCGACGTCAAGTACCACCACGGGGCGCAGGGCTCCTACGAGCTGGCGGGCGGCGAGTCGATCCGGGTCAACCTCGAGTCGAACCCGTCGCATCTGGAGTTCGTCTCGCCGGTCGTCGTCGGGGCGAGCCGGGCGGCGCAGACGTCCCGGCACGGGCCGCACACCCACCAGGACACGAACGCGGCCGTGCCGATCGTGATCCACGGGGACGCGGCGTTCCCGGCCCAGGGCGTCGTGGCCGAGACCTTCAACCTCCAGGGGCTCGACGGCTACAAGGTCGGCGGGTCGCTGCATCTGATCACCAACAACCAGGTCGGCTTCACGACCGACCCGGACGACGCCCGGTCGACCCACTGGGCCTCGGACCTGGCGAAGGGCTTCGACGTGCCGATCATCCACGTCAACGCCGACGACGTCGCGGCGTGCATCGCCGCCGTGCGGCTGGCCTTCGCCTTCCGGGAGAGCTTCGGCCACGACGTCGTGATCGACCTGATCGGCTACCGGCGCTTCGGCCACAACGAGGCCGACGAGCCGGCGTACACCCAGCCGGAGATGTACACGCGGATCAAGAACAAGAAGCGGGTCGCCGAGCTCTGGGGCGACAAGCTGGTGCACGACGAGGTGATCACCGCGGACGAGCTCGGGCGCCAGAGCCAGGAGATCTGGGACAACCTGACCAACCGCCACCAGGAGCTCAAGCGGCGGATCGCCGAGGCGCTGGCCGAGGGCGTGGCCGAGCAGCCGACCGGCGAGTACCTGCTCGATCGGACGCCGTCGCCTGAGGTCAAGACGGCGGTGTCGGCCGAGCGGCTGCGGGCGCTGGCCGACGAGCTGCTGCGGGTACCCGACGGCTTCACCGTGCATCCGAAGCTGGCGCGCCAGCTCGAGCAGCGGCGTGCGGCGATGGGTCGGCGACGGCGGCATCAACTGGGCCCACGCCGAGGCGCTGGCGTTCGGGTCGCTGCTGACCGAGGGCACGCCGATTCGCCTGACCGGTCAGGACGCCGAGCGCGGGACGTTCAGCCAGCGCCACCTCGTCCTGCACGACGCCAAGACCGGGCAGACGGTCTGCCCGATTCAGCGGCTGCCGGGGGCGCTGGCGCCGTTCGAGCTCCACAACTCGCCGCTGTCTGAGGTCGGGTGCCTGGGCTTCGAGTACGGCTACAGCCAGGAGGCGCCGGAGACGCTCGTCGTCTGGGAGGCGCAGTTCGGGGACTTCGTCAACGCGGCGCAGGTGATCGTCGACCAGTTCATCGTCTCCGGCCTGGCCAAGTGGGGCCAGACGTCGCGGCTGACGCTGCTGCTCCCGCACGGGTACGAGGGCTCGGGGCCCGAGCACTCATCGGCGCGCCTGGAGCGGTTCCTCCAGCTGGCGGCCGAGGGCAACATCCGCGTGGCGAACCTGACGACCCCGGCCCAGTACTTCCACCTGCTCCGGCGCCAGGCGCGCGTCGCCAAGCAGCGGCCGCTGATCGTGATGACCCCGAAGTCGCTGCTGCGCCTGACGCAGGCGACCAACCGGATCGAGCACCTCGCCGAGAACCGCTTCTACCCGGTGCTGCCCGAGCCGCGGGTCGACCACGAGCAGGTGCGCCGGCTGGTCCTGTGCACGGGCAAGATCTTCTACGACCTGATCGGCCACCCCGACCGGGCGGGCAACGAGGCGGTGGCGGTCGGGCGCGTCGAGCTCCTGTATCCGTTCCCGCAGGGCGAGGTCCTGCGGCTGATGGAGAGCTATCCCCACCTGGAGGAGGTCGTCTGGTGCCAGGAGGAGCCGCGCAACATGGGCGCGCGGGCGCACATGTCGGCGCGCCTGCGCCAGATCATGCCCCGGCACCTGCGCTTCGGCTACGTCGGGCGGCCGGAGCGGGCGAGCCCGGGCGAGGGCTATCCGGTCGCGCACGCCGAGCAGCAGAGCCGGATCGTCCGGACGGCGCTCGACATCGACCACGAGGTCTCGCAGTTCCCCCGCAAGACTCCCGGCGAGCGCTGACGGGCCCTGTGGGTCCAGCGTGAGATCCGGCTGGCCCCACGCCGGCGCGGCTTCCACCTGGTGACGGGAGCCGTGGTCGAGCGGCTGCCGGAGCTCGGGTCGGTCGACGTCGGCATGCTCCACCTGCTGCTTCGGCACACATCGGCCTCGCTGACCCTGAGCGAGAACGCGAGTCCGCAGGTGCGCGACGACTTCGAGACGTGGTTCGACCGGGCGGTGCCGGAGAACGCGGCGTACTGGACGCACACGCTCGAGGGGCCAGACGACATGCCGGCCCACATCAAGGCGGCGCTGCTCGGGCCGACGCTCAGCCTGCCGGTCAGCCGGGGGCGCCTGGCCCTGGGGACGTGGCAGGGGATCTACCTGTGCGAGCACCGGGACGCCGGGGGCGAGCGGAGCCTGATGGCCACCCTCCACGGCGAGTAGACCGGTGGCGCCGGTCGCCGGCATCGTCTTGGCGGGTGGGCGGTCGGCGCGGATGGGCACGGCGAAGGCGTGGCTGGAGTGGCACGGATCGACGCTGCTGCGGCGGGTCGGCGGCATCCTCGAGCGGTCGGTCGACGGGCCGATCGTCGTCGTCCGGGCGGCCGGCCAGCGTCTCCCGGAGATCCCCGGGACGCTGGATCGTGGTTGACGACGAGCGGCCGGACCGGGGACCGCTCGAGGGGCTCGCCGCCGGACTCGCGGCGGTGGTGGACGTCGCGTTCGTCGCGTCCACCGACATCCCGTTGCTGCATCCGGCCTTCGTCGCCGGCGTGCTCGGGGGTCTGCGGGCCTACGACGAGATCTGCGTGCCGGTGAGCGGCGGCCGGGCGCAGCCGCTGGCCGCCGCCTACCGGGCATCGGTCGCCACCGCCGCCGCCGGCCTTCTGGCCGCCGGCGAGCTGAGGCTCGGCGCGCTGCTGGAGCACTGCGCGACGCGACGGCTCGACGTCGGCGCCGCCAGCCCCAATCAACGTCAACGAGCCGGCGCGACTACGCGGCCGCCCGGGCCCGGCCGGCGCCCTGGGTCTCGGTGTCGGGGATCGCCGTGCGCGCGGCCAGCCTCGGCCAGGCCGCTGTCGGGGCCGGACGGAGATGCCGGGGTCGGTCACGCTGAACGGCGTGCCGATCGACGCCGACCCGGAGACGCCGCTCGTCGACGGCGACGTCATCGCCTTCGATTAGGCGAACAGGGTCATCGGAGGCTCGCGCTCGCCGCGCAGGACGGCCAGGTCGACCTCGACGCAGGCGATCCCCCGGGCGTCGGCGAGGACGCGTGCCTGGGGCTTGAACTGCTGGGCGGCGAGGACGCCGCGACAGTCGGCCATCGCCGGGTCGCGCCGGATCCGCTCGAGATAGCGGGCGAGCTGCTCGACGGCGTCGATCGTGGCCACGCGCTTGATCTCGACGGCGATCCAGGCGTCGGCCTCGTCGCGGCACATCAGGTCGACCGGGCCGATGTCGGTCGGCCATTCGCGCCGGGAGAGGCGGAACCCCTCGCCGCACCAGCCGGGCTGGTCGGCGAGCAGCTCCTGGAGGTGGCGCTCGACGCCGTCCTTCTCGAGCGCCGCGGCCTCGCCCATGTCGTGGGTCTGGTCGGAGAGGACCTCGGCGATCTCGATCCGCAGCCGCTCGTCGCCGGCGACCTTGCGGACGTCGATCGCCGTCGGCGGGTCCCCGTCGAGCTCGATCACCGTCGGCGGCGTCATCCAGTTGGTCGGCTTGTAGCCGCCGTGGTCGGCGTGGACGAGGACCGACCCGTCGGACTTGATCACGAGCAGGCGGACGGCCATCGGCAGAACCGTGGTCAGCCGTCCGGAGTAGACGACCTGGCAGCGGGCGACGAGCAGGCGCATGCGGCAACGGTAGGGGCCGAGCCGGATGCCCGAGCCGCCGACCGTCAGCTCAAGCTGATCAGGGACGCATCGAGACGACGGTATTGGGTCGGCCGAGACCGACCCAATACGACCAACGGAGACTTCAGATGGTGACCTTGAACGTGATGTCGGAGTTGTTGGTGTTGCCGATGTTCGTGCTCACGGTCGTCCCATGGGCATTCCTGTAGATGCCTGTGCCGCCCGTGATGTTCAGCGCGACGCTGCTCGAACTGAAGTCGACGCTCACGTCGTCGGCGAACAGCATCGACCCGCCGACCGCCAGCTGAGCGCTGCAGATCGCAACTCCGGGCGTCGCGGTGAACGTGCAGGCGATGTGGTCGGTCGCCGTGTAGCGCTTCGCGTGATGGGCGTGGTTACCGACGAAGTCCTGGTCGGTGGTGATGAACCGGGCACCGGCCACAGGCGGCCCGGTCGGAGGTGCGGCCGGCCTCCCGTCGGCCCCAAAGAACGCCGTGCTCGTCTCCTTCTCGAAGTAGTGGAGCGTGACCGTTCTGGCACTCGCCGGTGCCGTCGTCACCCCCAAGCTCAACACCCCTGCTACGGCGGCCGTCAAGAAACCTGCCCGCCGGTTCGACTTGCTCATACCTGCCTCCTCTCGCGCCCTCGGATCTCGACGTCGGGCCTTCCGGGCCTGCTCACGGTGGATGCGACAAGCCCATCGGGAACGCCCCCACGACGGACGAGAATAACCGACACTTGGTCTGGTGCCTAGGCGCCGGGGCCGGGGTCGCCCACCAGGTCGAAGGTCGGGTCGAGGCCCGCGGTCGGAGCTAAGAGGGGTCGGGTGCCGGCGGCGGGGTCACCGCGGCCGGGATGACCGGGGCGATCGGCGGGGCGACTTCGGGCACCGGGGCCGGGGCCGGCTGCGGGGTCTCGACGATCGGGACGATCGGCGCCTCGGCCTCCGGGCTCAGGCTGAGCGTCTCCCGGAACTCGCGCATGCCCGACCCCAGCGTCTTGGCCAGCTCCGGCAAGCGCTTCGGGCCGAGGAAGATCAGCGCGATCACGCCGATGAACATCAGGTGAATTGGATTCATTAGTCCGCCCATGTACTACTCCTCTACGTAGGCCTCGGCCCGTCCGGATCAGCAGTCGACTCTCACCAGAGCGTAGCGGCAGCTTCGACGGGCGCCGGCAGGACCCGGTCGCCCCGCACGAGCAGGCGGTCGCGCAGCTCTCGCACCTCGGCGTCGGCCCCCAAGGCCAAGGCGCGGGAACAGGCCTCCAGGCACTCGCTGACCCGATCGGTTCGGGCCAGCGCGTGTGCCAGCCGCGACCAGGCCACCGCCGCGTCCGGGGCCAGCTCGACCGCCTCCTCGCAGACCGACACCTCCCCCCCGACGTCCCCGGCCAGATGCAGGGCCAGGGCCAGGTCGAGCAGGCCGTCCAGCGTCGGTCCGAGCCCCCGGGCCCGCTGTAGGGCGGCGATCGCCGCCGGCCGGTCCATCAGGCGCAGCCGCAGGCGGCCGACCCGCTCCCACTCCCCGGCGTCCTGCGGCGCCCGGGCCGCCGCCCGATCCGCGGCGTCGGCGGCCAGGTCGATCGCCCCGATGTCCTCGTAGATGCGGGCCGCGTAGCGATGCGCGGCCGGCCGCTGCGGCTCGACCCGCGCCCAGTCGCGCACCGCCCGCGCCGCCGCCTCGAGGTTGCCCGCCTGCCAGAAGGCGAGCGTCATCAGCCGCAGCACCGGCACGTTCGTCGGGTCGGCGTCCCGCGCGTAGATCAGCCGCCGGGCCGCCAGCTCGGCATTGCCTTCGGCCAGCGCGTGCTGCGCGGCCATCATGAAGCGCTGCACCCGAGCGCTGCCGGGGTCGGGCTTGGAGAAGTCGACGAACTGGAGGCTCCCGGCCGGCACCGTCCGCACGCCCTGGCTGAAGAGCACGCGCGCCCACTGCTGGATGTCGTCCCCGGCCCCGCTGAAGTAGACCCCGGTCACCGAGCCCACGCCCCACTCCGGGTAGGACAGGCACCGCGCGTACCGGTGGACGACCGAGTGGTCGGGCGCCCGGCTGCCGAACGGGTCGTAGCGTTGGCGATCGGCATCCGCCGCCCGCGCCCGCTCCTGCTCCTCGTAGGCCCGGCGGCCGGCCTCGGCCCGGGCCGCCCGGCTGGCGGCCGCCGAGACCTTGACGGCGTTGCGGGTGACCTGGCCGCTGCGCGACCCCTCGGCCAGCCGCTCGAGCTCGTCGGCCGCCTGGTTGATCGCCTGGAGGTGGCGCTGATGCTCGACCTGGCGGCCCGGCGGGGCGATGTCCGGATGCCAGACCTTCGCCATCCGCCGGCGCGCCAGCGCCACGTCGCGCTTGTCGAACGGCGGCTCGAGCTCCAGGAGCAGCAACGCCTGCTCGAGATCGAAGACATTGGCCATTACCTGCCCACGTTAGCGAGGCGAACGCCCGGCAGGCTCTATCCTCGGCGGTCATGGCGACCCAATACATCTTCACCATGCACCGCATGTCCCGGGTCTTCCCGCCCGACAAGACGGTGCTCAAGGACATCACCCTCGCCTTCCTTCCCGGCGCCAAGATCGGCGTGCTCGGCTACAACGGCTCGGGCAAGTCGACGCTGCTGAAGATCATGGCCGGCCTCGACCGCGACTACCGCGGCGACGCCGAGCTCGCCCCCGGCGCCACGGTCGGCCTGCTCGAGCAGGAGCCGGTGCTCGATCCGAACAAGGACGCCCGCGCCAACGTGCTCGACGGTGTGGCCGAGACCCAGGCCCTGCTCGATCGCTTCAACGAGATCGCCGCCAACTACTCCGACGAGACGGCCGACGAGTTCGCCCGGCTCCAGGAGCAGATCGACGCGGCCGACGCCTGGAACCTCGACGGCATGATCGAGCACGCGATGGACGCGCTGCGCTGCCCGCCGCCCGACGCCGACGTCACCACCCTCTCGGGCGGCGAGCGCCGCCGCGTCGCCCTCTGCCGACTGCTGCTCTCCCAGCCCGACCTCCTGCTGCTCGACGAGCCGACCAACCACCTCGACGCCGAGTCGGTCGAGTGGCTCGAGCGCCACCTGGCCGAGTACAAGGGGACGGTGGTCGCGGTCACGCACGACCGCTACTTCCTCGACAACGTCGCCGGATGGATCCTCGAGCTCGACCGGGGTCGCGGCATCCCCTACGAGGGCAACTACTCCGGCTGGCTCGAGCAGAAGCAGGCCCGCCTGGCCCAGGACGAGAAGCAGGAGGTCTCCCGCCAGCGGACGATCGCCGCCGAGCTCGAATGGGTCCGCACCAACCCCAAGGGCCGGCGCAAGAAGGCCAAGGCCCGGCTGGCCAACTACGAGTCGCTGCTGGCCCACGAGTCCGACGTCAAGCTCGACCAGGTCCAGATCCACATCCCGGCGGGCCCGCGCCTCGGCGACGTCGTCGTCGAAGCCGACGGCCTGACCAAGGGCTTCGGCGACCGGCTGCTGATCGAGTCACTCTCGTTCTCGCTGCCCCGCGGCGGAATCGTCGGCGTGATCGGGCCCAACGGCGCCGGCAAGACGACGCTGTTTCGGATGATCACCGGCGCCGAGCAGCCCGACGCCGGCAAGCTCCGCATCGGCGAGACGGTCGAGCTCGCCTACGTCGACCAGTCGCGCGACGCGCTCGACCCGGACAAGAACGTCTGGGAGGAGATCTCCGGCGGCCAGGACCAGCTCAAGATCGGCGACCGCTGGGTCAACTCCCGGCAGTACACGGCCTCGTTCAACTTCAAGGGCGGAGATCAGCAGACGAAGGTCGGCAAGCTATCGGGCGGCGAGCGCAACCGCCTGCACCTGGCCAAGCTCCTGCACGGTGGCGGCAACCTGCTGCTGCTCGACGAGCCGACCAACGATCTCGACGTCGACACGCTCCGGGCGCTCGAGGAGGCCCTGCTGTCGTTCGCCGGCTGCGCGGTCGTGATCTCCCACGATCGCTGGTTCCTCGACCGCATCGCCACCCACGTGCTGGCCTTCGAGGGCGACAGCCAGGTGACCTGGTTCGAGGGCAACTTCGAAGCCTACGAGGAGCACCGCCGGGCGCTGCTCGGCGCCGAAGCCGACCGCCCCAAGCGGATCACCTACAAGCGGCTCGTCCGCGGCTGAGCCTTCCCGCCGGCCTATCCTGCCGCGGTCAGCTGCCGCAGCACGTACTTGAGGATGCCGCCGTGGCGGAAGTAGTCGGCTTCCTTCGGCGTGTCGATGCGCACGCGCACCTGGAACTCCCGGGCGCCGGCGCGCACCGTCGCGTGCACCGGCAGGCGGCCGGCGTTGAGCTCGTCGGCGACGCCCTCGACCGCGTACTCCTCCTCGCCGGTCAGCCCGAGCGACGCCGCCGTGTCGCCGTCGGCGAACTGGAGCGCGAGCACGCCCATGCCGACGAGGTTCGACCGATGGATCCGCTCGAAGCTCTCGGCGATCACCGCCCGCACACCCAGCAGCACCGTCCCCTTGGCCGCCCAGTCGCGCGAGGATCCCGACCCGTACTCCTTGCCGCCGAGCACGACGAGCGGCACGCCGTCGGCCGCGTAGCGCATCGCCGCGTCGTAGATCGACATGCCCTCCCCGTCGGGCATGTGACGTGTGACGCCGCCCTCGGTTCCCGGGGCGAGCTGGTTGCGCAGGCGGATGTTGGCGAAGGTGCCCCGGAGCATCACCTCGTGATTGCCCCGGCGCGCGCCGTATGAGTTGAACTCGCTGGGCACGACCCCGTGCTCCTGGAGATAGCGTCCGGCCGGCCCGTCCCGCTTGATCGACCCGGCCGGCGAGATGTGATCGGTCGTGACCGAGTCCCCCAGCACGGCGAGCGCCCGCGCCCCGGCGATGTCGGTGACCGGGTCGGGCGACGGCCGCAGCGCCTCGAAGAACGGCGGCTGGCGCACATAGGTCGACGCGTCGTCCCAGGCGAAGCGGTCGCCGGTCGGCACGACCAGCCCGCGCCAGCGCTCGTCGCCGTCGAACACCTCGCCGTAGCTCTTGCGGAACATGTCCGAGTGGACGGCCTGCTCGACGGTCTGGGCGACCTCGCGCTCGGACGGCCAGATGTCGCGCAGGTAGACGGGCTCCCCGTCGGCGTCCGCGCCGATAGGCTCGGCGACGATGTCGCAGTCCATCGTCCCGGCCAGGGCGTAGGCGACACACAGCGGCGGCGACGCCAGGTAGTTGAGCTTGACGTCGGCGTTGATCCGGCCCTCGAAGTTGCGGTTGCCCGACAGCACCGAGGCGACGGCCAGGTCGTGCTCGTTGACCGCCTGGGAGATCTCCGGGGCCAGCGGCCCGGAGTTGCCGATGCACGTCGTGCAGCCGTAGCCGACGAGGTGGAACCCGAGCTGCTCGAGCGGCTCGGTCAGCCCGGCCCGGTCCAGATACTCGGTGACGACCTTGGACCCGGGCGCGAGCGACGTCTTGACCCACGGCTTCGTCGTCAGCCCGCGCGCGACGGCGTTGCGCGCCAGGAGCCCGGCGGCGACCATCACCGACGGGTTGGACGTGTTGGTGCAGCTCGTGATCGCCGCGATCACGACATGACCGTGGTTGAGCTCGGTCTCCCGGCCGTCGGCGAGGGTGACGCCGACGCGGGCCGATGACGGCGGCGCGACCATCACGAAGCTGTCCTGGCCCCGGGCTTCGGCCGCGGCGGCGGCGGCCGCGAGCAGCATGGCGTGGGCGCCGGGATCGGCGCTCGACGGGGGATCCGAGGCGGGGAAGGACATCCACGAGCCCGTCTCCTGGGCCGGGACCCCGCCGCTGGCGGCCTGGTCGTCGTCGGGGTCGGGCAGGTAGTGGGCGAGCGCGGCGCGAAACTCGTCCTTCGCGTCGGTGAGGGCGACCAGGTCCTGGGGGCGCTTGGGCCCGGCGATGCTCGGCACCACCGTCGAGAGGTCGAGCTCCAGCACCTCCGTGTAGGTCGGCGGCGCCGAGTCCTCGTCATGCCAGAGCCCCTGGGCGCGGGCGTAGGCCTCGACGAGCGCGATCCGCTCCGGCGGACGCCCGGACAGCTCGAGGTAGCGGAGCGTCTCCCGATCGATCGGGAAGATCGCGCAGGTCGACCCGAACTCCGGCGACATGTTGCCGATCGTCGCCCGGTCGGCCAGCGGGAGGTGGGCAAGGCCGGCGCCGAAGAACTCGACGAACTTGCCGACCACGCCGTGGGCGCGGAGCTGCCGCGTCACGGTCAGCACGAGATCGGTCGCCGTCGCCCCCTCGGGCAGCTGGCCGTGCAGGCGGAAGCCGATCACCTGGGGGATCAGCATCGACATCGGCTGACCGAGCATCGCCGCCTCGGCCTCGATCCCGCCGACGCCCCAGCCGAGCACCCCGAGGCCGTTGACCATGGTCGTGTGCGAATCGGTCCCGACGACCGTGTCCGGGTACGCCCGTCCGGTCGCGTCGTCGACGAAGACGACGCGGGCGAGGTACTCGAGGTTGACCTGGTGGACGATGCCGGTGTCGGGCGGCACGACCTGGAAGCGCCGGAAGGCGTCCTGGCCCCAGCGCAGGAAGGCGTAGCGCTCCTCGTTGCGTTCGAACTCGCGCTCGGCGTTGGCCCGGAAGGCGTCGCGCGTGCCGGAGATGTCGACCTGCACCGAGTGGTCGATCACCAGCTCGGCCGGGACCAGCGGGTTGATCTTGGCCGGGTCGCCGCCCAGCGCGGCCATCGCGTCGCGCATCGCCGCGAGATCGACGACGGCCGGGACGCCGGTGAAGTCCTGGAGCAGGACGCGCGCCGGCGTGAACGCGATCTCCGTCGACGGCTGGGCGCCCGGGTCCCAGCCGGCCAGGGCCTCGATGTCGGCCGCCGAGACGGCGCCGTTGCCCTCGGTCCGGAGCAGGTTCTCGAGCAGCACCTTCAGCGAGAACGGCAGGCGCGCGATGTCGAAGCGGTCCGCCAACGCGTCGAGGCGGAAGATCTCGAATGTTCGGTCCCCTACCACGAGCTCGGCGCGGGCGCCAAAGCTGTTCGTGAACATGAGCATCCTCCTGTCGCGCGGCGGGCTGCCCCCAAGTCTCCCAAATTGCGGCGTGGCGTCACGGGACGGCTGGGTCGGCGACGGTGCGCGGCGGGCCCTATAGTCGCCGCCGATGCCCGAGCTCCATGTGCTGAGCGTGTTCGTCGACCGGGACGGCGCCGCCGGCAACCGCCTGGGCATGATGCTCGCGGCCGAGGGCCTCGGCCCCGCCGAGCGGCAGCAGATCGCCACCGAGCTGGGCTACAGCGAGACCGTCTTCGTCGACGGCGCCGACCGGCTGCAGATCTTCACGCCGACGACCGAGCTCGCCTTCGCCGGCCACCCGCTGGTCGGCGCGGCCTGGCTGCTCGACCGTCCGACGCTGCACCCCCCGGCCGGGCCGGTGGCCACACGCCGGGACGGGGAGCTGACGTGGATCACGGCCGATCCCGCCTTCTGCCCGGCCTGGGAGCTCCGGCGCGAAGCAACGCCCGCGCGCGTCGACGATCTGCGCCCGCCGGACGCCGGGCACGTCATGCACTGGGCCTTCGTCGACGAGGCGGCCGGCCTGGTGCGCGCCCGGGTGTTCGCGCCGGACTACGGGGTCGCCGAGGATCCCGCGACCGGCTCGGCGGCGATCACCCTGTGCTCCGCGCTCGGCCGGGCGCTGGTCATCCGACAGGGGGCCGGCAGCGAGATCCTCGCCCGGCCGACGCACGGTGGTGGCGCGGTCGAGCTCGGCGGCCGGGTGCGCCGCGCATGAGGCTGCCGACGCCCGGTCGCCGTCGCGCCTGGCTGCGCTCGGAGCCGTGGTCGGCGACTTCGATCCCCGACGACGTCGTCGGCGCGCCGACGATGCTGAGCGTGCAGGAGCGCCAGCTGCTCTACGTGCTGGCGCGGGACTACGCCCGCGGCGACGGCGCGATCGTCGACGCCGGCTGCTTCCTCGGCGGATCGACCAAGGCCCTGGCTGCCGGCTACGCCCGCAATCGCCGGGCGCGCCGCGGCCCGCCGATCCACACCTACGACCTGTTCGCCCTCGACCCGTCCTTCGTCAGGGACTATCCCGACCTCGTCGCCGACGTCACCGGCGACTCGACCCGAGGGAAGTTCGACGCCGTCGTCGGGCCGCTGCTCGACCATGTCGAGGTCCACGAGGGCGACATCTGCCGCGAGCGCTGGACCGGCGGGCCGATCGAGATCCTCTTCATCGACGTCTGCAAGTCCTGGGCGATCAACGACCACGTGGTGCACGAGTTCTTTCCGGCGCTCGTCCCCGGACGCAGCGTGATCATCCAGCAGGACCTGATCCACGAGTGGCTGCCGTACCTGACGATCACCATGGGGCTGCTGGGTGACTCCGTCGAGCTGGTCGCGACCGTCCCCTGGTGCTCGGCCGTGTACCTCTCGACCCGGGCGATCGCGCCGGGTGACCTGCCGGCGAGCCTCGACGCCCTGCCGGCGGAGCGCAAGCTCGAGCTCTTCGACCGCGGCTGCGCGCCGTTCACCGGCGAGTATCGCGGGGTGATCGAGTGCGCGCGCGCCGTGCTCTACGTCAACATCGGCCGGCCGGCCGACGCCGCCTCCCACCTCGCCGGGATCCTCGCCGAGCACCCGGATTCGGAGCGCGTACAGCACGTCGGCGGCGCCGTCGGCCGCTGGGTGGCGACGCAGGCCTGAGGCCCGAGTGCCTGAGGCACCTTCAGGCCGGGGCGAGGATCTCGCCGGTGGTCGCCCGACCCGCCCCACCGCTACAGGTGTAGTCGCCGGGCGGGCGGGTGAACAGCCGCGTCAGGCAGTGACCGAACGCGAGCTGGGCATACGCGTTCGGATGGAACGCCTCCTGAAGGTCGCCCTCGAGCACGGTGCTGGCGCCGACGAAGCGGCCCCACTCGCTCGTCGCCGCCGGCGGGCGCTGCAGCAGCGTCGCCTCGGCGTCTGACCGGGCGCAGACCTCGTGACCATCGAGGGCGCCGCTCATGTCGAGCACCTCGGCGCCGCGCGCGTGCGCGGCCGCGGCGACGACGGCGCCGATCTCCGGCACGGCCTGGTCGCGTGCCCAGTTGAGGTCGGCGTCGTAGAAGGGGCAGCCTTCGATCGCCCGGCGGGGGTCGCCCTGGGCGTAGCGGGCATCGGCTGCCCGCGGCACGACCGACGGATAGGTCTGGGCGACCAGGCGGTAGTCGGAGGTGCTGTAGCCGGCCTGGGTCATCACGGCGCGGATCGCGTCGATCGCCCGCTCGACGGCGGCGGTCACCGCCGGGGCGTGCGCCGCGAGCGCCTGCTGCTGTGCCGCCTGACACGGGCCCTGCGCGAGCAGGTAGGCCTCGAAGCAGCTCGTGACGATGCCGGCGAAGCCGAGGTCGTTCCCGCCGATCGAGAGCACGATCATCTTGACGTCGTGGGTCTGGGCGATCGGCAGCAGCTGATCGGCCTGCGGCGCCTCGCCGTTCTGACCGACGCCGCCGTCGGCCGCCGGGAGGATGTTCGTCGTGACCGCGCCCGAGCAGGCGATGTTGATGCGATCGGCGACATCCAGATGCGCGCTGCGGACCTCGGCGACGTCCGAGCGGTGGCAGCCGTCGGCCGCGCTCCCGTCGACGTAGACCCGGGCCTTGTCCGGAAGGCAGAGCAGCGCGTGCGGCGCGCAGGCCCGATCGGTGCCGTCGTTGCCGGGCAGGGGATCCACGCTGTTGCCACGCCAGCGACCGGCCTCGCCCGAGATGTAGCTGTCGCCGAGGGTGACGACGGCGGTCGGGCGGGTCGCGGCGGCGGCGCCGGCTGGCCCGGACGGGATGGGCCCCCCGGCCGATACGAGGCCCAGGCCCAGGCCGAGGCTGCCGGTCACGACGATGGCCCGCCAGGTACGGCGGTGCCAGTGCGGCACCGCCCGTCGACCTGAGATCGCCACCGCCGGAGCCGGAGCCGGAGCCGGTGGCTACTTCTCGTCTTCCTCGCGGGCGCTCTGCCGCTCCGGAGAGTTCTGCGTCGCGTCGGCGTTGTCGCCGAGGGAGAGGTCTACGCCGCCCCAGTCGGGCGAGCCGGAGCGCGAGAGACCGGCGTCGCCGCCGTAGAGGCCTTCGCTGCCCAGCTCCTGATCGTTCTTCTTCTCGGGATCTTGCGGGATGCCAGCCATCGAAATACCTCCAGTGATTGGTCACGCTCGCGCGGTGCGAGCGTCTAGGGCCTACCCGGCCGGGTCGTCGCGAAACACGACGACGGTCTACCCCAGCAGGGCCTCGACGGCATCGTAGTCCTCCAGCGGCACGGTCCGCAGACCCGCGGTCGCGTCGGCCAGCGCGGCGAGCTCGATCCTGTTACCGCGCAGGGCGGCCATCGTTCCGAAGCGGCCGTCGTGCACGGCGTCGATGGCGGCCAGGCCGAGCCGCGTCGCGAGGACCCGGTCGAAGGCGGTCGGCGTCCCCCCGCGCTGGACGTGCCCGAGCACGGTCGCCCGCGTCTCGTAGCCCGTGCGGTGCTCGATCTGGCCCTCGAGCCAGCGCCCGATCCCGCCGAGGCGGACGTGGCCGAAGTCGTCGACGGCCTCGGTCGCCTCGGGCATCCCGCCGACCGGGACTGCGCCCTCGGCGGCGACGATGATCGAGAAGTAGCTCCCCTGGGCGTGGCGGCGGTCGATCGCGGTGCAGACCGCGTCGATGTCGAACGGCCGCTCCGGGATCAGGATCACGTCGGCGCCGCCGGCGATGCCGGCGTGCAGGGCGATCCAGCCGGCGTGACGCCCCATCACCTCGACGACGAGGTTGCGGTGGTGGCTCTCGGCCGTCGTGTGGAGCCGATCGATCGCGTCGCTGGCGATCTGCAGCGCCGTGTCGAAACCGAACGTCGCGTCGGTCGCGCCGAGGTCGTTGTCGATCGTCTTGGGCAGGCCGACGACCCGCACGCCGTGCTCGGCGTGGAGGCGGGCGGCGACGCCGAGCGTATCCTCGCCGCCGATCGCGATCAGGGCGTCGAGCTCGCCGAGCGCCGCGAGCACCGGCCCGAGACCGGCCTGGTCACCCTTGAACGGGTTCGTGCGGCTCGAGCCGAGGATCGTCCCCCCGCGCGGGAGGATGCCGCGCACCGACTCAAGCGTCAGCGGCGCCCCGAGTCCCTCGAGCGGCCCGCGCCAGCCGTCGCGGAAGCCGAGGAACGTGTCGTCGTAGCGGTTCACGCCCTTGCGCACGACGGCGCGGATCGCCGCATTCAGGCCGGGACAGTCACCGCCGCCGGTGAGGATGCCGACGTGCACCCGGCACAATGTAGTGGAGCGCGTCTGCGATCCTCGGCTGCTGGTCCTGCTCGCCTGCATCCTCGGCTCCGCGGTGGTGTTCATCGACACCACCGTCGTCAACGTCGCGCTCCCGGCCCTGCGAATCGATCTCGGGGCCGGGCTCGCCGGGCAGCAGTGGGTCGTCGACGCGTACCTGCTCACGCTCGGATCGCTCGTCCTGCTCGGCGGGGCGCTCGGGGACAGGCTCGGCCGCCGGCGCGTCTTCGCCCTCGGAGTCGGCGGCTTCGGGCTGGCGTCGGGCCTGTGCGCGCTGGCGCCGTCGATCGGCATCCTGATCGGGCTGCGCGCGGCCCAGGGCGCGTTCGCCGCGCTGCTGGTGCCGAGCTCGTTGGCCATCATCACCGAGACCTACGCCGGCCCGGCGCGCGGCGCGGCGATCGGCGCCTGGACGGCGTGGACCTCGGCGGCGATCGCCTTCGGCCCGCCGCTCGGCGGGGTGCTCGTCGATGCGATCTCGTGGCGGGCCGTATTCGCGCTCAACATCCCGCTCGTGCTCACCACGCTCTGGCTGATCCGCCGGTCTGTGCCGGCCTTCCCCGGCAGCGGCGGGTCGCTCGACCTGGTCGGCGGCGGCCTCTGTGCGCTCGGGCTCGCCGGGCCGGTCTTCGGGCTGATCGAGCAGCCGGTGCGGGGACTCGGCGATCCGATCGTGCTCGGCTCGTTCGCGGCCGGGGCCGGCCTGCTCGCCGCGTTCGTCGCCCACGAGCGCCGGGCGGCCCAGCCGATGCTGCCGCTCGAGCTCTTCCGGGTCAGGGACTTCGCCGTCGCCAACGCCGCGACGGTGGCCATCTACGCCGGTCTCGGCGGCTTGACGTTCCTCGTCGCGGTCTACCTCCAGCAGATCGCCGGCTACACCGCGACGGCCGCCGGCCTGGCGCTGATGCCGGTGACCGTCATGCTCGTGGCCCTCTCGCGCCGCTTCGGCGCCCTCGCGGCGCGGATCGGGCCGCGGCCGGTGATGGGCGTCGGCCCGCTCGTGGCCGCCGCCGGGGCGCTCCTCTTCCTGCGCCTCGGGGCCCACGTCGACTACCTGAGCGACCTGCTGCCGGCGGCGGCGGTGTTCGGGCTCGGCATGGCGGCGACCGTGGCGCCGCTGACGGCGACGGTGCTCGGAGCGACCGAGCCGGCGCGGGCCGGGGTCGCCTCGGGCGTCAACAACGCCCTGGCGCGGGTCGCCAGCCTGCTCGCGATCGCGCTGATCGGCGTGCTGGTCTCCCTGCGCTTCGACGACGCCCTCGGCGGCCGGGTCGGGGGCGACCTGCCGCGGGCGGCGGTCGCCGCGCTCCACGAGCAACCGCTGACGCGCCCGAGCCACGCCCCGGCCGGCGTCGAGGCGGCCGCGGTCGCGGCGAGCGTCAGCGCCTTCCGCTACGGGGTCGGCGCCGTCGCGCTGCTGATCGCCTGCGGCGGAGCGATCGCGCTCGCCGGCCTCTCCGACCGCCCGCGGCCCGCGCCCTGATCCGGGGGCACGCCCGCCAGCCGTGACGGCAGCGATCCGGCCGAGGTCGCGGCGTGGACGTAGCCGACCCAGGTCAGCGTCGCCAGCATCACGTGCACCCAGACGAGCTCGCCGGGCAGGGCCAGCTCGTACTGGGCGATCCCGACGACCCCCTGGGCGGCCAGCAGCAGGCAGACCAGCTTCAGCGTCCGGGCCAGATCGGCGGTCCCCCGGCGGCGCGCCGCCCACCAGGTGGCCAGCGTCGCCAGGCCCATCGTCGTGACGAGATAGCCGTGGATGTGGATCAGCCGCCGCACCGTGTCGCCGCCCCAGAAGTTCAGGCGCTGCACGAGCTGGCCGGTGCCCGAGGCGCCGGCGTGCGGTCCGGCGGCCGTCGCCGCGCTGCCGAGCAGGATCACGACGACGGCGAGCGCACTGACGAGGCGCACGGCGATGACCGTCGCCCGGTCGGCGCCGGGCCGTCCGATCTCCTCGGGCTCGAGGCGCGCCCGCCACCAGAGCTCGAACGCCGCGACCAGGATCACCATCGAGACCCAGTAGTGGGACATCACCCAGCCGGGGGCGAGCTTGTGCAGGACCGACTCGCCGCCGATCACGGCCTGGGCGATGATGCCGAGCGGGAGGACGCCGGACAGGAGCACGAGGTCCCGGCGGCGCTCGGCCGGCCGGCGCAGGAGCGCCCCGACGACGGCGGCGAGGGCGGCGGCGGAGACGAAGAAGATGAGCACGCGATTGCCGAACTCGATCAGGGCGTAGCTGTTGAGCTGCGGCTGGAGCGACGTCCGCGTGCACCTGGGCCACGACGGGCAGCCGAGACCCGAGCCGGTCAGGCGGACGGCGGCACCGGTGAGGACGACGAGCACAAGCGACACGAGCGCGCCGAGCGCGATCTTCTCGTAGGTCTCGGCGCTGACCGGCCAGCGCTCACGGATGCGGGCGAGCACGCCGCAAGGATGCCACAGCCCCGCGGGCGCCTGCCGCGGCGACCGGCGCGCCCGGCGGCCGTGTGGTCAGATGCGGAGCGCCGGTCCGGGGACCCGGCGCTGGGGAGTAGAAGCCCCGCGAGAAGCCAAATTCGGCCGTTTTACGGGCTTCCGCGACCCCGCTCGTCCGCCGGACCCGTTAGCGTGGTGGCCTTATCTGACTTCAGAGAGGAGCGTCATGACGAAGAACGAGCTCGCCGGCAAGGTCGCGGAGAGCACCGGTATCGGTGTTGGTCAGGCCAGAGAAGCGGTCGATGCAGCCTTCGAGGCGATCGCGGAGCAGCTGGCCGGCGGCGGCGAGGTGTCGGTTGCGGGCTTTGGCAAGTTCAGCGTCAGCCACCGCGCAGCGCGCAGCGGCCGCAACCCGGCCAACGGCGAGACGATCCAGATCGCTGCGAGCAACGCCGCCAAGTTCTCTGCGGCGAGTGCGCTCAAGAAGCAGCTCAACGGCTGAACGCACGCCGGCACGCATCGGCCGAGCCGGGCGGGAGCGAGCATCCCCACCCGGCGGCGCCGGCGGGTGGGCGTCCGACCGGCCGTCGCCGGCGCCGCTCTTAGCGGCTCCCGGCCGCCGCGCTGCGTCGCAGCGTGCCGTAGGAGATCTCGCCGTGGACGTGCGTCGCCAGCACCGGCCACTGGCGCCGTGAGCCGCTCAGCTCGCGGGCCGGCAGGATCTGCAGCCAGCCGGGGTCCGGCCGCGACGGCGAGGCCAGCGTCTTCTCCTTGACCATCGAGTCGTACTGGTCGAGCGAGTCCTCGATGCTGTTGGCGTTCGGGACCACCTCGCGGTTGAAGAAGTCGGCGTGGGCGTGGACGCCGGGGATCTTCGACATCTGCGGCTGCCAGTTGTCGAGCGCGACGCCGTTGTGGGAGGACAGCCAGACGCCCTCCGGGGTGTTGAGGACGAGCGTCTGGTGCCCGTCGGTGTTGCCGGGCGTGGCGACCAGCGACACGCCGACGCCGAGCTCGATGTCGCCGTCGACGACGACGACCGACTCCTCGACGAGGTCCTCCATCCCCCCGTCGACGTACCAGGCCCATTGCATCGGGTGGACCGAGGCGAAGGTCGCCGCCTCGCGGCGTTGGACGATCAGGCGGGCGCCCGGCAGCAGGGGTGCGCGCGGTGTCTGCTCGTCGGCCCAGGGCGCCGTCGTCCCGATCAGCAGCCGGGGATCCTGGCCCTGGAGGTGGCCGAACGAGACGAAGTCGACGGCGTCGAGCCCGACGCCGGCGGTGGCGAGCGCGTCCTCGAGCGTGACGTAGTCCTTGGAGAGGAGGGTGTGCGCCAGGTACCGGCCGCCCGGCAGGCGCGAGACGCGATCCTCGAGCTGGGCGTTGAACGGCGTCTCGGCCGCCCCGGCCGGGATCGTCGGCTCCCACAGCAGCGTCCGCTCGCGGCCGCCGAAGTCCTCGTAGCGGACGATCAGCAGGCGGCTGACGAGCATCACGTAGGGGACCGTCGGCGCGATCGCCGCCCCGTGGAGGGCGAACCGCGTCGGGTAGCTGGCGGCGGCGAGCGGGCACGACTGGAGGGCGCGAATCTGACCGGCGGCGACGAAGCGCTCGCGGTAGGCGGCCGCGGCGGCGCGGACTGCCTCGAGCCGCGCCCCGCGCGGCCAGACGTCGGCGTTGCCCGCAAACTCGGGAATGGCCCGGGCGCCGATGCTGCCGGCTGCTGCGGCCGCGCTCAGCACGGTGGGCGTCGGCGGGCTTCGTCGGGCGCAGGAGGAGCCATCCCCGCGCACGGTAGCGCCCCGCGGCGTCTGGAAGCACCGGGCGGGCCGGCCGGCCGGCGGCTGGCCCGGCCCGACGCGGCCCGGCTGGGCGACGACGGGGCCCAGCCTGGTCGACCGGGACGCGCCGCGGTCACAAGCATCGCCGCGAGACGAACGACTACGCTGCGACCGTGCGCGTGCGGTCAACCAGCATCGACGGGCCGTTGCTGCTCGAGCCGGTGATCCACGGCGACGCGCGGGGCTTCTTCGTCGAGACTTTCCGGCTCGACGACCTGGCCGACCTCGAGCTCGGCGACGGCGTCGCGCTCGTCCAGGACAACCACTCGCGCTCGGGCCGCGGCGTCATCCGGGGCCTGCACTTCCAGCTGGGCGATGGGATCGCCAAGCTCGTGCGCTGCGCCCGCGGGACGATCCTCGACGTGATCGTCGACCTCCGCCGGGGGTCGCCGCACTTCGGCCGGTCGGAGTCGTTCGTCCTGGACGACGAGACCCACGCCCAGCTGCTCGTCCCGGTCGGCTTCGCGCACGGCTTCTGCGTGTTGTCGGACGTCGCCGACGTGATCTACCGGCAGACGGGCTACTACGACCCGGAGCTCGACCGGGGCATCGCCTACGACGACCCGGCGCTCGGCATCGACTGGCCGATCCCCGCCGCCGAGCGAATCGTCTCGGCCCGGGATGCGGCGGCGCCGAAGCTGGCCGAGGTCGCCGGCGACCTGCCGTTCCGCTACGCCGGGGCCGGCGCCGGCGGTTCGACCCTCTGACGGCCGGCCCTGACGCCTGATGCGCGCCACGATGATGTTCGCCGCCGGCGACGTCCGCATCGAGCACGTCGGCGACGCCGCGATCGACGAACCGACCGATGCGGTCGTGCGCATCACTCGGGCCTGCATCTGCGGGAGCGACCTCTGGCCGTACGCGTCGCTGGCGCCGACCGCCGGTGGCACGCCGATGGGCCATGAGGCCATCGGCGTCGTCGAGTCCGTCGGGCGCGAGGTCCGCACGGTCAAGCCGGGCGATGTGGTGGTGATGCCGTTCGCGTTCTCCGACGGGACCTGCGTCTTCTGCCGGGAGGGCCTGCACACGTCGTGCGCGCACGGGGGATTCTTCGCCAGCGACGGGGTCGGCGGGGCACAGGCCGAGGCGCTGCGCGTGCCCTACGCCGACGGGACGCTGGTCGTCCTGCCGGTCGGCGAGGACGACGCGTTGATGGCGTCGCTGCTGACGCTGTCGGACGTGATGGGGACCGGCCACCACGCGGCGGTGGTGGCCCGGGTGAGCCGTGGCGGCAGCGTGGCCGTCGTCGGCGACGGGGCCGTCGGCCTCTGCGGGGTGATCGCCGCCAAGCGTCTGGGGGCCGAGCAGATCATCATCATGGGCCGCCACCCCGACCGGACGGCCCTGGCGCAGGAGCTCGGGGCGACGGACGTCGTCAGCGAGCGCGGCGACGAGGCGCTCGAGCGCGTGCGCGAGCTCACGGGCGGGGCCGGCGTCCGTTCGGTGCTCGAGTGCGTCGGGCTCGAGCAGTCGACCGCGACGGCGATCAGCATCGCTCGGCCGGGCGGCGCGGTCGGCCGGGTCGGCGTGCCGCAGAGCGAGACGATGCCGGCGTCGCGGCCGGCGTTCTACGCGAACGTCACGGTCGGCGGCGGGCCGGCGCCGGTTCGCGCGTACATCGAGGAGCTCCTGCCCGACGTCCTCGCCGGCCGCATCCAGCCGGGCAGGGTGTTCGACCGCACCGTCGACCTCGACGGCGTGCCCGACGGCTACCGGGCGATGGCCGAGCGCGAGTCGATCAAGGTGATGGTCCGGCCGTGAGCGCCGGCTGAGAACCCAAACCAAGGAGCATCGTGAAGATCACGCGCAACTCCCTCGACACCGATCCGGGCCCGGGCGACTGGTTCACGGCGGCCGTCTACAAAACGCTTCATGGTCCACCTCGCGATCCAGGAGGCCGACGACTCCGGCAGCCCGGTGACGTGGGGCAAGCACGTCACCGACGACGAGTACGGCGCGGCGCCAGCCTCCTGACCACCGCCGCCCCCGGCCGTCGCGTGTGACGGGA
Organism: uncultured Solirubrobacterales bacterium; assembly: GCA_963742705.1. Classification (GTDB taxonomy): domain Bacteria; phylum Actinomycetota; class Thermoleophilia; order Solirubrobacterales; family Solirubrobacteraceae; genus Palsa-513. The sequence continues at coordinate 174,463 of CAVUMZ010000001.1, read as the reverse complement.
CGAGCGACCGGCGTCGCGGCGTCTATCATGGCCGCCCGGCGCGTGGCCATCGCAGCGGCCCGCGCATCCGCGATCCGGAGGACCCTTGGAGATCTTCGACGACTCCGCCTGGCAGATGTCCCGGGGCGAGCGCGCCGCGCTGGAGGGGATCCTCAGCCAGGCGCGGCCGGGGCTGGCGATCGAGATCGGCGCGGCCGAGGGCGGCAGCCTGGGACGGATCGCGCTCCACGCCGACGAGGTCCACGCGTTCGACTTCGTCGCGCCGCAGTTCCCCGGGGAGCAGCCGGCGAACGTCGTCGTCCACACCGGCGATCCGCACGAGCGGCTGCCGGCGATCCTGGCGGAGCTGGCGCAGGCGGAGCGCAACGTCGACTTCGTCCTACTGGACGGGGACAGCGCGCCCGACGGGGCGCGCCGCAACCTCGAGGACCTGCTCGACTCGCCGGCCGTCGGCCGGAGCGTGATGCTCGTGCACCAGGTCAACAACCCGCGCGTTCGCCGGGGGTTCGATGCGGTCCGCTTCGCCGCGTGGCCGAAGGTCACGCTGGTGGAGCCCGACTTCGTTCCGGGCTACATGCTGACCGAGGAGCGCCTGCGCCACGAGCTCTGGGGCGGTCTGGCGCTCGTGCTGATCGACGCCACGCGCCTGCGCTATCACGCGGGCCCGGTGGTGGCGGACGGCACCTACCCGGCGGGGCCGCTGTTCGCCGAGGTCCGCGACTACGTGATCGCCCGGGAGCGCGCCGACGGTCCGGGCGCGGCCTACGGCGGCACGCCGACCGACCCCAGCCAGGCCGGGACGATCGAGCGGCTGCGCCGCGAGCTGGCCGAGGTCGAGCACGAGGTCGGGCGCCTGCAGAGCGTCGCCGCGCACCACGAGGAGCTCTGGCGGTCGATGATGGACTCGTGGAGCTGGCGCCTGACGAGCCCGATTCGCGTGGCCAAGGAGCACTCGCGCGGCGGGGACGGCTGATGGCGGCGTCGCCGCGCCCGCGCTTCGCGCTCGTCTCGCGCGAGGTGTTCCCGTTCGGCGGCGGGGGCATCGGCTTCTACGTCAGCTCGGCGGCGCAGCTCCTGGCCGGGATCGGCGAGGTCAAGCTCTTCACGACGACGCTCCACCGCGCCCGGTACGAGGAGCTCCGGGCCGCCGGGGATCCCCGGGTGCCGCCGCACGACATCGAGGTGATCTTCGTCGACGAGGCCGTGCCGGAGGAGATCGGCGGCTTCTACAGCACGACGCACCTCTACAGCGCGCGCGTGCTCGACGCGCTGCGGCGCACGTACGGCGACCACGGTCCAGACCTGATCGAGTTCTCCGACTATCTCGGCGAGGGGGCGGTGACCGTGCAGGCGCGGCGAGCCGGCGACCCGCTGCTGCGGCAGACGAAGGTGGCGATCCGGCTGCACACGAGCGCCGAGATGTGCGCCGTGCTCGACGGCAGCATCGACCACGAGTTCACGAGCCGGGCGACCTGCGAGCTCGAGCGCCTGGCGCTGCGCGACGCGGACGTGATCGTCTGGCAGGGCGGCGACACGCTCGCGAGCTACCGGCGCTTCTACGGCGCCGGGGAGCTCGCCCCGGCCCACCGCATCCGCTATCCCTACGCCCAGTGGCGGGACCCGGCGCGGCCGGAGGTGCCGCGGGACCACGCCGAGCCGCTACGACTGCTGTACCTCGGGCGGCTCGAGCGTCGTAAGGGCGCGCACACGCTGGTGCGGGCGATCACGTCGATCGACAGCTGGCATCTGCATCTGACGATGGTCGGCGGTGATACCCCTACGGCGCCGCTGGGGACGTCGATGGCCGAGGCGCTCGAGCTGATGGCCGGCGGCGACCCGCGGATCGAGTTCGCCCCGGCGCTGTCGCTGGAGGATCTCCGGGCGCTGCTGGCGGAGTCCGACATCGTCGTGCTGCCGTCGCTGTGGGAGGCATGGCCGTACGTCGGGCTCGAGGCCCTCCAGGCGAACCGGCCGATCATCGGGACTCCGGTCGGCGGCTTCGTCGAGATCGTCCGGCCCGGGGCCAGCGGCTGGCTGACCGCCGACGCGTCGGTCGAGGCGCTGGCCGTCGTGATCGAGCGGCTCCTGTTCAACCGCGAGGAGGTCGAGCGGCTACGGCTCGAGGGTCTGCCGGCCGGGGTCTTCGCCGAGCTCGTCGAGCCACAGGGGATCATCGCCGGCTACCGCGAGCTGCTCGACCTGCCGGGCCGCTGGTCGCCGGCGCGACCGCCGGTCCCCGCGGCCTCCCCGGCCGCAGCGGCCTCCCCGGCCCCTGCGGCCTCCCCGGGGAACCCGGGCCCCCCGGCCCCCTCCTCCCCGGCCGCGGCGGCGAACTCGGGCCCGGCGGGCCGGCCCAGTGCACGCGTCAAGCCGCCGGCGCCGCCGGTCGTCTCGATCGTGATCCCCTACCACGGCCTGGCCGAGCACGTGGGGGAGACCGTCGCCTCGGCGTTCGGGCAGACCTATCGGCCGACCGAGGTGATTCTCGTCAACGACGGGTCGTTCGGCGAGGAGGACTGGATCCTGGCCGAGCTCGCGGCGGAGTTCCCGGTGCAGGTGCTGTCACAGGCCAACGCCGGGCTGGGGGCGGCGCGGAACTTCGGCATCGGCCAGTCGCGCGGGCGCTACGTCGTGCCCCTCGACGCGGACAACGTGCTCGAGCCGGAGTTCGTGCAGAGGACCGTCGGGATCCTCGAGGCCGACCCGAGCGTGGCCTTCGCGACGTCGTGGTCGCGGTACGTCGACGAGCGGGGAGAGCCGCTCGAGGGGCCGAACATCGGCTTCCAGCCGATCGGCAACCGACCGGGGATGATCGAGACCGAGAACGTCGCCGGCGACGCGGTCGCGCTGATGCGCCGGTGGCTGTTCGACGCGGGCTTCGAGTACAGCCGGGACCTGGCGAGCTACGAGGACTGGGACCTCTACCGGCGCATGGCCCGGGCGGGCCACTACGGCCTGGTCGTCCCCGAGCGGCTGTTCCGCTACCGGGTGCGCGAGAATTCGATGATCCGCCGACTCGGTTTCCCCAACACCGGGCGGCTGCGCGACGAGATGGCCGCCGGCATGCGCGAGAGGGAGGTGCGATGGGAGTACAGGAACGACTGACGCTGCAGGCGGTGGCCGAGCCGACGCTGCTCGCGGCCGAGCACCTCCACCGCTACGAGTTCGCCGCCGAGCTGTGCGCCGGACTGCGCGTACTGGACCTGTGCTGCGGCAGCGGCTACGGGGCGGAGATCCTGGCGGGTCGGGCGGACTGCGTCCACGGGGTCGACTACGACGCGGCGACGATCGACACGGCGACGGTGACCGTCGGTCGGGAGTCGGCCGGGGCGATCACCTTCGAGCTCGGGGACGCGACCGAGTTCCTGGGTGGGGACCTGGCCGGGCGCTTCGATGCCATCGTCTGCTTCGAGGGCCTCGAGCATCTGCCGGATGTGGGGGCGACGTTCGCCGCGCTGCGCCGGCACGCGGGGGCCGGGATCGCCGTGATCGCGTCGGTGCCCAACAGCCGGGGCATGCACGAGGACAACGAGTTCCACGTCAGCGACTTCGGCTACCGGGAGGCGCACGCGGCCTTCGGCGACTTCCCGGGGGCCAGGATCCTGCACCAGTACCTGGCCGAGGGGTCGCTGATCGTGGTCGACGAGGCCGGCGAGGTCGATGCCCGCCTCTTCGGCCTCGAGCGGGCCGAGCCGCCGTACGCCAACCACTACCTGGTGGTCGCGGGGATCGATGACGAGCGGGTCGCCGGAGCCCACCGGGCGCGGATGCAGGTTGCGCTCGCGCCGACTTACAACCGCTACATGCGGAGCCTCGAGCGGGCCAACACGGAGCTGCGGCGGCGCAACAACCAGCTCACGCGCGGCCTGCTCGGCAAGGGTGACTCGGCGGCGCCGTCGTACATCAAGCGCACGGAGGCGCAGCTCGCCGAGCTGGCGCAGCGCCGGCAGGACATCGTCGAGATGCAGGGCGAGCTCGACCTGCGCCAGCGGCGGATCCACCGCCTCGAGGAGCAGCTCGAGCACGCCCGGGCCGCCGGGGAGCGGCCGGCGCCGGCGCCGCCACCGTCGCCGGTCGTGGCGGCGGCTGGACGCCTGCTCGGGGCCGTCGGCCGGCGGGTCGCGCGCCTGCGCCGGTGAGTTTGCCGGCCCCGACCGGCGGGTAGCAGCGCGGCGTGCCTGGAGCGCAGACAGGACGCGCCCGCGGGCGATGAGCGACGCCCCGGAACCGCACGAGATCTTCGGGCGGATGCGCGAGGAGGGCCGCGATCGCCTGGGGCGCAGCCGGCTCGAGCTGGCGTCGTCGTCGCTGGTGGCCGGGTTCGACGTCGTGTTCGGGGTGATCGCCCTGTCGGCCGCCGACGCGGCCGTCACGCCCCACTTCGGGACCCAGGTCGGCCATCTGGCCGGGGCGCTGGCGTTCGGAATCGCCTTCATCTTCATCGTCGTGGGCCGGTCGGAGCTCTTCACCGAGAACTTCATGGTCCCGGTGACCGGGCTCGAGCCCGGCGCGGCGTCGAAGCTCAAGCTCGCCCAGTTGTGGCTGTTGTCGCCGGTCTTCAACATCGTCGGCGGAGCCATCCTGATCTGGATCGTCACGATCCACGGCGTGCTCACGCCGGGGGCCGGCACGGACCTCAAGGCGATCGCGATCCATTTCGACCACATCGGCACGGCGACTGCGTTTGCGAGCGCGCTCGTCGGCGGGGCCCTGATCACGCTGATGACCTGGCTGATCGAGGGCAGCCAGACGGCGGGCGGGCGCATCCTCGTCGCGTGGATCGGCGGCTTCCTGCTGGCGCTCGGGTCGTTCGACCACGTCATCGTCGTGACGCTCGAGATGCTCTTCGGCCATCGCTTCGGCGGGATCCCGTGGCTCGACATCCTCCAGAACTTCGGGATCGCCGCCGCCGGCAACCTGCTCGGCGGGCTGGCCTTCGTCACCCTGACGCGCACGAGCCAGGCGATCGGATCGAGCGACGACGAGGGGCCGATCGAGGAAGGCCCGCCGGAGGCGGCGTAGCTCGGCCGCGTCAGACGCGTCGCAGGACGTAGACGTCCTGGTTGCCCTCGACGCAGCCGGCGGCGAAGTGGGCGACGTGCCAGCGCCCGGCGAGCTGGCTCAGAAGCCATTCGGGGGTGAAGAAGGCGGTGCCCCACTCGGCGTGTACGACGCCCCAGTCGCCGGCGGCGCCGAACTCGGCGGCAAACCAGAAGCCCTCGCGGTGGAGCGCCTTGACGATCTCGAGCAGCTGGCTGGTCGGGCGGGTGCAGCGCTCGGCGTGGTAGGCGACCGACTGGGGGCCGTGCGCGGTGATCAGCAGGTGTCCGCCGGGGCGCACGACGCGGGCCATCTCGGCCAGCCAGCGCAGCGCCGCGCCGCGGTCGTAGTGCGACCAGACGGAGATCGCGAAGACGAGGTCGAAGGCGCCGTCGGGTCGGGGCAGCGGGGGATCCTGGGGGCTGACGAAGAAGTCGATGCCGGGCAGGTTGGCCTGGGCCCAGGTGATCGCCGGGGCGTTGGGGTCGCAACCCGACCAGCGCGCGTCGGGGTGGGCGGCGGCGAGCACGCGAACGACCCGGCCGGAGGAGGCCCCGAAGTCGAGGCCGTCGCGGACGTCGGCCAGGTGGGCGCCGGCCGCGCGCAGGCCGTCGCCGACCAGGTCCGCGTACCAGTAGCCGCCGCCGGCGGCGAGCGCGTCCCGCGCCATCGCGTGGACGGTGTCCGGGGGCATCACCGGGCTCAGGCCGGTCCGGGCGAGCACGCCGTCGACGCCGTGGTAGACGCCGAACGCGAGCGTCAGCATCTGCCGCTGGTCGGGCGGCCAGGCGTCCCACAGCGTCCGCTCGGGTTCGGAGAGCGCCGCTTGCACGGCGGCGACGTCGGCGGCGTCGAGCCGGTCGAAGAGGACCTGGCTGACCGGCTCGCCGGCGATCGTCGTGGCCGGGAAGGCGCGGTGCTCGGCGCCCGCGTCGAGCTGCTCGGCGCCCCCGCGGAAGCCGAAGGCCGCCGCGGCGCCCAACCTCGCCACCCCGGTCGACGCCGACGCCGCGTCGGCGCCGGCGAGCGCCCCCGAGCCGACGCCGGCGAGCGCCGGGGCGACGAGCTCGTGGCCGTGCTCACGCAGGCGCAGGGCGGCGCGCAGCTCGCGCTCGACCTCCCCGGCGGCGGCGGCCCAGGAGCGGCCGGCGACGAAGGCGATCCCCTGCTCGGAGCGGCGGCGGCGGAGCTCCTCGTCGCCGAGCAGCTCCTCGAGGGCCCGCGTCAGGGCGTGCGCGTCGAACGGGGTCAGCGTGACCGGGCCGTCGCGGCCGAAGACCGACTCGGCGCTGGCCCCGAGCAGGTCGACGCAGGGCAGGCCGCAGGCGAGCATCTCCTGGGGGATCAGCGAGTAGTTGGTCAGTGAGAGGCAGAGCCCGACCGTGGCCTCGTTGAAGACCTCGGCGAGCTCCTGGGGGCTGGCGACACCGAGATGTTCGTAGGGGAAGGCACTCGCCATCGGGTGGGTCTCGCCGAACATCAGGATGCGGACGTCGGGCCGGCGGGCGTGGAGCTCGGCGAGGGCCATCAGCCCGAGCGCGACCGCGCGGCGGCCGGTGACGGCGCGGGCGTAGAAGACGACCGTGTCCGTGCGGCGGGCGAGGTCGAGCGGGCGGTAGACGTCGTGATCGACGCCGTAGTGGAAGCTGCCGCCGATGCCGCGGTAGCGGTCGCGGTAGAGGTCGCGCAGCCACGGGCTCCCGCAGATGCCGTAGAGACCCATGCGGTAGGTGAGCTCGGCCCAGCGCGACTCGACCGACGTGGCGTAGAACTCGGGCTCATGGTCGTTGATCAGGTAGGCGCGGGCGCGGACGCCGGGGAGGCCGAGCACCGCATAGACGGTCTGCCAGCCGGTCGCCACGACGACGTCGGCGCCGCGCCAGTGGTCGAAGCCCTTGTGCACGGGCGCGCGGACGGGGGCGAAGTTCTCGACCACTGTCCGGCGCATCACGGCCGGCCATTCGCTGGCGCGCTCCTCGAAGGGGTCGTGCACCCAGATCGAGCAGGTGTGGCCGCGGCGCTCGAGCTGGTCGACTAGCTGGAAGATGATGTTGTGACCGCCGGAGCCGATGCCGAACGGGGGGATCACGAACGCCAGGTGCAGGCAGGCACGGTCGGACATGCCGGGAACCGAGGTGCGCAGGGGCGGGCCGCCGTCGTGGAGGACGCGCGTGATCAGGTCGTACTCGTTGCTGGCCCGCTGCCGGGGCACGTGGACAGCGGCCCGGGTCGGGGGCGCGACGGCAGTGGCGGCGGCGGCCGGCCTCTCGGCGACGCTGCCCTCGAGCGAGAGCCGCCGCTGGAGCGCCGGCGGGAGCGAGCCGGCGCGGGAGCCGAGCGCGGAGAAGACCTTGCGGGCGCCGTGGTGGACGAGCGCCTCGCCGGTCCAGCGGGCGCGCTCGGCGGGCGAGTAGCCGTGCTCGGCCATCCAGCGCCGGTCGCCGCCGACGAGCTGGCGGACGTCGCGCACGGCGGAGCGCAGGCCGATCGGCTCGATGTGCCCGATCGCCTCGCGCAGGCCGCGGTACTCGTCGAAGTAGCGGCGCATGAACTCGGTCGGGGCGTAGTCGTGGGCGTGGAGGACGGCGGCGCCCGGGTGGTAGACCTTGGCCCAGCCGGCGGCCAGGAGATCGGCGCCGAACGCCTGGTCCTCGCTGTAGGCGACGTCGCGGAAGCGCAGGGCCGACCAGCAGCGGCGCCGGTAGCAGGCGTTGACGTTGGAGAGGAAGGTCGGGTCGCCGGCGCGCTGGAGTACCGGCTCGGCGCCGAAGCCGGCGAAGAACTCGAGCAGCTCGCGGGCGATCATCGGGCTGGTGTCGGGCCGCGGGAGGTGCGGGCCGTAGGCGGCGCCGACCCACTCCGACATCGCGAACGCCTCCAGGTAAGCGTCAAGCCAGCCGGGCGCGGGCGTCGCGTCCTGGGTCAGGAAGCAGATCAGCTCGCCGGTGGTCTGCTCGGCGCCGAGGTTGCGCGTGCGGCCGTGACCGAAGTCCTCGGGCGGGATCTCCAGCAGCCGGACGCCGGCGGCGCGGGCGATCTCCGGGGAACGGTCGCGCGAGCCCGAGTCGATGACGAGGATCTCGAGCTCGTCGGCCTGGCCGGCCAGGGCGGCCAGGAGCTCCTCGAGGTAGCGGGCGCCGTCCCGGACGGGCACGACGACCGAGACCGTCGGCGAGCTCATCGGATCGCGCGCGTGAACCGCCGCAGCCGGCGCAGCAGGCTCCGCAGGACGCGCAGCACGGCGCGCACGGCGACCGCCCAGCGGCGGGTCATGAGCTCGTTGAGGTCGACGTGCCAGCGGTCGAGCCAGTAGACGCGCTCCTGGGCGGCGGCGATCGCCTCGTTCGCGCGGCGGTGGGTGTCGGCGAGCTCGGCCTCGAGCGCCAGCACGCAGGCACGCAGGGCGGCGAGCTGGTCGTGGACGGACGCCTCGGCGTCCGCCGGTGGCGCGTCGCCGGCGATTGACTGGGGCGTGGCTTCCATCAGAGGTTCTCGGCGATCCTCGGCGCCTCGCGGTTGAAGAACCACAGGCCGAGCGCGAAGACGCCGCCCACGATACCGAGCGGCACGAGCATGTGGGACCAGCCGCCGATCGCCTGGGCGGCGGATTGGGCGGTCGGGTCGGGCGGAAGGAAGGCGTAGCGCATCTGGGTGAAGATCACCGCCAGCGGGTTGGCCAGGAGCAGGTGCTCGGCGTTGAAGCCGGCGAAGCGGTGACCGGCGGCCTTGCTGATCGGGTAGAGCACGGGCGAGGCGTAGAAGAGGGCCTGGCTGATCACGTCCCAGATCGGCTGAACGTCCCGGTAGCGGACGTAGAGCGCCGACAGGAGCATCCCGATCCCGGTCGCGAAGATGACGAGCAGGAGCACGAGCACGGGCATCTCGAACCAGGTCCAGCGGGGCCGGACACCGGAGATCACGGCGAAGACGAGCACGGCGATCAGGTTCATGGCGAGGTTGAAGAGCGCCGTCAGGGAGACGGCGAGCGGGATGACCATGCGGGGGAAGCGGATCTTGCGGAGCATCCCCTCGCGGAAGACGAGGCAGGTGACCGACGCGCCGGTGACCTCGGCGAAGTAGGTGAAGAGGACGATCCCGGTCAGCAGGTAGACGCCGAAGAAGGGGAACTGGGCGAGGCGGGCGATCACGACGAAGACGAAGTAGAGGACGCCGAAGAGCATCAGCGGGCGCATCAGCGACCAGACGTAGCCGAGCACCGAGCCGAAGAAGCGGAGCTTGAACTCGGTCCGGGCGAGCGTCAGCGTGAGCGCCCAGAAGCGGCGGACGTCCGAGCCGAAGGCCGACGGCCCGTGCGGCCGGGCGACGGGCGGCCGCCGCCGGCGCAATCCGCCGAGCGGCCCCGAAGTCGGGGAGGGAGCCGGGTCGGGGGCCAGCCGGGGGTCGGTCATCCGCGCCTGACCTCGAACTCCTGGGGCGGGTCGAAGACGCCGCCGGTCGGCGAGCCATGGGCGACGAGCGAGGCGATGTCCTCGGCGACGGCGAGGACATCGGCGCCGGTCCCGCCCCGGGCGACCGACGGCGAGAGCGTGTAGCGGCTGGGCGCCAGCCAGTTGACGAACTCGAAGCAGGCGACTGCGCGCTCGCCGGCGGCAAACGACCCGGACCCGGCGCCATGGCGGTCGCTGCGGGCGACGATCATCGTCTGGCCGGCCTCGTTGCGGAGCGTGATCGCGAGCACGGGATCGTCGACCGCCTCGCGGAACTGGACCTCGAAGCAGGCGCGCAGGAGCTCGCCGTGGGCGAGCGCGGCGACGCGGCGGCCGGCGGCGTTCTCGAACCAGCCGTCGGAGACGACCGTGACGCCCGACCCGGCCCCGGCCGCCCCGAGGTCGACGGGTTCGTGGGCGAGGCGGCCGAAGTTGAGCTCGTTGTAGGCGCGGGTGACGTCGCGCGGGTCGCCGAGCTCGACCATGGCGCCGCGCTCGAGCAGGGCGACGCGGTCGCAGAAGCGCTCGACGGCGGACATGTCGTGGGTGACGAAGACGATCGTCTTGCCGTCGCGCTGCATGCGGTGGAACTCGTCGTAGCACTTCTGCTGGAAGGAGATGTCGCCGACGGCGAGGACCTCGTCGATCAGGAGGATGTCGGCGTCGACCTGGATGGCGACGGCGAAGGCGAGGCGGACGGTCATGCCGGAGGAGTAGTTCTTGAGCTTGAGGTCGACGAACTCCTCGAGCTCGGCGAAGGCGAGCACCTCGTCGAAGCGGTCGCGGGCCTGGCGGCGGGTGAGGCCGAGCATGATCGCGTTGATGATCACGTTGTCGCGGGCGGTGAGATCGGAGTTGAAGCCGACGCCGAGCTCGATGAAGGGCGAGAGCCGGCCGTTTATGGCGATCGTCCCGCGGTCGGCGCGGTAGATGCCGGCGAGGCACTTGAGCAGCGTGCTCTTGCCGCTGCCGTTGCGTCCGACGATGCCGAAGAACTCGCCCGGGGCGATCTCGAGCGTGATGTCCTGGACGGCCTTGAGCTCGTCGAAGGTGCTCGAGCGCAACGGGTGCAGGACGCGCTCCTTGAGCGTCGAGTACTGCTGGTGGGGAAGCCTGAAGGTCTTGCTCAGCCCGGCGACCGAGACCGCGCTCTGCGCCGACGCGGGCGGACGCTTCGCCGCGACGCTGACTGCCATCGCGCTCAGCTTCGCTCGATCCGCCGCAGCCCGAGGATGCTGAGCAGGAACGAGGAGAAGAACACCTGGATGCCGACGATGAAGAGCTCGGCCGCGACGATGGCGAGGCGCTCCTCGGAGATCGCGCCGAGGCCGCGCGCGATCCAGCGGTCGAGGATGACGGCGGCGGCGACCACCCCGCAGAGCATGATCGCCCCACCGAGCAGAAGCCCATGTTCAAGGCGGAAGCGGGCGCGCATGCGGTCAAACCAGGCGTCCTTCTCCCCCATGAAGTAGGTCCCGTAGGCGTGGGCGCAGAGGCCGAGCGCCATCACCTGGGAGCCGACGATCGTCAGCAGGGCGCCGACGATCTCGGCGTGGAGGTCCCAGCGGCGACCGAGGAAGTCGAGGTGGGCGAGCACCGTCGCCGAGACGATCGTGCCGAGGGCGGCCAGGATGGCGCCGGGGATCACAAAAAGATGCGTCGGGCTGTGGACGAGCAGGAAGCGCAGATGGCGCCAGCCGTCGCGGAAGGTGGACAGCTTCGACTCGCCGCCGCGGGGGTGGTAGTCGATCGCCACCTCGGCGATCCGCAGGTTCTCCTTGGAGGCGCGGATCACCATCTCGGAGGCGAACTCCATGCCGAGGGTGCGCAGGTCGAGCTGGTCGAGCACGTCGCGGCGCAGCGCGCGCATGCCGCAGTGGGCGTCCTTGACGCCGGTGCGGAAGAAGAGGTTGAGGATCCCGGTCAGCACGGGGTTGCCGACGTAGCGGTGCAGCCAGGGCATGGCGCCGGGCTGGATGTTGTCCATGCGATCGCCCATCACGAGCTGGGCGCCGCGCTCGAGCTCGGCGACGAAGCGGGGGATCTCGGCGAAGTCGTAGGTGAGGTCGGCGTCGGCCATGACGATGAAGTCGCCGCGGGCGGCGGCGAAGCCGGCGAGGTAGGCGCTGCCGTAGCCGCGACGGGGCTCGGGTATGACGCGGGCGCCGGCGCGGGCGGCGAGCTCGGCGCTGCGGTCGGTCGAGGCGTTGTCGACGACGACGACCTCACCGGCGATCCCGGCGGTCACCATCGCGGCGCGGGCGGCGGCGACGCAGGCGTCGATGTTCTCCTCCTCGTTGAGGCAGGGAATCACGACCGAGACGAGCAGCTTGGGCTCGTCGGTCCGCGGCGCGGGTGAGGATTTCTGCTCGAGGGTGCTCAAGGAAGGGCGTCGGGGCAGGACTGCAGGCGTTGAAACCGCCCTCGGAGAGGAAAGTGGCGCAGAAGCTGCGCAGACAGCCTAGTGGACGGGCTCGATCCGATCGGCCGGGTGTCCGTCGGGGACGGCCGCAGAGTGTGTCACCCGTAGTAGCGGGAGATCGTCAGGAGCTGGGCGAAGAGGCCGTGGGCCATCGCCAGGATCGCGAGCGCGGCGCCGAGGGCCGGGGCCCAGCGGCGGGGGGCGGCGCGGGCGACGAGGACGATGAAGACGCCGTAGAGCGCGAGCAGGGGGAACAGGTACCGAGCCTGCTCGAAGCCGAAGCCGGTGGTGGTCACGTAGCGGATGCCGGCATAGCCGATGGCGGCGAGCAGGCCGAGCGTCATGACGGCGAAGGCGGCGATCAGCGGCAGCGCGGGGCGCAGCGCGCGCCGGACGCACCAGAGCCCGATCAGCGCGAGCGCGGCGAGCAGGAGAAAGCCGTCCTGGGCGAGCGTGTAGACGCGGGGCGGGAACGTGTAGTCGAGCCAGCCGAAGTGGCCGATCGCGCCGTTGAAGAAGACGTCACGCAGGGGCGAGCTCGTGAAGTAGGCGTGGTTCATGAACGGCAGGCGGGGGAGGTAGAGCTCCCAGGTGTAGTCGAGCGTCTCGCGCAGGGAGATCACGCGGTTGCCGGGCAGGGGGCCGGTCGCGGCGCCGGCGAAGCCGCCGGCGGTGGGGCCACCGCGATGCCAGACGGCCGCGTTGAGGACCCCGTACAACCCGACGGGGACGGCCACCACCAGGGCGGCGAGGCCGGCCCCGCGGGCGGCGGCGGCCGGGGATCGCCGGTCGTGCTGGTCGGGCCGGAGGCTCGCGTCGTCGGGGGCCTGCCGGTCGCGCACCTGGCGTTGGGCGTGCCGGGCGCGCCAGACGAGCGCGAGCACGGCGAGGGCGATGCCGGGAACGAAGGCGACGAAGGTGAGCTTGCTGAGCAGCCCGACGGCGGTGGCCGCGCCGATCCAGACGCCACGGCGGGGGGTCAGGCCATGGCGCCAGGCGCGGGCGAGGGCGAGGAACGTCGCCATCGAGGCGAGGAAGAGGAGGCTGTCGCCGTGGACGCCGGAGGCGATGAAGTCGAACTGGGGCTGAAAGGCGATCGCCAGCGAGCCGACCGTCCAGGCCCAGGGGTCGGCGGGGAACACCTCGCGCAGGAAGAGGAAGCCGGCCAGGGCGGTCAGGGCGACGAGCAGGGCCGAGAAGAGCCGCATCAGCTCGAGCCGGGCGAGGATGTCGTGCGAGGGCGAGAGCCAGTAGGGGATCGCCTCGAGCGCGTAGTAGAGCGGGGGCTGGTTGGTGACCTCGTCGGCGCCGCCCTGGCCGACCGGGCTGGGGTGGGCGGCGAGCGATTGGCGCAGGGCGTTCTGCTCGACCTGGTTGATCACGCCGCGCTCGTCGGGATGGCCGATCACGTTGAAGAAGAAGAGGTTGTTCAGCGCGGTGCTCTCCTGGGGGCTGAGCACCGGCAGCGGGCCCTGGGGAGGCGGCGACCCGGTCTCGGCGAGGTACTGGGCGTAGGCGAAGTGGTTGGTCTCGTCGGGTACCTGGAACGGGGGCGTGACGATCGTCCAGACGGCGGCGTTGACGAAGGCGACCAGGAACACCACGCGCCCGGCGCGGGGCACCCGGGCGAGCTGAAGCCGGGCCCAGCCGATCATGGTCCGGCGCGCAGGAGCAGGCGGAGGGCGAGCGCCCAGGCGGCGAGCAGGAGCAACGCGCAGGCGGGCAGCGTCCAGTCGCCGAAGATGCTGGCCTTGCCGAGACCGAAGCGTTGGTCGATCGGGCTCAGCTGCGACCACCAGGCCTTCGGGCCGCCGCCGTAGTGGTAGACGACGCTGATGCGGCCGAGCTGGGGCCGGCCGTTGACGATCTCGTCGGTCTGGTCGGGGGGGATGCCGAGACCGGCGATCAGCACCGGGGAGGGGCCGCGGACGCGCAGGCAGAGACGGGCGGCGCTGGTGGCGTCGGGGCCGGTGACGATCGGGATCGACACGGGCCCCTCGCCGGCGCCGGGGGGCAGGCTTCCGCTGGCGACGACGGCACCGGCGGCGTTGACGAAGCGCAGGGCGAACCCGGGCACCGGCCGACCGTTGGTGCCGACCACGATCTGGGCGCGGCGGGCGTCCGCGGGCAGATAGGGGTTGATCTGACACAGCTCGCCGCCGGGCGGGACGGTCGCGACGAACGAGGCGGGGACGATGTGGTCGCTGCCGGCGTTGAGCACGACGCGGTGCGAGAGCACGACGACGACGGAAACCGCGACGAGCGCCGTGGCGAGGGCGACGACTAGGCGAAGCCGCATCTCAAGCTCGGTCGGGCGGGAGTTCGATGGTCATGGTGTCCCAGCCGCGCAAAGCCGCCGCGACCCATCCCCGGGCGGGCCGTAGAGGGCTCCGGGAGACGAGCAGCGCGGGCAGGGGCCGGACGAACGGCAAGCCTAGTGGTCTGTCTCGGAAATAGCTTGAGTGGCTGGCGAGTGGCTGGGCGCGATCGGACCCCCCTCTGCCAAGCTCCGCGGCCGATGCGCATCTGCCTGGTGTACGACTGCCTCTTTCCGCACACGGTCGGCGGCGCCGAGCGGTGGTATCGCAATCTGGCCGAGCGACTGGCGGCCGACGGGCACGAGGTCACCTACCTGACCCTGCGCCAGTGGGAGCGGGGCGAGGACCCGGGGGTGCGGGGGGTGGACGTCGTCACGGTCGGTCCGCGGCTGGAGCTCTACGTCGACGGCCGGCGGCGGATCGGGCCGCCGCTGCGGTTCGGCGCCGGCGTGCTCTGGCACCTGCTGGGGCACGGGCGGGGCTACGACGTCGTCCACACGGCGTCGTTCCCGTACTTCTCGCTGCTGGCCGCCGGCGTCGCCGCGCCGGTGCACGGGTTCCGCTTGGTCGTCGACTGGCACGAGGTCTGGTCACGCGAGTACTGGAGCGAATACCTCGGCCGGGCGGGGGTGGTGGGCTGGCTGGTCCAGCGCCTGTGTGCGCGCCTGCCGCAGCGGGCGTTCTGCTTCTCGCAGCTCCACGCCCGGCGGCTGCGGGCCGAGGGGCTGCGCGGGGAGGTCTGCGTGCTCGAGGGTGAGTTCGTCGGCCCGGCGGCGCCGGCGGCGCCCCGGCGTCCGGACCCGGTCGTCGTACTGGCGGGTCGGCTGATCCCGGAGAAGCGCCCGACGGCGCTGGTCGAGGCGATGGTGGCGACGCGGCGGCTGCTGCCGGGTGTACGGGCCGCCATCTACGGCGACGGGCCGGAACGGGGGGCGGTGATCGGGGCGATCGCCGCCCACGGCCTCGAGGACGCGGTGTCGGTGCACGGCTTCGTCACGGCCGAAGAGCTCGAGCTGGCCGTGGCGGGCGCGCTGTGCATGGTGCTGGCGTCGCGGCGGGAGGGCTACGGGATGATCGTCGTCGAGGCGAGCTCACTGGGGACGCCGAGCGTCGTCGTCGCGGGGGCCGACAACGCGGCGACCGAGCTGATCGAGGACGGCGTCAACGGCGTGGTGGCGGCGTCGGCGGGCGCCGAGGACCTGGCGGCGGCGATCGCGCGGGTGGCGGCGGGGGGACAGCCGCTGCGCGAGTCGACGGCGGCGTGGTACGCGGCCAACGCCGTGCGCCTGTCGCTGGAGAGCTCGGTCGAGCGGGTGCTGGAGAGCTACGCATGACGGCGCCGCGGGTGAGCGTGCTGATCGGGGCCTACGACAACGCGTCGACGCTGGGGCGGGCGGCGGCGTCGATCCTCGGGCAGACGGTCGAAGACCTGGAGCTCGTGATCATCGACGACGGGTCGCATGACGGCACGGCCGCCGTGGCGGCGGGGATCGCGAGGGGCGACGCGCGGGTGAAGCTGTTGTCGATGGGGCGAAACGTCGGCATCTCGCGCAGCCTCAACGCGGGGCTGGCAGCGGCGGCGGCGGCGATCGTCGCCGTGCAGGACGCCGACGACCACTCGGCGCCGGAGCGACTCGAGCGGCAGCTCGCGGTGCTCGACGCCGACCCCGGGGTCGGAGTGGTCGGCTGCCGCATGGACGAAGTCGACGAGTCGGGCCGGCGCCTCGCACCGCGGACGACGTTCAAGGCCGGGGATGTCGGCGGGGTGCTCCTGCGCTTCAACCCGATCCCCAACACGTCGGCGGCCTTCCGCCGGGCGGCGGCGCTCGAGCTCGGCGGGTACGACCCGCGCTACCGCTACGCAATGGAGTACGACCTGTGGCTGCGGCTGGCGGAGCGCCACCGGGTGGTGACGATCGACGAGGCGCTGGCGACGCGGGTGATGAGCAGGGCGAACGTGGCGGCCCGGGCGGAGCGGGAGCAGAACGTCGAGGCGATGGTCATCCGGGCGCGGGCGCTGGGCCGCCGGCGGACGCTGCGGGGGATCGAGGGCCTGGCCCTGCCGGTGCTGTCGCACCTCACGCCGACGGCGCTCAAGCGGGCGCGGCGGCGGCGGCTGGGTCAGGCCGAGTAGGCGGCGGCGGTCGCGGCGAGGAAGCGGTCGAGCGAGAACTCGTCGGCGACGCGGCGGCGGGCGGCGGCGCCGAGTCGGGTGCGCAGGCCGGGTTCCCGGGCGAGCGTGCCCAGGGCGGCGGCGAGGGCGACGGGGTCGCCGGCGGGGACGACGATGCCGGCGTCGGCGACGACCTCGGGGCTGCCGGGGCCGTCGGCGACGATCGTGGCCAGGCCGGCCCCCATCGCCTCGAGCAGCGCGTAGGAGACGCCCTCGCGGCGCGACGGGGCGACGTAGACGTCGGCGGCGGCGAAGATGTCGGGGAGGTCGGTGCGAAAGCCGAGCGGGCGGACGGCGGGTCCGGCGCGGGCGGCGACGGCGTCGGCGTCGGGTCCGTCGCCGGCGAGGGCGAGCACGAACGGAGGGCCGGCGCGCTCGGCGGCGTCGATCGCCAGGAGCGGCTCCTTGCGCTCCTCGAGCTGGCCGACGAAGACGCCGAGGACGTCGCCGTCGGTGAGGCCGAGCTCGGCGCGGACGCGCCGGCGATCGCCGAGCGGCGGCAGGGCGATCCCGTTGGGGATCATCAGGATGCGGGCGTCGGGGGCGACGGCGGCGAGCTCGTCGCGCTCGGCACGCGACTCGCAGATCGTGGCGCCGGCGGCGCGCATGGCGCGGGCGAGCCCGGCGACGAAGATGCTGCGGGCGGGCTCGGGCGCCCGCCGGAGCATGTGCAGGCCGTGGCTTGAGATCACCAGCCGGCGGCGGCGGCGAACGACCTGGCCGAGCACGGCGGCGACGTCGCCGTGGGCGTGGAGGATGTCGGCCGGGGCGCGGGCGGCGCGGGCCAGGCCGCGGGCGATCGCCGGGCCCGGGACACGCGAGGGGGTCAGGTAGGCGCGCTCGTGGGTGTAGCCCCGGAGGCCGGCGAGGAGGTCGACGTAGGTCTCGGCGCCGCCGCCGGGATGGGGCATCAGGTGGAGGACGTGGGTCACGGGGCTGACTGTAGAGTCAGCCGGCGTGAGCCGTCCCCGCGTGGTGCTGGTGTATGCGGACAAGGTCGGGGCGACGATGGCGAGCGTCGGAATCCGGGCGGTCGAGCTCGGGCGGGTGCTGCGGCCGCATTGCGCGAGCGTGACGATCGCGGCGGCCGACGTCTGCCACCCGGCCGACGACGGCCTGCGCTACGTCACCTTCAAGCCCCACGACCCCCGGTCGCTGGCCGTTCACCTGATCGACGCCGACGTGATCGTGGCCCAGCCGCAGTGGCCAGCGCAGATGGCGGCGATGCGACGGACGGGAGCCCGCCTGATCTTCGACCTCTACGACCCGGAGACGTTCCCGACGATCGCCCATTTCGCCGGACGGCCGGCACCGGTGCGGCGGCTGATGAGCGCGTTCTCGGTCGACCGGGTGGCCGAGGCGCTGCGGATCGGCAGCCACGTGATCTGCGCGACCGAGCGCCAGCGCGACCTGTGGCTGGGGGCGCTGCTGTCGGGCCGGGGAATCACGCCGGAGCTCTACGATCGCGACCCGAGCCTGCGCGGAGTGATCGACACGGTGCCGTTCGGCGTCCCGTCCGACCCGCCCCCGTCGGACCCCCAGTCAGAGGGGTCGGGTGGGGTGATACGGGGACGGTTCCCGGAGATCGCCCCGGCCGACGAGATCGTGCTGTGGAACGGGGGCATCTGGCCGTGGCTCGACGCCCCCGGGGCGATCGCCGCCGTCGGCCAGCTGGCCGCCCGGCGGCCGGGGGTCCGGCTCGTCTTCATGGGCGCGAGCACGTTCGGCCCGGCCCTCCGGGCGACGGCCGCCGCCCGGACGGCGGCCGCCGGACTGCCGGTCTGCTTCAACGACACCTGGGTCCCCTACGCCGACCGGGCGGCCTGGCTGAGGGAGGCCGACTGCGCGATCTCCCTGCACCACGAGCACCTGGAGACGCGCTTCTCCTCGCGCACCCGCCTGCTCGACTGCTTCTGGGCCGGCCTACCGGTGGTCTGCACCCGAGGCGACGAGTTCGCCGACCGGATCGACCGCGACCGGCTGGGGGCGGCCGTCGATCCCGGCGACGTCACCGGCGCGGCCCAGGCGCTCGAGGCGGTGCTCGACCGGGGCCGGGCCGCCCACGCCCCGGCATTGGCGGCGGCGGCGGCCGACCACGCCTGGGAGCGGGTGGCGCAGCCGCTGGTCCGGATGGTCACCGCCGCCGGCCCACCGCGTGCGATCGGCCCGCGCGGAGCCCTGCGGGGTGGCGAGCTCCTACGCGGCCTGGTCTATCGCGCCGCGGCCGGCGCGCGGGTCGGGCGACGGTGACCTGCCACGTCGTCGGCCATGCCGGACCGGTCGATCCGCCTGGTCTGACGCGCTACTGGTGCCCGGGACCGTCGTCGGCGCCATGCCGAGCTTGGTTGGCCTTGTGATGGTGCGCCTCGGTGACGCCGTGACGCACGTGGCCGACCGGATCGTCCGCCCCTTGGCGGCCCTGGGCGACGGCGGGTAGAGCGAGCACGGCAGTGGCGGCGATGGCGAGCAGCGTTTTTGCGGTGTGCGAGGGCATGGTGCCTCCAGGTCGGATTGCGTTCGTGGTCGACACGATGCGGTCTCGGCGGTCGCGGTCGCAATGGGACCTTTGTCGCATCGCGGTTGGGCCCCGCGGCCAGGCAAGATGAATGTCGGTGTTCACGAGGATCCAACGCGACCGGCACGAAGCCGCGACGAGCGGGCGACGGCCGAACATCGGTGCGGCGGTCGCCCGGTTCACGCTGGGCAGCGTCGCCGCGATCGTGGTCGTGGTCGTCGGCGGCTTCTTCGCCCTGCGACCGGTGGCGATCACGGAAGCGGAGCGGTCCACGCGCGAGCAAGTGCAGGTGGAGGGACGCCTCGTGCAGTCCGTCGGGCTCAGCGACGGCCTGCTGCGGGGCGATCGGCGAGCGATCTCCCACCTGGACGATCTGGTGCAGGGCCAGATCCTCGACACGTCGGTCGTGCGCGTGAAGCTCTGGTCACGCGGCGGGACGATCCTCTACTCGGACGAGCCTGCGCTGATCGGTCAGCACTTCGGTCTCGGGCCCGATGAGCTCGCGCTCTTCCACGACGGTGGGTCCGAGGCCCAGCTGAGCGACCTGTCCAAGCCCGAGAACCGGTACGAGCGCCCGGAGGGCAAGCTGCTCGAGGCCCACACCGTCATCCGCACGCCGAACGGCACTCAGGTCCTGTTCGAGATCTACCAGCGCTTCACGGCGGTCACCGCCAGCGGCAACCACCTGCTCGGCGCGCTGGCGCCCCCGCTCCTGGGCGGCCTGCTCGTCCTCCTCCTCTTCCAGGTCCCGCTCGGCTGGTCGACGGCCCGCCGCCTGCAACGCGGGCATCGCGAGCGAGAGCGGCTGCTGACGAGCGCCATCGACGCGTCGAGCCGCGAACGACGGGCCATCGCCGCCGACCTCCACGACGGAGTCGTCCAATCACTCGCCGGGGTCGCATTCGGGTTGGATCCCCTGGCCGACGCCGCCGATCGTCGCGGCGCAGACGGTGAGGCCCAGGCGATCCGTCAGGCGACCGCGCGGTTGCGCCAGGGCGTCCGGGAGCTGCGGACCCTGTTGGTCGAGATCCACCCCCCCAGCCTGGAGACGGCCGGCCTCGAGGCGGCGCTCAGCGATCTTCTGAGCCCGCTCGAGGCGGACGGCATCGCCATCGGCCTCCACGTCGACGACGGCGCGGCGGCGGGCTCGCCGCGCGATCCCCTGATCTATCGGGTGGCGCGGGAGGCCGTCCGGAACGCGCAGTCGCACGCCGGTGCCTCAGCGGTGCGCGTCGACGTGACGAGGGCTGCGACGGATACGACCCGCCTCGTCGTCTCCGACGACGGCCGCGGCTTTGACGACCGCGAGCGCCGCCAGCGCCGCGCCGACGGCCACCTCGGGCTGAGCCTGCTAGAAGGCCTCGTCGAGCAGGCTGGCGGTACCCTCGCGGTGCAATCGGACCCTGGCCGCGGCACCACGGTCGAGCTCCGGGTGCCGACAGCATGATCCGCGTTCTGATCGCCGACGATCACGGCGTTATCCGCGACGGGCTCGGTCGATTGATCGACGCGCTGGAGGACATCGAGCTGGTCGGCGTGGCCGCCGACGGCGAAGACGCCGTCGCCCGCTGCCGCGAGAGCTCGCCCGACGTCGTGCTCATGGACCTCGAGATGCCCCGCCTGGACGGCATCGAGGCGACCAGGCAGATCACTGCCGAGCATCCGGCAACCGCCGTGCTCGTGCTCACGTCCTTCTCCGATCGCCCGCGGATCCTCGGTGCGCTCGAGGCCGGCGCCTGCGGCTATCTGCTCAAGGACGCGGCGTCCGCCGAGGTCGCCGACGGCATCCGGGCCGCCGCCCGAGGAGAATCGCCCCTCGACCCGCGGGCGGCGCGCACGGTCCTCGACGCCCGCGCCGAGCCCGACCCGCTCGAGGCGCTCTCGGACCGCGAGCGCCAGGTCCTGGCCCTGCTGGTCGAGGGCCTCCCGAACAAGCTCATCGCCCGCCGCCTTGAGATCACCGAAAAGACCGTCAAGTCGCACCTCACCAGCGTGTTCCGCCAGATCGGCGTCACCGACCGCACCCAGGCGGCATTGTGGGCGGAGCGTCACGCCCAGGGAATCGGCTGGGGACCTCGTTGAACGCGGTGCCACAGCACCAGCGGCGACCGGCCCGGAGTCACGGGACCGTTCGCCCCCCGCGCGCACACATGCCCAGGACAACGTCGTCTGTCGCGGCCGTACTCGTCGCCCTAGCCATCCCCGCCGCGGCCATCGCCGCCCACGGCGGCGGCGGACCCGGCCCCGGCCGCAGTGGAGGGCCGACAACCGAGGTCCGCGCCGGGGCAACCTGCGGCAAGGGCGCTAGCGCGAGGCTCAGGCTCAGACAGCACGACGGCCGGATCGAAGTCGAGTTCGACGTCCAGAACGACCGCACCAGCGCGGTCTGGCAGTTGGTCGTCGTCCAGGAGGGACGTGTCGTCTGGCGCGGCCGCGCGCCAAACCCCGCACCCGGCGGATCGCTCTCGGCCCATCACACCATCAGCAGCCTGACCGGTGCGGACCGCATCACGACGCGTGCGACCGGACCACGCGGAATCACGTGCGTGGCCTCGGCGATCCTCCCCGGCTGACCCGCCGGACCCGCTTCCGGCACCCGCGTGATCGGCCCGCCGGCCACGGCGACCCCGAGCAGCCGCGGCAGCGTCACCCGACCGGCGGCGGCAGCGGCCCCCCGAACAGCGGCGGCAGCGGAGATCACCGACGCCGGCCGAACACCTCCCCGGCGATCGACGACAGCCGCTGCCCCGGCGTCGCCCCGGCGTAGACCTCGGGGCTGATCACCCGGTCGAGCTCGGCGACCGTGACCCGCCGCCGCCGCTGGACTTCCCGGCGCTTGCGCAGCGCCGCGGGCAGGGCTCGGGCTGCCGCGGCGAGGGCGCCGAGGTGGCGGCGCAGCGTGCGGTCGCGGATGCCGGCGACGATCCACCCGCCCTGGTGGAGGAGGATGGCCGGGGCGTGGCGGATCAGGGCGGCCAGGGGATAGTTCTTGGCGATGACGAGGATCTGGTTTCGCCGCCGCAGCGCCACGTACCGCTCCGGCTGGCGGCCCGTGGTCGCGCCCCCGACGTGGTAGGCCACGGCGCCCGGGTCGTAGCGCGAGCTGTACCCGGCCAGCTGGGCCCGGAAGCCCCAGTCGATGTCCTCGAGGTAGGCGACGAAGTCCTCGTCGAAGGGACCGACGTCGGCGAAGGCGCTGCTCCGGTAGAGCGCCGCCCCCGCGCACGGGCTGAACACCGCCTCCGGCTCGTCGTACTGACCCCGGTCCGGCTCGCCGTGGCCCCGCTGGTCCGGCGCGCCCGACCAGCGCATCAGGTCGCCCGCCGCGTCGATCCGGTCTCGCCGGTGGAAGTTCAGCAGCTTGCCCGTCGCCGACGCCGCCTCCGGATGCCGGTCGAGCACGCCGACCAGCCGCTCGAGCCAGTCCGGCTCGAGCTCGAGGTCGTTGTTGAGCAGGGCGACGTAGTCGCCCGTGGCGGCCGCCACCCCCCGGTTCAGCGCCGCGGCCACGCCCCGGTTGACCGGGATCTCCACCAGACGGACCTCCGGCCAGCGGGCCCGGACGTGGTCGCCCGTCCCGTCGCTCGACGCGTCGTCGACGACGACGATTTCGAAGTCCCGGTAGGTCTGGCCCACCAGCGTCGGCAGCACGATGTCCAGCAGCTCCCGGCCGTTGTAGGTCAGCACGACCGCGGTGACGCGCATCACCGCACCAGCGGCCCGACCGGCCGCCCCCGAGCCAGCTGCCACGCCGCCACGAGGATCGCCCGGTGGACGGCGGCGAGCTCCGGGTCGCGCGCCCGGAAGATCAGCGCCCGCGGTGCGCTCAGGCACGCCAGCAGGCCGGCGAGGAGCAGCCGGCGCCGCCGGTCGAAGTGGACGTCGGCGTAGTGGACGATCCCGTGCCCCAGGCTCCGCACGCTGTCGGCCCTCCCCCAGCTCGCGAAGCTCGCCCCGCCGACGTGCTCGAACACCGCTCCGGGCACGTAGAGCAGGTCGCCCCGGTCGGCCAGCCGCCGGGCGAGGTCGACGTCCTCGTACCAGAACCAGAAGAACTCGTCGAAGCCCCCGAGCTCGTCGAAGACGTCCCGCCGGACCAGCAGGCACGCCCCCGCCGGCTGGTCGACGCGCGTCACCGACGTCTCATCCGGCGGGTGGCGCAGATGCGCCGCCGTCCACGGATTGCCCGGCCACAGCTGCTCGACGCCCGACAGGCGCACGGCGAACGTCGCCAGCGTCGGGAAGGGCTTCGGCCCGTACCGGTGCTGCGTGTCCCGCGTGCCCGGGTCGACCAGCCGCCCCCCCGCGGCGACGGCCCCCGGCGCCGCGGCGAGCGCCCCGACCAGCGCGTCGATCGCCCCATCCGTCGCCAAGATGTCGCTGTTGAGGAAGAGGATCACCGGCGCCCGACCCCCGGCGGCCCCCCGGTTGCACGCGGCCGCGAAGCCGACCGGTGCCGTCAGGCCGACGACGTCGACGCCCAGCCCGCGCACCGCATCGGCCGTCCCGTCGCTCGACGCGTTGTCGACCACGACCGTCCGCAGCCGCGGGTCGTCGAGCCGCTCGACGCACCGGAGCACCAGCTCGCGCGTGTCGGCCGTGACGATGACCACGTCGACCACCGTCATCCGCCCGCCACCCGCCGCCTGAGGATCTCGCCGATCTCCGGCGGGAAGCGCCCGAGCACGGCCAGGGCTCCGAAGAAGACGGCGCTCGCCACGATCGCCCCGACCACCGGGTGAACCGGGAGCGCGATGCCGGCCCCCGCCGCCGCCAGGCCGGCCAGCCCCACGCCGGCGACGGTGAGCGCCGGGAGCCGGACGTCGGCCGCCGAGCGCTTGAGCAGCACGACCGTCATCCCCGCGAGCACGAACTCCGCGCTGACCGCCGCCACGGCCGCCCCCCGAGCAGCGAGCGACCCGACCAGCGCCAGGGTCAGGCCACACGAGAGCGCGAGCGCCACGCCGTTGGCCGCCAGCACCCCCCGGAAGCGCCGCAGCGTCAGCAGCGGAAAGCCGCACGCGACCGCCACGAACGTCGCCACGACCGCCAGGCCCTGGATCCGCAACACCGTGATCGACGGATCCTTCCCGTTCAACACGTGGATCGCGAACGGTGCGCCCACCTCCACGCAGACGACCATCCACGCCCCGACGATCAACGACAGCTCGAACATCCGCCCCGCCGCGTAGGCGAAGCGATCCCGGTCGTCGCGCGCCGACCGGGTCAGGATCGGGTAGGCGGCGCTGACCGCCAGGGCCGGCACGCCGATCAGGACCTCGACGACCCGGAACGACAGCGCGAAGTACCCGGCCTGGACCGCCGTTGCCGCCACCGACATGATGATCACCACGAGCCGGAAGTAGACGACGTTGAGCGCCGCCACCGCCGCCCACGGGATGCTGTCGCGAATCAGGTGCCACCACCGGCCCGGGGCGAACGCCGGCCGCAGCGGCATCTTCCCCCGCACCAGCACCACCGTCACCACGAGCGAGGTGACCGACGCCGGGATCGTCGCCGCCAGGAGCACGGCGATGCCCGCCCCGGCGAGCACGAGCGCGACGACCAGGGCGACGTTGACCAACTGGCGCAGGAGATCGATCGCCGACGCCCAGCCGAAGCGCAGCTCGCCCTGGAGCGCGACCGCCAGGAGGCTCTGGATCAGCTGCGCCAGGAGGCCCACGCCGGCCAGGGCGGTCCCCAGGACCTGGGCGTGCGTGTAGCCGGCGAGCGCCGCGAAACCGACGGCGGCCAACGCCCCGGCGCTCGTCAGGACCAGACGGATCGCCAGCGCGTCGCGCATCAGCCGCTCGCGCTCGGCTCCGCTCGTCGTCGTGTACTCGCGCAGCGCGATCGCGTTCAGCCCGCCCTCGGTCAGCCCCCCGACGATCGTCGTCAGCACGACGACGGTCACGTAGCGTCCGTACCCGGCGATGCCGAA
This sequence comes from uncultured Solirubrobacterales bacterium, assembly GCA_963742705.1. Lineage (GTDB taxonomy): Bacteria > Actinomycetota > Thermoleophilia > Solirubrobacterales > Solirubrobacteraceae > Palsa-513. The sequence goes on along the minus strand of CAVUMZ010000001.1, from coordinate 149,606 downwards.
GCGGTCGACCATCAGCGGCACGGCGATCAGCGACAGCAGGATCCCGACCACGTAGCCGCCTGTCCGCAGCACGCCCCCCCGCAGCGCCAGGCCGCCCGCCTGGGCGCTGTCGAGGACGTCGCCGGTCACGACCGCCGGCCCGGTCGGCGCGCCGATCTCAGCCGTCCTTGCGCAGCAGCAGCGTCAGCGCCGCCCCGTGCAGGCCCCGCCGCTCGACCGGCCCGAGCACCGCGGTCACGGCCTGGGCCGCGGCGATCACCGGGCCCGGCGTCGGCCCCGCCGCCGGATCGCGGCGCATGGCGGACGCCCAGCCGAACATGTTGCTGTGCTCCCCGAACGGGTCGGCCGTCGTCTGCTCGACGCAACGCAGCCCGAGCCCCTCGGCCTGGGCGATCAGCGCCGCCGCCGGCATCAGGCACAGGTGGCGCGGCGCGTCGAGATGCGCCCACCGGCTGCGCAGCAGCCGGAACTGGAGCGAATCCGGGTTGGGCACGCCGAGCGCGAGCACGCCGCCCGGCTCCAGCCGCGCCGCCGCCCCGGCCAGCATCGCCGCCGGATCGGCGAGGTGCTCGAGCACGTGCCAGAGCGCGATCACCCGGGCCGGCGGCAACCCCGCCAGCACGACGGCCGGCTCGTCGCTGCGGATCGCCCGGACGCCGACCCGCCGCGTCAGGTAGTCGCAGCAGCGCGCGTCCATCTCGATCGCCGTGACCGCGAACCCCGCCGCCTTGGCCGCGCTGGCAAAGCCCCCGGGCCCGGCACCGATCTCGATCAGCGGCCCCGGCCCGACGTGGCCCAGCAGCAGCTCGATCCGCGCCGTCTCCGACCGCGCCAGCAACGCGTTGCGCGTCCACGGCGGCTCGCCGTGCTCGTCGAAGCCGTAGTAGTCCCCGACGTAGTACTGCGCCAGGTTCGCCGGCACGTCGACCATGAAGACACTCGCGCACGCCTCGCACCGGGCGTACGCGAAGCGCTCGGCGGCGAGCCCCCGGTTGCGATCCGTCGCCGTCACGAACGGCCGCCCGGACGCCCCGCAGAGCGGGCAGGTCGGCACGATCACGGCGGCCCTGCGGGCGCTCGGTCGGCGTCGACCATAGCTTCGATCTGGGCCAGCGTGACCGCCCTCATCGCCGCCCCGTCGCGGACCGCCAGATGCCACTCGGCGACGCTGGCCACGGCGTCCCCCAGGTTCACCGGCGGCCGCCAGCCGAGCCGACCCCGGGCGCGCGACGAGTCGAGCTTGAGGTAACCCGCCTCGTGCGGATGCGGGCCCTCGTCGGCGACCCACCGCAGCCCGCCCGGCCACCCCTCGGCCAGGCGCTCGACGATCCACCGCGCCGGCCGCGCGTCGTCCTCCGGCGGGCCGAAGTTCCACGCCCGCGCGTGCTCGGGCTCATCCCACAGCGCCTGCGCCAGGATCAGGTAGCCGCTCAGCGGGTTCAGCACGTGCTGCCACGGGCGGATCGAGTTCGGGTTGCGCAGGTGGACCGGCCTGTCCTCGAGTCCCGCCCGGATCGCGTCGGGCACGAGCCGGTCGGCCGCCCAGTCGCCCCCGCCGATGACGTTGCCCGCCCGCGCCGTCGCCAGGCGGGCGTCGCCGTCGCTCGAGAAGAACGACCGGCGGAACGCGCTCGTGACGAGCTCGGCGCACGCCTTCGAGCTCGAGTACGGGTCGTGCCCCCCGAGCGGCTCGTCCTCCCGGTAGCCCCACTCCCACTCGCGGTTCTCGTAGCACTTGTCGGTCGTGACGTTGACGACGACTCGCGTCTCGGGCTGATGGCGGACGGCGTCGAGCAGGTTGACCGTGCCCATCACGTTCGTCTCGAACGTCAGCCGCGGCTCCGCGAAGGACCGCCGCACCAGCGGCTGCGCCGCCATGTGGACGACGACCTCCGGCCGGGCCGTCGCCACGGCCCGGCTGACGGCCTCCGGGTCGCGCACGTCGCCCTCGATGTTGTGCATCTCCCGGCCCAGGCCGGCCGCCGCGAACAGCGACGGGTCAGTCGGCGCGCCCCGGCTGAAGCCGGTCAGCTCGGCCCCCATGAGCTGGAGCCAGAGCGACAGCCAGGCGCCCTTGAAGCCCGAGTTGCCGGTGAGGAGCACGCGCCGCCCGCTCCAGAACGTCGGCTCGACGCGAGCCGTGCCACCCGCGGGTATCGCCGCCTTCACGGCCCGGGAGGATAGCCCGTGCAGCCGCCCGCCGGAACACGGTCTGACAGACTCCGGCGGCGTGAATCTTGCCGCCATCCGCGACCGACTGGCTCCCCTGACTCCGGCGGTGCGGGCTGTGCGCAGGCGCCGCCGCGACCTGGCCGACCGCTATCTGGCGGGCGACGGGCTCGAGATCGGCGCCCTGCACCAGCCGCTCGAGGTCCCGGCGAACTCGGTTCGCTACGTCGACCGGATGGACGTGCCCGGCCTGCGTCGCCATTACCCCGAGCTCGCCGACAAGCCGCTCGTCGACGTCGACGTGATCGACGACGGCGAGACGCTCTCGCGCCAGGACGACGCCAGCGTCGACTTCGTCATCGCCAACCACTTCATCGAGCACACCCAGGATCCGCTCGGCACGATCGCCAGCCATCTCCGCGTCCTGCGTCCCGGCGGCGTCATCTACATGGCCGTCCCCGACCGCTCGCAGACCTTCGACGTCCTGCGCCCGCCGACACCGTTCGACCACGTCCTGCGCGACCACCGCGACGGGCCCGCCTGGTCGCGGATGGTCCACTTCGAGGAGTGGGCGCGCTTCGTCGAGCGTGTGCCCGAGGCGGAGGTGGGCGCGCGCGCCGCGGCTCTGGCCGACCAGGACTACTCGATCCACTTCCACGTCTGGACGCCTGACGAGTTCGCCTCGATGCTCGAGCAGGCCCAGGCCGAGACGGGGCTCGCGTTCGAGCTGGTCGAGATGGAGCGCAACGGCGGCGAGTGCATCTTCATCCTCCGGCGCGGCAGCTGATGGCCGTCCCCCTGTTTGACACCGGCTCGACCCTGGCGCCCCTCCGCGAGGAGATCGCCGCCGCCGTGGCCCGGGTGATCGACGGCGGCCGCTACATCCTCGGGCCCGAGGTCGCGGCGTTCGAGGGTGAGTTCGCCGCCTACTGTGGAGTCGACCACGCGGTCGGCGTAGCCAACGGGACGGAGGCGATCACGATCGCCCTGCGGGCGATGGGCGTCGGTCCCGGCGACGAGGTCGTCGTCCCGTCGTTCAACTTCTACGCCTCCGCCGAGGCGATCCCCCCGACCGGGGCCGACATCGTCTTCTGCGACGTCGACCCGGACACGTTCTGCCTCACGGCCGAGACCGTGCGCCCGGTGCTGACGCCGCGAACGCGCGCCGTGATCGCCGTCCACCTGTTCGGCAACATCGCCCCGGTCGCCGAGATCGCCGCGCTCGGCGTCCAGGTGCTCGAGGACGCGGCCCAGTCGGCCGGATCCACCTCCGCCGCCGGCCGGCCCGGAGCGCTCGGCCGAGCGGCCACGTTCTCGTTCTTCCCGGCCAAGAATCTCGGCTGCTTCGGCGACGGCGGGGCGATCGTGACCAGCGACCCCGACGTCGCCGACCGCGCCCGGATGCTCCGCTTCCACGGCTCGCGCGACAAGGTCACCTTCGAGCACGTCGGCTACAACTCCCGCCTCGACGAGCTCCAGGCCGCGATCCTCCGCGTCCAGCTGCCCCACCTCGACGGCTGGGCCGACGGACGCCGGGCGGCCGGCGCGCACTACGCCGCGACCGAGCTCGGCGCGTCGGTCGCCCTGCCGACGCCGACGGCCGGCGCCCGGCCCGCCTGGCATCTCTATGTCGTCCGCAGCCAGGCGGCGGATGCACTGGCCACGGCGCTGGGCGCCGCCGGGATCGGCTGCCGCGCCTACTACCGCACGCCGATCCACCGCCAGCCGGCGATGGCCGCGATCGCTCGCGCCGGCGACCTGCCCGGCACCGACGAGGCCGCCCGGACGCATCTGGCGATCCCCATGAGCCCCGTGCTCGGCCGGGCAGCCGTCGACGAGGTCGTGGCGGCGGCCCTAGGCGCCGGGCTCGCGGCCGCCTGAGCTCCCGGTCGCGAGTCGACGGCCGCTGACGACCGACCCGGGCCGCTCGGCGACGATGTCCGAGCCCGGCCGGGCCTCGGGGTCGCGGCGCTTGATCAGGAGCCACTGCGCCTTCGGTCCGGGCCGGGTCCGCTGGAGCGCGAACCCCCCGCGGAGCTTCTCGCCGTGGAGAACGAAGACGGCGTGGCCCCGGTCGAGCGCTTCGGGCCACGCCACGCGCCCGCCCTGCTCGTAGCTCCCTCGGTCCCACACGATCACCCGCTCGCCCTCGTACCGGTTGTGCTCGAGCGTGTGGTCGGGCACCTCGACCGCCAGGCGCTTGACCGCCGGGTCGAGCGATGGTCCCCGCGGCACCGCCCACGACCGCATCACGCCGTCGACCTCCAGGCGCAGATCGAAGTGGTGGGCGGTCGCCCGGTGCTCCTGGACGACGAAGACGCCGGCGGCGACACCGCGGATGGCAAACTGCTCGTGGCCCTCGACCTTGGCGCGCTCCGTCCGCACGTCGTCGGTCCGCGCCGGCCGCGGCGGGTCGCCCAGGAAGGCGATGAGCTCGTCGAGCGCGGGCTGCGGGCCCTCGGCGTGGATCTGGACGCCGCCGTCGTCGGTGTTGCGCACCCAGCCGCGCAGGTTCAGCTCGCGTGCCCGGCGCACGGTCGCGTCGCGCAGGCCGACGCCCTGCACGGCGCCGCTTGCCACGGCGCGAATGGCGGCCCGGCGCGAGCCATCTCCGGGGGCAAGCACAACCAGAGGGTGACATCCGCGCGCCGGCGCCGGGTGGCCGGCCGCCGTGCGGGTGCGCCGACGACTCGTCAAGCCCGCCGCCGTGGGTGCCGATGCCATGACCGTGAGCAGCAGAGTCGTGTTGGTCGTGGCCGCACTCTGCCTGAGCGGGTGCGGCACCTCGTCGAGCGGCGGCGCGCCCGCTGGGGGCGGGACCCAACCCGGCGCAGCGCAAGCGCCGCCGCGCAGCACGTCCCCGACCGTGACGATCAGCGTGCCTCCGGGCGCGAGCAGCTCCAGTCCTCCGCCCGTTACGCAGACCGCCTCCGGCACCGCCGACTGCGGCAATTGGTTCGCGCCCGACGTAGCCGTGCTGGTGTGTGATCCGGCCGTGCTGGCGTCGGCGATTCGCACGGGGTCGTTCGGGTCGGTCCCGCTGGCGACGATCGCGCTGCCCGGCCGCGTCACCGGCGGCGGCGCGGGAATCGCCCAGGCGGTCGGCCCGCCGATGGCCGTCGGTGACACCGCGACGATCCTGCTGCCGACCACCGGGAGCCCCACCGTGTTCGTGCACTGGCTCGAGACGTCCGGAGCCGAGCAGGTTGCCGAGCACGCGTACCCCGATCCCGCCGGGCGCGCCGTCAGCGTGCGCGTCCCGACCGGTCGCGGTCCCGTGTTCGGCTGACCATCGAAAGCTCCTTGACCCTGACCCAAGGGGAGGCCGTATCCGGCGCCGCGGCGACCGGCACGCCTCGGCGGCCCGGCGCGAGCGACTCGGCAGAGAGCGGCAGGCATGGAACGGCGGTGCAGCACGGTGTTACACTGATCGCGTGCCGACGCGCCATCCACGCCAGATGATCACCCTGACGCCGCGACGCGTCGCGCTGCTCGACGAGGTGGCAGCGCTCGAGGGACGGCCCCCCGATCTCGGCGGCCTTCTCGAGGAAGGGGCGCAGGCAAGAATCGAACGCCTGCGCGCGGCGTCCGAGCCATCACAGGCCGCGAGGCGACGCCTGGCCGAGCGGATTCGGACGGGCGCGGTGTTCCAAGATCCGGAGGCCGCCGACCGCGTCAAGCGGCTGGGGCTCGAGATCTGAGCCGGGTGCTCCTGCTCGACAACACAGCGTGGGCGCGTCTCGAGTCGCCGTCACTGACGCACCAGCGCCGCAGCGACGTCGCCGCGATGGCCGAGACCGGCGAGCTCGCGGTCTGCCTACCGTTCCTCCTCGAGGCCGGCTGGTCAGCTCGTAGCGCGGCTGACCACAGCGAGCTGCTCGGCGATCTGCTGCAGCTGCCGCGCCTCGAGATCGACGCGGACGTCGAGAACGCGGCTCTCGACGCGCAGCGCGCCCTTGCCCACCGCGGCCACCATCGATCAGCGTCGCCGTCGGATCTCCTGATCGCGGCATGCGCCCACGTCCACGGCGTCGGGGTCCTGCACTACGACCGCGACTACGACATCGTGTCGGAGCTCACGGCGCTCGCGTTCGACTCGCGCTGGCTGGCGCCGGCCGGAACGCTCTAGCCGATTCGCAAGCCCGGCCTCAGAGCGCGCCGGACAGGCTCCGCGCCCGCTGCGTCAGCTCGACGGTCGCCGCGCGCAGCTGCGCCCCGTCGTCCAGCGCCGCCGGGAAGGCCACGCGGGTCGGCGCCCGCCCGCGCGGCGTCTGCACGGTCAGATCGACGCCCCGGCGATCGAGGCCCGTGCAGGCCGCCGCCGTCGCGTCCGGGTAGCCGCCGAGTGCCTGGGCGATGACCAGCAGCGCGTCGGCGTGGTCGTCGTTGAGGTGGCGGACCGCCCCGGCCGCGCGCGCCGCGACCGGGTCGGGCGCCGCCGCCGCGTAGTCGGCGCCCGGCGCCGAGTCCATCCGGCCGTAGCCGCCGACCCAGCGCACCCGCTCGACCCGCAGCACCCAGAGCGAGAAGTCCGAGAAGTCGACGTAGATCTTCGCCTGGGGGACGGCGGCGAGGTGGGCCGCGCGGGCCGCGGCGTCGTCCGTCGGCTCGGCGCGGCCGGCCAGGGTGACGCGGGCGGCCGCCAGCGCGTCCGCCGGCCCGTCGACCTGCGCGACAACGAGGCTCGCCCGAGGGTCGCCGGCCAGGTTGCGCCCGTGCTCGGCCAGCTGCGACACGCACAGCACCGGCGAGCCGTCGTCGAGCAGGCCGAAGGTGACGATCGAGGCCCACGGGTCGCCGTCGGCCGTGACCGTCGCCAAGGCGGCGACGTTCGTCGCCGCGACCAGCGTCCGCGCCTCCTCGGCCGTCGTCAGCCGTGGTGCCGCGCCGACCGCTTCGAGCGGCGGCGGGACAGACGGAGCGCCGTCGATGACGCCGTGATCGGGAGCCGCAGTCTCGCTCATTCCCTAAGCCTACGGCTGGTACGGCGGCGCCTCGCCCCAGCCCCAGCGCGGCACCCGGGCGTGCTCAGCGACCTCGGCGTCCGGCTGCGAGTTGTGCTGCGCCAACCGCGTCCCCCACTCCAGATACGCGACCAGCGCCGAGCGGAACTCCGGATCGTCCGGAAGCCCGGCGTCGTCGGCGGCCAGGCTCATCAGCGACGCGAAGCGAAACCGCTGCTTCGAGGTGATCCCGAGGCCCCGGTGCTTGGCGAGCATGCGCTCGTAGCCGCCGAGCTCCTGCGAGTACCGCGCCGGACCGCCGAAGACCTCGCTCCACCACGCGATCACGTGGTCGCGGTGCTCCGCGGTGACCCCGCCGGGAAAGAAGCCCGCCAGCAGGTCGTCGGCCTCGACCCGGTCGTAGAAGGCGTTGATCAAACGCTCGAATGCCTGCCCTCCCCCGGCCCACTCGTACAGCGTCGCCACCCACCGAAGTCTAGACGCGCCCGCTCGCAGTCAGAGCTCGCGCTCGTAGTAGAAGTTGACCGGGCCGTCCGGCTGGCCGCCGCTGTTGCTGAAGCCGAGGCCCTCGTACAGGGCGCGCGCGGCCGTGTCGTCCTCGCCCGTGCCCAGATCCATGTAGTCGGCGCCCTCCCGCCGCGCGACGTCGATCGCCGCCTCCATCAGCGCCCGGCCGAGCCCCCGCCGCCGTCGCGCCGGCGCGACGTAGAGCTCGGCGACGTAGCACTCGAGCCCCGCCGTCCAGATCGACGGGCGCAAGCGGAGCACGGCCACCCCGTCCGGCCCGGCGCCGCCGAGCAGGATCACCGTCCGCCCGTCGACGAGCAGCTCGCCTACGCGCACGCCGAGCGCCGCCGGCCCGGGCGTGACGTCGTCGTACTCGGTGTTGAAGTCGTGCAGCAGCTGTCCGACCACCCCAGCGTCCTGCAGCGCGGCTCGGCGCACGGCCAGATCGGGCGATGGCGACGCGGGCACGACGATCCGAGACTACAGTGACCCGCGATAGTTATCGGCATGACCGGAGCACAGCCCGACCGGCACGACATCGACGACCTCGCCGACTGCGAGCGGCTCGTCCGCGCCTTCTATGGACGCGCGCTCGTCGACCCGATCATCGGCTTCATCTTCGCCGACGTCGCCAAGCTCGACCTCGAGGCCCACGTGCCCGTGATCGCCTCGTTCTGGGCGACGGTCCTCCTCGGCACCCACAGCTACACCGGCAACCCCTTCAACGTCCACGCCGCGCTCAACGCCAAGGTGCGCCTGCGCGAGGGCCACTTCCAGCGCTGGCTGAACCTCTGGCGCACGACGGTCGACGAGCTCTTCGCCGGTGAGCGGGCCGAGCTCGCCAAGGTGCACGCCCGGCGGGTCGCCGGCGCGTTCCTCCGACGGCTCGACGGAGAGCCCGACGCAGCGGGCCCCGAGCTCGCCTGGACCGGCCTCTCCGTCACGCGCCACGGGCCGCCTGCGGCTCCCGCCCGACCCGGCGGCTGAGTCGGCTCCGGGCCGAGTACCCTCCACGCATGGAGTCGACAGGCCCAGGCCAGCTCGTCAACGTGGCCGGTGCCAGTCGGCCGAGCGACGGGATCGTGTTCGACACGCCCAGCACGACGAAGGTCGTCGTCGCCGTGATCGACCGCGGCCGCGGACCCGTCTTTCGCACCGTGCATCCGAGCGCGCTCACCGAGCGCGACGACGCCGGCCCCGACGACCGCGCCCTGCAGCTGCTGATCCGCCGCACTCCCCACCCTCGGCGGGGCGGCGGTCGCGGCAGCACCGGCTCCGAGCAGGCCCACGCCGGCCACACGCGGACGGCAATGCACCGCACGACCGGCAAATAGCCGCCGCTCAGGTGATGTCCACGGGCGTACCGACCGTGATCAGGTGCCAGAGCCGCGTGATGTCGGCGTTGCGCAGGCGCACGCAGCCGTGGGACGGCCGCCCGGGAATCAGCTGGGGCTCGTTGGTGCCGTGGATGCCGACGACACCACCGCCGGGCCATTCGCTGAGCGTCGGCGCGTAGGCGCTCGTCCCGATCGCGTAGGGACCGTAGATCGGACTTCCGATCGCCCGGAGCTTCTCGCGGACGTAGAAGTGCCCCGCCGGCGTCGGCAGTGACGCCCGGCCGACGCCGGCCGGCGCGCTCCAGATCGCCCGGCCGGTCACGGTGTAGAGAGTCGCCCGCAGCTTGGAGCGGTCGATCACCAGGCGGTCGTGGACCGCGTGCAGGGGGCCGAGCGCCCGCGCCGGGACCCACCCGGTGACCCCGTTCGGCCGCTCGGGGACCGAGACCTCGATCCAACTCGTGCCGGACCCAGGACGAGCCTCCTCCCGCAGGGCGACGTAGACCTCCGCCTGGCCGTCCTCGGTCAGGAAATGCAGGCGACCGACGGACCGGGCATGCACCGACGGGGTGCTACGGACCAGCGCGGCCGACTGCGGATACGCCCAACGCGGCGGCGGCGGCGACGACGACGGCGGCACGGCGCTGGCGCGAGCGGGCGACCCGGTCGTTCCCCACGACCGACTCGCGGCCGTACCGGCGCCCGGCCCAAAGGCCAGTGCGCCGATACCCACTCCGATCAGGACGCTCCGAGCGCCCTGGGTAAGGAGACGCCTCACGGCAGTCCTAGCCGGTGAACGCCGGCGCGATGGCCGCCGCCTTGGCGTGAATGAAGGTGCCCGACAGGCTCGCGCGCGCGCACGCCGATTCCTTCATCGTCACCTTGGCCTTGACCCGGTGCGCTCCGTAGCTGAGCTTCTTCGTGTTGATCGTGATCGAGAACCGGTTGCCCTTCGGCCTGGTCTGGGTCACCAGCTTCCGCGCGTCGAGATAGAACGTCACGCTCTTCACCCCGAGCGCACTTACGTGAGCGGAGAGCGAACTGCGAACGACCCGGACGACGCCGCTGAGAACCGCTGTGCGCGCGCCGCACACCGCCTTCTGGTTGGCGGCCGCCGACACGCCGGAGGCTGGCGCACTCGTTGACGGCGCGCTGGCCGCAACGCCGGCAGACACGAGCGCCACGCCGGCGACGGTCAGGCCCTCCTTCGGGTCGTTGCATGCCCCCGTGGCGATCGCGTTGTTCGCGTCGCCGCCGTAGCTCGCCACCCACTGGTAGAACCCGGCGCCCGTTGGCGTGAAGGGCGGCGACACGTAGCTACCCACACCGTTCGCCGGTGCTGCCACCGTCGTGAGCGCCGTGGCGCACGCGGTATCGGATGCGCTGTAGAGCGAGAACGTGATCGTCCCCGTCGGCGACGATCCTCCGCTCAGGACCGCGGTATCCGTGATCTGTCCCCCGAGCGTCACGCCGGCCGACGCCGTCGTCGCGATCGCCGGCACCAGCTTCGCGATCACGACCTGCTCAGCCGCCACATTGCAAGCCGCGGTCGCCGCCGCGTTGTCCGCGTCACCGCCATAGCTCGCGACCCACTGATACGAACCCGCCGCCCCGGGCGTGACCACCGGAGACGCGTACGTCCCGTTACCCGCAACCGCCGTCGTCACCGTCTTCAAAGCCGTCGCGCAAGTTGCGTCAGACGACGCGTACAGCGAGAACGTGATCGTCCCCGTCGGCGACGAACCGCCACTCAACACCGCCGAGTCATGCACAACGCCACCAAGCGCCGCACCCGCCGACGCCGTCGTCGCGATCGCCGGCACCAGCTTCGCGATCACGACCTGCTCAGCCGCCACATTGCAAGCCGCCGTCGCCGCCGCGTTGTCCGCGTCACCGCCATAGCTCGCGACCCACTGATACGAACCCGCCGCCCCGGGCGTGACCGCCGGAGACGCGTACGTCCCGTTACCCGCAACCGCCGTCGTCACCGTCTTCAACGCCGTCGCGCAACTCGCGTCAGACGAGGCGTACAGCGAGAACGTGATCGTCCCCGTCGGCGACGAACCGCCACTCAACACCGCCGAGTCATGCACAACGCCACCAAGCGCCGCACCCGCCGACGCCGTCGTCGCGATCGCCGTCACGGCCGGGCAGTTCGAGATGGTGAGGGCCTGCGTGAACGAGCTGGAGTTGCCGTCCCGGGTTTGGGCGGCGGTCCAAGCCGACGACGCAGTTACGGCCCCGTTGCCAGAGGGGATCGTGACGGTCTTCGAGAAGGAGGCGCCGGCGAACGACACGGTGCCGGTCAACGTGACCGGTGGGCCGCCCGCCGGTGTGAAGACGACCGTCCATCCGGGCGTGTTAAAGCCTCCGTTGCCGCTGCCGGATGCGCCGAAGGCCGTCCAGTTGAGGGTGACGGACGTGCACGTCGCCGTGGCGGTCGCCGTGTGGGCCTGCGCGCTCGCCGCGACCGACAGCGCGAGCACGGCAGCAAGCGCGACGACTCTTCGCGTGGCTCGTAGGGCAACTGCGCGACGGCCGCGCGGACGGCCCCGGACGATCGCGTGCTGGCGGGCGGTTCCAGCTGCAAGCGGCGTGAAGATCTGTTCAGACATGTGGGCGCTCCTGATGTGGGCGCTGCGAGGTGCAGGCCGCGGCATGGCGCGGCACGTGCTTGGGCTGACCGTTGATGCAGGGTGCGCTCTCTCCTGAGCCACCCTGAGTCGCACGGCGAGCGAACCCGTTCTGTGCTGGCTTCCGGCGGGACCAACCGATACTTAGAGGAACCCGTGCGGCCGTTAGAACAGAACCTATGGGTTGTCGAGCGGCCTGTCCATCAAACATCCGTCGACACTTATTGACTAACCAAGCCGGCTATGCCCCAGCAGGCCGCCAGGCCTCACGCCGTACCGCTTTTACCGCGTCGAGGACCGGTCGCCAAGGCGGAGCGCCGCGTGCGGCCGCGTCACGATCAAAGTTATGGGATCGCCCGTCAGGAAGGCGGCCGGCGCCGCCGCTCGGCCAGCGCCCGCAGCGGCGCCGTCAGCCGCCAGCTGTGTCCGTTGTAGACCACGTCGAGCTCCTTGCGCAGGCGGATCAGCTCGCGCCGGTGGGCGCTGGCGTCCTGCCGGATCGCCGCCCACTCGCGCGGCTCGTCGGGCTCCGGCCGCTCGAGCTCCGCCACGGTCACCGCGACGTCGCGCCGGCGCATCACGACGGCGCTCTGGCCATAGAGCGGCGCCGCCCCGTCCTGGCGGCCGACGCGGAAGTCCAGGATCTCGAACGCCCGTCCCCAGTGGGCCTCGACCCACCAGCGCGAGTGGAGGATCAGCGGGCCGCCCGTGTCCCAGCTGGCGTAGGGATAGAGCACGTTCATCCCGATGATCTCCTCCGAGACCGGCTCGTCGACGAAGTTCACGTGACCTGGGCCGAAGACCGTTGCCACCAGGATTCCGTCCGGCTTCAGCAGGCGATGCAGCTCCAGCAGCCAGGCGCTCCAGGCGTCGGTGAGGTGGGTGAAGACCGAGAACGCCCAGATCAGGTCGAACTGCCCGCCCGGCAGATCGAGCGGGGGCCAGGCGCCGTTGCGCCGCAGCGACAGCTCGGGACACTCGGCCCCGAGCCAGTCGATGCTCGGCTGGTCGATGTCGCAGCCCCAGAACTCGCAGCCCGGGTCCTCGAGCAGGGCCGGCCGGAGGATCCGCCCGACGCCGCAGCCGAAGTCGAGCGCCCGCCGCCCGCCCAGGTCGAAGCCGTCGCCGAGCAGCGACTTGATCAACCGCCACTGCTCGAGGCCGCGGTCGGCGAAGACGTCGGCCGGCCGCTCGTCGCCGACGACCCAGCCGACCCGGCGCATCAGCTGCTTGGGTGGTAGCGGTCGCGTCATCGGTGGTCCCTCCCTCGAATCATCAGCGCCACCGCTCGAGCAGGTCCTCGTCGTCGACCGTGCGCACCACACGCGCCGGCACACCCATCACCACGGCGCGCGGTGGGACGTCGGCGACGACCACCGCCCCGGCCGCGACGAACGCCTCCTCCCCCACGCAGACGCCGGGCGTCAGCACGGCGCCCCCGCCCACGCGGCACGCCCGCCGGAGCGTCGCCCCGCGCAGCGAATACGACGCGTCGTGACGGGACATCGTGTCGTCGTTGGTCGTGCACGCGCCCGGCCCGACGAAGACGTCGTCCTCGACCACCGAGCCGGCCGTCACGTAGACGTTCGTCTGGATCCGCACGCGCGCCCCGACGCTGACGTCGTTGTCGAGCACGCTCCCCCGGCCGACGACGCTGCCGGGACCGACCCGAGTCCGTTCGCGTACGAACGACTGGTCGCCGACGATCGCGTCGTCGCCGATCACCGCCCCGGCGAAAACGATCGCCCCCGAACAGATGGTCACGCGCCGCCCGATCCGCAGCCCGTCGGCCGTTGCCCCGCCGGCCGCGCTCGAATGCGCCGCCAGGCGCGGACGCTTGCCGAGCACGGCGCCGTCCTCGACGACGCAGCCGTCGCCGATCACCGTGCCGTCGTGAACGGTGACGTGAGCCCCGAACTGGACGTCGACCCCGATCACGACATCCGCGCCGACGTGCAGGCCCGGGGCCCGGTCGTCGGCCCGCAGCAGCTGCGCGCTCACCGCCGCGACCCCTCGAGCGAAGTCTGGAGCGCCTCGAGCACGCGCACGACACGCAGTCCGGACGACCCGTCGGAGACCGGGGCAACGCCGTCGCGGACGCACGCGACGAAGTGCTCGCACTCGAGCCGCAGCGGCTCGGTGTTGGCGATCCGCGGGCTGTACACGTCACCTGAGCGGGTGATGTACTCGCCGTAGCTCTCGGCCTTCTCGTCGAAGCCCTTGTCGTAGATCGTCAGCTTGCGCTCGAGCGCCATGTCGTCGAACGTCGCCATCCGCCGCGACCCGACGATCGTGAAGCGGCGCTCCTTGTGCGGGTCGAGCCAGCTCAGGTGCATGTGGGCGGCGAGACCCGAAGGGAAGCGCAGGAAGGCGAAGACGACGTCCTCGATCCCCGCCCGCATGTACGCCTCGCCGCGCGCCTGGACCTCGTACGGCTCCTCGGCGGCCAGGTGCAGCAGCACCGAAACGTCATGCGCTCCGAGGCTCCACAACGCGTTCTCGTCCGCCCGCAGCTGCCCGAGGTTGAGGCGGTTGGAGTAGATGTAGTGGATCTCGCCGAGCTCGCCGTCGTCGGCCAGCTGCTTGAGCTTGCGCACGCCCGGGTGGTACTCGAGGAGATGCCCGACCATCACGATGCGATCCGCCGCCGCCGCCGCCGCGACCACGCGCGAGGCGTCCGCGACCGACTCGGCCAGCGGCTTCTCGACGAAGCAGTGCTTGCCGGCCTCGAGCACGCGGACGGCGAGGGCCGCGTGGCTGCGGACCGGTGTCGCCAGGACGACGGCGTCGAGCGTCGGGTCGGCGAGCACCTCGTCGAGCGAGTCGGTGAAGCGGGCGCTGCGAAACAGCGGCTCGAGGCGCGCGCGGATGGCGGCGTCGCCGTCGCAGCACCAGCGCAGCTCGCAGCCGGCGAGGGCGTCGAAGTTCCGCGCCAGGTTCGGACCCCAGTAGCCGAGGCCGGCCACCGCGACCGACACCGTTCCGGCGGGGGTCACAGGCGCTGCACGTTGGCGACGCCGCGCGCCCGGGTGACCCCGCGCAGGTCGATCAGGCACGGCACCCGAGCGGCCAGGCCGTCGTAGTCGACGCCGGCGTGGGCGGTGACGATCATCGCCAGGTCGGCGCCGTCGAGCGCCTCGTCGAGCGCGACCGACCGCAGGCCGTACTCGGGCAGCTCGGGCACGTGCGGGTCGTGGTAGACGAGGTCGGCGCCGAGCCCGCCGAGCAGGGCGATCATCTTGAGCGCCGGCGACTCGCGCACGTCGGCGACGCCGGGCTTGTAGCTGACCCCGAGCAGCACGATCCGCGACCCGCGGACGGCGAGCCCGCGCTCGTTCAGCGCCCGTTCGACCTTGCTGACACAGTGATACGGCATCTGCTGGTTGATCTTTCCGGCCAGCTCGATGAACTCGGCCGACATGTCGAACTCGCGTGCCCGCCAGGACAGGTAGAACGGGTCCACCGGCAGGCAGTGCCCGCCCATCCCCGGTCCCGGCTCGAAGCGCATGAACCCGTACGGCTTCGTCGCCGCCGCGTCGATCACCTCCCAGATGTCGATTCCCATCCGGTCGGTCAGGAGGGCCAGCTCGTTGACGAGGGCGATGTTGACCGACCGGAAGATGTTCTCGAGCAGCTTCGTCAGCTCCGCCGCCTCCGGCGTCGAGACGCGGACGATGGTGTCGCAGACGGTGGCGTAGAGTTCCTCGGCCCGGTCGCCGCACGCCTCGGTCAGGCCCCCGACGACCTTCGGCGTCGTGCGCAGCGTGAAGTCCGTGCGGCCGGGGTCGACACGCTCGGGCGAGAAGGCGAGATGGAAGTCGCGTCCGGCCGCGAGCCCCGACTCCTCGAGCAGCGGCTGTAGACGCTCGCGGGTGGTCCCCGGGTAGGTCGTCGACTCGAGCACGACGAGCTGACCGGCCCGGATCACGCCAGCGAGACCGCGGGCGGCGTCGATCAGCGGCGCCAGCTCGGGCTCGCGATTGCGTGTCAGCGGCGTCGGCACGCAGATCAGGATCGCGTCGACGTCGGCCAGACGCCCGTACTGCGTGGTCGGCGCGATCGCCCTGCCGACGGCGGCGAGCTCGGCCGCGTCGACGTCCTCGATGTAGGACTCGCCGGCCGCGATCGCCTCGATCTTGCGCTGGTCGACGTCGACGGCGACGACCTCGGCACCCGCCCGCGCGAACGCGACGGCCAGAGGCAGCCCGACATAGCCGAGCCCGATGATGCCGACGCGCATGCTCAGCGGCGAGTGTCTGCGGCGAGGGCCATGAGCCTCGGAGAGTCTATTGGGCACGGGCCGGGCGCCTCGGAATGCGAGAAACCGCCACTTTCTCATGGAAACCGCGTTATGGGGGTAGGTGACTTACAAAATGACCGCCTCCGCCACGGCAGCGTCCCCCTCCGCCGCCCACACCATTCCGACGCCGCGGCCGTTGCCGCAGGCCAACGTGCTCGGCATCCCGCTGGCACTCTCCGACTACGAGCGGACGATGGACTGGATCGACGCGATGATCGCCAGCGGCAGCCGCGGCTACCTCACCGCCGCCGCCGTCCACCTTGTGATGCGGGCGCAGGAGGACGAGGAGACGCGCGACGCCGTGCTCGGCGCGACGCTCGCCGTTCCCGACGGCCAGCCGCTCGTCTGGGCGCTGCACGCGCTCGGCCATGCCGACGGCTCGTCACGCGTCTACGGTCCGGAGTTGATGGCCCGCTACTTCGAGCGCTCGGCCGGTACCGGCATGCGGATGTACCTCTACGGCGGGCGCAACCAGGGCGCACTCGCCACGCTCGCCCGCAACCTCCGCGAGCGTTATCCGGGCATCCGGATCGTCGGCGGCTACGCCCCGCCGTTCACGCCGCCGACACCCGACGAGGACGACTGGATCGTCGACCAGATCAACGACTCCGGCGCCGACGTCGTCTGGGTCGGGACCGGCCAGCCCAAGCAGGAGATCTGGATGGGGCGCCTGCGCGAGCGACTCGAGGTGCCGATGCTGATCGGGGTCGGCGCGGCCTTCGACTTCCACGCCGGCCTCGTCCCTCAGGCTCCGTCGTGGATGCAGAGGCTGGGCCTCGAGTGGACCTACCGGCTGGGTCATGAGCCGCGCCGCCTCTGGCGCCGCTACGCCCGCTACAACCCACGCTTCGTGATCGGGTTCGCCCGCCAGTACGCGGCGCATCGCCGCCTCGCCGCCGGCCACTGACCGCAGTTGGGCCGGCCGCTCCGCCGTCTGCGCGGGTACGCCCGCGCCCATCCGGCCCTGCTCTGCGGCGTGCTGCTGGCGCTGCTCGACCTCCTGCTCGTCTACCCGGCCGTGCTCGGCGGGCGCGTGCTGGCGCCGGAGGACTCGCTGCTTTTCAACGCGCCGCTCGACGTCGTCCGTCCCGGCGGGCTGCTGCATCCGTCGAACTACCTCCTGACCGACGCGGTCGAGGTCTTCCATCCCGACCTCGAGTGGGCGCGCGGCATCGTCCGCGCCGGCGGCCTGCCGCTGTGGAACCCGCTGATCTTCGGCGGCTGGCCGACGTTCGCATCCCAGCAGACGGCCACCCTCTACCCGCTGACGTGGCTCGCGTTCGTGCTCCCGTTCTGGTCCTCGCTCGGGCTGATCGCCGTCGCCAAGACGTTGCTCGGCGGGCTCGGCACGATCTGGCTCTGCCGCCGGATCGGGCTCGGGTGGGCGGCCGCGCTGCTGGCGGCGGTGACGTTCAGCCTGGGCTCGTACTTCGTCATCTGGCTGGAGCATCCGCAGACGAACGTCTACGCGTTGATCCCGTGGCTGCTCGGGGCGATGGACCTCGTCTGCGTCGGGCGGCGGGCCCGCGACTGCGGGGTGCTCGCGGCGGTCGTCGGGCTGTGCCTCCTCGGCGGCCACCCTGAGAGCGCCTTCATCGCCGGGATCGCGTGCGTCGCCTGGGGCGCGTTCTGCCTGTTCCACGTCAACGCCGGCCGCGAGCGCCGGCGGTGCCTGCTGCTCCTGACGGGCTCGGTGGGGTTGGGGGTGGCCGGCGGGGCGGTGATGTTGGCGGCCTTCGCCCAGCTCGCCGGTCAGGCGCCGAAGCTCGCTCGGGGCGGCGGCGCCGGGGCGCCCGACCGGTCGCTGCTGAGCTTTCTGATGCCCGACCTCTGGGGGCGCCCGGACCGCGTCTTCCAGGCGGGCGGCCCGGCCAACTACGCCGAGCGGACGGCCTACGTCGGACTGCTGCCGCTGATGCTGGCGGCGATCGGGCTCGTGCGGCTGCGGGCGGGGGCCCACCGCTTCTTCCTCGGCCTGCTGATCGGCGCGCTCGTCCTGTCGATCCACGTGCCGGTGCTGACCGGAGCGATCGACGGGCTGCCTGGCGTGTCGTACGTCGACGTCAACCGGTCGCTCATCCTCGTCGCCCTATGCCTGGCGGTGCTCGCCGGCTTCGGACTTGAACGGCTGCTGGCCTCCGCCGCCGCCTCCGCCACCACCGCCGGCGGCAGCGACGGCGACGACGCCGGACGCGGCCGTCGCGAGCGGCGGGCGGTGCTGGCCGTCGGCGCCGCGGTCGGCCTCGTGCCGGTGGTCTGGCTGCTGGCGCACGCGTCGGCGGTCTCGGACTTCCCCCGCTTCAGCGACATCGCCCCGAGCCTGTGGGGGACGGCGCGGTCGCGAGCGCAGATCGGGGCGGCGGCGGCGACGCGGGAGCTCCTCTTCGCCGTGGCGGCGATCGGCGTGCTCTGGGGCCTTGCGCGCGCCCGGCGCACAGCGGTCGGGCTCGCCGTCGCGCTCGCCGCCGTCGACCTGCTGACGCTCGGCCACGGCTATCACCCGGCGATCCCCGAGTCGCTCGCGGCCCCGGCGCCGACGCCGACGATCCGCCTGGCGGCCTCCGGCCAGGGGACCGGCCGGACGCTGGGCTACAACGAGTACCTGATCCCGAACGTGGGCAGCCGTTACGGCCTGCGCGAGCCGCGGGGTCACGGGCTCCCGGCGCTTGGCCGCTACCTGGCGCTGTGGAACGGGCTGGGTGGCGCCGGCTTCCAGACGACCCGCCTGCGGCCGAAGGATCGGCAGACGGCGAAGCTGCTCGACGACTTCGGCGTGACGCAGCTCCTGACGAGTCCGCACCAGCCGGCGCCGGCCGAGCCCGGTCTACGGCAGGTCGCGCACTACGCCGACGGCCGCGTCTACCGCAACTCCGACGCGCTGTCACGGGCCTACGTCGCGAGCGCCTGGCGCGCGGTGCCCGACCGGGGCACGGCGCTGCGCCAGACGCTCGCCAGCACCCCCGCCGCGCTGCGGGCCGCGCCCGTGATCGAGGGGGTCGCGGGCGACGGGCGGCCCGTGGCCGGCGGCGGCAAGGCCGGCGGCGTGCGCTTCGTCACCGACGGGGCGGACACGGTCAGCCTGAGCGTCGACGTCCACGCTCAGAGCGGCGGCTACCTCGTGCTGCTCGACAGCTACTACCCGGGGTGGGTCGCGAGCGTCGACGGGCGCAAGACGGCGATTCACCCGGCGAACGAGGCCTTCCGCGCCGTCGCGGTCCCCCCCGGGCGCCACACCGTCGTCTTCCGCTACCGCCCCACGGGGCTCTACGTCGCCGGCGCGGTCAGCGCCGCCGCCTGGCTCGTGATCCTCGGGCTGATCGTGGCGCCGCGGCTGCCCCGCCGGCGGGCGGCCTACGCGTGATCGGCCTGCCCCAGCGCCCAGGTCCAGGCGAGGGCGAGCCCTTCGTCGAGCTCCGTTCGCGCGCGCCAACCCGTCGCGGCGTGGAGGCGGGCGCAGTCGAGCTGGGTCGCCGGAACGTCGACGCCGCGGTGGGGCCGACGCTCGATCCGCAGCGTCCGGCCGGAGACCCGCTCGAGACGGCGCAGGAGCTCCTCCAGCGACCAGGCGCGGCCGGAGCCGACGTTGTAGATGCCGGGCGCCGGGGCGTCGAAGCCGGCGGCGAGGGTCGCCTCGACGGCATCGTCCACGAAGAGCAGGTCGCGGCGGGTCGCCGGATCGCCATAGAGCACGACCGCCCGGTCATGGACGAGGGCATCCGACCAGGTGGCGATCACGCCCTGACCGCGGCGCGGCTGCTGGCCGGGACCGTAGGGGTTGGCGTAGCGGAGGACGACCGGGTCGAACCCATGGTGGCGGGCGTAGAACATGGCGTAGCGCTCGACCGTGAGCGCGTTGTGACCATGGATGCTGATCGGCT
Organism: uncultured Solirubrobacterales bacterium; assembly: GCA_963742705.1. Taxonomy (GTDB): domain Bacteria; phylum Actinomycetota; class Thermoleophilia; order Solirubrobacterales; family Solirubrobacteraceae; genus Palsa-513. The sequence goes on along the minus strand of CAVUMZ010000001.1, from coordinate 129,818 downwards.
CGGTCGGGTGATCCTCGGGCGTCGGAAGCTGGCCAACGGCCCCGTACACGGCCCCGCCCGAGGAGGCCAGCACGATCCGACGGGTGGCCGTCGCCCGCATCAGGTCGAGCACGGCGGCCGCCGGGACGACGGAGCTCGAGATCGACCCGCCGGGGTCGGTGTGTGCCATCGTCGGCGTGCTGGCGCCGCCGAGGTAGAAGACGATCTCGGCGGCGTCGATCAGCTCGATCAGGCCGTCGCCGGCGGGCAGCAGTCCGGGGACGCGGCGGATCCGGCCGATCGGGTCGGCGTCGTCCAGCCAGGGGTTGAACGAGCGGCTGTAGATCGTGACCGGGTGTCCGGCGGCGGCGAGGCCGGCGGCCACATGCGAGCCGAGGAAGCCTCCGCCGATGACGAGGCAGTCGGTCATATGCCGGAGTCGTGCTTGATCAAGAGGGCTCCGCGACCGCTGCGCCGCGGTTGCGAGTGTACGCGGGCGCCGAGCGTCCGGCGGACGAGCGAGCCGGTGTCAGTCGGCCACGGTACCCTGCGACGGGGATGAGCTACGACGTATCGATCGTCGGCCTCGGCCGGGTGGGCCTGCCGCTGGCGCTCTGCTTCGCCGACCGGGGGCTGTCGGTGCTCGGCATCGACAACGATCCGGGGCGGCTGGAGTCCCTGCGCGACCGGCGGATGCCGTTCCGGGAGACCGGGACGCAGGAGCTGCTCGAGCGCGTGCGGCTCGACCTGTCGGACCGGATCGCCGACGCGGCCCAGGCGCGGCACATCGTGATCACGCTGGGGACGCCGTCGTTCACCCACATCGAGATCGACATGCGCGACATCCGCCAGGCGCTCGACGATCTGCTGCCGGTGCTGCGGCCCGGCCACTCACTCGTCCTGCGCTCGACGATCGCCCCGGGCACGACGGCCTTTGCCGCCGGCTACCTGCGCAAGCACCGGGGCTTCGAGATCGGGACCGACGTGTTCGTCGCGCACGCCCCGGAGCGGATCGCCGCCGGGCGCTTCGTGGAGGAGATCGACAGCCTGCCGTGCATCATCGGCGGCGTCGGGGCCGGGTCGGGGGCGGCGGTCGCGGAGCTGTTCGAGGTCTTCACGGCGCCGATCGTCCAGACGACGCCGGTGCAGGCGGAGCTGGCGAAGATCTGGACCAACATCCTGCGCTACGCGCATTTCGCGCTGCCGAACCTGCTGATGATGGACTGCGAGCAGCACGACGCGAACGTGTTCGAGGTGATCGACCTGATCAACCGCGACTACCCCCGGGGCGGGATCGCTCGGCCCGGCTTCACCGCCGGGACGTGCCTGCGCAAGGACTTCACCTTCAGCGAGGAGCGGTCGGCCGCCCCGGGGATGCTGCTGGCGGTCTCGCGCGTCAACGAGTCGGTGCCGCTGTTCCTGGTCGGTGGAGCGAAGCGTCGGCTCGGCGGCCTCGACGGGCGCAAGGTGGCCGTGCTCGGCCTGGCCTTCAAGGCCGACACCGACGACGAGCGCGACTCGCTGTCGCACAAGCTGATCCGGCTGCTCGAGCGGGAGCTGGCCGACGTCGTCGTCCACGACCCGATGGTCGACACGCCGACGGCGTCGTTCGCCGATGCGGTCGAGGCCGCCGACGCGGTGATCGTGGCGACCAACCACAGCGTCTTCCGCACATCCGAGGCTCTGGCCGGGATCCCCGGGGAGGCGATCGTGATCGATCCGTGGAACTGCTGGGGCGCGGGTCAGGTGTTCGCCTACGCCGCCGAGCTCCGCGACCTCGTCGCAGCGTCGAACGGCGGCATGACCCCGACCCTGAGGGTGACTTGAGCCGCGTGCTGGTGACGGGCGGGGCCGGGATGATCGGCGCCGCGATCGTCCGCCGCCTGCTGGGCGATCCCGACTACGAGGTTCGCGTGTCCGACCAGCGAGATCCGCCGCTGTGGATGCGCGAGGGCTGCGAGGTGCACACCGGGGACCTGCGCCTGCTCGCGCAGGCGCGGGCGGCGACGGCGGGCTGCAGCCACGTGATCCACTGCGCGGCGATCGTCGGCGGGATCGCCAACTTCCATCGCCTGCCGCACACGCTGACGGAGGTCAACAACGCCCTCTACAACGCCGTCATCCGGGCGGCGCTCGACGAGGCGGTCGAGCGCTTCGTCTACATCTCGTCGTCGATGGTGTTCGAGCGGGCGGAGGTCTACCCGACACCCGAGGAGTACCTCGTCGACTGCCCGGTTCCGGTCTCGGCGTACGGGTTCTCGAAGCTGACCGGCGAGGTCTACTGCCGGGCGGCGCACGAGGAGCACGGGCTGCCGTTCACGATCTGCCGGCCGTTCAACGCCTACGGTCCGGGCGAGATGCCGACCGACGAGCCGGGCATCGCCCACGCGGTCCCCGATCTGATCCGCAAGGTCCAATCCGGGCAGCGGCCGCTCCAGATCTTCGGCTCGGGCGAGCAGACGCGGACCCTGACGCACGTCGAGGACATCGCCGACGGCGTCGTCGCGGCGATGAGCTCGGCCGCCGGCCTATGCCAGGACTTCAACATCTCGGCGGCGCAGGAGCTGACGGTCGCCGAGATCGCCAGGATGATCTGGGAGGCCTGCGGGGCCGATCCCGAGGAGTTCGAGCTCGAGCACCTGCCGAGCTTCCCGGTCGACGTGGTCCGGCGCTGGCCGTCGGTCGAGAAGGCGCGGCGGCTGCTCGGCTGGGAGGCGCGGGTCGATCTCCGCGACGGTCTCGCCGCCACGGCGCATTGGCTGGCCGGCCAGCCGGCCGTCGCGGCCGGGTGAGGCGGCCGGCAGGCCGCAGCTCGCGGTCCTGGCAGGCCCGGCACCGAATGGTCACCGCCGATTCGCAGAGGGCGAGCTTGTCCGCCCCGGTGGTAGGCGTCGCCGGTCGTCCCGTTCTTACCTGCGGCAAACGCTACGCCGACCCGATGCCGGCCCCGACCGCAACGAGCTCCGTCTCGCCGGCGCCGGACTCAGGGACTCGCGGAAGCTCACGCGCCCGGCGGGGCAGCAGCGGCGAGACCACCAGCATCGCCCCGGTCAGGCCGAGCTGCCACCAGAGCGTCCGCACGAGGGCCCCGCCGAAGTCGCCGTGGGCGGAGGCCGAGAAGAACACCGTGCCGAGGACGGCGACGCCGATCGCGCCCGCGAGCTGCTGGAGGGCGTTGAGGACACCGGAGGCGGAGCCGGTCTCCCGGTCGGTGACCGCGGCCAGGATCGTGTCGAACACCGGCACGACGAAGAGGCCCATGCCGAAGCCGACGACGAGGAGCCCGGGGACGAGGTCCCACGAGCTGACGGTGGCGGCGCCGTCGACGGCCAGGATCACGAGCAGGTAGCCGGCGGCCGTCGCCGCACCACCGGCCTGGATGACCTTGCGCCCGAAGCGCGGGGCGAGCACCTCGCTGGCCAGCGGGGCGGCGATCGCCACGCCGAGCGAGAACGGGATCAGGGTCAGGCCCGCGTGGATCGCGGAGTAGTGCTGGCCGATCTGGAGGAACAGCGTCAGGGCGAGGACGCTGCCGATCATGCCGGCGAAGAACAGCGTCAGCACGAGCAGCCCGGCCGAGTAGCCGCGGTGGCCGAACACGCTGGCGGTCACCAGCGGGTCGAGACCGCGGCGCTCGCGCGCCGCGAGGTGGCGGCGCAGCAAGGCGAGCGCGACAAGACTCGCCGCCATCGAGGCGTAGGTCCAGAGCGGCCAGCCGAGCTCGCGGCCCTGGATCAGCGGGTAGACGAGCAGGATGCTGGCCAGGCTCACGAGCCCGACCCCGCCGAGGTCGAGTCGGGCGGCATGGACCTCCCGGGTCTCCGGCACGACGCGCAGGGCTCCAGCGATCGCGGCGATCCCGAGCGGCAGGTTGATCAGGAACACGGCGCGCCAGCCGCTGCCGAACAGATCGAGCCCGATCAGACCGCCGCCGACGATCGGCCCGAGCAGTGCGGCCGAGCCCATCACCGGCCCGAACACGCCGAACGCCTTCGCCATCTCATCGGGCGGGAAGACGTCGCGCAGGATGCCGAGGCCCTGCGGGAGCATCAGCGCTCCGAGCACCCCCTGGAGCAGGCGGGCGGCGATGAGGACGCCGGTCGACGGGGCGAGCCCGCACAGCACCGACGCGGCGGTGAAGCCGGCGGCGCCGATCACGAACAGGCGCCGGCGGCCGTAGAGGTCGCCGAGGCGGCTGCCGGTGATCAGGCCGACGGCGATCGCGAGCGGGTAGCCGCCGATGATCCACTGGAGCGCGGTCGACGACGCGTGGAGGTCGGCGTGGATCGTCGGCGCGGCGACGTTGACGACCGTCCCGTCGAGGAGGTCCATGCATTCGGCCGCGAGGATCACGAACAGGATCAACCAGCGGCGGGGATGAGCTACCTGCATCTCGAAGCACCTTTCGGCTCAGGAAATTTCAGGACGAACCACGTTTCGAGACTTACGAACAGTGATCGCCCTAGACGAACAGTGTTCTACACGAACAACGTTCGCTGTGTCAAGTACGATTTCTAGATGGCCACGAACCGGGCCCCGGACCCCCCCGGAGCGAACGTCCCGCCCCAGGCGACGCCGATGCCGGCGGCGCCGCGGCTGCGCGCCGGGGACGCCGCCGAGGAGCGGCCGGCGCGACCGGCGCGACGGCCGTCGCTCAACAAGCAGTCGATCGTCGACGCGGCGCTCCGGATCGTCGACGCCGAGGGGCTCGACGCGCTGACGATGCGGCGGGTCGGGCAGGAGCTGGACACGGGCGGGGCATCGCTCTACGCGCACATCGCCAACAAGGAGGAGCTGATCGAGCTCCTGGTCGACCGGGTTATCGGCGAGCTCGAGGTGCCGGGCGCGCCGGACCCCGACCGCTGGGGCGAGCAGCTGAAGGATGGCGTGCGGGCGCTGCGGGCGACGCTCGGCGCACACAACGACATCGCCCGGGCCTGCCTGGCGCGGATTCCGCTCGGCCCGAACGCGCTCCGGGGAAGCGAGGCGATGATCGGCGTGATGCGCGCCGGCCGACTGCCGGACGAGGTCGTCGCGTACGCGGTCGACCTCGTCGCCCTGTACGCGACGGCAACCGCCTACGAGGAGAGCATCTACGCGAACACCGCCGCCGGACCGGACGACTTCCGCCGCTACGTGGAGGAGATGCGCGCCTACTTCAGCGCGCTCCCGCCTGAGCGCTTCCCGAACCTGGTCGCCCTGGCCGGGCCGCTGACGGCCGGCAGCGACGGGGACGAGCGCTTCGAGTTCGGGCTCGACGTCCTCGTGCGCGGGCTGGCGACGTTCGCGCCCGCAGACTGATCAGGGCGGGCCCGAGCTGCCGCCGAGCGCGGCCACCTCACCCAGGGCGGGCGGCGATCCGCCGCGGCGGTCGTCGCGGAACCGGTCGGCCGTCGTCGCGGCCGTGCGGTTGGCCCAGCCGGTGGTCGTGACCAGGCTGAGGACGAGCACGGCGCCACCGAGTCCGACGATGATCCACCAGGCGGGGCGCGTGGCGGCGGCGAAGCCGGCCCCGAGGCTCGAGGCGCCGCCGCCGGCGACGGCGCCGGCGATCGCGACGCCGAGCGTCGCGCCGACCTGGCGGCTGGTCGACGCCACCGCGGCGGCGACGCCGGCCTGGGCCGACGGCATGCCGGAGACGGCGGTATTCGTGATCGGCGGGTTGACGAGGCCGAAGCCGACGCCGAAGACGAAGTAGGCGATCACGAGATAGCCGAGCGAGGTGTCGGCTTCGAGCCGGGTCAGCATCACGGCCGATACCACGAGCGCGACCCCGGCGACCAGTAGCGACGGCCGGGCGCCGAAGCGCCCGACGAGACGCCCGGAGAGCGGCCCGAAGACGAGCGTCATGCCGGCCAGCGGGAGCGTGTAGAGGCCCGCGTGGAACGGCGAGAGGCCGCGCACGTCCTGGAGGTAGAGCGTGTTCAGGAAGAGGAAGCCGCCGAGCGAGGCGAAGGCGCCGATGGCGATCAGGCTGGCGCCGGAGAACGGCGCGCTGGCGAAGAAGCGCAGCTCGATCAGCGGCTCGTCGCGGCGGAGCTCGTAGGCGATCAGCCCGGCGAGCGCAGCGACGGCGACGCCGGCGAGACCGAGGATCGCCGGTCGACCGAACCCGTAGCGACCGCCCTCGATGATCGCCGTCGTCAGCGAACCCAGCATCACGATCACCAGGCCCTGCCCGACCAGGTCGATCCGCCGGGGCCGCGGCGCCCGCGACTCGGGCACGAATCGGGCCGTCAACAGGACGGCGAGCAGGCCGACCGGGACGTTGACGAGGAAGACGGCGCGCCAGCCGACCGAGTCGACCAGCGCCCCGCCGACGACGGGCCCGAGCGCGAGGCTGACCCCGACGACACCACCCCAGAGGCCGATCGCCTGGGCCCGCTCGCGGGGATCGTCGAACACGTTGCGGATGATCGACATCGCGACCGGGTTGAGCATCGACCCGCCGATCGCCTGGAGCACGCGGGCGGCGACCAGCAGCTCGAGGCTGGGGGCGAGCGCGCAGAGCAGGGACGCCACGGAGAAGACGACCAGGCCGATCTGGAACAGGCGCCGTCGACCGAGGCGGTCGGCGGTCGAGCCGGAGAGCATCAGCAGGCTGGCGAGGACGAGGGTGTAGGCGTCGATCGTCCATTGCAACCCGGCCAGCGACGCGTGGAAGGACCTGTGGATGGCGGGCAGGGCGACGTTGACGATCGTGGTGTCGAGCCCGACGATCAGCAGGCTCATGCAGCAGATGGCGAGGATCAGCAGCCGGCGGCGGCGATCGGGCGGGTCTGGGCTCGGGGCTTGCATCGAGCATCGATGCTAGTAGCGCCCCCAGGGTCCGCCGCCGCACGGCCGTCCGGCCGGCGAAGAGTCAGGCTTGCGGGGCGGGGATCGTCGCGGCCATCGTCTGCCGGAGCCCTTCGACGAGCTCGGTCGTCGCGTGCCAGCCGAGCACGTCGCGGGCGCGGCTGACGTCGAGGCAGCTGTGCATCAGCTCGCCGAGCCGGGGCGGCTCGAACACGGGGGCGAAGTCGCCGCCGCCGGAGAGCTCGGCCATCGCGGCGACGAGGTCGAGCACGGTGCTCGGGCGGCCAGTGCCGATGTTGATCGCGCCGGTGACGTCGCGCCGGGCGGCAGCCGCCAGGTTCGCCTCGACGACGTCGCCGACATAGACGTAGTCGCGCGTCTGCAGGCCGTCGCCGTAGACCGTCGGCCGACCGGCGAGCATCAGCCGGCCGCAGAACATGGCGACGACGCCGGCCTCGCCGAGCGGGTCCTGGCGCGGGCCGTAGACGTTGCCGTAGCGGAGCGTCACCGCGGAGATCCCGTAGAGACGCTCGTAGAGGCCGACGTAGCCCTCGGCGGCCAGCTTGCTCTGCCCGTAGGCGGCCTCGGGTCGGGCCGGGGCCGTCTCGGGCGTCGGGATCACGTCGGCGGCGCCGTAGATCGCCCCGCCGGTCGAGGTGTTGACGACCCTGGTTCCGTCGACCCGGCGGGCGGCCTCGAGCACGTTGATCGTGCCGAGCACGTTGATCTCGGCGTCCCAGGCCGGCCGCGTCAGCGACTTGCGGACGTCGATCTGGGCGGCGAGGTGGAAGACGACGTCGGGCTGCTCGGCGTCGAAGACGCGGTTGACGTCGTCGGCGTCGAGCACGTCGATCACCCGCAGGCGGGCCCCACGCTCGAGCGCCTGGTGGAGGTTGGCCTCCCGGCCGGTCGAGAGGTTGTCGATCACCGTGACCTCCGCCCCGGCGCCGATCAGGGCGTCGACGACGTTCGAGCCGATGAACCCGGCGCCGCCGGTGACGATCGCCCGCACGGTCAGGCGCCGGCGCGGAGCGCGGCAGCCGGGCCGGCTGCGTGGGACGGGCGGACCAAGGCGACCATCTTACGAGGCGACTCCTTCAGCCGTAGATCTCCGCCAGCCGGGGGGCAACGACCGCCGGCGACACGAGCTCCCGCGCGCGGGCCAGCGCCCTCTCCCCCGCCGCCGCATCGCCCGCCAACCGGACAATCGCCGCGGCCAGGGCAGCGGGATCCCCGGGCTCGACGAGCCCGTCGTCGGCGACCAGCTCGGGCAGCGCCCCGACGCGCGACGCGGCCACAGGCAGCCCGGCGGCCATCGCCTCGGCGGCCGCCAGCCCGAACGTCTCGGACGAGCGCGAGGGGACGACGGCCACGCTGGCGCCGGCGCGCAGCACCGCCAGCTCGGCGTCGCTGACCCGACCGACGAAGCGAGCGCCGGCACCCGCCGGGACCAGCGGCCCGTCGCCGGCCACGACCAGGGGGACGCCGGCGCGGCGGCAGGCGTCGACGGCCACGTCGACGCCCTTCTCGGCCGCCAGGCGCCCGACGTACAGCGCATGCGACCCGGCGGCGCAGGCCGAGCCGGCGGCGAACGACCGCACGACCGGCGGCAGGACGACGGTGCGCCCGAGCGGAGCGCCCAGCGCCTGGAGCCGCAGGCGGGCGAACTCGCTCGGGACGACGAAGACGTCGACCGCCGCGGCCAGCCGCCGCTGCCAGAGCGCCAGACCGGCGCCGTAGACCGCCGCCTCGACCAGGCTCCCGCGGCAGCGCCGGACCACCCCGGGCAGCGTGTTGCGCCCGTGGCAGCGGGTGCATTCGGCCCCGGCGGTGAAGCACACGCCGACGGCGCAGACGAGGCGGTACTGGTGCAGGTGGAGCACGACGCGGGCGCCGGCTTCGCGCGCGGCGGCGAGCGCGCGCCAGCCGAACGCAGGGTTGAGGTTGTGGGCGTGGACGACGCGGGCGCGCGTGCGCCGCACGGCGCGACCGACCTCGTCGGGATCGAGCCCACCGCCGAGCAGACCGCGGGCGGCCGAGCCGCGGCCGATCAGGGCCGAATCCCGCTCGAGGAGCTCCGCATCCTCGCCGAGCCGCTCGCGCACGAGCCAGACCAGATCGCGGGCGACCCGCTCCTCCCCGCCGAGCGTGCGGTAGCGGTTGTGGAGGAACAGGATCAAGGTGCGTCGAGCCTAGACTCTCGGCGGGAGATGCCCCCGCCCGCCGCGATCATCGTCCCGACCCGGGGCCGGCCCGACTACCTCGAGGTGGCGCTCGCGTCGATCGCCCCGCAGGCGGCCGCCGTCGGGGCGCAGCTGCTCGTCGTCGAGGACGGTCCACCCGGGCCGAGCCGGGCGGTCGCCGCGCACCACGACGCCGCCTACCGGTCACTCGGGGCCCGCCGGGGGCTCAACGCCGCGCGCAACGCCGGGCTCGAGGCGACCACGGGCGAGCTCGTCGTCTACGTCGACGATGACGTCCGCGCCCATCCCGGCTGGCTCGACGCGCTGCTGGCTGCCGCCGCCGACCCGGGCACGAGCATCTTCGCCGGGCGCATCCACGCCGTCTTCGAAGGCGCGCGCTGGCGCAGCTGCGGGCTTGAGGGACCGCCGATCACGGCGCTCGACCTCGGTCCGCAGGACGGCTGGGCGCCACACGCCTGGGGCGCGAACATGGCGATCCGGCGCACGGCCTTCGCCGAGGTCGGCGCGTTCGACGGGGGGCGGTCGGGCGGCGGCGACGAGGAGGAGTGGCAGCGGCGCCACGGCGGGCGCATCCGCTACGTCGCGGCGGCCGCGGTCGACCACCGCCGGGCGGGGGCCGATGCCCGACTCCCGGCGCTGGCGCGGGCGGCGTGGCGACGGGGCGTCGAGGTCCGCCGCTTCGACGCCGAGGCGACCGCGCCCGGGCTGGGGCGCGAGCTGCGCGTCCTCGCCGGCTGCCTCTGGCACGCGCGCGGCTGCGCGAACGGGTGGGTGATGGCCGCCCACAGCGGCGGCCGCGTCTTCGCCTGCCTGCGTCCGGGGACCGACGCTTCTCCGGGGGGCGACGCCGACGGGCGCGCGCCCCGGGCGCGGGCGCTCGCGCCGGCGCCGCGGCCAACCGACGACTTCCTCTCCGGCGAGAGCGGCACGGTCGGGGGCCGCCGCGACCTGCTGCGCGGGATCGGTGACGCGCTGCTCGACCTCACGCTGCTCGGGATCGACGGCCGCGGCGGGCCGCGGCGGCGCGTGCTCGTGCTGACGGTCGCGCGCGCGGAGCATCGCGCCCGGGCCGCCCGGGCACGGGCGGAGCTCGAGCGCTCCCGCCACGAGGTGACCCTGGCGTCGGGCCCGCCGGGGAGCGGCGGCAAGTTCGAGAACGTCAACCACCTGCTGGCCGGGCACGATCCCGACGCCTACGACTGGCTGCTGATCGTCGACGACGACGTCGACCTGCCGCGCGGCTTCCTCGACCGCTTCCTCGCCCTCGCCGAACGCCACGATCTGCGCCTGGCCCAGCCGGCCCACCGCCTGCGCTCGCACGCCGCCTGGCGGCTGACGCGGCGGCGGCCGGGCAGCCTGGTGCGCGAGACGCGATTCGTCGAGATCGGCCCGGTCACGGCGCTCCGCCGCGACACGTTCGCGGCGCTGCTGCCCTTCCCGCCGCTGCGGATGGGCTGGGGCCTCGACGCCCACTGGGCGGCCCTGGCCGCCCGGCACGGCTGGCGGGTCGGCATCGTCGACGCCGCACCGATCGCCCACCGGGCCCGGCCGGCGGCGGACGCGTACTCGCGCGAGCAGGCGCTCGCCGAGGCGCGCGACTTTCTCGCCAAGAACCCTTATCTGCCCGCGGCGGAGTCGCAGCGGACCCTGGCGGTGCATCGTCGGTGCGGGTAGCCGTAGTCGCAGAGTTCTATCCTCGTTCGGGCGACCCCGTGCTCGGCGTCTGGGCCCACCGTCAGGCGGTGGCGGCGCGCGACGCCGGGGCCGATGTCAGCGTTTTCGTCCTCCACCGCCTTGTTCCGCCGGCGGCGTCCTTTTCGGGACACGAGCTCCGGCAACTTCTGCGACAGCCGGCGGTCGAGCTCCGCGACGGCCTCGTCGTGCGCTACGTCCGCTACGTCGCCCCCCGCCGCGCGCGGACCTACGCCCGGTGGGGGTTGTGGGCCGCGCCGGCGTTGGCGCTCGCCCTGCGCCGGACCGGGCCGTTCGACGTGATCCACGCCCACAACGCCGTGCCCGCCGGCGACGCCGTGCTGCGGACACGGCTCCGCCGGCCGCTGGTCGTCTCGGTCCACGGCGGCGACGTCCTCTGGACGCACGCGCAGGTCCCCGGCGGCGCGGCCGCGGTCCGGCGGACGCTCGCCGGCGCCCGCCTCGTGCTGGCCAACAGCCGCGGCATCGAGCGCCTCGCACGCGAGCACGGCGCCCGCGCCGCCACGGTCGTCCACCTCGGGACCGACGCGCCGGCCGAGCTGCCGCCGCGCGCCGCCGAGCCGCTGCTGGTCACGGTCGGCCACCTCGTCGCGCGCAAGCGCCACGCCGACGTCCTGCGTGCCCTCGAGCGGCTGCCGGGCGTCCGCTACCTGGTGATCGGCGACGGGCCCGAGTGGCCACGGCTCGCCGCCCTGGTCGACGAGCTCGGCCTCGGCGACCGCGTCGAGCTCGCCGGCCAGCTCGAGCACGCCGAGGCGCTGCGGCGGGCGCGGACGGCGTGGCTGTTCGTGATGCCGTCGACCGACGAGGCCTTCGGCGTCGCCTACATCGAGGCGATGGCCGCCGGGATCCCGGCGATAGGCGCCGCCGGCGAGCCCGGTCCGGCGGAGATCGGCCCGGGCATCGAGCTCGTCGCCCCGGGCGACCCGCCGGCCCTCGCCGCGACGATCGCCCGCGTGCTCGCCGATCCGGACGAGCTCGGGCGGGCGGCGCGGGCGAACGCCAGGACGAACTTCTCCTGGGAGGCGTGCGGGGCGCGGACGCTCGCCGCCTACGCCGAGGCGGTCCGGTGAAGCCGGTCCTGTTGCTGACCGGACACGTCTCGGCCGACCGCCACGGCGCGCTGCGCGAGCTCCACGACCGCGTCGGCATCGAGCTCGCCCTGTTCGGCGGGCCGCACGCCCACGGGGCGCCGCCCGTCGGTCCGCCCGCCGGCGTGCCCCACACCCAGGTCAGCCAGCTCGGCGCCGGCCGGCTGGTGGCGTCCGGCGGGCACCGTGCGGTGATCGCCGGCACCGGCGGCCGCGTCGCCCTTCCCGCGGCGTGGCTGGCGTCCCGCCGGAGCGGCGTGCCGTTCGTCCTCTGGGCCGCGCTGTGGCGGGCCCCGCTGACGGCGGCCCACGCGGCCGCCTATCCGCTGATGCTCCAGATCTACCGGCAGGCCGACGCCGTCGTCACCTACGGCGAGCACGTCAGCGGCTACGTCGCGGCGCGCGGCGCCCGCAACGTCCACATCGCGCCGCAGTCGGTCGACAACGAGTTCTGGTCGTCCGGGGCGCCCGACGCACGTCCGGCCGGACCGCTGCGCGCCCTCTTCGTCGGGCGCCCGACGCCGGCCAAGGGCCTGCACGTGCTGCTCGAGGCCTGGCGCACCGGCGGGCTCGCGGCCGGGGGCGCGACCCTGACCGTCGCCGGCTGCGACGCGGCCGACATCGGCCCGCTGCCGGCCGGGGTCAGCGCCGCCGGGCGCCTCGAGCCGCGCGAGCTGCGCAACTTCTACGGCGTAAGCGACGTTCTCGTAGTGCCGTCGATCCCCACCCGCGCGTTCCTCGAGCCGTGGGGGCTGGTGGCCAACGAAGCGATGAACCAGGCCACCGCGATCATCTCCACCCAGGCCGTCGGCGCCGCCGCCGGCGGGCTCGTGCGCGATCAGCGCAACGGCCTCGTCGTCCCGGCGGGCGACAGCGGGGCGCTCGCCGGAGCGCTGCGCCGGCTCGCGGGCGACCTCGATCTCTGCGCCCGACTCGGCCGGGCGGCGACGCGCGACGTGCGGGCGTTCACGCACGCGGCGTGGGCCGACGGCTTCGCCGCCGCGCTCGCAAGCGTCGGGGTGAGCCGCGAGCCCTTGGTAGCGTGGACCGATGCCTAGACCGGCCAGGCGGCTCCTCGTCGCCCTCACCGTCTGCTGCGCCGCGCTCTGCGCCGCCACGCAGGCTCAGGCCAGCCCGACCGCGCTGATCCGGGACTGCCTGACCAACGGGCGCATCGTCGGGCACTACTCGGCACAGGACTACAGCCAGGCGCTCGCGAACCTGCCGACCGACGCCGCCGAGTACAGCGACTGCGGCGACGTGATCCGCCGGGCCCAGCTGGCCGCGGCCGGCGGCGTGACCGCGCGCTCGGCGCACGTGACCGCGCAGAGCGCGGCGCTGGCGGCGAACCCGCGCCAGGACCCGCTGGCGTCAGCCGCGCCGGCCGAGCGGACGGCGGTCGCCAGCGCGCGCCAGAGCGGGTCCTCAGGGCTCGACGTCGGCGGACAGATCGTGCGCCCGGGCGTCGTCGCCGTGCGCACCGCGTCGATCTTCAACGCCCTGCCGGCGCCCCTGCTGATCGCCCTCATCGGGCTGGCCCTGTTCGCACTGGCCGTCTGTGGCCGCCACGCGAGAGACCTTGTCCGCGCACGCCGCTCGGGTTGAGACCGGCCGCCGGGGCCTCGCGGCGCCGGTGACCCTCAGCCGCGTCGGCAGCGGCACGTGGATGGCCGCCGGCGTCGCCGCCGTGCTCGCGGCGATCGCCTTCGTCGCCGGCGGCGGGCTCGCGCTCGATACCGCCGTGCCGGTCGAGATGGGCCTCACGCTCGGGGGCGCGGCGCTCGCCTGCGCGGCGCTGGCCGCGCCGCGCACCGAGCCGATCCACGGCGGCGCCGCACTCGGCCTGCTGTTCGCCCTCGCCGGCTTCACCTGCGCCTCGGTGATCTGGTCGGTCGCGCCGAACGCTTCGTGGATCGAGGGCAGCCGCACGCTGGCCTACGCCTGCACGTTCCTGGCGGGCATCGCCCTGGTGCGGCTGGTGCCGGCGCGGTGGGAGAGCCTCCTCGTCGGCGTCATGGTCGCCGGCCTCGCCGTCTCGGCATACGCGCTGGCGACGCGGATCTTCCCCGGCGCGCTCAGCGCCAACGAGGTCTACGCGCGTCTGCGCGCCCCGTTCGACTACTGGAACGCGATCGGGCTCACGGCGGCGCTCGCCGTGCCGCCGTTCCTCTGGCTCGGGTCGCGGCGCGAGGGCCACGGCACGGTCGCGGCGCTCGCCTACCCGGCCGTGATGCTGCTCCTCGTGGCGCTGATGCTGGCCTATTCGCGCGGCGCGCTGCTCGCGCTCGGCCTGGGTCTCGCCTTCTACTTCGCGACCGTGCCTCTGCGCCTGCGGTCGTTGACCGTGCTCGTCGTCGGCGGCGTCGGAGCGGCGGCCGTCGTCGGCTGGGCGTTCGCCAAGCCGGCGCTCAGCGTCGACCACGTCGTGCTGTCGGCGCGAATCCACTTCGGCCACCTGCTCGGCCTGCTGCTCGTCGGCGTCGCCCTGCTCGTCTACGCCGCCGGCCTGGCGATCGGCTTCGCCGCCGCGCGCTGGCCGCCGCCGGCGGCGCTGCGCCGCCGGGCGGGCGTCGCCGTGCTCGTCGCCCTGGCCCTGGTGCCGTTCGTCGGCGCGGTCGCGCTGAGCGCGAGCTCCCGCGGACTCGGCGGCACGATCTCCCACGACTGGCGGGCACTGACCGACCCGCACGCGACGACCCCGCCGAACGATCCGAGCCGGCTGACGGCCGTCGGCAGCGTGCGGGCGCGCTACTGGAACGACGGGCTGAAGATCGGACGCGACCATCCGCTCGTCGGCGTCGGCGCCGGCGGCTACCCGACGGCGCGGACCTTCTACCGCCAGGACACGCTCGAGGTCCAGCACGCCCACGGATACGTGATCCAGACGTTCGCCGACCTCGGCGTGGTCGGGCTCGTGCTCAGCCTCGCGTTCTGCGCCGCCTGGGCCCGGGCCGCGATCGTCACCGCCGGCGGGCGCCGCGCGGCGACGACACCCGAGCGGATCGGCCTGCTGACGATGATCTCGTGCGTGATCGTCTTCACCTTCCACTCCCTCATCGACTGGACCTTCTTCATTCCCGGAAACGCCGCCGTTGCGCTTCTCCTCGGCGGCTGGGTCGCCGGCCGCGGGCCGCTCGGCCGCCGGGCCGCCGCCGCGCCCGAGCGCCGCGAGCGCATCCGCATGGCGGGCCTGACGCAGCGCCCGGTGCGGGCCGTGGCCGCCGCGGCCGTGCTCGCCCTGGCGCTCTGCTTCGCCTGGTCGGAATGGCAGCCGCTGCGTTCGCAGCAGGCCGAGAGCACGGCCTTCGCCGCGCTCGCCGCGAAGAACTACCCGGCGGCCCGGGCGGCGGCCGACACCGCGGCGGCCCGCGACCCGTTGTCGGTCGGGCCGCTGCTTGACCTGGCGACGGTCGAGACCGCCGCGGGACGGCCCGCAGCCGCACGCGCCGCGCTCGTGCGCGCCGTGCACCTGACCCCGTCCGACGCGACGACGTGGGAGCAGCTGGCGGCGTTCGACGACCAGCAGCTCGGCAACCGGACGCTCGCGCTCAGCGAGCTCGGGGCGGCGCTCTACCTCGACCCGCAGTCGCACGCCGCGATCAGCACCTACCTCGACACCCTCCGCGGGGGGTCGCCGGCGGCGGCCCCGACCCCGCCGCCGGCACCCGCGGCGCAGCCGGCGACCCAGCCGGCGGGAACGACATGAGCCTGCGCCTGCTCGCCGGCGTCCTCGCCGCCTGCTGCGTCGCCTGGGCGGCGCCGAGCACCCTGGCGGCCCCGCCGACCACGCGGGAGTCGACCTTCCAGGACGACAGTCTGCTCGTCTACAACACGCCGACCGGCGTGTCGCAGACGCTCGACACGCTCCACTCGCTCGGCGTCAACCGCGTGCGCGTATCGGTCTTCTGGGGCATCGTCGCCCCGTCGCCGAAGTCGAAGACGCGGCCGAGCTTCGACGCGACCGACCCGAACGCCTACCCGGCGGGGGCGTGGGATCGCTACGACGAGATCGTCACGCTGGCGGCGGCGAAGGGGATCGGCGTCAACTTCGACGTGACCGACCCGGCACCGCTCTGGGCGACGGGGAAGCCGCCACGACCGGACATCGAGGCCACGTACGCGCCGTCGCCGACGGAGTTCGGCGCGTTCGTGCATGCCGTCGCCACGCGCTACAGCGGCACCTTCGTGGCCCCCAAGCCGACGTTCACGCCCGGCAGCTACGGAGCGCCGACCGCGCTTCCGCGCGTCGACTACTGGTCGATCTGGAACGAGCCGAACCAGGCCGGCTGGCTGACGCCGCAGCTGGTCCCGGGCGCCGGCGGGACGCTCGTCGAGCGGGCCCCCGAGATCTACCGCCAGCTCGTCGACGCGGCCTACGCCGCGCTCGTGGCAACCGGTCACCAGGACGACACGATCCTCGTCGGCGAGACGGCCCCGAAGGGCCTCAACTCGAAGGGGCTGCCGCCGTGCTCGGCCAAGCAGACGGCCAGCGTCTGCACCGCCTCGATCAAGCCGCTGCACTTCATCCGCCAGCTCTACTGCCTCAGCGACTCCTACAAGCCGCTGCGCGGCGCCGCGGCGCTGGCCCGCGGCTGCCCGACCGACGCCGCCGGCACGGCGCGCTTCCGCACCGACCATCCCGGCCTGTTTGCGGCGACCGGCTGGTCGCACCACCCGTACGAGCTGATCTTCCCGCCGAACCACCCGCCGGCCGACAAGGACTTCGTCACGATCGCCAACCTCGGGCGCCTCAGCGACGCGCTCCAGCGGATTCTCGGCGTCTACGCGATCAACCGGTCGGGCGGCCTGCCGCTCTACCTGACCGAGTTCGGCTACCAGTCCGATCCGCCGAGCCCGATCGGCGTCTCGCTGGCCCGCCA
The DNA here is from genome assembly GCA_963742705.1 of uncultured Solirubrobacterales bacterium. GTDB lineage: Bacteria > Actinomycetota > Thermoleophilia > Solirubrobacterales > Solirubrobacteraceae > Palsa-513. The sequence goes on along the minus strand of CAVUMZ010000001.1, from coordinate 113,153 downwards.
GGCGGCCTACCTCGACGAGGCCGAGTTCATCGCCTACACCAACCCGCACGTGCGGACGCTGTCGCAGTTCCTGCTCCACGACGACAGCACGCTGACCGGCGGCAGCCAGCTGGCCCGGGTCGGGGCGAGCTTCCAGACCGGCATCGAGTTCCACACCGGCAAGCGCAAGCCGGCCTACGTCGCCTACCGCCTCCCGGTCTACCTGCCGAACCCGCGCGTCGCCCGCGGACACCGCCTGCGCGTCTGGGGCTTCGTGCGGATGGCCCCGTACGGCACGCCGCAGACCGTCCAGGTCCAGCTGCGCCGCACCGGCCAGACCGGATACCACACGATCGCCAGCGTCCCGACCGACGGGACGCGCGGCTATCTCGACGTCCGCGTTCCCGTCCCCGGCTCGGGCCTCCTGCGCCTGAGCTGGACCCGGGCCGGCGGCCACCAGGTGATCGTCAGCCGCTCGGTCGGCGTCCGGGTGACCTGATTGTGTACCGTCAGGGTGGTACATTTTCGCGATGTCGGCGACGTTCTCCCGCGTCCAGGTCACGGTCGATCCCGAGCTGGCCGCAGCACTAGCGGAGTTTGGCGGCCGCTCGCGCTCGCGCTCGGTCCGTGACCTCGCCCTGCGCGGCGCGCAGGCGCTGCGTGAGGAGCAACGCAGGCGACAGGACGCGATCGAGTTTCTGCGGCAACTCGACGTCGGCGAGGACGACCGCTACGACTTCTCGGTGTCCGCCGAGCTTCATGCCACGCGCCGCTGAGCCGTACGGCTCGGGCGCTCCACTCGTCTTCGACACCTCGGCCTGGAATCGACGCACCGATCCAACCGTGCGCGAACGCTGGGAGGCGACTCGCGATGCCGGCCTCCTTGCCGTCTGTCCCGTGGTGGCGCTCGAGCTCCTGGCTGCGGCACGCACTGAGGAAGCGTTCGCCGGCCTCGACCGTGCCCTGCGGGGGCTGCTGCAGGCCCCGGTCACCCGTGCCGCGTGCGAGCAGGCACTCGGCGCGTCGCGCGAGCTTGGAGGCAACCGGCGCCTACCGGCTGCGGATTATCTGATCGCAGCCGCGGCCGCTGAGCGGAGCTTCGCCGTCCTGCACTACGACCGACACTTCGAGCTTCTCTGTCCGGTGCTCGGGATCGACAGCGTCCTCATCGCCGCGCGGGGTGAACTCGACTGAGGATGCGCCTACGTGAGCAGCCGGCGCGGCGCCTTGCGCCGCCAGGCGGCGTCGAGCAGCTCGGTGACGAGCACCCGGTCGGCGCGTTCGAGCGTCACGACGACGCAGGCCAGGCGCCGGCCCCACCAGAACTCGGCGAACGTGACGGGGTCGTCGGCCACGGCGGCGCGGATCTCGCCCTCCGGCGCCATGATCCGCAGGTGCTGGGCGTCGGGCAGCGTGGCGAAGATCTTGCCGGCGACCCGAAACGACGGGATCCCGTGGTGATCCTGCTCGGTCGCCTCGGGAAGGCCGAGCGCGAGCGCGCGCGCCTGCGTCGTGCCGATCATCGGTGGATATTGTGTCAGCGATGAACGAGCCGCCGACCGCGATGATCGCCGCGCTGGGGTTGATCGCCGGCTTCGCCGTCGCCGACGCCACCGGGTCGCGCCCGCTCGGCGGCTTCGTGCTGCTGATCGCCGGGATCTGGTGTGTCTCGGTCTGGCTGCGCCGCGACGGTCTCGGCACGACCTGGCGCCTCGGTGCGGTCGGTTTCGTGGCCTTCGTCGCCTCCCACGTGCTCGGGCTGCTGATCGGCGCGTGGCCGGCCGTCCTGACGACGGCGATCGCCGTCGCGGCGATCTACTGGCGCGCCTCCGACGCCCCGGCGCGGCTGCGCCCGGCCGTCGACGCACTGCCCTGAAATCCGCTTGCGCGGCGCCTGCGCCGCGGCTACGATCGGCAGCGTGGGCCGGGGGGCGCTCCGCGCATTTCTCGTTGTGGCGGCGACGTCACTGTTCGCCGGTGGCAATGCGGCCGCCGCGGTGCCCTTCCAGGACATCGCCTCGGCGAGCGGGCCGCTGACCCACGTCTACGTCGGCAACGAGCTGAGCTGCCAGATCGCCCATGTCGGTGACACGGCGTTCGAGCTCTACCCGTCCGACGCGATGCCGGCCGACTGCGGGACGCTCGTGTTCGCCGCCGGCACGCTGTTCGCGCCCGACTTCGCGGCGCACACCGCGAGCGCCGCGGCGACGCGGCTCGGCGCGACGGTCCCCTACACCCCGGTCAGCCAGTCGGCCGTCACCGGGTCGGGCACGGCCGCGGCTCCGTTCCGGGTCGTGACCGTCGTCGACCTCGGGACGACCGGCCTGCGGATCACCCAGACTGACAGCTATGTGACCGGCGACGAGTCCTACCGAACAGACGTCACGCTCAGCAACCGCACCGGCGCCGACATCCCGGCGATCATCTATCGGGCGGGCGACTGCTACCTCCAGGGCACCGACACCGGCTTCGGCTTCTCGACGCCGGCCGAGGCGTCCGTCGGCTGCTCGGCCAATGCCAACAACTCGCCGCCGGCCCGGATCGAGGAGTGGCTGCCGATCACCGCCGGCGACGCGGTGCTCGAAGCGAGCTACTCGGACGTCTGGGCGGCGATCGGGGCCCAGATGCCGTTCGACGGCTCCTGCCAGTGCGGGGTCAACCTCGACAACGGGGCCGGCATCAGCTGGAGGGCGACCGTGCCGCGGGGCGGTCAGGTCACACGCTCGCACTACACGACGTTCTCCCCGCGCGGCGTCACGGCGCCGCCGCCGAGCGCCGGACCGGCGACGCCGCCGGCGTTCGGGCCGACCGGCGTGATCCAGATCCCGGCGAGCCGCGCCTGCCTCAGCCGGCGCCATTTCAAGATCCACATCCGCAAGTACCGCGGTCTCGTCTACGAGCAGGCGATCGTCTTCGTCAACCGCCGCCGGGTCGGCGTCATCCGCGGCCGGCAGTTCACGGCCGGTGTCGATCTGCGCAACCTTCCGGCCGGGACCTTCGCCGTCCAGATCACGGTGATCACGACGAGCGGGCGCATCATCACCGGGACGCGGACCTACCACACCTGTGCCAAGCGGCTGCCGTTCCTCGGTCCGCCACGCCTCTGACCCAGACGCGACGAGAGCCGCTCGGCGTGCTCGAAGCTCCCGCAGGGCCTGACGCCGGCCGCGACCTGGCGAGGTCCGCGGCCGCGAGGACGCCGCACCACGACCACGCCATCCCCTGATGACGCTTGACATTGGATACCGACGGTATCAAGATACTGCCGGTATGCCGGTCCCCCCAGCGCGCGAAGGAGTCCCGTGCCCCGCAAAGTGAAGTTCTACATGTTCCCCGGCTCGAACTCGGTGATGACGGGCCGCCTGATGCTCGAGCACAAGGGCCTCGCCTACAAGGAGGTGCGGCTCGTGCCGGGGGCGCACGCGTTCATCATGCTCGGGCTCGGCTTCCCGACAATGGGCGTGCCGGCCCTGAAGGTCGACGGCCGGCGCATCCAGGGCACCCGCTGGATCGCGCGGGCGCTCGACGAGATCGTGCCCGAGCGGCCGCTGTTCCCGGCCGACCCGGAGCGCCGCAAGGCCGTCCAGACGGCCGAGCGGTGGGGCGAGGAGTTCCAGAATGCGACGCGGCGGATCTTCTACTGCGCGGCCCGGCGCGACCGAAGCGTCTTCCCGAGCGTGATGACGGCCGAGCGAGGCCTGCCGATGCGCGTCGTCCTGCGCGTGGCGTCCCCGCTGATCGTGCGCTTGGCGACCGGTGCCCACCGGGCGTCCGACGAGGCCGGGCGCGAGGACATGGAGCTGCTGCCGGAGCGGCTCGACCAGATCGACGCGTGGATCGAGGCCGGGGTGCTTGGCGGCGCGGAGCTCAACGCCGCCGACTTCCAGATCGCCCCCAACCTCTCGGCGCTGCTGCTGGCCGAGGATCTCGCCCCCTACATCCACGGGCGGCCGGCCGAGGCGCTCGCCCGGCGGGTGGCGCCCGGTTACGTCGGGCGCGTCCCGCGCGGGGTCGCTCCGGCCGAGTGGCTGCCCCCGCTCGAGCTGCCGGCGGCGGCAGCGGACCACCACCTGGCACCGCGGTAGCGGCGGGTGCCGAGACTGACCCGCAGCGAGCGGGCCGCGCTGACCCGGCGCGGTCTGCTCGACGTCGCCGAGCGACGCTTCTTCACCGACGGCTACCACGGCACCTCGCTCGACGAGATCGCCGAGGACGCCGGCTACACGAAGGGCGCCGTCTACTCGGCCTACCAGAGCAAGGCCGGCCTCTTCCTCGCGCTGCTCGACGAGATCATCGACCGGCGCCTAGAGGAGCTGCGCCAGATGCTCGAGCCGCACCCCACCGGCGAGGGCAAGCTGGCGGCGCTGGCGCGGCAGCCGATCGACGCGCGCTACGCCCGCTTCTCCCTGCTGGCGATCGAGTTCCTCGTCCACGCCGCGCGTGACCCGACGATGCTCGCCGACTTCGCCGAGCGCTACGAGCGCCTCCGGCGCGGTCTCGCCGGGCTCGCCCCGCCGAGCGGCGCCCTCGACCCGCAGCAGTGGGCGCTCGTCACACTGGCGCTCTCGAACGGCCTCGCGCTCGAACGGCTCGTCGACCCGGCCGCCGTCCCGGACGACCTGATGGGGACGGTGCAGACCGCGCTGGCGACACGCCGCTGAAGCGCCCCGGCGCCGCCGACCCAGATGCGGCCACCCGTGCCCGCTACTTCGTCGCGAGCACCGGTGGCGAGGCGTCGTGGTCGAGCAGCTCCGGGGGCAGCGAGCCGTGGCCGTGCATCGCGCACACGCTCTCGAGCAGCCGCTCGTACTGGTCGGTGACCGCCTCCCACGAGTAGTGCTTGGCGCGCTCGAGCGCCCGCACGCGGTAGCCGGCGACCATCTCCGGATCGTCGAAGCAGCGCTCGAGCGCCGCCGTCAGCGAGCGGACGCCGTCGACTCCGGCGAAGGTGACGCCGGCGTCGCCGATCGTCTCGACGTTCGGCGGATGGTCGTTGACGACGACGCAGTTGCCGGCCGCCAGCGCTTCGAGGATCACCGGGTGGGTCCCGCCGACCTCGGTCGGGGCACAGAAGACGTAGGCGTGACGCAGCAGCTCCCAGTAGCCGCGACCGAAGACGTAGCCGGGGAAGATCGCCCGCGGGTCGCCGCGACGCCGGACCTGGCGGATGTAGTCGCCGGCGTAGGGCGCTCCGCCGACGACGACGAGCTTCATCCCGCGCGCCCGCTCGGCCGAGATCCGCGAAAAGGCCTCGACCAGCAGGTGGGGGTTGTTCTCCGGCTCGAGTCGCCCGACGAAGAGGACGTACCGGCGCGGCTCGAGGCCGAGCTCCGCGAGCTTCTGGGTGCCCGTGTAACCCGGATCCTCGACGCCGTAGGGGACGACGCCGATGCGCGTGCCGTAGCGCTGCTCGAAGACGTCGGCGACGACGTTCGAGTCGGTCAGCGTGCAGTCAGACCAGCGCGGCGCGTTGCGCTCGGCGAAGCGCAGGTAGGACTTCGCCAGGGCAGGCCACTTGCGCCGGTCCGAATCGAGGCCGTCGACGTTGATCACGGTCGGGATCTGCGCCTGGCGCGTGATCATGCAGAGCGGGCTGTTGCCGGCGATGAAGAAGAGCGCGACGTCCGGGCGCAGCGTGTGCGCCGCGTGGAGCGAGGCCAGCAGCGTGTGCGTGAAGGTGTCGAGGTACTTGTTGCGGATCGCCGGGAGGTGCACGAGGTGCGCCCCGCGCCACTCCTTGAGGCGGCGGTCGACGACGTGTGGCCGGCAGTAGACGTGGACTTCGTGGCCGCGGTCGCAGAGGCGCCCGGCGATCTGCTCGGCCGCCGTCTCGAAGCCGGAGTAGGAGGCGGGGATCCCGCGGGTTCCGAGGATGGCGAGCTTCATCGGCAGGCGAGGGTATACGCCTCGATGTGCCGGCGGGCGCTGGTTCTCCAGCTGAAGCCCGCCGCCCGCGCGCGGCCGGCCTGGCCGAGGCGCTCGCGAACGCCGGCATCGGCCTCCAGGAGGCGCATCTGCGCCGCCAGTCCGGCGACGTCGCCGGGCTCGAACCAGCAGATCGCCTCGCCCCCGACCTCGGCGACCGCCGGGCACCGGGCGGCGATCACGGGCGTCCCCATCGCCATGGCCTCGAGCACGGTCAGGCCGAAGCCCTCGCTGCGAGCCGGGTGGACCAGCGCGATCGCGGAGGCCTGGAGCAGGGCCAGCGCGGGCGCGTCGAGCGCGCGCCCGCCGGCGCTGCCGGCGAGCACCAGCGGCGCCGCCGCCGGGCCGAGCTCGGCGTGCGCGGCCCGCAGCGTCGGCAGATCCTTGCGCGGCTCGTCGTCGCCGACGTAGAGGTAGTGGCGCGCGGCGGTCCGCGGCGGCGGGACGGCCGGGGCCTGGCCCGGGCCGTGGTGGGCCACCAGCCCGTCGACGCCCCACAGCTCGACCAGATCCCGCCGGGTCGCCTCCGAGACGCAGACGACGGCGTCGGCCCGGCGGGCCGCGCGGCGGTGCGTCCACGCGGCCCACGCCGCGTAGCGACGGTCAAACAGCTCGGGCAGGCGGACGAAGGCGAGGTCGTGGACGGTCACGACCTGGGGGCACGGCGCCCGCACCGACCACGCGGGCAGCGGATGGTGGAGCACGTCGGCCGCCGCGGCCGCGGCCGCACGCGGCAGTCCGACCGCCGTCCACCACTCGTCGCCGACGAGGTTCGCGACGCTCCGGGCCCCCCCGGCTCCCGGCGGGCGCCGGCGGCGGTTCCAGGCTTCGACGACGTCGACGCCCTCGGCGCCGAGCGCCGCCGCCAACGACTCGATGTAGACGCCGGTGCCGCTGGGCCCGCGCCGGGCGAACGTCGTGTCCAGCAGCACCCGCATCAGCGTTCCGCCTGCCCCAGCAGCAGCGCGTGCCGGCGCGAGATCGCCGTCGGCGTAAACCCCGCCTCCTCGAGCAGCACGGCGAGCGTCCGGGCGGTGAAGAACCGCACGTGGTCGCTGCGCGGATCGAAGTGGCGCTCGAAGGCCGCGCGCCGGAGGCCCAGCCAGACCACGAGACGGCGCGAATGATCGGGCGTCGAGAGCAGCAGCCGACCGCCGGGACGAAGCACCCGGCGAACCTCGTCGAGCAGGCCGACGCCATCCAGTACGTGCTCGAGCACCTCCCCGGCCCAGACGACGTCGAACTCGCCCGCGGCGAACGGGAGCGCGCCGCATGCGAGGCGGAAGTCGAGCTCCGGATGCCGCAGGCGGGCGCGGCGCACCGGCTCCGCCGCCACGTCGACGCCGCTCGGGCGGGCGCCGGCCGCCGACAGCGCGGCCGTGAACGCGCCCTCGCCGCAGCCGACGTCGAGCACCCGCTCGCCCGGACTGACGCCGGCCAGCAGGAAGTCCCGGCGCAGGGCGAAGCGCTCGGGCTCGGCCCCAGCGGGGACGCGTTCCCAGATCCGGTCGAAGTAGTCCATGTCCCGCGATCCGACGCCCCAGCGTAGCCTGCATCGGTGCCGTCCGAGACCGCAGCCGCACGTCGCTCCATCTGGGCCGTCTGCGCGACGCGTCACGCCGGCGGGGCCGAAGTCGGGCTGGTGCGCCTGCTGGCCCGGCTCGACTGGGACGTCCTGCTCAGCACGCCCGGGCCCGGGCCGCTCGCCGAGGCCGGCTTCGCCTGGGCGCCGCTGCGCGTCGGCGGCCTCGACCGCGGCGCCGGAGCCGGCGCCGTCGCGTCCTGGCCGCGGGCGCGGCGACTCGCCCGGGGACGCGACGTCGTCTACCTCAACGGGACCGTGTGCGGACGCCTGCTGCCAGCGCTGCGCGGCCGACGGACCGTGCTCCACGTGCACGACATCGTCGACCACGTGCCGGGGCTGTGGCGGCTGGCCGACGTCGTCCTGGCCGACTCGCAGGCCGTCGCCGACCGGCTCGTCGGTCTCCCGGCGCACGTCGTCTACTGCCCGGTCGAGCTCGATCCGCCGCACATCGCGGCGCCCTGGCCGCCGGCGGCCGGGCCCGTCGTGGCCTTCGTCGGCCGGATCGAACCGCGCAAGGCGCCGCTCGACCTGGTCGCCGCCGCGCCGGCGATCAAGGCCGGGGCACCGGACGCACGGGTGATGATCGTCGGGTCAGACCCCTTCCACAGCGATCCCGGCTATGTTGAGTCGGTGCGCGCAGCCGGGGAGGTTGAGCACTACGGATGGGTCGATGACGCCGCCGGACTGATGCGGCATGTCGACGTGCTCGTGGCACCGTCGCTTCAGGAGCCTTTCGGCACCGTGCTGGCCGAGGCGATGGCCGCCGGCACCCCGGTCGTGGCGACCCGGGTCGGCGGCCTGGCGGAGGTCGTCGAGGACGGCGTCACCGGCCGGCTCGTCGAGGCGGGGCGGCCGGACCTGATCGCCGCCGCCGTGCTCGACGTGCTCGCCCGGCGCGACGAGATGGGCGCCGCCGCCCGCCGCAGCGCGCGGCGTTTCGACGCCGACGCCTACGCGGTTCGCGTCGAGCAGCTGATCGCCCCGTGAGGATCGCCTTCGACAGCCGCGGGCAGACCGACCGCCGCGGGATCGGCCGCTACGTGCGCTGCCTGCTCGAGTCGCTGCGCGAGACCGGCGACGAGCGCTGTGAGATCGTCGAGACCCACCGCCCGCGGCGGGCCGACGTGTTCCACTCGCCGTGGATCGACGGCGCACTCCTGCGCAGCCCGTGCCCCATGGTCGTCACCGTCCACGACGTCGTCCCGCTCAAGCGCCACGGCGAGTACCTGCGCACCGGTGTGCGCTTCGGCCTGCGCTACATGGCCGTGCAGCGGGCCGTGCGCCTGATCGTCCCGACGCACGCCGTCGCCGGCGACGTGATCGAGCGGCTGAAGATCGACCCCGATCTCGTCAGCGTGATCCCCGAGGCGGCGGCCGCGGCGATGTACCCCCGGCCGGAGGCCGAGATCACCGCGGCGCGCGAGCGCTACAGCCTGCCCGACGAGTACCTGCTCTGGGTCGGCGGCCTCCAGCACCCCGATCCGCGCAAGCGCGTCGCCGCGCTCGTGGCCGCCGAGCGGCACATGCCGCTCGTGCTGGTCGGTCACGCCCAGCAGTGGGCGCACGAGCTCCCCGGCGTCACCCTCACCGGCCACGTCTCCGACGACACGCTTGCCGCGATCTACACCGGCGCCCGGGCGCTCGTCTTTCCGAGCGACGACGAGGGCTTCGGGCTGCCGACGGTCGAGGCCCTGGCCTGCGGGACGCCGGTCGTCGCCTGCGACGTGCCGGCGCTGCGCGAGGTGCTGGCCGATCGAGCGACCTTCGTCGACTGCGGTGACATGCGCGGACTGCTCGAAGCCGGGGAGCAGGCCCGGCGCCCGGCGCCGAAACCGCCGAAGTGGTCCTGGGCCGACGCCGCCCGGGCGACGTGGGACGTCTACGCGACGGCCGCCGGTCGAGCGTGACACTCTTGCAATAGGAGCGTCGGCAGGTCGGCGCTGGAGATCCGATGACTGGAGACCGCCAATGAAGAAGCTCCGTCGAGCGCGCAAGAGGGGCGTCCGCCGTTTCGTCACTCGCCTCGTGATCCGCCTCGCCAAGCCTTACGTCCCCGGGCTGCTCGCCTCCTACGCAGCCTCGTACTTCTTCGACTCGGCCGCCGGGCCGGCGCGCCGCCAGAAGGCGATCGGCCTGCTCAGTCGCGGAAAGTAACCACTAGTTGTCGCGGAAGAGGTCGGCCCCGGCGAAGCTCTTGAGCTTGTCCAGGGCGCGCGACTCGATCTGCCGGGCGCGCTCGCGGGTCACCGCGAGCGTCCGCCCGATCTCCTCGAAGGTCCGCGGCTGCTCGCCGCCGAGACCGTGCCGCCAAAGCAGGACGGTGCGCTCCCGCTGCGTCAGCTGGCCGAGCGCCCCGCGCAGGGTCTCGAGCGTCACGAGCTTGACCGCACGCTCGTAGGGGCACTCGGCCCCGACGTCGGCGAGCAGCTCCCCGAACTCCGATCCGTCCTCGTCGCCGGCCGGCTTCTCGAGCGAGACCGGGGCCTGGGCGGAGCGCTTGATCGCCAGCACGTCCCTCGCCGGCAGGCCCGTCTCGGCCGCGACCTCGGCGAGCGTCGGCTCCCGGCGCAGCGTGGCTTCGAGCGCCTGCTCGGTGCGCGCGATCAGGTTCAGCTTCTCCACGAGGTGGACCGGAATCCGGATCGCCCGCGACTTGTCGGCCAGCGCGCGGACGATCGCCTGACGAATCCACCAGACCGCGTAGGTCGAGAACTTGAGCCCCCGGCGGTAGTCGAACTTCTCGGCCGCGCGCAGGACACCGAGCGAGCCCTCCTGGATCAGGTCGAGGAACGGCAGGCCCCGGTTGCGATAGTGCTTGGCCACCGAGATCACGAGGCGGAGGTTGGCCTCGACCATCAGCTGCTTCGCCCGCAGGTCGCCGCGCTCGATCCGCTTGGCCAGCGCGACCTCCTCGCGCGGGCTCAGGAACCGCACCTTGCGCAGATCGCGCAGGAAGAGCTGGAACGAGTCCGTGGTCATCGGTCCGGACACACGGCCGTGCCCGTGGCCGTTGCCGCTGCCATTGCCGTTGACCTCGTCGGTGATGTAGATCTCGCGGTTGGCGAAGCACCGCTGGAGCTCGTCGAGCTCGGCCCCGTCGAGGTTCAGGTCGCCGATCGCGCGCTCGACCTCGGCGGCCGTGAGCGCGCCCAACCGCCGACCCCGGGCGATCAGGGCCCTTACTTCAGCGAGCTCCTCTACCTCTCCGGCCGACACGTCACCGTTGAACATACTCTCCTGCCTCGCGCGCCTCGCAGAGTTCTCACGGCGGCGGCGAGAGCCCGAACGGCACGGTGCGTCCGCGGGCGCGCCGGGGAGCGAGCGCGGCACGCCGCCGCCGGGCCCCGGGCAGCAGCCTCCAGGCGTCGCGGTAGCCGCCGAGCAGGTGGCGCTCACGCAGGAGCACGTAGCCGAAGGCCAGGATCTCGTAGGCGACGATGCGATGGAGGTCGCGCGCCAGGCCGGCGGCGGTCTCGTTCTTGGCGATCATCAGGTAGCGGTTGCGGAACTGGAGACGGCGGTGCCCCGGAGCGAGCGCGGCACGCGTCGACGGGCTGTAGTAGCGGACGTGCCAGGCCACCGCCCCCGGCTCGTAGATCGAGCGCCAGCCGAGCAGCTGCGCCCGCCAGGCGAGGTCCACATCGGCCGCCCAGAGCTCGAAGTCCTCGTCGAGCACCTCGCCGCCGACCGCGCACGCCTCGAGCGTCTCCCGGCGGTAGAGGACGGCGGCGCCGTCCCCGCCGAACGTCTCCGCTCGCCGGCCGTAGCGGTCGCACGGGGAGTTGTGGCCGACGAGCCCGTTCTTGCGGCGACGGTCGATCGTCATGCCCGCGGTGTCGAGCACGTCCAGGCGCCCGCCCGGCTCGACCGACTCGGCGCGGATCAGCTTCGGCGCGACCGAGCCGACCGTCGGGTCCGCGAGGCGGGCGGTCGCGTGCGCGAGGAAGTCGGGCGCGAGCACGCAGTCGGCGTTCAGCAGGAGCACCGCCGCGCCCTGGCTCGCGGCGATCCCGGCGTTGACCGCCGCGCAGTAGCTCAGCCGCGAGCGGAGCCGTATGTAACCGGCGCCGTGCGCGGCCGCCAGTTCGGGCGTGCGGTCCTCGCCGGCGTTGTCGACGATCAGGACGTCGGCGTCCGGCTGGGCCGCAGCCGCCGGCAGCGAGTGCTCGAGCAGCGGGGCCTCGTCGACGCTGAGGATGACAATCGTCGTGCGCGTCAGATCAGCTCCCGGTACACGTCGGCCGTCGCCCGCGCCGCCTGCTCCCAGGTGCACGCGGCGACCCGGGCGCGACCGCGGGCGACGAGCTGCGCGCGCGCGGCGGCGTCGGCCAGCAGCCGCCGCATCAGGTCGGCGAGCTCCGCGACCCCACCCGGCTCGAAGTAGGCGGCGGCGTCGGCCGCCGTCTCGGGCAGCGCCGTGGCCCGGGCGGCGAGAACCGGTACGCCCCGAGCCATCGCCTCCAGCAGCACCAGCCCGAATCCCTCGTGCCGGCTCGGATGGACGAACAGGTCGGCGCCCCGCATCAGCGCGTCGAGCGCGGCGTCGGACACGTATCCGGTCAACTCGAGCGGCTCGCCGCCGGCCGCCTCGCGCAGGCGCGCGCCCTCGCCGCCATCCCGGCCGGCGAGCACCAGACGGTGCGGCAGACCGGCAGCCCGCAGCCGCCGCCAGGCGGCGACGAGGGTCGCGTAGTCCTTCTTCGCGCGCAGATCGCCGACCCCGAGGAGATACGGACCCGCCGGCGGCGGGTCGTCGCCGGCGGCCAGCGACGGGGCGAGCCCGATCACCCGGATCCGCTCGGCCGCGACGCCGTAGCGGGCGACGACATCGCCGGCGGTGTACTGGGAGACGCAGATCACGCGCTCGGCTGAGCGCGCCGCCAGCCGGGCGAGCCGGGTGTACTTCAGGCGCGTGCGCGGATGGAAGTCGCCGGGGTGGGTGAGGAAGGCGAGGTCGTGGATCGTGACGACGCCGGGGCACGGCCGCCGCAGCGGGAGGAAGCAGTTGGGGGCGTGGAGGACGGCCGAGCCCCGGGCCCGCAGCGGCAGCCCGACCTGCTCCCACGCGACCTCCGGCAGCCGCTTCCAGCCGCTCTGGCGATCGATCACCAGGTCGCCGGCGGCGCCGGCGGCGAAGGCCGCGAGCAGCTCGACCAGATAGCGCCCCGAGCCCTGTGGGTTGACGGCGTAAGCATCGCTCGCGTCGATCGTCACCGTCGCCATCCGGCCGAAGGCTAGCCGCCTAGGCGCGTGGCATACGATGCGCGCGGGGAGATGGTGACGAGCACCAACGGAAAAGTCAGGATGACTGAGCAGACGACCGCCGACGGGCGCTCGCTGATCTTCGACATCCCGATCGCGCTCGCCCAGCCGGCCGAGATGCTGGTGCGGGTGACGAGCTGGGTCGGGCACGGCGGGTCGCCGCGGCGAGTGATGTACGTCAATGCCCACGTGCTCAACCGCTCGCAGGAGTCGGCGACGCTGCGCGCCGCGCTCGAGCGCGCCGACCTCGTCTACTGCGACGGCTACGGCGTGCGCCTCGCCGCCAAGGCGCTGGACGTCGAGATCCCCCACCGCATGACCGGGGCCGACTGGATCTGGGGCCTGGCCTCGCTGTGCGAGTCGGGCGGCCATTCGATCTACCTGCTCGGCTGCGACCCGGGCATCGCCGCCGAGGCGGCGCGGCGGCTGCGCCGCCAGTATCCTCGCCTCGAGCTGAGCGGCTCGCATCACGGGTACTTCGAGATCGGCTCGCCGCACGACGAGCGGGTGATCGAGGACATCAACGACCGCAAGCCCGACATCGTGCTGGTCGGGATGGGCACGCCGAAGCAGGAGGAATGGGTTGAGCGCAACGCCGACCGGCTCGACGTGTCGGTCTGCTGGACCGTGGGCGCGCTGTTCGACTACGTATCGGGGCGCGTGCCGCGAGCGCCGGGATGGCTGGCTGACAATGGACTGGAATGGATCTTTCGACTAGTGATCGAACCGCAGCGCATGTGGCGGCGCTACCTGCTCGGCAATCCGGTGTTCCTCTCGCGGGTCCTGCGCCAGGCCCGCGCCAAGCGCGGGGCCCACGCCTAGCCGCCGTCGCGTTTGGCCTCCTGGCCTTCCTCGTCGTCGGCTACGTCGCCAACCGCGTCAAGCTGGCGGAGGGGATCAACGCGCATGTCGCGCGCGACGCGATCTACCCGGCCGTTCGCGTCGGTCTCGCGGCGGCCGCCCTGTTCGCCGTCGCCGGCTTCGGCGTCGTCCGCCTGACGCTGGCGCCGGCCCTGCGGCGCCACGAGCTGGTCTGGGTGCTGCCGGTCGGCGCGTGCGTGGCCGCGCTCGAGCTGACGCTGCTGGGCTTCGCCTTCGTCCCGTTCGACGTGTCGCTCGGCCTCGTCGTCGCCGGCGGCGTCGTGACCGCGGTGATCGCTGTGCGCCGCCGCGATCACCGGCTCGTGCCGCGCCGGCTCGGGCCGACGATCTGGCCGCTCTACGTGGCGGCGCTCCTGGCCGCGTTCATCCTCGTGCCGCTCTACCGGTCGGGCTACCCGACCGTGATCGGCGACGGGTCGGATGCGCACCTGGCGGCGGGGACGGCACAGTTCCTCCAGAGCCACCCGCCGCTCGGACGCGCCGCGAACGAGCCGGTCAACCGGGTGCCGCTGGTCTGGCGCTCGAAGACGCCGATCTACTACACGCTGGCCGCCGTCGCCACCGTCGCCGGCGTGCCGACCTGGGAGGCGCTGTCGCCGATGATGGCCGCCGTCCTCGCCCTGTCCCTGCTCGGCTTCTTCCTGGCGGCGCGCGAGCTGTTGGATTCGAACCTGCTCGGCGGGCTGGCGGCGATGGGACTGGTCGGCCTCGACCGGATGGTCGTCCACACCGCCGTGCATCCGTACTACAACCAGCTGTGGGGCTTCATGACGATGATGCCCGCCCTCGTGCTCGCCTGGCGGGCGGTCGCCGACCGCGGGCGGGCGCCGACCCGGGGCACGCTCGGGCTGCTGCTGCTGTTCCTGGCCATCGGGGCCTTCGCCTACCCGCTCGAGCTGCCGATCCCCGTCTTCGGGCTGGTGATCTTCTACTGGCGCGAACGGCGGGCGCGGCGCTTCGACGTCGAGCCGATGCCGCCGCTGCTGGCCTCGCTGCGCCGGCGGACCGAGGGCCGCCGCGCGCTGCGCTGGCTGTTCGTGCTGCTTCTCGTCGTGCCCCTGCTCGGCGTCGCCGAGAAGCTGTCGACCGGGTTCGCCGTCGCCGTCGACCCGACGCGGTCACTGTTCCCCTGGGCCGGCGATGTCAACGCCTACTTCCCGACCCACGAGTTCCTGTCGATCGAGTCGGGGCGCCTGCTGTGGGTCGCGATCCCGCTGATGCTCGTCGGCATCCTCATCGCGATCCGCCGCCGCCCACGGCCGATCGCCTGGGGCATGGTCGCGGTGCTGCTGCTGGGGCTGTTCGGGTCGATCTGGTTCCACCACCGCGACTCGGGCCAGTACTTCGACTTCAAGCTGCTGGCCTTCGTCGGGCCGATTGCCGTGATGGGCGCCGCCGTCGGCGCGAGCCGGCTGCCGGTGATCGGCTGGCTGGCGCTGCTGGCGTTCGGCCTGACCGCCTTCCACGGGGCCGACACCGAGCTCGCCCACACCGGCAACCAGCTGCCGCCCACGGTGCGCGCGGTGAGCACGGTCCCCCAACTGATCGGACCGGACAAGTCGGTGCGGCTCGACATGGACCCGCCGCTCCAGATCTGGGTCGCCTACTTCCTCCACGACGAGCCGCTCTGCTCGCAGCGGCCGCTCCTGGGAACGAGCTACCCCCACGTGGCGGTCTCGCGCCGAGCCGACTACATCCTCGCCGACCACTTCCTGCTCACGCCGTTCGACGCGGCCGGGCCGCCGCTGGCCAGCGTCGGGCAGTTCCAGCTCTACCGCGAGCGCGCCGACGTCCCCGGTCGCGACCGCTGCTCGCGCACGCGCGTCCAGACCGTCCAGGGAGTTGGCGGCTAGGGGTTGTCGATCCCGGGAGGCCGCGTTCGTCGTCAAGGTAAGGGCCGCCCCCGGGACGGCCGCAACGAGACAATGGAGACGACATGCGATTCATGATCATCCGCAAGGCCGACGCGCAGACCGAGGCCGGTGTGATGCCGCAGGAGGAGCTGCTGGCGGCGATGGGCGCCTACACCGAGGAGCTCGTCAAGGCCGGCGTGCTGCTCGGCGGCGACGGCCTCCACCCCAGCTCGCGCGGTGCCCGAGTCAAGTTCTCCGCCGGCAAGCCGACGATCACCGACGGGCCGTTCGCCGAGGCCAAGGAGCTGGTGGCCGGCTACCTGCTGATCTCGGTCAAGTCCCCCGACGAGGCGCTCGAATGGGTCAAGCGCTGGCCGGCGATCGACGGCGACGGCGAGGTCGAGCTGGAGATCCGCCAGGTCTTCGAAGCCGACGACTTCGGCCCCGAGTTCACGCCGGAGCTCCGGGCGGCCGACGAGCGCCTGCGCGAGCAGGTGTCGACCCAGCCGTAGCCCGCCGTGAGCCGGGCGGCGCACACGGCGATCGACGCCGTCTGGCGGATCGAGTCGGCCCGGCTGATCGCCGGGCTGACACGGATGGTGCGCGACGTCGGCCTGGCGGAGGACCTGGCGCAGGACGCGCTCGTCGCGGCGCTCGAGGCGTGGCCCCAGTCAGGCGTCCCGGACAGGCCGGGTGCCTGGCTGATGGCCACGGCCAAGCACCGGGCGATCGACGTGCTGCGGCGGCGCGCCCGCCTCGATCGCAAGCACCAGGAGCTCGGACGCGACCAGCCCGAGGAGTCTCCGCTCGGCGTCGTCGACCTCGACGCCCTCGACGACGAGGTCGGCGACGACCTCCTGCGGCTCGTCTTCACCACCTGCCACCCGCTGCTCTCGCGCGAGGCGCGGATCGCCCTGACGCTGCGGCTGCTCGGCGGCCTGGGCACCGATGAGATCGCGCGGGCCTTCCTTGTGCCCGAGGCGACGGTCGCCCAGCGGATCGTGCGGGCCAAGCGGACGCTGGCCGCCGCGCGGGTCCCGTTCGAGGTGCCGTCCGGCGTCGAGCTCGGCGCCCGGCTGGCGTCGGTGCTCGAGGTCGTCTACCTGATCTTCAACGAGGGCTACGCGGCGACCGCGGGCGAGGACTGGCTGCGGCCCGAGCTGTGCGAGGAGGCGCTGCGGCTGGGGCGGATCCTCGCCGGGCTCGTGCCGCGGGAGCCCGAGGTCCACGGTCTGGTCGCGCTGATGGAGATCCAGGCGTCCCGGGCCCGGGCTCGGGTCGGCCCGACCGGGGCACCGGTGCTGCTGCTCGACCAGGACCGCGCCCGCTGGGACTGGCTCCTCGTCCACCGCGGGCTGGCGGCCCTGGAGCGCGCCGAGCGGCTCGGGGGCGCCCTCGGCCCGTACGCGCTCCAGGCGGCGATCGCCGCCTGCCACGCCCGCGCGCGGACGGCGTCCGCGACCGACTGGGGCCGCATCGCGGCGCTCTACGACGCCCTCGCCGAGCTGACGCCGTCGCCGATCGTCGAGCTGAACCGGGCGGTCGCCCTGGGGATGGCGTTCGGCCCGCACGCGGGCCTCGAGCTGGCCGACCAGCTCGTCGACGAGCCCAAGCTGGCCGGCTACCACCTGCTGCCGAGCGTCCGCGGTGACCTGCTCTGGAAGCTCGGGCGCTTCGACGAGGCGCGGGTCGAGTTCGAGCGGGCGGCCGGGCTCACCCGCAACGAGCGCGAGCGCGAGCTGCTGCGCCGCCGCGCGGCGGCATGCTTTCACCCGGGGGTGTGAACCGAAGACTAGGAGCGGGCCAGCGACTCGACCGCGGCGCGCAGCTTCGCGGCGGTCGCGTCGGGCGCGTAGTCGGCGAGCCGGCGCCGGCCGCGCGCGGCGAGCTCGGCGCGGAGCTCGTCGTCCTCGACGGCCAGGTGGATCAGCTCGGCGACGAGCGCGAGGTCGGGGTCGCTGGTCAGCAGGGCGGCGTCCCCGGCGACCTCGGTCACCCCGCCGGACGGCCGGGCGATCACCGGGACGCCGAAGTGGAACGCCTCCAGCAGCGGCACGCAGAAGCCCTCGTGCTCGGACATGCACACGAACAGGCTGGCCTCGCCGTAGTGGCGCCAGAGCTCGGCCTTGGGGATGCCGTGGCGGAAGCTCACAGCGCCCGGCGCCAGCCGCTCGGCGAGGTCGACGAGCGAGCGGCCGTAGGCCGGGCTGAGCGGCTCGCCGACGAGGACGAGGCGGGCCTCGGGCCGGCGGTGGCGGCGGTAGAGGGCGAACGCCCCGATCAGCTCGTCCTGGCGCTTGTGCGGCGTCAGCCGCCCGACGAAGAGGATCGTCGGCGGCCCCGAGCGCGGCGCCGTCGCCGCGACGGCGGCCGCCGTTGGGCGGGGTGAAGAGGATCGGGATCACCGCGGTCCGCGCGGCCCCGGCGGCGGCCAGCTCGGCGGCGTTGAAGTTCGACACGGCCGCGGCCAGGTCGACGGCGGCGACGAACTCCGGCAGCTGGCGCCGGCCGATCGAGCAGTGGACGGCGATCGTCGGGTCGTAGTCCCAGAACCACCGGGCCGGCGTGACGTTGTGGTAGACGAGGAGCTTGGGGTTGCTCCGCTCGAGCACCGTCCGCAGCTTCGGGGCGTAGGCCGAGTAGTGGAGCAGCAGGACGTCGTCGCCGCCCGGGTGCATCCGGCCCAGCGGCTGGATGCTGCCCCCGAGGCGGCGGTCGATCGAGACGGCATGGTCGCGGCCGCCCCAGCCCCAGGCGCGGAAGAGCTCGCGGTAGGCCAGCGCCTGGGCGGTGACGGCGTCGACCGGCCCGGCGCCGCTGAGGATCTGGTGGACGATCACCGCTGGAGCTTGTCCTCGATGTCGGCCATGCGGTGGTTGAGGTCGGCGAGGCGCTCGTCGAGCTCGGTCAGCCGGCCCATCAGGTGGACGTTGAGGCGGGTTTGCTGCGAGGCGAGCTGGCCGGTGTACTGGCGCAGGAGGTGGACCAGCGCCCGCTTGACCCAGCTGATCGGAGCGCCGTAGCGCCGCGTCGAGATGACGAGGTCCATGTCCGGCTCGATCACCGCCCACTCGAGCAGGAGGTCGATCGACGGCCGCTCGGGCGGCTCCGGGCGGATGTCGGACATGTCCTCCTGGTAGGCGCCGGCCGCCCGCCGGCGGGCGAGCTCGGTGCGGGCGCGGTCGACGGCCTGCTCGGGCAGCATCAGCCGTCGCCCTCGACCGGGGTTCCCATCAGGCGGTGATAGAAGGCCATCCCCGTCGCGACGGGCCCGTCGAAGACGGCGGCCCCGCCGTCGAGCACGACGACGCGGGCGCATGTGCGCTCGATCAAGGCCGCGTCGTGCGAGACGAGGACGAGCGTCGCCCCGGCGGCGATCTGCCGGGCGATCCGCTCCTCGCACTTGCGCTGGAAGGCCTCGTCGCCCACGGCGAGGACCTCGTCGATGAGCAGGATGTCGGCTTCCAGATGCGCGGCGATGGCGAAGCCGAGGCGCAGGAACATCCCGGACGAGTAGGTCTTGACCGGCGCATCGATGAAGTGGCCGAGCTCGGAGAAGGCGACGATCTCCTCGATCCGCGCCTCGATCTCCGCCCGATGGAGGCCGTGGAGCGCGCCGTTGAGGTAGATGTTCTCCATCCCCGAGAAGTCCCGCCCGAAGCCGGCCCCGACCTCGAGCAGCGAGACGATCTTCCCGGCGCTGTGGACCTCGCCCGAGTCGAGCGGGATGATCCCGGCGAGCACGCGCAGCGTCGACGACTTCCCGGCGCCGTTGCGCCCGACGATCCCCACCGTCTCCCCCGGGCCGATCTCCAGGTTGACCTCGCGCAGCGCCTGCACCGGCGCGGGGCCGTGGTCGTCGCCGCCGCGCCGTCGGCGTCGCCCAATGATGAGCTCCTTGAGGGTGCGACCCCGGTCGGCACGGACACTGAACGAGCGCGAGGCGTCCTTGAGGACGATCGTTCCCGGGGGCAGCTCGCCGTTGTTCACACGACCACCGCCAGCTCGCCCTGGAGGCGGCGGAAGAGGGCCGCGCCCCCGCCGAGGGCGACGAGCGCGGCGACGACGACGTAGGCGGTCGTGCCGACGCCGGGCCACGCCCCGCCGAAGGTGACCGACCGGATCGCCTCGACGAACGGCGCGACCGGGTTGCCCCATTCCAGCAGCGCGCGCAGGGCCGGGTTGGCGGCCGCGCCCGGGAAGCGCGTCGCCGGGTAGAAGATCGGCGTGATGAAGAACCACGGCAGCAGGGCGGCCCCGAGGATCGGCGAGACGTCGCGGAAGTGGGCGTGGAGGACCGAGACGGCCAGGCCGAGGCCGAGGGCGAAGAGGAACAGCAGGACGACGTAGAAGGGCAGCAGCAGGACCCAGAAGCTGATCGACCCGTGGACGACGAAGATGATCGGCAGGATCAGGCCGAGGATCGTGCAGAACGTCGCCAGGTTCACGGTCACGACGGTGGCCGGGATCGTCTGCCGCGGGAAGAGCGCCTTGCGCACCAGCGCACCCTGGTCGAGCAGCGACGTGCACGCCCCGAGCAGCGCCTGCTGGAAGAACGTCCACACGACGATGCCGACGAGCACGAAGATCGCGTAGTCGTGGATCGGCGGGTTGAAGCGCGTCTTCAGGACGTAGGTGAACATGATCGTGTAGGCGCCCATCAGCACCAGCGGGTTGACCAGGTACCACAGGATTCCGAGCGCCGAGCCCTTGTACTTCTGGCGCAGCTCGCGCCGAACCATCTGCTCGAAGAGGTAGCGATAGCGGAGGAGGTCGCGCGGCACCCGGCGGATTATCGTCGGGGGTCGGTTGCCGGCGCAGCGGGGCTTCGGGTCATGGCGCCCCGAGCCCGCAAAGCGGGACGGCTTCGAGGCGACGCCAAAGGCGACGGTATCGTTCGATTCACCGCATCGCCCGGCGGCGGTACCCTCGCAACTATGCGCACGCTGATTCTGGATCCGCCGCCGGCGCAGCTGCAGGATCTGCTCGATCGCCGGCGTCGCAACGGCGCCGACCGTCACGACGAGGTGTGGCAGGGTGTCCGCCATATGGTCCCGGCCCCCGGAGCCGCGCACTCGCTGATCGCCCAGCAGCTCGCGATCCTCCTCGACGCCCCGGCCCGTGCCGCCGGGCTCGTCGTCAGCGTCGACTTCAACCTGGGCCGCGAGGACGACTACCGCGTCCCCGACCTCGGCATCCACCGCGGCCTGCCCCGCGGGACATGGATACCGACCGCCGCCGCCGCGATCGAGATCCTCTCCCCCCAGGACGAGACCTGGGAGAAGCTTGCGTTCTACGCCGAACGTCGCGTCGAGGAGCTGATCGTCGTCGACCCGGCGACGCGCTCCGTCGACTGGCGCGGCCTGGGCGACGGCGAATACGTCCCGATCGAGCGCAGCGCGTTGCTCGATCTCGACGCCCTGCGCCTCGCAGCGCGAATCGAGTGGCCGCCGACGGACTGACTACTAAGTCGGGGCGCTCTCCTCCTCCGGCCATCGACCAAAGCCCGCCGGGCCCGACGCGGAACCGCACCCGGCGCCGTGTCGTCACAGGCGGCGACCTGTTCATGGGGCGGCGACCCTGGAGTCGACGCTGCTCCAGCGCCGATCAAACGTCCAAATCGTGTCGGTGTGGATCAGATCGGCGACGACGAGAGTGATCGCGTCCGGAAGGCTCAACGCGCGGTGGCGCGCCTTGCGGGCTGCCGCGTCGTCTGCGATCGAGGCGGTGACTGGGACCGTTGCGCATCCGTCGACGAAGTCCCGCGCGCTCGCCAATGCCGAGCGCCCGACCCGAGCCGGCCCGACGAGGATCTCGGCCCGGGTCGTGGCTGCGAGGACCAGATCGTCGTCTGCGGTCGCCGCAAGGGCAGCAGACGCCGCGACGTGATGAGCGTCATCAGCCGCGAGCGCCGCTATTGCCACGCTCGCATCGATAACGATCAGCCGCGCCATCCTCCACGCAGCTCCTCCAGGTACCCGGACGGGTAAACCGAACCGTCGAGGGTCCCCATCGCCGCGATCAGACGCGCGCGCCGTTCGGCGCGCTCAGCTTGACCGGCCGGCGCGCCAAGGAGCTCGTGACGACCGGCACGGCGTCACCACTCAGGCTCCGATCACCGGGAGCTCGAACCAGACGTGCGTCCGGTCGGGAAGGATGCCCCAGCTTTCGCACAGCCGCTCGACGATCAACAAGCCCAGCCGGCCCGAAGCGCCGTCGCCCGCCTGGCCGGGTCGCTCGAAGCCGCCGCCCTCGTCGAGCACGCCACCGCTGACCAGCCGGTCGTCGGCGCTCACGTGCACCTGGATGCCGCCAGACCCGTGGAGGACCGCGTTGTTGACCAGCTCGCTGACGATGAGCATGACATCGGCGAGCGTGCTCACGGGGAGAACCTCGCCCAGACGCTCGTGGATCGCCTGGCGCGCGACGAGGGCAGCGTCGAGCTCGCGCACGAGAGTGAGCGACAAAGTCGACGGCCGGCGCCGGTTCGCGCGCCGCGAATCGTCGGGCCCGCGACCGGGCTCCACGGCTTTCACCGCCTCCCGGCGAGTGAGTCGATCCACCGAGCCGTTGCCATCTGATCGCGCCACGCGTCCTCCTATCAAGGGCAGGAAAGGAAGTCCGACTAGCGCGGCCCGATTTGCGACGACGCTGGCCCTCTTCCGGCTACGGCGCGACCGTTCTCGGTAGGTGCCCCGAGCGTAAGGCCGTACCTCTCTTATACCCCAAACAGCCGCGTGTAACCGGGCCTTCCTGGTCGGTGCTCCGGTCCCGGGGCCCGAGGACGCGCCGGTAAGAGCCTCCCGGGGCTGCGCCGGCAGATGTGGCGACATGGCTCGTCCAGCCACGCCCCAGCACCGGCGGGGCGTTGCCGGTGCCGCGGGGCGTGACTGAGGGAGGGCCTCCACGACCAGCCTCGCATGCTCCACTTCCATGCGTCAAAGACGAGTAACCGCACCAATTCATAGGCGCGGCTTATTACTGACTCAGAACGCCCCGCGCCGGGTGAACACGGCCGGCACCGTCTTGACGAGGATCGTCAGGTCGAGGAACACCGACCAGCGCTCCAGGTAGAGGAAGTCGAGCCGGACGAGGTCGTCGAAGTCGAGCTCGGAGCGCCCCGACACCTGCCAGAGCCCGGTGATCCCCGGGAGCACGAGGTAGCGCTTCATGTGCCAGTCGTCGAGCCGCTCGAAGTCCCGCTGGGGCAGCGGCCGGGGCCCGACCAGCGACATCTGCCCGGCCAGCACGTTGAGCAGCTGGGGCAGCTCGTCCAGGGAAAAGCGCCGGAGCACCTTGCCGACCCGCGTCATCCGCGGGTCGTCGCGGATCTTGAACAGGGCCCCGCTCGCCTCGTTCAACGACTCGAGATCGGCCTGCTGCTGGTCGGCGTCGTCGCGCATCGTCCGGAACTTCAGGCAGGCGAACGGCACGCCGCCGATGCCCGGCCGCATCGACCGGTAGAAGATCGGCCCGCGCGAGCTCAGCCGGACGGCCAGGACGATGATCACCAGCAGCGGGCTCAGGGCCAGCAGCACCAGCGTCGCCACGACGAGGTCGAACCCCCGCTTGACGACGAAGTCGATGCCCTCGAAGACCGGCGGCTTGAGCTCGAACAGCGGCACCGACTGGCCGGGGACGAACTCCGCCCGGTGGATCAGGATCTCCATCGTCGACGGGGCGATCCGCACGCGCACGCCCCGCTGGTGGCACTGGTCGATCAGCTCGACCGCCTGGCGCTGGGGGAAGTCCGAGTCGGCGATGATCACCTCGTCGATGCGGTTCTCGGCGATCACGTCGCTGATCCCGCCCAGCGTCCCCAGCGACCGGACGCCGTTGTCGGGCCGGGGGGTCAGCGAGACGAAGCCGACGACGTCGACCGTCGGGTGCGGCCCGGCCGACAACGCGTGGGCCACCGCCTCGATGTGGCTGCCCGTCCCGACGACGACCGCCCGCCGCCGGTAGCCGGCCGCCCGCAGCAGCACGCCCGACGTCCGCTCGTACACGAAGCGCAGCGACGAGACGTAGACGAGCGCGAACAGCAGCGACCCGTAGAAGAGGTAGTAGGAGGAGAAGTCGTCGCCGTTGACCACGGCGAACGCCAGGGCCACCGCGGCGACCTGGAACAGCGACGCCAAGATCCGCGTCAGCCCCGGCCGCACCGCCCGGTCGGAGTAGAGGCTCGACTTGGCGAACAGCAGCACGGTGACGAGGTAGGCGAAGCTGACGAAGCCCTTCGTCTGGTGGAGCTCGCCGCCGATATCGACGCCGTGGCCGCGGATCTCCGACTTGACGCACAGCGCCGTGAAGATCGCCAGGTAGACGCCGATCAGGTCGAGCCCGAGCAGCGTCAGCACCCGGGCGAGCCGGCGCAGCGTGTCCAGGCGCAGGAGGAACGACAGCTGCGGCGGCCGCTTGGAGCGGACGTCGCGCTCGCTCAGCTCGGCGGCGTGGCGCAGCACCCCGGCCACGCTCGCCGGCGGGCGCACGGAAGACTCCTCCACGGCTCCGTCCGGCTCAGTCATTACCCCCCGCAGACGTGGCATCTCGCTCTATCTAACGTCCAACTCTCGCACAAGTAGCGAGGATCCGGCCAACCGATCGGCGGCCCGGCTCAGGGCGCGGCGTTGCCGAGCAGACGCTCGTGGCCTGACTGCTCGATCGTCAGCGCGAGGCCCTCGCGCAGCTCGATCTCCGGCTCCCAGCCCAGCAGCTGGCGGGCCAGCGTGATGTCCGGGCGCCGCTGCTGGGGGTCGTCGGTCGGCAGTGCCTCGTAGATGATCTCCGACCGCGACTCGGTCAGCTCGATCACCGCCTCGGCGAGCTCGAGCAGCGTGAACTCGTGCGGGTTGCCGACGTTGACCGGGTGGTGGTGGCCCGACTCGGCCAGGGCGATGATGCCGCGGATCAGGTCGGTGACGAAGGTGAACGACCGCGTCTGCGACCCGTCGCCGAACACGGTCAGCGGCCGGTCGGCCAGCGCCTGGCGCAGGAAGGTCGGGATCGCCCGGCCGTCGTAGGGGCGCATGCGCGGGCCGTAGGTGTTGAAGATCCGCACGATCGCCGTGTCGACGCCCTGCTGGCGGTGGTAGGCCATGGTCAGCGCCTCGGCGTAGCGCTTGGCCTCGTCGTAGACGCCGCGGGGGCCGATCGGGTTGACGTGGCCCCAGTACTCCTCGGTCTGCGGGTGGACCTGGGGGTCGCCGTAGACCTCGCTGGTCGACGCGAGCAGGAACCGCGCGCGGTGGGCCTTGGCCAGGCCGAGCGTGTGGTGGGTGCCGTAGGAGCCGACCTTGAGCGTGTGCAGCGGCAGCCGCAGGTAGTCGATCGGCGAGGCCGGGGACGCCAGGTGGTAGACGAAGTCGACCGGCTCGGCGACGTGGTACGGCTCGATGATGTCGGTGTTCACGTGGACGAACTCCGGCACGCGGATGTGCTCGATGTTGACGAGCGACCCGGTCTCGAGGTTGTCGACGCAGATCACGCGGTGACCGCGGCGCAAGAGCTCGTCGCACAGATGCGACCCGAGAAAGCCGGCGCCACCGGTTACGAGGCAGGTGGCCATGGCGGCGGAGGATAGCGTCCCGCCCGCCCGCGAGGTTTATGGGCTGCGGCCCTGGCGGGCCTCCGCCGGGGGCCTACCGGCCGGCCGGCCCGGGGCCACCCGTCGGGCGCCCGCGCACCCGCAGGACGCGCGAGTCGTCGGGGCGGCGGCGGGTCAGCTTCTCCTCGTCGAAGTGCTCGAGCAGGGCCTGGGCGTACTTGCGGCTGGTGGCGAGCTCGTCGCGCAGGCGCGGCAGCGTGATCTGCCCGTCAGCCTCGATCACGGCGACGACGCGGCGGGCGATCTCCTCGAGCGCGTCCGGGTGGTAGTGGAGCGTCCGCCCGACGCGGACGGCCCGGCCGGCGGTCCGCAGCTCGGCGAGCGCCGCCGCCTCGACATCGCCCGGGGGCTCGATCCAGCCGTCGCGCAGCCGCTGCTCGGCCGCCTGGGCCGCGTCCGAGAGGGGGGCCGGCGGCGGCGGCGCGGGCGGGGCCTCGCGGCCGGGCCGGGCCGGCTCGGGCGGGAGCGGCGGGTCGCCACGGCTGATCCGGGTCAGGCGGACGATCAGCTCGTTCGACGTCGGCTGGCGGCGGGCCGCCGGGTCGAGCACGACGCCGCCGCCGAGCGTGTCCGGCGGGGCCAGGCGGCGGATCACCAGGCGGTCGCCGGCGGCGGCGATCAGCGGCCGCTCGAGCCGGACCTGCCAGAAGCGGCCGCCGAGCCGGTGCAGGCGGGCCGGGGCCTCGCGGGTCCCGTGGTGGACGGTGACCCGGGTCCCGTGGTCGGGCTCGCGCTCGCGCCGGGGGCCGAACTCGAGCGCCGCGTCGATCACCCGGCTCGGCCGCAGGTCGGCGTCCGGCCCGGCGAGGACGTCGCCGCGGGACACGTCGCGCAGGGCCAGCCCGCCGAGGTTGACGGCGACCCGCTGGCCGGCGCCGGCCGACTCGCGCGACTCGTCGTGGACCTGGACCGACCGGGCGCGGACGCGCTGGCCGCGCGGGAGCAGGACGAGCTCCATGCCGCGGACGATCTCGCCCGACCAGAGCGTCCCGGTGACCACCGTGCCGGCGCCCTTGATCGTGAACGCCCGGTCGATGTGCAGGCGCACGGCGCCGCCCGACCCCGGCCGCGCGCCGAGCCCGTCGACGAGCCGGCCGAGCGCGGCGCGCAGGTCGTCGAGGCCGGCCCCGGTCCGGGCCGAGACGGCGACGGCGTCGACATCGGGCAGGAGCTCGGCCGCTTCGGCCAGGGCCAGCTCGGGGTCGGCGATGTCGGCCTTGGTCACGACCACCAGCCCCTGGGCGACGCCGAGGGCCGCCAGCACGGCGGCGTGCTCGCGCGTCTGGGGCATCACGCCGTCGTCGGCGGCGACCGTCATCACGTAGGCGTCGATCCCGGTCGCCCCGGCGACCATGGTCCGGACGAACCGCTCGTGCCCGGGCACGTCGATCACCGACACCCGCCGGCCGCCGGGCAGGCTCAGCGGGGCGTAGCCCAGCTCGATCGAGATCCCCCGGTCGCGCTCGGCCGCCAGGCGGTCGGTCTCGACCCCGGTCAGCGCCCGCACCAGCGCCGTCTTGCCGTGGTCGACGTGCCCGGCTGTGCCCAGCGTGACCGGGTGGGGCTCAGCCGCGCTCACCCGAGCCTCAGCCGTCAAGCGCGTCGGCGAGATCCTCGCGCAGGCTGGCGGCCTCGGTCGGGCCGAGCGCGCCTCCCAAGCTCGCGAGCAGCCGCTCCCGCGTGACGAACCGGCCGCGCTCGCTCAGCGGCCCGATCTGGGCGACGGGTCGACCCCGCACGGTCACGCACAGGGTCTCGCCGGCCTCGGCCCGGCGCAGGACACGGCCGGTGTCGTTGCGCAGCTCCCGCTGCGGGATCTCGCTCGCCATGCCTGCTAGAGCGTAGCCCGGCGGCGGATGCCGCTGCCGGTTCTAGGTTCGGGGTTCAGTGCCGCGGTCCAGCACCGCCGCGATGGCCGGGACGGCGTCAAGCTCGCCGGTGGCGACGCTGATGACCAGCCGGTAGGCGTCGTCGTTGCTGAACGTCAGGCGCAGGCCGTTCATCCCGTAGAACGCGAGCAGCCCGGCGAGCGCGAGTCGCTTGTTGCCGTCGACCAGGGCGTGGTTGCGCGCGAGCGAGTGCAGCAGCGCTGCGGCCTTCTCGTGAATCCCGCTGTAGGCGTCCGCGCCGAACGCGGACGCCTGGGGCCGCGCGAGCGCCGACTCGAGCAGCCCATAGTCGCGTACCACCGGTGCGGACCCAAGCGTCCGTTGCGCGACGTGGAGAAGCGCGTCGAGGTCGAGGAAGATCACTCGCCCAGACGCGCGAGCGCCTGCGCGTAGCGAGGCAGTTCCTCGTCGAGCACCCGGTCGAGCAGCTCCAGGCGGCTCGTGCGGTCGATGTACTCGCGGACCGCGGCACGCGCGACCTCCTGCATCGACCGGCCCTCCCGCGCCGCGCGCTGACGCAGCGCCTCCAGCTCCTCGTCGCTCAGCCGCAGCGTCATCGCCATACCCGCCATGGTATCAGTCGTGATACCAACCGCTGAATCGGCCCCCTCAGTCGGGCGGCTGAACGCCCAAGAGCTGGCGTCCCTCGACGCGGCCCTCACAGTCGTCCTCGGCTTGTAAGGGAATCGCAAGTTATACTTTCGGTATGAAGACGGCCGTGTCAATACCGGACGAGCTGTTTCTCCGCGCCGACGAGTTGGCCAGCCGCCTTGGCAAGAGCCGCAGCGAGATCTATCGCGAGGCCCTCGCCGACTACGTCGCGCGCCGGGAGCCGGGCGCCGTGACGCGAGCGCTGGACGAGATCGCCGACGAGCTCGCGGCTGACGCCAAGTTCGTGGCCGCCGCGGCGCGTCAGACCCTCGCCCGCAGCGAATGGTGATCAGCCAAGGCGACGTCTGCTGGGCCTCACTCGAAGCCCCGGTTGGATCCGGCCCCGGTTTCCGACGGCCGGTCACGATCGTCCAAGGCGACAGCTTCAACGCAAGCCGCATTTCGACCACCGTCGTCGTGCCGCTGACCAGCAATCTTCGGCTGGCTGCTGCCCCCGGCAATGTGGTCCTCGCCGCGGCGCGGACCGGCCTGCCCAAGGACTCCGTCGCCAACGTCTCGCAACTCCTCAGTATCGACCGGACGCTCCTGACCGACCGCGTCGGCCACCTCGCCGCCAATGATCTCCAGCTCGTGCTTGCCGGTATCGACATTGTCCTCGGCCGCGAGTAGACCCCTGGTCTGTTCGCCTCGATCACCCGGCCTACGTGCACACAGCTGCGGTTGCCGCGATCACTGCGTCGACCTCGTCGTCGGCGATCGTGCGCGGGTCGAGCACCAGGCGGCCATCCGAAACATGGCCGAGAACCGGTTGCGCCCCGCGACGAAGGGGACCGGCAAGGTCCGGATCCAGCTCCAGAACAGGACCGTGGAGCTCGCGCAACGGCAGTGCCCCGCCGCCGACCCGTGACGTCCCCCGGCCGACCGTCGCCCTGACCCCGGCGGCCGCGAGCCCGGCGCGCAGGCGCTCGGCCCGGGCGACCAGCTCGTCCTCGCTCGCCGCCAGCATGGCCAGCGCCGGGACCTGATCCGGCCCGTCGCGGTGCAGGCGGAGCGTCGCCTCGAGCGCCGCCAGCGACAGCTTGTCGATGCGCAGCGCCCGCGCCAGGGGGTGGGCCGCCGCCCGGCCGATCGCCTCGGCCCGCCCGGCGAGCAGGCCGGCCTGCGGGCCGCCGAGGAGCTTGTCGCCCGAGCAGCACACGAGCGCCGCCCCGGCGGCGACCGACCGTCCGAGCGTCGGCTCGTCCTCGTGCATGGCGATCGCCCCGGACCCGATGTCGTCGATCACCGGCGCCCCGAGGCCGCACAGGTCCTCGATCCCGACGTCGGCGACGAAGCCGAAGCTCCGGAAGTTCGACGGGTGGACGCGCATCACCACGGCGCCCTGCTCCAGCCCGCGGGCGTAGTCGGCCAGCGTCGTGCGGTTGGTCGTCCCCACCTCGACCAGGCGCGACCCCGACTGGGCGATCACCTCGGGGATGCGAAAGCCCCCGCCGATCTCGACGAGCTGCCCGCGCGAGACGACGATCCCGACGCCCGGGCCGGCGAGCGCCGCGGCGGCCAGGAGCACGGCGCCGGCGCCGTTATTGACCGCCAGCGCGGCTTCGGCCCCGCTCAGCTCGCACACGAGCCCCTCGACGTGGTCGCCGCGGGCGCCGCGGGCGCCGCGGTCGAGGTCGAGCTCGAGGTTGCTGTAGCCGGCCGCGGCCCGGGCCACCGCCGCCTGGGCCGCCGGCGCGAGCGGGGCGCGGCCGAGGTTGGTGTGGAGGATCACGCCGGTGGCGTTGATCACCCGCCGCAGCGACGGCGCCGCCAGCCGCTCGAGCTCGGCCTGGGCGCGGGCGTGGAGGTCGCCGGTCGGGGTGCCGGCCCGGATCGCGTCCCGCTGCTGGGCGATCGCCGCCCGGGCGGCGGCCACCGCCAGGCGGTGGGGCCCGGCCAGGCGGCCGGCGAGCTCGTCGACCGACGGCAGGGACCGCAGGCTGACCGGCTCGGCGGGGGTCACGCCCGCTGGCGCTGGAGCTTCGCGATCCCGTCCGTCTCGAGCTGGCGGACCGCTTCCCGGCTGAGATCGAGGATCCGGGCGACCTCGGCGACCGGCAGCGCGTCGGCCCCGCTGATGCCGTGCCGCAGCTCGAGCACCCGGCGTTCGAGTGCCGTCAGCGAGCTCGTCTCGAGTGGGTCGCCGGGCGCCGGCTGCTCGGCGGCGTCCTCGCCGGCCGTGCGCCGGTCGGCCTCGTCGCGCCGGCGCTCGTCCTCGGCCGCCGGGTGCTCGAAGGAGACCGGCGTCTGCGACCAGCGCTTGATCGACTCGACCTCCCCCACCTTGAGTCCGGTCTCGGCGGCGATCTCCGCGGCCGTCGGGTCCCGGTGGAGATCGCCGGCCAGCCGACGCTCGGCCTCGTAGATCGTGTTGAGCTTGGTCAGGACGCCCGCGGACAGGCGGATCGTCCGCGACTTCTCGGACACCGCCTTGACCATCGCCTGGCGAATCAGCGGCGTGGCGTAGGTCGAGAACTTGAAGCCCTTGCGGTGGTCGAACTTCTCGACCGCCCGCACGAGGCCGATCGTCCCCTCCTGGATCAGGTCGAGCAGCGGCAGGCCCTGCTTGGTGAACGGCTTGGCCAGGGCGACGACGAGCCGGAGGTTCGACTCGATCATCTTCGACTTCGCCGCCAGGTCTCCGCGCTCGATCCGCTTGGCCAGCTCGACCTGCTCGCGCTGGGTCAGCGTCGGCGTCCGGCTCATGTCGTTGAAGAAGAGCTGGAGCGGGTCGACCGTCTCGTCCTCGTCGAGCGCCGTCGGCGGCGTCCGGCTCCGTCGCGGCAGCTCGGGATCGTGATCGGCGGCGGGGGACATGCGCTCACTTTCGCAGCTATCGCCCCGCCGCCTCAGTGGGCCGGGCGGCGATGACGTGGACGCTGCAGGCGGAACGCGACGATGAACGCCGGGCACGCCTGCCCGGCCGCGCAGTTCGGCCGGCCGGCCGAGGTGATCGTCGTCGTCCCGGTGTGAAGCGCCGTCAGGTACCACGAGCTGGCGCCGGGCGCCCGTGGCCACGCGGACGTGGGAGTTGCTCGGGTGCGGCGTCGACCAGCGCAGGCCGCTGCCCAGGCGCAGCGTCACGCACGCGTGATCGACGATCGTCACCGTCCTGCCCGCCTGGGCCTGGCCGACGACCCGCGGGCAGCGCGCCGCCGCGATCGTCGCCGCCGGCTGCGCGCAGGCGCTCGCGGCCAGCGCCGATCCGAGCAGGCCGAGGCCGGCAGCTGCGGTGGCGAGTCGTCTCATCGGGTCCTCCTCGTTGGTCGTGGCGCGGACTCTGTATCCATTGTGCGCCGTCGGGCCGACGGCCGGGCCGCCCGAGCGAGTTGAATACGCCGCATGCTCGCCACGCGCCCGAGCATCACCTTCATCGCCCGGCTGGCCCTGGCCCGGGACGCGCTCGCCTACGCCGACGAGCTCCACCGGGGACAGCGGCGGAGCTCCGACGACGCCGCCTTCATCCTCCACCCGCTCGAGGTCGCCGCCCTGCTCTACAACTCCGGCCACACGGACGCCGTCGTCGCGGCCGGGATCCTCCACGACACGATCGAGGACACCGACGCCCGCCTGCCGGACATCGCCGACCGCTTCGGCCCCGTGGTCGCGGCGATCGTCGAGGCGATGACCGAGGATCCCCGGATCGAGCCGTACGAGGCGCGCAAGGCCGCGCTGCGCGACCAGATCGCCCGCTTCGACGGCGACGCGATCTCCGTCTACGCCGCCGACAAGGTCACCAAGGCCCGGGAGCTCCGCGCCCAGGCCGGCCGCGACCCGGGCCTGCTGCGCGGCGACCAGGCCGACGCCCGGCCCCGACTCGACCACTACGTCGAGAGCCTGGCCATGCTCGAGCACGCCGCCCCCGAACACCCTCTCGTCCGCCAGCTCCGGTTCGAGCTCGAGGCCCTCCGGGCGCTCCCGCCCGCCGGCGTCGAGCCCCACGATGTACGACCGCCACTCACCCCCGGTGGCCCGCCCCCAGCGGTGTGGCGCGATCCCTGGGTGCCCTCGCTCACGCTCCGTCGAATCATCGAGAGAACCGCCGCGGACCCTGGGCTGCTCGACGATCTGGCCGACATTCGCGGGGCGCGGCTCGACGACCGATGAGACCCTTGTCCCAGACCAGAGGAACGTTACATGCATTTAGACACTCGCATGCAGATCGAGTGCTAACCTCGTAGTCACATGAAACTAGTTCAGATCCGCAACGTCCCGGACGAGGTCCATCGCCGACTCAAGATCCGCGCCGCGGAGGAGGGGAGAACCCTCTCGGACGTCGCTCTGGGCGCGCTGCGCGAATACGCGGAGCGTCCGACCATGGCCGAGATGCTCGACCGGATCCGATCGCGCGAGCCGATCGAGCTGCCCGGGGGAGGCGCGGCCGCCGTCGCCGACGCCCGCCGCGAGCGGTGAGCGACCGGCGCATCGTCTGCGACGCCAGCGCCCTGGTCGAGCTTCTGCTCGGTACGCGGGCCGGCGAGGCCGTCGACCGGATCCTGCGCGAGCATGAGACCGTCGACGCTCCAGCTCTATACGACATCGAGGTCGTCGCCGCCGCGAGGTCGCGGGTGCGGCGCGGCCTGCTGCCGTCCACCCGGGCTGACGCCGTGCTCGCCGACTTGACTGATCTCCCAATCGTTATCTGGCCGCACCTTCCTCTACTGGAGCGCGTCTGGGCGCTGCGCGACAACGTCTCTGCCTACGACGCCGTGTACGTAGCGCTTGCCGAGGCGTTGGACGCCCCCCTGGTGACCGCCGATCGGCGCCTGGCCAAGGCGGTCGTAGTGTTCTCGCCGATCGAGGTCACGGCCGTCGTCTGACCCGGTCGCTCTAGCCGAACCGGAACGCCGGGGGACGCTCGCGGTCCTCGGGCGCCTTCACCTCACACGAGGGCCTGCTCGCGGTCCCAGTGGCGCAGCGCCCGGCAGCGCTCGATGAACCCCGGGGCGTCGTCGGCTGAGTCGAGCAGGACGAACCCGTCGTCGATCATCGCGCTCAGCCCGGTGGCGTCGAACAGCGCCCGGGCCGCGTCGACGTAACCGATCAGCTTGCAGTGGGCGAACGCGTCGGTGACGAAGTCCCGGGCCGCCGGATCGCCGGCGAGCTTCGCGGCGCCGGCCTCGGAGACGAGCAGGACGACGGCGTCGTAGAGCACCGACGGACCGCCGTCGATCTTCTGGTCGGCCGGGTGGCGCTCGCCGTCGCTCGCGTCGATGCCGCCGATCGCCGGGGCGACGAGCTCGACGTTGGCCTCCTCATCGGCGGCGGCGGCCCGCAGGGCGGCGAGGATGTTCGCGTCGGCCCCGTCGGAGACGAGCACGCCGAGCTTGCGTCCGGCGAACGTGTCGGGCGGGTTGGCGAGGATGCTGAGCGCCGGCGACGGCGGCAGGTCGCCGATCGGCTTGCGGGCCGGAGACGTGGCCCGTGGGAGCCGCTCGAGGCCGAGGCCGTCGGCGACGCCCCGGGCGAGGTCGTCGTCGACGTTGCGCAGGCTGGCGACGAGGCGCTCGCGGATCTCCGGCCGCTGCACCTTGCTCAGCTCGAAGACGAACGCGTCCCGGATGTGGTCCTGCTCGACCGGCGTCTGGCTGACGTAGAACTGGCGGGCCTGGCTGTAGTGGTCGGCGAAGCTCTCCGGACGCAGCCGGCGCTTGGCCCCGGCCTCCTCGGCCGGGAACGTCGTGAACCCGCGGTCCGGGTCCTCGCGCGGGCCGCCCGCGTCGCCGTCCCACGAGTTCGGCTCGTAGTTGACCCGGCCGGTCGGGTTGGTCATCGCCATGTGCCCGTCCTGCTGGAAGTGGGCGAACGGGCACTTCGGCGCGTTGACCGGGATGTGCGTGAAGTTGGGGCCGCCGAGGCGCTTCACCTGCGTGTCGAGGTAGGAGAAGTTGCGTCCCTGGAGCAGCGGGTCGTTGGTGAAGTCGATCCCGGGAATGATGTTCTGGGTGCAGAACGCGACCTGCTCGGTCTCGGCGAAGAAGTTGTCGACCACGCGGTCGAGCACGAGCCGCCCGACCCGGCGGACGGGCACCTGCTCCTCGGGGATGATCTTCGTCGGGTCGAGGACGTCGAACTCGAACTGGTCGGCGAAGTCGTCGTCGAAGAGCTGGAGGCCGAGCTCCCACTCCGGATAGGCGCCCTGCTGGATCGCGTCCCAGAGGTCGCGGCGGTGGAAGTCCGGGTCGGCCCCGTTGAGCTTGACCGCCTCGTTCCAGACGACCGACTGGAGCCCCTGCTTGGGCTTCCAGTGGAACTTGACGAAGGTCGACCGGCCCCTGGCGTTGACGAGCCGGAAGGTGTGGACGCCGAAGCCCTCCATGAAGCGGAACGACCGGGGGATCGCCCGATCGGACATGGCCCACATCAGCATGTGAGTCGATTCGGGCATCAGCGACGCGAAGTCCCAGAAGTTGTCGTGCGCGGTCTGCGCCTGCGGAAAGCCCCGGTCGGGCTCCTGCTTGGCGGCGTGGATCAGGTCGGGGAACTTGATCGGGTCCTGGATGAAGAAGACCGGGATGTTGTTGCCGACGAGGTCCCAGTTGCCCTCCTGCGTGTAGAGCTTGACGGCGAAGCCGCGCACGTCCCGGGCCAGATCGGCCGAGCCCTTGTTGCCGGCCACGGTCGAGAAGCGAACGAACGCCGGCGTGCGCTGACCCGCCTGCTGGAACGGGTCGGCCCGGGTCAGCTTGGTGAGCGGCTCGTAGTTCTCGAAGAAGCCGTGGGCCCCGTAGCCGCGGGCGTGGACGACCCGCTCGGGGATGCGCTCGTGGTCGAAGTGGAAGATCTTCTCCCGGAAGTGGAAGTCCTCGAGCGCCGCCGGCCCGCGCTCGCCGACGCGCAGCGTGTTCTGGTCGTCGGCGACCGGCACGCCCTGCTGCGTGGTCAGGCTCGGCCGTCCGTCCTGGCCGGCGGACTGGTGCGTCTCGCCGCCGCCGCCGCGCTCGACGCTCGCGTCGCCGTACCGCACGCTCCTGCGTGAACCCCGTGATCCGTTGGCAGCCATCGCCGTGCTCCTCTCTTTCCCCTACTCGCAAGTCGTGGCCGCGCGGTACCCCGCCGGTCGGGCGGCGAAACGCCGGGCGACGCCCACGATTTCCGGGCGCGCCGTACTCTTCGTCGGGGATGGCCACGGCACCGCGACCCGACGAGGAGCCCGAGGACCGGCTGACGGTCGCGCCGGTGGTCGGGCCCGAGGACGCCCGGCGGTTCACCGACTCGGGCATCGAGATCAAGGGCCTCTACGACGAGGAGGACCTGCCGGAGTCGCTCGAGCTCGGCGGGCCCGGCGAGTACCCGTTCACGCGCGGGCCGCACCGGGAGATGTACCGCAAGCAGCTGTGGACGATGCGCCAGTACGCCGGCTACGCGTCGGCCAAGGAGTCCAACGAGCGCTACAAGTACCTGCTGGCCAACGGGGCCAAGGGGCTGTCGATGGCCTTCGACCTGCCGACCCAGCTCGGCCTCGACTCCGACGACCCGCGCTGCCTGGGCGAGGTCGGCCGGACCGGCGTGGCGATCGACACGCTCGACGACATGCGGACGGCCTTCGCCGACATCCCGCT
The DNA here is from genome assembly GCA_963742705.1 of uncultured Solirubrobacterales bacterium. Taxonomy (GTDB): domain Bacteria; phylum Actinomycetota; class Thermoleophilia; order Solirubrobacterales; family Solirubrobacteraceae; genus Palsa-513. The sequence continues at coordinate 77,961 of CAVUMZ010000001.1, read as the reverse complement.
CGACGTGATCTCGACGTCGATGACGATCAACGCCCCGGCCTGCGTCCTGCTCAGCCTCTACCAGCTGGTCGGCGAGGAGCAGGGGGTGCCGCCCGAGAAGCTCCGAGGGACGACGCAGAACGACATCCTCAAGGAGTACATCGCCCGCGGGAACTACATCTACCCGCCCGTGGCGTCGATGCGCCTGACGACCGACCTGTTCGCCTACTGCGCCGAGCACGTGCCGCGCTGGAACACGATCTCGATCTCCGGCTACCACTTCCGCGAGAAGGGCTGCTCGGCGGTGCAGGAGGTGGCGTTCACCCTGTGCAACGGGATCGCCTACGTCGAGGCGGCGCTCGACGCAGGCCTCTCGGTCGACGACTTCGCCCCGCGCCTGGCCTTCTTCTTCAACGGCCACAACAACGTCTTCCAGGAGGTCGCCAAGTTCCGGGCCGCCCGGCGGATGTGGGCGCGGATCATGAGCGAGCGTTTCGGCGCGAAGAACCCCAAATCGCTGATGCTGCGCTTCCACACCCAGACCGGCGGCGTCACGCTGACCGCCCAGCAGCCGATGAACAACATCGTCCGCGTCGCCCTCCAGGGCTTCGCGGCGGTCTGCGGCGGGACGCAGTCGCTGCACACCAACGGCTTCGACGAGGCCCTGGCGCTGCCCAGCGAGCGGGCGGCGAAGATCGCCCTGCGCACGCAGCAGGTGATCGCCCACGAGTCGGGCGCCGCCGACACGGTCGACCCGTTCGCCGGGTCCTTCTTCATCGAGTCGCTGACCGACGAGATCGACGCCCGGGCGAGCGCCCTGATCGCCAAGGTCGACGAGCTCGGCGGTTCGGTCGAGGCGATCCCCTTCATCACCAAGGAGATCGACGAGTCGGCCTGGGGCTACCAGGAGCGCTACCGCGTCGAGCAGGACATCGTCGTCGGCGTCAACAAGTACGTGGAGGACTCGATCGAGATCGAGGACATCCTCCGCGTCGACCCCGAGTCCGAGCGCGACCAGCTCGCCCGCCTCGCGGCGTTCAAGGCCGACCGCGACGCCGAGCTCGTCGCCCGCCGCCTCGACGAGCTCCGGGCCGCCGCCGCCGGAACCGACAACCTCATGTTGCCGATCCGTGAAGCTCTGCGCGACCGCTGCTCGCTGGGCGAGGTCTCCGGGGCGATGCGCGACGTTTTCGGGCGCTACCAGGCCCGGATCTAGACCGGTCGCGGCGGCGGCAAACCGGCGGCGGCACCGCTACGCCGCCGCCTGCACTGCGCGCGGCTACGGCGACGACTGCGACGCCTGCGTCTGCTTCAGCTGGGCGACGTCGGTGGTCAGCGTGTCGACGCGGTTCGAGAGCTGCTGGATGGCCTGCGTCGAGTCCGTGGTCGGGCGATTCGCGAGGGTCTTGACGGTGCTCTCGAGAGCGCTGACGCGCGCGGCGACGGCGGCGACGTTGCCGCCGGCGGCGCTGGCCGGCTGGGTCTTGGCCGCGCTCTCGAGCGCGCTTACGCGTGCCGCCAGGGCGGACGTGGCGGCCGCGCTGGCGCCGGCGCCGGCGTTTGCCGTGACGGGCCTGCCGGCGCGCAGGGCCTTGACATCGCTGCTGAGGCGGTCGACCCGAGCGTTGCTGGCGTAACCGCTATTGGAGCCGTTGGCCTGCACGGCGGCGTAGATGGCCACGGCGAGCGCCGCGACGGCGACGAGGCCGAGAATCGCGACCCAGGTCCGCAGCGAGTCGAGCGCGCGCTCGACACCGAGCAGGAAGGGGTCGACCGGCGGGGCGACGACGCGCTCGTGAACGAGGGGCTCGGGGGCAACGGCCGGACGAGGGGCACCGATCCGTTCGGTGGGCCCTTCGTAGGGGGGCATGGTTGACATGGCGGAGAGTTTCCCGCCGGATGGTTGAGGCAAACGGGAGATCGGGCGAACGGGAGCTCATCTCCCACGGACGCGTGTCGACAATCCACGGGCGTTTGCCCTTCAGCGGATGCAGCAGCGTCCGATCCGGCGCCTCGTCAACTCGGCGGTCACATGCCCAGCAGCCAATGACAACATCGTCCGCGTCGCCCTTCAGGGCTCGCCGCAGTCTGCAGCGGAACGCAGCCGCTGCCACACCAACGGCTTCGATGAGGTCCTCGCCCTGCCGAGCGAGCGCGCCGCCACGATCGCTGCATACGGAGCAGGTGATCGTCCACGAGTCGGCCTGGGGCTAGCAGGAGCGCTACCGCGTCGAGCAGGACATCGTCGGCGCCGTCAACCCGAGGACGAGGTCGAGATCGAGGACATCCTCCGGGTCGACCCCGAATCCGAGCGTGACCAGCTCGCTCGCTTGGCGGCGTTCAAGGCCGACCGGAACGCCGAACTCGTCGCCCGCCGTCTCGACGAGCTGCGCGCCGGTCACAGCCGGGACTGACTACGTCATGTTGCCGATCCGTGAAGCGCTGCGCGAACCGGTGCTCGCTCGGCGAAGTCAGCGGAGCGATGCGCGACGCTTTCGGGCCGCTACGAGCCGCGGATCTAGCCGGGCGCGGAGGCAAGAGTCTCTGCGACGTGGCACGCCCGATCGACTCAACGTCAACCACCGTTTACCGGGCCGGTCACGCTACACCGGGGCAACCGCGGCAAGCGGCCTGCGGACGTCGCGCCGACCAAGCCCAAAACGGGGCGGTTTGGACCGTTCGTCCGTTGACGCTCCCAAGAACGTGTGTATCCTACGCGGCGACGGCAATCTTTGGTAGTCGTCGATTGGCTGTCCTAACGGGGGTTCCTGATGCAACAACATGGATTGCGCCCGCTGGCGCGACAAGAGGGACTAGTAGTACAGGAGCTTGGTGACGAGTCGCTCGTGTACGATCGCGATGCCGACGTCGCCCATTGCCTGGGGACGGTTGCCGCGCGGGTGTGGCGAGGCTGTGACGGCGAACGCGACCTAGCAGGTCTCGGACGGTTCGCGGGTGCCGGCGAGGATATCGTGGCTGACGCCGTCCGTGAACTACGACAGAAAGGGTTGCTTGCCGGCGAGCCGGAGCTCACTCCGCCCGATAGTTCGAGCGTCTCCCGCCGACACGCATTGAAGCGCATCGCCGGCGCAGGGCTAGCGGCGACCTCGGTGCCGCTGATCGTCTCCGCGGCTGTCGGAACGCCGATCGCCGCGGCTTCGGGCGGAATGGGTGTCCAGTGCCAGTCGTGCACCATCGTCGGGACTTCCGACACGTGCGGACCGGGCCTCCACTGCGTCGGCAGCTCCACCGGCCTCCGCTGTGCGCCAGACAACTGCGTCTTCTCGGCCTCGCTGATTGGCGTCACCTGCAGTCTTACGCTCAACGGCTGCGCGCTTGTTGGAGAGGGGAACTGTCAGGCCAGCGGGGGATGCGGTCCCCTATGCTGTAGCTAGCCTAGCGGCTGGCGAGGTGACAGGAGCGGAGCCCGATCGTTAGGCACGTCCGCAGCGTCGCCGCACATCGATGCACCAGGCTGACCGGGCCGCGCCTTGGCGCCTGAGGTACAGGGCGCGAAGTTCGCTCCGTCTTAGCCGACGCAGAATTCCGTGCCTCTTGCTCAAAGGCCGCGCATTCGCTCAGCCCCGACCCAGACGGAGCGTTCCGCGGATACACCACTGTCCCTGGCGCGGCCCGGTCTCGGGGAGCCGCGCCCGACGGGAGCCAGCGTATAGTTCTCCGGTCAGCGCCGTTTGCCGCGTCATGGAGGATGGCGGGCGCATTAGGCGACAACCTTGTGGACCACTACGGGTTTCCGAGGCGACTCCTGTAAGGCAAGCCGCACGAGAGCCTCGATCGCCGGCTCGCCGGCGGCGGGCGCGCTCTTGACGCTTCCATCGGACCCGACCAGGACCGCCGACGGCGTGCCCTCAATGCCGTACGCGAGACTCACCTTGGCTTCCGCGTCCGCGAGCACCTGCACCAAGTCGTACTGACGGACAAGCTCTTCCGCCAAGCTGGTAGCCCCGACCGAAACGATAGGGAGTGCGAGGCGGTCGCCGAGCGCGTCATGCCAGCGCGCAATCTCCGGCAAGAGGGCCGCGCATGGTCCGCATCCCTGCGCGACGAACGTCAGCAAGCACGGCCGGTCGTCAACCAAGAGCTCCTGCAGGCTGACGAGCGGTCCCCCGACCGACGGCAGCGTGAACGCCGGCGCTCGGCCGCCGACGCGAAGGGCCACGGCCGGCGTCTCGGGTCCGGCGATTTGAAGCCGCTTGTTCTGACGCCAGAGTACGGCCGCGCACGCGGCGGAGATGACGGCCACTGAACTGGTAGCGATGAGCCACAGGTCCTCGGCACTGTGCCCCCTGAACCATGAGCCAAGCGATGGGCCCGGACCGTCGGCGGCGAGGTAAATGGCGGGTATCGCAAGGCCGACGTTGCGAGCGACGGTGAGCCAGCTGGCCGGCGTGGAGTGCACCTGACCAAAACAATGACAATCCGGCGCATCCCCCCGACGTAGGGCGCGGGTGAGACCGCCGACGAAGGCGCACAGAAGGGCGAGTGCAGCCACGCCGGCCCATTTTGCGGTGGATGCGAACAAAAGCCCGACCGCTGTCGCAAGCTCGGCGGCTGGTAGTAGCAGTACCAAGGCGCCGGCGAGATGGTCCGGCACGTCGAAATCGACGAGCGCGGCCCGCGAGCCGGGCCGGTCCAATAGCTTGCCCGCTCCCGCAACGATGAACACCGCCGCCAAAGCAAGCCGGATCAACACTAGAGCGTCGCTCACCTAGTCCAATCTACCGGTCGACCGGTACGAGCCGACTGCTAGCCTGCGGCGATGTCCGGCGAAACCGCCACGACGCACTCCCTGGCGGTTGAGGCGTTCGGGGTCACCGTTGAGATCACTGCTGAGGCCCGTCATCTCTCGGCCGTCAGGGCGATCCTCCCGCCCGGGGCGACACCGGCGACCGAACCCCCGCCGAACGGCCGCTTCACGCTGGTCCCGACGGCAGGTCGCGACCTGCTGACCGTGCACCGCGATGCCCAAGCCCTCACCGGCGCCGTAGACGCGGCGGTCGCGCTCGGCGTCCTCGACGCGCAGGTGCGGATGCACATTGCTCTCCATGCGCCCGAGCACATCTTCGTCCACGCAGGGGTCGTGGGCGTAGCCAACCGGGCAATCGTCCTACCTGGAAAGAGCTTTGCCGGGAAGACCACGCTCGTGGCGTCGCTCGTCAAGAAGGGAGCCACGTACTGGTCCGACGAGTACGCGGCACTCGACAGTGACGGCTTAGTTCACCCTTACGCCAAACCACTCTCCGTGCGCATGGATCCCGTCTCGGTGGTCGAGGAGCGAACTATTGAGAGTCTCGGCGGCCAAGCCGGCGACCGCCCGCTGCGCGTAAGGCTCGTCGCGGTCACCCATTACCGCCCCGGAGCCTCATGGGCTCCACGGCTCTGTAGCGCCGGCGAGGGGGCCATCAGGCTGCTTGAGCACACCGTCCCCGCTCAGTCGCGACCCGAGCAGGCGCTCGACGCCGTACGTCGGGCTGTGACCAACGCCGTGATCCTCGAAGGGGAGCGGGGCGAGGCCGAGGAGATGGCGGCGGCACTGATGTTGCGAGCGGCGGAGTGATGTCTTCGACCGTCCTTGCGGCGCCGGCCGTCCCGCACAGCGCGATCTGCGGGGCGGCCGACTCGGCCGGAGGACGCCTCCACGCATGATCATTGCCCTCACGTTCTACCAGGTGATGCTCGCCGTCCACATCATGGCCGTGGTCGTCGGCTTCGGTGTCATGTTCGCCTACCCGATCCTGCTCGCCGCCGGCCGGCGCATCGATCCGCGCGGACTGCCGCTGTTTCACCGCATGCATCAGCAGGTCATCCGGCGGCTTATCACGCCGGGCCTGCTGATCGTCGTCGTCGCCGGGATCTACCTGGCCAGCAAACTCCACTCGTTCAGCCAGTTCTACGTCCAGTTCGGCTTCGTCGCGGCGATCGCGCTCGGCGGGATCACCGGCGGCTTCCTCGCGCCCAAGCAGGGGGTGCTGGCCCAGCTCGCCGAGCGGGATCTCGCCGGCGGCGGCGCGCTCGGCAGCGAGTACGACACGCTCAGCCACAACGTCAGCTCCGTCGCTGGCCTCGCCAGCCTGATCGTTCTGGCCACGATCTTCGTCATGACCGCCCAGCTCGGCGCGTGAGGGACGCAACCGCCGCCTCGGCAGGAGGATTAGCGCTGCGCACGACATGGGGGCGACGCCGGACCTCGAAGCCCAACGCAAGGCCGGTCAAGTCGCCCCCTGACGTCTGGGCCGAGATGTCTGACCCCGAGTCCCTCGCCCTCCGCCTGTCTTCGGGTCCGGCACTGCGGGGACCCGCCGGTAGAGTTTATCGTCTGGTTTCGTTGTTTCCCGAACGCTCCCAAAGCGCTGGGTTGGCTGGGTGGGAGCACGGGACACAGACGCAGAACCAGAGTTCCGGATGCGCCGCATGGCGCTCGCCCGAGCTGCCCGCGGCACGTTCCCGTAGGTCCGGCGGAGGTACGCGAAGACGGGAGAGGCGCGCGCACACAGGGAGCTCGGCCCACACGAGATGAGCGCAGCCCAACGAGCCGCCCTGTGGAGGCTCGACGTCAAGGGCGCAGAGGTCCGCGCCGGATTGGCCGAGGCCGGCGTCGCCAGCGTCCTGCTCAAAGGACCGGCTTTCGCCGCCCTCCTCTACGCGGACGGCTCTCCCCGGGGCTACGCTGACTGCGACCTGCTGATCTCTGCATCCCAGCGTGATCGTGCCGACGAGTGCCTCGCCGAGCTCGGCTTTTTTGTCTCGGATCGGGCGATCCATGCGGTGTCTTGGCATCGTCTAGCAGACGGCATGGCCATCGATCTGCACGAGAGCCTCCCCCTTCTAGAGGTAGATCCGCAACTGGTCTGGACGACGTTGTCGGCCCGAGCGGTGTCACTTGAGGTCGGTGGTGAGGCGACGCGCGTACTCGACCCTGCCGCCGCGGCTCTTCTCACCGCGCTCCACCTGGTCCATCACGGTCCGCGAGCCGCGACCGCGCGCGAAGACCTCACGCGCGCGATCGATCAGTTCAACGACGACTGTTGGCGCGGCGCCGCGGCCTTGGCCACCGCACTCGGGGCCGAAGCCCTTTTGGGCACTGGGTTACGTCTGATCCCCAGCGGCGTGAAGCGCGCAGAGCGGCTCGGGCTGGACTGGGCGCCGTCCGCACCCTGGTTCTACCGAGAGCCGTGGGGAGAGACGGTTTGGGCGTACCTATTGGCAGCACCCACCCCGCTAGCGCGATTGTCAATCATTGCCGAGTTCCTGGCCCCGCGACCGGCCTACCTCCGGGAGCGCTCCGGATTGGCTCGCCGTGGGACGTGCGGCCTCCTACTGGCCTACCTCCTACGTTCGATGTCGCTCGCGGCCCGCGCGCTGCGCGCATTCTGGTCGTTACGCGCGCCGGGGCGTCGTGTCTAAGCGGCGGGCTGACTGAGCTGAGTCGCACCGCGTCAGGCGACCAGGACCATTGGCTAGACGCGGTCTGGTTCATCCCTACCCCAAGACGCTGTCGATGCGAAACGAGAAGCCCTTCTCCGAGGACCAGTCCATCGGCAGCGGTACGACACGCTGAGCCACAACGTCGGCTCCATCAGTGGCCCCGCGAGTCTTATTCGTCCTTGTCCTGGCGCCGAGCGCATGATGACCGCCCAGCTCGGCAGCCGAGGCCGCAACTGCCGGATCGTCAGGAGGATTAGACGCGCGGCGGACGAAATGCGGGTCGATGGCGGATCTCGAAGCTCAACGAACGCTGGTCAAGTCGCCCCCCGAGCTCTGGGCCGAGCTGTCTGACCCCGGGTCCCTCGCTCGTCGCCTGTCTGACTTCGGCGAGATCCGCATCACCCGGCTGGTACCCGAGACCACCGTCGCCTGGGAGGGCGAACGCGCAAGCGGCACGGTCGAGCTCGAGTCCTCCGGCTGGGGCACCAAGGTCCGGCTGACCGCACGCTCGAGCACCGCCGCCGCGCCGGTGTCCGCTCGTGACCGGATCGTCGCGGTGCTGGAAACCCATGACGAGCAAGGGGAGGTGAACGCCGAACCGGCACCCGCGGCGGACGACGCCTCCGAGGATGGTCCCGCCGGGACCGATCTGCCGGCCGGAGGCCGGAGGACCTCGAGCGCTGCCGAGCGGTCGGCCGCGCGCGTGGCGCGTCGTGCGGCCGAGACAGCCGCGGCCGCCACCGTGGTCGAGGCGCCCGCGTCGCCGTCACCCGTGCCAGCTCCCGCGGCTCCGGCACCCGCCGGGCGTCCCGGCTTCTTCACGCGACTCTTTCGTCGTCGCAGGGACCCTGCCGCCGCCACCGGGATGCAGGTGACCCAACCTGCCGGCACCAGCCCAGAGCCACCTCCGAGTGACGAGCCCCTGCCGGCACCGCCCAGCAGGCACGCAGGATGCGACGAGGAGCAGACGCTGCCCCACGCGACACTCGCCCGGCCCCAGCTGCCCGACGAGAGCGCCCGCTACGCTGCACCGATGTCGGGCTCGAGCGCTCCCAACCGGGCACCGTCCGCGGCCGCCGGCCAGCGGCCGGCAGTAACGGCCCCACCCGCCGGCTCGCCGGCGGCCGAGCGGGCGCCGGCGAGCCGGCTCGACCCGGAACGGACGATGGCGCTCCTGACCGGCGTCCTCGATGACCTAGGGTCGGCCCACCATCGCCCCTTCTCCCGGGAATAGGCGCGCGCCACCGCGGAGCCGGACCACCCCGCGCCAGCAGCGCCAGCGGCCGCCCGAGACGTACGAGCAGAAGCTCGCCCACTTGGAGGAGCTGCGCGTCGAGGCCGCCCACGCCGACGGGCCGGGGGTCGAGAAGCAGCATGCGAAGGGCAAGTACACGGCGCGCGAGCGCATAGCCAAGCTGCTCGATCCCGACAGCTTTCAAGAGGTAGACGCCTTCGTCCGCCACCGGACCTACGACTTCGAGATGCAGAAGTCGAAGCCGCTGGCCGACGCGGTGATCACCGGGCACGGGACGATCGACGGCCGGCCGGTCTGCGTCTTCAGCCAGGACTTCACGGTGTTCGGCGGGTCGCTGGGCGAGGTGATGGGCCAGAAGATCTGCAAGGTCATGGACCTGGCCGCCAAGATCGGCTGCCCCGTGATCGGGATCAACGACTCCGGCGGCGCCCGCATCCAGGAAGGCGTGATCTCGCTCGGCGCCTACGGGGACGTCTTCCTGCGCAACGTCCGCTGCTCGGGCGTGATCCCGCAGATCTCGCTGATCATGGGCCCGTGCGCCGGCGGGGCCGTCTACTCCCCGGCGATCACCGACTTCGTGCTCATGGTCAAAGAGACCTCGCACATGTTCATCACCGGACCCGACGTAATCCGCACGGTCAGCGGCGAGGAGGTCGACTTCGAGGAGCTCGGCGGGGCGATGACCCACAACACCCGCTCGGGCGTCGCCCAGTTCGCCGCCGAGGACGAGGACGAGTGCCTCGAGGACGCCCGCTACCTGCTGTCGTTCCTCCCGCAGAACAACCTCGAGCTGCCTGTGCGGGTCGCCCCGACCGACGACCCCGCTCGGATGGACGAGGCGCTCGACACGCTCGTGCCCGACAGCCCGAACAAGCCCTACGACATGCGGCGCCTGATCGAGCTGATCGTCGACGACGGGGAGTTCTTCGAGGTCCACGAGCACCACGCGACGAACATCGTCTGCGGCTTCAGCCGCCTCGACGGCTTCGCCGTCGGCATCGTCGGCAACCAGCCGCAGTCGATGGCCGGCGTGCTGGACATAGACGCCTCGCTCAAGGCCGCCCGCTTCGTGCGCACCTGCGACGCCTTCAACGTCCCACTGATCACCTTCTGCGACGTCCCGGGCTTCCTGCCGGGCACCGACCAGGAGTGGCGGGGGATCATCCGCCATGGAGCGAAGCTCCTCTACGCCTTCGCCGAAGCGACAGTGCCGAAGATCACGGTGATCACGCGCAAGGCCTACGGCGGCGCCTACGTCGTGATGTCGTCGAAGCACCTCGGCGCCGACCTCAACTTCGCCTGGCCGACGGCCGAGGTCGCCGTGATGGGCCCTGAAGGCGCCGTCAACGTGATCTACAAGCGCGACATCGCCGCGAGCCCGACGCCCGATGTCCGGCGCGCGCGGCTGATGGACGACTATCGCGCCCGCTTCGCCAACCCCTACTCGGGGGCCGAGCGCGGCTACATCGACGACGTCCTGATCCCCCACGAGACACGACCGAAGCTGATCGCGGCGCTCCACACGCTCCAGACCAAGCGCGACCCCGGGCCCCAGCGCAAGCACGGCAACATCCCGCTCTGACAGCGGTCAGAGGTCGACGGTCTGGGCGTCGATCCGCCCGTCGCGCCAGGCGGAGTACACCGCCGCGCTGACCGCGAGATCCTGGATCGCCAGGCCGGTCGAGTCGAACAAGGTCACCGCGTCCGGCGCCGAGCGCCCGGGCGCCTCAACGGTCAGGACGGCGCCGAGCGTCGTCACCCGCTCGCGCCCCACGAGGCCTGAGGCGACAGCTCCGGCCAGCTCGCCGCCATGAGCCGCCTGCTCCCACTCGTCGCAGTAGAGCTCGCACTCGGCGACGGCGGCGATCGTCGCCTCGGCCTTGCCCGATCCGTCGGCGCCCAGCATGTTGAGATGGAGGCCGCGCCGCAGGCAGCCCTCGTCGATGATCGGCGTGGCACCGGGCGTGACGCAGCAGACGATGTCGGCCGCGAGCGCCTGGGCGGTCGACCCGACCGCCCAGCCAAGCTCGGCGGCCAGGGCGGCCGCGACGTCGGGCCGCGGGTCGGCGCAGACGCCGGGCCCGTAGCCGGCCGCGGCCATGCACCGGGCGACCCAGCCGCCGTGGAGGCCGCAGCCGATCACGCCGACCGTCGCGGCGGCCTGCGCGGCCAGCACCTGCGTGGCGATGGCCGCGACCGCCCCGGTCCGCAGCGCCGTGACGGCGCGGGCGTCGATCAGCCCGAGGAGCTCGCCCGTCGTCGCGTCGGAGAGGGCGATCACCCCGGACACGGCCGGGAGGCCCAGGCTCGTGTTGCCCGGAAACGAGCAGATCCACTTCAACAGGGCGTAGCCGGCCCCGCGCGCCGGCATCGCCCGGAAGTCGCCCGGCGGGCAGTCGAGGTAGACCTTCGCGGGCATCGCCCAGTCGCCGCGATGGTGGTGGACGAAGGCGTCGCGGACGCACGCAATCGCCTCGGCCGGGCTGACCGCGGAGAGGACCGCCTCGTGGCCGATCACCGGCAGCGCCATGGGCGGCGAACCCTACCGCCCGTGCAATCATCCACGGGCCGTGACGCGCAACCACAGAGCCGACGCAACGCCGCCGGGTCGGCCTCGACTGACCCTGGTCGCTCCCGCCGCTTCGCCCGAGGAGGCGGCGGCGATCGTCGCGGCGCTCGAGCGCTACATCGCGGACACGGCGTCGCCCCCTCCGCGTCCGGGGAGCCGTCCGAGTCGCTGGCTTCGCGCCGCGCTCCACGAGGGCGTCGGCCGCGCCGATCGCCGGCGCGGCGCCTGGGGCGATCCCCATCCCTGAACGGCGGCGCCCGTGCGCGTGACGGCGAAGGCCGACTATGCGGTCCGGGCGGCAGTCGAGCTCGTCGGGGCGCAGGAGACGGCCCCGCGCAAGATGGACGAGGTCGCGGCCGCCCAGGAGATCCCGGTGTCGTTCCTCGAGAACATCCTCACCCAGCTGCGCAGCGCCGGCATCGTCCGCAGCCAGCGCGGCCCCGACGGGGGCTACTGGCTGAGCCGACCGGCCGCCGAGATCACGCTCGCCCAGGTCATCCGCGCCGTCGAGGGCCCGCTCGTCGGCGTCCGCGGCCAGCGTCCGGAGGAGGTCGTCTACCAGGGGTCGGCAGAACCGCTGCAGCGCGTCTGGATCGCCCTGCGCGCCAACCTGCGCGCCGTGCTCGAACAGATCACGGTCGCCGACGTCGCGGCCAACCAGCTTCCCGATGAGATCGTCGCCCTGACCCGGGCCGACGACGCCTGGCACGCTCGCTGACCGCAGCCCCACCGAAGTGTCACACCCACGCCGGCAGCCCGCTGTGCTCGACGCCACCAGGTTTCACGGCGACGCACCGCTCGATCAACAACCCTGCCGGGGTCGATCGTGACCAACAACCGCGAGCCGAGCAGCCTCAGGCACAACGAGCGGATTCCCTGCTCGTCGTGAAGATAGCGACGACCGTCGACCATCCGGCCGTAACCAGTGAGTCTCTACGCAGAGCGCAGCAAGAGGCGCCGCGAAGTGCGCACGAGCAGGGTTGCGCCCGCCGCCGCGAAGAGCAGTGCTCCCGCCAGTCCGACCGGCCGCGCGACATGGGCCGCAGGCGACATCCACCACCACTGCGCGACGACCCGAAACGACCGCTGCCCCGACACGGTGCTCGCTCCTGGCGTGTCGGGCTCGGCGAGGAGCTGCTTTACATCGGTACGGCTTGCCGCCTCGATCTCGCGTTCGGCCGCGCCCCAGATGTCCACGAGCGGAGCTCGCTCAACGCTCCAGTAGAGCGTCGACGGAGCCCGCCCGGCGGCTCCCTGCTCGGCGTACGCGCGCTCATAGAAGGCAACGAAGGTCGGGGCCACGATCACGAATCCCAGGATCGCGAGGGCCGGCGCCGCCCACCGTGGAGCCGGTGCCGCCCAGGCTAAGGCGACAAAGGCCGGAATCGCCGGCACGAAGTAGCGGGTGCCCCACTCGAAGCCGCTCCCCGGGTTCCCGAGGTACGGAACGACGACGGCGACGAGCACGCCGACCGCGGCGATCGCGAGTGGCTGGGTGCGTAGCCTCCATGCCCCAAGGAGGCCGAGGATGACGATCGGCGAATAGATCAGCCACCCACGCCCCGGGCTGACGAAGAGCAGACCGATCGCCTCGATGATCTTGACTGGGGCCAAGGCAGCCGCGTGGTATAGGCGGGCGTCTCCACCGAAGTCCGTGACGTCCGAGAAGCGCAGGAAGTTGTATCCCGCGTACACGAGAGTGCCGACCAACGTGCCAGCCACTGCGGCGACGAGCGGGCGGCGGCGGTGCTCGAGCACGGCGAAGATCGCTCCGAGCACGAGGCCGGCCAACACGAGTTGCGGCTTGGCGAGGATCAGAGCCACGATCGCCACCGGAGCGGCCGCGCGCCAGCGGTCTGCGCGGAGAAACCCCGCGATGACGACGCATACGAGCAGGGCCGCGAGCGTCTCGGCGAAGAACGACCGGTAGTAGACGGCGATCTCCGTGGCGAAGATGATGGTCAGCCCCGCCAGGACCGACCGCAGTCGCGTCGCGCCCAGCAGCAGCGCGAAGTAGGCGGTGAACGCCGCAACGGCAGCGGCGGCCAGGGCCGGAACAGCCTGCGCGGCGAACCGCCCGGCTTCTCCGGATGGCTGTGAGCCCGACGCCGCGATCGCATGACCAACGGCGACGAACGGGACGGCAAGAACCGACTGCAGTGGGTAGTAGGTGCTGAAGCACTGCCCGCCGCGCCCGGCAATCCCCTCAGCGCACGGAACCGCAAAGCCATGCCCGCCGACGAGCGACATCGTAACCCCGAGCATCGATGCGCCATCGCTCGACGCGTCCCCCGGAGCCATCAAGGCGAGTGTGACGAACAAGAACGCTGCGAAGAGCACAAGCCACGAGTTGGCTCGCTGTCCGGCGAGTTTGACGTGCGAGTCCGCTGTCACAAGGTGCCTGGTCGCCACCGTCGGTCGGCGGCCACGATGACAGTGTGACAGACTTACACCGTCTTTTAATCATCGAACTCACAGGCTTGACTCAGACCACCGGGCAGCTACGGTGGCATCACATGAGATCTGCTACGCGAAGCTTCGCGGCGCCCCGAGCCGCGCCCCGAGGATCTGCCCTTCCTCGAGCTCGAGCTCGGCAGCACGCTCGCGCGTCAGCTGCGCCCATACCTCACTCCCATCCTCTAGCTTCAGCTCGACCCGAACCTCGAAGCCGAGGTGGATGACCCGCTCGACGAGGGCCTCCCCCGCCGTTCCGTCGGCGTCGACGAGGATCTGGATGTCGTGCGGGCGCAGCAGCGCTTCGCCGACCCGGTTGACCGGGCCAATGAACGACATCACGAACTCGTTGCTCGGATGCTCGTAGAGCTCGCGCGCCGTGCCGACCTGCTCGATACGGCCGCGGTTGACGACGACGATCTGCTGAGCGACGTCCGCCGCCTCCTCCTGGTCGTGCGTGACGAAGATCGTCGTCACGTGGATCTCCTCGTGCAGGCGCCGCAGCCACTCGCGCAGCTCGCCGCGCACCTGGGCGTCCAGCGCCCCGAACGGCTCGTCGAGCAGCAGGACCTCGGGCGCCGGCGCCAGCGCGCGCGCCAGCGCCATGCGCTGGCGCTGCCCGCCGGAGAGCTGCGACGGGTAGCGGTCGGCCAGGCCCTCGAGCCGGACCAGGCCCAGGAGCTCGTCGACGCGGGCGGCGGTCTCCGTCTTCGGCCGGCGGCGGACGCTCAGGCCGAAACCGACGTTCTCGCGCACGGTCATGTGCTTGAACGGCGCGTAGTGCTGGAAGACGAAGCCGACGCCCCGCTGCCGCGCCGGCAGGCCCGTCACGTCCTTGTCGCCGATCAGCACCCGCCCGCCGTCGGGCGTCTCCAGGCCGGCGATGATGCGCAGCAGCGTCGACTTGCCGCTCCCGCTCGGCCCGAGCAGCGCCGTCAGCGAACCGTCGGCCACGCGCAGGCAGACATCATCCAAGGCGACGAACTCGTCGAAGCGCTTGCTGACGTTGTGGACTTCGATCGGCATCAGGCGGCACTCCTCGTGCGTCGGGTGAGCAGGTTCATTGTCAGCAACGTGGCCAGGGCAAGCAGGGCCAGGACGACGGCGGCCGTGTAGATCCCCGTCGTGTCGAAGTTCTCATAGCGGTCCTGGACGTAGAGCGGCAGCGTCTGGGTCGACCCCTCGATGCGGCCCGAGACGATGCTGACCGCGCCGAACTCGCCGAGGGCGCGGGCGGTGGTCAGCACGACGCCGTAGACGACGGCCCAGCGGATCGCCGGCAGCGTGATCCGCCAGAACGTCTGCCACGCGCTCGCACCCAAGGTCTCGGCCGCCTCCTCCGCGTCGGTCCCGAGCTCGCGCAGGACGGGGATCGTCTCCCGCGCGACGAACGGCAGCGACACGAACGCCGTGGCCAGGACCATGCCCGGGACCGAGAAGATCACGGGCAGCCCGTGACCGACCAGCCACGTCCCGAACCACCCGTTGGTCCCGTAGACCAGGAGCAGGGCCAGCCCGACGACCACCGGCGACACGGCGAACGGCAGGTCGAGCACCAGCCCGAGGACCGCCCGCCCGCGGAAGCGGTGGCGCTCGAGCAGGAGCGCCATGCCGACGCCGAAGACGGTGTTCAGCGGCACCGCGATCGCCACGAGCTCGACCGAGAGCCAGAACGCGTGGACCGCGTTCGGATCGGAGACGGCCCGCCAGACCGGCGCCAAGCCGTGCTCGAAGGTCCGGTAGAAGATCATCAGCACCGGCGCCAGGAGCAGCAGCCCGAGGTACCCGAGTGCCACAACCCTAAGGCCCAGGCGCCCGCCGCGCCTGCCGGCCCCTGGGGGCGCCGCCGCCCGACCCGGCAACCGCGTCGCGGAGGAGCCGAGCCCGAGCTCGCTAGCGGACATGGCGCGTCCTCCGAGCGCTAAGGCCGGCCAGCAGCGCCAGCACGATCAGCGCGCACAGCAGCAGCACGAGCGAGACCGCGGCGGCTCCGGGATAGTTGTCGTTCTCGATCTGGCTGAAGATGTAGGTCGAGCCGACCTCCGTCTTGAACGGCAGATTGCCCGAGATCAGGACAACGGACCCGAACTCGCCGACGGCCCGCGCGAAGCTGAGCGCAGCACCGGAGATGATCGCCGGCGTCAGGTTGGGCAGGACGATGCGGCGAAAGACGGTGAGGGGGCTTGCGCCGAGCGACGACGCCGCCTCCTCCATCGACTTGTCGAGCTCGAGCAGCACCGGCTGGACCGAGCGCACGACGAACGGCAGCGTCACGAACAGGAGCGCCAGCGCTACCGCCGTCCGCGTGAAGCTGACGTCGATGCCGACCGGGCCGCCCTTGCCGTAGAGCGCGAGCAGCACCACGCCGGCCACGATCGTCGGCAGCGCGAACGGGAGGTCGATCACGGCGTTGACCGCCCGGCGACCGGGAAACTCGTCGCGCACCAGGACCCAGGCGATCAGGGTGCCGAACACCGCGTTGATCGCCACGACAACCACCGAGATGATCAGCGTCAGCTTGATCGCCGCGACCGCCTCCGGGGCCGACACCGCGCGCCAGAAGGCTCCAAGGCCGCCGTCGGTCGAGCGCGCCAGGACGGCAGCGAGCGGGAGTAGGACGACCAGCGAGAGGTAGATCCCCAGCAGTCCGCGCCCAAGCGCCGCGCCGCCCAGGCGCGGCGCGGCGGGCACCGCGAGGCGGCGGAGCGCCACCGCAGACGGGTTACTTGGAGGTGGAGACACCGAGCGACTGCTCGATCTTGGTGACGATGCCGCTGGACGGGTCGAAGAACTGCTTGGTGACCGTCGACCAGCCGCCGAGCGTGTCGATCGTGAACAGGCCGGCCGGCGTCGGGAAGGCGCCCGCTCCAGCGGTGCCCGGGACGACGGGCCGGTACCCCTGCTGCGCCCAGATCTGCTGTGCGGCCGGAGAGAGCAGGTAGTTGACGAACGCCGTTGCCAGCGTCGTGTTGCCCTTGCTGAGCACGGCGATGGGGTTCTGGATCAGGATCGTGTCCTTCGGCACGACGTAGTCGACCGGCGCGCCCTTCTTCTGGTCCGCGATCGCCTCGTTCTCGTACGCGATCAGGACGTCGCCCTTGCCGGCGAGGAAGGTCTGCGTCGCGTTGCGCGCTGAGGTGTCCTGGCTGACGACGTGGTGGAAGAGAGTCGCGAGGTAGGCCTGCGCCTGCGCGGGCGCGTCGCCTTCCTTGAGCTTCGACCCGTAGGCGGCCATCACGTTCCAGCGTGCGCTGCCCGAGCTGAACGGGTTCGGCGTCAGGACCTGGACGCCTGGCTTGACGAGGTCGTCCCAGGTCGTGATGTGCTTCGGGTTGCCCTTGCGCACGAGGAACACGGCGACCGAGTCGGTCACGAACCCATGCGTCGCGTTCTGGTTCCAGGTCGCAGGGATCAGGCCGGCTGCGACAAGCTTCGTGACGTCGGGCTCGAGCGAGAGGTCGACGACGTCCGCGGGGAGCCCGGCGAGAACCGCGCGACTCTGGTCGCCCGAGGCGCCGTAGGACTGCGAGAACGTGACGCCCTTGCCGGCAGCCGTCGCCTCGAAGGCCGGGATCAGCTTGGCGAACGCCGCCTGCGGCGTCGAATAGGCGACCAGTCGGAGCTTCTTGCCGCCGCCGGAGGACCCGCAGGCGGACAGGGCGAGCAGCGACGCGATCAGGAGCGACGGAACTGCGGCCTGCTTACGGGTCATGTCCACTTTCTTGACGGATTTTATGCGGATAGGCGACGGCCTGCGACGACGGAAGTCGAGGCGTCGGTCGGGGCAAATTACCAGAAAGCCGCCCGCCTTTCGTGTGTTAGGATTTCAGCCGTCCCGATCCACCCCAGGAGGACTCGATGGAGCCAGCTTCAACCACCGCAGCCCGGGGCTCGATCGCCGACCCCGAGATCCGCACCGACGTTCCCGGGCACGTGATCCCGATCATCGAGCGCGAGTTCGACGACTTCGACACCGAATCGACCAAGTTCCTCCGCGGCGAGACCGAGGAGGTGACGTTCATCGGCTTCCGGCTCAAGCAGGGCGTCTACGGCCAGCGCCAGGCGGAGCGCCAGATGATCCGCGTGAAGCTTCCGTTCGGCGGCATAAACCCCGAGCAGATGGAGAAGTTCGCGGACGCCGTCGAGCGCTGGGTGCCGCTGAACAAGGGCCACATCACCACCCGCCAGAACTTCCAGTTCCACCACGTGCCGCTCCCCGACGCCGCCGAGTTCATCCGGGAGATCAGCTCCGTCGGGCTGTCCTCCCGCGAGGGCTGCGGAAACACGATGCGCAACGTCACCGGCGACCCGTGGGCCGGCGTCTGCGACGGCGAGCTGTTTGACCCGACCCCGTACGTCGGGGCCTACGTGCGCTACTTCGTACGCAACGAGGTCTGCCAGCTGATGCCGCGCAAGTTCAAGACGGCGTTCAGCGCGACCGACGCCGATATCGCGATTACGGCGATCCACGACGGCGGCTTCATCCCCCGGATCAAGGACGGCAAGCGCGGCTTCGAGATCAGGATCGGCGGCGGCACGTCGATCATGCCGCGTATCGCCCCGACGCTCTACGACTTCGTCGAGGCCGACAACGGCGACTACCTCAAGGTGACCGAGGCGGTCCTGCGCATCTTCGACCGCCAGGACTGGCTGCGCAAGAACCGCGCCCGCGCCCGGATCAAGGTGCTCGTCGACAAGATCGGGATGGACGCCTTCCGCCAGCAGGTCGAGGAGGAGCTCCGCGGCGATTGGGTCGCCGAGCGCAACTTCGACGTCGACCCGCTGCTGTTCGTCCATGACGAGCAGCCGGGGCCCGCCCCGGCCGGCGACGCCGGCTCGCCGAACGGCGACTCGCGCGAGTTCGACCGCTTCGCGCGCGACAACGTCCGCCCGCAGCGCCAGGACGGCTTCGTCACCGTCGAGGTCAAGGTCACCCGCGGCGACCTCTCGCCCGAGCAGTTCCGCGGCCTGGCCGCGATCATGCGCGACCACTCCGGCGGCTACGCCCGTGTCACGGTGCAGCAGAACCTCGTCCTGCGCTGGGTGCATGAGGCGTCGGTGTACGACGTTTGGCGGGCGCTGTCGACGCTCGGCCTGGGCGATGCCGGACCGCGCGAGATCTCGGACGTCATCAGCTGCCCCGGGACCGACAGCTGCAAGCTCGGCATCACGAGCTCGATGGGCCTCAACCAGGCCGTCCAGGAGCGGATCGAGGCGATGGCGATCGACGACGAGCTGACGCGCGCGATCCACATCAAGATGAGCGGCTGCCCGAACGGCTGCAGCCAGCACCACATCGCCAACATCGGCTTCTACGGCGCATCGATCAAGGTCGGCGAGCACACGATTCCGGCGTACATCCCCCACCTCGCCGGCAATTATGTCGGCGGCGAGGTCATCTACGGCACGCGACTGAAGGCGCGGCTCCCGGCCAAGCGGGTGCCCGAGGCGGTCGAGCGGTGGATTCGCTACTACGAGGCCGAGCGCACGGACGGCGAGGAGTTCAACGCGTTCGTCGCGCGGGTCGGGGTGCCATCCTTCGAGGCGCGCGTGAAGGACCTGACGCTACCCGTCGAGTTCAGCCTCGAGTCGATGAACCACTTCATCGACTGGAACCGCAACGAGCCCTACAAGGTGGTCCGGGGTGAGGGCGAGTGCGCCGTATGAGCACGCAGGCTGCCCCGCCTGATCTCGAGCGGCGCACCGCCCCGGAGGTGCTGGCCTACGCGGTCGAGCGCTTCCACCCCGAGCTCGTGATGGCCTGCTCCTTCCAGAAGGAGGAGTCGGTGCTGCTCGACATGCTGATGGCGATCGAGCCCGCCGCCCGCGTCTTCACGCTCGACACCCACGTGCTGTTCGACGAGACGCGCGCAGCCTGGCGGGCGTTCGAAGCGCGGTGGGGCGTGCGCATCGAGGTCGTCGACGTGGTCGACCCCGCCGGCGAGCCGTGGACGCGAGAGCACTGCTGCACGAGCGGTGGGGCCAAGGCCGACGGGCTGCGCAGCGCGCTGAACATGGCCGAATGCTGGATCACCGGTCTCCGGCGCGAGCAGTCGCCGACCCGAACGCGCTCCGAAAAGATCGAATGGGACGAGCGCAACGGCCTGTGGAAGGTCAATCCGCTGGCGGACTGGACCGAGCGCCAGCTGTGGACCTACATCCACGAGCACGAGCTGCCCTACAACGAGCTCCACGACGCCGGCTATGCCTCGATCGGCTGCGCCCCGTGCACCCTCCCCGGCGACGGGCGCGAGGGCCGCTGGGCCGGCGACGCCCAGACCGAGTGCGGGCTGCACGGCTGATGAACCCTCCGCTCGCCTCGCTCCGCCTGACCCACCTGCGCGCGCTCGAGTCCGAGGCGATCCACGTGATGCGCGAGGTCGCCGCCGAGTTCGAGCGCCCGGTCCTGCTGTTCAGCGGCGGCAAGGACTCGATCGTCCTGCTGCGGCTGGCCGAGAAGGCGTTCCGCCCGGCCCCGTTCCCGTTCCCGCTGATGCACATCGACACCGGCCACAACTTCCCCGAGGCGATCGAGTTCCGCGACCGCCGTGTCGCCGACCTCGGCGAGCGGCTGATCGTCGCCTCCGTGCAGGACTCGATCGACCGCGGCCGCGTCGTCGACCAGGTCGGGCCGCGGGCCTCGCGCAACGGGCTCCAGACGACGACGCTGCTCGACGCGATCACCGAGCACCGCTTCGACGCGGCCTTCGGCGGCGCCCGGCGCGACGAGGAGCGGGCGCGGGCGAAGGAGCGGATCCTGTCCTTCCGCGACGACTTCGGCCAATGGGATCCCAAGAACCAGCGCCCCGAGCTGTGGAACCTCTACAACGGGCGCCTGAACCAGGGCGAGCACGCCCGCGTCTTCCCGATCTCCAACTGGACCGAGCTCGACGTCTGGGAGTACATCGAGCAGGAGCGGCTCGAGCTGCCCTCGCTGTACTTCGCCCACGAGCGCAAGGTCTTCGAGCGCGACGGCATGCTCTACGCCTACCGCGAGGACCAGGAACTCGCCGCGGGCGAAGAGGTCTTCCACGAGACGGTGCGCTTCCGTACCGTCGGCGACATGAGCTGCACCGGCGGCGTGCGCTCGCACGCCGCGCTGATCGCCGACGTGATCGCCGAGATCGCCGCGACCCGGATCACCGAGCGCGGGGAGACGCGCGCCGACGATCGGGTGAGCGAAGCGGCGATGGAAGATCGCAAGCGGCTCGGGTACTTCTGATGAGCCTCGATCTCCTCCGCTTCACCACGGCCGGCTCGGTCGACGACGGCAAGAGCACGCTGATCGGCCGCATGCTCTACGACTCCAAGCAGGTCTTCGCCGACCAGCTCGCCCACATCGAGGATGCGTCGCTGCGGCGAGGCGGCTCCGGGGTCCTCGATCTCGCGCTGCTGACCGACGGCCTCCGGGCCGAGCGCGAGCAGGGGATCACGATCGACGTCGCCTACCGCTACTTCGCCACGCCGCGCCGGCGCTTCATCATCGCCGACTGCCCCGGCCACCAGCAGTACACGCGCAACATGGTCACCGGCGCCTCGACGGCGGATCTCGCGATCGTTCTGCTCGACGCGCGCAAGGGCACGGTCGAGCAGTCCAAGCGCCACGCCTTCATCAGCGCGCTGCTGCGCATCCCCCACCTGGTCGTGGCGGTCAACAAGATGGACCTGGTCGACTACTCGGCTGAGCGCTTCGCCGAGCTGGTCGCGGAGTTCGGGGCGTTCGCCGGCAAGCTCGACGTGCGCGACATCACCTACATCCCGATCTCGGCGCTCTGCGGCGACAACGTCGTCGAGCGCTCCGAGCGCCTGCGCTGGTACGACGGGCCGACGCTGCTCGGCTACCTCGAGGAGGTCGAGGTCTCCTACGACCATCCCGACGAGGTCCCGGCGCGCTTCCCCGTGCAGTGGGTGGTCAAGCCGGCGGTCGGCGACTACCGCGGCTACGCCGGGCAGCTGGCCAGCGGCGCCCTGCGTACCGGCGACGAGGTCGTCGTGCTGCCGGGGGGTCGGCGGACGCGGATCGCGGCGATCGACACCTTCGACGGCGAGCTCGAGGAGGCGGTGGCCCCCCTGTCGGTGACCCTGCGGCTAGAAGACGACATAGACGTCTCGCGCGGCGACCTGATCTGCCACCCCGACGGCGCGCCGTCGGTCGGTCGCGAGCTCGAGGCCGACGTCTGCTGGATGGGCGAGGCGCCGCTGCGCCCGGGCGGTCGCTACGCGATCAAGCACACGAGCCGCGGCGCGAGCGCGATCGTCGACACGCTCCACGACCGGATCGACGTGCACACGCTCGAGCGGGAGGACGCTCCGGGCGAGCTCGCGCTCAATGACATCGGGCGGATCTCGCTGCGCACGAGCGCGCCGCTGGCGTTCGATGCCTACCGGAGCAACCGGCGGACGGGGAGCTTCATCCTGATCGACGAGGCGACGAACGCGACGGTCGCGGCCGGGATGGTTGGCGAGTCCCCATCGACAGCCGGCGTCTGACGCGTAGCGCCGGCGGCGATCACTCCTAGCCAGTCGCATTCTGCATGGGTCGTCCGTCACACGGCAGTCGCCATGCGGGCATCCTCAGCCACTGCCTGCCGGTACGTCTCGCCACAAACCTGGACAAGTGCCGCTAGTCGGGCCGCTCCGGGTTGAACCCGCGGATCTCCCGGCACGCATATCATGGCCGGACACCGTGCCAGAGCCGACCGACGCCACGCTGGGAGTCCAAACAGATCGGCCGCCGGCCGCCCGCGCCAGCTCCGTGCCAGAGGCCGTTCTGCCGCCGCCCGGCAACCCACGCTTTCCTCACTTCGACGGGCTACGCGCCATCGCGGCGTTATCGATCTTCTTCTTCCATGTCGCGCTGGCAAGCGAGGAGCACGTAGGTGTGTACACGTCGCTCGGGTCGTCGTTCGGGTACGCCCTTCTCGGACACTTGGACATCGGTGTTCCGATCTTCTTCCTCATTTCAGCCTTCCTTCTGTACAGGCCGTTCGTCGCAGCTCGCCTCGGGGACGCGCCCGCCATCTCGTCACGCTCTTTCTACCGTCGCCGAGTTCTCAGGATCGTGCCCGGCTATTGGCTGGCCCTCATCGTCTTGGGCCTCTATCCCGGGCTAGGCATTGCGTTCGGCGACGGATGGGCCTACTACGGCCTAGTTCACAACATGTTTCGGCGCCTGTCGTTCGGCGGCCTTTCCGTCTCTTGGAGCCTCTGTGTCGAGGCCAGCTTCTATCTGCTCTTACCGCTCTACTCGCGCGCCATGACGCGATGGACCGAGTCGACCTATCCGGGGCGGGCGCTTCGACGTGAACTAAAGGTTCTTGTGGCACTCAGTGCATCCACGACCATCCTGCAGATCTATGTCACGAACGGCGGTCATACCAATAGCCTCTTTTTTCTAACGCGAACGCTGCCGCTGTGCCTAGACTGGTTTGCGCTAGGGATGTTCCTAGCTCTCGTGAGTGCCGTCGGCATAACCTCGGCACGAGACGCCATCCCGCTACTTCGTAGGGCACCCCTGAACAGCCACTGGGCGTGGTGGGGCGCTTCGGTCGTGATGCTACTCGGCTGTGTCGCAATCGAGCAGCGCCACCCGTATCAGCCGTTCCGGCACCTAGCGTATGGCCTCGCAGCGTTCTGCCTGGTCGTCCCAGCTGTGTTCGCCGAGGGCCGATCGACGATCGTGAGTCGGGCATTGGGCGCCAAATGGCTCGCGTGGCTAGGCCTCATCTCCTACGGCATTTACCTCTGGCAGCTGCGCCTGTTGCTTCTATTACACGACTGGGGCATCAACTCGGGCCGAACGGTTTCCGGGCTCGTGTTGTTGGCGACCGTTGGCGTGGCCTTCACTGTGGTGGTCGCTGCGGCCAGTTACTACCTCTTCGAGCGCAAGTTCCTCCGTTTGAAGCTGCTGCCGGTGCGCTGACAGGCCCGGGCCACTCGAGATAGCCCTTGCAACTTGCGGGCCCAGAGCTTGATCCGATCGACGAGGCGTGTGCCCGCCAGGCTCGTTCGCGGTGTTGGCCCGGGTCACGCCCAGGGCGCGCTCGGTCGCGGGTTTGCGCGACCCTGAACCTGCTCGGAGCGGGGCCGGCGGCCGCGTGCTACCTGAACGTAGCCCGATCCTGGCCTCGTCGCCGAGTCCGGTGTCGAGGCGGTCCACCCGGGCTCGGCTTCCTGGCCGAGAACGCCGCGTTCGCGCCGGCGTGCGAGGAGGCCGGGGCGGTCTCCATCGGCCCGCCGGCCACGCGATCGAAGCGACGGGATCGGAGACGCGGGCCCGTGAGCTGATGCCCGCGCGCGCGGATTGAGGTGCTGGTCGACGCCGGGTCGGTGTAGCCCGCACGAATATTCGATGACGGCCGGTACGATCGCGTGCTTGAACGCTCGGAGGCTTGTGAAAGGGATCATTCCGCCGCGCGCGCGGCCGCCTGAACCCACCCATCAGTGACGCGATCGAAGCGTATCTCGCGCTCCATCTGCCGCTCGATCCGGTGATCGTGGAAGCCGGCGCGCACGTCGGCTACGACACGGTCGAGCTCAGCAAGCAGTTCCCCGGCGGTGAGATCCACGCGTTTGAGCCGATCCCTGCCCTCTACCGGCAGCTCGTGAAGAGAACGGCCGCGCTGGCGAACGTCACCACGTACGAGAACGCTGTCGGCGGCGCCTCCGGACGATCGAAGATGTGGGTCAGCCGCGGCGGAGGTGATCAGGCAAGCAGCCTCAGGCGGCCTGCGTTGCATCTCGCGGAGCTCCCGACGATCACGGTTGATGAGCAGATCGCCGTCGAGGTCATCACGCTCGACGACTGGCAGCGCGAACGCCACGTACCGTCGATCGACCTGCTCTGGCTGGACTTGCAGGACGCCGAACTCGGTCTGCTCAGGGGTTCTCCGCGCTGAGTGGCGTCTGTCGCCGTCATCCATGCGGAAGTCATGGCGACGGAGCAATACGAAGGGGCGGCGCTGTACCCGAACTGCTCGCGTGGATGGAGCAGGCGTGGCTTCCAGGTCGCGGCGGAGAATCGGCCATGACCCAACGGGGGAGGGAACGTCGTGTACGTTCGCGCCCGGGCGCCGCAGGTGGCCGCCGAGCTCCGCCTAGAGGCGTAGCAACATCTCAGCGTCGCGCGACGGCGCTCGGATCGGGTCCAGCCATAAGGGGGCACCGGCAAAGTCGGTCGACCGATCGTCCTACGAGCGGGTACCACGCTGGCCGCGCAAAGCGGCCGAACAGTCGGCGCGCCGCTCGTCGGCCATGCCGCGGCACTCGCAGCCGGTGGGGAACACCCGTTTGAATCGTCCTGGGGTTGATGGAGGCTCCAGCGTTTTGTCAGCGAGCCAGGATCTGGTCGTCCTGGTGGGTAGCGTAGAACTTGGCTTCGAACTCTGATGGGGGCGTGTCGTTGAGGTAGCCGTGGAGTCTGTGGTTGTTGTGCCAGTGCACCCATCCCAGCGTGGCGAGCTCGACCTCTTCGACGGTTTTCCATGGGCCGGTGCGGGTGGGGCCGCGGATCAGTTCGGCCTTGTAGTAGCCGTTGACGGTCTCGGCGAGCGCGTTGTCGAAGCTGTCGCCGACGGTCCCGATCGAGGGGACCGCGCCGATCTCGGCGAGTCGTTCGCCGTAGCGAATCGAGGTGAATTGCGACCCGGCGTCGCTGTGGCAGCGCAGCCCGTCGTGGTGGCGGCCGCGGCTCCAGCGGGCCATCTCGATCGCGTCGAGCACCATCGGCGTGCGCATGTGCCCGGCGACGCGCCAGCCGACGATCATCCGCGAGAAAGCGTCGACGATGAAGCACACGTAGGCCACGCCGGCCCAGGTCGCGACGAACGTGAGGTCCGTCACCCACAACAGGTTCGGCTCGCTCGCCCGGAAGTAGCGCTTGACGAGGTCCGGGTGGCGGCCGACGCCACGGTCCGGTCGCGTGGTCCGGACGCGCTTCGAGCGCAACGCGCCCTGGATACCGGCCTGGCGCATCAACCGGGCGGTCTGGTCACGGCCGATATCGATCCCGGCACGCCTCGCGGCCCTCCACAACTTCCTGCAGCCATAGACCTTGTAGTTCTCGTCCCATAGCTCAACCAGCTGCGGAACGAGCTCAGCATCACGCCGGGCACGCAGCGACGACCGCCGGCCCCGAGCGGCGTAATACGTGCTCGAAGCCACCTGCAGCACCTCGCAGATGGGCTCGACTCCGAGCCTGCGACCGTCGACCACGTCGTCCTTGTTCGCCTCGATGAACACGACTACCTGCGCTGCTGGCGGTCGAGCTCCGCCCCGAAGAAAGTCGCCGCGCGCCGCAAGATCTCGTTCGCGCGGCGCAGCTCACGATTCTCCTGCTCGAGCTCCTTCAGCCGCTGCGCCTCGCTCGTCGTCATCCCCGGCCGCACGCCATCGTCCACATCGGTCTGCTTGACCCACGAGCGAACCGACTCAACGCCGTATCCCAGCTGCTCGGCGACCCTCCGAACCGCCCCATGCGTCATCCCCGTCTCGGCCTGCAACGACCGGACCATCCTCACCGCCGCCTGCTTCTCCTCTAGCGAATACCGACGCGTCGTCGGCTTCCCAACTGTCCGATCTCTCGGCATGAACTCCCTCCTTGATTTCCAAGGCTAGAAGTCTCCACGCACCCCAGGACGATTCAGTTCGGGAGCAAACGGAGACGGCCGCCGTTACGTAGGTTCGGCGCCGGCCCCAAAGGCGTGTTACGGTTCCTCTCAGCGGAGCCGGGTTCCGCACCCCTCGCATGGCGACAACCGACCCAACCGCACCAGAATCGGATCTTCAGGACCTCATCGGTCCGGTGTGGCGCCGAAAGTGGATCTTGCTAGCGATCGTGCTTGCAAGCACCGCGGCAACGTACTTCGTATCGGCCCGCAAGCCGGCCCAATTCAGCAGCTCCACGCAGGTCTTCGTGGCACCGTCCTCGATCGACTCGATCGTCCGCGGCACCTCGTTCACCACCCCCCAGTCTGTTCTGGACGAGGCGACGCTGCTGGTCTCCTCGCAGGTCACGCAAGCCGTGATCCAGCGACTGCACCTGCACGCGTCCCCTCACGGAGCCGTGACCGCGACACCCGTTACGGGATCGAGCTTCGTCACGGTCACTGCCGTCGCCGCCTCGGGGGCCGCGTCCGCTGCGCTCGCCAATGCGTATGTACAAGAATACCTTCGCGTCAGCCAGGCGCAGCTCAACCAACAGGCCGCCGCCGCCGTAAGCCGGCTCCGCGCGCAACTTGCGGCGATCCCGGCGTCGCTCTCAAACCAGCCTCAGCGATTGGCCTTGCAGACCACCATCCGTTCCGTCCAGTCGACGGCCGACGCGGCACCATCAGCCGGCCGTCAGACCAATCCAGCGGTCGGCGGAGCGCAGATCGCGCCGAAGCCCAAGCGCGACGCCATCTTCGCGTTCGCGATCGCGCTCGGTTTGGGGCTGGCGCTCATATTCGGACTCGAGCGCTTCGATCGGCGGATCAAGAACAGCGACGACTTGAGCGAGATCTACGGCACGCCGCTGCTCTCGATCATCCCCCGCTCACCCGCGCCCGCGGGATCGCACGACGGCAAAGCCATAGTCCCTCACGCGCTCCGCGAGCCGTTCCGCACGCTCCGCACGAACCTCCAGCTTGCTTCGCTCGACAAGCCGCTCAAGCGTCTCGTGGTCGGGAGCGCGGTCGCCGGCGAAGGCAAGTCCACCGTCGTGCGCAACCTGGCACTCACCTATCGCGAGTGGGGAATGAGCGTGGTCGTGGTCGAGGCCGACCTCCGCCGGCCTACCCTCGGAGCGTCGTTCGAAGCGCTCGGCAGGGATGGCCTCTTGTCTGTGATCGCGGGTGCCACCTCGTTGGAGGACGCTCTCGTCGACCTCGAGTTCGAGAGCGCAAGCCTCGAGTTCATCGACAAGGTGCGCGTCGACAGTGGTGGCCCGGGGAGCCGCCACGGAGGAGCGATCGCAGGCCATCCGAGGCTCGCGCTGCTCGCCAGCGGCCCGACCCCGCCCAACCCGCAGGCGGTACTCGGAACCGAGCGGATGCGGGAGATCCTCGATGAGTTGTCGGCGCAGTTCGACGTCGTGCTGATCGACACACCCCCGCTGCTTGCCGTAAGCGATGCGATTCCGCTGCTGTCGCAATGCGACGGCGTCCTCTTCGTGAGTCGCGTCGGCTCGACCGAGCGCCCGGCGGCCCAAAAGGCCGTAGCCGAGGCGCGCCGGGTTCCCGGCGTGACCGTACTCGGCGTCGTCGCCAACGACGTGACGTTCATTCCCGGCGGCGGGTACGGATATGGATACGGGTACGGCTATGGCTACGGCACCAGCAACGGGAAGAAGGCTTAGGCTCAGGCCCGCTGGCGATCCCGCGCTTGCGGTCGCCGGTCTCGTCGGAGCCGCCGGGTGCGTCCTCGTGGCGACCGCCCTCGCGTCCGGGCGTGTCGGTGAAGGCGGCGGCAAGGCCGTCGCTTACGCCGCGTTCGCGCTCGTGAGCGGGTGGTGCTTCCTTCACCGTCGCGTGGAACACACAATCGCAGCGCTGGCCCTGTATCTCGGGCTGCTCGACGGCTACGTGAAGCTGCGCACGGGGAGCACCACGATCACGCTGGCGCGCGATGTCCTCATCGCGGCGATCGCCGCCGGAGCCCTCGTTCGCAGCGGCCAGACGCGACAGCGCCTCGCCCTCCCGCCGCTGGGCGGGTTCGTGCTTGCATTCATCGGTGTCGTCCTGATCGAGATCGCCAATCCCGGGTCTCGCGGCCTATCGGCGAGCTTGGCTGGGGTCCGCCAGCACCTCGAATTCGTGCCATTGTTCTTCCTCGGCTACGCGTTCCTGCGAACGGAGTCGCAGATCCAGAAGGCGCTCCTGATCTTGGTCTTCTGCGCCGCCGTCGGTGGCGTGGTCAGCTACATCCAGTCGAAGCTCACGCCGGATCAGCTGGCGGCCTGGGGACCGGGGTATCGCGAGCGCATCCTCGGCACTGGGCTGTTCCAGGGCGCTGCGCGCGTGTCGTTCGGCGCGACCGGAAACTCGGTGCGGCCGTTCGGCCTCGGGTCGGAAGTCGGCTCCGGAGGGCTTCTCGCCGCACTGGCGCTTCCAGGGTTCGCCGCGTTGCTGATATCGACCAGACCTCAGGTTCGGCTCTTCTTGGCGCCCATGGCGGTCGGCCTCGGTCTTGCGGTCGCCACCGCCGGCAGCCGGACGGCACTAATCACCGTGTTCGTCGCGTTGGTTGCGTTCGGCCTGCTGGCTGCGACTTCGAGGAACGCGTTGAGGTCAATTTGTGGAGTCGCCGTCGTGACCGTTTTCATTTACGCTGCGGCGGTGGAGTTGGGACCAGGCAACGCGAGCACCGCCCGTGCCAAGAGCATCGCCCCGACTCAAGCCGTGTCGACGTTCACAACGGAACGTGGCGGGAGCGTGGTGGCGTTCGGGGATCTTGCGACGCACCATCCCCTGGGTGCAGGACTCGGCACTGTGGGTCCCGCCGGTGGGTTCGACGCCACCGGGCTAGCGTCAACCTTGAACGCCGAGACCGAATGGAACTTCCTCGTGATCGAGACAGGCGTCCCCGGCGTAGTCATCTATGTGGGGTTCCTCCTGCGAGTGTTATGGCTCGCCGCGACACGGATCCGAAAGGTCGCCGATCCCCGGATGCGGCTGTATTTGGCGGCGCTGGCAGCGCCGATGTTCGGCATGCTCGTAGCGGGCTTCGCCGGACCGACGACCGCGTCTGCGCCGCTCGCGCCATTCACGTGGCTCGTAGCGGGTGTCCTCGTGTATTGGCTGGTCAAGGCCTACCGCGTGCCTGACGAATCCTCTGACGCGCCGTTCGCGTGACTACGCGCGCCGGCCGCGGCTCGCAAACACATCGATCGCTGTCTCGTACGCCCTTTCGTGCTCGGTCAAAACACGCTCCCAAGAGTATTCTCCTGCACGCTCGAGGCCGGCGGTGGCCAGGCGCGCTCGAGCGACCCGGTCCGACAGCAGCATCGAGAGGGCAGGTCCGAGCTCGGTGTCGGCGACAAGGCACCCCGCTCCGCCTCGAAGGACGAGGCGGGCGCCGGGATTTGGCGTGGCGACCACCGGCAGGCCATGCGACATCGCCTCGAGATAGGGGAGTCCGAATCCCTCGTAGGTGCTCGGCATGCAGAAGAGCCACGCCGACCGGTAGAGGCGCGCGAGCTCCTGGTCCGAAGGGAAGCGGACCCAGATCACCCCGGGCCGATCCTCGCAGCGATCGCTCACCATCACGAGCTGCGCGTGTGGATGGTGCGGCAGCACGTCCTCGGCGAACTGATCAGCCAGAAAGGCGCCTCGCTTGCGCCCCTCCCACGTGCCGACGAACAGCACCGTGGGATGGCCTGTGCGCAGCGCGTCTCCCATGGCCGATGCCTCCGGTGCCGCGAGAGCGAGCGAACCGTGGGTCCGGTAGGCGCCTGGTAGCGCCGACCCCGTATCGAAGCTGAGGGTGGCCAGCCGTGAGGCGACGACCTCGAGCGGGTACACGGCGGCTTGCGACATCCGCCGCTGGAATCCCGTCGCGGCCCGCGCCTCGAAGAGCGCAGAGCCGTGGAACGTCCGCACCGTTGGAATGCTCCGGCGGGCGAAGAACCAATCGTCCCCGTGCAGGTGCAGGACATCGAAGTCGGCCTGGCGGAGGCAGTTCAAGGCCAGCGGCACGAGCGTCAGCGGCGCGATGCGACCGGAGCCGAGCCAGGACGGCCCAGCGCTTGCGAGCTCGTAGCGTGCGTCCGCCGGGCTTCCGGCGAGCCTGAAGACGGTGACTGCGTGACCGCGATCGACCAGGCGATTTGCAAGCCGGTGCACGAAAACCTCGACGCCGCCAACCTTGCGAGCGGGGTCGGGAAGGTTACGGTGAAACTGAGCGATGCGGAGCGGTCTCACCTCCACGTTCTGGACATTCGCCCGCTCGAGAGCGGACCGTGTTCTCCACGCGACCCGGCCCCATCGCGCGCCGAACGACGGGTCGAGAGCTCACGGAAGGCGCAGATGTTTCGCTACGCTAGCAGCATGCTCGACCAGCCGCACGAGGCGCGCAGCGTGGCCTCGTGACCTCGCTGACCGCGTACGACGCAACCGCCCCGCTGTTGCTTCTGACGACTTTCGGCCCCGGGAACCAGGGTGGCGGGGCGGTCATCCTGCGAAGCCTGATGCGAGGATCCGAATCGCGTGTCGTCTGGGCGAGTCTCGACCACGATGATGCTGGGTACGCCGGGCCGAGCGCCTATCTGGGGTCGCGCGTAAATCCCTGGCTCGTACCTCCCGGCGTCCTCGCACGCAAAGTCGAGGCATTAGCCGCGGCCCGCTCCGCGGCTGCGGTGTGGGCGGTGGCTCACGGGCCGGTCGTCGCGTGTTTGCCGGCCTTCCGTGCGATCTCGACACGCGGTCTGCACGTAAGCGTCCATGACGATCCCGCGTGGGGCGTGGCATTCCGCGGGCGCCGGGAACGACCCCTAGCGCCGTGGCTGCACCTGCAGTTCGGGCGTGCCCTTGCCGGCGCGACGTCGGTCGATGCCATCGGGGGCGGGATGCGTGCCGCGATCGCCAGCCGGACCGGGCGGGACAGCGTCATCGTGCATCGCGTGCTCGATGAGCCGATAGTGGTTAACGACACTCGGCAGGAGACGGCTCGCCTCACCATCGGCCTCCTCGGGAGCGTCTACTCCCCCCGCCAACTGGAGCTGCTGACCGCGACTCTGGCGCGTGTCTCCGCGATGATCGGGCTTCCGACGCGCCTGGCCGTAATCGGCGGAGTGGACGGGCGGATGCGGCGGGCAGTGCGCGGTGCCGAGGTCGACGTTGAGTTTTTCGGTCACATGCCAGAGCGGCTCGGTATTGAAGTGCTGCGCCAAGCGTTCGCCGTCTATGTAGGGTACCCGTTCGGCGCGCGCGATCGAGCCATCCGGCGCACGTCGTTTCCGGTGAAGCTCTCCACGTACGTGCAAGCTGCTCGTCCGCTCTTGGTTCACGCGCCGTTCGACAGCAGCTTAACTCCGCTCTTTCAGCTGCAACCATATACGCTCCCCTGGGTGGATCAAGACGTGCAGCATGGGGCCCTTATGCTCGCAAGCGCCTGGCGCCAGGCACGCTTGCACGACAGCCAGCATGAGGCGGCTGAAGTCATGAGGCAGGCCTATTTCGGTGTGGACAACCGCGCGCGCTTGTTTGATTCGCTCAACGCACTCGTTCGTGGACCGGGGGCTCAGTGATGGGCGCCAATATGCTGCCACTGGCCTGCCGCGTCCTGACCCCTTCAGGCGTTCCCCGCCGAGTGCGATCCAGTCATGTTCGGGAATCCGGCTAGGGTTGCACGACGACCGTGATACGGCGATCAGGCGGTCGGCGCGCACGGCGCGGTCGCTGCTCCACGGCTCGCCGCGACTGAACCGTGTGCTCGCCCCGCTGGTCCGCCCAGTGCTCCGGCATCTGCCAATACTGCGTGACGACCCAGCGCTGGCGGCATTCGAGAGCTTCGCACTTGCGAGCTCCTCGGTAACCTTCGTACAGCTTGGCGCTCACGACGGGCGCGCCAACGACCCCCTCCACGACTTCGTGATGTCTCGGATGGACTGGTCGGGAGTCGTCGTCGAGCCGGTCCCCGAGCATTACGAGGCTCTGCGAGAGACATACACAGCAGCCGCTGGCCGGATCCAGTTCGAGCGTGCCGTGGTCGGTGCCAGCAGCGGCTACGCGGCTTTCTATCGCTTGAGGGACGTACCCGGCCTGCCCGCTGCACTGCGACAAATCGGCAGTCTGTCTCGGACTCACGTCGAAGGCTATGCCGCCGACTATGCGGACTTGGGCCTCGTCGTCGAGGAGCAGGTGGCCAGTACGACGCTGTCGGCCCTGTTGGAGCGCCACGGAGTCACCCGGA
Organism: uncultured Solirubrobacterales bacterium; assembly: GCA_963742705.1. GTDB lineage: Bacteria > Actinomycetota > Thermoleophilia > Solirubrobacterales > Solirubrobacteraceae > Palsa-513. Next base: position 45,370 of record CAVUMZ010000001.1, on the reverse strand, counting down.
TCGACCTGCTGCACATGGACATCGAGGGCGCCGAGTCGCTAGTGCTCGCGCAGATCGACTTCGAGGCGGCATGGGCGCCGGGGGCGCTCCTCTTTGAGCACAACCACCTACCGGTGGCCGACTTCAGCTTCTGGAGGGCACGGCTCCGATCGGAAGGCTATTCCTTGACGCACGGTCGTCAGGACACGTGGGCGGTCCGAAGGGCGCGCACTGATCCTCGACGTGAGGTTTAGGTCCATGCTTCTCGAGTCCGACGACGGCCTAGTCGTCTACCGCCGCTCGGGGTCCGTGGACGCAATCGACGCTTACTCACGGCGGCTCGTCGACGCCCTCGTCGCCGGCGGGCACGCGGCGGCCTACGTGCCCGATGGCCTGCCGGCGATACGGCGGCGCACGACGAAACCGGCGTGGATCCTCCTTCAATACATGCCATTCAGTTACGGACGCTGGGGCTTTGCTCCCGGTCTCGTCCGTGACGCCGTTGCGCTGAGGCGGACGACCGGCGCCACGTTCGGCGTGATGGTCCACGAGGCGTGGGTGCCCATGGACAGCTGGCGCAACTGCGTGATCGGGGCCTATCAGCGTGCTCAGCTGCGGTCGCTGCTGGCCTTCGCCGACGTGATCACCGCGTCGACCGAATACCTCATGAGGCTCCTCGGTGGCCACGCCGTGCATGTACCGGTCGGCTCGAACATCACTCCGGTCGTGAGGACGCGACAGGCAGCACGCCACCAGCTCGGGCTGCGTGAGGAGGAGCTCGTGGTCGCCTTGTTCGGCACCGGACACCCGCACCGCGCGCTCGATCATGCGGAGGAGGCGATCGCGGCAGTCGCAGCGGATCGCGGAGCCGCGGCCATCAGGGTGCTGAATCTCGGTGCGGGGGCGTGTTCTCTCCGGGTCCCGGTGGCGGTTCACGTCGACACGCCGGGCGAGCTGGCCGGCGACGAGGTATCGGCACGGCTGCGGGCGAGCGATCTGCTACTTGCCACGTTCACGGACGGAGCATCGACGCGCCGGACCACCTTGATGGCCGGGCTCGCACATGGGCTTCCAGTAGTCGGTCTGCGGGGCATCAGCACCGACGATGTGCTGCTACGCCATCCCGAGGCGCTGGTCCTGACTCCGGTCGGCGACCGTGGGGCATTCGTGCGCGCGGTTCGCGAGCTCGCTGCCGACCCGGACCGCATGGAGGCGTCGGGCCGAGCGGCGCGCGCGCTGTACGTCGGCGAGTTCGACTGGCCGGTTGTGGCGGAGCGCGTCAGCGCAGCGTTGGCTCGGCCTCCCCGACCCGATTCCGGCGCGCGCGACGCCTCGTAACGTGTGTCCAAAGCCCTCAATCGTCGCGTACGAGCACGGCGTCTACCTGCAATACGCGGCCGGTACGGAAATCCATGAAGGCAGTCTCGAAGGAGAACGGCGTGAAGCCGGCGGCGCAAAGCTCGCCGAGTAGATCGTGCATGCGCGGTTGACCGGCGTACAGGGTCTTGAGGGTCAACTCGAGCTCAACCCCGCGCATCGCCGCGAGCGATAGCTCTCCGCCCTTGAGAACCTCGTGCTCGAAACCCTGAACATCGATCTTCAGGAACGGCCGGTCTCCGGGGCGAATCACGTCTCGACGCAGGTCGTCGAGTCGCACCATGTCGACCGTTTCGTCGCCCACGTACTCGGTGTACGGTGCCACCTCCGCGAGGAGAGGGGTCATCGGGAGAAACGAGCTTGACGCGCCGCCGTTGGCGGCGACGTGCAGGATGGCCGTGCGCGACTCGGCGCCCAGCGCGAGACGCTCGCACTGCCATAGAGGATCTCCAGTCGCGTTGGCCTGGAGTTCCTCGAAGGGCTCGCCGAGCGGTTCGAATGAGACGATGCGGCCCCTGTAGCCATGGCGGCGCAAGCCCGAGGCGTATTGACCGCGGTTCGCGCCCACGTCCAGCACCAACGTGATGCCCGCGTCGGCGAGGAGCCGTTGCCTTCTGAGATCTGGGTTCCGCCGTACCGAGCGGCGGGTCATGTCGATCCCGACGCTGCGGCCCATCAGCAGCACGGCGGCGGCGGCGCGCCGCCGCAGGAGCTCGGCGGCGCCGCTCAAGTGAGCGCCCGGGACCAAACGAGGTTCAGCGTGGGCGGCCGCAGGCACGACGGGCGATACTCTCCGTCGAGCTGAGGCGAGCGAAGTCGTAAATGCTCGCGGCCAAGCGACAGGGATAGGCCGGCCGCATCGACCGCCTTCGGATCGTCGGATTGGCCCGGATCCGGCGTCGCGAGGTGCCGATCCGTCGCCCGCGCCGCTCCCATCAGCACGTCGAGCGCCGCGCCGACCGGGCTATCCACGCCGGAGCGTCGACCATCGTCGGCATCCGGTCGCCTCATGCTTCACACCGGCTTGGGATCTCGGCCCGAGAGCCGCGGCGCCGCCAATCTTTGAGCGGCCCGTACGCACCAACTCGCCGCCAGCACCCGGCAAGATGCGGGCCTAGGTTGTGGCGAGCGCGAGCCATCGCTCGGCGTTGACGTCGTGGATCTGGCGCAGGACGTCTGCGATCCCGTACTGCAGCTCGTACCCCGGGTAGTCAGCTACGAAATCGGAGAAGTCGCTCACGTACCAGCGGTGGTCGCCAAGTCGTGGCTGGTCCGACACGTCGAAGTTGAGCTCGCGCGAGGCGATGTCGCCGCATAGCGCGATCGCCTCGAGAATCGAAACATTGCTCTGCCGCCCGCCGCCCAAGTTGTACACGGCACCGGCCCGCGGATCGCGGTGAAACCGCTCGAACGCGCGGACGACATCGGCGGAATGGATATTGTCCCGCACCTGCTTCCCACCATAACCCAGGATCGTGTACCGCTCGCCGGTGACCACGCATTTCATCAAATAAGAGAGAAAGCCGTGGAGCTTTGCCCCGGCATGCGCCGGACCGGTCAGACAGCCGCCGCGGAAGCAGACGGTTGGCATCTCGAAGTATCGACCGTACTCCTGCACAAGCACATCGGCCGCGACCTTCGATGCGCCAAACAACGAATGCAGGCATCGGTCGATTGACATCGTCGTCGGAATGCCGGTGTAGTACTCGTGATCCTCGGACAGCTCGAGCCGCGATTCCAGCTCGACAAGCGGGAGGCTGTTCGGTCGGTCTCCGTACACCTTGTTGGTTGACATGTGAATGAACGTTGCGTCAGGACGCGCATCGCGCACGGCCTGGAGGAGGTTGAGTGTCCCGTTGGCGTTGACAGTAAAGTCGGTGTGCGGATCGGACGCGGCCCAATCGTGAGAAGGCTGGGCGGCTGTATGAATAATGAGCTCGAGTTCGGCCGCATGACCGTTGATGACGCGCGTGACGGCGTCGGTATCACGGATGTCGATATCCAACGAGCGAAACTCGCGCGGATAAAGCTCGATCAGGCGTCGCGTGACGGGCGCCGTTGACGCGTCCGACCCGAAGAAGCGACTGCGCATATCGTTCTCGAGGCCGACGACATCAAAGCCGCTCTCGACAAAATGCCGGACCGACTCTGAGCCGATGAGGCCACCTGATCCCGTTATTATCGCTACTGGCATTGGTAGTCAGGGGCGCAGTGCCGTGGCGGCCCGTATCCCGTTCCCCCGTCAATCCGTGCACCGGCCGCTCCGGCGCTTACCCGGACCGGACTCCCACCGGCCTGCTTGACGCAGCTTCCAAGGCGCAACACCCGTCGAAGGATACGCGACGGGCGGTGATGTGGGCGCGCAGCCGAGATAGCGACAACGCCGATCGCGAGCTCGGCGCGGATCACGCGAGCGCAGCGGAACTTGGGCGCAAGGCCCGATAGGCGCTTTGCAACATTGAGATCGCGCGCCTCAGGTGAGTTGGAGCGAAGAGCCGGAGAAGCAGAAGATAGCCGGTGGCGGCGATCGCCGCGGACGCTCCGACTGAGCGAAACGTCTGCCCTAGATCCTCAGCTACGAACCAACCACCGCATGCTGCGATGGAGGCGAGTAGGCATGGTGGCAAGACACACCGAAAAAGTCGCGCGCCGACGAGGCGCCGCACCGCGCCGAGGGTGACCGTCAGCTGTACCAGGACGCTCGCCGCCCATCCGATGCCGATCGCTGCGGGCCCGATGGCAGACAGCAGAGCGAACGTCACGACGAGCCGCGTGACCGCATCGACAGCCGACGCACGGAGAACCGTGCTGGCGTCTCCGCGAGAATAGAGGAGACCCGACAGGACTGTGGCGACAGGCGCGCCGATCACGAGCGCCACGCCGGCACCGGGAAGGATTTCGCTGACGCGTGCCCAGTTCTCGCCGAACAGCAACGGCACGGCGGCCGGCGCAGCCGCGACGATCGGGCACATCAAGGCGGCGATTCCGACGCATACGAGAGTAACGACCCGCTCCAGGAGCTGCTTCATCGCAGCGTCGTCCTGGCCTGCGCCGTAGAGCCGCGAGAAAGCCGGGAAGCCGACGGTGAAGAGGGCCTCGAAGAGCAGGAGCGGCACTTGGATGATGCGGCCTGCAAAGCTCCAGAGTCCTACGAGCGTGAGGCCGCCGATTACGGCGATGCCGGCCGTCAAAATGACCTCGTGGCCGATGTTGATGATGCTCGCCAGTTGGAAGCGTGCGCCGAATGCAAGCAGCGGACGGATCGTCGCGGGATCCCATGAAGGAAGCACGAGGCCGGCAGGGCTGAGTCGCACCGCGGCGACGGCCCCGGCGGCCGCGCGAATAACGGTCGCCAGGGCGAGGCTCCAAACGCCGGCGCCGAGCGACGCTGCCCCGACCGCGACGACGAGATACGACAGGACCTCAACGATCTCGATCCGGACCGTGCGCGAAAACTCCATGCGGCGGGTGAATAGCAGCGTCGCGGGCGAACGAATCGCCGTAATCGGGAGCGCGATCATGATGACTACCGTGGCCAGCGCGGCGCCGCCGACAAGAACGGCAACCACCGTAGAGACAGCCCCGATCGCCGAGGTGATGATGAGCTGCATGCCCGTGATCGCGCGTAGTTCGCGACGGGTTGGCGCCTCCTCGCGCGTGATCAGCTGCGCGCCAAGGCTCGCGTCGGCAAGAAATTGGCCGAGCGTCACGACAGACAATGCGATCGCCACGAGGCCAAAGTCCGCGGGCACCAACAGCCGCGCAAGCACGAGGTTCCCGAGCAGCCCGAGGATGCGGAACGCTACGCCCCGCCCGAGCAAGAGCACCACGCCGGAAGCAGCACGCGACTTCACGTCTTCGCTGGTCAGCTCCGGCTCTTCGATATCGGCGGTGCCGCCGTCACGCCAGCGGCGCGTGGATCGCGGCATGGGCCGGAGAACGTAGCGCGACGCTGCATCTCCCGTCGGGCCGCCGCGGTTGTCGGCGACAACCGCCATCGGCGGCGCGCAGCATCGGTTGGGGCCGCGCCCGCTCGCGATTTGCGCTGAAGCCGACGTGGATCCGCCAATCGTTGTCGGTCCGACCTGCGGCCGCCCGCCGCCGGGCTCGATCCGGTGGGCCGTCGCCGAAATCGCGGGCCGCGGACGCCGGTGGGAGGACGTCCCATTGGTCCGCAATGCGCCAGCGCGCGACGATCGTGTTGACTGGCCGGGCGATGACGACTTCACCCCGCACGGTCGTCCTATCGACGTCAAGCGTGTTCGCCGGCGGCGGGCTTGCCGTCTACGCCCGACATCTGGCCGAGTGGCTTGCCAGTCGGCAAGGCGTGGCCGTCACGATCGCGCGGTTCTCGCGCGAAGGCGTACCGCTGCGAGCCTACGCCCGGAGAGAACGACCGCGGACTACGTCTGCGAGCTCGGGCGTCGAGGTTCGGATCATTGCGCCACGGGTTGCGATGGCGCCGTGTCTGCGTCTCTTGACTCGGACGGTCGACAGGCGCTACCTCGACCCGTTCACGCTCTGGACCATCTCGAGGGCGTTCTGCCGGGCGCTCGATCGCGCAATTCCGGCCGACGTCGAGGTCGTTCACTACGTCGGATCCGCCTGGGAGCTGCTCGGCTTTGCGGGGGTGCGCGTCGCTCGACGCCGCGGCGTCGCATTCACGATGTGGCCTGCGATCCATCCCGGCGACTGGGGCGACGGACCGCTCGACGTCCGGCTGCTCGCGGCATCGGACCTCGTCTTCGCACAATCGGCCCACGAAGTCGCCACGCTGCGATCGCTCGGTGTTCAGTCGGAGCGCATCCGCAAGTCGCCGCTTGGTCCTGCCGTGGCTCCGGACGGCGATTCCGCGCGTTTCCGTGAGCAGCACGCGCTCGGCGACGCGCCGATCGTCCTCTTCGTCGGCCGCAAGCAGCGCTACAAGGGCTACGACGCTCTGCTCGCCGCGATTACGATCGTTCAGCGCGATGTGCCCGAGGCACGGCTCGTAACGATCGGCGGCGGCATGGGTCCGGAGCTCGAAGCGGGGACCATCATCGATCTGGGAACGGTCGGTGAGCCGACGAAAGCCGACGCGCTCGCGGCATGCGACGTCTTCTGCATGCCGTCGTCCGGCGAGGCGTTCGGCATGGCCTACGTCGAGGCGTGGTCATACGGGAAGCCCGTCGTCGTCGGGCCAGCACCGGCGGCGCGTGAGCTCGTCGACGAAGGACGCACCGGCTTGCACGTCGATCAGGAGCCGGGCGCGATCGCATCCGCGCTGGTCAGGCTGCTTTCCGATCCTGCGCTCGCAAAGCGCATGGGCGAGGCGGGAAGGCGGGTGCAGCGCGAGCGCTACACCTGGCAGGCCGCCTGGCAGGTGCACCACGACGGCTTCACTGCTGCGCGTGCGACGGTGGCCCGCCACAGTCCTGGACGCGCCGCCTCCGGTGATCCGCGATGAGAGCTCCTCGCCTGGCAACAGCGGCGCGAGTGGACATGGTCGCAACGCAGAGGCGAGCTCCGGCTCGAGCGCGGACCGGACCAACGGACGGTCAGCCACGAGTCCAGGCGACCTCAACGCGCCGACTTCTCAGGACTGTCGTGGATAGCTGCACCGCCGTGACGTCCCACCGCGCGTCGACCCGCACCACAACGAAGCCGAGCAGCTTCGTGCCCGCTCCCGACCCGGCTGGACCACGCCACCGTGGGGCGCCGTGCGCCAGAGTTCGACCGCGTCGGCCCAGGCGACCCGTCCCCCGCGACTTGAGACCCGCGCCAACGCACCTGCTCCGAGCTCGGGCGACCGATCACTTGACGGCCAGAGCTGATAGCTTCCCAACGGGTTTACCGTGATATGCGACAGCCTGCGCGACAGCCCAATATGGCAGTGGTTTGCGTAACGCCAGTGAAGAACGAGGAGTGGATTCTTGAACGCTTCCTCGCCTGCGCCGCCCAATGGGCGGACCAGATCATCATCCTCGACCAATGCTCTACCGATCGATCTCGCGAGATAGCGCAGGCCCACCCACGTGTGCGTCTGATCACCGACGATGATCCCACGTACGATGAGCGGCGTCGTCAGCGCAGACTCCTCGATGCGGCTCGCGAGGTTCCCGGACCGCGGCTCGTGATGGCGCTGGATGCCGACGAAGCGCTCAGCGCCGACACGATCTCCTCACCCTCGTGGACCGCTGCCCTGCAAGCACCCCCCGGAACAGCGCTGCGTTTTCGCTGGGCCAATCTACTGCCCGGTTGTGAGCGTGCGTGGATTCCACCGGAGCCGATCGTCTTCGGTTTTGTGGATGATGGTCGCGAACACGACGGCGCTGCGATTCACACGCCGCGCCTGCCGGCGACCGAGGAGCAACAATCCATCGTCTTCGAGAAGAATTTCGTGCTGCACTACCAGTATGCAGCTTGGAGTCGGATGAAAAGCAAGCAGCGCTGGTATCAATGCTGGGAGCGACTGCACCATCCTAACAAACGGCCGATTCAGCTGTACCGTCAGTACCACCAGATGGACGCAATCCCTCCAGAGGAGGTGCATGTGGCCGATCCAGCCTGGTTCGCACGATATGAACGCGCCGACCTGAATATGACTAATGTCACCGAGGAGGCGTGGTACAAGTGGGACCAGGAGGTGCTCGATTGGCTCATTGAGTACGGGCCGGAGCACTTTGCTCGGTTGGACGTGTGGGAACGGGACTTCGAAACGTTGGCCGAGCAACTCGCGCTGAAGCCTCACGACGCGTCGCTGGCAGATCCGCGTGGGGTGGTCACGAAGGCCGTTCACCGCTGGCTTGCCCGGACCCAGCATCGAGCTGCCCAGGGCCGCACACGCCTCGCCCAACGCGCGCTGATCCCGTTCGGCTGGTAGGCGTGGAGTTCAAGCGCCTTCTCTATATGTCCGAGCACCCCCCCGGCTCCGTCGGTGGCCAGCCGCTGATCGTTCGCAGGCTCCTCGAGGACTACGACATGGCTCGGCTGGACGTGCTCTGCGACGCTCGGTACCACCAGCCTGACCCGGAGTCAGGCGCCTCGCTGCTCCCCTGCCGGCATACCACGATCAGGAACTTCGAGGGACGCAGTGCCCTTCGTCCGCGGCGCCTCTTCGGGGCCATCTCTAACTCTGTCAACGCGTTGCGCATAGGTCAGATCTCACGCGTCGGGCGGCGAATCATCGCGGCTCGCGGTGTCCAGGCGATCCTAACCGTCCCATGGCGCTGCGAGTTCGCCATGGCCGCATACCGGCTGAGTCTTTCGACCGGATTGCCGCTCTACGTGTTCGAAACCGACGATTGGGCGGCGATGAACCCGCATGGGCTGCCCGGGCGGTTGGTTCGTCGCCACCGGGTTGACCTACTGCGTCGTGCGAAGAAGCTCTGGGTTACCAGCGAGGAGATGGTGACTCGATATCGCGACCGATTCGGTGTCGAAGGCGAGTTTCTGTTCTACTACCTCGACCCGACGCCGTATCTGCAGGCGAGTGCGGCGCGAGTGCGGCTCAGTGATGATGGTGTCCTTCGACTCGTCTATACAGGCGCCATAAACACGATGTTCTTCGACACCATGAGGTACCTCTGCGAGCAGATCAATCGCGGGATGGAAGTGCACGGGCGCCGTGTCGCGCTCAACATCTATGGTAGCGGCATGCCGGCCGGGTTCGAAGGCCCACATGTGAGCTACCGCGGTCTCGTGCCGCCAGAGGCGATCCCCGGTGTGCTGGCATCTGCCGACGCATGCCTGGTGGGTGTGACTTTCAGCCGCAGAGACGATCTCGTAAAGCTCGTGACCACTAGCCTCTATACCAAGACCATCGACTACCTTGCGTCGGGTCGGCCGGTCCTAATCGTGGCGCCATCGTATACGGCTGAGGTGCGTTACTTCCGTGAAGTGGCCTCGGTCGTGGATACGCTGGAGGCCGATCGGGTGGAGGACGCGCTGGCTGGACTGGCGCAGGCGAGCGCAGCGATTTCAGCTCAATGCGATCACGGCATCGAAATGGTGCGCCAGCGCCATTCGGTCGCGCATCGCGACGAGATCTTCCTAAGCGCCTTCGCGACCTAGTTCACCTAGAGCCCCTGTTCCTATAGCCATGACCGCTACTCCATCGCGGCGCGTTCTTGTCACCGGCGGAGCCGGCTTCGTCGGCGCCAATCTTGCGATCGCACTCGCCGGGCGCCATCCGTGTTGGGAACTGGTAGCGCTCGACAACCTCAGGCGTCGTGGGGCCGAGTTGAATCTGCCGCGTCTCCGCGCCGCCGGAGTGCGCTACGTGCACGGGGACGTGCGCGAGGTGAGCGATCTCTTGGCGCTTCCCCGGATAGATGCGCTCGTCGAGTGCTCGGCCGAGCCATCGGTGCTGGCCGGCGTCGGCGGCGCCACAGAGTATCCCGTGCGGACCAACCTGCTCGGCGCCTACCATTGCCTGGAGCTTTGTCGGCGCGACGCCGCTCAGCTTGTGTTCGTCTCGACGAGTCGGGTCTACCCGGTCGCGCGGCTGAGGCGAGTGGCGATCCGCGAGACGCCGACGCGCTTCGAGTTGGCCGACGAGCAAACGCTCCCGGGGGTCTGCGCCGACGGGATCGGCGAGGACTTCCCGCTCGGCGGGGCGCGCACGCTGTACGGCGCGACAAAGCTGGCCGCCGAGCTCCTCATCGAGGAGTACCGGGCGGCGTTTGGCCTCGAGGCCGTCGTGAACCGTTTCGGCGTCATCGCCGGGCCGTGGCAGATGGGCAAGGTCGATCAGGGCGTCTTCACGTACTGGCTGCTCGCGCACCGGCTTGGGCGCCCGCTGACCTATATCGGTTTCGATGGGAGCGGCCGCCAGGTGCGCGATCTCATCCACATCGCCGACGCGGTCGACCTGCTCGAGGACCAACTGGAGCGCTCACAGCACTGGGACGGTGTCGTCTGCAACGTAGGAGGTGGGCGCAGCTGCTCCCTGTCGCTCGCGGAAACAACGGCGCTGTGCCAGGAGCTCACAGGCCGGGACGTGCCGATCGACGCGGCGCGAGACGAACGGCCGGGTGACGTCCCCATATACATCTCCGATTGCACGCGGGTGTTCGGGCACACCCCGTGGCGTCCGTCCAGGTCGGCCGCCGATGTGCTCACAGATATTGCCGACTGGATCAGCGAGCATGAAGACGCGATCGTCGCCGCGCTCTAGCTTGGCGAGGCGCTCATCGGTAGCTTCATCACCGTCCACTGCCTGCTGATCCAGCCTTCGACGGGGGACTCACCCAGGTATTGGAGATGTCCGTTGAAATCGTCGGCCGTCGAGTTGGTGTATATCGAATCGATGATCTCGCACGGCAACGCCGCGAGCGTCGACAGCATTGTGCCGTCGGGCACCGCATGCATCTCCATCTGCCATGCCTGTTCCGGTCGCTCGAGCCGCACCTGCCGCGCACGCAGGCGCGTTCCGATCGCGAGCTTGACACGGAGATCCGAGAGACGCCTTCGAAGCTCGTGTGGCCCGGCGATGTGGCGCTCGGCCACCTGAAAGACAAGTATCCCGCCCGGTGAGAGCACCCGGACGAAGTCGCTGATATAGCCCAGCGCCAGCGCGGAGCGCATGTGCTGAAGCACGATACTGCTGTAGATGAACGAAAACGCATCAGTGCCGAATAGCGCGAGGTCCGCCGCCGTGTTGTGATGAAAGTCCACATTGGGGCAGTGGTTCAGCTGCTCGGCGGCCTCGATCATCGACCGCGCGATGTCCACTCCGTCGGCGTGCGCGAACCGGCTCGCGAGCGCCTGCGTCAGACGTCCTGCGCCGCACCCGAAGTCGAGCGCGCGGCCGTGGCTCCCGACCGCGATGCCGAGCTGCTCGAGTCGCCCGAACACGGCCGCTAGCTCCCGTTCGCCGCTGAAAAGAAAGTCAGCTGGATCCCAGCGTCCGCCACGCAGTGCGGGGTCGGTGAGGACCGCCCAAAGCGGGTCCTCGTGACCGAGCGCCTCCCAGGTGCGCCGCAGGCCATCGATATCTCCTGGCATCGCAAGCACTGTACAGTCGATGTGCGCGCTCCGACCTACTCTTGGCTGAGGTCCCTGGTAGTGCGCGATCGTGGCTTCTTGAACGGACAGCGCCGTCGGCGAGCTGGCTCATTGCTTGACGGCGAGGCCCTGGCCGGTCGGCAGGCTCAATATGGTGAAGTCAAGATTACTTGCGATGCGGTCGGCGGACTCCCGAGAAGCCTCAAAGCCAGCGAACGCATTCAAGACGCCACGCGGGACCAGTCATCATGGCAACGAATGAAGGCGGTGAATTCATAATCGAACGCTCCCTTGCACCGAGCGCGCGCGTAGCGTGTTTCGCGACGAAGGGATCTGGATCAAACGATGAGGATCGCATCCGCCGCCTGCTGGCGCCGCTGCGGCCAGCCATCTGGCCGTTCGATCGGACCGGCAAGGTACGGTCCGGCTCCGAGATCCTGCGCCGGATCGCGCGTGACCGGCCAGACTTGGTCGTCATGGAGGGCACCGGTTTGCCGGGCGGACTGGCCGTGCTGCTCGGACGGCTCCTGTTTGGAGTGCCCTTCATCGTCTCGAGCGGAGATGCCGTCGCTCCCTTTCTCGGGATGCGGCATCGCCTATTGCTTCCAGTGGCCACGGTGTACGAGCGCCTCCTGTACGTCGCCTCCGCGGGGTTCATCGGCTGGACGCCGTACCTCGTCGGACGGGCGTTGACGTGGGGGGCGCCGCGCGCCGTCACCGCCGCGAACTGGTCGATGCAGGTCCCGGCTCAGCGGACGCGCGGCGAGATGCGCGCTCGCATGGGCATCTCGGACGACGCGGTCGTGTTCGGGCTGGTCGGGGCGTTACCGTGGACTGGGTCACGTGGCTACTGCTACGGCCTCGATCTCGTCCGCGCCGTGCGCCGCTGCTCGAACCCGAGGGTCGTCGTGGTTGTTGTCGGTGAGGGCACCGGGCGTGATCGCTTGGAAGAGCACGCGGGCGAGTACCTGGGGACACGTGTTCTCCTGCCCGGCGCAGTGCCGCACGACGAGGTACCAGCGGTCCTTTCGGCATTTGACGTCGCCGCCTTGCCCCAGAGCACCGACGCCGTCGGAGCGTTCCGCTACACGACCAAGCTGAGCGAGTACCTGGCGGCGGGGCTGCCCGTGGTCACTGGTCAGGTGCCATTCGCCTATGACCTCGACGACGGCTGGGTCTGGCGCCTGCCGGGCGCGGGACCGTGGGAGGAGGTGTATGTGGACGCCCTCGCCGGGCTCATGAGTGGTCTCGACGCCGACGAGGTCGCGCGCCGCGCGGCGCGAGTACCGCGGCATCTCCGCGAGTTCGACTGCGCGCTCCAGGTGGCCCGGGTCACGGCGTTCGTCACCGACGTGCTCCAGTCTCGACCGATCGCATGATCGCCTCAAGACCGTCAGTCAGACGCCCGACGTCGAGTTGGGCGACGGCGGCGGCGCGCGCCTGCGCGGCGACGCCTGAAGGATCGCGCGCCAAGTCGTAGAGCACGCCCGCGATCGCGGTGGCCACCGATCCCGCCGTGTACTGGGCGAACTGCCGGCCCCCGCCGGCGACGTAATCACCCGTGCCATTGCTCGGCCCGACGACGACCGGTGTTCCGCACGCAAGGGCTTCCGCGACCGACGACCCGAAGTTCTCCTCCTCGCTCGGCTGGACGAGGACCGCCGCGGACCGGAGCCGTTCGGCCACCTCCGCGCGAGCCGTGTGGGGCAGGTACGTCAGCCGGTCGGGGTGCGGAAACCGCTCGATCAACTTCCCGTATCCGTGCGCAAACGCAAATCCGCCGATCACGGTCAGTCTGATGTCCCAGCCGTTGGCGATCAGCAGGGCACCCGCATCCAGGAAGAGGTCCAACCGCTTGCGTGGAACGACGCGGCCGACCCAGAGCACCTCGGACCGATCCTCGAGCGTCTTGGTCGGCGGAGCCGGTGCGAACGCCGCGAGGTCGATCGGGTAGGGCAGGGCGTGGACGCGAGCTGCGTCGAAGCCGAAGCTCGCGACCAGCGTCCGCGCCGATTCCTGGCTACCGCAGATGCAGACGTCCGTGTACCTGAACGGCGGGTGCCCCAGGGACGAGCTTCGGTAGAGCGCGTAGGCGCGGAGCAGCGCGTACTCCTTCGCCCCGCAGAGCCGCACGATGTCGTGCCTGTGGCGGCGGATCGACCGGGCGTCCGTTCCCGGGGGACCCTGAACCCAGCTGACCGCCGGGAGTCCGGCCACGCGACCGTGTGCCCACACGCCAAGGAACAGGGCGACGTCGTACCGGCGCTCGGCGTGACGCCGCCGGATCGCGCAGATGATTCGCCGCGCGAACGGTCTGTGCCCGAGCTTGGCGCCGACCCACCCCAGTCGCCCAGGCCCGAGTCGCCGGATCAGGGCGTCGAGCCGCGGCTGGTCGCAGCTCACGTATACGAGACGATGTCGCTCGATCAGGCCGACCGGGTGGACGTAGTTCTGCGCCGAGAAGAAGTCGACCTGATGGCCGCGCTCGAGCAGCTCGCGCAGGATCTCGAAGCCAGCCGACGACACGCTCCCGTCGTCGGCGGCGACCAGGCCGGTGCACGCGATCCGCAGGCGCGGTCTCACCTCGTTCACAGCGCGCTCCGTCGGTGGCCGGCGATGACGTCACGGTAGAGCGACTCCACGCGATCGGCGACCGTGCGCGGCTCATACGCGGCGACGCGCGACAGGCCCGCCTCGCTGAGGCGCAGCCGCCGCCCAGGGTCAGCTGCCAGCTGGAGCATCGCCTCCGCCAGCGCAGCCTGATCGCCCGCCTCGTACAGCACGCCATTGACGTCGTGGCTGATGATCTCCGCCGGGCCGCCGCCTGCGGCCGCGATCACGGGCACGCCGGCCGCCATGCCCTCGATGATCACCTGGCCGAACGGCTCCGGGATGATCGACGCGTGGACGAGCAGATCCATGCGCCCGAGCTCCGCCCAGATGTCGGAGCGGAAGCCACGGAACTCGACGCGCTCCGCGAGACCGAGATCTTCCGTCAATCGCCGTAGCTCTGCCGTGAACTCGTCCTCGCCGAACATTGCCGCGCCAACCAGCACGCACCGGACGTCGCCGTCTGGAAACGAGTCGGCGAATGCACGCAGCAGGAGATCCTGGCCCTTCCACGGGGCGTGCCGGCCGATCATCCCGATGGTCAGCGGTCGCGGCGAGCTAGCAGGGCGACGCGCCGGCACCTCCAGCACCTCCGGCACGACGATGTAATGGCTGTCCTCGTTCGGCGGCGGCCCGAGCGTGCTCAGCGTCGCATCGGAGTTGCACACGACAGCCGCTGGCAACCTCCGCGTCAGCAAGCGGATCAGCCGCACGGCCGATGCCGGGAGATAGTCGGTCGCGATCCGGTCGCGGACATGCCAGATCACCGGGGCACCGACAAGCCGCCCGGCGATCGAACCGTACACCCCGGCCTTGAGCGAGTTCGTATGCACGAGATCGACCCGCAGACAGCGGAGTCGCACGGCGAGCCGCACGATGTAGGCGGCGGTGGACGGCGCTGCCGCCGCGCATCGCAGCGCGCCCAATATCACGCTGTCCTTGCTCAGCCCGCGCGAGCGCTCGCTCATCGGCAGCACCTCGGCTGAGATGCCGGCCAGGGTCAACGCATCCGCGAAAGGGCCGTCCTGCGCGAGGATGAAATGGGGATCGACGTCGGTGAGGTGGGGCACGAGGCGCAGGATCGCGATCTCGCCGCCGGAAAGCTCGGCGACATGGTCGAGGTAGACGACCCGCAGCCGCCGCCCTGCCAACTCCGGAGCAAGCGCCTCGCGCACTACCAGGCGGCTGCGTTCCGCGACTCCGGGCCATCCGTAGCGCTCGGCGAAGGTCCGCGTGGCCGCGCGGGTCGGGAGCCCCTCGGGTCGGGCGGCTTTCACGATCCGCGCGGCAAGGGCGATCACGTCGTCCGGGGGCACCGCGAGCGACGGGTCCAGACTCGCGACGGCCTCCGGCAGCCCGCCGACGCTGGTCACGATCGTCGGCGTGCCGCAGGCTGCAGCCTCGATCACGACAAGGCCGAACCCCTCGAATGAGCGGGTGGGCACGACGCCGACATCCGCGGCACGGTAGAGATCTACCAGCCCGTCATCGCCGATCCGCCCGAGTAGCTGGACGCTGTTCGCGAGGCCGCCGCGCTCGATCTGCTGGTCGAGCACAGGCCGGAGCGGTCCCTCGCCGGCGACGACGAGCCGGGACCCGGGCGGCAGCCAAGGCAACGCTGATGCCCAGGCGTCGACCAGGACGTCGAGGCCCATCCGCGGCACCAGTCGGCGCACGCAGACGACCAGTAGCGCGTTGTCACTGACCCCTGACCGCGTCCGCGCGCTCGCGCGGTCGCCGGGCGTGAAGCGGTCGAGATCGACCCCGGGCGGCTCGACACGGATCCGCCACGGCGAGACGCCGTAGCGCTCGATGAGGAGCCGACGGAACGCCGAGCTGAGCACGATGACGCGGGTGGCGCGGCGGTAGACGATGCGCTCGAGCGCTCGGCGCAGCGCGCGGCGCACTGACGACGCGTCGCCCTGGGCGACGTTCTCGTCGGCCCACGGACCCTGGAAGTGAACGACTAGCGGCAGCGCGCGGACGCGTGCAGAAAGCAGCGGCGCAAGCGCGTAGAGCGCGAAGTGGACATCTACGACCGCGGTCTCGGCCGCCGCCCGGTGCGCGGCGACCGCGAACTTCAGCAGCCGCCAGGGAAGCGGTGCCTCGTGCCGCGAGACGGCAACGACCCGATCTGGACGCTCGACCGCAGGCCCGATGACGACGGCGCGAGCCTCGGGCTGGTGCTCGAGCAGAGCGCGGAAGTAGCGATCGAGGCCTCCGAGCTCGTCGGGGAACCAGCCTTTGCCGAGCATCAGGACGGCCGGCTGCTCCCCCGTCGGCGGCCGCGCTTCGGCCGGACCTACTCGGGCGGCGGTCACCGACGACCTCTCGCTACAGAGCCGTGCAGCTCGGCCCTGGCTCGAGCTGACTCGTGCACCACCGCGACCAGCGACGCGCGGAACGTCTCGCGCGAGAACCGCCGCGCCGAAGCCGCAATGGCGCTCGGGGGGGTCTCGAGCCGGTCGCATCGCGAGATCGCGTCGAGAACGTCGTCGACCTCGTGGCTACGGAAGAAGACGCCCGTGACGCCGTCCTCCACGGTTTCGAGAGCGCCACCGCTAGCGAACGCGACCACGGGCTTACCGGCTGCTTGGGCCTCGATCGGCGTGATCCCGAAGTCCTCGCGACCCGGTAGGCAGAAGGCGCGGCAGCTCTCCATTAAGCGGGTGATCTCCGCGTCACTGAGGCGGTCATGGAACGCGACCGTCGGTCCGGCGCGCCCCCGGAGGTCCTCACGCGCCGGTCCGTCGCCGACGATGTCCAGTGTCACGCCCGCGCGTGTTGCGGCATCGACGACGACGTCGACGCGCTTGTAGGGCAGCAGTCTCGAGACGACGAGCAGCCGCTCGCCGCGCTCGCTGGGGCAGAATCGGTCGACGTCAACCGGCGGATAGACGACCTGAGCGTCGATCCCGTAGCAGCGCTTGATCCGCTGCCGGACCTCCTGGCTGTTGGCGATGTAGAGGTCGGCGCGGCGCGCGGCGTTTCGGTCCCAGCAGCGCATGGGCCCGAGGATCGGCCTCAGCGCGACCTCCCGGCTCGTGGGCCCCAGGTACTCGCCGCCGTACAGCCAGCGCGCCGGCGTATGGCAGTAGACGGCGTGGAAGCTGGCTGCGTCCGTGCGCACGCTGTGCGCCCAGCCGCTCGAGCTGGAGATCACCAGCTCCTCGGACAAAGGCCCGAACGAGCGAAACGCGGCAGGGTAGAGGGGAAAGAGGTTGCGAAACCCGCGATCGACGGGCAGGCGGTCCAGCGGCGAGGTCCGCACGTCGCGGTCTGCGAACTCAGGGAAGGTCGACTGTGGCCGGAACAGGGACGTGTAGATCGGCGCATCCGGCCAGATCGACGCCATCTCGAGCACGCAACGCTCGGCACCGCCGCGCTGATTGAGATAGTCGTGGACGATGGCGACAGAGTCCCAACCCTCGTGCGCCGCTCGATCGGGCTGATCCGTCCGGTGCTGGCCGCTCGGCGGCACGGAGGGCGTGGACGTCAACGCGTCGGCAACCTGGTCGTGACGGGCGCAAACGCTGCTGCCGGAGCCAGATCGCGCACGGCCAGACGGTAGCAATCGGCGTCGCCGGTTAGGTGTCGAACGCGATCGACGCCGACGGCGGCGGAGCGCCGTGGTCCCGGCACCCAAGCCGCCGGCCACAACGGGATCGGGGTTAGCGGACTGCTTCGCGCGCGTGCGGCGCGAGAGTAGGGCTACATCGGCGTCGACCATCAGCCGTAGGAGTTGCTCGAAGGTCATCCGAGGCCGCCACACGAGCTGGCGCTGGTCGATACGTTCAAGACCGAGCTGATCGCAGGGCCGTCGTGCGCCACCAAGGGCGCAGCCGGCATCGCCCACTCACCATCGCCGACGTTGAGTCCTCTGGCGTGAGTCGTTTGATCGACGAACTGGTCGCGGACCTGAGGGACCCGTGTTGGCAGTCTGATGTAGGCCGGGTCTCGCGGAAACCGCTTGGGTGCGATTACGCTCTGGTAGGCGGACTGGTGATAGGTCCGCTCTCGGGCATCGTAGAGGCCCATGTTGATCGTGATCTTGTCGATGGATCTTGGTCTCGCTGGCTCCCTGGTCATCCGCAGCCGCGAAAGTGGGAGCGGCGCCCAGGGGCGTTCAGTAGCGATCGGCGGTCCCGCGAGTTGGAGGATCTGCCTGAGCTCACGGACCTGCTCGAACTCGATGGGCGGGATGTCGCCCAGCGCGCTGTGAAACCTCGTGTTGTCGTACCAGCCGACCCACCGCGCGGTCGCGATTTCGAGCTGCGCGCGGGTTCGCCAGACCTTGTCATTCAATAAGCACTATTCTAAACTCTGGGTACACGCACGATCGGGCCTAATGAACAGACGGCAATGACCCCTCCGCTTCGCTACCGTGATGTCAAACGAGCCTACCGCACGACTCAGGAGATCCCGGGGCGGATGACTTGGACCACGCGTTGTGTAGCCTAACGTCATGTTTAGCATCACTGCGATGGCAAGCGCCGCGGGCCCGTATCGTCGCAGTCTTCGCTGTCGTCTAGCGACGAGTGGCTCGGGTCGAATAGGATTCGCAATCCGCGAGGTTCCGCGGGACGCTGCTGCCGTCCTCGACATTGGTTGCGGCCAAGGGTGGGTTCTAGGTGAGCTTCCCGCGACGGCACGACGTGTGGGTATTGACACCGACGTGGCACTCATAGCAATCGGGTGTGCGGAGCGACCAGACTGCGACCTGCGGGCCATCAACGGCACCGAGTTGCCGTTCGCAGATGCCGAGTTTGACGCCGTGTTGCTTGGCGATGTGATTGAGCACGTTGGCCAAGCCAACAAGCAGCAAGTCATCGACGAAGCGCTGCGAGTTCTCAAGGATGACGGGCGCCTCATTCTGACGGCACCACACGCCGGTCTACTCGCATTCCTCGACCCATTAGATTACAAGCGCCGATTTCCCGAAATCTACCGTCTATTTGAACGCAGACGAGGGCATGGGCCAAGCACTCCTCATGACGTCGGTCATCAGCACGTCGACCTCGCGGAGATCACGGATTTGATCGGCGGTCACGCCGAACTTACGCGGGTTGAGTACAGCGGGGCCACGTTTTTTTGTGATCTATTGATTGGGCTCGTCATCGTGCTCCGGCTGTTCATACCGTTGCCGATCGCAATCGACCGCCCGCTTGGTATCGGCGCGGCATGTGAGAGCAGTATCCCGGCCCCGCGGTTTCTCGCACTACACATGCGCTTGGTCGCCCGCCGGGTCAACCGCTCTAGCGCCACGCGCGCCGTAGCGTCTCGGCGTAGTCGCCGATGACGGCGGTGCTTGAGACCAGGCTCCTCGGACCGGACGAGCGCGTCTCCACGCACCGGCTCTCCGCGGGATCACGCCGCTTCGGCCCATGGCGTCGGGATCTTGGTGCCGCGGTAGCGGCTGACGGTTTCCGCTCTTGGCCCGAACATCTGTCGATGGGGCTGCAGTTCGAAGCGGCCTGGTGCTGATTCGCCGGTTGTGGCTACTGGGACGCTGAGTGCCGAGCGTCGATGCTTCGAGTTGCTGCCAGCGTGGACGTGGTAAAGATCGACATCAAGGGCTGGAATGGGGACCTGTTCGACGGGCCCTTCGCGGCGATCGGTGCGCGAGTTCTCGTGACGGAGTGGCACATCCACCGATCCTCGCAGGGACTCGCGGCGCACGCGCTCGCAGTTCAGCTCTTCAAGCGGGCTGGGTACGGCAAAACGGGCTACCGGACAATCAGCCGCCTTGGCGCCCAGAATGAACGATGTTGGGGCTGGAAGTAGTAGTAGGCCCCTCGCGGAACCATGTGCGTAAGGTGGCTCGACTCACGGCCAAGCCATGACGCTCACGTTTCTCGGTTCTGGTCGGACTCGTCCGGGCGAATTCCCGCCCGGTCCTCGCTCCCGGTCAGCAGAGGGACGCGGCGGGGTCAAGCGCCAACGTGCCCGGATTCGTTGGGCCTCGCCGTCGCGGCGGCGGAAACCAACTAAGCTCGGCGACCGATGTTTTCGAAGGTCCTGGTCGCAAACCGCGGCGAGATCGCGGTCCGCATCATCACCGCGCTCGACGAGCTCGGCATCGCCAGCGTGGCGGTCTACTCGGAGATCGACCGCGACGCACTCCACGTCAAGCGGGCGAGCGAGGCGTACCTGATCGGCGCGGCGCCGGCGTCCGAGAGCTACCTCAACATCGAGCGGATCCTCGATGCAGTCACGAAGTCGGGCGCCGAGGCGGTTCACCCGGGCTACGGCTTCCTCGCCGAGAACGCGGCCTTCGCCCGTGCCTGCGAGGACGCCGGCGTAGTGTTCATCGGACCGCCGGCGAGCGCGATCGACGCGATGGGGTCAAAGACGCGCGCCCGCGAGCTGATGGCCGCGGCCGGCGTCCCCATCGTCCCGGGGACGACCGAACCCGTGGCCGACGTGAAGGCGGCGCGGAAGATCATCGACGCCGACATCGGCTACCCGGTGGCGGTCAAGGCGGCGGGCGGCGGCGGCGGCAAGGGCTTCCGCGTGGCGCTCGATGCCGAGCACCTGGAGGAGGCGTTCGCCGGGGCCGCGCGCGAGGGCGAGAAGTTCTTCTCCGACGCCACCGTCTATCTCGAGCGCTATCTGCCCGACCCGCGCCACGTCGAGGTGCAGGTGATGGCCGACGGCCACGGCAACGTCGTCCACCTCGGTGAGCGCGATTGCTCGATCCAGCGCCGCCACCAGAAGCTGATCGAGGAGTCGCCCGCGCCGCCGTGGGTCGTCGACGAGGAGCTCCGGGAGCGGATCGGCGCGATCGCCGTAGAAGCCGCCCGCGCGGTCGACTACCGGGGCGCCGGAACGGTCGAGGGCCTGCTCGCCGACGGCGAGTACTTCTTCCTCGAGATGAACACCCGCGTCCAGGTCGAGCATTGCGTGACCGAGATGACGACGGGTATCGACATCGTCAAGACGGGGATCCACGTCGCCGCCGGCGAGCCGCTCCCCTTCGACCAGGCCGACGTCGTCCTGCGCGGCCACGCGATCGAATGCCGCATCAACGCCGAGGATGCCGCCCGGAACTTCGCGCCCGCGCCGGGGCGTATCGGTCGCTACAGCGAGCCCAGCGGGCCGGGCGTGCGCGTCGACTCGGGCGTCGGCCCGGGCGACGAGATCTCGCCGATGTACGACCCGATGGTGGCCAAGCTGATCGTTTGGGACCAGGACCGCGAGCAGGCCACGCGGCGCATGCTGCGCGCGCTCGCTCAGTACGAGATCGACGGGCTGACGACGCTGCTGCCGTTCCATCGGGCGCTGCTGGCGACCGAGCAATGGGCGCGTGGTGAGACCTGCCGCGACCTCGTGGAGGACCGTGACTGGCTGCGCTCGCTTGCGCCGGCCGTGACCGACGCCCAGGAGGGCCAGGACGAACAGCAAGTCAAGCATTCGCGGGAATACACCGTCGAGGTCTCCGGCCGGCGCTTCGACGTCCGCGTGATCGGAGCAGCCGAGCCGGCGCACGCCACCGCAGCGGCCACGCCGGGCGCGGCCACCCGCCGGCCGGCCCACCGCGAGCGTCGGCCCGCATCGAACGGAGACGGCGGCGACCAGCTGCGGTCGCCGATGCAGGGCACGGTGCTGAGGATCGCCGTCGAGCAAGGCGCGACGGTCGAGCAGGGCGCGCTGGTCGCGATCATCGAGGCGATGAAGATGGAGAACGAGGTCACCGCGCACAAGGCGGGGACGGTCAGCGAGCTGCCGATCGAGGTCGGCGGGGCGGTGGCCTCGGGGGACACCCTCGCCGTGATCGAGTCCTCCCCGCCGGCCGAGGCCGAGGCTTGAGTAGCGAGCCGCCGACCTGGCGGGCGACCATCGACGAGGCGCCGACCGTCGCGCAGCTGCTGGTCGAGTTCCGCGACCACAACGGCGGGACCTGGCCGTCCCCGAACGCGTTCCTGGCCTCGGTCGAGCGTTTGATCGACCGACCCGACACCGAGTTCCTCCTCGCCGCGCCCGATCGAGATACGCCGCCGGCCGGTGTCTGTCAGCTGCGCTACCGCTTCTCGATCTGGGTAGCAGCGGAGGACTGCTGGCTGGAGGATCTGTTCGTCAGCGAGCGAGCGCGCGGACGCGGCCTCGGGCGGGCGTTGGTCGCCGCGGCGATCGCGCGGGCCAGCCAGCGGGGGGCACGCCGGATCGAGCTCGATACGAACGAAGCGAATGCGCCGGCGATCGCGCTCTACGAGTCGCTCGGCTTCTCCGATCGCAGTAAGGGCGGCGGGACGGGCCGCAACCTGTTCATGGGCCGGCTCCTCGAGGACCGGCCGTGACGCGCGCCACGTTCTCGGCGTGCAACCGCCGCTGCTCGCCGCCCCGGCGCACGAGCGGCAGCGCCACCCCGCGCGGATCGTCGCGCAGCCCCTCGACGTAGGCCCGGTCCTCGCCCAGGATCGCCGACGCCCGGACCGGGTCGAGCGGCTCCCCGTGGCCGGGCACGACCCAGTCGGCACGGGCGACGAGCCCCTCCAAGCGGGCCAGCGTCGCGAGATACCCGTCGACCGATCCCGCGACGGTCGGGATCTCGACCGGCGAGAGGTAGTCGCCGCAGACGAGCACCCGGGCCCACGGCACCCAGACCGCGATCCCGTCGACGGTGTGCCCGTCGGCCGGGTGCAACTCGAGCTCATCCTCCCCCAGCCCGCAGTACCCCGGCACCGGCAGCGCCTCGACCTGGCCGAGCGAGAGCGGCGCCGGGCGTTCGACGTAGTGGCGCTCGTCGAAGTCGCGCAGCTCGCGCTGGGTCGCGGCCGGCTCGGCGCGCAGGCGTGCGGCCGTCGTCTCCCCCACGCCGAGCGACGCGCCGGGAAACGCCAGCCGTCCGAGCAGATGGTCCCAGTCGCCATGGGTGGCCAGCAGCCCGCTGAAGCCGAACCCGGCCTGGTCGAGCAGCACCGGCAGCGCGTCGAGCTCGTCGGGATAGACGGGCGAGTCGATCACGAACGCCTCGTCGCCACAGCGCACCGTGGTGCAGGTCGTCTGCCAGACGCGGCTCGTCAGGACGAGGACGTCGGCGTGGAGCCCGACCGCCCGCACGACAGCGACCTACGCGCAGCGGCGACGGGCTGCCGCCATCACGCGACGCCGAGGAGCTTGGCCGCTTCGCGCAGGGTCGGCACCTCGGCGGTCGGCTTCTTCTGGCCGGGCTCGAGCGTCTCCTTCTTGCGGTTGACCCAGATCACCGGGACCTTGGCCTTGAGGCACGGCTCGACGTCGTGGTAGTAGCTCGACGCGACGTGCACCCAGCCCTTCTTGCCGCCGACGCGGCGGGCGCACTCGGTGAAGTGGGCCGGCTCGGGCTTGTAGGCGCGCACCTGCTGGGCGGTGACGACGAGGTCGAAGTCGGTCTGGATGTGGCGGCGCGTCTGGCCGAGCAGCTTGTCGTCGATGTTCGCGATCAGACCGAGGCTGTACTTCTTGCCGAGCTTGTCGAGCTGGACGCGGGTCTCCTTGAACGGCATCCAGCGCTGGACCGACTCGGGCAGGAAGCCCGAGCGCGACGGCTCGAGCGGCCAGCCGAGGCGCTTGGAGATCTCGACCGCGGTGCGGCGCAGGACCTCGGCGTAGAGCTCGTAGGATCCGCCCTGGATCTCCCGCTCGATCTCGTGGAACATCGGGATCAGCTCGTCGCGGGTGATCGTGAACCCGTCGCGCTGGGCCTCGGCGGCAAAGGCGTCCCAGATCCCCGTCTCCCAGTCGATCAGGGTTCCGTAGACGTCGAACGTGACGAAGGTCGGCTTGGCGGGAAGGGGCATGTCGGGGAAGGCGTCCTTTGTCGGCGTGGCGCGGAGACGCACCGATTATGAACCTCTATTAGAGTCAGCGCCCGGCCGATGGATCTCCTCGAGTACCAGGGCAAGCAGCTCCTGGCCCGCCACGGCATCCCGGGTCAGGGCGGCCGGCCCGCCCGCACGGTGGACGAGGCGGTCGCCGCCGCCGAGGAGTTCGGCTACCCGTGCGTGATCAAGGCGCAGGTGCTCGTGGGCGGGAGAGGCAAGGCCGGCGGCATCAAGCTCGCGCACGACGCCACCGACGCCCGGAGGCACGCGACGGCGATCCTCGGCATGGACATCCGTGGCTTCACCGTGCACGAGGTCTGGGTCGGCGAGGCCGTCGATATAAGCGAGGAGTACTACGCGTCGGTCGTGCTCGACCGCAGCGCCAAGGCGCCGCTGATGATGCTCTCGACGCGCGGCGGCGTCGAGATCGAGACCGTCGCCTCCGAGGACCCGCAGGCCCTGGCGGCGGTGCACGTCGACCCGCTGCTCGGCTACCAGCCCTACCACGGTCGCCGCCTCGCCTACGCGGCGGGGATCGCGCCGGACCTCGTCAAGGGGATCGTCAGCTTCCTCGGCTGCCTGTACGAGACGTTCGTCGCCGAGGAGGCGGTCCTCGTCGAGGTCAACCCGCTGATCGTGACCGCCGAGCGCGAGCTGCACGCGCTCGACGCGAAGGTCACGCTCGACGACAACGCCCTCTTTCGCCACCCCGGGAACGCGGGGCTGCGCGACACCGCCGGCGACGACCCGCAGGAGCGGATGGCGCGCGAGCGCGGCCTGACGTACGTCAAGCTCGACGGGGACATCGGCATCCTCGGCAACGGCGCGGGCCTGGTCATGTCGACGCTCGACGTCGTCGTCCAGAACGGCGGCGCGCCGGCCAACTTCCTCGACGCCGGCGGCGGCTCCAAAGCCGAGGCGATCACCGCGGCGATCGAGGTGATCCTCTCGAACCCGAAGGTCAAGGCGGTCCTCTTCAACATCTTCGGGGGTATCACCCGCTGCGACGAGGTCGCGCGCGGCCTGATCGAGGCGTTCGCCCAGATCCGGCCGACGGTGCCGTTCGTCGTGCGCCTCGACGGGACCAACGGCGAGGAGGGCCGGGCCCTACTGAGCGAGGCCGCCCTCCCCAACGTCCACCCGGCGGCGTCGATGGACGCGGCCGCCGAGCTCGTCGTCGCGCTCGTCAAGGCGCAGCCGGCGGAGACGACGCCATGAGCGTCATCGTCGACACGACGACGCGCCTGTGCGTGTCGGGGATCACCGGCAGCGAGGGCCGCTTCCACGCCCTGAACAACCGCCGCTACGGCACGGCCGTCGTCGCCGGCGTGACCCCGGGCAAGGGCGGCCAGGACGTCGACGGCATCCCCGTCTTCGACAGCTTCAACCAGGCTGTCGCGGCGAGCGCGCCGAACGCGGCGATGATCTTCGTCCCGGCCCGCGCCGCCGCCGACTCGATCCTCGAGGCCGCCGACGCCGGGATCACGACGATCATCGCGATCACCGAGGGGATCCCGGCCCACGACGAGCTCCGCGTCTACGCCCAGCTCCACCGCACGCCGGGCATGCGCCTGATCGGCCCCAACTGCCCGGGCGTGCTCTCGCCCGGCAAGGCGAACGTCGGGATCATCCCGGCGGCGTTCTTCCGGCCGGGCAACGTCGGCGTCGTCTCGCGCTCGGGCACGCTGACCTACCAGGTCGGCAACGAGCTGGCCGTGCGCGGCCTGGGCAACTCGACGATCGTCGGGATCGGCGGCGACCCGGTGCCGGGGTCGAGCTTCGTCGACATCCTCGGCCTGTTCGAGCAGGACCCCGAGACCGAGCTGATCGTGATGTCGGGCGAGATCGGCGGCGACGCCGAGGAGCAGGCGGCGGTCTACATCGCCGCCAGCATCACAAAGCCGGTCGTCGCGTATATCGCCGGCTTCGCGGCGCCTCCGGGCAAGACGATGGGGCACGCCGGGGCGATCGTCTCGGGGTCGAAGGGCACCGCGGCGGCCAAGGCGGCCGCGCTCGAGGCGGTCGGGGTGCGCGTCGGACGTACGCCGACCGAGGTCGCCGTCATCGCGCAGGAGCTGCTCGGCGCCTGACGCGACGAGCGGCGTCAGGCGCCGGCGTCGATCAGCGAAACGTCGTAGCGCCCGATGCGCTCATCAGCGGTCAGCAGTGTCAGGCCCTCGGACCGAGCTTGAGATATCAAGAGCCGATCGAACGGGTCGCGATGGTGCATTGGAAGGTTTGCCACCTCGAGCCCGTGGGCCGGGGCGAGCGCGAGGATCTGCAAGCCGCTGCGGACGACGTGCTCCTGCAGATCGTCGGGGACGACGAGCTTCCCGACTGCCGCCTTGACGCCGATCTCGGCAAACGACACGACGCTGAAGATCATCTCGTCGGCCTCCTCGATCGCGGCCTGCGCTCTGGCCCCGACCGTCCGCGTCCCGCCAAGCTCCCAGAGGACGACGTGCGTGTCGAGCAGCAGCCTTATGGCGAGTCCTCGAGCATCCGGTCGAGTTCCTGGTCGGTGAACTCGAAGTCCTCGCCGAGCAAGATCCGTCCAGACAGGGAGCCGCGTGAGGCCAGAAAGCGAGCGCCTGGGCGTGGACTGCGGTCAATCGGAACCAGACGCGCGATCGGCACGCCATCACGGGCTATCTCGACGTCGACGCCCGCCTCGACCTGGGCGAGCAGCTTGGACAGGTTTGTCTTCGCTTGACCGACGTTCACGCGCATCGCCGCTGAGCTTACAGAGTTGGCCAATCGTGGCCAATCTAAACGGCAACAACTCCCCTGCGGCGACGACGTGCTCCGCTCTCGGTCGGCAGTCCGCCCGCGACCCGGCGACCGAAGCGCAGGCCGTCGACGTCTGCCGTTAAGCTCCAGGCATGCCAACGATCTCCTTCGCCCGGGGCGCCCCGTCGCTCGACATCATCGACGTCGAGGGCCTGAGCGCAGCTGCTGGCCGGGCGTTCGCCAACGACCCGGCCGGAGCCACCGCCTATGGCACGTCGGTCGGGTACGTCCCGCTGCGGCGGTGGATCGCCGAGCGCCACGGGGTCGAGGAGAACCAAGTGCTGGTGACGAACGGATCGATGCAGGCCGACGCCTTCCTCTTCGACGAGCTCGTCGGCCCGGGCGACGAGGTCGTGGTCGAGAGCCCGAGCTACGACCGCACGCTGCTGGCGTTGGGCCAGCGGGGCGCGAAGATCCACGCGGTGGCGCTGGATCAGGACGGCATCGACACGACCGCGCTAGCGCAGCTCCTGACCAGTGGCGTCAAGCCGACGCTGGCGCACATCATCCCGACCTTCCAGAACCCGGCCGGCTACACGCTGTCGCTGACCAAGCGCGAGCAGCTGCTGACGCTCGCGGCCGCACACGGGTTCACGATCTTCGAGGACGACCCGTACGTGTCCCTGCGCTTCGTCGGCGAGACCGTGCCGTCGATGCTCTCGCTCGACCAGGGCGGACACGTCATCTACGCGTGCTCCTTCTCGAAGACGGTCTGCCCGGGGATCCGCGTCGGTTACCTCGTCGGCGACGCGGGCATGATCGCCAAGATCGCCAAGCGGGCGACGAGCACGTACATCTCGCCGAACATGGTGGCCCAGGCGATCGTCTACGAGTTCTGCGTCTCGGGCGCGCTCGAGCGGTCGATCGAGACAGTCAAGGCGGCACTCGCCGAGCGGGCGGGCGCGTTGGCCGTGGCGATCGAGCGGGACCTTCCGGGCGCGAGCTTCGTCAAGCCCGAGGGCGGCTATTTCATGTGGGTGACGCTGCCGCCGGGTATCGAGGCGGGACCGCTCGTGGCGGCGGCGAAGGAGCGCGGCGTGGCGATCTTGCCGGGCACAGACTTCAAGCTCGGCGGCGGCGCGGACGCGCTCCGCCTAGCCTACTCCGCTGTTACCCCCGGCGAGATCGCCGAGGGGGTTGCCCTGATGGGTGAGGCCACGCGGTCCCTCGAGGCCACGCGCGCGTAGGCAGCGGGCGCGGGTTCGTCGGCACCGGCGGGGTGCCAAGGCCTCTGGCGATGCCTGCGATGCGCGAGCCGGAAGCCAGCTGGCGCTCGCCGTGGGAGTCAGCAACCACGGCACGGCGAACGGCTTCATCAGCTCGGTCGCTCCGTCGGGTGCCCCGAAGTACTGGCTCGTGACCGACACGGACCTGAACCCGCCGAGTACGAGAGTCGTCGTAACCCGTGTCTATGGGCGCGCCGGCGACGACCTAACCGTGCGCAGGACTGCGTGGCGCCGGCCGCGCGGTCCTTTCAGCACCTATAGCGCTCCTTGCCAAGCACGGAGCGCTGGCGTCGGTCGCGCTCCTTCAGATCAGACTAGATCAGCGCCGCGGCAGGCGATATCGCGCAGGGAGGGCTCGCAGACTAGCCTTCGTGGCCTTGACAATCACGTTTCCCGCCTCAAGTAGCGAGCCTCGCCAATGCGCGTGCACTCACCGCTTCCGGGACGCGAAGACGCTCCCGTCCCCGGCGACGAGCGACGGCGTGAACCCGGCCGACGACCCCGGGGCGCGGCTGAAGCAGGCGCGCTTCGAGGATGTCGTCAACGTCGCGATCGACGAGGTCATCCTGGGCGGGGCGGCGAGCCGAGCTCTGTGCAGCAAGCCGGGCGACGGGCCTGACGCAAGGTGCCTCGGCCAGCAGTTGTCGCCGGAGGCCAGATTCGGGAGCGGTTGGTCCACCCCCGTCGAGGGGTGGTAATGGTTCGTGCGGGTCGCTAGGTCGTGAGCGGCTACCGTGAATACGGATGGGGTGGAACGGCCGGGACCTGTGCGGCTCCATACCTCGTGCCCGGCGTCCTCGCCCGCCTAGCCGATGACGGTTCCGGGACGCGCGTCTTGGACGTCGGATGTGGCAACGGCCATCTCGCCGGACACCTGCTACGGCGCGGATACGAGGTCACCGGCGTCGACTTGAGCCGAGAGGGCATCATGACCGCCCGGGCGGCCTATCCCGAAGGGCGCTTTGAGGTCCAGAGCGCCGAAGGGGATCTCCTCACGGCCCTCGGGGCGGAGCCGTTCGATGTCGTGATCAGCACCGAGGTCATCGAGCATCTCTACTCGCCGGCGAGCTTTGCTCGGGCCTGCTACGCCGCATTGCGGGCAGGCGGCCTGCTCATGGTCACTACACCGGACCACAACTGGATCAAGAACGTACTGATCGCCGTGACAGGCAGCTTCGACAACCACGTGAACCCGAACTTCGAGGGTGGCCACATCAAGTTCTTCTCCCGCGCATCGCTCGGCACCCTGCTCGGCGAGGCGGGCTTCGTCTCATGCGAGTTCGCCGGTCTCGGCCGCGTGCCGTGGATCGCAAAATCGCTGCTCGCAACCGCGCGCCGCCCGAGCCTGCGCGAAAACTTGTAGCGGGTGATGGCCGGCGGCGCGTCGTCCCAGGGTTGCAAGACCGGTAGCTGAAGGCGGCGGGCCTGACCGGTAGCGCAACGTGAAGTGGCGAGTGCCGGCTGGAGGACCTTCGTCCCTCAGCCCAGCGTCGCAGCGAGGGTGTATGGACCGGCCGGCAGCGAGCCGTGGAGCGCGCATGCCGCGAGGTTGACCGTCGCCCCGGGCACGATCGGCGCCGACTTCAGGGTCCTGCTCGCCGACCCCGTGCCGCCGCTCACTCGCACCGAGCCGCCGATCGGCGGGATCGTATTGCCGGTGTTGCGCACAGCGAGGAAGAGGTCGCCGCGATCGCGGGTGACGCTTTCGAGCACCTTGCCCGGTGGCCGCGATATTAGGCTGCGCCGGTCGAGTCGCAGCGACCCGACAAGGCGGCGTTCCCGCGGCCGGCGACAGCGCCAGGTCGGTGGGACCGTCCCCAGCGAGATCGCGCTCGCGCTGCCCGCGCCGACCGCGTTCACCAAGCTGGTTACGCAGGGCCAATAGGAGGGGTTCGTCGTCGGGTCGCTCAGGTCGACGGCCTGGGCTGCGAGCAGCCCGGCCTGCTGGAACTTCAGGCCCTCGACCGGGTTGGCGGTGTTGTAGTTGATGATGTCCTGCAGCGTCTTCGGTCCACTGCCGGGCGTCGTCGCCAGCAACGCGTACCGTTCGAGGCGGCGACCGCCGTGCGTGCCGCAGGACCGCCCTACTTCGTCGGCTCCGCGGGTCCTGCCCGGCGTCAACGGCGCGCCGAGTGAGACGAACCAGACCATGTGGCGATGCGTGCAGGGAAGCCCGTTCTTCCACCCGTACCTGTGCAACGCCGGCGATCTGATGAGCAACACCGCATTCGGATCACCGACCACGCCGGTGGACACAAGCGTCGGCGGGTCGGTGCTGCCGACCCGGTCGCTGTTGTGGGCTCGGTCGCGCCGAGCTTCGAGGCGTTCGTCCGGGCGTGGCGGTCGACTACACGTCGAGCGCCACGGCGACCGTGACGAGCAGTGCTGGAAACGCGACGCTGTCGGCGGTCGACCCGAGCAGCACCACACCGGGTCATCATCGGCCCGTTCTCGCTCGTCCAGCCGCTGCAGACCAAGGCCACGAACGCGAGCACGCCCTCCTGAGCCACCACGTCTCGCGCCGCGGTGTCCCCGCGTCGTGGTCTGCACGCGCCGGCTCAGCGCCCGTAGCGCTCCTTGCCGAGCACGAGCTGCTCGGGCAGGGCGACGCGCGCAGGCGGCGAGGGATCGGCCAGAACCGAGACGGTCTCGGCGACGCTGCGGGTCAACACGCAGCTGCCACCGTCGACGGTGAGCACGAGCTCGTCGGCGTCGGTCGCCGACAGCGTGCCCTCGAGCCCGGGCTCGATCCCGGACGCCTTCAGATAGTGCAGCAGGTCCTCAGCCTCGTTCTCGAAGCGCAGGATCCGTACATGGGCGCCGAGCTCGACATCGGCGAGCGGGACGCCCTCGATCCGCGTCCCACCGATGATCGGATGACCGTGCGGGCAGGTCTTGACGTCGCCGATCGCCGCGAGCATCCGCTCCTCGAGCACGGGCGACATCGCGTGCTCGAGCCGCTCGGCCTCCTCGTGCACCTCATCCCAGGGAATCCCCAGCACATCGGTCAGGAACCGCTCGATCAGACGATGCCGGCGAACGACCTCCTCGGCGTGCTCGGACCCGGACGTCGTGAAGCTGATCGCCTTGTCCTGGGCGCGCGTGATGTAACCGTCTCGCTCGAGCCGGCCGATCATCTCGTGCACCGTCGGCGCCGACAGCTGCATCGCCCGGGCGACATTGGCCCCGGTCATCGGCAGCCCGGCCTCGCTCAGCCAGAACAGCGTCTGGAGGTACTCCTCCTCGGCTACGGTCGCCTGGTCGCCAGCCATGCCCGCATGCTACCGGGGCATCATTGGGCCGACGCCGGCGGACGGGGGGCGCCGGCCGCGGTCGTCGTGCCGAGCGGCCGGTCGGTCGCGGCGGATGTAGGCTCCGGCGGTGCCCCTGCCGTTGACACCGCCGGTGCTGCCACAGCTGGCGCGCCCGGCGGCGGCGCTGCCCGACGGCGAGGGGTACGCGTTCGAGCCGAAGTACGACGGCTTCCGGGCGATCGTCTTCGTCGACGGGGACGACGCCCTGCTCCAGTCGCGCAACGGCAAGCCGCTGACCCGCTACTTCCCGGAGCTGGCGTTCCCGGCCGGGCGCTACGTGCTGGACGGGGAGATCGTGATCCGCGCCCCGGGCGGTGGCGAGGAGTTCAACCTGCTGGGGCAGCGGATCCACCCGGCGGCCTCAAGGGTCGCGCGCCTGGCGGCGGAGACTCCGGCGACGTTCATGGCCTTCGACCTGCTGTCCTGGGACGACGAGGTCCTGCTCGAGCTCCCGTGGTCGGAGCGCCGGGTGCGCCTCGAGGCGCGCGACCTGGGTGCGGCCGAGCTGACGCCCGTGGTCGACGCGGCGGCGGCGGCCGAGGGGTGGCTCCGCACGGCCGAGGGCGTGATCGCCAAGCTGACGGCGGCGCCGTACCGGCCGGGCGAGCGGACGGGGATGCTGAAGATCAAGCGGGTGCGGACGCTCGACGCCGTGGTGATGGGCTGGCGGCCGGGCAAGGCCGAGGGCACGGTCGGGGCGCTGATCCTGGGCGCCTACACCCCCGACGGCCGCCTGCGCGAGATCGGCCACTCGTCCGGCTTCAAGGCGGCCGAGAAGCGCGAGTTGGTCGGCCGCCTGGCGCCGTACGAGACGGGCGAGCGGGGATCGGCCGAGGCGTCGCGGTGGACCGCCGGGCGCGATCTGGAGTGGGTCGCCCTGCGGCCGGAGCTGGTCGTCGAGGTCAAGTTCGACCACGCGTCCGACGGGCGCATCCGCCACGGGGCCAAGGTCCTGCGGTGGCGCGAGGACAAGCCGCCTGAGGCCTGCACGACCGACCAGCTCGACGCCTAGGGACGCACCAGCGCAAGCCCGTCGAATCGGGCAAAATCGCGATCGAATGAGACAACCGTCGCGCCGTATTCGAGCGCGAGCGCGGCGAGATGGGCGTCGCCGACGAGGTTTCCACCCGTGCCCGCCTGCTCGAGCAGGCCGCGCAGCAGCGGCAGGTGCCGGCGCGTCGGCTCGATCGTCACCGCCGGCGGTGAGTCGAGCCAACGCTCGAGCACCGTGGCCGCCTGGGTCGGCGTCATTGGACGGGGCAGGATCGCCGGATGGGTGCCGAGCCGGATGAAGGCGAGCACAACCGTCCAGGTGAACGCGACGGCCTCCTGGCCGGCCAGCGCTCGGCGCAGCCAGTCTCTCGCGGCCAGATGCTCGCGCGCGCCTTCGTTGACGGCGTTCAGGAGCACGTTGGCGTCGACGAGCAGCACGGATCAGGCGCCGCGCGTCAACCGGGCCGCGAGCTCCTGGTCCTCGAGCTCGCCGGCCAACCGCAGCGCCTTGGTGATGTCGACGAGCGGCTCCCCCATGTCGTAGGTCGGGAACGAGGCCTCCACCCCGCCGGGCCGGGCCATGCCGGCGCGGATCGCGTCGTTGACGGCCTGCTTGAACGTCAACCCTCGCTCACGCATCGCGCGGGCGATGAACGCCTCGACATCCGCGTCCAGCGTTACCGTCGTCCGCATTGCTGCATCCTAGCATCACTGTGCCTGATGTTCTGATGCATACCGCTCGGCTGACGGACTGCCCGACACCCACGCGGCGGCCGGGCTGGTATGCCAGACCTGGCTACGATCGGTCGGTCGGCGGAGAGTGCAGAAGGACGTGGCTCTGCACGAGGGCAGCGGCGACGTCGGCGAGCCGTAGGCCGGAGTGCTGAGAGTGGGTTCGGAGCATGCCAAACGCCGCGTCCTCGTCGATGGCGTGTCTCCCCATGAGGATGCCCTTGGCCTGCTCGATCACGGCGCGGCGCCCGAGGGCTCCGCTGAGCTCGTGGTACGCAGCGAAGCGCTGCGTGGCGATGTCGATGGCGCCTTGAAGGTCCTCCGGGTTCGCGCCGACGATGTAGGCGTAGATGCCGCGCTTGGCGGCTTCGCGAACGAAGTCCGGATCCGCGGCGGCGAGCAGTGCGATCACCGGATAGCGCGCATCGGCGACGATCCGATCGACCAGCTCGAGGGCATGCTCGGAGGACTGGTCGACCGCCAGCAGGGCGACATCGGGTGCTTCGGCCTGGGTGGCGGCTGGGATGGTGTCGACACCTGACACCTCAGCCACCACGTCGTGGCCCAACCCCACGACGACCTGGCCGAGGACGGCCGGTCGTTCGCTCCACTGGTCGCAGATCAGGATGCGCAGGCGTTGAATAGCTGGCTCACCCCGCTGGGCCGAGGTGCGTCATCGGCTGGGCCGAGTTGGAGGCGCCGTCACCGGTGTCCCATGGCACGCACGGGCCATGCGATAAAATTTGAGTGTCTTGTGGTCGATTAGCACGGCGAGCACCTGATTTCTCGCGGCACTAGAGGCTGTTCGGGTCGGTAGTGCTGTGCTGGCGGAACCTGGTCCTCATTCGAAGACATTGTCCTGGCCGCACCCGGACAAGTCATCGGTCGACCGGGGGATACCGCTTCACCCGGTCGGGTGAAATGACCATCGTGATCTGCTGAACACACCCCCACTTGGGTGAGCGCATGCGACAAGCCGCCAGCAGCGACGGACCGGAAGGGTTGACGACTTCCTGTCGCGATCGAGGAGGAGCCACGGCAAGCCGCCGCTCCCGCTCTGGGATCATGATGGGTCATCGACCCGTTCAGAGACCAACCGGAGTCGTTGTACGGGATCTCGGTGCAGATCGCCAGCTTGCGCATCCTGCCTGAGATCTACGACTTGGCGCTGACGTACTGCTTGACTCTCACGGAGTCGGAGACGGGGTTCATTGGCCTCGTGAACGAGGGTCGGGTCGACATGGACCTCGTCGCGGTAAAGGGGTTTGCTCCTCCGGATCCGAAGTTCTTTGAGCGGTTCAGGCGCATGCCGCTTCGTCCCACCGTCTTCGGGATCGTGGTCACCGAAGGCCGCCCGAACATCTCCGACGATGTCGAGAATGACCCTGCGAGTGCGGGCCAACCACCGGGCCATCCCCGCGTGCGGCGCTTTCTCGGAGTACCGCTCCGAGTGAGCGGCGACGTAATCGGGATGATCGGCGTAGGGAACAAGCAGACGGGTTACGGGCCCGAGGACGAGCGTCTGCTGTCCACATTCGCCAACCAGGTCGCCGTCGCTATCGACAACGCCATGCTGCATGAGCATCAGCAAGAGATGATTGCCAGGCTCCAGCAGCTCAACGCGCATCTCAGTCAGGCGGAACGCGAGCAGCTGATCGCGCTAGAACGCGAGCGCACAGTGTCTGGGCTGCGTCCGGACCCGAGTACCCTAATCCGGACGCCACCGTCGCTCAACAACAGCCAGCAAGAGATCCTTCGTCTAATAACGGAGGGGCTGTCGAACAAGGAGATCGCCAGCCGCATTCACCTCAGCGAGAACACAGTGAAGTCCCACATCCAGGCAATCCTGCGAAAGCTGGAAGCCCGCAACCGCGTCCAGGCGGCAGTCAAAGCCACAAAGGCAGGGTGGGTGTAAGCAGGACTGTCAACCATTCGCACCTCGCCGCACCGCACCGGTCAGAGCCCGTCGCCGGCGGCCGCGATCGTCACCGGCTCCACGCCTGGCAGGATGACGCACCGTGCAAGTGCTCGTCGCCCCCGCCGCCTTCGATGGGACGCTCCGGGCGAGCGTCGTCGCGGCGGCGATCGGCCGCGGGCTCGAGGCGGCCGGGCTCGAGCCGCCCGACCTCTGCCCGGTCGCCGATGGCGGCCCCGGGACGATCGACGTCCTGCTCGGCCGGCTCGGCGGCGAGACGGCCGCGACGACGATCGACGGCCGGCCGGTCGGCTACGCCGTCCTCGACGGCGGGGCGACCGCCCTCGTCGAGCTCGCCGCCGCCGGTCCGCACGGCGTTGGGCCGCTGATCGTGGCGGCACTCGAAACCGGTGCCGACGTCGTGCTCGTCGCACCGGGGGGCGTGGATGTTTCCGACCGTGGGGCCGGGGCGATCGCCGCGATCGAGGCCGGCGGCGGCCTGCGCGGCGCCCGCCTGGTCGTGCTCTGCGACGTCCGTGCCGATTTCGCCGGGCCCGGCGGCCTCGGCCCGGTGCTCGCGGCGGAGCTCGGCGCGGAGCTGCGGTCCGGGCGCCCAGTTCGTGCTCGACGCAGTCGACTTCGACCCCCGGATGCGCGCCGCCCGAGCGGTGATCGTGGGCGCCGGCCAGCTCGAGCGCGCCTGCCTGGAGGGGCCGGTGCTCGGCGAGGCGGCGACCCGCGCCCGCCAGGCCGGCGTGCCGACCCACGCGATCGTCGGCGTCGACCGGCTCGAGCGCTTCGACGCCCGCATCCTCGACCTCCAGGAGATCCGCACCGCCGCGACCGTGGCGGAGATCGAGGCGGCGGCGTCGGACCTGGCCGGCCGCCTGTGAGCGCCGGCTCCGACCGGTGGGCTTTCGCCAGCGTCCACTAGTCTCGACCCATGGCAGACGGCCCGTCCGAGCCGCCCGAGCCCTCGCGGGGCGCGGCCCGCCCCCCGATCTCGCGCCGGAATCTGCCGGGCGGAAGGCGCGCGGTCGTGATCGGCGCCGGTTCGTTCGGCACCGCGATCGCCGTGCTCCTGGCGCGCGGCGGGCTGCGCACGACGCTCCAGACGCGGACCGAGGCCCAGACCCAGGTGCTGATCGGTGCGCGCGAGAACGTCGTCTACCTGCCGGGGGTCGAGCTCCCGCGCGACCTGCGCATCGAGCCGGTCAGCGCCGGCCTGCAGCGCGCCGACTACGTCTTCCTTGGTGTCCCGTCGATCGACCTGGCGGCGGTGATCGACGCCCTCCCCGACGCCGGGCTGAACCGCCGGGCGGCGGTCGTCTCGCTGTCGAAGGGCCTCGTCGGCCCGGACGGGACGCCGCCGACGATCGTCCTGCGCGAGCGCTTCGGCGCCGATCGCGTCGCCTGCATCGGCGGTCCGGCCCACGCCGATGAGATGGTCACGGCCGGGGCCGGACTCGTCGCCGCCTCGACCGACGAGGACCTCGCCGAGGCGCTGACGAACGTCTTCACCCGGGCCGGCATCGTCTGCGAGCTCTCGAACGACCCGATCGGGGTCGAGCTCGCCGGAGCGGCGAAGAACGCCGCCGCGCTGGCCTCGGGCGCCACCGAGGCCCAGGGCCTGAACGCGGCGGGCGCCGCCGCCGGGCACATCTTCGCCGAGATCTGGCGCTTCGCCGAGGCCCAGGGCGCCCGGCCGGAGTCGATGATCGGGCTTGCCGGGACCGGCGATCTCGTGGCGACGGCGCTGGCCCCGCAGAGCCGCAACCGCCGCGCCGGCGAGCTGCTCGCCGAGGGTGTCCCGGCGAGCGAGATCCACGGCCGGGTCGGCCAGGCCGTCGAGGCGCTCGAGTCGGTCCCGCTGCTCGCGCTGGCGCTCGACCGGGCCGGCTTCGCCGCACCGGTGACGAGCGCCCTGGCCAAGCTGATTTCGGGCGAGCTGCCGCTGGGCGACTGGGTCGCGCTCGTCCGGGCGACCGTGCCGCCCCGGGCCGGCTGGGGCCGGCCGTCATCGCCGGGCTTCTGGCTGCGGCTGCGCGACTGGCTGCGGTCGCCGTTTCGCCGCGGCCGCGGCCACCAGGCCGGCAGCACGTCGACGCCGCTGCCGCGGACCGAGCGCTTCCGCACGCCCGAGCGCGGCCGCTGGCGGCTGCGCTCGCGCGAGTGACCGGTCAGCCGCTCGGCCGTGGGTGGGCCTGCGGCCGGGCGACCATCCCGTCCGGCGGCCCGTCGCCGAGGCGCTCGAGCTCGCGCGTCGCCCGGGGTGCGAGGCCGGCGAGGTAGGCCAGCAGGGCGACGGTCGACCCGGCCGCGAGGACCTCCACCGACCCGAACATGCCGGCCAGCGGCCCGGCGACGAGGTAGCCGAGCGGCAGCAGGCCGAGCGACACCATCCAGTCGTAGGAGCTGACGCGCGAGAGCAGCTCGGGCGGGATCCGCTCGGCGAGCGCCGTCTCCCACCAGACGTCGAACAGCGCGACCCCGACGCCGGCGGCGGCGGTCGCCGGGATGACGACCACGAGCGTGACGCCGGTGGCGTAGAGGATCCCCGTCACCGGCCAGAGCAGGACGCAGAGCATCGCCGCGCGCATCGGCCGGCGGGGGCGCCAGCGGGCCCCGACGAGCGAGCCGATCACGGTGCCCGCGCCCAGGGCGGCGGCGACGATCCCAAAGACGGCGATGTCGCCGTACTGCTCGCGGGCGACGATCGGGCCGAGCACGAACCACGGGGCCAGACCGGCGAAGAGGCCGACGCTGAAGGCGGCGAGCGTGGCCCAGACCCACGTGCGCGCGCGAACCTCGTGGAAGCCGGCCCGGATGTCTGACCGGAGCGTGCGCGCCGCCCGCGGCGGCTGCTGCTCGGCGGCGGCGGCGCCGGCGGGCGCAGGCGCGGGTGCACGCGCGTCAGGCACGCGGCGCTGACGAGGAAGCTGGCGGCGTCCAGGGCGAACGCCGTCCCGGCGCCGATGCCGAGCACCAGGGCGGTGCCGACGGCCGGACCGAGGAACTCGGCGAGGTTGTCGAACATCGACGTCACGGCTTTGGCCTGCTGGATCTCCGCCTCGGGCACCGTCTGCGGGAGCAGGCCGAATGCCGCCGGGCGGAAGAAGGCCTCGGCCGAGCCGAACACCGCCTCGAGCACGACCAGCTCCCAGATCCGCACCGTCCCGGCCAGGATCAACGCGGCGAGCACGGCGTGGACGGCGAAGCGGACGAGATCCGTGGCGATCATCACGCGGTGGCGCGGCAGGCGATCGGCCCAGACGCCGCCGAGGAGGAGCAGCGCGACGAGCGGCAGCGCATGGGCGGCGAGCACGAGGCCGAGGTCGCTGGCGCTTCCGGTCAGCTCGATCACGTAGAGGGCGAGGGCGATCGTGACGATGCGGTCGCCGAGGAAGCTGGCGGCCTGGGCCAGCCAGAGGTAGCGGAAGTCGGGGTGACGCAGGACCCGGAGCACTGTCGGCGGCGTCGGAAGGCGCAGCTGCTCAGCGCCCGAGCGCGAGCGTCGTGACCACCGCTTCGTAGACGCCGGCGCCGTAGGATTCCTGGGCGACGCTGACGTTCGGTCGGCCGGCGATCGCCGCGCGCAGCGTCGGGTCGCGGTCGAGCGCGTTGGCCACGAGCCAGAACCGTCCGACCGCGTCGGCGGTGGCCAGGTCCTCGCGCGAGTCGCCGACGCCGAACGTCTCCCGGGGACCCAGTCCCCGGGCGCGCATGTGCGCCGCGACGGCCGCGGCCTTCGACGCCCCGGCCGGGATCAGGTGGTAGCCGCGGACGTGGTCGTGGGCGGCCAGCGCGGCCGAGCGCCGGTGGACGACGCCATTGTCGACGATTCGCAGGTTGCCGTGCCCGTGCTCGGCCAGCAGGGCGTCGACCTCCGGGGCGTCGACGCGGCCGCGGAAGAGGTGGGAGATCTCCCGGCCGGTGTGCCACGGCTCGTGGTACTCGAGGCTCCCCTGGTAGCGGTCGAGCAGCAGCGCCGGGGCGCCCGAGGCCTCGATCTGCTCGTACACGGTCCGCTCCCCCGGGCGCAGGTCGCCGGTCAGCCAGTGCTCCTCGCCGTCGAAGACGAGCACGCACCCGGCCTCGTAGATGTAGGAGGTCGCCCCGAGCAGGCGGGCGTCCTCGCCAACCTGGGCCTGACGCCGGCCGGACATCAGCACGACCTCGATGCCGGCGCGCAGGCAGGCCTCGATCGCGCGGACGCCGAGCAGGGAGACGCGCCCGTCGCCGTCGTGCAGGAGCGACGCGCCGCGGCCGAGCAGCGTGCCGTCGAGATCGAGGTAGGCACAACGGGCGACCATGCGTGCCTACTATGCCAAGCGGTGGCAGACCTTCCCGTGACCGCGGCCGCCGCGACTGTCTCGCCGGACACCTGGGGCGCCCTGCTGGACGACGACCGTGTCGTCCACCGAGCGTCGGAGTTCGCCCGGACAGCGACGAGGACCGGACTGCCGGAGGACCTGCATCCGCTGGTGGGCGAGGCGCTGGCCGGGGTCGGTATCACCGGTCTCTACTCACATCAGGCGGAGGCGTTCGCCGCCGCCGCGGACGGGCCGGTGATCGTGACGACGGGGACGGCGTCGGGAAAGTCGCTCTGCTTCAACCTGCCGACGCTCGACGTCCTCTGCCGGGACCGTCGGGCGCGGGCGCTCTACCTCTATCCGACGAAGGCGCTCGCCCAGGACCAGGCCCGGGCACTGGCCGCGCTCGGCCTGACGAAGGTGGTGCGGCCGGCGATCTACGACGGCGACACCCCGCCGGGGGCGCGGGCGCAGATCCGCCGGACGTCCAACGTGATCCTCACCAACCCGGACATGCTCCACCTCGGGATCCTGCCCAACCACGGAGCGTGGGGCGAGCTGTTCGCGAACCTGGCCGTCGTCGTGGTCGACGAGGCGCACGTCTACCGGGGCGTCTTCGGGTCGCACGTGGCGAACGTGCTGCGACGGCTGCGGCGGATCGCCGCCGCCTACGGGACGTCGCCGCGCTTCCTGCTGGCGTCGGCGACGATCGCCAACCCGCTGGAGCTGGCCGAGCGCCTGACGGGGTTCGAGACGTTGACGCTGATCGAGCGCGACGGGTCGCCGCGCAGCCGGCGGCGGATCGCGATCTGGAACCCGCCGGTGACCGACGCCGCGCTCGGGCAGCGGCGGTCGGCGCTGGCCGAGGGGGCCGAGCTCCTGGCGCGGCTGGTGGCCGGCGGGGCGCGGACGATCTGCTTCGTCCGCTCGCGCAAGGGCGTCGAGCTCGTCCACCGGATGGCCCAGGCCGAGCTCGAGCGGATCGGGGCGGGCGAGCTGGCGGGGCAGATCACGCCGTACCGGGCCGGCTACACGGCGGCCCAGCGGCGGGAGATCGAGGGCCGGCTGTCGGGGGGCGAGCTGGCCGCGGTGATCACCACCGACGCGCTCGAGCTCGGCATCGACGTCGGCGGCCTGGATGCGGCGGTCGTGATCTCGTTCCCAGGCACCGTGGCGAGCCTGCGGCAGATGTGGGGACGGGCCGGGCGGCGGGGCAGCGGCCTGGCCGTGTACATCGCCGGCGAGGACGCGCTCGACCAGTTCTTCGCCCGCCACCCCGACGACTTCCTCGACCGGCCGGTGGAGGCGGCGATCCTCGACCACGAGTCGGAGGAGATCCATCTCCAGCACCTCGTCTGCGCCGCGCACGAGGGTCCCCTGGACCCGGTCGGCGACGCCGAGTTCTTCGGGCCCCGGGTGGAGGCCTACGCCGAGCGGCTGGTCGGCACCGGCGAGCTGCGGCGCAAGGACGCCGTGTTCGTCGTGCGCCGGCGCGAGCGCTATCCGGCCGGCGAGGTCTCGCTGCGCTCGGCGTCGGCGGCGCGCTTTGCCATCATCGAGGCGCAGACGGGCGAGGTACTCGGGAGCGACGACGCCAGCCGGGCCTACTCGACGTTGCACGAGGGGGCGATCTACTTCCACCTCGGGCAGCGCTACATCGTCCGGGCGCTCGATCTCGAGTCGCGCGACGCCTGGGTCGAGCCGTTCGACGGCGACTACTACACGCAGCCCAAGAGCGCGACGGAGACGCTGATCGAGCGGCTGCTCGACCGGCGCGAAACGCTCGGCGTGCGCCTGTCGTTCGGCCGGGTCACCGTGACCGACACGGTCCTGGCCTACCAGCGGCGGCGGGCGAGCGATCACGAGGCGATCGACCTGACGGCGCTCGACCTGCCGTCGTCGACCTTCCCCACGCAGGCGCTCTGGTTCGAGCTGGACGAGGTGCTGGGCGGGGAGTTCCCGGCGGAGCTCCTGCTCGGGGCGCTCCACGCGGCCGAGCACGCGCAGATCGCCGTGCTGCCGCTGATCGCGATGTGCGACCGCTGGGACATCGGCGGGCTGTCGACCAACGCCCATCCGCAGACCGGCGGGCCGACGATCTTCATCCACGACGGCCATCCGTACGGGGTCGGGATCGCCCGGCAGGCGTTCCGGGAGTTCGAGGCGCTGGTCGCCGACGCCGAGCGGCTGATCGGCGAGTGCCGGTGCGAGCACGGGTGCCCGTCGTGCATCCAATCGCCGAAGTGCGGCAACCTCAACGAGCCGCTGTCCAAGCGCGGGGCGCTCGAGCTGCTCGGGCGGATGCTGGCGACCGGCGGGCCGACCGGGGTGCCCCGTTGACGTCGGCCCGGGATGTAGCCGGATCGTTGCGCCACCAACGAGTACCGGCTGACACCGTCGACAAAACCCGTAGCATTGCCGCCTAGCGTGGGTGCAGAAGAAGCCATGCGGCCCGGCCGCATGCTCCAACGAGTGCTGGGGATGTCGGCACGCAATCGGAGCATCAATCTGTTGTGGGCGGTGCCGGGTGCGGCGCTGGCGCTGGGCGCTACCGTGATCCTGATCATCGTGATCGGGTCGGCGACGAGCGGCCACGGCGATCCGATCGACCCGGCGCACCAGCCGACGATCGCCGAGGGGCCGACCAACCGGATCGCGCTGCGCGAGGGCTGGTTCCTGATCCGCGACCCCAAGAACCTCGGCGGCCACCTCGGCTATGCCCAGGGCGACTTCACCGGTGGGGCGGTGTCGGTGCCCCATGTCGCCAACGCGTCACCGGTCACCGGGGATAACGGCGTCAAGAACTACCAGGGCTCGATCGCCTGGTACAAGACGGCGTTCACGGTGTCGACCGCCGGCGTCTACGCCCTGCGCTTCGAGTCGGTCAACTTCCGGGCCGACGTCTATCTCGACGGCAAGCACCTCGGCTCGCCGCACCTGGGCACCTACCTGCCGTTCGAGTACCACTTCAACGCGACCGCCGGGACGCACACGCTCGTGGTCAAGACCGACTGGCGCGATCCGGCCGGCCAGAGCGCGGCCGGCTTCCACCGGACATGGTTCAACTTCGGCGGCATCAACGGCGAGGTCTCGCTGCGGGCGATCGGGGCGAGCGATCTCGTCAACCCGACGGTCACCACGACCCTGGCGCCGGCGTCGGACGGGTCGGTCTCGGCATTGGTCACGGTCACCGTCGAGGTCCACAACAACGCGCCGGAGCGGACGATCACCCCGAGCGGGAGCCTGAGCACCGGCGACGGCTCGGTCAACCTGCCCTTCACCGGGGTCGACCTCGGCGAGGGCAAGGTGGGCACGGCGACGGCGACGGTGACGATCGACAATCCGTCGCTGTGGTCGCCCGAGCACCCCAATCTCTACGACCTCGACCTGAAGGTCGGGGACGAGAGCGAGTACAAGGCGAAGACCGGCCTGCGCGAAGTCGGTGACGCCGGCGGCCACCTGACGCTCAACGGCGCCCCCCTGGTCCTGCGCGGAGCTTCGATCCAGGAGGACTTCCAGGGCACCGGCGACGCGTTGACGCCGGCCGACCAGGACGCGATCGTGCAGGAGCTGAAGGACCTCGGGGCCAACGCGACGCGGTCGCAGCACCCGCTGGACCTCGGCCTGCTCGAGCGGCTCGACGCCGCCGGAATCCTCGTCTGGCAGGGCGTCGGCCCCGTCGACCCGTCGGGTGCCTGGCTGTCGAATACGCCGCCGCTCGAGCGGCTGGCGGAGAAGCGGGCGCGGATCACCGTGCGCCAGGCGCAGGTCCACCCGTCGATCATCGCCTGGAACCTGGCCAACGAGGTGGCCGGGAACGGTCATCCGGGCGGGCAGGCCAAGTACGTCGAGGACGTCGCGGCGTGGATCCACAGCTACGACCGCAACCGGCTCGTGGCGCTCGACATCTGGGGCCCCCACCCGCCGAAGGTGGCCGGCCCGATCTACGCCAATGTCGACGCGATCGGCGAGACGAACTACCTCGGCTGGTACGAGTCGCCGCTCGTCTCGCAGACGACGCTGGCCCAGCTGATCAAGCAGCGCCTCGACTCGCTGCACAAGGTCTTCCCGGGCAAGGTGCTGATCGTCAGCGAGTTCGGCGGTGAGGCGAACTATCTCAACCCGGATCCGGTGCCGGGCAGCTACGACTTCCAGTCGAACCTGCTGACGACCCACATCAACACCTACCGGACGCTGCCCTACTTGAGCG
Source organism: uncultured Solirubrobacterales bacterium (assembly GCA_963742705.1). GTDB lineage: Bacteria > Actinomycetota > Thermoleophilia > Solirubrobacterales > Solirubrobacteraceae > Palsa-513. The sequence goes on along the minus strand of CAVUMZ010000001.1, from coordinate 2,121 downwards.
GGATGCTCGTCTGGGACCTGCGCGACTTCGCCGTGTCACCGGCCTTCGCCGGCGGGTCGATCCGCCACGCCGTGGCCCACATCTCGCTCGTGCGCGGCCTCAACCAGAAGGGCCTGATCAACTACGAGGGCGTGAAGAAGTCGAGCTTCGGGGTGGTCGCGAACGACTTCGCCGCGGTCGCCGCCGACGAGAAGGCGGCCCAGGCGGCGGCGCAGGGCCACTAGCGCGCGGCGCCGGGCGCCTGCGCCTCGTCCGGCAGGTCCGGGGCGACCTTGATCGTCTGGAACGACTGCCAGGTGATGCGCAGGATGACGAGGGTGATGGTCAGGCCGATGATCGGGTCGCCGAGCCGCAGGCCGAGCGCGACGACGATCGAGCTGGCGACAACCGCGAGGCTGACGAGCCCGTCGGTGCGGGCGTGGTTGCCGTCGGCGATCAGGGCCGGACTCCCCAGTCGGGCGCCGGCGCGCAGCCGGATCCGGGCGGCGATCTCGTTGCCCACGAAGCCGACCAGGCCGGCGGACGCGAGGATGCCGAGATGGTGGAGCGTCTGCGGGTGGAGCAGCCGGTCGACGGCGGTGACGGCGGCGACGCAGGCGCTGACGAAGATCGTGGCGACGACGAAGTAGCCGGCGCGCTTCTCGGCGACGAAGGAGCGCAGCACGAAGGCGATGCCGAGCGGGATCGCCGTCAGCGCGTCGCCGAAGTTGTGGATCAGGTCGGCCAGCAGCGCCACGCTGCCGGTGGCCAGGAAGATGACGCCCTGGACGATCGCCGTGGTGAGCAGGACGCCGAGGCTGATGGCGACCGTCTTCAGGCCGTCGCGGGAGCGCATGATCGACCGGTCGACGAGACCATGGCTGTGGCCGTGCCCCCCGTGATCGTGCCCCCCGTGGCTGTGGCTGTGGCTGCCGTGAGCGAGACCGCCGTGCTCGTCGTGAGCGTGGGCGCCCTGGCCGTGACCGCGGTGCTGACTGGCCGCCTCAGGCCCGGCGGCACCCGTCACGAGGCCTCCGCGGACGTGGCGAGCAGCGGCCGGGGGTCGAGCGTGAGGTGCTGGACGTGGAAGATGGCCTGGTCGAGGAACTCGGCCAGATGGGAGTCGTGCAGCCCGTAGATGATCTGCTTGCCCCGCCGCTCGCCGACGACGAGGCCGAGCTGACGCAGCGAACGCAGCTGGTGGGAGACCGCCGAGGACTCCATCCCGACCGCTGCGGCGAGCGTCCCGACCGAGCAAGGGCCCTCCTTCAGGCGCCCGAGGATCTGCACCCGGCTCGGAGCGGCGAGCACCTGCATCAGCTCGGCCACCGCCCGGGCGAGCGGCGCGTCTATCACCGGCGGGACGACGTGGCCGTGTTCCCCGTGAGTCATGGGAACAAATGATAGATGATTCAGATGTTCACTGATGCGCGGTATGCTCGGGAAACCACCCCAGGCTGGCGCGACGCGCGCGAAACGCGCGGGGCTCCACGGCGGCGCATCTCGCGGCCGAGCGAGTCGGCCGGTAGGCTCAGAGGCATGCCAACGCTCGTACTGGGCAGCCCTCCTCCAGAGCTTCAGGCGCTGCTGGAGCGTCGCCACCGGGCTGGCGTCGACCGCCTCGACGAGGTGTGGCAGGGTGTCCACCACATGGTTCCCGCCCCCAGCTTCGAGCACGCGCATGTGGCCCAACAGCTCGCCGTGCTGCTCGACAGCCCGGCGCGCGCAGCCGGCCTGATACCAACGATGCACGAGTTCAACCTCGGCGAGTCCGAACACGACTTCCGCGTGCCCGACGGAGGACTGCACCGCCCGGGAGCCGCCGGCGTGTGGCTCCCGACCGCCGCACTCATCGTGGAGATCCTCTCCCCGGGAGACGAGACCTGGCAGAAGCTCCCGTTCTACGCCGCCCACCGCGTCGACGAGATCTTGATCGTCGATCCCGGGGAGCGATCCGTCGCCTGGCTCGGGCTGCGTAACGGCGAATATGAGCCCGTCGCCCGCAGCGGGCTGATCGAGCTCGCGCCAACCGAGCTCGCCCACCGACTCACCTGGCCCTGACGGCTCCTCAGAGCGTGCCGAGCCGCCCGGGCGGCCAGTAGACGGAGATCGCCTGGCCGACGACCCAGGTGAGCGGCACCG